>CAXTLR010000002.1:0-612846 GCA_964245195.1 uncultured Acidobacteriaceae bacterium | reverse complement strand
CGCGGCAGTACTCGACCGGAGGCAAGGCCAAGCTGCTCGGCATCAGTAAGCGAGGTAACGTTTCCTGCGCAAGATCCTGATCCACGGCGCACGAGCGGCCGTGCTGCGCATCCGGCGAGACCGTGCGCCCATCGGGGCCTGGCTGGACAAGCTGGACGCCAGAGCTCATAAGAACGTCGTCGTAGTCGCCATGGCCAACAAGCTCGCCCGTGTCGCCTGGGCGGTCCTGTCGAGCGGCAACGAGTACAGGTCAACAACCGTGCCAGCCTGAGCAAGTGAGGAAAAGACGCCTTCGGCTTGGAAACGCTCTGCGTTCCCACTTTCCCTCACTCCGACTACGGATCTATAAACTTTTCCCCACCGAGGTCTGCATAGAACAGCAAGGACGAAAGAACAGTCACAACGGCGTGTCTAAAAGCCTGATCCTGAGAATGGTCTTCAACGACCGAGGCGTTTATAAGGCCAGACACGCGCGCATCTCATCATGGCCAGGAGAAAGCATCTCCACTCAAAGGCCGAATACATTTGCGCAGACTTGTCTTCTCGCCCAAACTAACCCTTGCAGTCGCGCGGCGGACCATACATTCACAGGACTAACGCCCGATGCGGCTCGCAACCTTTACTCGAAGAGTGGATCGGCCTGTTCCGCCAACTAGGTTGAATTTAGGATGATCGCTATTCGGGAGCACTCGGCAGTACTACCTACAAGCCTCCGACTTACCTTTCTCCTGCGTCGCGTGCCTGCCAGCATCCGGTCAGCCGGAAAAAAGCTTTTGGATTTCGGCTTTGTGAAGCCGGCCTGTTGCGATGCGAAAGCCGCCTCGAAGCTCGAGCTCGTACGTGCCGCTGAACATGGGATGGATTGCAACGATCTTGGAAGTGTTGACGATTCGCCCGCGATGAACGCGCATGAAGCGCTTTGGGTCGAGCTTTGCTGTCAGCCCCGTGAGCGTTTCCGCCATCATGTACTGCCGTGTACCGCAATGTAGAACGACGTAATTGTTCGCAGATTCGATCGAGTCGATCTTCTCCACAGAAACCAAATCGATGCGCTCACCCGAGCGGACCGCCAACCGTTCGGGCCAACGCTCGGCTTGCTGAGCTAACAATATCTCAAGCTGCCGTGCCAGGATGCCGCCGCGTCTGGCGGTGATGAGTTCTCTTGCTCGATCAATGCTGCGGCTAAGTCGTTCGCCGTCGAAGGGTTTCAGCAGGTAGTCACAAGCAGCTACTTCAAACGCCCTGATGGCATATTGATCATGGGCAGTGATGAAAATGACCGCGGGCATGGTTTCGGGGCCAATCTGAGCCACCACATCAAATCCGGACCCTTCATGCATTTGCACATCCAGCAGGAGCAGGTCGATTGAATGGGTACGAAGCGCAGAAACGGTGTCCCTCACCGACGTACTCTCGCCCACAACAAGAACATCGCTCTGATCGCCTAGTGTGCGAAGAATGCTTCTGCGTATCAGGGCTTCGTCATCCGCAATCCAGACACGAAGAGCTTTCTCGCTCATGCGGAAAGGTGTGGCAGGTGCCGAGGAGCTCGCGCGTCTGTAGCGCGCTTCGGTACACCGCTGAAAACGGGAACGCACGTGGCCGGCAGAGACAGCCTGATCTCGGTTCCACCCTCAGGAAGTGTTCGGATACTCAAGCTCTGTTTCTCCCCATACATGCGCTGCAGCCTTTCTCGCGTGGCCGTAAGGCCTACGCCAAAGCCGACGGCTTCGCTTCTCTCCTCGCCAGCCCCGTTTCCGTTATCGCGAATGGCCAGATTCAACATTCCCGCTTCTATCGCGCTGCTGATCGAGACAAGGCCTTGACCACGTTCTGCTAAACCGTGCTTGAGGGCATTTTCCACCAAGGGCTGCAGCAGGAGGCTCGGAACGGGTACGCCTTCTGCGAGCGGATCGAGAGAAAATAAAACCGAGAGCCGGTCGCCGAAGCGGATCTGTTCGATGGCCAGATAGGAACGCGTCAACTCTATCTCCTGTCGAAGAGAGATATGGGATTGGTAATCGTGGCTTAGAGCAACCCGAAGCAGATCGCCAAGTCGGGCGATCGTAGTACTGGCCGCCTTCGAGTCTTCGCTCGCCAGAGAAGAAATATTCTGCAGGCAGTTGAACAGGAAGTGTGGATTGAGTCGCATGCGTAAAGTTTCAAGTTCCGCCTCGCGCAAGGCGCCTTCCAGTTCCGCCTTTTCAAGGGCCAGCTCAGCGGCCTTCCGCTCACTGTCCCGCGTGTCCGTGAGATAGCGTAGCGAAGCGCTGACTCCTGGCAAAGCCAGAACAAGGGAGGCCTGCAAATTGATCTCGGTAAGCCCAACGCGCACGGTGAAAGGAACAGCGGCCTCACGATGGCCTGCGATACGACCAAAAAGCCGCATGGTATTAGAAGCACCATAGCAAATGGGTATGCCGAGCCCGAGCAGCAGCATCAGATTTCGCAACGAGAATGGTCGCGCGATGGGAAAGCGACGCTCCAGGCGAAACACTAGTGGCGTAAGCAATAGCCATGGATAGTAGCAGGTGCTGAAAGGAAACAGGCCGGTCAGAACGTCCTGGTGAATGCCGGTTAACAGCCGGTAATGGACGTAAGAACTTAGCAACAAGGCGATCCAGCCAACCAGAATGACCCAGTAGCTCAACACCGGGTCGGTGCTGCTCTTCCCGCGTGTAAGTCGGTCTCCTGCTTTGAGGAACGAGTCTCGGCCCATAGCTACCATGCCTACATCATCTCGCACATCCGTCCATAGGAAATAAAAAAGAGACAAACGGCAGTTCTGGCTGGCGAATGGCTCGCCCGCGCTGGCTAACGTACGCCTTTGAAGTACAAGACACTCGCCACAGTTGGATGTGCGTTCACCAGCAGGACAATAACGTTCGTCAGAAACTGCACGACGCCTGCTCGAGAGCACCTCAGAGTCAATCTGTCACCAGGTGGAGCATGCAGGAATTTACATTTACGAAAGCCGGCTCTGTCGCAGACGCCATCAGGGCCGGAGGCACTTCACTGAAAAGCCGGCAAGGCGCAACGACGCGCTACATTGCCGGCGGAACCACGCTCATCGACCTCATGAAGCTGAACGTGGAAACACCGGCAGTCCTGGTAGATATCAATCGTCTGCCGCTCAGTCAGATTGAGCAAGAATCGAACGGTGGCGTTCGGATCGGTGCCATGGTGCGCAACTCCGACCTGGCCCATCATCCCTTGATTCAGAAGCATTACCCGGTTCTTTCGGAAGCTTTGCTGGCGGGTGCGTCTGTACAGCTGCGCAACGTGGCCAGCACCGGCGGTAACCTGCTGCAGCGGACACGCTGCATGCACTTTCGTGACACGGTGTGGGCCTGCAACAAGCGAGCGCCTGGAAGTGGATGCTCCGCCATCCAAGGTTCTAACCGCATGCTCGCCATTCTCGGTACCAGCGAGCACTGCATCGCAACCAACCCAAGCGACATGAATGTTGCAATGGCGGCACTCGAGGCAAAGATACACATTGCGGGAGAGGCTGGTACCCGTGTGATCCCCATCAGCGACTTCTTTCTCAAGCCGGGGGCGACTCCGCAGCGCGAAACCGTGCTCGAAGTGGGCGATCTGATCACGCATGTAACTCTGCCGCCACCCACGCCTGGCAGTCGCTCGCATTACTTGAAGTTGCGCGACCGTGCTTCCTACGAGTTTGCGCTCGCTTCGGCTGCTATCGTCGCAGTCGTAAGAGACCGAAAATTCTCGTACCTACGGATTGCTCTTGGCGGTGTAGGCACCATTCCGTGGCGAGCGACAGAGACCGAGCAGATGCTTCTTGGCGAGGTCCCCACGCGAGAAACGTTCAGGCGCGCTGCGGAAGCCGCTCTCCATCAGGCCAAAGCGCAAACACAGAACGGCTTCAAGATTGAGCTCGCCAAGCGCTGCATCACGCACGCACTTAGCCTGGTCTCACTGTCTGCGTGAGAGATTGCATGTCTACTGCTGAACAACCTACCTCCGTGATCGGCAAGCCGCAGCGACGGATCGACGGTCCCCTGAAAGTGAGCGGACGTGCGACCTACACCTCCGACCACAACTTTCCAGGCATGCTCTACGCTGTTCCGGTCGGGGCGACCATAGCCAAAGGCCGCATCGTGGATGCTGAAGACTGCCAGGGCTGAGGGGATGCCGGGCGTTTACATGGTCTACCACCATGCAAACATCGGCAAGCTTTATCAGACAGCGCCTGATCCCACCTACACGGCATATGTGGATGAGCAGCGGCCGCCGTTCAGGGACGAGGAGATCAACTACTACGGACAGTATGTTGCGGTGGCCATTGCGGATACGCTGGAGCATGCAACAGCAGCCGCCGATGCTATTGAAGCGGTTTACCATAGTGAGCTTCCTTCCCTGGATCCTAGGCTGTTCGCGACTACAAGCCTGGAGGCCGGTTCACATCGGGGCGACCCGCAAAGCGCACTCGCAAGTGCCCCAGCTCAGATCGACCACGTCTACGGTACGCCGGTCGAAACTCATGCTGCGATCGAACTGCACGCCACGGTAGCCGTTTGAAATGGCAAGAGCGTGACACTGTACGACACAGTTCAAGGGGTATGCAACCACCAGAACGTGATGACGCAGATGCTTGGGGTCGAGAAGGAGAATCTGCGGGTCATCATGAAGTATCTGGGGTCGGGCTTTGGCGGAAAGACCGGCGCATGGACGCACTGTTGTCTCGCCGCAGTAGCGGCGCGCGACCTGAACCGCCCGGTTAAGCTGGTCATCACGCGTAAGCAGGCCTTTGAAGCAGCAGGTCACCGGCCACGGACGGAACAGCGATTGCGCCTGGGCGCGACTCCGGATGGAAAGCTGCGTTCTTTACAGCATGACTACTCAAACACCACGTCCATGCTTGATACATTCGTAGAAAACTGTGGCGAAGCGACTCCTTATCTCTACAGCACGCCGAATCTTGGCATCAGTTCGGGTGTGACCAGGCGCAGCGTTGGCGCACCGACCTGGATGCGCGGCCCCGGTGCAGTTCCGGGTCTCTTTGCGCTTGAGTCAGCCATGGACGAGATGGCCATCAAGCTTCGCATGGACCCGATTGCCTTTCGCCAGGCGAATGAACCCAAGATCGACGAGAGCCTGGATATTCCCTTTTCGTCACGTCACCTCACCGAGTGCATGGTGGTGGGAGCCGAGAAGTTCGGCTGGTCCAAACGCTCGCCGCAAGTGGGCTCCATGATGCGTGATGGATTGACGCTCGGCTGGGGTGTAGCGGCGTGTTCCTGGATCGCGGCCCGCTTCGGAGCGACTGCCAGTGTCGAGTTTCGTGCGGATGGAACCGCGCGGGTCGCTTGCGGAACCCAGGACATCGGGACGGGTACATATACCGTTCTCGCCCGGATCGTGAGCGAACAGCTCAGCATCCCGCTCGACCGTGTCGAGGTCGTCCTTGGCGATACGTCTCTGCCGCCCGGACCTCTCTCCGGAGGCTCGGCGGTGACCGCCTCTCTTGTTCCCACGATTTACAAAGCCATGGCGGAAGCAGCGGGTATGCCGACGGCGACAGCCCCGCGAACCGAAGACGCGCGCTTCGCGACAATAAAGGCGGCGGATATCGTCTTCACCCGGGGCAGGGTTCATCGCAAGGATCAACCACCGGAGAGTGGCATGTTCTTTGGTGATGTGCTGACCCAGGCCAACCAGAGCAGCGTTCGTGGCCAGGGGCGAAGCGAGAGCACCTTCTCTGCGGAGAAGCCGAAATTCTCTATGCATTGCTTTGGTGCCCAGTTTGCTGAGGTGACTTGGCAGCCAGAGATCGCACGTCTGCGCGTAAGCCGTATCGTGACGGTGGTCGATGCGGGTACGATCATCAATCCAAAAGCCGCCCGCAACTAGATTGAAGGTGCGGTGGTGATGGGTGTCGGCATGGCCCTCTTCGAGGAAACGAACTACGACTCGCGCAAGGGCGAACCGATCAACAGCAACCTGGCAGACTACATCGTGCCAACGAACGCGGACGCCCCTGAGACTGATGTCCATTTTCTCGACTACCCAGATTTTGAGTTGAATGAGCTCGGAGCAAAGGGTGTTGGCGAGATCGGACTAGCGGGAGTTGCTCCTGCCATCGCGAACGCCGTCTATCACGCAACCGGTGTGCGCGTGCGAGAACTTCCCATCCGCATTGAAAATTTGCTCTGACCTGCTTTTCGTTCGCTCATTTGTGCCCTAAGAGAAGCATTCATCAAGTAACAATCTGACGAAGGTGAGACTGGAGCGTGGTATGGAGAAGGAGGATCTTGACGCAAAGCAGCCGGTTAAGCTACAGGACGGAAACGTCAGCCGGCGGTCGTTCTTGGGTCAGATCGGAGCAGGAGTTGCAGCGGCAACGATTCCTGTCGCCGTTGAAAGGGCCACTGCTAAACCTGTTCCCGATGGGATGGTTGCTGTCGACCAGACGGCCGGGGTCGCCGGTGAGACTCGCGTGCAACTTCGCATCAACGAAAAAAACCACGCCGTCCGCGTCGATCCGCGCACCACGCTGCTCGATTGTCTACGAGAGCGTGTCTCCTTGACGGGCACCAAAAAGGGCTGCGATCACGGCCAGTGCGGCGCGTGCACCGTGCACTTCAACGGCAGACGCGTGAACTCGTGCCTGACCTTAACCATCATGCATGAAGAAGACGAGATTAGTACGATCGAGGGCTTGGGAGAGCCTGGAAACTCCATCCGATGCAGGCCGCTTTCGTGGAGCACGACAGCTATCAATGTGGCTACTGCACCTCAGGGCAGATCATGTCAGCGGTGTCCCTGCTGAACGAACCCTGCGGCCAGAGCGACGCCGACGTGAAGGAACTCATGAGCGGAAACATCTGCCGCTGTGGCGCTTACCCGAACATCGTGGCAGCCATTCAGGCCGTTCGTCTGCGGGGCCCTTCTGGTCGGGTACGATCGTCGGAATAAATTTCAATAAGTGTACTTCTAATCAGTAAGGCCCGATTCGTCGCTGTCCGGCATTAAACGGACCCGCAGGTCGAGTTGAGGCGAATCGCCAATGCGCTCACCGAGATGCTCCTGAGGCGGTGTTGTACAAAAGAATAGGGTTGCCAAACGTATTGCAATGATGAAGCCCTTAGCCGCACGTTCTCGCAGCCATGCTGATCAGTTTGTAGGTGGTAGGCTGCTGGATACCTCGTCAGTGTGCTCTTCAAGCCTAAGGGTGCTTCCCGCCTCAAACGAGGAGCCTAACTTCCTTAGCGTATGATTTCGACGTTTGTTGGGGTAACCCTTAAACCATCGTTATGTTAGAGCGACGACCGGAGGAAGTTTGGCACAAGCGTAGTCTCGTCGTGCCCGATCAAAGGCTTTCTGCGATTTCAGCAAAGCGATCAGAATACCGAGCAGCCTCTCGGCTAAGTCGCGTAGAGCCCGTGCATGATGGTGGCCTGCTGCCCGCAATCCGTCGTACTGCTTTCGGCTCCTGCTGTCACACCAGAGGCTGCTTGTCGCCCAGTGAAACATTGCGTTGCGTAACCGAGGGTTTCCGAGCTTGACGCATGCCGACGGTCTTTCTCTGCCGCTTTGCCTGGTCAACGGGGCCGTACCGGCGTAACAGCGCAGAGCGTCGTAGTTTCGTTCTCGTATAGGCTTGGAAGCCTCCGTAGAAGAGCCACTGCGACCGCAGGACCGACGCCAGGGATAGACATCATGAGGCCGGCGTCACACGGTGGCTGGTCTGATCCAGTGCTCGTTTCAGTCATGGCGTTCAGAAGGCGCTGGATGCGGTTGCCGATTTCACGGAGTTGCTCCTCGAGCAGCTCACATGAGGAAGCAGGAGTTGAACATGCTCACAGGCTGCTTCGACTGCGCCTGGAGCTAGGACGAGTGGCGCGGTCTTTAATGCAGAGAGCACCTTGTCGGTTGAAAGCTTTCGAATCCGGTTGGCCTTGAGCATGCGCTGGGCGCGCGGTGAGTTTGTGCTCCCTAATCAACCCCGACAAAGTACTGAAACGGTTGCTCCACAGAATGCCTCCCTGGACTACTTTGCGATGCTTTCGTCACGCCTGTACCGGCACTCCCCTCTGATGTGGTGGTGCTACTCCCCACTAGACGTTTGCATCACTGCTCAACCGTCAAGGCGCAAGTTCCCGATTGGTGATCCGATCACTGCGTTGCGGAGGCACTCTTGACGGCTAGCTACGTGAGACTCGCCCTTCTACGGGAGAGTCTTGAACAGCGTACAGGCGTTGCGGGGTGTCGCCGCAGTGAAGGTAGCGGATGAATTTGCCGGCAGCTTCACTCCGGTGCGTTCTGGAGACAGGGGGACTTCCCCCCATCTTTTATTGCTGCTGTTGTCGGAACATCAGGTTGGACTGACCGTACGATAGGGGTACGAACCCGGCAGAGTGCTTTATAGAAGCTGTTAGGTTCCTGGAGTTGAATCGGACGACGGGAGATGTCCTGGATGTCTGAACCTAAGCGTCCGAAGCTCCGGCAGTACGCGCCTGTGAAGTTTGGGGAGCTTTCGATCCGAACTCGGCGGAAGGTGTTCAATTGTGCCGCCGTCAAGCTGCCGCGATCCGTCGACGCAAAGAAGAAGCCGCGCTGGCAGAGATCGACGCCCGGCAATCTGTCCGTTCCCCCCGGCTAAGCTGTGGGACAGCTTAGCCGGCTGAGTTTGTGCCCGAACGTAAAGCCACTCACCAGGAGCCACTCTATGTGCGGTCGTTAAGGCCGGCGAAGCACAAGCAGAAGATCGCGGACTACTTTCGTGCGAGCCCGCAGCCGGCCGAGTTGCCGTTCCCGGCGCTTATAGCACGTTGCGATTTAACGGCCGGCGTGGAAGGGCGTCGGCGAGAGACTTGCGCTCAGCCGTAGTCAGCTCCGCGTTCGCTGGATGGGAGCATACCTCAGCCGATCTCTCGAACGGCACTGCCCGGAGTCTCTAGGAGGGCAGTGCAGGGATCACTTTCGAGGCCGAAGCTTCTATCCGCTCCATCTTTTTCTGCGTAAGCGTCGGTGTCGCGACGGCATGGCCTCCAAGTAGACTTCTAACCACACCAACACGCCCTGTCATGTAGGGTAGTTTCGCAATATAAATGATCCACCACATTGCCCAAGCGGCCAGACCGCGTACCTTGATGCCAAAAACTTCCGCCACGCCCTTACGTTGCCCCACCAAGGCGAGCTGACCGATCATGGTGTAACGGAAGGCAAGGGCAGCCCGTCCACGAAGCAGCGCATTGATGTTCTGTGCCAAGTGTGTTCCTTCGCGAATAGCGTTCTGTGCCGTCGGAGCAAAGGTTTTCCCGTCCGCCTGTGGGATCTCGGCGCAGTCCCCAATCGCCCAAACACCCGGCATGCCCTCAACCTGAAAGCAGGAATCTGTACGCACTCCGTGATGCTTACCCTTCGGCACCTGAACTGACTCTAGAAGCGGACTGGGAATGATACCTGTGTCCCAAATCAGCAGACCTGTTTTGTGGCTGGTGGCATTGGATAAATGAACGGTGTCTCCGTCGATCGCACTCACAGCGGTATGGAGGACTACTTCAATCCCGTTTCGCTCCAGTTCTGCTTGACTATAGGCCGCAAGCGAAGCCGCAGTCTCGTGCATGATCCGCTCCGTCGGTTCAATTAGTACAAGCTTCACTTCATCCGCCGATAGTCCAGCAGCGCTCGCTTTTTCACGAAGATGTCCGCTGACCGCAGCCATGGTTTCGACGCCAGTGTAGCCTCCTCCGGCTACCGTAATGGTCAAAATGCTTCGGCGTTCCTGCGCATCCGGGCAAGCTGCCGCGCAAGCGATCATCTCATCCAGTCGTTTCAGGACCGCTTCTGCATCAGCCAGAGTTTTGAAACTAAGACTGTTCTCCCGTGCCCCAGGGATGTCATGGTAGTTCGTAGAGGACCCGAGTGCGAACACGAGCTGGGTGGCTTGTAACATGCGCCCGTCCACCAATGTGACCAGCTTGGCGCTGGCGTCGACCGCCGAAACATCTGCTTTCAAAAACTGAACTCGTTTGGGCAGATTGGCGGAGGGGACGGCAATATCAACCGGTCTAACAGTTCCGCCGGCGACTTCGGTGAGCATAGGCGTATAAAGCATGTGGTCTACACGGTCCACCAGCGTGATGCGATGCCGAGGCGCCAGCCGATAGGCAAGAGCTTTAGCAACATACCGGCCACCAAAGCCGCCACCTAGAATCACAACGTGTTCAGGCGTTGATCCCGCATTCGCATTTCGCATCTGTCTCTCCTTAGGCATCGAACATCGCCGATCTTTGAGCTTGAACGTTGGTGCGTGTTGACTCTTTATCGGTCTTACCTATATCACCTAGATGCAAAAATCTTTCCTTGCACGGAAGCGCAAAGAAACAATTGTCATGCTATTGCAAACGCACGGCTCTATTGCATAAACGGGGGCCGACAGGGCCATCAGCCGTCCGAAATGGTAGGGAAAGCTGTCCGGGTCGATGTGGCGCCGTTCCTCATCGAGTACGAGTACATCAAGATAGACGATTCATCTTAATGACGGACGGCACAAGACGTAATTCGACCTTCAACAAGGCTTTGTACCGGTAGTGTATCGCGGCGATGTTGTCGCACCTAAGTTCTGGTTCTCCCACGAAGATGGGATGGAGCTTGGCAAGATTCTCAAAGAACATTCAAGTGTGAGTTTTGCAGTTGGTGACTTCAAGAAAGGCCAAGAAATATCTTGATGAAACCTCTAAAGTTTATTCGACAAGTGACGATAAGAAAAGAAACAGCCTTGTGAAGGAAGGCTGAATCAATAAGGCAGGTATCGGAACAATGAAGCTCAGACGTTACATTTCAACTCTCTCTATCACTCTGTCTGAACAGGATCGGAACGAATCCAATAGGCTTGCCTTACTTTCGCGGGTACGTGTTCGAATCGCAGCAAGCATCTCTCTTGTGGTTGCGCTGTGCCTGCTGGCACCCACCGTGGCCGTGGCCTCAACGGCTACTTCCACCATGGCGGTCAGCGCAACCGTAGTTTCCAGCTGTACAGTATCCACGACGTCCATGTCCTTCGGCACGTATAACAGCGCGCTTCTCTCCGGTACCGCGACCGTATCCGCCACGTGCAGCAACACCACACCCTACAACGTGGGGCTGAACGCCGGTACGGCGAACGGCGCTACTGTCACCACGCGTGCCATGTTCGTCTCCGGCACGCCCTCCGTCGTTCTGAACTACGGCCTCTACACCAATAGCAGCCATACGACTAACTGGGGAATGACGGTCAATACTGATACTGTCGCCGGCACCGGCAATGGATCGGCTCAAGCCATTACCATCTACGGGCAGATTCCGGCGGGCCAGCTGGTCGCTCCCGGATCCTATACGGACACAATCACCGCAACGATCACTTACTAATATGTCGCCAAGTCCTCCTCGCAAGACAACATCTCTTGTTACATCAATTCGTACAAGATTAATCACCTTGCTGGGGTGGAAGCTCGCCTTCGGTTTGGCAAGCGGTGTCGCGGCCGGACAAGCGTTGACGGTGTTGCCTGTGCACGTTCAAATTCCGCCCGGGCAGAAGGCAGCCACGTTGAGCGTGACCAACGCAGGGGCGGCCGAAACCTCGATTCAGATTCGCGCCTATGCTTGGGCGCAGCCGAACGGCGACGATCAGCTCACTGCCACGGACGATGTAGTCGTAAGCCCACCTATCGCGACGATTGCACCCGGCGGGACGCAGATCATTCGCTTGGTTCTACGCCGGACGCCGGAAGCGCGGGAAGACACCTACCGCATACTTCTCGATCAAATCCCACCGCCCGCCGAGCAGGGGATCGTGCATGTCGTGCTCCGTATCTCTATCCCGATTTTTGCGCAGCCAAAAACCCGGGCCGTTTCTCACGTAAAGTTTCATATCGAAAGTAGCGCTCAGCAGATGTTTCTCCTGGCGGCAAACGACGGAGTGGTACACGAGGCACTCTCCAACCTCGAGGTAAACACAGCCGCCGGGGGGAAAATTGAGACGGGGTTCAGCGGTTCGCAGTACGTCCTCGCCGGCGCCACACGCCGTTGGCAGATCAAGCCGACGGACTCTTTCCAGCCCGTGCGAGACAACATGCGAGTGACCGCAAAGGCGCTTAACGGTGTCATTCAGCAGCAGGTCCGCGGTGCCGACAATCCGTAACGGTGTGCGGACGAGAGGGTCACTGCTTTGCTTGGGCAAACCTGCTGCGTCGGCCTTGGTTTTGTTGTCGTCCGTTGCCTGGGCGGCAACACCGACGCTCCTGCTGGACGTGCAGATCAATGGACATTCAATCAGCAAGATCGGGGAGTTTACGTTGCGGGACGGCGTGCTGCTCGCTACGCCAGACGAGCTTCATGAACTCGGCATTCGGAGCCCACAAGGTCTCGTGCCCCGGAGCTCCAACGGACAGAGCGCCAAGCCCAACGGCCTGATCGCGCTTTCCGATCTGCCGGGGCTGCGTTGGCGAATCGATCAACCCAGCCAAACGATCTACATCATCGCGACGGACGATAGTCTGCTGCCCAACATTCTCGAAGGAGGCGACCGCGCGAGGGCACAAGCGGATGCTACGCCGGAGACCGAGAGCGGCATCGGCGCCACGCTAAACTACGACACCGCCGCAACGATGAGTGGCCGGCAGGCAGGCTCGAGCACTTCGCTCGACTTACGCGTGTTTTCGCCGGCAGGGGTCGTCAGCTCCGGCATGCTGGCTTACGCCGGAGCCGGGATCGCCTCGACGAATCAGGCAGTTCCTCTCAACAGAACAGTAAGACTCGACACGCTTTACACCTTTTCCGATGTTGGCAGACTGCAGCGCTACAGCCTGGGCGACGTCATCACGGGAGGACTAAGCTGGACGCGTCCGGTTCGGCTCACCGGCATACAGTTCCGCTCCGACTTCAGTCTCCGCCCCGACCTGGTCACCTTTCCGCTTCCGAGTTTTGGCGGCACGGCCTCGGTGCCGTCCACGGTGGACGTGCTGACCAACGGCAACCTCGTCCTGTCGAACCAGGTTGACGCAGGTCCTTTTGAAATTCCTCAACTGCCGGTTGTCAACGGTGCCAGTACGGTCTCGATCATGGTGACCAACGCTCTGGGCCAGCAGGTCAGCGTTACCCGCGCGTTCTACGCGAGTGCCTCCTTGCTGGCGCCGGGCCTGCATACCTTTTCCGCGCAGGCCGGGCTAGTGCGGCGGGAGTGGGGCCAGGTCAGCAACAACTATGGCAGGATGACCGCGATGGGCGACTATAGCTCCGGTCTAACCCGGAACGTTACATTCGAGACCAGCGTAGAGGGAACCTCCGGCACGGTTGTCGCTGGTGAGGGCGTGGTCCTTGGCGTGGGCTCGCTGGGAGTCCTCAATGCCTCCGTCTCGGCCAGCGCCGGGTCAAGCGGTGGCGGTTCGCGGGCTTCGTTCGGTGCACAGCGCCTGGGCAGGGTTCTGAGCTTCGGCTTCTCCGAGATCCTGGCAAGCCGCGGCTTTGAGGATGTGGCTTCCTTCAACGGAGACACAATCCAGCGCCGCCTGCTAAGCGTCACCGGCGGCCTTGAGCTTAGACGACTGGGCTCGCTCGGTGTCTCCTATGCGGAGACCCGACAAGATCCGTCGCTGCACCCTTTGATTCAGCAAGCCTGGCTGGGACAACACGGCCAGGTGTTCTCGGCCAGCTACTCGCACCAATTCCGTCGTCTGTCGATCTACGTCAATGAATTCAAAGATCTCGTCAATGCCGGCAGCAACGGCCTTCGCGCCGGCGTTGTCGTCCCGCTCGGTCGCAGGCGATCTGTTGAGCTTAGCGCAGGATCCGGCGATCTATACGGAGAGGCGCGCATCCAGAAATCTGCAGCCGAGGTCGGGGACTGGGGCTATGACGCGTATGTCTCGGACGGCGATGTAGCCCATGCCTTCGCGCAGGTCCAGCATAAGTCGCCGCGTGGCCTCTTTACTGGCGGCATCGATCAGGAGGGAGGAGGAACCACGCTGCGCGCGGAATCTCAGGGAGCTCTCTCGTGGATGGATCGGGCCGTGTTCGTGTCAAACGCAATCTATGACAGCTTCGCCGTGGTGGACACCAACGGACTGGGCAATGTGCGCGTGCTCGAGGAAAACCGCGACGTCGGTATCACCAGCGCGAAGGGCCGGCTGCTGGTGCCCGACCTGCGCGCCTTTGAACTCAACCATCTCGCCATCAACGCGAACGATGTGCCCGTGGACAGCACATTGGACAGCGAAATCCGCAACGTGAAGCCACAGGATCGCTCCGGTATCGTCGTTCGATTTCCGATCAGGATGAGCCATGCAGCCCTGCTGCGCCTCGTGGACGACGCGGGCCTACCGCTCTCCGTTGGTAGTAAAGCGGTGCTTCATGCCACTCAAACCGCATTTCCTGTGGGCTACGACGGCGAGGCATACGTGCAGGATCTGTCCACGCTGAACCAGGTGGATGCCGAACTTCCCAACGGCAGGAAATGCTCCGTTGTTTTTTCCTACCTGCCGGTCAAGGGAATAATCCCGACGCTAGGCCCTTTGCGTTGCAGGACTTCGCGACACGATGCCACAGATCTGGCTGATGAGACTTCCGACCTTCCTGCCGCGCCATCCTCGACGCGGGAAGCCTCTACCTCGCCCACATCGCCGCCACCCTAACCAGTGTGAGGCATGCACTCATGCAGGCAGTCCAGACTTAGTATGTAACCGTTGCGGTCACAGTGTCCGTGTACGACCCCGGCGTGACGTAATGACTTGTGTACATTACCCCATAGACCGTGATCGTCTGCGCGGAGCCGGTTCCGGTGCCAGCCACAGTGTCAGTCCCCACGGTATTGCCCCACTCCGTCGTGTGTCCGGGGTTTGAGAAGAAGTGGTACGGTATCTCTGCCCCTCCCGGACCTGTCATGTAGCGTGTGTATCCGCTCGATTCGCTGCCCGTCCCACCATCCAGGCCAATGTTATACGCTGTTGTGTTAGTGCAGGTGACCGAAATGGGGGCGGTAGCGGTCGGTTGTGCCGTCGGAATGTAGTTCCCAAAGGCAAGTGCGCCGACAGAGAGCGAGCAGTTGGCCACAACTGTGGCTGTTACGGTGAAGGTAGCCATCCCGTTGTACGTAGTCGACACGCTGATCGTGTCCGTGTAGGTGCCCGGCGGAACCTGTTGTCCAGAGGTTAGCTGTGGGTAGACATAGAAGATCTGCGCCGATCCTGTTCCCGTGGATTGCACATAGCCGGTGCCCGATGAGTTGCCCCAATTGGTCGTGTGCGCCGAATTTTGGTAGAGACCGTAGTTGAGCGTGTAACTGCCATTGGTCATCTTGCGAACAGTTTCGGAGGCTCCGCTTCCTTGTCCTGCGTTCAACTGGATGGAATATGCATTGCCGCTCGGGCAAGTCACGCTCAGCGGAGAACCCCCTTGCGCGATCGTTGTTCCTGTGTAATTGCCAAAGTCCACATTGGTCGCCGAAACAGTACAGTTCTGCGCCACGGATCGCATGGCGGTTGACAGGAGCAGTAGGAGCAGCATAAGACATGGCAGAACGCTACGGTGTCGAGTCATAATGTGTGATCTTGAGTCATTGTTCGAGACTCTTCGGTAGCAAAGCACAACAGCTAATACTGACACCTTAGCAACGCTAAGCAACGAGTCCATTGCTCAAACGTGGTACTCCGCCCGCGTGGAGTGCCCATTTTGTTCCCTCGCCGAAGCCAGGATAGGTGAAGGAGAAATTAGTTGCGTAACAACGCCAAACAGAACAATGTAGGTGTCTGCAAGTGAGCATTCCCCGAGTCTGAATCAGCAACTCAGTGGGCACTGGAAGGGAATGCTTTATGAGGTCGTTGTACAACTCCGTGCAGATCTCTACCCCGTACTTGACGGTCGCAGAGAGCGGGAGAGTGGACTGTCGCACTTTTTCAGCATTCAAATCCAGACAAGACGGAACTCTCGAACGGCTGATTGCAGAGATGTTTGATGTTTCGTTTCGTTCAACTCCCTTCATTCCCGTCTGCTGCATGAACTCTTTCGCGGTGTGTCAGCTAACATAGCGATTCCCGTCTTCACGGCCTTGTCGAGGAGGTAGTGCAGGAGTGTACGTCAGAACCGAAGAGCATGTCTTTATTGATCAAAAGCTGTGTAGGTAGTGATAACGGCACTCTCGCCTCCAAGGCGAGCTTTTCGTGAGATCTACGGTTCTGCCGTAAGTCTGTACGGCAGGCCGCAAAGGATGGGAGCTTATGCAAGTTGCGTCACGTCCGTATTGTCCGCCTCCAGCGCGATCCTGACGTCAGCCGCTTAAGGCTCCTTTTCCTTTTCACTCGCATTCTCAGCGTGAGTATCACGCTGGGCTTTGGCGATATGATCACCTCGGCTGGCATCGTTTCCACTTTCAGATGCTGTGATGACTTCAACTCCTCTGGAATAAGTTCCTCGGGCAGACGGTGTGAATCTTCTGCCGAACCACTGAATCAGGTTAACCCCTACCGTCAGGCGAGGTGAGGCTCTTGGCTCCGGTTTCAGAATCTATATAGTGGGACTCCCGGACGACCACACGTGCTCCTCTTTCCAGTCATACGTTCCTTCCTAGTCTGACTGACGCAGCATGACGATAATCAGTAAAGGCTGCATACAGGTCTAGCTGGGCAGACGACTCACTGCCAGAAGTTCTAAATTTGCGTACGCAGCTAGACCAACGTGAGGAAATGTGTTCCTAATGCGTATGTAATAGTTGGCCGCTTTTAGTGCTGCACTTTCAGCCAATCAGCACCAATTCTTGAACTAGGTCGCTAAAATCTTTCTTGGCGGCACCCTTCCTTGAACTGGTTAGCAGTGCAATCTTCATAGCGTAGTGCGTGTCAGCTTGTTTGTAAATCGTACCTGAACACTCTCCAGGCTGCTGCGTTTGCTGTTTGGTCAACCCCTACTTACGAGGCTTTGGGTGTCCTGATTCGTTGTGGTTGTGAGTGGGTTGCCCCGTTGGTTATGGTTCCACTGGTTCGATCGACGTGCTACGGTCTTTTGCAGCATTCCTTGCGGATGTGAATTTACTTGTGCGAGCCAATATCTGCTCCTCAATCTGTCCGTAATGATTCAAGCTGACCAAGCTCTTGGATCATCAACTTCGTTAGCAGGAACGCCTTTGCGCGGCTTTGGAAAGCTTTTTATCGGTGAATGCTTCCTGCAAAGGTAGGTATCTCCAACTTGTTTAGAGTTGCCCTGGCCTCATCGCCATCCTGTTTGGCCGTGGGTGAACGATTGTCAATAGCACCCGATAAGTAGAGGTCCTCAGATTCCAGAAGGGTAGAATGAGCAAAAGCCAAGGTTTAGAGTCAAAACCGAACCCAAGTCGCTTGCGGGAGAGATATACATGACCGAAGAGGGGCAGGGAAGCGTGGAGGCGGCGGTCGAGAATCAGGAGCTGGGCTTGCCGAAGGCGGTGCTCGGCGAAGAGCGGCTGCACGCCCAGGCTCGCGCCTTCCTCCGGGCGTCGGAAGCCCCTTCGACTCTCAAGGCCTACCGTTCGTACTGGCAGCACTTCGTCGCTTGCTGGGATGGCCGAAAAGTCTCATCTTTGCCGGCCCTGCCTAAGACTGTCGCCCTCTACCTGGTCGCGCTCGCCGAGACCCACCGACCCGCCACCCTGACCCGCCGGCTGACCTCGATCGCCAGGGCGCACGCCACCGCCGGTCACCCTAATCCAGCCACTACCCAACATGCCATTGTCGCCGAGACCCTCCAGGGGATCAGGCGAACCCTTGGCACCGCCCAACCGGGCAAGACACCGCTTCGGACTGCCGACCTCATTAGGTACTTGCCCCATCTTCCCTCCTGTCTCGCCGGGGAGCGGGACCGGGCGCTTCTGCTGGTTGGCTATACCGGAGGGCTGCGCCGCTCGGAACTCGCCGCCTTCACGGTCGACGACCTCGCCTGGGTTTCCGAAGGAGCGGTGCTCACCCTGCGCCGTTCGAAAACCGACCAGGCGGGGAAGGGAAGGAGGTGGCTATCCCCAAGGGAGCGCATGCCGCGACCTGTCCGGTTCCGCCCTGCGCCAATGGCTTGAAGCCGCCGGGATCGTCGAGGGGGCGCTGTTCCACAAAGTGGACCGCCACGGCACGGTGGGGGAGCGGGGGATCCATCGGGATTCGGTCGGAGCCATCCTCAAGCGGGCCGTGGCCCGGGCGGGATTCGACCCGAAACGATTCGCGGGACACTCGCTCAGGGCGGGGTTTGCGACGCAAGCCGCACGCAACGGAGCCAGCGCCTTCGACATCATGCGACAGACAGGGCACCGCTCCATCACTACCGTGTCGCGATACGTCCGGGATGCCCAGATCTTTCGAGATGCGCCGGCCAGTAAGCTCGAACTCTGACCGGGGCAGTAGGGATGGATCGGGATCACGAAGCCGTGTTCACTAATACGGAGACTTGTCCCCACCGCGTGAGATCCCAGGTCGAAGTTGAGCGACAAAGCGACCCGAATGCTAAATGCCCGGCCGCCAGTAACATCTCCCGCGCCAGCGCGATACATTGCTCTGATATCTCTAACGGCAGATGCTGCGCCAAGTCGCGGCTGTTATGCAGGATGCGCAGTACCTCCACGCTGACGGAAACGATGCGATAAAGCAGGAAGTGGCGGGGCGCTTTGACCCGGCTGCCGGCGGCAACACGGTCGCGGCTGCTGGCGAGATGGTAGACGTAAAGCTTTTCGGGTAACTCAGGTCGCTGTTTCGCGCCGGCACGGAAAGGATCCTCGCTCAAATCGATCAGCGCCTGGCCGATCAATGCCTCATGGCGGTCGGCGGCTATTGCCCGAACTGGTCGGCGGTGCCGGATCAGGACAAGGAGGGGAATGCTCTGGGAATTGTCACGACCCGGAACTGCGTTAAGGCAGACAAATTTGAGGCTGGATAGCAGAGGAAGATTGGGCGCGGAGAACGTACCCTGCCGTACCAGTACTAAGCGCGGGCATGGCAGGCATGCCGTTCGACGCCGTGCTGGTGGTGAATGCATCCGGCGGAGCACACCCGTATTCCAACGGTATGCTGCTGTTTGGTGCCGAGTCACCCGCTTCAGTCAACTACGAGATCGTAGCCCAATGGATCAGCAAAGACGGTTCCGTCCCTTGGGTTGCCGAAGCGCGTGCCAGTGGTCACTTGAGAATCTCTGGCCTCCATTTCGGATTAGGGGGCCGGAATGGTGCCGTCCCGAGGCTTGGGCCTGTTCGTGATGCAGCCATCGCTCGCCTGGCAGTGCTATTAAATCGAGAGGATGCTTTTAAGTAAGCGTCTAACCTGACACCCGTCTGCATTACTCAGCTCATCCCCTGCAATCAGAGTGCCGGCATTGTCGACCACACTGCAGGTGGCGTTGCTCAGGAGTCAGTGGATGCCTTCGTTGTCTAATTTGAGGACAATGCTCCAAGCGCAAAGACCAGCAGCAAGGCAGGGGTGACCCAAGGACTAGAACTCGTGTGCGAGGCCGTGAGCACCCCATGCGCTGAGTGCTCGATTGTAAGCTGCTGTCCGTCCAGTTTGCCGGCATTGCTTCTCCTTGACTCGCTTGAAGTTACTCATGCCGCAACATCAACAGCGCATGCGGCTTTGACCTGCAGCCAGAAACAGTATCGTTGAGCTTCAAGCTTCTACCTGGCGTGAGCCTTGTGAATCCATGACAAACCGTACAAATCCGAAACGTTTACTGCTGTTCGCGCTGGGCGTCGCGCTGCCGCTCACCGCCGGTTGCCATAGCGTGAGCGTGGACGGTGTGAATACACCTTCCACGCCGATGGCGCGTATGAAGATCATTTCCCTGGGACGAGCCGAAATCCAGGTGCCAGAGGATGCGACAGTCTCCATGATCGGAGAGCTCGACGATGCGAAGCTGCACGTCGAGCAGCTGCCTGCGGGGCAGGCTTTCGCGAAGGTGTGGGCCGAACGACTGAAGCAGATCGGCTCCGGACAGGGTAACGACCCAGGTCCCGGACAAACGCGTATCCGAAAGATCTATCCAGCCAGCGGTAGTGCGGGCCAGGTGTTCTATGAGCAAAGCCCGAATCCGAAAGTCCTGCTGGTGATCGAACGATGGCAGATGGTCGGTGACTACCTGGTGAAAGGCCGGATGGAGCTGCAGGAGAAGTATTTCAATCAAGCGGAACAGGGTATGCCAGCGGTGTTTGCGAGTATGTCGCTTGACCCGGCACGCGGCCGCGACGATTACGCTTTGGGTCCAGTAACGGCCCATTACCCAAGCCAAGGGGGAGAGTCAGTAGAAGCAGTCATACGTTTTCCCCTGCCCGCCGACCACGCACAACAAAAGGGCCTGGCCACGCTCACACTAGATTCCGACCTGCTGGCCAGCCAGGGGAGCATCGACGTATTGGCACGAATGAACTGGCACGGGCCGAAGCTCGCGGCTCCGCCTCGCAGGTCAGTGTGGCACGGGCCCGGCGACGCACCGTAGGCACACTCGCCGGTGAGGAGGGTGTGCTTGTCTTCGCCACCGACACTCCCCGGGGTACCGCCTTACGCGCGGAGTGGGGCACACCAGGAACCCCGAACGATGCCTCCGCTCCTCAGACCGAACTGGAGCTCGTTTCGCCAGACAAAATCAGTGTCGATCCTCGCAAGGTCCTCTCAGAGTGGGACAACATCCTGTCTTCGCTCCACTACCGGCGTTAGATCAAGGCTGTGTAGTACATCGAACAAGGACGTGCTCTCGACTTCTCGCTGGGGTCCGATGAGGCTGCATGAGTAACGGCAAGTCTTCGTGCTGTATGCGGACCGCCCATTGTTGAGCACAGACATTGGCGTAGGTCTGGGTGGGGCGGCTCGGATACAGCGACTTGAAGGAAGCCGCATTCTCCGGGGCCGCTGCTCTATGGGAGTTAGATGGAATTTAGTTGACCTGGTGGCTTGGCAGCAGGGCTTCGTAAAGTCTCTGAGTACGCTGGGAGCCGGGCGAGACTGGGGCGGGCGGGGATGAGGACGGGGTCGACGCGGCCATGGGTCTCTCCTGAGCGAGGATACTCCGGGGTGAGATTGGGTTGAAGAGATAGCTCCACTCATCTTCTGGGATGGACTGAGGTCGCGAGCTTTGCACCACGGCTACTTCTTTAGCTCGCGCCAAACTCTCAGGCTCGCGGATGCAAGAAGAGTCAAGAAAAGTCCGAATCCAAAAAGGGGAACACCGGTTCTCTTCTGACAATTCTCAGGATCGTGTAGAACGGAACATCGAAGGCACCGGCTCTCCAATAGGCATTCGTCGCTGCGAGTTCGAAGGACACTCTGGCCTGGGGTTCTTCTTGCCGCTCAGGTGTGTGCATTTCAACCTCAATTAGAGGATGGGGTCGCCTTCTATCTTCAGAGCTTCCTGAAGCTCTTCAGTCTCCAATTTAGCTTCATGACGAGCTTCTTCTCCACGCAGTAAAACGGTGCGCACCTTCGTAAGGTGCCCATGGTTCAAGTCAAGAAAGCTCTTCAGAACGGCTTCCTCTCCCACCAACTCCAAGCATTGCGGGAGACGGGAAGGAGGAATCTCGCCGGTGTCCATGGCCAGGTCGTGACCCTTGAGATAGCCGCCGATGACTCTATGCAGGAGGGCTTGCTCAATGCCTGCTTTTTTCGCTTCTCGGAGGAGGTATTCTCCAAGGCTTTGGGAAGAAAGGCGCCTCCACCAGGAATCAGCCCGGTGAACCTCATGGGCTGAGAAGTAGAGTCTGAGAACGACCAGATCCGGCATAAGGGTTCCTCCGATGAACTGAAATTCGTCGAGCGTCGAGGTGGCGTCGAGATGAGGAATATCGCGGAGCCTGGCGACCATTGCCAGGGAGAGGCCCTCCTCTTCGGCAAGGTGTTGGTGCTTGCTGCTTCCAACTCGCTGCGCGTGGTAGATCCCAGCGTGCCCTGAGAAGAGGTAACTCACAACGCACGCGATGGCGGCATAAGCTCCAGCTTCGGCCCCGAAGAGTTCAACGGCCATGAAGGTTGATGCTAGGGGTGTGTTGGCGGCGCCAGCGAAAACGGCAACAAAGCCCATTCCGGCCAGGAGGGATGGGGGTAGTGGCAGAACGTAGGAAAGAGCATTGCCGAGCGTCGCCCCGATGAAGAACAACGGGGTAACCTCACCCCCTTTAAAACCGGCTCCAAGGGTGACGGCGGTGAACAGCAACTTTGCTGCGAAGTCATAGGGTGGTTGACGCCCCTGGAATGCCGCGACAATGGTCGGTATGCCAAGGCCGATATATTTTGTGGTTCCGATGGCGAAGACGGCAACCGCTACAAGGACGCCGCCGGTAAATGGGCGCAGCGGAGGCCACTTGACATGCTTCTTGAAGAGATGGCCTATGGCGTGGGTCAACTTTGCGAATCCCATACCGACTACTCCAAAGACTGCCCCAGCCATGGACGCTAGAAGAATGCCTTTGACGGTAAGTGCCGGAACCGCGCCGACACGGTACATGGTGTGTTGTATTCCCCAGCCATGGGTTGTGAAATCCCCGATAAAGGCCGCGATGAAGCATGGAGCGATGGCGTCATAGCTGATGGTGCCGAAAGCCAGGACCTCCATACCGAAGACCGCTCCGGCGAGTGGCGTTCCGAAGACCGAAGCGAAGCCTGCGCTGATACCGGCCATGAGTAAAGTTCTGCGCTCAAGGGCGTTCATGCGGAACGGCCGGGCCAGCTGATCGGCCAGAGACGCACCCGTCTGTATGGCTGTTCCTTCTCTTCCAGCCGACCCGCCGAACAGGTGAGTCATGAAGGTGCCGATCAAAATCAAGGGCGTCATGCGTACCGGGATCGTACGTTTCGGATCATGGATCTCATCCAGGATGAGGTTGTTGCCCGCTTCGACCGAGGTACCGAACGTGCGGTACATCAAACCAACCAGAAGCCCTGCCAGGGGAAGCAAGGCAATGATCCACTTGTGGGTTTCGCGGAAGTTGGTAGCGACGACCAGCGACCAGAGCAGCAATGCGGACGCAGTGCCACCCATGACCCCCGCCAGCACGGCAACCGGTATCCAGCGAAGAAGATAGCGCAGGATGCTGACGAAGTCAGATTTTCCTAAAGGGCTTGATTTGGGCACGGGAACTACTACCTATCGCGACAGGGATACGATTTCGATGCGAGTTTGCGTGGAAACCTTACTGCGTTTTGGCCAAGTGGCGCTGGGAGGGCTGGTCGCTGGCGATGACTCCGTCGCGGATGGTGATGACGCGGTGGGCGTACTCGGCGATGTCGGGCTCGTGGGTGACGACGACGATGGTGTTGCCGCGGGCCTGGAGTTCGTCGAAGAGGGCCATGATCTCGTCGCCGGTTTTGGAGTCCAGGTTGCCGGTGGGCTCGTCGGCGAGGATGATGGAGGGCCGGTTGACGAGGGCGCGGGCGATCGCCACGCGCTGGCGCTGGCCGCCGGAAAGCTCGTTGGGCTTGTGCATCATGCGGCTGCCGAGGTGGACGCTCTCGAGGACCTCGGTGGCACGGCGGATGCGCTCGGCATGGGGGGTGCCGTTGTAGATGAGGGGCAGCTCGACGTTGTGCAGCGAGGTGGCGCGGGCGAGCAGGTTAAAGGTCTGGAAGACGAAGCCGATTTCCTTGTTGCGGATGCGGGCGAGCTCGTCGTCGTTGAGCGAGGACACGTCGTGGCCGTTGAGCCAGTAGCGGCCTTCGCTCGGGGTGTCGAGGCAGCCGATGAGGTTCATGAGGGTGGACTTGCCGGAGCCGGAGGGGCCCATGATGGCGACGTACTCGTTGTGCCGGATGCGGAGGTTGACGCCGCGCAGGGCGTGGACTTTCTGGTCGCCCATCTCGTAGGTTTTCCAGAGATTGCTGGCGACGATGACGTCTCCGGCGAGGGGGCCTTCGGCGTTGACGAGGGTGGGGTCGAGCGCGGTGGTGGCCATGGGCGGATCCCCTTAGGATTTGGAGGAGTCGGGTGCGGTGTCGGCGGCGTTGTCGGGTTTGACGACGGTTCCGCTCTTGAGGGAGCGCAGGATTTTGTAGCGGCCGGTGATGATGGTCTGGCCGGGGTCGACGCCGCCGGTGACCTCGATGTCGGTGGCCCCGGTGACGCCGGTGGCGACGGGCAGGAAGGCGGCGCGGTCCTTGCCGTGGTCGGACTGGAGAATGTAGACGCCTTGCACGAGCGAGGCTTTGACTTTGCTTGAGACGACGGGGGCGGACGCGTTCAGCCTGGCTGCTTTGCCGCCGTTTTGGGCGAGCTGGGCCTCGAGTGCGGGATCGCGCTGGACGAGGGCCTGGATGGGGATGGTGACGATGTTGGCGCGACGGGCGGTGGTGATTTTGGCAGTGGCGGAGAGGCCGGGGCGGAGTTCGTCGTTCATGGCGCCGTTCGAGGCATCCATGGTGACGACGACTTTGAAGTCCTTGGCTTCCTCGGTGCCGGTGGTGGACTGGCTGGTGGCGACGCCGGTGGTGCGGAGCAGGGCCTGGTCGCCCACCTCGGTGACGTGGCCTTTGAAGATGCGGCCGGGCAGGGCATCGACGGTGATGTCGGCGGTCTGACCCATCTTGACGTTGACGATGTCGGTCTCGTCGACCTTGACCTCGGCCGTGATGACGCTCATGTCGGCGAGGGTCATCAGGGTAGAGCCCTCGGCGTTCTGGATGCCGACGACGACGGTTTCGCCCTCGCGCACGGGAACGTTGGTGACGAGGCCGTCGAAGGGGGCGCGGCTGACGGTTTTGTCGAGCGCGTCGAAGTTGGAGCGCTGGCTGGCGACGGCCTGGTTGACCTTGGCGCGCTGGGAGGCGGTCTGGGCCTGGGCCTGGACGGAGACGGCCTGGCGCTGGTCGAGCGTGGCGACGGAGCTGTCGTATGCGGCTTTTTTGGAGTCGTAATCCTGCTTGGCGATGAGCTGGTCTTTGTAGAGCTCCTGGGCGCGGGTGAAGTCAAGCTTGCGCTGCTCGAGGTCGGCCTGGGCGGCGGCGATGTTGGCTTTGGCGGTGGTTTCGGCGGCGAGGAAGGAGTTGACGTCGGTCTTGGAGGAAGCGATGGTGGCGGTCTGCGCGGCAACGGTGGCGCTGGGCTGGACGTTTTCAAGTGTGGCGAGGACGGCGCCTTTGCGGACGTGGTCACCTTCCTTGACGTTGAGGTTGGTGATGCGTCCGAAGGCGGTAGCGCCGATGTTGACGTAGGTCTTGGGCTTGATCTGGCCGGTGCCGCTTACGACGGAGGTGAGGTCCTGGCGGGCAATGACGGCGGTGGTGACCTTGGTGATGTTGGCCTGCTTGCGATAGACGGCAAAGGCCGCGACGCCTCCGACGACCAAGAGCACGATGGCGACGATGACGATGTTTCTGGTCTTCATGCTTCGGTTGTTCTCACGTTCCGGGGGGCTCCGCGGTGGTGCTTCCCCTTCAAGATACCTCTGATGGACAGTACGGGGGGAATAAAGGAAAGGTTCCTGCAATGGAAGGGTATAAAGTTGCGTGAAGGTGAGTGCTTTCCGCCGCGGAGTTTCGTCCAAGCGGCAGTGGCGGCTTCGTTACCAAGGAGTGGATTTGAGGATGTGGGGATGCCGGATTCCGTTTGAATGTTGCATGAATTCGGCCTACACTAGTGCCATCAGCAGGAGCAGGGGTTTCATCGATGACGATCCAGCGGTTTCGCTTTCTCCGAGGTGTGTTTGCTCCAGGTGTGTGGCGTGCAGGCGCCATGGGGCTGTATTTGGCCCTGGGGGTGAGCGGGCTGGCGGCACGGGCGCAGACGCAGGATCCGGATGTGAAGAAGGGCCCGGTGACGGATGACAAGCCCGATCCGACCAAGCGCGGGCGAACGGATTCAGAGAAGATCGCGACTAACAAGGCTTTGAAGCAGGAGTTGAAGGGCTCGTACAAGACCTGGGTGGAACAGGATGTGCGGTGGATCATTACGGATCAGGAGCTTTCTGCATTCAAGCACCTGTCGAACGACGAAGAGCGCGACCAGTTTATTGAGAACTTCTGGCTCAGACGGAATCCGAATCCGGAGAGCCCGGAAAACGAGTACCGGGAAGAGCACTACGCGCGCATCGCCTATGCGAATGAGCATTTTGCGGCGGGCAAGGCGGGCTGGCGCACGGATCGTGGCCACATGTATATCGCCTACGGCAAGCCAGACTCGATCGACTCGCACCCGAGCGGCGGCAACTACGACCGGCCGATCGAAGAGGGTGGCGGAAACACGTCGACTTTCCCGTTTGAGGTGTGGCACTACCGGTATCTGGACGGGATCGGCGACAATATCGACATTGAATTTGTCGATACGTGCATGTGTGGCGACTATCACATGACGATCGACCGCTCAGAGAAAGATGCACTCAAGAACGTTCCGGGTGCGGGCCAGACGCTGTATGAGCAGCAGGGACAGTCAAGCAAGGCGGACCGCTTTTCGGGCGGCGGCCTCGAGCAGCTGGGCAGGGGGCCAGGCTCGGAGCAAAATCAGTCCAAGCAGTTCGACCGGCTGGACCGCTTTGCCAAGTTGCAGGCGCCCCCAGTGATCAAGTTCAAGGACCTGGAGAGCTTCATGGTGAGCTCAAAGATCCTGACGGGGCCTCCCTTTCTGTTTGAGGTGCGCACCGACTACGTGAAGGTTACGAACGACACTGTGTTGGTACCGCTGACGCTGCAGATTCACAATAAAGACATTACGTTCAACACCAAAGACGGCGTTTCGATGGGCACAGTCAATATTCTGGGCCGGGTGTCTTCGTTGACTGGGCGTCCACTGCAGACGTTTGAAGAGACGGTAGCGGTACAGGCTCCAAGCGAGTTGCTGGCGCAGGAGCAGCAGAAGCAGTCGGTGTACTGGAAGGCGCTTCCACTAAAGCCTGGTTTGTACAAGGTTGATGTGGTGATCAAGGATGTAAACAATCCGGATCACGTGGGCCGCTGGCAGCGCAGTGTGAACGTACCGAAATACGACGACGATCAACTGGCGCACTCGTCCCTGATTCTGGCGGACCAGATGTTCCGTGTGCCGTCGAAGGACATCGGGGCAGGAAACTTTGTGATTGGCAATACGCACGTGCGGCCGCGGGTTTCGACCGGCATCCAGGTTCCGATCGCGTTCAAGCAGAATCAGAACCTGAACTTCTGGATGCAGGTATATAACCTAGGCATCGGCGACAACAAGCAGAATGGCGCGACGATCGAGTACCAGATTATGGATCTTGCGACGAACAAGGCAGTCCTGGACGCGTCCGAGCAGACCAATAAATTGAGCCCGAATGCAGACCAGGTAACGCTCGAGAAGAGCCTGCCGCTGGCGAGCTTGCAGCCGGGTAAGTACCAGGTGAGCATAACGGTGAAGGACGGAGTGAAGAAGCAGCAGTTTGCCGAGATCGCTCCGTTTACGGTGGAGTAATCGGGGTGGCGGTCAGGTCGGGCGAGCTAAAGGTGCTTTTTGGGAAGTTGCGCCTGCACCAGACAGGCAGTAGGGAGACGCGGAGTGCAGGCGATCTTCAGCTGCGAAGATGCGAGAACTTAGGGGAAGCCGACGACGCACAGAGGAACGCTGTGCCACGATCCAACCAAGTGATGACAAAGGCAAACTGGGGCGCGTTGGCCTGCACGCTGTGGGCGCACTGCGCGTTTGCCGCGGGGAACGGGCCGGCTGTCGTCTCGGGCGTCGTGCGGGATGTGAGCGGCTTGGTACAGATGGGTGCGCTGGTGCAGGTGCTGGCGGGCGACTCGACTACCGTGGGGACGGCGTTTACAGATGCGCACGGGCGCTATGCCATAAGGAATCTGAGCGCGGGCAAGTATCTGGTGCGGGCGAGCCAGAGCCTGTATGTTCCGGCGACACATGGTAATGTGCAGCTGCGCTCGGGCGCGAAAGCTGTGGTGAACCTGACCATGGCCGCCCTGTTTGACACGAGCGCTTGGCTGCCGGCTACACGGCGCCGCGCGGACGAGTCCGCGGATGACTGGCGATGGACGCTGCGATCGAGCGCGAACCGGCCGATTTTACGGGTGGTCGGAGATGGCACGGCCATCGAGGTGAGTGCGGAGGCCTCGGGCAGTCGGCCGGCTACGCAGGCGAAAGAGTGGGTTTTGGACCGGGCGGGCGCGTTCGGGGAGAGCGGGACGCGTAGCGTGTTGGCGATCCATCACGGGCTGGCCGGCGGGCGCGAGGATGGCATGCTGTGGGCGGATTTGGCGTCTTCCTCGTATGGCTTGTCGCAGCGAGTTGAGGCGGGCTTTGAAACGAGTGCCGGAGTGGACGGCGCGGCGCGGACGATGGTGCGGTATGAAAGCCATCCGGAGTTGCTGGCCGCGGGTGAGTCCAGAGGATTGCAGGTACTGGCGATCACGAGCGCGCGGCGGATGAATCTTGGGGATGCGCTGGTGGTGGAGGCTGGGGGCAGCCTGGAGGCAATACATACCGGGCCAAGCGGGATTGTGGCGCATCCTTTTTTGCGGGTGACAGCGCACCCGACAGGGGTTTGGACGCTCCGGTATCGGATGGCGAGTGAACGGGATGTGCAGGGCTTCGACGAGGTGGTACCTGGGCAGAGTGATGTGCCGGTGGCGCTGGTTCGGAATGGCAAGCTGGCGCTTGAGTCGGGACGACACCAGGAGGTCGCCGTGGCACGGCGGGTTGGACGCGGAACGGTTGAGCTTGCGTACTCCCATGATGCGCTTGAGAGTGTGGCCGTGTCGGGCGTTGCTGGTCCACGAGGAACTGGCATGGCGGTTGCGGAAGGCTGGATGGCGGATCAGGCTTCCGGCGCTCTGCGGACTTTGGCCAATGGGTACGGGTCGAACGGCGCGCGTGTGACGATGAGCACGCCGGTGGCGAGCGGAATGTGGCTGGCGGCGGAGTACAGTACAGGGGCCGCTCTGACTGCGGACGGTCAGCGCGCGCCAGAGGGGCTTCGCCCGCGAGGCGCTCAGGCGGCGGAAGTTGCGGTGAAGGGCAAGGTGCTCGAAACCGGAACGCGAATGCACGCGGCGTACCGTTGGCAGACGGCGGGGACGGTGTCTGCGGTGAATCCGTATGGGGAGTTCCGCGAGGATGCATTTTTGAGTTGCGGAGCGCGGCAGTCACTGCTGCGGAATCGTGGAGCGGGCGGGCTGGATGCGACGATCGATGTGACCAATCTGCTGGCTCAGGGTTATCGGCCCTATCTTTCAGCGGATGGGCAGACGGTGTACTTTGCGCAGGCGCCGCGGATGGTTCAGGCTGGACTTTCGTTTACGTTTTAAGTTAGCAAGTAAGTCGTTACATCGGCTCACCGAGACAGACAAGGGCTGGTTGTATCACCTCGCCTTGGGGGGGTGGTTGCGGATAGGTTGAGTGTGGCACCTTCTGACTACTAAGTAAAAGCTAGACTACAAAAATAATCCTTCGAGGCATGTATCGCCTCGAAGGATTGATAGTTCAGGTAGTTTGTTGTGAGTTAGAAAACTAGTTTGCCGGAAAGCTGTAGCTCCCGTGAGAAGTTTGTGGGCCCTTGTGGTCCTTTCTGGATTGTTCCCCAATTCGAGCTGGTGGGATCTATGCTGTAGAGGTTTTGCCCAGACCCATTTACCTGACTCCAGTTCGGATGGTTGAGGATGTTGAACACGTCTGCGCGAAGCTGCAAGTTAATCCGCTCGTTGTAGGCGATACGCTTTGATACGCTTGCGTCAAATTGGTGCTGTGCGGGAAGCCGAACGCCCGTGTACACGATGTTCTGCTGTACCGAGTAGTCGTTTGCGAAGCTGGTGCTTGGGTTCGCCTCCTGCCGGATGATCGCGTAATTCGTGCAGCCGCTTGCGGTATAGGTTGGCCCCGGGTGGACAAGTCCAGGAGTGTCGGAGTCTTCATAACCGACGCATGGGCTTACTCCCTGCAGGCGTTTGTAGGTATGGGTGCCATCGATCGGAAGATCGTGCTGACTTACATAAATAGGGCTGAGGATTCTGAAGTTGGTGCCACTCGGATAGGTCGTTGAGGATGGAAACCAGGGAATACCACCGGTATATACGTAATACGGTGCTACCTCGAAGCCTCCGATAACGGCGTTGAGCAGGCGATTGCTGTTTCCCAGGAAAGTTCTTCCCTGGCCCACTGGAAGGTAGTAAACCCCGGAAAAGGTAAGGGCATTCTTTACGTCGGTGGCCATCACGCTGCGGCCGTACACGCGGTTGACCGTATCGATGATGTTGCCGGCCTGCATGTTCTTTGCCCAGGTATAGGCAAAATGCAACGTGAAGCTCCGGGCCACGTTGTGGGAAGCAGCGATCTGCATGGAGTTATACCAGGTGTGCACCAGCGGTAGATTGTTCTCAGTAATGCTGGTGAACTGAGGAAATGGCCGCGTGAATGCGCTGCTTGAGATCGTTGCATTCGTAATATAGGCAGTTCCTTTGAAGGCAGCGTTGTTTTGGAACGGATTCACGACCTGTGCAGGCGTTGTCGTGCCGTCACAAAGCTGGCGGTTACCACCACGCTCCACATCGCACTGAGCATAAAAGGCTGATGAGACGTGATTGATATCGTCGCTTCCAGGGAGGTTATACGCGCGTGAGGAAGAGTAGCTGATATCCAGAACGTCGCGTGCGGATAGCTGCTGCTCCAGGGAAACGCTTGAAACCCATACAGAGGGGATCTGCAGGTTGGGATTGACGAAAGTCAGGCTCCCTCCCGCGCCCGTGGCAAGCCCCAGACTGGCACCCGAGGCGGCAACGTAGGAAGGGAATGGATCCGAGAGGTGACCGTAGGGAGTGATGCCGTTGTTGAGAGAGCTGTTGTAGGTCGTGCTGGAACTGAACCCCATGGTCGTGTTGACAGTCTCATCGTTGACGAAGAACTCGCCAAAGCCGGCACGTACGGAAGTCCTGCTGCTGATGGCATAGGCGGCTCCGAAGCGCGGCTGAACGTGATTGAGTCCCATGGAGTACGCGCCCCTGGGAGCTCCATTCACTCCAGCAAACGTGAGCCCTCCCAGCAGTTGCAGTCCGGCAGGTAGGTTTGCAACGGAGATGTTACTGGGCGCGGTCGTGTTGAACGCACTTGTGAGCTGATTGTGACGTTCCGTGCGCGCGCCGAGCAGGTCGTAGCGGACGCCGAAGTTCAACGTCAGTTTCGGCGTGACCTTCCAGTCGTCCTGCACCCAAGGGGCCTCGTAGTGCTGCGAGTAAAACGGGGCGGTGGGGGTTCCTATGCTTCCGCTGGCTGGGTCGCCGATCAGGAGGCTCGCAATGGAGTTTCCCGCCGTTAGACCGGGCGCATACGCGTATCCCGGTCCAAGCTCCCCGGTGAAGGTGGGCGTGAAGTTCAGATCCAAATTTTGCGAGTTGACGGGTGTTGTGGAAGGGAGGTTAGGAGCGGTGGTGGTGTATTGCAGAAGACGCAGATCAAGACCTGCACGGATACTGTGACGGCCCCGGATGTAGGTAAGGCTCGGTTCGTACGCGACCTCATGCGAGACGTTGCGACGTCCGGGCGTGTTATAGCTGAGCGGCACGAATCCATTGCCGCCCAGATTGCTGGTCGCCGTGATGTACGGAATCATGTTCTTGATCGTGGCATTGTTGATCAGGTTCTGCGAGAAGCCCAGCTGGCTCAGGTAATTGCCTCGCGTTCCGTAGGTCAGCCCCTGCTTGTAGGTGGAAACGATTGCCTTGTTGTCGAGCAGAAGATTGGGGTTGAAGGTGTGGATCTCATCCAGAGCGAACTGCAGTTCACTCGGCTGCACCTGAGAGGCGATCTCGTTCGCAGGATCGCTTGCGGGGATCCCGTTGGGGTTGGTGATGTTGTAGGCCTCATAGCCGCCCCAGCGAAGCGTGCCCCGGTCATGTGGGCCGAAGACCTGGTCGAGCTTCACAGTACCGTTGCGGGTGACGAAGGTTTGTACCTGGATGTAGTACAGATTGTTCTGAAAGGGCGCGTAGCCCGCTCCCGGGTTGGTGTTGCCTGGAACGCCCGCGTAGTACTGGGCCAGAGCCACACCGACCGGATCAAGATGGCTGCAGGCGGTTGCCGGCGGGATGGGCGTACACGTTTGAGGAATGACGTTGCCGGGGAAAGGACTGTGCATCGTCTTGGTTTTGCCGTCGACATCCGTAAAGGTCGTCAAAGGGGAAAGCGGGTCGTAGATGGTCAGGGGCGCGGGTTTCTGCGTGACCGTGTTGAAGTACTGAGCCCCAGCGAAGTTCCCGGTAAGCCAGGCTGGATTTGGTACGGAGTTGATTGTAGGAGTCGAACTTGGCGAAGACTCGTACGATTGCTCCCATTGTGCGAGGAAAAAGGTCTTGTCCTTGCCATTGTAAAGATGAGGAATCACGACCGGGCCGTCGACCTCGGCGCCGAACTGGTCACGTTTGTGATTCACCAGAGGAGGGGCTATGCCGACCGGATTCTGGTTGTAAAGAGAAGTCGAGTAGTCGTAAATCCAGTTGTCCGAATCGAGCCAGCCGCGCCTCGCAAACTCATATAAATCGCCATGAATGCCGTTTGTGCCTGACTTTAGGGAGATATCGACAGCTGCTCCTGCAGAACGGCCATAGGAGGCGTCGTAGGCATTGAGCACTACCTTGAAGGAACCGACCGAATCGAGAGGCGGGTTATAACCCATGTAGTTGCCCGCGTTGTCGTTCGTGGCTCCGTCGATATTTTCGGCTACAGCATTGATGCTGATGCCGTTCGCTTGCAGATTCTGACTGACGTTATCCTGCTGCCGGGTGAACTGGGGACTGCTGCTCTGGATCGCGCCCGGGCTGAGTGCGAAGAGGTCCAGCACCTGGCGGCCGTTGCTGGGCTCCTCCTCGATGCGCTCATTGTCGATTACCTCTCCACGGTCGGCCTTCGAGAGCTCGATCTGCACAGCGTCCGCATTAACGGACACTACTTCATTGACTTCGCCGGGCGGCAGCGTGAAGTCCATCTTCGATGTCTGGTCAACATCCAAGTGGATGTTGGTCTTGCTGACTTCCTTGAAGCCGGCGAGTTTTACCGAGATCGTATAGGTTCCGGGCTTCAGGTAGGGCGCCGTATAGTCTCCGACGCCGGTTGTCGTGGCGGAAATGTCCACCCCCGTCGCCTCGTTATGGATGGTTACGCTCGCTCCCGGGATCGCCGCGCCCGATGTGTCCGCAACGTGGCCCACGAATTGTTGGATTCCCCCCTGGGCCGAAGCCGACGTGCTCAACAGCGAGGTACAGGCGATAAGACCAAAGAAGGCATGTGGAACGTAGGCTCTGAGATAGAGCTCTTTTTTCCTGACGACGATCACGGCGGGCATCCTTTGCACAAATTGATAGAGGTGGAACTTCAGAGATTGATGTTTACACTCTCGACTACTGCTTCGTCCAGAGTGCTTGAAAGTGAGGGGTAGGAGGCATGCAAGGAAGGTTCCTCAGGGGTGACGGCACGCTGCTGTCCCTCATGAGTGTCTTGTATGGAGGGAACATCGAATCTTCTGCCAGGTAGGGACAAGGATCAATTTGTGATCTTTTCCAATTGTTTCTATAACCAGCTAAGTAGCTTCATTTTCAACAGATACAGGAAGTTATCTCCTGGTTGAAGACGTTCGAAATGCCTCAGGAGAATTTTCCACACGCTCTTGCGTGACACATTCATGGGTGAGATCAAGTCGCTGCCCGCCTCCCTACGTGCCCGCCACCCGTCGATAGAGGTATAGCAGAGGCACGTCTCCGAGATGTATGCTGGCTTGCAGATGCAAACGCTGGAGAACAAGGCCGAGTCTCGCGTGACGTTTGGGCTGTTCGAAGCTGACCTTAGGACGGGGGAGCTCTGGAAAGCCGGCTATCGCGTCAAGGTGCAGGGGCTGCCGTTTAAAGTCCTAAAGATACTGCTGCAAAATGCGGGCGAGGTGGTTACTCGGGAAGAGCTCCAGGGCGCGGTTTGGGGGCCGGACGTCATTGTTGATTTTGAACATGCGCTCTCGAATGCCATTAAGAAGCTGCGCGAAGCCCTGGGAGACAGCGCCGACAATCCACGTTTCATCGAAACTCTCTCGCGCCGGGGATTCCGCTTTATCGCCCCGGTTGGCTTCACGACGAGCAGACCGCAGCCGCTCGAGGAGATGGTAAGAATCCCTCCCGCAATGCTTCCCGCGGTGCTTGAGCCTGTCGTTTCGGCCGTGCCTCTCCAGGCGAACCCAGCGCCGATCGTTTTGCAGGCAAAGCGGTTCGGCTATAGAGAGGCCGCGTTGTTCTTTCTGCTGGGCTGCGTGCTTACCGGGCTGGTACTTCGGTTCTGGAAGGCGCGCCGCGATCCTCACGCGCTGCCTCGCATCTCGCAGATTACCCAGGATGGGACGATCTACTCGCCCAAGGTTCTCCTCTTGGGCACGTTGTCCGCGCTCGCGACGGACGGAGCTCATCTGTTTACCCCTTCCAGTGAGGATGGGCAGATCGTGCTGTCCCAGATTTCGCTCTCAACCGGAGCGAGCCAAACGCTCCCAATTCCCAGCCAGATCGGCGTTCCGGAGATCGAAGACATCTCTCCGGATGGCGCGCAGCTGCTGTTACGCAGCAATTTAGCTGCGGCGTCGCAACAGCCACTTTGGATTGTTCCAATCGATGGGGGCTCTGCTTTCCGGGTCTCGGACGTGATGGCGCAGTCCGCGACATGGATGCCAGATGGAAGAAACATCCTTTATGCGTCAGGGAATCAGCTTTCCGTGGTGTCTTTGGAGTACGGGCGATCGACAGAACTGGCCAGTGTTCCAGGCCGAGCGTTTTGGCCGCGCTGGTCTCCCGATGGGAAGCTGCTTCGCTTCACGATTCTCGACACGGTGAATCATACTTCTTCGCTTTGGGAGCTTGCCAAAGGTCAAAGCGTGGCGCACCAAATCCTGAAACCGTGGAGTAATGCCGGGTCGGAGTGTTGTGGAGCATGGACGGCGGACGGAAAGAGCTTTGTCTTCGAGGCGACTCGGGAGGGACACACAGATCTTTGGAAAGCCGATGCCTCGGCAGACGCGGACCCGGTACGGGTCACCAATGGACCGCTTAACTTCAAGGCGCCTCTGCCTGGCCGGACAGGGGGAGAGACCTTCTTTGTCGGGCAGGACATACACTCGAGGTTGGAGCGGTACGATTCTTCGCAAAAGCAATACGTTCCGGTGCAGGGATTTCTTTCGACCGCCGAACATCTTGCTTACTCGCGGGATGGCCGTTGGGTAGCCTGGGTCGACCCGCGTAGCCGCTTGTGGAGAGCGCGCAGCGACGGTACGGAAAAGGTGCTGCTTACGCCTCCCTCCATGCAGGTATATGTGGCTGCCTGGTCTCCCGACGATACGCGGGTGGCTTTTATGTCCCGAAGTCCGAATCAACCCTGGCAGATTTACATGGTTCACGCCGAGGGAGGCACTCCGGAACGGCTTACACAGGACAATCGAAACTTCGGAGACCCGTCCTTTTCCGTGGACGGTAAGTATCTTCTCTTCGGCATTATTCCTGAATTAATGGGACAGAGCGATGCCTCAAGTACTCTCAAGATGCTGGACTTATCGACGCATCAAGTTACAACAATTCCTCACACGGAAGGCATGTATAGTCCGCGATGGTCTCCGGATGGACGCTATCTTGCGGCTTTGACTCTGCAACAGAAGAAGTTGATGGTATGCGACTTGAAGACGGGTACATGGAAGACACTGGCGACAACCTCAGCCGATCATCCGTTTTGGTCCAAAGATGGCAAGGCTATTTACTTCCACGCTTCTTTTGTGGAGAAGAAGCCGATTTACCGGGTGGATGTACAGGATGGGCACATGGCTGAGGTGGCCGATCTGAATAACTTTCACGTCGGCAGTATCACCTTTGCTGAATTTTCCGCTTTGACGCCTGAGGATGTGCCTCTGATGCATGTTGAAGTCTCGAGCGGCAACTTGTATAGTTTCGATCTGCAACAGCAACACTAAGCGGCTGCTTGTAAGAAGGTGCGAGCGGAACGGGAACAGCTCCTAAGAGGATGAGATTGATGAACCGCAGAGAAGCGCTTGCTCTGATTACCGCCTCGGCCAGTCATCCTCTGGGCGCGTACGCCGCCGGCCAGAAGAACAATCCTCCTAACGTGCCTTCCACGAGTGTCTTCAGTCCGCGTCAGTTTGGAGCAACCGGCGACGGCAGGACTCTCGATTCGACGGCCATCAATGCGGCAATCGACGCCTGTACGAAGGCAGGTGGCGGAGTGGTTTACTGTTCGCCAGGAAAGTATCTTTGCGGCACGGTGGAGTTGAAGAGTAACGTCACACTCTATCTTGAAGCCGGAGCGGTGCTGCTGGGCAGTACGGATGTGACGCAATATACGCCGAAGGCCGGTCCGGATCCGAAGTCAGATGCCGGACAGGCACACCTGATCTACGCGCGGGATGCGGAGAACGTAAGCCTGGTTGGGCCGGGCAAGATCGATGGGCAAGGGCGAAGCTTCTGGACTGGGACGAATCGCAAGCCGGTTGCGGAGAAAGATCAGTGGTCGGATTCGAGGCACAGCGATTGGAAGCCAAATGCGCGCATCTCTCCGATGCTGGAGCTCGTCAACTGTACCAACCTGCGGCTTGAATCGGTTGAGTTGACGGGCGCTTCGGGCTGGACGCTACGTCCAATCAACTGCACCCGGGTGTTCATCCAGGGCATCGTGATCAGGAATCCAGCGATCGGGCCGAACACGGATGGGATTGACTTGACGGGATGTCAGCAGGTGGTGATCTCCGACTGCCTGCTCGATACAGGCGACGATGCGATCTGTCTGAAGAGCGAGAATCCGTACGGCAATGGGCCGCGGCTCTCGAAGGATATTGCAGTGACCAACTGCATTATTACCAGCAGCACCAACGGCTTCAAGATTGGGACGGCGACACAGGGTGGCTTTGAGAACATCACTTTTTCGAACTCGACCATCGTCAGCAGCGACCCGGATATCGCCTCGCGCATGATCGCCGGCATAGCGGTGGAGATGGTGGATGGTGGATGGATCGATGGGCTTGTGATCTCCGGTATTCAGATTGAGGATGCGCGCGCTCCCATCCTGATTCGAAGGGGAAAGCGCTCGAACCCATTTCCCAATGACCAGGGAAGGCTTCGCGGCGTTGTGATGGATGGCGTTCATGCGACTGGGGCGATCCTGACCAGTTCGATTACGGGGATTCCCGGCATGGAGGTCGAGGATGTGCGGCTCTCAAACATCCACATCGATACGGTGATGCCGGGCAAAAAGGAGTGGCTTCACGACTCGGTGCCGGAGGTTCCGGCGGCGTATCCGCAATCGCGCATGTTCGGCTGGCTGCCTGCGTCGGGCCTTTACTGCCGGCATGTGCGTGGCTTGAGCCTGAAAGATATCAGCTTCACTGCGCCCGGGAACGAATGGCGGAACACGATGATCTTCGATGATGTGCAGCAGCTGAGGCTTGATGGCTTCAGGACGACGCCGGCGACCGGTGGGGTGCCGGCCCTTGTGCTTACCGGGGTACAGGACGCATGGATCTCCGGTACGGTGGCGCCGATGAACTCGAGTGCACTGGCGAGAGTGGAAGGAAGCCAGACGAGCAATCTATTGATCTCTGGATGCGATGTTCGAGGCGCGGCGAAGCTGGCCGACGTAGCTGCCGAGGTGAAGGGCGATGCGGTTCGAGCGGAATTTAATATCGGCAAGCAGGCAAGTTGAACGGCTCGGCGAGCTGTCATTTGCGCTAACGGAGTAGAGAGCTGCTTTGCCCGGTGTGCGAGGCGACGCTTAGATAGCGGCTGGCGAAGGTGAGGAACGTTGGCCAATTGGGAGCGGGCGTGTGGCCGCCGGCGTGTTGGCGGAAGCCCAGGGCGCCGTTCAGCAGCGGTGTCTCGATCGATGGGAATACGGTTGTGTCGAGGCCAGGATTGCCGAGCAGGCGATAGACGGGGCTGGCGGCGACCTCGGCCATGAACATGCCTTTGGCGTCGGCCCAGCCATCGCCGTTGGTGGCTCCGCAGCCGATGAACAGGGGCCGTGGTGCGGAGAGAGCGATGAGCTCGTGGGAGTCGATTGGAAGATCGCTCCACTGGAGTGGGCCGGCGTACCTGAGGAAGTTGCCGGCCATCCAGTGATACTCCCTGATGGCGGCGACATTCTCTACGACCTCGCCCCAGTTGCGGCGGTTGAGCTTGGCTCCACCTTCGCCGGAGGAGCTGATGGAGCCGATGGCGAAGCGTGGATCGTAGGCCATGGTGACAAGCGCAGCCTTGCCCCAGCGCGAGTGGCCTTCGATGCCAACCTGCCTGGCGTCGACGGAGGGGTTGGTCGCGAAGTAGTCGAGCGCGCGGCTGGCGCCCCAGGCCCAGGCGCGGAGAGCGCCCCAGTCATCCAGTTTGCGAGGCTGCCCTTGGTTGCACAGGCCGATGATGCCCTCGGTAAGGCCGGCCCCGTTGTCGGCCTGGATGCTGGCGGGATTCAGGATGGCATAGCCCCAGCCTTTGGCGAGCACCTGTTGCTGCCAGGGTGCGTCGATGGATGCGGGCGATGAGTCGGGCTGAGGTGGGGCGGCGCTTCCGGAGCCGAACTCCATGATGACGGGCACGGGGCCGGTTGCGTTAGCAGGGGTGGTGAGGTGGAGCTCGATGTCGACCTGGAGGAGCGGGTAGGAGGAGTTATCGACGTGGCCGGTGAGGCTGCGGGTGAGGACAGCGACGTTGGCGATGGTGGTGCGGTTGGTAGCGGTAACGGCCCAGGTGACGGTGGGTGTGCTGGACGGAACGCGGCCGTAGATTTCACGATCGAAAAGCTCGACGATCTGCGGGCGGCGTTCGGTCCACCACGTGTTCGCCGTGAGGACGCGCTTGCCATCGGCGAGCAGCAGAGGGTCAGGCAGTTGCGGGTACGGGTTGGCTTTGGACTCATCGTAGTTGGCAGCCAGGGGAGAGGTGGGATTGTTCTCGCGCCCGGAGCGAATCGTTTTGAGGCCGAGAAGATTCAGCAGCCGCTGATGATCCTGTTCCGCGGTGAGGTGAACGATGAGGGGGTAAGCCGATGCGGGTTGCTGGCCTCGCGAAGAGCCTGACGGGACAAGGAGAGAGACCAGGATGACGATACTGATCTTCATAAGTTTTGGCTGCGGCATGTGAGCCGGACATTTCCGGTGGGAGTTGTGCGCAGAGGTGAGGAACGATGCAAAGCGGGCTGACATGGGCACATCTCCGAGCGGTGACATCGTTGTCGGAACTCCACAACGATACACGCTCTTATGCTAGTCTGACTGGCATCATGGATACACGCCGCCGGGACCTGCTCAAGTTGTCGCCGCTCGCCATTGCAGCTGCCTCGTCCACCATTGGCCGCACGGCTCTTGCTGAAGCTCCGGTCGTGGAGACGGCGTTCAACGTGCGGACCTATGGAGCGACCGGGGACGGGAAAACGGTCGATACGCCGGCCATCAATCGAGCGATTGAGGCAGTGGCTGCGGCAGGCGGAGGCATGCTCCTGTTTCCGGCAGGAACGTACGTGTGCTTCACCATTCATCTGCGCAGCAATGTCGATTTGTATCTGTCGCGTGGCTGCACGATCCTTGCCGCCGACTCACCGAAGGCAGGGGAATCTACCGGCTACAACGGTGGGACCTATGATGCGGCTGAGCCCAACACGCCCTGGGATGCGTTTCAGGACTATGGTCACAGTCACTGGCAGAATTCGCTGCTGGTTGGCGTCGATATTGCAGACTTCTCGATTCTGGGGCCGGGTTTGATTCACGGCAAGGGTCTCTCGCGTGGAAGCGCCCGGGGCCAGCCCGTTGAGGGCTACTCTTCCTTTGTTGCCGAACAGCCTGGGGTTGGCAACAAAGCGATTGCTCTCAAGAATTGCCGGAACGTTTTGCTGCGGGATTTTTCTATCCTAAAAGGCGGTCATTTTGCCGTGCTTGTAACCGGCGTCGATAATCTTACAATTGACAATTTGCGTGTAGATACCGATCGCGACGGCTTCGATATTGATTGCTGCTGGAATGTTCGGGTTTCTAACTGCACGGTAAATTCGCCGTGGGACGATGCGATTTGCCCTAAGTCGAGTTATGCGCTTGGGTATGCGCGTTCTACAGAAAATGTGACCATTGCTAACTGCTTTGTCACGGGCACTTATGAGATGGGCACCGTAATCGCGGGCACCTGGAAGAAGTTTGCCGATGGGAAAGCTCCGCGGAACGGCCGCATTAAGTGCGGAACAGAGTCGAATGGAGGCTTTCGCAATATTGCGATCTCTAACTGTGTCATTGAAGGTTCAAAGGGGATTGCACTGGAAACCGCCGATGGCGCGTATCTTGAAGATATTGCGATCTCGAACATTACTATGCGGGACATTGCCGACGCGCCGCTTTTTCTGCGTTTGAACCGCCGCAATCGCGGACCGAAAGAGACCATGCGTCCTGGGCGACTCCACCGGGTGACTATCTCTAACATCGTCTCCAGTAACTCGGCGGCCTCGACTGCGTCGTTATTTTCAGGACTTCCAGGGAACTTGATTGAAGATGTTAGGGTTGCAGATTGTTACTTCGAGCATCGTGGACTTGAGCCCTCGAAAGATCCTTCCAAGCCAGCGCCGGACTGGCGTACCCGCAAGGTGCCGGAGATCGAAGAGGAGTATCCGGACTTGAATCGTTTTGGCCAGACCTCGTCTCACGGTTTCTTTGTCCGTCACCTTAATCGTCTGGACATGTCTCACGTTGAGATCAAGCCGATCAATCAGGATCCGCGTCCGGCCTTTTGGCTGGAAGATGTACACCGGGCCGACTTTTTTGCTGTCACCGCGCCGCAACAGCCTAACTTTGCGTTGCACAACGTGAGTGGCTTGCGCATTCTTTGGTCGCGTGCCGCCAAGGATACGACGCTGGAGCAGGCGGCTGATGGGACGATCTAGTTATAGGGAACTATCACTTTGTTCATTGCGGACGACTTGTGCAGTTACCTGAATAGAAAGATGTAATCTGCTCCAGCTTGGAGTTGCTTGGGAACGGTATTTCAAAAGTATTCGTGCAAGCGCGAGGAGAAGAGGTGCGGAACGTCAAGGCAACTCAGGTGGATGTTACACGGAGGATGTTTGTCTCGGGGCTAAGTAAGCTGGTGACCGGCGCCGGAAGTTTGTCGCTGCTCCCACGTCCCTTGCTGGCGCAAACAACGGCTGTGATTGAGTCGAGGCGGCCGCTTCCGCAGGATCGCAAGTTTCGCAGCGAGGCAGTAGAGCTGTATGTCAAATCGATTTGTCGTACGGTTCGAGATCCGCAGATAGCTGCACTCTTTACCAATTGTTTTCCCAACACCTTAGATACGACTGTGCAGCCGGGTACGTTTGAAGGCAAGCCGGACACGCCCGTGCTGACTGGCGATATCGCTGCCATGTGGCTGCGTGACTCCTCCGCTCAGGTGTGGCCCTATCTTCCGCTGGCTCTGAAAGACCGTGCTCTACGCGAGCTTTTGGAAGGCGTCATTCGACGGCAGGTGCGGTGTTTGCTTATCGATCCGTACGCGAACTGTTTCATGGCGGACTTGGATGCACCACCCTTAGAAGGAAGCCGCAAAGATAAGACGGTAATGAAGCAGGGAGTGGGCGAGCGGAAATACGAGTTAGATTCTCTTTGTTATCCCATACGTCTGAGCCATGGCTATTGGAAGAGCACCGGAGATATAGCGCCCTTTGACGCAGCGTGGAAGCTTGCCATGCGAAGCATCCTGACAACGATGCGGGTAGAACAGCGCAAAGATGGTCAGAGTTCTTATCGCTTTCAGCGGGCCGCGCTGAATCCTACGGACTCCCTTGTCAACGGGATTGGCAATCCGCTTAAGCCGATCGGTCTGATCGCTTCCGCCTTTCGACCATCGGATGACGCCTGCACATTGCCGTTCCTGGTGCCCGCCAATCTCTTCGCGGTCGCATCGCTGCGGCAACTTGCGGCGATGTCGAACACGATTCTTGGCGATGCGGGCATGGCAAACGAGGCGCTCGCCCTGGCGAACGAAGTAGAGGCCGCAGCACGGCAGTATGGCCTTGTGCTGACACCGGCAGGTACGATCTGGGCTTATGAGATCGATGGATATGGAGGCACGGTGTTGATGGACGATGCCAATGCGCCGAGCCTGCTGAGCCTGCCTTACCTCGATAGCTCACCGGATGCCGCACTCTATGCTCGTACGCGAAGCTTTGTCTGGAGTGAGCAAAATCCCTGGTTTTTCCGCGGGACGGCAGGTGAGGGAATTGGCGGTCCGCACATTGGCCGCGACAGTATCTGGCCGATGTCGCAGATTATGTGCGCCTTGACGAGCGACTCCGGAACTGAGATCAGGACGATGGTGCAGATGTTGAAGAACTGTGCTGTTGCTACCGGCTTTATTCATGAGTCTTATAACCGCAATGACTGCGCAGTGTTTACGAGAGCGTGGTTTGCGTGGGCCAATACGTTGTTTGGAGAGTTGATCGCGAGAACCGCAACGCGTGACCCTGCGCTTCTTGGATAGGGAGTGTGACGCTTTCTGGCGCAGAGGAATGACTGCCTACCGAGTGGATATCTTGCGCCAGGATGACAGCTTTCTATGTGAGTTACTGCAAGATGGAAGCTGCACTTAGGCTGGAATCTCCTTGTTTTGGCGTGTGCCGGAAGTTTCCACTACGGCGATGCCAGCCAGGATCAGCAAGGCTCCCAGAAGGAAGCGCGGGTCGAGGCCCTGGTAAAGCACGAGGAGCGACGTGATCCAGGCGAAGACCGGCTCAAGGGTCAGTAGGACGACGGTGTGGGTGGGTGGCAGGACGCGCTGGGCGAAGCTCTGAATGGTGAAGGCGGCAGCGGTGGCGAAGAGGCTGCAAACACCCAAGGTAAGCATCAGCCGCGGAGTGAAGCTGACATGCTCGGCCTGGAGCGGCAGCATGGTCAGCATGACGCAGGCGGCGCAACCGATTTGCAGGGTTGCTAACGGGCCGGATGGGATGCTCTGGGCGGCGCGACTGAGCGCAAGTACATGGCCCGCAAAGGCGAGAGCGCCGAGCAGGGTGAGCAGGTCGCCGCGGCTCACGGTGAGGAAGAGTTGGCGCAGTTCGACTCCGGCGGGAGTGGTGATGAGGACGAGGCCGGCAAAGGCGAAGATGGCTCCAACCGCGGCTCCGGCGTGCGGACGTGCGCTGCCCGGCGGCCGAAATGCAGGAACCAGCATCAGGGCCGGAACGAAGATGACGACGAGGCCAGTGATGAAGGCGGATTGGGCCGGATCGGTTTCGGTGAGTCCTAGTGTTTGGAGCTGGTAGCCGAGCGCGAGGAAGAGGCCGGCGAGCGCCGCCTGCCGGAGATGCTTCCCGGAGAGGGCGCGGAGATGGCGGCGGTTGACGACCGCGAGGACCAGGGTGGCGAGGGTGAACCGCATGAGGTTGAAGAGCAGCGGCGAGGCGTCGCGGAGGGCGGATTTGACGAGGGTGAAGGTCGCTCCCCAGACCAGGACCGTGAGGAGCAAAAGGAGGTAGGCGAGGGTGCGGGGATGCTTCATGGGGTCATTTGTGCCTTCCCCACCCTCAGACCATAAGACTGTCTGAGATGGGGCACCCCGGGATTTAGGGTGTCGAGATGGTCGCGGCGGTGTCGAGCAGGGTGAGCAGAATGCGGCGGAGGGCGATCTCCCGGCCGGTGGGGTCGTACCACTCGGCCTGGGTGTGGATACCTCCTCCGGTGCCGCCGGCGGCCAGCGCGAGTGCGGGGATGCCGAGCGAAAGCGGGATGTTGGCGTCGGTGGAGCCGATGTGCGGCTCGGTGCGGATGCCCAGGTGGCGGTCGACGGCGGAGAGCGTGAGCAGGAGGGGAGAGGTCTCGGCGAGCTCGCCTGGCGGGCGGTCGCCGACGATCTCGATGCTGAGTTCGACCGGCGTGGCGGCCTTGGCTGGGCCGGCCTGGGCGAGGGTCTGGGCGAGGGTTTGTTCGAAGACACGGCGTATCTCCCCGGCGTGGAAGGTGAGCTCGTGGGGGGAGGTGGAGCGGAGATCAAGCTGCACGGTGGCCGTGGCCGGGATGGAGTTGATCGAGGTTCCGCCGGAGATGCAACCGGGACTCAAGGTGGTGCGTGCGTCCTCGCCGGGGCGGGGCTGGAGGCCGGGCAGGTCGGCCAAGGCGGCGATGGCGCGGCTGAGGAGGACGATGGGGTTGGGCGCTCCGGCGTCGGACCAGGAGTGGCCTCCCGGACCGGTGATGGTGATGCGGAAGCGCTGGCTGCCGAGGGCGCGGGTGACCACGGCCGCGGTGCCGGAGCCTTCGAGGGCGAGCAGCGCCCCGATGCGGCCACGGTAGGGGCTGCGCTCGAAGAGATGCCGCATGCCGCGGAGATTGCCTTCGCCTTCCTCGCCGACGTTGGCCACGAAGAGCAGAGGGAGCGGCGGCTGGATCTGGGCAAAGCGCAGGGCGGCGATGGTTCCCAGCAGCGCGGTGAGTCCGGCTCCGTTGTCGCAGCTTCCCGGGCCGAGGATGCGGGTTCCGTCCTCTTTCGGGATGGTGTCGGTTCCGGCGGGGAAGACGGTGTCGAGATGGGCGGAGAGGACGACGAGTGGCTGGTTTCCTGGTTCGTTGCCGGGCAGTTCGCCGAGCGCGTTGCCTTCGGCGTCGATATGGACGTTGCTGAGGCCGAGCTCGGAGAAGCGGGCGATGAACCAGGCGGCGCGGGCGGACTCGCCAAAGGGCGGGGCGGGGATGGCGAGCAGCTCGAGCTGCCAGAGGCGCATCTGCGGCTGGTGGAGATGCAGCCAGTGGAAGGCGCGATGGACGGGAAGGTAGGTGGCGAGGCGCGTGATGCGGTGCTGAGTAAGGGCGGTCTGGACGGTGGTCTGGGCAGTCATGCCGGGTACTCGACCGAGAGCAGGAAGAGGCCGCGCGCCGGGGCGGTCGGGCCGGCGGCGCGGCGATCGCGGGCGGCCAGGAGGGTGGGGACGGCGGAGGGTGAGAGGCGACCGGCGGCTGCGTCTACGAAGGTGCCTACGAGGTTCCGGACCATGTGATGCAGGAAGCCGGAGCCGGTGATCCGGTAGATAAGCAGGCCAGATTCACTATGCCAGCAGGAGCGATGGATGTAACGGATGGCGGTGCGGGTTGAGGGATCCCGCGCGCCTTCGCGTTGGCCCAGGTCGGGATCGGATGCGGCGAAGCTGGTGAAGTCGTGCTCTCCCAAAATGGCGTTGGCGGCCGCCTGGGCGCGGTCGAGTTGCATGGCCCAGGGGCAATCCCAGACGAAGGGCGCGAGGGTGGGCGGGCAGATGGCGTCGGGCAGGTCGCGGTCGAGCGGCGCGCGGGGGAAGATGCGGTATTCGTAGGTTTTGCGGAGGGCGCTGTGGCGGGCGTGGAAGGTTTCGGGGGCGTGCTCGGCGTGGAGCACGCGGATGGCCGGGGGGAGCTTGCGATTGAGGGCGCGGACGAGGTTTGGGGGTGGGATGGGTGCGTCGAGAGCGAAGCTAGCGACCTGGCCGAGGGCGTGGACACCGGTGTCGGTGCGGCCCGAGCCCTGCGGGAGGACGACCTCCCCGGTGATCTCGCGGAGAGCGGCGGCCAAGGTGCCCTGGACGGTGGGCAGCGCGGGCTGGACCTGCCATCCGTGGAACGCGGTCCCGTCGTAGGCCAGGATGAGTTTCCAAACGCGCATGCGTCTCAGCAAAGTATCACGGCGTGGCGGGGCGAGGAAACGGGGGCTGCGAGGTTGATATAGTTGTGCCATGGAAACAGAGAAACGGGTTGCCTCCGGAAGTGTCCCGGTGGCGTGCGTGGACCGGGGTGTGTGCGGGGAACCGAAGCGGCTGGCGCTGCGTACCCTGGACCGGCGGGCGATCTTTTAGAGTCCTGGCTTTCGCAGCCTGCGTCTACTCGTTTAACCCCAGCGATGGATGATCAAAGCGGTCGCCAGCAAAGTACTATCCGGCGCGCGGCCGGGAACAAGCCGGAGAGGAATTAAGTGAGATCGAACGATTTGAAGGCTGGCGTATCTGTTGCGCTTCTCTTGTTGAGTAGCATGGGGCAGGCGGGTTGGGCGCGGCAGCAGACAGTACCGCCGGCTGCAGCACCGCCGGCTGCAGCACCGGCCGCGACCCCGCCGGGACAGACGCAGACCCCGCAACCGTCCGCCACACAGCAGCAATCCACGCCGGCACCTGCGGGCCAGCCGAGCGCGACGCAGCCGGCGGTCCCACAAGCAGTGCAAAACGATACGACCGGCAACCCGGCACTGCCACAGGCTCCGCAGCCGAAGTTGACTGAGCCGCTCTACCTGCGCGACACGGCCAAGGATTACACGCGGCTGAAGCGGCACACGTTTCGGGATCCCTTCGCGCCGTACACGCCCACGACGGTCGACCTGCCCAGCCTGCACAACACGTCCGATCTGGGCAGCCTGCTGCGCGACGGCAAACTCTATCTGAGCCTGTCCGATGCGGTGACGCTGGCGCTCGAGAATAACTACGACATCGCCATTGCGCGGATCAATCTCGACATCGCCGACACCGACATCCTGAGGACCGAGGCGGGGTCGACGTTTCGCGGCGTCTCGACCGGCCTGGTGACGAACACGCTGGGCGGAACCACGACGACGATCACGGGCGGCGGCGGGCCGGGCGGAACCACCAGCGCGGCGGGCGGCGCGGGCACCGGAGCCTCAGGCCTGGTGCTAAGCACCAATGGCGGCGGCCCCCTGCCGTACAGCTTCGACCCGCTGATTACGGGTACGGGCGAGTATGAGCGAGCGACGACGCAAAGCTCAAGCACGATCCAGCCCACGGCGACGGTAGGAACCCTGACCGCGGATGTGAACTATCAGCAGGGGTTTAGCACGGGAACGCTGCTGAATGTGGGCTTCAACAACAACCGGATTACGTCCACCAGCGACTTTTCCGCGTTTACTCCGTCGCTGAACACGATGTTGCGCGCCACGCTGACCCAGCATTTGCTGCAGGGGTTCGGTCCGCGGATCAATCGCCGCTTCATTCTGGAAGCGAAGAACAACCGGCGCATCACGGACTCATCGTTTCGTCAGCAGGTGATCTACACGGTGAGCCAGATAGAGAGCATTTACTGGTCGCTGGTGAGCGCGTATGAAGATGAGCAGGCGAAGGAGCGGGCGCTTGAGCAATCGACGCAGCTGACGAAGGATAACCGGAAGCAGCTTGAGATTGGGACGCTGGCTCCGCTTGACGTGGTGAACTCCGACAGCGCCGTGGCGACCGATAAGCAGGCGCTGATTACGTCCAAGTCGAATCTCGAGTACCAGCAACTGCTGATGAAGCAGGCCATTGCTCGCAACCTGAACGATCCGCAGCTGGCGAATGCTCCTGTGGTGCCGACCGACCGGGTAGGGCTCGACCGGCTTGCCGAGGAGGACATGCCGATCGAGGACCTGGTGAAGGTCGCCTTCATCAACAATCCGCAGATCGAGCAGGCTGTGCTGGCCATGCAAAATAACGAGATCACGATTCGCGGCGAGAAGAATGGCTTGCTGCCGATCGTGGATGCGTTTGGGTTTTACGGAACCAGCGCCCTGGCCGGCGTAACCAACCCGAATGCCCTCAACCTCGGGGCGAGCGGTACGACGTCGACTAGTTCCGTTCCGACGGGTTATTACGGCGCGCTGCAAAACTTATTTGCTGCGAACAATCCAGACTATGGGTTCGGTGTAAACGTCAACATTCCGCTGCGCAACCGGGTCGCGCAGGCGGATCAGGCGCGTTCGCAGATGGAATACCGGCAGACGCAGATGCGACTGCAGCAGCTCTATACGCAGGTCCGCATCCAGGTGATCAATGCGCAGTATGCGCTCACTAACGATCGGGCGAATGTGCTGGCGGCCCAGACGGCGCGCGACTTCAACGCGCAGTCGCTCGATGCGGAGCAGAAGAAGTACAAGCTGGGCGCTTCGACGACGGCCAACGTGCTCGTGCAGGAGCGCACGCTGGCGACGGGCGAGAACAACCTGATCTCGGCCACCGCTGCCTTTGCGAAGGATAAATCGTCTCTGCTGCAGATTCTTTCGACGACGCTCGACCGGTACGGCATCGCCCTGGTGGATGCAGCCAGCGGCACGGTGGTTCAGCGGCCGGTGATCCCCGACCTGACCGCGCCGAAGGCTCCACAGGCACCCAAGCCTCTGAGCCCAAATCCGCAACCGCCTCCGCAGTAGCCGTAGACTTCTCGTATGGATTCTGTAATTTGCAATGGCCTGGTCTCCGCTCGTTCCGCGTATCTTCGCTCCGCCATGCATCAGCCGGTGGAGTGGAACGAATGGGGGCAGGCCGCGTTCGATCGCGCGCAGGCTGAAGATAAACCGGTCCTGCTCGACATTGGTGCGGTCTGGTGCCACTGGTGCCACGTGATGGATCGCGAGAGCTACGAGAACGCGCAGACGGCAAAGATCATCAACGATCACTTCATCGCGATCAAGGTGGACCGCGACGAACGCCCGGATGTCGACGCGCGGTATCAGGCGGCGGTGTCCTCGATCAGCGGCCAAGGTGGTTGGCCGCTGACTGCCTTCCTTACTCCGGATGGGCGGCCGTTCTTTGGTGGAACATACTTCCCCCCAGTCGATGGACATGGCCGGCCGAGTTTGCGACGCGTTTTGCTGACGATGGCGGAGGCATTTCAACAGCGGCGCGGTGAGGTGAATGAGTCGGCGGAGAGCGTGGTCGCCGCCATCGAGCACAACGAGTCCTTTGACGGAAGCGCGAAGAATCCAGGCGCCGGGCTAGTCGATAAAATTCTGGCTGCGATCCTGAAGCAGTTCGATGGGCAGAATGGCGGGTTTGGGGCTCAGCCGAAATTTCCGCATGCGACCGCAGTGGATCTGCTGATCGACTCGGCGTCGCGGGTGGGGGCGGAAGCGACTGCGGCTCGCCGGGCTGCGATGGTTACGCTCGAAAAGATGTCCAAGGGCGGCATCTACGATCACCTGGCGGGTGGGTTTCATCGCTATTCGGTCGACGAGCGCTGGGTGGTGCCACACTTCGAGAAGATGTCGTACGACAACTCCGAGCTGCTGCGCAACTACGTCCATGCGTACCAGACGTTCGCGGAGCCGGAGTGCGCACGCGTCGCCCGGGAGACGATGACGTGGGTAGACGATTGGCTTTCGGACCGTGAGCGCGGAGGGTTCTATGCGTCACAGGACGCGGACTTCTCGCTCGACGACGACGGCGATTACTTCACCTGGACGCGGGAGGAAGCCGCCGCGGTGCTAACGCCGGAAGAGATGGCGGTGGCGGGGAGCTTTTTTGATATCGGCGAGCTCGGCGACATGCACCACAATTCGATGAAGAATACGCTGCATATTGAACTGACGCTGGCGGAGGTGGCGCGGGCGGCTGGCGTATCCGTGGACGCGGCCGCAGGTCTGATCCGCAGCGCAAAATCGAAGCTGTATGCGGCTCGCAAGCAGCGGCCGACGCCGTATGTGGATAAGACAATTTACGTCGCCTGGAACGCGATGATGATCACGGCGTATCTGGAGGCAGGGCGGGCTCTGGACGATGCTGCGGCGATCGGCTTCGCGGTGCGTTCGCTCGAGCGCATATTGGCGGAGGCCTGGGATGGGTTCGCTCTCCGTCATGTGGTGGCTTATGGAGAAGGTGTGGACTCCGGGGAGTCCGTCGCGGGCGTGCTGGAGGACTATGTTTTCACGGGTCATGCGGCGCTCGATGCCTGGGAGACCACGGGCGAGTTTCGGTTCTTCGACGCCGCGCAGGCTCTGACCGACGCGGCTGTGAGGCTTTTCTACGACGCGGAGAAGGGTGGGTTCTTCGACACGCCGCCGGGCTCAGGCGACAAGCTGGGCGCGCTTTCGACCCGGCGGAAACCGCTGCAGGATGCGCCGACGCCGGCGGGGAACTCGGTGGCGGCTGCACTGCTCGTGCGGGTCGCGGAGCTTACGGGCCGAGACGATCTACGCACGAAGGCAAAGGCTACGCTTGAGTGTTTTGCCGGTGTGGTGGAGCACTTCGGCATGCACTGCGCAAGCTATGGACTGGCGCTGCGGCGGATGCTGCTGCCGCCGGTGCAGGTGGTGGTAGTTGGCTCGGATGCAGCTGCCGGCGTGCTCGAGAGGGCTGCGCTCGATCGGTACGCGGTCAACAAGAGCGTGGTGCGGCTGCGGTCGCTCGCGGTGGCGTTGCCTGCTTCGCTTGCCGAGACGCTGCCGAGTCTACCCGAGCAGAGCGGCAGCTTTGCCCTGGTGTGCAGCGGCTTCACGTGCCAGCCGCCGGCCGGTAGCGCGGAAGAGCTGAGGACGAGGCTCGAATCCGTGCTCTAAGTACGGCGGCTCTGCGGCGTTAGACCGTTTGAGAATGTGGACAGGATGCAAAGGACCGCATTGCCAACTGCGCCGGGAGTAGCTGAGAATAGCCCACAGGTCCATGCCAGGAGGGCCGAGGAGGGTGCGGGGCATGCGGATTTTGGGGCGGTACACAAGAGCCTGGAGTGTCGGGTTGATTCTGCTGGGGTGGGCCGGTGCGTCCGGCCGAACGCAGTTGAGCTCGAAAAGTCCGCAGGTCGCGCAGCCTCCCAACCTGTCCACTCCGACAAACAGGGATCCGGCCGATGCGGCCGTCAGCGAGGTCCAGCGTAAGCAGGAAAAGCTTAGGCAGGATGAGCGTCAAAAACGCCTTGTCTCGGATAGTGACAAGCTGCTCGCGCTTGCGACACAGCTTCATGAGGAGGTTGCCAAGACGGACAAGAACATCTTGTCGGTTGATGTTATACGGCGCGCCGACGAGATTGAGAGGCTGGCACATAACGTGAAAGAACGAATGAAGGGCTAAGTGTCAGCGCTGGCCGGGATTCTCAATGTGGTGCTGTGCGGACGAGGCCGAAGAGGTGAGCAGGCCAGCTACGTCGATCAAGGGTGCGGGCAGGGTCGCGAGTACGTTTGAGGACTGGCGCAGTGCGGCAATCACCTGATCCGCCGTCCAGGATGGGTTGGCAGCGCGAAGCAGAGCGGCAGCCCCGGCAGCCAGGGGAGCCGAGGCACTGGTCCCGATAGCTGCGACATAGGCGGAGTGGCCGAGATTGAAGCAGCCGAGGGAGTGGGCCGGGTCTGCTGGTACGCCGTCGACGGTGGAAGGTTTGCCGCTGCTGCACGCGCCCCAGATCCAGCCTGTGGTTTGAGTCGGGTCGGCGCTGGCCGGATAGCTTCCACCGGGAGCGGCAAGCGCGTGGAGCGACGTTCCGCGATTCGAGTAGTAGGGCGCCGTGACCGGTCCGGCAACGCAGGTCGCGCCCGCAGCGAGGTTTTCAGCGCAGGCAGGATTGGTCGAGGCAAGGATAGTGACGACGTCTTGCGCCTGGGCGGGAAGTTCGATGTACCGGGAGCCGTCCAGGTTGACGCCGTCGTTGCCCGCGGCAGCGATGAGAATGACGCCTGCGCTGGCCGCGGCGTGGGTGGCCTGGTCGAAGATCGTCTTTAGAGCGGCGCCATCGGCGGTGGTTTCGTCGACGAGTGTTCCGAGCGAGAGGGAGATGATGTCGGCGTGTTGGACGACCGCGTCGTTGATCCCCTGAAGGACCCAGGAGACCAGTCCGGAGGCCTCGCCGGCAATGCAGCCGGTCGGGTCAGCGGTTGAGGTTGTCGCGGAGGGCAGGCGCTCGAGCACCTTGATGTTGAGCAGGGAGGCGGCGGGGGCGACTCCGGCCACCAGTCCGGTCTGCGCGCCGAAGGCTCCGGCAGCAAGCGAGGCAGTCCAGGTGCCATGGCCCTGCTGGTCCTGTGGGGAGCCGTCATCGCAGGGGCTGGGAAGGCCGGTGGCGGCGGATTGGTTGACCTCGGACGTATTGAAAACGAGGTTGGGAGCGATGTCGGGGTGGGCGGCATCGACCCCGGTGTCGAGGATGGCGATACGTACGCCTGTACCCTGTGTGATCGACCAGGGACCGGGTGCGGCAGCCGTTCCGTAGCCGCCGACAGCCCGGACCGCCCAGCCGGCCGGACCGGAGTAGTACGTGTCTGAAGTGGGGCCTGCAGGTGCGGGAGTTGCGGTGACCTGGAGGGTGTGGGCGGTGACGACACGATCTTCGACGACGGCCTGGACCTCGGGATCGGCGGCGAGTTGCTGACGCACGGCTGCCGCGGTGGCTGTGGTCGCCTGGACAACGGAGATGCCAAGCGCACTTTGCTGCTGGACAACCCGGGCTCCGGCGCGTTGGACGGAAGCCTCCGCGCTCGCCGGGATGGCGCTGTTCCGGTAGCTTACAAGGAAGCGCGTCGGAATGGATGCGCCCACCGGCGAGGTGCTCTGAGCAGAGGCGGCAACCAGGAAGAGTGAAACAGTGGTGCAGGAGAGCAATTGGCCGAATTTCATGTTGTTCCTCGTTTGGTATCCATCTGTGCTGATTTCCTCATCGGCAAAGAAAAGGCGAAGATGAGAGCAAAATCAAATTTATTTTTAAGCGGCAGGGAATGGGTACTTTTGGTTGCGACGGTAAGGTTTGGAGTCTGACAAAGAAGGTTCGCAGGTGGTAGAAATCAGGGAGGAGAAAGTCGATGGCGCGGCGCCCGGGAACGGAACTGGTAATCAACGAAGGGAACTCTGGCCTGCGGGGCAAGGCTTCCGGTGCGCCCCGCTCGCTTTCTGATGAGCAGGTGATTGAGTTTTATCGGCTGATGTATCTCTCGCGCCGCACGGATGACCGCGAGATTGTGCTGAAACGGCAGCAGAAGATTTTCTTTCAGATCTCCTGCGCGGGCCACGAGGCGCTGCTGGTGGCGGCGGGAATGGCCTTGAAGCCCGGCTACGACTGGTTTTTTCCCTACTACCGGGACCGCGCGATCTGCCTTGCGCTGGGCAATACGGTTGAGGAGCAGCTGCTGCAATCGGTGGGAGCGGCGGCGGACAAGGCGAGCGGCGGGCGGCAGATGCCGTCGCACTGGTCGAGCAGCCGGCTGAATATAGTGACGCCCTCAAGCTCGACGGCGACCCAATGTCTGCACGCGATTGGCTGCGCGGAGGCGGGACGTTACTTCGCCCGGAACCCGGACGCGGCGAAGCAGGTCGCCGGAGATTACCGCGAGTTCAAGCAGGTAAAGTTCCACGGCGACGAGGTGGTGTATGTCTCGATCGGAGAGGGGTCGACGAGTCAAGGCGAGTTCTGGGAGTCGCTGAACACGGCTTCGAACCAGAAGCTTCCGGTGCTGTATGTGATTGAAGACAATGGCTATGCGATCTCGACGCCGGTTGAGGCGAATACGCCGGGCGGGAATATCTCGCGGCTAATCGCCAACTTTCCGAACTTTCACTTTGCCGAGGTGGACGGGACCGATCCGCTGGCGAGCTACGACGCGATGGTTGAGGCGGTGGCGTATTGCCGCGCGGGCAAAGGGCCGGCGGTGGTGCATGGGCATGTGGTTCGGCCGTACTCGCACTCGCTGAGCGAGGACGAGCGGGAGTACCGGTCGCGGGCCGAGCTCGAGGCGGATGCGCTGCGGGACCCCATCTCGAAGATGCAGGTCTGGCTGCTGCGTGAGGGCATTCTGGACGCGGAAGGGATCGACGCGCTCGAGCGCCGGGCCGATGAGGAGGTGCAGCGCGCGGCCGATCGGGCGGAGCGCGCGGCACCTCCGGCGGTGGCGTCCATCTTGCGGCATCAATATTCAGAGGACTTGCGGCCAGACGATCCGCGGTTTGTGGCGGAGGTGCAGACGGCCGGCGAAACCAATGAGCGCACAATGGCTGACCTGATCAACACCTGCCTGCGCGACGAGATGCGGCGGGATCCGCGGATTGTGGTGTTTGGCGAAGATGTCGCGGATGCGACGCGGTTCGCGGCGGTGCAGGAAGGCAAGGTCAAGGGCAAGGGTGGGGTATTCAAGCTGACCTCCGGCCTGCAGACCGAGTTTGGCAGCGACCGGGTGTGGAACTCGCCGCTGGCTGAGGCGAACATTACCGGGCGCGCGATCGGGATGGCGGTGCGCGGGTTGAAGCCGGTGGTCGAGATTCAGTTCTTCGACTATATCTGGCCGGCGATGCACCAGATGCGCAATGAGCTGAGCCTGATCCGGTGGCGGTCGAATGGAGACTTCAGCTGCCCGTTGGTGATGCGGGTGCCGATTGGCGGCTACCTGACGGGTGGATCGATCTACCACTCGCAGTCCGGGGAAAGCATCTTTACGCATACGCCGGGGGTGCGGGTGGTGATGCCATCAAACGCTCTCGACGCACTGGGCCTCTTGCGGACCGCGATCCGGTGCGACGATCCGGTGCTGTTTTTAGAGCACAAGCGGCTGTACCGGGAGACGTTTGGGCGCGCCTTGTATCCAGGACAGGAGTATACGATTCCGTTTGGCAAGGCGCGGCTGGTGAAGGCAGGCAAGGACCTGACCGTGGTGACGTATGGCGCGGTGGTGCCGCGGGCGCTCCAGGCAGCGGTAAAGCTTGAGCGCGAGCGGGGAGTGAGTGTGGAGTTGCTCGACCTGCGCACGCTTTCGCCGTACGACTGGGAGGCGATTGCGGAGTCGGTGCGCAAGACCAGCCGGGTGCTGGTGGCGCACGAAGACACCAAGAGCTGGGGGTACGGGGCAGAGCTTGCGGCGCGCATCGGCGAGGAGCTGTTCCATGATCTGGATGCGCCGGTACGGCGGGTGGGAGCGATGGACACGTTTGTGGCCTACCAGCCGCTACTCGAGACCGCGATTCTGCCGCAGCCGGAGGATTTGTACCGGGCGATGGCGGAGCTTGCGGCGTTCTGAGGGGGCTCCCTGGTCGAGTTATTTCGTTGCCTACTCGGGGATCAACGCAACTTCGACGGGGGATTCGGGTACGGACTGACAGGGGATTGCCTCAGGAGCAGGCAATCGCCTAGATTGTTGCCGAGGTCTTATGTCTTCTCTCTTTGTAGGAGAGCAGCGTTCAGGTTGCATTGCTGCGTTCGCGTCATCGAGGCTCTGCTCGCTGGGGCGAGCAGCGATGGCCGCGGTACTGTGCGTGCTGATGATCGATCAGCCCCTGTTTGCCGAGAGGACACGACAGACGGGCTCCGTTCCAGCAACGGCGCCAATGCGGGGCGATGCTCAAGTCAGTCACGCGTTGAACCGGCTGACGTTTGGGCCGCGGCCGGGCGACGTTGCGGCGGTCGAAAAGATGGGACTGGACCGCTGGTTTGAGCGTCAGCTGAATCCGGCCTCGATCGACGACTCGCGGCTGGAAGCGCGACTGGCGGAGTATCCGGCCATGCGGCTGGGCGCGAGTGAGCTGGAGCGGAGGTATCCGGCAGCGAACGAGCTCCGCATGATTGAGTCGGGTAGGGCGTCGCTGCCGTCCGATCCGACGCAGCGCGCTGTGGTTGAGGATCAGCTTGCGCTATATCAGATCCAGCAGAGGAAGAAGGGAGCGGCTGCGCAGCCAAGTGCGGATACGAAGACCGGCACGGGTGAGCCTGATCCCGATAAGGCGGTGGCGGCGAGTGAGAGGGCGCTCAATGGTGCAGACCGCGGAGGTGAGGCGAGCCCAGCACCTCGCGAGGAGGTGACGCGTCTCCTCGGCCTGTCGCCGGATCAGCGCGTACAGGCGATTCTGGCGCTGCCGCCGGGCCAGCTGGCCAGGTTTGAGCGTCTGCTGAACGGCCCCGAGGGCGAGCAGTTGGAGGCTGGCCTGAGTCCGGAGCAGAAGGAGATGCTCGTGGCGCTGCCAGGTGGGGGGCGCATGGTGTCGCTCGAGAGCATGGGGACGCGCGTGCTACGCGATGTGTACAGCGAACGCCAGCTCGAAGCGGTGATGACGGACTTCTGGCTGAACCACTTCAACGTGTATGTGCGCAAAAGCCAGAACGAGCCGTACCTGCTGCCGCGCTATGAGCGCGAGACGATTCGGGCGCACGCGCTGGGGAGCTTTGAGGAGCTGCTGTTGGCGACGGCCGAGAGTCCGGCGATGCTGGTGTATCTGGATAATTTCCGCAGTGTTGGGCCGCACTCCGAGCAGGCCGAGAAGGTTGCGCACCGGCTGGCCGTAAATCCGGCGGCGAAGCAGGCAAGCGCCGGGTTGAATGAGAACTATGGACGCGAGCTGATGGAGCTGCACACGCTGGGGGTGAACGGCGGGTACACTCAGGCCGATGTGACCGAGGTGGCCAAGGTGTTCACGGGCTGGGGACTTGCAAAACCACAGCAGGGCGCGAGCTTCGAGTTTGACGAGCGTCGCCATGAGCCGGGATCAAAGACGGTGCTCGGTAGGACGATTCCGGAGGGCGGCCAACGTGAGGGGCTGGAGGTGCTGCACATCCTCGCCACCAGCCCGGCTACGGCGTACTTTGTCTGCGGCAAGCTGGCGGTTCGCTTTGTGAGCGACAATCCTCCGGCGGCACTGGTGGACCGGATGGCGGACAGCTTTGTTCAGTCACATGGAGACATCAAGACGGTGCTGCGGACGATGTTCCACTCGCCCGAGTTCTGGTCGCCTCAGGTCGAGCGAGCAAAGGTGAAGACGCCTGAGGAGTTTCTGATCTCGGCGGTGCGCGCGAGCGGGGCGGAGGTGAAGAACCCGCAGGCGCTGGTTGCGGCGCTGAACAAGCTGGGCATGCCGCTCTACGGGATGCAGACGCCGAACGGATATAGCTGGAAGCAGGACAACTGGGTGAGCACGGGAGCGCTGGTAAGCCGAATGAACTTTGCTCTGGTGCTGAGCGGGAACCGCATCCCGGGCGTGCGCACGACGTGGACCGAGCTGCTGGGTGAGCCTCGGCCAGAGGTTCGGCGCGCCGCGTATGTAGCTGGTGACGAAGCCGGACCGCCGGGGGCAGAAGCTTTGGCCAAGGAGCAGCAACTGGAGCAGCTTCTCTTGGGTGCATCGGTGAGCGACCGCACACGGGCCACGGTACTCGGGCAGGCGCGGGATCAGACGATTGCGGAGCAGGCGGCGACGGAGTTCGATCTGAAGTCGCCTGGGGGCAAGGGCAACTTTGGGCTTACCAGGGGCGGTCGGGAAGTGGCGGGCGCGAATGTGCTGGTGCCCGACGATGCAGAAGCGGCGGTGATGGCTGGTCTGTTGTTAGGCTCGCCGGAGTTTCAGCGACGCTAAGCTGGACGAGACAACTTCCCGGGGAAACAGGGTTTATGCAGGCAGGCGTGCGCAGAGGCAACCTGGCCGTGACCAAGGAGAGCCATAATGACCATGATTCGGAAAGCGCTGGCGGATCGGACCGATTGGGGCTGTGACATGCATGGCCGCGACCTGGCCCGGCGCGGGCTGAACGGCGGACCTTCGCGGCGCGCGTTTCTAAAGAATGGCGCACTTGCGCTGGTTGGGACCTCGGTCATTCCCAGCTTTCTGCTGCGCTCCGTGATGGCCGAGGCCACGACCGCCACGGCAGGCAACAAAAAGCTGGTGGTGCTGTTCCAACGTGGGGCAGCAGATGGATTGAACATCGTCGTGCCGTACGCGGAGAAGAACTACTACGCGATGCGGCCGAACATTGCCATCCAGCAGAAAGATGTGCTGGACCTGGACGGACACTTCGGTCTGCATCCGGCGCTGGCTGCGTTCAAGCCCTTGTACGCGGGCGGCCAACTGGCGATCGTTCACGCGACCGGGTCGACGGATGCGACGCGTTCGCACTTCGACGCACAGGATTTTATGGAGAGCGGGACGCCAGGGGTGAAGTCCACGCAGGATGGCTGGCTGAATCGTGCGCTGCAGACGGGTCCGGCACTAGCGGGGCCAAACGGCAAGGCGTCAGCGTTTCGAGCGGTGGCGCTGGGAACGCAGGTGCCGCGGACGCTCCAGGGCAAGCTTCCGGCGATTGCGGTTTCGAACCTCGCGGACTTCTCGGTCGGTGGCAAGGGCGCACAGACTTCGTCGATCTCAAATGCGTTCCAGGCGATGTATGACCAGAGCTCGGACGCGGTGCTGCACGGTACGGGGCAGGAGACGTTTGAGGCGGTGAAGATGCTGAAGTCCGCGGACCCGGCGAGGTATAAGCCGGCAGCGGGCGTGAACTATCCGAACACGCCTTTTGGCAACAGCTTGAAGCAGATTGCGCAGCTGATGAAGGCCAACCTGGGCGTGGAGGCGGCGTTCTCCGACATTGGTGGGTGGGATACGCACCAGAACCAGGGCGCGGCTACAGGACAGTTGGCGAACCGGCTGACTGAGTTTGCCAATGGGATTGCCGCTTTCTGGCAAGACATGAGGGATGACGCGGAGAACATCACTCTGGTCACGATGTCGGAGTTTGGGCGCACCGCTCGGCAGAATGGCACCGGAGGCACGGATCATGGGCATGCCAATTGCATGTTTATTCTGGGCGGCCAGGTGAAGGGCGGCAAGGTGTATGGTAAGTGGCCCGGGGTGGGCGATGGTCAGCTGAACGAGAATAGGGATCTTGCGGTAACGACGGACTTCCGCAAGGTCCTCGGCGAGGCGTCGTATAAGACGCTTGGGACCCGCAATCTGGAAGTTGTCTTTCCGGGCGCGGAGTTAGTTCCTGGAAGTTTCTTGAACTTCGTCTGATTCCGGAATTTTGGTTACAAAATCAACAAGGAGAAATTAAGAAGCTGGTTTGCAGCAATCCTTTTTTCTGTGGATTTAACCGAACGTTAGTGGTAGAGGGTTACCCAAAAGTAGGACAACTAATTTCTTCGACCTGCGTCATACTCTGTGTAGTCAGAAAGCAGCCGGGCTTTCAGTTCCCTCGGTTCCGGCTTCCCCTATCCGCAACACCAATCCCTACCCCTACGTAAGGCGCCCTGAACACCGGGCGCCTTCACTTCATTTGGTGGAAGGTAAAGATTCATCGAGGAAGCGGCGGACCGCCTGGAGGTAAGGGTCCATGTTTGCCGCGGCAGTTCGACTTTCAGGAGCGACGCCCGGCGGCAAGGTAACGATGTACTTTGGGTCCGCAAGGCTTCTGAAGAAGGTACCGGTGCGTGCGTCCAGCTCCGGGTGAGTCTCTCCGGGTCCACCGACCAGCAGAAGCTTCGCTCCGCGGAACTGCTGCAAGGGCGTCGCGAGGTCAAAGCGGTCGCGGATCAGCAAGCGTGTAGGCATCAGGCGGGATCGACTGTCCTTAAGGACGCGCGTGGCGGCGTCTGCGTCAGGATTATCGAGGATGAGGGCAGGAAGTCCGGGATGGCTGACTGCAAGCGAAGCGGCCAGAGCAGCGCCGAGACCGACGCCATACGGGACGATAGCGGAGGAAGCGAGATGCCGGGTGTCGGTCAGGTAGCTGAACGCGGCGTCGGCGTCTTCGGTCATGCGGCTCTGGTTGGGATGGGTGGGATCGCTTGCACCGAAGCCGCGGTAGTCGAGTGCGAGGATGTCGAGCCCGGCGCGATGGAGCAGGGCCAGCTGATCGACCGCATCGGCAAGCGAACCCTTGCCATCGTGCAGGTAAAGGAGGGTGGCGGAAGCAGGAGCGGCGGCTGGAATCCACCAGGCAGAAAGCCGCGGCCGGCCGGTGGCCCCGGCGTCGAAGCGAACGGCATCGAAGGGAATGGACAAAGAAGCGGGAGTGCGTTCGACCTTCGAAGACGGATGAAGCAGCAGCTGCCAGGAGCCCTGGTAGATCAGCAAGCAGAGGGAGAGATAGGCCAGGACGGCCGCGGCCGCGAGGATGAGTCCGAGGACTTTCAGCAGCCAGCGTGGATCGACGACCTCAGGCGCATTCTGCGAGAGCGGCGAGCGATCCTTTCTGGTGCGATGCGATGTCGAGTGGGCCATGAGGTGCTTCTGCGAGGGTACACCGGAGCCAGCAGGGCAAGATACGATGAGGCGGGAGTCAGTGCATGGCGCAATGGGTTCGTTTGTGTGGCGTCTCTGAGGCGCCTGCGGAAGGCAGTGTGATTGAAGTGGAGGTAGAGGGGGTCTCGCTTTGCCTGGCGCGCGTGAACGGGGAGCTTGCGGCACTCGATAACTGGTGTCCTCACCGGCAGGGACCGCTGGGCCAGGGCTGGATAGAAGGCACTACGGTGGTCTGTCCGTGGCATGCCTGGAGCTTCGATGTGCGTTCGGGGCAGTCCGTTTTTCCCGGCAAGGAACACGTGGCGGTCTTTCCGGTCAAGGTGGAGGGGGAAGAGGTTCTGGTGGAGATAGCGCAGCCGAAAGGTACCGGAGATGGTTCGGCTTCGGGGGAGATGGGACCAGATATCCTCCGTGGGGCGGACTAGTATCATTTCAGCGGAAGCCGGCGGGAGATCGACTGGTGGGTCGCAGAGGAGAGTTCACATGAAGTTTCGCAGACTGATTCTAGGGGCGTTCGCCGTTGCACTGCTCGGAGCCATGGCCGTGCCGGCCAACGCTGCCACCCGTCACCACCACCGGCACCATCATCATCGCGCGCAGTAGAACCGCCAAGCGGCATTAGGATTCGGGAAACGAGGAATACGATGAAGCTGAGAAACGTTTTACTTGCTGTGTTCGGATTTGTGTTGCTGGCGGGCGTGGTTACGCCGGCCGATGCGCAATACCACCATCATCGCCACCACCATCATCATCACCACCATCGCTAGAACCGGGCGTGGGCTCGATGGACGCCTGCACAGGCCCGCTTTCCGGCGGGCTTGTTGCATTTGTACGGGAGAGTTCGCCTAACCTGAGCACGCCCAAAAGCCTGATAGAATAGTGTGATTCCGCGTATCCAGGCTGAGTCAGGAAGCAGGGCAGATGAGCCAGGCAGTCGAGGCGATCCTCGCTTTGGAGGACGGACGCATCTTCCGCGGACGGGGTTTTGGGGCCCTTGTTGAGCGGTCCGGCGAAGTAGTCTTTAACACCTCGCTCTCCGGGTATCAGGAGATTTTCACCGATCCTTCCTACGCCGGGCAGATTGTGGTGTTGACCAATCCGCACATCGGGAACTACGGGACTTCGCCGAGCGATGCGGAGTCGGCGCGGCCGATGATCGAAGGCCTGGTGACGCGCGAGTTCTCGACGACGAGCTCGAACTGGCGCTCGACCGAGGTGGCCGACGAGTACCTGGAGCGCAATGGGATCCCGGTAATCGCAGAGGTGGATACGCGGGCGGTGGTGCGGCATCTGCGGGCGCACGGCGTCATGCGCGGTGTGATCGCTTCGGGCGATGTTCTGGATGAGGCCGCATTGGTGGCGAAGGCACGCGCGGTGCGGAAGATGGATGGGACGGACCTGGCCTCCGTGGTGTCGACGCGGACGATCTACGAGTGGACCTCGACCGAGCCGAAGAATCAGACCGGGGACAAGCTGCTTCCGAGCGCCGAGGGTGCCGGGCCGGAGAAGCATGTGGTGGCGTACGACTTCGGCATCAAGGAAAATATCCTGCGCATGCTGACGCGCGAGGGCTGTCGTGTGACGGTGGTACCGGCGGCGACTTCGGCTGAGGACGTGCTGGCGATGTCGCCGGATGGCGTGTTTTTCTCAAACGGGCCGGGCGATCCGGAGCCGCTTGGCTATGCGATCGAGAATGTGCAGAAGCTGCAGGGCAAGACGCCGCTGTTTGGGATTTGCCTGGGGCACCAGATCTTCGGGCTGGCGCTGGGCGGCAAGACCTACAAGCTGAAGTTTGGGCACCATGGCGGCAATCATCCAATCCTGAACCACGACACGGGGAAGGTGGAGATTACGGCGCAGAACCACAACTACAACGTGGATCCAACGAGCTTGCCGGCGGATGTGGAGCAGACGCATACGAATCTGAACGATCAGACGATGGCTGGTCTGCGTCACAAAACGGACCCGATGTTCAGCGTGCAGTACCACCCGGAGGCGAGCCCCGGGCCGCATGACTCGCATTATCTGTTTCGGGACTTTCGGAAGATGATGGACGAGTGGAAGAAGTAGTTAGCCGAGTGTTGAGGGCATCGGCGACGGTTAGCTGGACGATTCGAAGAGCGGGAGGGCGGTTTGATGAAGACATCACGTTGCGTGTATCGACCGGCGGTTCTGTTTTTGTCTACGTTCCTCGCTTCCTATAGTTTGACGGGCTGCGGGGGAGGCAGTTCTGCCCCGTTCTCGAGCGGCTCCTCACCGGTTGTGGCGGCGGTCACGCCCACGGTCACGGTCAGCGCTTCACCTTCCGGAAGCATCACGACCGCACAGGCGTTGAGTGTTACGGTGAACGTCTCTTCTTCCTCGGGCGCGCCGGCGGGGTCGGTGGTCTTGAGCAGCGGGAACTATGCTTCGTTTCCGGCGAGCCTCAGCAGTGGGCAGGCGACTCTCAGCGTACCCGCCGGTCTGTTGGCGCTCGGCACAGACACGCTTACGGCGAGCTTCACTCCAGCCAGTCCCGCTTCGTATAACAGCGCTACGGGCACAGCAAACGTTGCGGTGACGGCTTCAGGAGTGCCCGCGCCCGTGGTCACGGCCAGCAGCACGGCCTACTCCACCGCCGCCTTTGGAAGTCCGTTCCGGGCGCTGCCACTTGCTTCGGGTGCGGTGCTGGTCTCGGTGACCGCGGCGACCTCGGGCATCGTGGTGTTTACTCCGGCGGTTGGCGGTGGGCTGCACCTCTCGTGTTTCAACTATGTGCGTCCGCAGTTTGTGCAGGATGGAGCCTCGGATCTTGGCATGAACCTGCTTCCGAACGGGCTTGGTCTGGCGGCGACGCTCGGGGTCGATGGCGCCGTCTTCTACAACCTGAGCACCCTGCAGACGTGCACCTCGACCGGCCTGCAGGTGAGTCAGGGCGCTGTCTCCGCCAACGAGGGCAGCTTTGACGTGGTGACGACTCCGGATGGCAAATATGCGTTTGTGGCCAACGAGTATGGGGTGGCCTCGGGCGCAACGACCGAAGGGAACATTGGTGTGGTGGCGCTGCAGTACGACGCTACAGGAATCGTTAGCGGCGGCGCTCTGGTCGGGCAGATCTCGACCGGCGGCCAGGCGATTGCCGGGATCACGATCTCACCGGACGGAAGCCGGCTCTATGTTACGAGCGAGATCGCCGGCAGCAGCAGCAACGCGGCGGGCGCGAGCAACACACTCTTGACGAAGACCAACTGTGTGCAGCAGGCGGGAAGCGCTCCGGCCGCCAACGGATTGCTAAGCGTGATCGACGTGGCTAAAGCTGAGGCGAGCCCAAGTGCGGCGGCTATCCTTGCAACCGTCAACGCGGGTTGTTCTCCCGTGCGCACGGTAGAGACGGCCGACGGCTCGACGTTGTGGGTTGCGGCGCGGGGAGACAACCGGGTGCTCGCGTTCAGCACGGGAATGCTTGAAGCTAACGCCGGCAATGCGCTGCTGGGCTATGCCGATACGGGCGGAACCGCGCCGGTCGGCCTGCGGCTCTTCGACAATGGAAAGCTGCTGGCGGTGGCAAATTCAAACCGCTTCAACACCGGCACGGCGAACGCGACTGTCCTTTCGGTGGCTGTCCCGGCGGCGGCAAGTGTGGTGCAGACGGTAGCGACCGGAACGTTTCCACGCGAGATCACCGTGGGCAGCGACGGGCTGACGCTTTACCTGACGGACTACAGCTCGCAGTCTTTGCAGGTGATTTCGACAAAGGTGCAATAGCGCCACAACGAGGAAGAGGGTGAGCAGTAGATGCCACGCAGGAATGACATCGCGAAGATATTGGTGATCGGCTCTGGGCCGATCGTGATTGGGCAGTCGGCGGAGTTCGATTACTCGGGCACGCAGGCGTGCAAGGCGCTGAAGGCGGAAGGGTATGAGGTGGTGCTGGTGAACTCGAATCCGGCGTCGATCATGACCGATCCGGAGGTGGCGGACCGCACCTACATTGAACCGCTGACGGCGGCCTACGTGGAAGAGATCCTGCGCGTCGAGTTGGCTATGCTGACGCCGGGCGATGGTGTCTTTGCGGTGCTGCCGACGGTGGGTGGCCAGACGGCGTTGAATCTGGCGGTCGACCTGGCCGACTCGGGCGTGCTGGACCGCTTTGGCGTAGAACTGATCGGGGCCAAGCTCGAGGCGATCAAGAAGGCCGAAGACCGCCTGCTGTTCAAGGATGCGATGACCAAGATCGGCCTCGACATGCCGCGGTCGCAGCTGGTGAACAATGTGTCGGACGGGCTCGCGTTCGCGGCCAAGATTGGCTTCCCCACCGTGATTCGTCCGTCGTTTACGCTCGGCGGCTCGGGCGGCGGCATAGCCTATAACCGCGAGGAGATGACGGAGATTCTGTCGCGCGGGATCGATCTTTCGCCGGTGTCGGAGTGCCTGATCGAGGAGAGCGTGCTCGGCTGGAAGGAGTATGAGCTCGAGGTGGTGCGCGACCTGAACGACAACGTCATCATCGTCTGCTCGATCGAGAATTTCGATCCGATGGGCGTGCATACGGGCGACTCGATCACGGTGGCGCCCGCGCAGACGCTGACCGATCGCGAGTACCAGGCGATGCGCGACGCGGCGATTGCGGTGATCCGGGAGATTGGCGTCGAGACCGGCGGCTCGAATGTGCAGTTCGCGGTCAATCCGCAGAACGGGCGCATGACGGTGATCGAGATGAATCCGCGGGTGTCGCGCTCGTCGGCGCTGGCGAGCAAGGCCACGGGGTTTCCGATCGCCAAGATTGCGGCTCGGCTGGCGGTGGGCTACACGCTCGACGAACTGCAGAATGACATCACCAAGGCCACGCCGGCATGCTTTGAGCCGACGATCGACTATGTGGTGGTGAAGATTCCGAAGTGGCAGTTCGAGAAGTTCCCTGGGGCGGACGAAAACCTGGGTCCGCAGATGAAGTCGGTGGGCGAGGTGATGGCGATCGGCCGGACCTTCAAGGAAGCGATGATGAAGGCGGTGCGGTCGCTCGAGACGGGCAAGAAGGCGACGGCGGATGATATTGAGCCGCGCCGCCTGACACAGCGTCTGGTGACCCCGCATCCAGAGCGCCTGAGCTACGTCCGCTACGCGTTTGAGCGGGGCATGACGGTGCGCGAGGTGGCGCACAGGACTGGGATGGACCCATGGTTCCTGAACCAGATGAAGCAGATTACGGACGAGATAAAGTTTTCCGCGGAAGTGCCGATAGAGAAGGTAACGAAGGAGGATTTGCGGAAGGCGAAGCGGATGGGGATCTCGGACGAGCGGCTGGCGGCGGGTTGGGGTCTGAGTGGGGCGGAAGGCACGGCGGCCGTGCGGGCACTGCGCAAGAAGCTCGGCGTGATGCCGGTGTACAAGATGGTGGATACGTGCGCGGGAGAGTTCGAGAGCTTCACGCCGTACCTATACAGCTGCTACGACGAGGAGGACGAGGCACCGCCGACGGAGAGACGCAAGATCATCATTCTCGGCTCCGGGCCGAACCGTATTGGGCAGGGCATCGAATTTGACTACTGCTGCTGCCATGCTGCCTTTGCGCTGCGCGAGGACGGATACGAGACCATCATGGTGAACTGCAATCCGGAGACGGTCTCGACCGACTACGACACGAGCGACCGGCTGTACTTTGAGCCGCTGACGCTTGAGGATGTGCTGGGCGTGTATGAGCATGAAGTTTCAGAGGGAGCGGACCTTGGCATGATTGTTCAGTTTGGCGGGCAGACGCCGCTGAATCTTTCACTGCCGCTGAAGAAGGCCGGCGTGCCCATCATCGGCACGTCGCCCGAGTCGATCGACCTTGCGGAAGACCGCAAGCGTTTCGGCAGGCTGATCACCGAACTCGGTATCCCGCAGCCGGCGGGTGTGCTGGCGACCAGCGTTGAACAGGCGGTAGCAGGAGCGAATCAGGTCGGTTATCCGGTGCTGGTGCGGCCGAGCTATGTGCTGGGCGGGCGCGCGATGGTGATTGCGTACGACGACGAGGCGGTGCTGCGTTACATGAGCACGGCGATCGAGTACTCGCAGGAGCGGCCGGTGCTCATCGACCATTTTCTCGAAGACGCGACCGAGTGCGATGTGGATGCGCTCTGCGACGGAAAGGACGTCGTGATTGCGGGCATCATGCAGCACATCGAGGAGGCCGGCATCCACTCGGGCGATTCGTCCTGCGTGCTGCCGTCGGTCGACCTGACGGACGAGGTGAAGGCGACGATCCGAACCTACACGCGGGCTTTGGCCAAGGCGCTGGACGTGATTGGCCTTGTGAACATCCAGTTCGCGATTCAGCGCGGGAAGGTATTTGTCATCGAGGTGAACCCGCGGGCTTCGCGCACGGTGCCGTACGTGTCGAAGGCGACGGGCGTTCCGCTGGCGAAGATCGCGTCGCGGCTCATGGTTGGGCGCACGTTGAGGGAACTGCTGCCGGAATACGTGGCCAGTGGGCGCGATCTCGACACGGGCTCACATTTCTTCGTGAAGTCGCCGGTGTTTCCGTGGGGCAAGTTCCCTGGCGTGGACACGGTGCTGGGGCCCGAGATGAAGTCCACCGGCGAGGTCATGGGCGTCGCCGACACGTTCGGTGAGGCATTTGCCAAGGCGCAAATCGCCGCTGGTCAGGTTCTGCCGATGCAGGGAACGATCTTCCTTTCGGTCAACGATCATGACAAGGAGGGTGCGGTCGAGCTGGCACGGCGCTTTGTCGAGATGGGCTTCCACCTGGTAGCGACGCACGGGACGGCGATGGTGCTGGAGGAGGCGGGGCTTCAGCCGGAGCGGGTCTACAAGGTGAAGGAAGGGCGTCCGAACGTGGTGGACCTGATCAAGGGCGACCGCATCCAGCTAATCATCAATACGCCGCGCGGGCAGGACACGTTCTTCGATGAGAAAGCAATTCGGCGAGCGGCGGTGCTGGCGCGCATTCCGACGATTACCACCCTAGCCGCGGCGCGCATGGCGGCGGAAGGCATTTCTTCGCTGCGGGAGGGTGTGCTGAGCGTGGTTGCGCTGCAGACGCTGCATATGAGGCGGGAGGCTCTGGCGATCTAACGCGGGCGCAGGCGCGGCCTAATCTTTTAGACCGTACTGTGAGCCGAGAGCGTAGCCGATCATGGAAAGGGGCAGCCATGTGCCGATGAGCAGGCCGTCGCCGCCCATCAGTCCAGAGCCGTGGCTGATGTCGAAGAAGGTGCGGGTGAGTTTTTCGACGGCCCCGCACTTCTCGCAGAGGCCGCTCCCTGTAGGCAGATCGAGGACCCAGACACAGACCACCGAAAAGGTGAGTAGGCCGGAGATCCATATATGGCCAGCGGTCTGGTCTTGACGCGCCTTCGCGATGAGCAAGCCGCCGATTAGTGGAACAACGAAGGCGAGGCCGGTTGCGAGAAGCTTGGGGTCGATCGCGTCGGCGTCGGTGTGCGCGAGCGAAAACACGAGCACGATCGCAAACAGGATGAGGACGGCGATGAGGGTGTGCCCGGCAAAGGAGACGGCTTCGCGCGTCAGGTCTGCGGCGCTCTTGCCCTGAGAAGCGTCGATCATGCCTTGTTTATACGGCATACGCTGAGGGTTCTGGTATCCCCCGGTAGTTGGAGTTGAGGTACGGCGGCCGAGCGGCTTCTAGAATGATGGGATGTTGCTTGAAGGAATTTTTCTGCCGTTGACCACGCCGTTTCACCCCGATGGGCGATTGAACCTGCCGAAGCTCAAAGCGAACGTCGACCGGTACTCACGCACGCCGGCAGCGGGGATGCTGGTGGGGAGCGCTGCGGGCGAAGGGAATAGCCTTGGCGACGAAGAATTACGACAAATTCTACTAAAGGGAATGGAGTCTGCTGCCGATTGTAAGGTTATGATCGCTTCGGTAGGACGGCCGGGTGTCGCTGGTACGCTGCATTTTGCGGAGACGGCGGCAGAGGCTGGATATGATGCGGTAGCCGTGGTGGCTCCGGAGTTTGCCGGGGATACCGCGATGCGAACTGAGCTGCTCACCTATTTCCGAGTCATTGCCGACCGATCAGAGCTGCCGGTGGTTGTGGCCAGTGAACGGGAGAGTGCAATCGATCTCGGGGTTATCGGTGAACTTGCGCAACATCCGAATATTCTGGCCTGGATCGACGCGGAGGCGAGCCCTGCCCGGATCGAGGAAGTGCGAGCCCGGACGGCGCAGGTGACGCGAGAGGTGACGGTGACCCCGGTCTTTGCGGCGGTGACCCGGCGCATGCAGAGGAAGGCGAGAGTCGACGGAAGCTTCGTAGCGGCGGAAAGTCTGGGAGCGGGTTTGAGCGTTACGGTTGTGCCAAGCGTTCCGGTGCTGAAGACACGTACCAAGCGAGTCGGTTTCCAGGTGCTTGCGGGAGCGACGGCGCGCATGCTGGAAGCATGGCAGGCGGGTGCCGTAGGCGGTGTTCCGCGCCTGGGAGCATGTGCGCCGCAGGGCTGCTGTGAGGTGTGGCAGGCCTTCAAAGATGGTGATCTGGCGCTGGCGGCGGAGAAGCAGGAGCGGGTACGGGAACCTGGCGAACGGGTGGAAGGCCGGCGAGGGATAGCGGCGCTGAAGTATGGCTGTGACTTCAACGGATACTTCGGGGGAAGGCCGCGGCTGCCGTTGCTGCCGTTGACGGCGACCGAGCGGCAGGAGGTGGAGGTCGGATTGGCAAGTCTGCGGAACTGAGAAGACCGCTCATCAACGGAGTGCTTTCCCACTCATCGCGGTGAAGCGCTGCGATGAATGGGGCACAAGGTTTTGGTGCCCAGATAGGAAACAAATGCGAGGATGCTTATTTCGCCGAATTGACGATCTGGTAGGCGTACACGTGCGACTGAGCTACGGGTTGGTTCTCGGGCGAATTGGTATGCCGAGGGCATTGAGTTTGCTGCGGGCGGACATGGCCTCGGGAGAATTAGGGAAGCGCTGGATCAGGGCACGAAGTTCGCGGACGCCGGCGTCGTTTTGCTTGAGTTGCAGGAGGGCTTCGCCCTTATGAAGGTGCGCCGCAGGAATTTTATTGTTGTCCGGATATTGTTCGAGAACCTTGTCGTAGTCCTTGGCGGCGGCGGCGTATTTGGCGGCGCGATACTCGATCTCGCCGAGATAGTAGAACGAGTTTCCGGCGAGCGCGTTGTCGGGGTAAGCGCGGGTCACGTCGGTGAACTCGGAGGAGGCGACGGGGTACTTAGCGGCCATGAAGTCGCTGTAGGCAGCTTTGTAGAGCTCGTCGACCGAGGCTGCAGGTGGGGCTGCAGGGACCGCTGCCGAGGGCTTCCGTGAGCTGCCGGTTGCGGGAAGGGCGGGCACGGAGCCGAGGGCGGTTGAGGGTGCGGGCGACGACGGAGAAAGAGCGGCCGGGACAGAAGCTCCGCCAGACTGGCCTCCCGGCTGGGGCAGGTTCTGGAGGCTGGCGTTTATGTTCTGCTGCAGACCCTGGACGTCGTTGAGAGTCTTCTCGAGTCGATTCATACGGGCCTTGATCTCGTCGAGCGAATCGTTGAGCGCCTGGACCTGGCCGGAGACCTGGTCGACCTTGGCGCCCGAGGCAGCCTGCTGGGCGGCGAGCTGCTTGCCCAGGGTGTCGACCGTGAGAGACATGCGATTGACGGAGTCAGCGCTTTGCTGGACCAGGTCCTTGAGGACGCCCATGCGTTCGTCGTTGGACTGCTGCAGGCGCGCGACGGCGTCCTGGAGCTGCTGGATCTGGGTCTGCAGCTGGACCATGTCCTTGTTCACCCCGGCGAGGGCTGGGTTCGCGCACGATGCGGTGAAGACGAAAGCGAGGGCGAAACGAGAGAAACGAGTCATGTGCATGGAGCCTCAGGTTTCCAGAAGGCGGTTACGGAAATGGGCGGCCTGAAATGCAGGCCGCCCAGGATGCTCTCCGCTGGCGGTTACTTGTCGATGGTGAATTGAGCCCGCCGATTTTCCTGGTAACAGGTCTCATTGGCTTCGGTGCAGAACTGCTTCTCCTTGCCGTAGCTGATGACGCGGATGCGGGCGGGAGCGACTCCGGCGTTGGTGAGGCCGGACTTTGCAGCGTTGGCGCGATTTTCGCCGAGCGCCAGGTTGTACTCGGCGGAGCCACGCTCATCGGAGTAGCCGCCGATTAATACGCGCACGTTGGGGTGCTGTACGAGGAAGGCAGCGGCCTGAACGACAGATTGCTGGCCGTCGGGTCGCAGGTCATAGCTGTCATAGTCGAAGAAGACGTCCTGGACGGCAGCTTTGAAAGCCTGATCGCCGACGAGGCTCTTGTCGCCCGACGACATCACCGTTCCCGTGTTCACCGGCGCGTGTTCAGCGACACGGACAGTCACCCGGACGTTGGCCTCGACCGTGCCTCCATCGCCTTTGGCGACGAGGTGGAAGTTGGTCGAGTTCGAGGGAGACACGGTCTGGGTTCCATTGGCGTTGACTTGGCCGATGCCGTCGATGGTGACCACGGTGGTGTTGGTGGTGCGCCAGTTGAGGACGACCGCCTGGCCAAGGTCGATCGCGACGGGGTCGGCGGTGAGCGAGGCGGTCGGCGCGGGCGACGTGGTGTCGGTAGGCCCGAGGCTGGAAGGGTTGACGCCGCTGGTCTTCTTGTGGCAGCCAAGCGTGAAGGCGAGCGAGAGTCCGGCGAAGGCGAGCAGGAGAGCGCGGGCGGTGCTGCGAGGTGTGTGCAAAGTCTTCAGCTCCTGGATCGGTTTGCTCGGGTTCATGGTCACTCGTCGGCTCTTTCGTTTCTAGAATAGTTTATGGCAATGGCTTCGGATCAGAGGTTGCGGCCTCCCACCATCGCCATGAAGCTGCGACGAATGGGGCCCGAGGCGTGGCTGCCGGAGGTTACTTCCAGCTCCAGTTTGGCATGTCCGATGCGTTGCCCGTGAGTGCCTTGCGCTCGGTGCCGTCGGCGAGCATGGTGAAGATTTTCATGTCACCGAAGCGTCCGTCGGGGGAGCTGGCGAAGACGATGTGACGGCCGTCGGGGGACCAGGACGGGAAGTCGCAAGGGCCGGTGTCATGGGTGAGTTGGATCCAGCGCTTGCTGGCGATTTCCATGACGTAGATATCCTGGCCGCCGGGAGCTCCGGGGCCGTACTTGCGGTTCCAGGCGAAGGCGAGGAACTGGCCATTTGGCGACCAGGAGGGCGATGTGGCGTAGCCGCTGTCCGTGAGCCGCTGCACGTTCGAGCCGTCGGCCTCCATGATGTAGAGCTGCGGCAGACCGGTGCGGCCGCTGATCCAGGCAATCTGCGAGCCGGTGCGCGGATTAAAGACGGGCGACATGTCCGGGCCCTTGAAGCTGGTGACGCGGTGGGCGGCGGAGCCGGAGGTGTCGGCGATGAAGATGTCGGAGTCGCCGTTGGGGGCGGCGGAGAAGGCGATCTGGCGGCCGTTCGGGGTCCAGGCGGCGGATTCGTTGGTGCCGGTTCCCTCGGGAAAGTTGACCATGCGGCCGAGCAGAAGCGAAAACATGCGAACTTTGAAGCCATTGGGGCCGAGCGAGGTGAAGGCAATGCGGGAGTTATCCGGCGAGACGCGCGGGGAGAGCGAGATGGTGTCGAGGTGGGTGATTTGGTGCTGGTTGGCCCCGTCGTAGTCCATGGCCCAGATCTCTTTGGTTCCGCCGCCGCCGTGGACGTAGTAGATCTTGGTTTCGGCGATGCCGGGCGTGCCTCCGAGGCGGAAGATGATCTCGTCGGCGAAGCGGTGGGCGACCTGGCGGGCGGATTCGGGGGAGGCATCTTCGCTGTACTGCTTGGCCAGGACCTGGGGGAACTGGGTGTTTTTGACGTCGAACAGGTAGCCCGTGACGGCGAGCTGGGAGCCGGAGACGCCGAGTGAGCCGAAGGCGACCATGGATGCGAGCGAAGGGGCGGCGGACCACTCGGGCAGGTTGATTTGAGCGGGAGAGCCTGGGGTGACCTGGGGGGCAAGCGATTTAGAGACCAGGTCGAAGATGCCGGCGTTGGTGAGGTCGCTGAAGAGGGTGGAGTCGAAGGTGTCGCGGAGGCTGGCGGGTGCGGTGCCGGGTTTGAAGTTTGCTACGGCGATCCGGGTGCCGTTGGTGGCCCGGCCGGAAAGCTCGAGCGGAATGGTGTCCTGCGCGGCGAGGTGGGTGAAAGCGAGTAAGACGAGCAGACCGGGCAGGAGCGTCCGGAGAAGGCGAGTGTGTGGCATGGAAGGCATGGTCCCCTCCTATGGTAGACGGACGGGCGGAGGAGTCGGCTGTGGGATTTGGGGGCGGTATCTGCGGGGGTTCGCGGGTGCTGCTGCGGGAGCTGGCTTGTTTGTGGGGGGGGTACCCCCCGGGGGGTGTCAGGCTTAAGTGGAATGGAATCAGAGAGATGCCGTTTTAGGGGTAGGCTAAAATATTGATTCCATTGAACTTATTCCAAAGTATTCTAAACCAAGGACTTAGTGTTGCACGGGAGTCCGGTTGTTGAGAGCAGCTTGTTTTTCTTGAGGTTCTTTCCAGGATAGCAGGATGGGTGGGGAGGTATGCCAAGTTTTTTGTGGGCGTAAGTTCTTTGAAGAGAACGGCTTATGGTGTTTGGTGGAGGCTTTGGGGCTTGACAGTGAGAGTCGAGTGGCGCTGGGAAAGGGCGGGACTGTCCAAGGACAAGTGCATACGCAGATTCCCTTCGGGAATGACAACAAGACGCAGATTCCCTTTGGGAATGACAACAGACGCAGATTCCCTTTGGGAATGACAGCAGAAGCAGATTTCCCTTCGGGAATGACAACGATAGAGTCTGCTCGGCGTGCCTTAGGGGGCGCGGAAGTCGAAGGAGAAGGCGATGGTGATGTGGTCGCCGGCCGGGAGGGGACCGAAGGTGTCGATGCGCTGGATGGCGCGGAGGGCGGAGGTGTCGAGGGAACTGGAGCCGCTGCGGGTGGTGAGATGGGGGTCGACGGGGGTGCCGTCGCGATCGATCTGGAAGGTGACGGTGGTGCGCTTGCCGGTGGAGGAGGCGTCGACTTCCTGGCGGTTCCAGGCTTCGTTGACCTTCTGGCTGATGAGGCGGATGTAGTAGGCGTAGCGGTCGCCGAAGGCTCGTTCTTCGACCGTGATGCTGGCGGTGCCGTTTTTGAGCTGGGTGATCGATTGCGGGATCTGGATGCCGGCCGTCTCGCCGGTGGTCGCTTTGGGGGTGGGTGGAGGCGGGGGTGCGACACGTTTTGGGGCTGCGGGCTGGGGGCGGTCGGCGGGTTTGGCGGTGGTTTTAGGTTGGGCCTTGTTGAGGATGAGGACTTCGTTGGGCCTGGGGGGAGGTGCGGCCTTGGGTGGTGGTGCTGGGGCGGCCTTGGCCTTGGGTTGCGGCGTGGGCGGGGGTGGAGTCGGGGCGACGCTGGGCTTGTCGGAGGCGAGGACGCTGTCGTCTTTGAAACGCTGGCGCGGAGGCAGGGGCAGGGCGTTGACCATGCTGGCCTGGATGGAGCCGGGGTTGGGGTTAGCGTCGCCCCAATGGGTGTTGTGGTGGTTGAGGAAGGCGGCGAGGCCGAGGGCGGAGAAGACGAGGAGGTGAAGGGCGAGAGCGGCGTAGAAGCCGCGGGTGAGGGTGGTTTCGGGTTGGGTTGTTCGGGTTGGGAGGGTTTCGGTGGGCATGGGATTTACGAGTCGTTGACGGTGGGGGTGGGTTGAGGGTCGTGGTCACCCACTCATCGCGGTAGGGCTGCGATGAATGAGGCACGGAGAGAGTTTGTGGTGGTCCGGAAAGGCAAATACGGGGATTTTGGACTTTCGTCCAGATGACGGTTGGGGTGGGTTTTGCGTTTGTGGTTTCCCACTCATCGCGGTGAGGCTGCGATGAATGGGGCACGGAGAGAGTTGAGTCAGACTATTTTTCGTAGGGCTGGGTGACGATGGAGATGTTGGTGATGCCGGCGCGCTTGATAGAGTCCATGACGGTGGCGAAGGCGCCGAAGGGGACGCGTTCGTCGGCGCGGACGTAGACGGTTTTCTGGGCGTCGGCGCCTTGATGGGACAGGAGCAGGGCGGGCAGGTCGTTGACGTTAATGGCCTTGTCAGCGCCGTTGGCCTGGAGGTAGACGTTCTGGTCCTTGTCGATGGTGACGACCATGCGCTCCTGGGTGAGAGCGGCGGTGGAGCGCGTGCGGGGGATGGCGACGTCGATGCCGGACTGGAGGACGGGCGCGGTGAGCATAAAAATAAGTAGGAGGACGAGCACGACGTCGACCAGCGGGGTGATGTTGATGTCGGCCAGGGCAGTCTGGGTGTAGCGCTTGCCGCTTGAGGTTTGCGCGGAAAAGGCCATGGCTAGAAAACCCTTCGGGTGCCGGAGAGCTCGGACGGAGGAGTGGCCGGAGTAGGTGGGACGTAGGCGGCGGCGTTCTCGATCGCGTTGAGGAGCTCACGGCCGAAATCGTCCATGCGGGCGGCGAAGTCGCGCAGCTGGCTGGTGAGCTGGTTGTAGCCGACGACGGCGGGGATGGCGACGAGGATGCCGGCGGCGGTGGTGATGAGGGCCTCGGAGATTCCGGGGGCGACGGCGCGGAGCGTGGCCGCTCCGGCTGTCCCGAGGCCGTGGAACGCGTCGATGATGCCCCAGACGGTGCCGAAGAGCCCGATGAAAGGGGCGGTATTGGCGATGGTGGCGAGCCAGGTGATGCTGGATTCCATCAGAGTGAGGGCCTCGCTGGCGGCGGTGGCGGCGGCGCGCTCGAGTCCGACGGGATTGCGCGGAAGGCCGCGGCCGTTGGTCTGGCGGTAGTACTCGTCGTTGATCTCGGTGAAGACGGCGACCAGAGGCGAGGGGCGGAACTGGTCGGCGGCGGCGGCGATTTCGCTCAGGCGGCCGGACTTGCGGAAGGCGCGGAGAAAGCGGGCAGACTGCGCGCGTGCGGAGGCGAAGGCGCGGAACTTGGTGAGGATGACCGTCCAGGAGAAGAGGCTCATGGCGGCAAGCAGGAGCAGGACCGCGAAGGCGACGGGGCCGGAGTTGTGGAGGATCTCGGCGATGGCCGAGCCGTGGGCTGCGGCGGGTAGGGCCGCGGGCGTGGCGTCCGGGTCGGCCTGGAGCAGGAGGAAGAGTGCAGCGGTCATTGGGTGGGTTGGAGGGCTCCGTCTCGGTGATTATACGAGGGAGGATGACGGAGTTGTCTTACCTCCCACCTCAGACGATCAAACTGTCTGAGATGGGGCACCCGGGCTTGGGGGGTGGGCCTCAGCTGTTGGCAAGGGTGATTTCTTGGCCGAGGTAGGTGTCGGAGGTGAGCTGGTCGACGAGGAACTGGGCGAGGTCGGCGCGGGTGATCTTGTGAGCGATCTTGCCGGGAGGAACGATGTATACGTCGCCGGTGGGCTCGGAGTCGGAGAGGACGGGTGGGCGGACGATGACGAAGTCCAGGCCGCTGTGCTGGACGGTGGCTTCCATGTTGGCCTTGTCGGGGAGGGCTCCGCGCAGGTAAATCGGCATGAGAAGGTGCTCATACATGCCGGGTGCCTGGTCCCGGCTATCGCCGACGCCGAGCACGGAGATGACGATCAGGCGCTTGACCTGATTGCGCTTCATCACCTCGACGATGACTTTGGCGGAGCTAGCTTCGAGATCGGTCTTGACGAAGGGGGTTGCGCCGCCGATGGCATCGATGACCGCGTGCTGGCCGGTCATCACCTGATCGAGGCGAGACGGGTTGCGAGCGTCACCGTGGATGACATCGACGGTGTCTGGGAAGTGCTTTTTGTCTTTATGCTCCTCATCCGCATGGACGAGGGCGGTGACCTGGTGGCCGGCGGCGAGTGCGCGTTCGACGACGAGTTTTCCGGTCTTGCCGCCGGCTCCGATGACGAGAACTTTCATGGGGTGCTCCTCGGGAAGTGGGATGCTTGGCAGGCGCGCTGGGGCTATGCGGGGGCGGTTACCGCTAGGTTGGTTCTTAGCGGTGCGAGTGGCGGAATGAGACGACAAGTTGATCCGACGTGAGCTGGTGAACCCGAGATACCGTTTCGAGACTCTCGGCAGAAATCTCATATTCGAGATCGAGAGATTCACATAGCCACACTCTCTCAGCATTAACGAACCCGAGATAGGGACCAGGTTGCTGAAGTACTCTCTCATCTTTTTTTTTATTGCAATCTGCTTTAGCTTTCCGATTAGCCTTGTTTCTCCGGGATAGATCACGTCATCTACTCCACCGCGGAACACAATCCGATCTTGTTCAGATGCCCGTGTAGGTAAGCCAATCGCACCATTTCCGTCGATCCCAAAGCGGTCCACATATATGTTTCTGGCCCGCGCAAAACGTATCCCGGGAAACTTGGCAATACCTCGGCCACTATTATGGAGTCCGAAAAGGAGAAGTCGTTCAGGGACGGATCCCGAACCCTCCCCTATCTGTTCTGGCTCTATGTGAAGATGTAGCCTAGGCAGGGGCCGTCTACCGAAGCGTTCTTCAATCTGGAAGTACTCCATGGGCAGTGTGCCCGATGCGATCCGGACATAGAAGCGCCAATCAACTTTGGACCTCCTCACGGCGCCTTCCGAAGGCGGTATGAAGATTACAACAAAGCCACTCGGACTCTCCCCCATGTCCGGTATCGTCTTGACTTTCACGCCCTCGATCCCCGGTTCAACAAACTTTAGGATGATATCCAGAGCTTCCGCAGCCACGACTTTGCGGTCTGCTACAGGGCTGACGCTCTGTACGACGTCAGGTGTATCTGCACCGCGTCCAGAAGCTCTCACCCCCACTACGATCACGCCACCTGTAGCATTTGTGAAGCCGCAAGCTGCTTTAGCAATCGATCCTCTCATCGCATCGGGTCGAGGAAACCATTCTTTGCAGTCAAAGTCAGCATCTTCTGGGAGACCCACTAAACCACGGATGGCCTTACGTGATTTCAGGCGTGCGTAGAAGCCTTCTGCGGTCGTAGGCATGGTCGCGAGCATAGCACTGCTTAGTCGTAGAAGTTGGGTCAACAACGATCGTGCTACCTTTGCCTGAGCGAAGGTGAGGCGAAGCGCAGATGCTGCTGGAGTTGCGGGCGGAGAACTATGCGGTCATCGATCGGGCGGTGGCGCAGTTTGGGCTGGGGCTGAACCTGCTTACCGGGGAGACGGGGGCGGGCAAGTCGATCCTGATCGACGCGCTGGCGCTGCTCTTGGGCGGCAAGGCTTCGGCGGACTTCATCCGGCATGGGGCGGAGAAGGCGGTCGTGAGCTGCGTATTTGAGGCAACGCCGGGCGCGCTGGCGGTGCTGGAAGAGAACGGCATCGACCCGGACCCGGATGCCGAGGGAATTTTGCTTCGGCGGGAGATTGTGGCCAACGGCAAGGGGCGGGTCTTTATTAATAGTCAGCCGGCGACGGTAGGCGTGCTTCGGCAGGTGGCTCCTGAGCTGGCGCTGGTGCATGCGCAGGGCGAGACGCTGGGATCATTCGATGAGGCGCAGCAGCGGCTGTTGCTGGACCGGTTTGGGGCGGTGGACCTGGACGGAGTGCGGGCAGCGTATGCGGCGTGGCGGGCGACGGAACTCAAGCTGCGAGACTTGATGACGGATGAGCAGGATCGTCTGCGAATGGCCGACCTGTGGCGGTTCCAAAGCAAGGAGATTCGGCAGGCAGAGATTGCGGGCGAGGACGAGGACGCGCGGCTTGAGGCCGAGCGGCGGGTACTTGCCAATGCTGAAAAGCTGCAGGCTGCGGCGATGGGCGCACATGAGCTTCTGTACGAGGCGGAGCATAGTGCGGAGACGACGCTCGGCCAGGCGTTGAAGCTGGTGGAGGAGCTGGCGCGGTACGACGATCGTTTCCGGGAGGCGGTGGAGCAGCTGAAGGCAGCCAAAGCGACGGTCGAGGATGTGAACGAGGCGGTGCGGAACTTTGCCGAGGACGTGGAGGCCGGGCCGGAGCGGCTGGCGGAGATCGAGGATCGGCTGGCGGCGCTCGACCGTCTGAAGCGGAAGTATGGCGGGACGCTGAGCGAGGTGGTGGCGTTTGGGGAGGAGTCCGCGAGGCAGCTCGCGGAGGTAGAAAATCGCGATGAGTTGCTTGCGGAGCTGCGGGAGGTGGAGGCGCGGCAGGCGGCGGCGTACGGCGCGGCGGCTGCCCAGGTGACGGCCCAGCGCCAGGCTGCGGCGGAGCGGCTGGCCAAGGCGGCGGAGCGGCAGATCAACGAGCTGGCAATGAAGGTGCGCTTCGCGGTCAAGGTGGAGCCGGGGCAGGAGCGGGCGCGCTGGACGGCCGGGGGCTGGGATCAGGTGGAGGCCGTGATCGCAACCAATGCGGGCGAACCGCTGAAGCCGCTGACGGAGATTGCGTCGGGCGGCGAGATGTCGCGGGTGATGCTAGCGCTGAAGGTGACGGTGGAGGAGGCGGTGGCATCGCGCGGCGGGCCGGCTTCTGGGAAGGGCCGCAGGCTGGCGATGCCGCGGACACTGGTGTTTGACGAGATCGATATCGGCATTGGCGGCCGCGCGGCGGAGGCAGTCGGGCAGAAGCTGAAGGCGCTCTCACGCACGCAGCAGGTTGTGTGCATCACGCACTTGCCGCAGATCGCAGCGTTTGCGGATCATCACTTTGTTATCGAGAAAACGGAGACCCGGGGGCGGACGCAGACCAACATCCGAAGCATGGAGGACGTAGAGCGGGTGCGGGAAATCGCGCGCATGCTGAGCGGGGCGACCTTGACGGAGACGAGCTTACGCCATGCGGAGAACCTGCTCGCGGCCAGCCGGTGAGCATCCCTCATCTGGTGGGAGGCATCGCATTGGACGTACTGCGATCGACGTGGAGGAATGTATGGCAAATGAAGCAAAGAAGTGTGCGCACAGCTCATGCCGCTGCATGGCGCGCGACGGATCGGACTACTGTTCACCCTTCTGTGAAGACTCGAAGGATCTGACCACGCTTGAGTGCGATTGCGGTCATCCTGGATGCGTGGGGCAAAAGCTGTAGTTTGCAAGAAAGTCGGCGGCGAGTAGAGCCGCCGCCAGCACCTCTCAGGGTGCACTTCTAGTGTTTCTTCCGTGTGAAAGCGGTATACTGCACGAGTGACTGCTTTGACGGCTGAACCTATCTTCCAAGAGACTTCGCAGGATGCGACGCCCGTGAAACGCGTGCTGCTGTTGAAGCCGAGAGGCTTCTGCGCAGGCGTAGTCCGAGCGATCGACATCGTGCAGATTGCGCTTGAGACGTTTGGCGCTCCCATTTATGTGCGCAAAGAGATCGTGCATAACAGCTATGTTGTCAACGACTTGGCAAAAAAAGGCGCGATCTTCGTCAACGAGCTTGATGAGGTTCCAGAGGGTGCGCGGGTTATTTATTCGGCCCATGGCGTTTCGCCCGCGGTGCGGCAGCGCGCCCGAGAGCGTGGGCTGAAGGTAGTGGACGCGACCTGCCCGCTAGTGACGAAGGTGCATGTGGAAGCGATTAAGTTTGCCAAGCAGGGCTACTCACTGGTGCTGGTCGGGCATCGGGACCATGAAGAGGTTGAAGGCACGCAGGGCGAGGCTCCGGAGGTGACGCAGGTGGTGTCAACGCCGGAGGAGGTTGATGCTCTGGTAGTTCCGGACCCGGATAAGCTCGCATACCTGACGCAGACGACGTTGTCGCTGGATGAAGCGCGATCCATGATCGACGCGCTCAAGCGAAAGTTTCCGAACATCATTGGGCCAAAGGCACAGGACATCTGCTACGCGACCGAGAACCGGCAGGTTGCGGTCAAGAACGTAGCGCATGGGGCCGATCTGGTTCTTGTCGTGGGCTCACGCAATAGCTCGAACTCCAATCGCCTCGTTGAAGTTTCAAAGAATCTCGATACCAATTCTTATCTGATCGACAGGGCGGACGCGATCCAGCCGGAGTGGCTGGACGGCGTAAACACCGTTGCGGTCACGGCCGGCGCGTCGGCTCCTGAAGTTCTGGTGAAGGACGTCGTCGAATATCTACAGTCAAGAGGCTACGGGGACGTGGATGAGGTTGAGGTAATGCCGGAAAATGTACGCTTTCCTCTTCCGCCGGAGATCGTTCAGGCGATCGCTTCGGCGCCGAAGAAGGCTGACCAACCCAATGTTTCATCGGACGCCGTCGCGTCTATCTAAGAGAGTTTGCCGTTGATGAGTGCAGGAAGTTCCTCTAATCCGCAAAGCGGTGGTTTTCGCGCGCAGCCTCGTTTTGGGCGTCTCGACCTGGGGCTCGACCGGGTGTCGGACGGGATTGGACGCGCTACCGAGTGGCTGCTGGCGGGGCAGCACCCGGACGGCTACTGGTGCGGAGAACTCGAAGCCGACTCGATGCTTGAGAGCGACTACATCTTCATGCACACGCTGCTTGGGACCGGAGACCGCGGAAAGATGGAGCGCGCGGTCAACGAGATCCTGCGTCAGCAGAATGAGGATGGGGGTTGGAGCAACTACCCTGGTGGGCCCTCGAATGTCAGCTACGGGGTAAAAGCGTATTTAGCCCTCAAGTTAATGGGCTACTCTGCCGATGAACCTGTCATGGTGAGGGCGCGGGAGTCAGTGTTACGGCTGGGCGGGGTGGTGGAGTGCAATACGTTCACCAAGATCTACCTGTGCGCGCTAGGCCAGTACGACTATGACGCCGTGCCTGCGGTACCGCCCGAGATTGTTCTCTTTCCGAACTGGTTTTATTTCAACATTTACGAGATCAGTTCCTGGTCGCGCGGCATTCTGGTACCGTTGTCGATCATTTACGCGAAAAAGCCGTTCAAGAAGATTTCGGCTGAGCAGGGGATCGACGAACTTTTCGTAGGCGGCCGCGCGAACGCCAACCTGCACCTGCGCTGGGACCGGAGACGCATCATCTCCTGGAGAAACTTCTTTCTGTTTACGGACCGTGTGGCGCACTGGGCAGAGCGGGTACACATCCGTCCGTTGCGGAAACGGGCGCTCAAGAAGGCTGAGCGATGGATGCTGGAGCGATTTGAACGGACCGATGGCCTGGGCGCGATCTATCCCGCGATGCTCAACGCGATTGTGGCTTTACGGTATCTGGGGTATTCGGCCGACGACCCGCAGGTGATCCGGGCGATGGACGAGTTTGAGAAACTGGGCATCGACTGCCCGGACGGCACACCGGACGACTCGACACCGACGTTCCGCATGCAGCCGTGTTTCTCGCCGGTATGGGATACGGCGCAGGTCCTTTCGACGTTGGGCGATGCGGGCGTAGCCAAGAACGATCCGCGTATGATTCGTGCGGCGGAGTGGCTGCTGTCGAAAGAGGTTCGGCACAAAGGCGACTGGGCGGAGAAGGTTCGGAACGTCGAGCCAGGCGGCTGGTACTTCGAGTTCAACAATGAGTTTTACCCGGATGTCGATGATACAGGTGAGGTTCTTCTCGCGTTACGGGCTGCCCAGAGTCCTCGCGAGCGCTACCAGCATGAGGTTGAGCAGCGGGCCATCGCCTGGGTGTTCGCGATGCAGTGCAAGAACGGCGGCTGGGCGGCCTTCGACAAGGACAATACCAAGACCATCTTCCAATATATTCCCTTCGCGGACCATAACGCGATGCTCGACCCGCCGACGGTAGACATTACCGGGCGCATCCTCGAGATGCTGGCCGCGTATGGTTATACTCGGCGTGATCCGCGCGTGGAGCGGGCGATCCAGTTCGTGTTGAAGGAGCAGGAGCCGGACGGAAGCTGGTTCGGGCGCTGGGGCGTTAACTATTTATATGGCACGTTTCTGGTGTTGCGCGGCCTGGAAGCGATGGGGTACTGGAACCATGAGCCAGCCATTCAGCAGGCGGCGGAGTGGATCCGCATGGTGCAGAACGGTGACGGCGGGTGGGGCGAGACGTGCGGGAGCTACGACGATCCAGGGACGCGCGGCATCGGGCCGAGCACTCCTTCGCAGACGGCCTGGGCGGTGCTTGGCTTGCTTGCCGCGGGCGACACCCGGAGCGATTCGGTGGCCAAGGGCGTGCGCTGGCTGATCGACCGGCAGCGTCCGGACGGAACGTGGGATGAGGCCGCCGAGCGCGGCGAATCTGTATACACGGGCACGGGTTTTCCAAGAGTGTTTTATCTGGCGTACCACTTGTATCGCCACTACTTTTCCTTGCTTGCCTTGACGACGTATCGGCGCGCGATGGAGCGGGAAGAGGCGGCGGCGTAAAGCAGCTATTGCCCTTGAAGCCGCGAGGGCGCGACGAGCATCTGTTGTAGGAGCTTCAAGGAGAGATCACAATGGCAGTTCCCGTCTCACAAGCCTGGACGGTGGCAACGTATGTGTTGAAGCAGAAGCTCGCCGGACGCAAGCGTTACCCGTTGGTGCTGATGCTCGAGCCATTGTTCCGCTGTAACCTCGCATGCGCTGGCTGCGGCAAGATTCAGTACCCGGCGCACATCCTGAAGGCTGAGCTGACCCCGGAGGAGTGCTTCCGCGCCGTCGACGAGTGCGGCACACCGATGGTGTCGATCCCGGGAGGCGAGCCGCTGCTGCATCCGCAGATGCCGGAGATTGTGGCCGGGCTGGTGGCGCGCAAGAAGTACGTCTACATGTGCACGAACGCGCTTTTGCTTAGAGAAAAGCTGCATCTTTTCAAGCCAAGCAAGTATCTTTCGTTCTCTGTTCACGTCGATGGCCAGCGCGAGCATCATGATTTTTCCGTCTGCCGCGAGGGCGGCTATGACATTGCGATGGGTGGGGTGCGGGCGGCGGTCGAGGCCGGCTTCCGCGTCACGACGAACACGACGCTCTTTGACGGCGCGGACCCGAACAGTGTGCGTGCGCACTTCGATGAGCTGATGGCGGCAGGGGTTGAGAGCATGATGGTCTCGCCCGGCTATACGTATGACAAGGCTCCTGACCAGGATCACTTTCTGGGTAAGGCGAAGTCCCGGAAGCTGTTTCGCGCCATTCTGTCGAACCGTAAGAAGAGCTGGGAGTTCAACACGCACCCGTTGTTCGCAGAGTTTCTTATGGGTCACCAGAAATTTGAGTGCACGCCGTGGGGCATGCCGACGTTCTCGATCTTCGGATGGCAGAAGCCGTGCTACCTGCTGCAGGATGGTTACGCCGACACCTTCGCCGAACTAATGGAAGCGACCGCCTGGGAGAATTATGGGGCTAAGAGCGGCAATCCGCGCTGCGCGAACTGTATGGTGCACTCGGGGCACGAGGCCTCGGCGGTGGACTATAACTTCAGCTCGTTTGCCGGGTTTGTGAAAACGGCCAAGCGGTACATGTTTCCGTCGCTCTACCCGGATGAGGGCGCACAGAAGCTGCTGAATGAGTGGAAGCCGGCCGAGCATGCGCCGCTGGTGTCGATTGCCGAGATCAAGCCTGCTCCACAGCGTGCGGACTCCGCACTGCAGAACATGGCGGGGGACTAAGGATGGCGATCTCACCGGAGCAGGCGCATCTCGAAGCGGCAAAGATTCAGCAGCTCTCCGAGCATAACGCGGACGATCTCGATCACATTGCGGGGCGAGAGCGCGAGCTGCTGGAAGGCTGGATCCCGGAGATGGCAAGCGAGGGCGAAGTGCGTGAGGCGCTTGAGAAGGCATTCGACTATCGCGGCGACATTACCGTGACGCTGCGGGAGGGCGGCAGGATCGAAGGCTACCTGTTTGACCGGCGACAGGGTGCCACGCTTGCGGACTCCTTTGTGCGCATCATTCCGACAAACAATCGGGCCAAAGTAAATATCGCGTACTCGGACGTGGTCGCTCTAGCTTTTACGGGACGGGATACGGCGGCGGGCAAGAGCTTCGATGCGTGGGTAAAGAAGTATCAGGAGAAAAAAGCGGCGGGCGAGAAAAACATCCAGATTGAGCCGGAGCGGCTGGACGAGTAGGGCGGCGCGATGAAGGTCTTCCTGACCGGGGCGACGGGTTTCGTGGGTGGGCATGTAGCTCGGGCGTATGCCGAAGCGGGAGCTGAGCTCCGTGTACTTACCCGGCCTACCAGCAAGTTCGCAGGACTGCAGGGACTGACTGCAGAGGCTGTGACCGGGGATCTTCGGCAGCCGGAAGGTCTGCGCGCTGCGCTTAGCGGGTGCGAGGTGCTGGTGCATGTGGCGGCCGATTACCGGTTGTGGGTCCCCGATCCGGATGAGATGTACGCGGCGAATGTCGAAGGCACGCGTGCCTTGCTGCGGCTGGCGCGCGAGTCGGGTGTGGCGAAGGTGGTGTACACGTCGTCGGTGGCAACCATGGGTTTTCTGGCCGATGGGACGATCGTCGATGAGGCGACGCCGGTCTCGATTGCGGCGATGATCGGGCATTACAAGCGCTCAAAGTTTCTTGCCGAGCAGGAGGCGATCGCGGCGGCGCGCGCCGGACAGCACGTGATGATCCTCAATCCAACCACGCCGATCGGGGCAGGCGACGCGAAGCCTACGCCGACAGGGCGCATCGTTGTTGACTTCCTGAACCGCAACTTCCCGGCTTATGTGGATACGGGTTTGAATCTGGTGGACGTCGAGGAGGTGGCGCGCATGCATGTGGCCGCGCTCGACCGCGGCCGGCCGGGTGAGCGATACATCCTGGGCGGTGAGAATCTTACGCTTAAGCAGATTCTGGACCGGCTCTCGGCCATCACCGGGCTGCCTTCGCCGAGCGTCCAGGTGCCACATGCGGTAGCGATGGCGTTCGCGTTCTTCGACGAGACGGTGACAGGCAAGCTGCGGGGCAAGGAGCCGCGGGCGACGGTTGAGGCGGTGCGCATGGGCAAGAAGAAGATGTTTGCGAGCTCGGCGAAGGCGGAACGAGAGCTTGGGTTCCGGGTGCTGCCGGTGTACTCGGCGCTGCGTGGGGCGGTGGAGTGGTTTCTGGAGCATGGGTATGCGCCACCGGTTGAGGCGAAGGCGTGAGGATTGGGATCATTGCGGCATTGCCGGGTGAGCTGCAGCCCTTGGTGCGGCAATGGCGGCGGCTGCCGGCGGCGCGGGGATCGGGAATCTCGATCTGGCAGCGGCGCGGGGGTGAGGATGAGGTGGTCGCGGTGTGCGCCGGGATGGGGGCTCCGGCGGCACGGCGGGCGTTTGTTGCGGCGGAGTTCCTGGGGTCGCTTGACCTGGTGCTGTCCGTGGGCTGGGCGGGTGCGCTGGTTGCGGAGTGCGAGCCGGGACAGTGCTTCGTTGCGTCGGAGGTGATCGATGTGCAGACCGGCGAGCGGTTTGCGCTGACGAATGGAACGCGCAAGCTGCGCGTGGCGACTGCAGCGCGGGTCGCGGACGAGGTCGAGAAGCGACGGCTGGCCGCGACATATGGAGCGGCGCTGGTGGAGATGGAGGCGGCAGCTGTGGCTCGGCTGGCGCAGATGCGGGAAATTCCGATGTGCTGCTTCAAGGCGGTGTCGGATGGGCTGGATGCGGAGTTGCCGGATCTCAATCCGTTCATCGACATCTCGGGGAAGTTACGGATGGTGCCGTTTTTGGCGCACGTGGCGCTGCGGCCGAAATACTGGGGACCGCTGGGGCACTTGGGCAGGAACAGCGCCGCGGCGGCCAGGGCGCTGGCAAAGAAGGTGGAAGCGTTTCTGGTGGAGAAGGATATAGAGCGGGTGAATGGTGAAGGCTAAGTTTAGGGTTCCGGTCAGTATGCGGGCGGCGGTGTATTGCGGCATCGACGAGGTGCGCTGTGAGACGATTCCGGTGCCGGAGATTGGCGCGGGCGAGGTGTTGGTGCGGATCGACACGTGCGGCGTGTGCGGAACGGATCTGAAGAAGATTCATACGGGATCGCACGCGGCGCCGCGGGTGTTTGGGCATGAGATGGCGGGGACGATTGCGGCGGTGGGCGAAGGCGTGCCGGGGTTCGCGGTTGGGGAGCGGGTGATGGCGTTCCACCACATCCCGTGCGGGGTCTGTTTTTACTGTCGGAAGGAGACGTTCGCGCAGTGCGAGACGTACAAGAAGGTGGGGACGACGGCGGGGTTTGCGCCGGCCGGGGGCGGGTTTGCCGAGTACATCCGGGTGATGGACTGGATCGTGCAGGGGGGGCTGGTGAAGATTCCGGACGACATTCCGTTTGAGCAGGCAGCGTTTATCGAGCCGGTGAATACGTGCTTCAAGGCAATCAAGCTACTTAATCTGGAGCCGGATGACGCGGTGCTGGTGATCGGGCAGGGAAGCATCGGGGTGATCCTGGCGGCGCTGGCACGGCGCACGGGGGCCACAGTGCTGACGAGCGATCTATACCCGGAGCGGCACCGGGTTGCGGCTTGTTTCGGTCTGGATCGGCCGCTCGACGCGCGCGGGGACGTGGTCGGCGCGTGCCGGGCGGCGACCGAAGGTCGCGGGGCGGATGTGGCGCTGGTGGCGGTGGGATCGGACGCGCTGATTGCGCAGGCGATGGAGGCGATTCGGCCGGGTGGGCGCGTGATGCTGTTCGCCAGCACGCAGCATGGGACGGCGGCGTTTGACCCGGCGGCGGTGTGCATGGAGGAGAAGACGCTGATGGGGTCGTACTCGGCAAGCGTGGCGATCCAGCAGGAGGGAATCGACCTGGTGTTTGACGGGTACCGGGATGGGTCGCTGGACTTGACGAAGCTGATCTCGCACCGGTTTGGGCTGGAGGAGTGTGGGGCGGCGGTGGAGCTGGCGGCGAACCCTGAGCCAGATTCTATGAAGATTGTGTTGAAGCCCTAGCAAGTGAAGTGCCGCGGAACTGCGTGCTTGGTTCGCTACAGCAAGCGTCAAGAACGTACACCAAGCCTTTCTTATGAAAGGCTGGTGTCACTTGAAGTGCAAAGGCATGATACGTTTGCACTTTCGACGCTGGCATTAGGTCAGGGTGCGTGAGGCTGCGAAAACGTTCCTATATGCCTGACGCGGCGCAGTTTTCGAAATCACCGTTTGCAAGAATGAGCAAGGCGAAGATTACTGTCGAGAAACCATCACGGCTTAGGCTCTGATCGTGACCGGCACTGCAGGCTGGCAAGCGAGGGTATGAGCGTGAATGTCGGTTAGACTGGTGCTGAATCGTAAAAGCTTTGTGAAGATGAGGGCTCATGATCGAGGCTCCCGAAGCGCCGCACCACCACCACGCGAAGACAGGGTTCCCGTGGTTTGATCTAATTGTGCCGATAGCGGTGCTGTGCATATCCTTAGCGTCTCTGCTCACATCGTTGCAATCTGAGAAGTCGATGCACGCGCTGGTAGATCAGAACAAAAGATTGGTAGAGGCACAGTCCACGCCGCTACTGATGCTCGATTCGTCGAATCTGAGCGACTCGGGCAAGTTCTCTTTGAAGTTCAAATTGAGTAACGTGGGGACGGGGCCTGCGGAGGTGCGCTGGTTCCATCTGACCGACGACCAGGGTGTTAGCTATACAGGCGGCACGCTGTACGAGCGAGTATCAAAGCTGGATCCGACGGCATCCTTCGTGTCGCAGCAGATTTCCGGAAGCCTGATGCGCAGCGGAGACGACCGGACGGTGTTCGACTGGCCTAAGCCCGCAGAAGGATCTTTGGCACTCGGTGCGTGGGAGACGTTGAATAAGACACGATTCGGGTTTCATGGAAGTGCTTGTTACTGCTCGATGTTTGATGAGTGCAGGGTCACGGACTTCAGCGAGAAGAAACCAAGAGTGGTCGAGAGTTGCGAGAGAAGCTAGGGTATTCGAGAGCAGGTTCCTGAAAGTCAGGGATTTCGAGCCAGAGCGTGTTTCTCTCGCCTACGGGACAGACTTGGTGAAAGCTGGCCGCGAGAACTCGAGTGGTACCGAATCGCCGTTCAGATCACCGCTGAATGTCAGGTTGCCGGTGTGCTTTTTAGGCGTGTCGACGTTAAATAGACGATGAAATTAGTCCATGCTGCAATGATTTGGGTTGGTTTGGTCAATGCCGAAGAAAAAGCAACAGAAGCACAGCAGTATGAGATGACCACGTACGGGGAGTGGGTCGAGTCAACCTCGTGCAAGCGCTCGTTCTACCAGTCTGAGGTCGATCTCGACGAAAAGGCCCTTGGCTGTGGTGAGCACGGTGCCGTCGGAGGCGGTGAGTTCGGCCGCGTGGAAGAGCTTGCGGCCCTCGCGGCGCAGGTGGCGCGCGGTGAGGGTGAGCGCAGTGTTAAGCGGCGCCGGACGCAGGTAATCCACCTCCATGTGGCGGGTCATCGCCAGCGCGTCCAGGGGACGATTGAGCTTGCTCATGGCTTCGTCGAGAAGCGTGGCTAGGATGCCGCCATGGATGTAGCCCGGCGGCCCCTCGTGGGTGCGCGTGAGCTGGACCGTGCAGGTGGCCGTGATGTTGCTCGCGTCGGTCGTGTCCACCGTGAAGGTGAGGTGCAGGCCCTCGGGATTGTCAGAGCCGCAGCCAAAGCAGAAGCTGGTTCGTTCGTCGATGGTGCGGGCGGGCGCGAGGCCGACGGGAAGATGACTGTCAGAGGGCACAGGTTGAGCATAAACTGCATGCATGGCTCCCGCCTCCCCCGGCGAGTGGAACTTTTGGGGCATGACGTTGGGTGGGAGCGAGGAGGACGAGATGAGGACAAAGCACGGAGTTCGCCTGGCTGGTTTGGTTCTGCTCTTAATTGCGGCTGCCGGCCTGGGGCGTGTGCGCGGTGTGGATGCGGCTGGCTCCGATGGTGATCACGAGATGGGCGGCCACATGTCGATGACCGCTTTACGTCCGGTGCAGCCCGGAGATCGCCAGCGCGCGGATGCGGTGGTGGCGGCGGCGCGCAGGTTTGCGGAAGGCTATATGGATTACCGGAAGGCGCTCGCGGACGGCTACACGATCTTTGAACCCACCTTCCCGCAGCCTGTGTACCACTTCACGCTCGACTCGTCGGCTTATGAGGCGCTGCGGCACTTCGATGCGAGCAAGCCTACCTCGCTCCTGTATGAGCGGGTGCAGGGAGTCAAGGCCGGCGATGCGGGAGCGTACAAGCTGGTGGGCGTCATGTACACGGATCGGCTGCGGGCTCCGGAAGAAGAGCTGAATGAGCGCGTGCCGCTCTCGATTGCGCAGTGGCATCTGCATACGAATCTATGTATGCCGGCCGCGGGCGAGGTGCTGGACAGCACGGAGAAGCACCCGAAGTTTGGGCTGACGGGATCGATCACAACCAGGCAAGCGTGCGACGCGGCAGGCGGGATGTTTCGGTCGACGGTGTTTGGCTGGATGGTGCACGTGTATCCGTTTGAGAAGGATCCGGCCAGGGTGTGGAGCGCGGGGATGGACGACGAGCACGGGATGGGTCACGATGCCGCGATGCCGGGGATGAAGATGTAAATTGCCCGACCAGCGCTAGGCGTTGGTTAGCTCGAGGATAGAGGCGCCGAAGCGGTCGAGCTTGTCCGGGCCGACGCCTGCGATCTTTTGAAGTTGCGCTAGGGTGCGGGGGCGCTCCAGCACGATGCTACGGAGGGCAGAGGTGCCGAGGACAAAGAACTGCGGCAGCCCCATGCGTTCGGACTCCGACTTGCGCCAGGCGCGGAGGCGGGCTTCGAGGACCTGCTGGTCGGGGTTCAGAGTGTCGGGCTGTTCGTCGCGGGTGGGCCGCTTGAGACCTGGGACTCGGTCCTGCCCGGCTCGCTCCGCCACGTAGCCATCGTTGATCACGCGGCAGATATCCACCCCGAACTTCTTGACCACCTCGGAGGTGACACCCGGCACAAGTCGCAATTCGCCGATGTGAGTAGGGCGGGAAAGCGCAATCTCCTGCAGCACCTTGTCCTGAATGATGGAAAACGGAGCGACCTCAGCCTCGGAGGCAGTTGCTGCTCGCCAGCGTTTCAGATCGAGTTGTAAATCAAGCTGTTCTCGGCTGTACTTCTGGAGCGGATCCTTCGAATCGGCTTTGCGGGCAGTGTCCTTGGATGTTTCTTTCGCGGCGGTAGGCCGGATCGAGTTTCGCAAATCGAACTGCTGCGGCGCAACGCCTTGTGGCCGAGGTTCGCGGAGCTCCACTGCGATGTCGCCGAAGTGGGTAGGCTCTTCAGGTTCTTTTCGAATGAGTTGGGTGATGGCGGCACCGTACATCTCCACCTTGCCTTTAGTTACCCCCTCTACCGCTCCAAGCTCGGAGAGAGTTCTCGGCTTCGCGAAAACAACGTTGAAGAGAACTGCATCGGTCAGTACAAAGAAGGCCGGACGGCCATTGGTTGCGGCTTCTTCCATGCGCCATTGCCTTAAAATTTTAAGGAGGACAGTCTGCTCAGAGGTAAAGGTCTGCGCGAGACTTGCGCGTGCTTCACGGCGTGCTTTCTCGGCTGGACGCTTCTCTAATTTTGCTTCATCGGCTAAGTCGTCGTTGTCGGGTGTATTGCCTTTCGAGGTTTTTGGATTTGTGCCCATAGTCCTGGCATTTGTACCGAGACTCCTTGGTTTTGTCCGCGAGTCCCTGGAAATGCTGCGGACGGAACCGCTAAGCAGGACGCCGAGCGGGGCTCCGGGGGGCAGCTCGCGGCCTTCGTGGGTGAGCGATGCCTTGCGATAGGGAACAACGGTGCCTTCGGGGTTGGTGAAGGTCTCGGAGGTGAGCGCGATCAGGCCGGCGCGGGCGAGGCCGTCGAGCAGGTTGTCGAACGTCTTGCGGTCCTTGGTGAGAGCCAAGTCGGTGAAGAGCTTGCCGGTGGCGCGGGATTGGCCGTCGAGGGCGCGGAGGATGGCGCGGAGATCGCGGTCCTGGGCGGCGGTCGGCTCGGTAAGGGTTTGCGCGGTGGCGGAGCCGGGGGCGCAGAAGTCGCAGTGGCCGCAGGGCCGGTTGGCGTCCGAGATATCGCCAAAATGGCGAATGAGGGCGGACATGCGGCATTGCTGGCTTTGCGCGAAGTCCATCATGCGATCGATCTGGCCACGGCGGAAGTCGACCTGCTGGGTGTAGCCGGCCTGCCAGTTCGCTCCGGCTGCACCGGCGCGACGGACATTGCCGGAGAAGTCGAGCTGCGCGACGCCCTGGGCGGCAAGCTTTTCAACCGCACGGCCGAAGATGTCGGGCGGCATCTTGAGGCGGGGCATGAGGTCTTCGGGAGGCTGGAATTCTTCGGTAAGGGCGGCGGCAACTCGATTCAAATCCGTCAGAACGGGGTAATCGCGTTCGAGGAAGAACTCGTGCGTCTTGCGGTCGGCGTAGCTCCAGAGTAGGACGGTGCGGGAGGGCAGACCGTCGCGTCCGGCGCGTCCAATCTCCTGGTAAAAGGCTTCGACCGAGGCGGGCAGGGCGATGTGCAGGACGGTGCGCACATTGGCCTTGTCAATGCCCATGCCGAAGGCGATGGTGGCGACGACAACCTCAAGCGAGCCGGCGAGGAAGTCGTGCTGGACGCGCTCGCGGGTTCCGGGGTCGAGCCCGGCATGGTAAGCGGCGGCGGCATGGCGGGCTGTTTTCTTGCTTGCCGCACGGTTGAGCTCGCCGGCAAGCTCTTCGGCGGCTTTGCGGGAAGGGGCGTAGACGATGGCGGGCCGGCGGGCGGGGTCGCGGAGGAAGTCGACGGCGAACTCGGTGCGTTGTGGTTTCGAGAGCTCGAAAACTTCAATGGCGAGGTTATCGCGGCGGAAGCCGTGGATGAAGAGCGCGGGCTGCTCGAGGTGAAGCTGGGCGGCGATATCGCGCTGAACGGTGGGCGTGGCGGTGGCGGTGAGCGCGATGATGGGTGCCGGACGGAGAGCCGGCAAAAAGTCGCCCAGCGTCCGGTAGTCGGGGCGAAAGTCATGTCCCCAGGCGGAGATGCAGTGGGCTTCGTCGATGGCGACGAGTGAAGGTTTCCGGCGAGCCAGCATCTCGGGGAAGCCGGGGACGCGCATGCGCTCGGGAGCGATGAAGAGGAACTGGAGGGTGCCGTTGAGGTAGTCGCGGCAAGCCTGGCGGGAGTCGTCGCGGGAGAGTCCGGAGTGGATGCGCGCGACGCGCAGGCCGGCAGCGGTGAGCTTGGAGGCTTGGTCGTCCATAAGCGCGATGAGCGGGGAGACGACGAGGGCGGTGCCGCCGCGGGCGACGGCGGGAAGCTGGTAACAAAGGCTCTTGCCGGCGCCCGTGGGCATGACGAGCAGGACGTCTTTGCCATCGGTAGCCGCGCGGCAGACAGCTTCCTGGTTTACGCGGAAGGCGGGGTGGCCGAAGGTGGAGCGGAGCAGAGGGAGGAGGTCGGGCATGTGCGAGCGGCGCTTAGGCTAGTTTCGCATAGTGTTCGCCCTGGAGGGGCGTTGCAGCCGGCTGATTAGAAAGACGAAGGCCGCCAAAGCGACTTGGCGGCCCCTTCATTACTGCAGCTGGCGGTTAGTTGCTGCCGGCGGGTTTGGGATTGCGGGGATCGAACTTGGCAATCTGGATTTTGTGGGCTAAGCCAAGTTTGGAGAGAACCCAGATGCAATAGTAGTTGATGTCGAACTCGTACCAGGCGAGGCCATGACGTGCGCTGACCGGGTGGGCGTGGTGGTTGTTGTGCCAACCCTCACCGCCGGTGAGGATCGCGACCCACCAGTTATTTCGGGATTCGTCGCGGGTGTCAAAGCGGCGCGAGCCAAACAAGTGAGTGGCAGAGTTGACGAACCAGGTGGCATGGAGCCCGACGACGACGCGGAGCATCGTACCCCAGAGCATCATGCTGATGCCGCCGATGAGGCGATGACCGGGCTGCGCAAGTGCGGCGCCGATGGCGATCTGGGCGAAGCCAGTAAGGGTGAGGAAGAGCCAATGGTACTTTGAGAGCCAGACGTGAACCTTGTCGCGGGTGAGGTCGGGGGCGTAGCGGCCGAGCAGCGCAGTCTCTGAGTGCATGGCGCGACCGGAGAGGATCCAGCCGGCATGGGACCAGAAGGTGCCGTCTACGGGTGTGTGCGGGTCGCCTTCCTGGTCGGAGTTCTGGTGATGAACGCGGTGGGTGGCAACCCAGAAGATGGGTCCACCCTCAAGCGCCATGGTGCCGCATGCGGTGACGAAATACTCCACCCACTTGGGGGTGCGGAACCCGCGATGGGTCAGCAGACGATGATAGGCGACGCCGATGCCGAGGTTAATAGCGAGGAAGTACATGATGCCGAACGCGGCGAGGTTCTTCCAGGAGAAGCAGAAAAGCGCGGCGATGGCAAAGACGTGGAAGAGTCCCATGACGACGGTGGTAATCCAGTTGATGCGGCCCTGCTGGTATTCGCGGCCCATGCGGAGATCCTGCTTGACCTGCTGGCGGACCTGCTCGGCGGTGTTGCGGGGTTTGGCATTCGAGAGATCTTGCAGCTCAGACTGAATGCGGGCTTCCTGGGTCTCAGCGGTGGCGATGGCGTCTTGCTGGAAGGTTGCGTAGCTGGAGGCGGAGGAGGCTTCGGTCTCGGTGTTGAGCGTGGCGGGGGTCATCTGGGTGTTCATCCTCGAGTTACTGCTTAGGTCAACGCTAGCAGGGTGCGAGGGGAGGCGTTGTAAGACTTTTGTAAGGGCACTTGGGGAGGGCTGCTAACACTTCGGTGGGATAGTGAGAGAGCTGGATTCGGCGATGAAGTAGGTAGAGGTGTTGAGGATTACGAAGATTCATATGAGGTTGGTAGGCTGTGGTCATGATGAAACGGCTGATTTTGGCGGCGGTGGTGCTGGCGGGTGTGCGGGTATGGGCGCAGGCTCCGGTGGAGAGGCCGGACGGGCGGATTGACCTGCCGACGAGCAAGGAGATCCATGGGGTTGTGCCGGGCGCGCCGAAGCAGTTGAGCTCGCTGCCGGTGACGATGGCGGTGAGTCCGGATGGGCGGTATGTGGTGACGGTGAATGGGGGCTATGGCTCATTTGAGAGCGGGTATCACCAGTCGCTGGCGGTGATGGATACGCAGACCGGGAAGGTGGAGGAGTTTCCGGACTCGCGCACGCTGGTGAACTCAAAGCAGGTGCTGTTTTCGGGGTTGGCGTTTTCAGCGGATGGGAAGACGTTGTACGGGACGGTGGTCTCGTCCGGAGACCCGACGGGGAGGAACGGAGATGATACGGGGTCGGGAATCCAGGTGTATAGCTTCTCCGAGGGCAGAATCACGCGGGAGCGGATGATGAAGATCGCGCCTCCGCAGCTGGCAACGGGACGGACGACGCTGCTGGGGGCCGGAGGAGACGCGTTTGGGGTGGCGGATCCGATGACTGGCCGGACGATTGGTCTGCCGTACCCGGCAGCGATCGCTGTGGTGGGATCGAAGCTGCTGGTGGCTGGCAATCTCTCCGATGATGTGTGGCTTATGGATGCCGCGACCGGCAAGGTGGAGACGCGGTTCGACCTGAGCGAGACGGACGTGGTGCCGAGTGTGTATCCGGTGGCGCTGGCGGTGACGAAGAATGGACGGCGGGCGTTTGTGGCGCTTTGGAACGGCAGTGAGGTGGTGGAGCTCGACCTAACAAAGGGCGTAGTGGGGCGCAAGCTGCCGCTGTTGAAAAATGACGATCCGGTGCGGCCGGGGTCGCATCCGGATGCGCTGGCGCTTGCGCCAGATGGAAAGACCCTCTACGCGGCGCTGGGAAATCGGGATTCTGTGGCCGCGCTGGATTTGAGTGACGGCGGATTCAAGCTGAAGGGCTACTTCGACGTACGGCTGCCAGGACAAAGCTTCTTTGGGGCGGAGCCGGAGGCACTCGCAGTCAGCGCGGACGGCAGCCGGGTCTACGTGGCGGATATGGGGTCGGATGCGGTGGCGGTGCTCGAGACGCGCAAACTGACCAGGGGCGCGGCAGGTAAGGGGATGGTCGAGCCGCTGGGCTTTATCCCGACGGAGTGGCTACCGACAGGCGTGGCCTTGTCCGGGGGCAAGCTGTATGTGGCGACGGGTAAAGGGACAGGAACGGGGCCGAACAATTTTCCGCAGAAGCCGACTTCGGAGACGACCGGGCCACGCTTCAAGCAGCCCTTCACGTACGTCGCAACGCTGCTGCATGGATCGATCGCGCAGGTGGATACGGCAGCCGCGGAGCGGGATTTGAGGGAGATGACGGCGGCGGTGCTGACCGATAACCGGATGAAGGCGGCGGAGGAGCGGCTTGCATGGGACCCGCGCTTCGCGGCCAACGGGGGTCCGATCAAGCATGTGATCTACATCATTCGGGAGAACCGGACGTATGACCAGCTTTTCGGTGATCTGAAGGTAAACGGGAAGGCAGTCGGCAATGGCGATCCAAGCCTGGTGATGTATGGCGAAGACGTGACACCGAACCTGCATAAGCTGGCGAAGCAATTTGGGGTGCTGGATAATTTCTACGACTCGGCCGAGGTCTCGGGCGATGGTCACGTGTGGTCGAACTCGGCCATCGGCACGGACTACCTGGAGCGCACCTGGCAGCTCAATTATCGCGGCGGGCAGCACGGGTATGACTTTGAGGGCGTCGTGAGCCAGGGGCTGCCGCTCGAGCAGCACATTCCGGACGTCAACGAGCCTTCGAGTGGCTATCTCTGGGGCAATTTGGCCAGGCATGGCATGACGCTCTACCACTTCGGTGAGTTCATCTCGACGACCTTCTGCAACCCGAAGCGTGGGGCGGGGGCGCAGACGGACTCGCGGCAGGGGCCGATGCTTGAGGGCGTGCCGTGCTCGAGTCGCAACGAAGTGAAACCGGGCGAGACTCTGCCCGAGGTGTGGGGCGGCGGCGTGAACAAGTGGCCGTGGGCGATCCCGCTGATCGAGGCAAACAAGCCGACCAAGCCAGAGCTGGTAGGGCATTTTGCGCCGGAGGCTCCGGACTTCAACCTGCGGGTGCCGGATCAGGTGCGCGAGGACATCTTTGAGAAGCACCTGGCGGGATGGATTGCGGATAAGAAGACCGGTAAGGACACGATGCCGAACTTCGTCATGCTGCGACTGGCGAACGATCATACAGGGGGAACGACGCCGGGAGGGCCGACGCCGAAGGCTTCCGTGGCGGACAATGACCTGGCAGTGGGACGTGCGGTCGAGGCGATCTCGCACTCGCCGTTCTGGGACGACACGGCATTCTTCATCCTGGAAGACGACGCGCAGAACGGGGCGGACCACGTGGATGCGCACCGCTCGCTTGGCGTGGTGGTGAGCAAGTATGCACCGCATGGCAACGGTGGCATGCCGTTTGTGGATAGCCGCTTCTACTCGACGGTGAGCATGGTGCGGACGATGGAGATGGTGCTGGGGCTGCCGCCAATGAACAACAACGATGCGCTAAGCTCAGCGATGGGAAGCCTTTTTACCGGTCCGGGAGATCAGCCTGCGTTTACGGCGGATCGCTTGAACGAGACGAACCGGCTTATTTTTACGGCGAATGCAGCGACGGCGCGCGGGGCGCGGGAGTCGGCGAAGATGGACTTCAGCCATGCCGATCGAGCGGACGCGCAGAAGCTGAATCTGATACTTTGGCAGGATGCGCGGCCGGATGTGCGGGCTCCGGCTCAGTTGACGGTCAAGCGCAAGAAGCAGAAGAAGGATGACGATGGCGACTAACAACTACAATCTGCGGCCGTTCCGGCTGAAACCGAAGTTTGTCGAGCGTGTGTGGGGCCGGACGGACCTGAAGCCGTGGTACGAGGAGACGGGCGTTTCGGGCAAGGTGGGTGAAGCGTGGCTCACGGGCGCGGAGTGCGTCATCGAGACCGGGCCGGAGACGGGGCGGACACTCGCGAGCCTCTCGCAGCAATGCGTGGGAACCCTTGATGGGGTGACGGGCGGAGGGGAGTTTCCGCTGCTGGTGAAAATCCTCTTTCCGAGCGAGAAGCTGTCTGTGCAGGTGCATCCGGATGATGAGGCGGCGGCAAAATTGGGCCTGCCTCGGGGCAAAACGGAGTGCTGGTACGTGCTTGAAGCGGAGCCGGGCGCGCAGGTGGCGTGCGGGTTGAAGTCGGGTGTCTCGGTAGAGGGTGTACGTGCGGCCGTCGCGGATGGAACTCTGGAAACACTGCTGCAGGTGGTGCCGGTGAAGGTCGGGGACATGGTTTTTGTGGATGCAGGCACGGTGCACGCGATCGGGCCGGGGCTGGTGTTGCTCGAGGTGCAGCAGACGTCGGACACGACCTATCGGCTGTTCGATTACGGGCGTGGGCGGGACTTGCACCTGGAGGAGGGTCTCGGGGTGGTCAAGATGAAGACCAAGGCCGGGGTCGTCGAGTCGGTGGCTACGGAACGGTACACGCGGCTAATCGACGAGAAATATTTCGTGATTGATCGCTTTGAGGTGCCGGCGGGACGCACGTTTGAGATGGAGATGGATGGGGTGGGCTGCGTGGTCGGCACAAGCGGAAGCGCGGCAGTGAACGAGGTGCGGTTTGGGGTGGGGCAGGCGGTGGTCGTTCCGGCAGGCAGCGTGACCATGAGCAGCGCCGCGGGTGGAACGTTTGTGCGATGCTGGGAGCGGGCGAAGTAGGTCAGCGTTTTCTTGTCGTTAGGCAGAGACTTCAAAATTGAAAGTAGAGGAACTGCGCAGTAGGGTCCAGCTCGACCAGAACGGCGAAGAAGAGTGCAGCCATGACCAGGCTCCAGCGCAGGGTGGGCGCCCAGTGGAGCGTCGGAAACAGCGTAGGTGCTTGCCGATGGGCAAGGGTGGTGGGAGCAGCCGGACCGGGCATGGGATGATCGACGGCGCGTTCCTGGCCGAGGATTTGCTGGGTGTTGGGCAGGAACCAGACGACCGGGAAGAGCGCGAAGGCGAGCGCGCCCTCAAGCAGGCTTGCGGAAGAGCCAAGCCCGTGAGCACCGGCGAGGTCGTGTAGAAGCGCAAGGGCGGCGTGCATGGAGTTGGAGCGGAAGAAGATGAGCGCGAAGGTGACCTGGACGTAAACGCCGAGCATCATGGCTAGGCGTTTTAGCCCGGCAGGTGCAGCCGTGTTGAGGGTGCGCGGACGAAACTGCCGCCAGGCCTGGTTAGCGATCAGGTAAACGCCGTGGATCAGTCCGAAGACGAGAAACTGGAGTCCGGCTCCGTGCCAGAGACCGGTGAGCAGCATGGTCGCGAGGGTTGGACCAGCGACCATGGCGGAAAAACCGGCCGGAGTAGAGATGGTCTTGCGGGAGATGGCGCGTCCGCGCGCGAGGCGGCGACGCTGCACACCAAGCAGGATGGGGTTATAGAGATAAAGGGTAACGTAGCGCGTGAGCGTGATATGCCAGCGCTGCCAGTACTCGGTGACGCTGGTGGCTTTGTAGGGCGAATCGAAGTTGAGCGGAAAGCGGATCGAAAAGATACGGGCAAGCCCCAGCGCCATGTCGCTGTAGCCGGAGAAATCGAAGTAAAGCTGCATGGAGTAGACGACGAGGCCGGTAAAAGCAGAGGTGAAGGACAGGGAGCCGGCGTCGCGAAAGGTGAGGTCGGCGGTGTGGGCGAGCGTGTCGGCGAGAAGAACTTTCTTTGCGAGACCCATGAGAAACCAGGTGAGGCCAAGCGAAACGTCTTCAGCGGCAAGCGCAAATCGACGCGGATGGGCGGCAGAGGGACCCGGGCCGAACTGCGGCATCATCTCTTTGTGGTGAAGAATTGGGCCGGCGATGAGGTGCGGGAAGAAGGTGACGAAGAGCAGATACGAGACAAAGTCCTGGCGCTCGGCCTGACCCTGCGCGAGGTCGACCAGGTAGCTGATTTGGGTGAAGGTGAAGAAGGAGATGCCGAGTGGCAGCACAATGGAGCCGGGGTGAAGATCGGTTACTCCGAGCGCGTGAAGTAGAAGGAGTGCTTTGACGAGGTACTTGAAGTAAAACAGCGCAAGCAAGTTCATGCCAACGCCGAGGACGAGCAGGTGCTTGCGAGGCGGTGAGTCTAGGGGTTTGGTGCTTAGGGCTCGCGCAACCAGAAAATTGAGCAGCGTGGACAGGAACAGAAGCAGAACAAACGGGGGGTTCCAGGCGGCGTAGAAGATTAGCGAGGCGCCGGCCAGCCAAAGCATGACAGGCCGGCGGCCGAATCGGCCGAGTAACTGATAGCCGAGCACGGTGACCGGGAGGAAGAGGAAAAGAAAACGGTAAGAGTTGAAGAGCATCCGTGACAGCGCCGAGAAAAAATATTATCCAAACGCCCGATTTAGCTAAGGTTTGGCGTTCAGATGCCGATAAGGAGTGTGGAGGCGAATGCGGTGCAGCAAGGCAAGAGTTCGGGAGGGCGGCATGCGTTCCGCGATTGCGGGGTACTGGCTGGCGACGGTGGCGAGTTGGTTGGCGATGGCACTCGAGACGACTTTGGAACCAGTGGCCGTGTAGTGACGATCGTCGTTGAAGAGGGTGATGGGTAGAGGCTGGAGGGAATTTGATGTGACGCCGTGTAGCTCGACCTGGTAGGCGGCAAGATTGCCGTCGCAAGCGGGGATAGGGGCGACATTGACCAGGATGACGGCCGCCTGGCCGGAGTATTGACGACGAAAGTTTGCGACCAGGTCGCGGGAGAACTGCGAGGCTTGTTGCCCACCTGGAGGCGCGGGGTAGTCAGGTGGGACGCAGGAGGTACGAGCGGGCGCGGGAGGTGTAAAAAAGCCGTTGCGGACGAGGACAGTGTCTTCTTCCGCGCGGTGATCGGTGAGGTGAAACCAGAGATTGCGGAGGACGTACCATGCGCCGTATCCGGCGGCATAACCGGCGAAGGCGATGGCTTCTCGGGGATGGGACAGCAAAAGCTGGCGTCTCTGAGCAAGAGCTCCGTGACGCAGCAACTCAAGCATTCCTTCGGCGTAGATGGTCTGGTGCCATGCGTCTCTGCCGGGCTCGAAGCCGTCTGGCGAGAGCTGGAGGAGCAGGATGCGGGGCTTCGGGTTAACCGCAAGAAAGTGGTCGAGAGTGAGATTGCCGGTGACGGCAAGGACGGCATTCGTGACGGCTATGTTGCAGGTGTGAAAGCCAGTCTGGATTTCAAGCAGGTCAGGGTCGATGCCGGTCATCGCGGTGGAGTCGCCAAAGACAAGAACGTCGCAGTCGCGATCCCTCATGTCGAAGACGGCATCATTAGCACGCACCCATACGCTGGCGCCGTGGTGGAGAAAGAAGTTGGAAGCACCGAAGACGATGCACGCCGGTATGGCGAGAAGCGGGAGAACAAGGAGGAGGAAGCAATAGCGAAACGAAGGCTCGCATCGTTGCCAGACAGAGACTGGAAGATTGCACTCGAGATCGTACGTCGAGTCTGGCCGTTCTGCGGGTTCCGCGACCAGGAGGATGGAGGACAATGCGATGATTCGGGTCCTTGGGGCCGTTCTTACCGGCTAGACTTCCTCATCAAGCGAGAAATCCGGCCGAGGTGCACTCTGATGGACGCTGAGAGTGGGTACAGGGTTTACCAGTGCCAAGCGAGTAAGCCGGAAGCGAGAGGAAACGTGCCTTTCGCGGAGGATACCGCGTAGCGGTGCGCCGGCCCAAGAGTCGCTATTTGAACAACATAGCGGTGGGTTGCTCGTGTGCTTGCCCCGCAGCAAGCGGTTGGGGTCCGGTGGCTCTGGCCAGCCGATGTAGATCCCAAGCGCCGGCGCCGAAGAACAGGACGAGCAGCGGCCCGTCAGTGAGTTTGCGGATGCTCCAGCTAAGCGTGCCGACAAGGTTCGCGGCAACGAAGAAAAGGCTCAGCCAGACGATCCGGTGAGTAGGTGTGGTCCAACGGGCGAGGAAGCGCCAGGCAAGGAGGGCCAAAGGCAGAGCAATGGGCGCGGTGTCGTACTCCATAATGCGCGGATTGAGCAGGATGACGCCGACGAGCATCACAGGCATCCACTGAGCGAGCGAGAAGCTGCCACGCAGGTAGAGCCGGGAGAGATAGACCAGAAGGGTAAACAAAGGGATGGCGTACGCAACAAAGAAGATCATGCTGCCGGGCGAGTAGGAGATGCCGCGGCTATAGAGAATGTCGCCGAAGAGGCCGGCAGGACTGCATCCGAAGTCGCGGTTGAAGCGGAATTGCAGATCGACCGCCTCAAGATAGTGGCGGAAGAGCGTGGGCCAGAGGACAGGTTGAACGGCGAAGAGCGCGAGTCCGGCGGCGCCAACAGCCGCCACGGGAAACCATTGCCGACGCGCGGAGAGCAGCGGGATAACGACCAGACTGAGCAGCGGAGCTTTGACACAGCTGGCTGCCAGGACGGCAAGGTAGAACCATCGCCATATTCCGCGCCGCCAGCCGAAAACCGCGGCTAGAAGGATGACAGCGTAGAGAATGTAGGCGATGTTGCCGCTCATGATAGTCGCGTTGGCGAGGAAGCCGGGAAAGAAGATAGCGACAGGAGCGAAGTAACGAAAATAAGGACGTTCACTCCGCTCGACTGCCCGGAAGGTGACCCAGACCTGGGCCAAGGCAGCGGCAAAGTAGAGCAGGTAATAAATCGTGCCGCTCAACCACCCGGGGAAGACGCCGATCAGGCGCAACAGCGGCAGGGTGATGGGAGAGTAGACGTAGCTAAATGGCGGGTCTTGGGCGAGGAGTTTAGGGTCGGCGAGCAGTTGCTGGTGAAAGAGGCGCTGCACGGAGGTGGCGTCGGTGTACGGGTCATGCCCCGCGCGGAGCGAGCGTATGCCGGCGTGATAGATGTCCACGTCCCAACCAACGCCTCCCAGCCTGGCCCAGACGATGACGGTTACGACGGCCAGGATCCAGAGAATAAGGACGCCACGGGTGCGGATTGCCTGAGGAACGTACTTCACCGCGACACCTTGACCTCATCCGCGAAAGTCGTGTGGGTCGATTCGTCTCGCCGGGTGCGGCTGCGCAGGCCCCAGGTAAACAGGCTGCTGATGGAGAGATTCCAGACAGAGCCGAGCACAATGCCGGCAAGACCGGCCAGGTACCACTCGGTTCCGGACTGCCAGAGGCTGTTCGCGAAGACCACGTTCGCCCAGGCGCCGAACCCACAGGCAAGCGCAAATCGCGCGCCTCCGAAGAGAATTTGCAGGCCCTGCAGACGGCGGTCGCGGAAGGTAATCCGGTTATTGAGCGAGAAGTTCTCGATCATGGCGACGAAGGTGGCGATTAGTTGTGCGGCGACGAAGTGCAGGTGCACCGACTGACTGAGGAGCAGCAGCGTCATCCCGTGAGTGACAAGACCGAGGGCGCCGACCAGGAAGTAAAGTGCGAGGCGGACGGGGATGATGCCGCCAAGCAGATTGTTGAGGATCAGGAATCCGTACTCGAGGCCGACGACGACATCCAGTTTGCTCTCGCCGAAGCGGCGCGAACGGAACGTATAACCAACCTCTGCGAGGCGCACGGGACGAGGGCTCGACGCGAGAAGGTCGACCAGGATCTTAAAGCCCTGGCCCTGCATGTCGCGGACGACCTCCTGCAGAAACGAGCGGCGCAGCAGGAAGAATCCGCTCATCGGGTCGGTGACTCGGGAGCGGCAAACTGAGTGGCTGATTTTTTTGCCGCTGCGGCTAAGAAAGCGGCGCGCGCGGCTGAACTCACCCATGCTGCCGCCCTCGGCGTTGCGAGTGCCGACGACGAGGTCGAGCGACTCCTGATGAAGCCGCCGCAACATGATGGGCAGGATCGTCTCGTCGTGCTGGAGGTCGGCGTCCATCACGGCGACGACGGGAGCGGAGGTGGCGAGCATGCCCTCCAGGCAGGCCGAAGACAGCCCGCGGCGGCCGACGCGCTGAATGAGGCGGATGCGGGTGTCGAGCCGGGCATGCGCAGTCACGACCTCGGCGGTGCCGTCGGGGGAATCGTCATCGACGAAGATAGCCTCCCACGCAAGTCCCTGAAGAGCGTCCTCCAGTTTATCGATGATGAGCGGAATGTTCTCCCGTTCTTTGTACGTTGGCAGAATGACCGCCAGATCGAGCCTCGACCCGGCGATGCGAAGGGGGTAAGTGGATTTGCCTTCAGAATCAAAAGCGTTGGCCTGACAAACGTACTCCAATAGATTTCCTCGATGCGCGCAATCATACGACGAGGCAAAGGCCTCCCCCGTTTACTTGCCCTTAGCATGTCTCGGGATAAGAGCAAGGCAGAAGAGAGGTTCGCGCCGGTGAGCAACCAAAGCAGAGACTAGCGGAGAAAGGCGCTCAGCTCGCTCGCGGCGTTGCGAAGCGGTGCAAGAAAGTGGGTCTGCATGTCGAAGACGGGCATGCGGGGAGCGTTGCCGGAGAGATTGATGGTAGCGATGACGCGGCCTGAAGGCGCGTACACGGGTACAGCGAGCGAGCGGAGGCCGACTTCGAGCTCCTGGTCTACGAGCGCGTAACCGAGGCGGCGAACGGTGCGCAAGGTGGCGCGAAGCTTTTCGGCGGAGGTAATGGTACGGGTGGTGTGGGGAACGAGTTCAGCCTTGTGCAGGTAGCTTTCGAGCTGCTCGGGTGGGAGATAGGCCAGCAGAACGCGGCCCATCGAGGTGCAGTAAGCGGGCAGACGCGAGCCGATGTGGAGGTCGACCGCCATGACGCGGGAGGGTACCTGGGTGCGAGCGATGTAAACGATCTCATGGCCGTCGAGCGTGGCTACGGAGAAGGACTCACGGAAGGTCTGGGACATGCGCTCAAGGATGGGCTGCGCGGCGGTGGAGAGGGTGGAGGAGGTGGTGTAGGTGTGCGAGAGCGAGAGCATGCGCGGGCGCAGGGCGTAGCGCTGGCCGTCCTCAATGCCGGCAAAGCCGAGCTTGGTGAGGGTGTACAGGCAGCGGCGGACGGCGGCGCGGGAGAGCCCGGTTTTGACCGAGAGCTGGGAGATGGTCATCTGCGGGTTCTGCTGGGTGAAGGCCTGGATGACGATGAGCCCGCGGGCGAGCGAGGTCATAAAATTGGGATCGCCCTGATATTGGTCGAGCGTGGAGGCAGGAGAGATGCGCGTTGCCGCCGCAGGCGCGGTTGGGGGCGCGATGACGGGGAGAGGTCCAGGCATGGAGGCTTCCTTCGTGCGCCAGACGCAACAGCCGAAATGGCCGTGTGCGATAGACGGACTAAAGTAACGATAAACGCACACAACTGCAGGTGCAAGCCGCATTGCGACACCACCGCAACATCTTCGGACCGCCGGAAGTGACGCGGAAGCGGGTCCGCTCCAGGCCCCCTGCACAGCTTCGCGGAGAAGCGGTTGGACCGTGCGGACATGCACGTCTGCGTCCTACGGTCCGGCCGGCTGAAGGGCGAACTGCACGCCGCCTATGACTCGGGCAACGCTTTTCCAGGCTTGTTGACCGCCTATCCTAGGGGCTTGTAGAGTGATGTTTCGCTGTTGTTGCCAAGGCCTGTGTTGAGAGTGATCCGCTTTCTTAAAGCACGATCTGCAAACGCTTCCGCGCTGATCGCCGGCCTTCTGCTGTTTCTGGCGCTCAGCACGGCCATATCAGGCGCGCAAACGACTATCCGCGTCCCGCAGGACCAGCCTAGTATTCAGGCCGGGCTCAACGCGGCCGCCAACGGCGACACGGTTCTGGTCTCGCCCGGCAGCTACACCGAGCAGCTGAGCTTCCATGGCAAAGCCGTCATCCTCACCACGGGGGCGACCAGCTACAGCGATCCCGAGGTTGCGGCTACGGTGATCAACGCGACCCTGAACACGCAGTTCCAGCAGGTTTCGAGCCCAAACTGCAACCCCATTGCCAACTTCTTCTCCGGCGAGGGCCGGGGTACGGTGCTGAACGGGTTCACGTTCCTCAGCCCAAACGCCTGCACCACTATTTACATCCTGATCAACGGCAATGCGGAGTATGAAGATATCCGCATATCTTCCGCGTTGAACTCTCTCACGTTGCCCGCCGGAAGCGGCCCGTTAAACGTCATGCAGGCAGGTACGCCGACGATCACGAACAATCGCTTCGTCGGAGACGCAAACCCCATTGGCCTGGCAGGTGGCGTCCTCGCCGGCAACTACTTCAGTGGAAACGGAGGCGGCACTGTCTACATCGAGGGTTACTCCACCAGCGCTACCGGCTTCCTTAACGGCTCTGGCGTCATCGTTGTCGGTGGCCTGGGGGCGCCGGGATACCCGGCCGGCGTGATTCACGACAATGTGATCGAGAACAACGTGAGTACGGTTCTCTATGCGAGTAACGCGCTCATCTACAACAATACGATCCGCAACAACACGGTTCCGTCGTTGGTCGTCAGCGAACATTCATCCTTCCCAGGGACTGGGATCTCTCTTTACGAGCCGTTTGTCTTCGTGCAGAACCTGGTCTACGGCAACCAGATGGATGTCCCGTTCTCGATCACTCTCGGCACCGTCACCGGCATCAACGAGCTCATCGCCAACAACACCATCGCTGACAACTACCCTTCGTCGCGTTGCACCAGCGGCTGCACGCCAAGCCAATTTCTGTTTATCAAATCGGGAGCCTTCGCAGGCAACAACGTCGTCTTGGCGAACAATATCGTGCGGGCGAGCGCAAGCGCGGGACCCACCCTCGCCTGCATGGATGACAGGCCAGCGCCCTATCCCCCGTTCATGAGCGACACCCTGCAGGTCGACCACAACCTGTTTGCGCCCTCATCGCAGCCCGTCTTCGACACGAGCTGCCGGCAGCAGATCGTGAATGCCGGCAATATGATCGCCGATCCGCAGTTCTTGGCTCCAGCCAGCGGGAACTATCAGCTCGCGCCAGGTTCCCCGGCGGTGGACTCCGGCAACAACAGCCTGCTGGCTGAGCTCAGCGCCTTCTCCGACCCATCGTTGGTCTATCCCCTCAGCACCGACCTGAACGGCCAGCCGCGGCCCATGGATGCAACCGGGCTCGGCTACCCCGTGCTTGACATGGGTGCGTATGAGTTGGCGGGCGCACAGAACTCCCCGCCGACGGGCCTTCTGCTGATCCCTTCGAGCTATGCGCCTGTGATCACCAGCCAGACGACTCTTACCGCGGACCTGAGCTCGGCGCTGGGCGTGCCCACCGGCTCCGTCACGCTGACAGATAACGGCAATCCCCGGGGCACGGCCACCATCCAGGCGAACGGAACGGCCGTCTTCAACGTCACCGCGCTCACCAGCGGGATCCACGAGTTCATCGCCAACTACGCCGGCAACCGGATGTTCCCACCGGCGACTTCCCTGAAACTGGTGTTTCCCTTCGAGCCGATCGGGACCTACCTGGAACTCTTGGCAAGCCCTGCCACCGCGCCCCTCGGCACGCCCGTCACGCTGTCCGTGACAGCCGGCGCGCGGGATAGCACGATTCCTTCCCCCGTCACCCTGACCGACAACGGCCAGCCTCTGGGAACGGTGTATCCGGACGCAAACGGCTATGCCAACCTGGTCGTATCGACCTTCACGGTAGGGACGCATACCGTCGTGGCGAGCTATGCCGGAGGCGGCAAATACTCGGCTGCCTCCGCAACGGCGACGGTGACGATCGAGTCGAACGACTTTGCGATCTCGCTCAATCCGCCGACGGTGACGCTTGCCTCCGGGCAGCAGGGGCGCACGGGTGTGGTGCTGACAAGCCTGGGCGTGTTTGCGGGTTCGCTGAACCTTACGGCAGGAGCGGCGCCACAGTATGGGACGCTGGCGTTTGCATCGAAAACCGTGTCGTTAACCGCCGGCGGGTCGGCGAGCTCGCTGCTGACGATCGATACGGCAGAGGTGAACGGGCGACCGGTGAGCCGGCTGGAGGGCTGTTCGGCGGGGACGGCGTTGACCTGGGCGGCGCTGCTGGCTTTGCCGCTCGGATGGAAGCGTAGGCGGCGGTGGCGGATGGGGATGACGATGTTCGTTGCGGGCGTGCTGCTGATGACGGCGACCGGATGCACGACGATTGCGTACCCAGTCAACCGGGTAGCGCCGGGGACGTATGTGATTCCGATTACGGCCACCGATCCAGGTACGCAGATTGCGCACTCGGTGAATCTGACGTTAGTGGTTACGCCCTGACCCGCCAGGTCAAGCCCCTCGTTCTCCATTGGACCGTCTGCATCTGGACCGTCTGCATCGAATCCTTGAACGTCCGCTTGGCGCACTGCCGAAGGTGAGCATGCGTGCGGAAATGTGCCGTCCATGCGTAACATGAAGAGTCGACTATTTTTGGCAGGGGGACAGCGGAGCATATGGCTACGGAAGCGCAGGGAATAGCTCTTTTTGATCGCGAGGCTTGGAAGGCGCTGACGGCGCACCACGAGGAGTTTGAGGGTAAGCAGCTGAAGGAGCTGTTTGCGGCTGATCCGGGACGCGGGACGCGCTATACGGCGGAAGCGGTGGGGCTGTTTCTGGACTACTCGAAGAACCGCGTAGATGACACGACGCTCAAGCTGCTGATTGAGCTGGCGGAAGAGTGCGGGCTGAAAGAGAAGCTCGAGGCGATGTTTCGCGGCGATAAGATCAACGTCACCGAAGGTCGGTCGGTGCTGCACGTTGCCTTGCGCGCGCCGAAGGGCGAGTCGATCGTGGTGGACGGGCAGGACGTGGTGCCGGAGGTGCACCAGGTGCTGGACAAGATGTCCGGCTTTGCGGACAAGGTGCGCTCGGGCGAGTGGAAGGGCTTTACCGGCAAGCGGATTCGCAATGTGGTGAACATCGGGATCGGCGGCTCGGATTTGGGGCCGGTGATGGCGTATGAAGCGCTGCGCCACTACTCGGACCGGGAGATGACGTTCCGGTTTGTCTCGAATGTGGATGGGACGGATTTCGTCGAAGCGGTGCGGGATTTGAGCGCGGACGAGACGATGTTCCTGGTGGCGTCGAAGACGTTTACGACGCAGGAGACGATGACTAACGCGCACTCGGCGCGGGAATGGGCGCTCGCGACGCTGAAGGACGATGCGGCCATCGCGAAACATTTTGTGGCGATCTCGACCAATGCCAAGGAGGTCGGGAAGTTCGGCATCGACACGGAGAATATGTTCGGCTTTTGGGACTGGGTGGGTGGCCGCTACTCGATGGACTCGGCGATCGGCTTGTCGACGATGCTGGCGATTGGGCCGGAGCAGTTTCGCGCGATGCTCGACGGGTTCCACGCCATGGATGTGCACTTCCGGACGACGCCGTTTGCCCAGAACCTGCCAGTATTGATGGGTCTGCTGACGGTCTGGTACACGGACTTCTTTGATGCGCAGACGATGGCGATCCTGCCGTATGAGCAGTATCTAAAGCGTTTTCCGGCGTACTTGCAGCAGTTGACGATGGAGTCAAACGGCAAGCATGTAACCCTTGCGGGCGAGCATGTTTCGACCGAGACCGGGCCAGTCTATTGGGGCGAGCCGGGGACCAACGGACAGCACTCCTTCTACCAGTTGATCCACCAGGGGACGCGGCTGATTCCATGCGACTTCATCGGCTTCTTCAAGTCGCTGAACCCGCTAGGGCGGCACCATGACATGCTGATGGCGAACGTGTTCGCGCAGGCCGAGGCGCTGGCGTTCGGCAAGACGGCCGAGCAGGTGAAAGCGGAGGGCACGGCGGATTGGCTGGTGCCGCATCGGGTATTTGAGGGCAACCGGCCGTCGAACGTGATCCTTGCCGATGAGCTGACGCCGAAGCTCCTGGGCACGCTGGTGGCTTTGTATGAACATAGCGTGTTCACACAGGGCGCTATCTGGAATATCGACTCGTTCGACCAGTGGGGTGTGGAGCTGGGGAAGATACTGGCTACGCGGATCCTGGGCGAGATCGAGGGCGACGCGGCGCTGACGCATGACACTTCCACCAACGCGTTGATCGAGCGTTACCGGAAAAATAAGTAAGCCCAAAAACAGGCCCGCACTTTTGTGAGTGCGGCTTGATTAATGCATTATCCCTGGAAGAACATCGAAGGGAACGCCTTAGCGGAGTCCGCCGCTGACCTGGATGAGGTCGCCAGTGATCCAGCGCGCGTCGTCTGAAGCCAGCAACGCGACGGCAAGGGCGATGTCTTCCGGCTGTCCGAGTCTCTGCAGCGGTGTTTGCGCGATCAGGGCATTCGCGAAGTCTCCCTCAGCAAAGGAAGCCGATCCCTCAGTAACGGTTATGCCGGGATTGATGGCGTTGACGCGAATGTTTTTCTGCCCAAGCTCCTTGGCCAGAGTAAGAGTAATGGAGTCGACTGCTCCCTTGGTTCCGTTGTACACGGACATTGTCGGTGTGCCAGCCACGCTGGCAATCGAGCCGATGTTGATGATGCTTCCTCCCTGGGCAGGGAACAGCGGGAGCGCGGACTGGGTGGCGAGCAGCAGCCCAGTTACGTTGACCGAGAACATGTGCTGAATGGCCTCTTCGGTGATTTGGCCCATCGGAGTCATGGCGTACACTCCGGCGTTGTTGATCAGGATGTCGATCTGTCCATAGGTCTTCTTGACCTCGGCGAAGAGAGTGTCGACCTCAGCGGCCTTCGCAACGCTGCCGCCAATGGCAATCGCTTTGCCGCCTGCCTGCACGATCGCGGCGACCACCTTGTCCGCGCCTTCCTTGCTTGAGGAATAGTTGACGACGACCGATGCGCCTTGCGCGCCGAGTTCCTTTGCGATGGCCGCGCCAATGCCTTTGGAGGCTCCGGTGACGACTGCGATCTTGCCTGTGAGCTTTGCCATGATGTGTACTCCTTGTTCGATCTGCGTCGAATACTTCGACGTTCATCTAACTGATGGCGGATATGGAAGGAAGATTCAAGGATTCTGCTTAGAGGGCGGCGAGCCGTTTGCAGTAGGCGTGCCAGAGGTCGCGGCGGAAGGAGAGGTGCATGGAGCGGCCTTCGCGTTCGGCATCGATGAGACCGGCTTCGATGAGTTCTTTGAGGTGATGGGAGATGGTGGCGGGACTGATTTCGGCCTGGACGTTGAGCGCGCCGCAGGGCAGGGCGCCGGTGCAGGAGGCGATCTGCTGGAGGATGGCGAAGCGGCGCGGGTCGGCAAGCACACGCGCGATCGATTGGAACTGTTCGTCGTCGAGCTTCGGGATGGCTGGTTTGCTGGCCATGGTTGTCAGACGCCAAGACGGGGAGGTTCGATGCAAGCTAGAGCAGGGCCAACAGGTCTTCGGGTTCGGGGCGGACGCGGAAGTCGGCGAAGGCCTTGGAGAAGGCGACGGTGTGGCCGGGCTGGAGGAGGAAGAGGCCGGGAAGGGGCAGGCGCCAGGCGGAATCGGGCGCGGTTTCATAGGTCAGGCCGGAGTTGGCGAAGGGTATGTTGACCAGGATGGACTGGTAGTAGCGGCGGTCCCGCTGTGGGATGGTGTGGGCGAGGCCGAACTCGGCGGCAAGCGCGCTGCCAGGGTCAGAGAGCACAGGGAAGGGAAGGCCGTGCTGCTGGACGGCGAAATCGTTCTGGCGGCGGGTCTGCGGAGAGATGGCGACCAGGAGGGCGTGCCGGTGGCGGAGTCTAGGGTAGAGGTCGCGCCAGCGCTCGAGCTCGGTGACGCAGTAGGGGTCCCAGCGGCCGCGGAAGAACTTGACGACCAGCGGACCAAGGGCGAGCAGGTCGGCGGACTGGACGGGTCTGCCGGAGCGGGCGTCGTCAAGCGCGAACGGCGGAGCGGAGGCGCCGACGGGCAGGATGCGATCTTCGATGCCGGAGGCAAAGAGCTCGGCGGTGGCGGTCTCTGAGAGGGCCAGGCGCTCAGGCTGCACGAGCGACCGGGTGCGGGCGGTGATCGCGTCGAGTTGATCCTGCAGCGGGTGCGAAGGCATGACTACTCTATTTTCTCAGAAGCACGCAGGTTCTGAGAAAGAGTGCGCGGCGGAGATGTGTAGGCGCTGGTAAGATTCCTCCGATGAGTGTTTCGGGTACTCGGCGAACGTTTCTTCGTAGCGCTGCGTGGGTGGCAGCGGCTGGATGTGTTCCGGGCTTTCAAACGGGGCGGATGGAAGCAGCTCAGATGAACGGTGGCGGCGGGTCGGGCCCGATCCGGCTGGGCCTGGCAAGCTACACGCTGCGGAACTTCACGCGGGCGCAGGTGATCGACGACATGAAGCTGCTGCGGCTGACGAACATCAACTGCAAGGACGTCAAGGATCATCTGCCCTCGACCTCTGCGGAGGCGGAGCAGGCGGCCGTTGATGCGTACAAGGCGGCGGGCATCACCGTAAGAGCAGTGGGAACGCTCTATTTCCCCAAGGATGAGGATGCGGATATCCGGGCGAAGTTTGAGTATGCCAAACGCGCCGGCGTGACCGTGATTGTGGCTGGCGATCCAGCTCCCGAGGTGCTGCCGCGCATCGAGAAGTTTGTGAAGGAGTACGACATCCGGTTTGCGATCCACAATCACGGGCCGGAGGACAAGATCTGGCACTCACCCTATGACGTGCTGAAGGCGGTAAAGAACATGGATCCGCGCATGGGCTGCTGCATTGATGTAGGCCACAGTATGCGGGCGGGCGATAATGTCGTCGAGGCGATCAAGGTGACCGGGCCGCGGCTGTTCGACATGCACATGAAAGACCTGGCGAAGACGACCGAGAAGGAGAGCCAGGTCGCGGTCGGGCAGGGCTTGATGCCGGTGAAGGAGATCTTACAGCAGCTGATCGCGATGCAGTACAAGGGCTTCGTGGACCTGGAGTACGAGATTCACGAGAACGATCCGATGCCAGGCGTAATAGAGAGCTTTGCGTACATGCGGGGAGTGTTGGCGGGCATGGGCGTGAAGGGTTAGATGGGACAAGAGCCGCGAGTACTGGCATACTCGCGGCCGTTGTGGAGTCGATCGATCACAGAACAAGAAGGACATCAACCCTGCTGAAGACCACCGTGGTCGCGGCGTGCTCCGGACAGGCATTTGCTGCAACGGCACAACTTTCTCCAAAGCACGCGGCTTGTTTGGGTGTCATTCGACGAACCCGGCAGATCGCGCAAGATCACAGTAGCAACGGCATGCGGGAAAGGCTGTAGCACTTTGGGAGGGGTGGATGCGACCTAGGTGTTAACTGCGGGGGTGCAGCTTGTGGAGCGAATGCACCGAGGAGGAGACATGATGGGCACCATTCGGGTGTGTAAAGTATGTGGACAACGCAATCGAACCGGGGCCGCGCACCTGGCCGACACCGGGCGGTGCGGAGCCTGCAAGGCTGAGATCGGGCCGATGGACGAGCCGGTCGCGGTGCGCGCGGCGGAGTTTGACGAGATCGTGCAAGGCGCGAAGGTGCCGGTGCTGGTCGACTTCTGGGCGACGTGGTGCGGACCGTGTCGGGCGGCGGCTCCGGAGGTTGCGCGGACAGCGAAGGAGATGGCCGGACACGGCGTGGTGCTGAAGGTGGATACAGACGCAGAACCGGGGCTGGCGGCAAGGTGCCGGGTTCAGGGAATCCCCAACTTCCTGGTGCTGGTCGGAGGCAGAATCGTACGGCAACAGGCAGGTGTGGTAGAGCACGAGGTAATGGCGGGATGGATGCGGGAAGCCGGGCAGGCTAACTGACGTCGAAGTCGACGCCTCCCTATGGGGAGGGCTGTGTGGTCGTGTCGGCTGTGGTGGAAGGACCTTGGAAGTAGGCCAGCTTGAGGTAGATGGGCGCGACCTCGAAGGGCATCTTGTCGCTTGCGTTCAGAATGGGTTGAAGTGTTGCATGAAGCGCGAGGAGCTGATCGGTCCAGGGATCGAAGGTAAGGAAGCTGGAGAGGGAGACGGCCGCCTGCTGGTCTAAGTTCTGGACGTTGAGCTTGTCGCTAGCGGCCATGAGCGGTGCGAGCCAAAACGTTCCGTCGGTGTCGCTTTTCACCAGGCCATCGCCAAGGAGCGGCTGCGCGAGGGTAGGCAGATGCTGGACGCGCGCCTGCAGCTGCTGCAGGTACAGGCCGAAGCACTTCTGGCTTGCGGCAAGCTCCGGCGGCTTCAAAAGCTCAATGGCTTTTACAGCGGCTTCGGCGTTGTCGGCGTCGGTGTGGTGCATGGGGATGCGGCGGAACGTCATGTTGTCGGGGAACATGAGGCGGGCGTTGAAGGCGTATTTGGTATCGAGCTGGTGACCGGAGAGGATGTGCGCTAGCTGGAAGGCGAGCACGACATTTAGGTTGCCGAGTTGCTGGTTGCCGTCGGCGCTGAGGATGGCTGTAGTGTCGATGAGGCCTTTAGACAGGACGATGGTGTTGCCGACGGCGAAGGACTCGAGCGGCTCGGTGAGCAGGGTGCGAACGCGGATGGGAAAGGCGACGGCAGCGTTGTTATAGGCGAGGATGTTGTTGGCGAGGTTGGCTAGCGTCTTGTCGAACTCGCTTGGTGCGTCGAGCAGACCGGCCTGGAAGAAGCGGTCGAGCACGTTGTCTTCGGCTTGCCGGGAGAGGGCGCGTTGGGCGGCAAGTGGGCCCTGGTCCTGGGCGGAGCTCGATAGGTCGGTGGCGTTCTGCACTTCGATGGAGGTGTTTTCTATCTCGCTCGGCAGCTTCAGCGCGTAGCCCCAGACGTGGTTCGACGCCTTGAAGTTGAGTGTGGAGGTCTTGCTCTTAAGGTCGATGTCTTCGATGTAGGTGCTGGTGGGGAGCCAGGTGTTGGGCTGCACGTTGGTGCGCCAGCTGTCGAAGTGGGGGTATTCGTGGAAGTTCTTCTGGGCGCCCGCGTATTCGCCGTTGATGCGGACGATATTGCCGTGGGCGGTCTCGATCCAGATGCGGCCGAAGAAGCGGCCAGTCGAGTTCTGGAGAGCGGGGACTACGTCGAAGACCGAGGTGGGAACGGCGCCAAGGAAGTCGTTGCGGACGAAGAAGAAGTTGTAGTGCTGGCGGTTGAAGTCGTTGAGGTCGATGAGCAGCATCTGGGCAAAGCCGGTCTGGCTGAAGCTGTAGTGCGCATGGCCGGCGATGCCGGAGACAACATCCTTTGTGTCTTCGAGGAGGCCGTGTTTATTCAGCTTGGTGTTGGCATTTGCTTTGTCCTGCTGATAGTTCTCGATGTTAATGGTGCGGTCGAGTTGAAGGCGGCCGAGGAAGTGGAGGTCGGCGTCGGGGATCTCGCGCATGACGGGGTCGGGGCGCATGGTCTGGATGTAGGTTTCGACCATGGGCTTGCGATCCTTGAGGATCTGGGTGATCGCTTTTTCGTGGATGACGGCCTGGTCGATGAGCGCGCTTTGAGCGGCGGTCAAGGGCCTTTGGACGCTCGCATTTTTTTGCTGCGCCTTCTCTTCCTTGCTGAGCTTCTTCTGAGCGGACGCGGCCTGGCCGGCGAGCAGGAAGATTAGGGCGATGCGGCAGATGGTCTTTGGTGCTGGCACAGGTGCTCCCCGGAGTGGTCCGGGTTGATTCTACAAGGGCAGCGTGGAGGCAACGATGCCCCGGATTGGGTATAGGACTTCGCCAGGCACCCCCCCAGCGGGGTAATTTCTGCTAAAGTCTTCAAAACATTCGACTTGCGCTCCACTGGTCCGGTAAAGTATTCAATCGATTGGGGTTATGCGTAAAGTATTCAAACGATTGAACTTAGCTGAACTTTGGGAGAGAAGCTTTGGAACCATCTACTTAACAGTATGCAGGATTGGATAGGGTAACTATGCCAGAAAGATTTGGCGGGTAAGTGGCTTGTTTGCTGGAGCTTAGGACCTTGGGAAAGGTCTATAGGGCTTGACAGCTTTAGTACAGCGAGGGGCTAGCAGTCTGGCCACAGAGATTAGGCTCAGACAACTTCGCCGGGGTGGAGGGGAAGCCTGGCCTGATAGGAGTGGACGTGCCGGGCGATGTAGGTAGGGAGGCCTTTGCCGGCGCGGGCAAGCTCGATCATCCGGGCTACGTGGCTTGCGCCGGGGGCGATGGGGCCGTAGACGTAGCGGTGTTTTGGGTGCTGGAACTCGAGGATGAGGGTGGGGCCAGTGATCTCGTAGTTGAGGACGCCGGTGTTGGAGGTGGTGTGGCGGTAGGGGTGTTTCATGGGGTGGGTGGTGGTTTGTTGTTCGTTGGATGATGATTCCGGAGATTGCGCCGGTTCGGAAACCCAGGTCTCAAAATCGAGACCTGGGGCACCCGGGGTATTGGCTGGGTTAGGATCTGGGGCATGCCTCGGGAGTTGGTGCGGTATCAGGACGCGGGTCACTTTCATTTTGTGACGTTTAGCTGTTTTGGAAGGAACCCGTATCTGAGGACGGCTTTCGGGAGGGACTTGTTTGAGCGGTCGCTGGAGGCGATGCGGGTGCGGTACAAGTTTGTGGTGGTGGGGTATGTGGTGATGCCGGAACATGTGCATCTGTTGGTGAGTGAGCCGAAGCTTGCGGTGTTGGGGAAGGCGATTCAGGCGCTGAAGCTGTCGGTGGCGGTGCAGTCGGTGCAACGTCCGTTCTGGTTGGCGCGGTACTACGACTTCAATGTGTTTAGTGCGGGGAAGCGGAAGGAGAAGGTGGAGTACATGCACCAGAACCCGGTGGCTCGGGGATTGGTGCCGGATGCGGGGGATTGGCCGTGGTCGAGTTACCGACACTACCAGACGGGGGAGCGTGGGGTGGTGGAGATAGAGTCGGAGTGGACGGCGGGGAAGAGGGAGAGGGAGTTAGGTAGGGTTGATCAGGGGTAAGGGTCCGGGTGCCCCATGTCTCGCCTTTGAGACATGGGTTCTGTGGTGCGGGAAGGGAGACGGTGTTGGATACGGAGGAGAGTTAGGGTGGGTTGGAAACCCAGGTCTCAGAAGCGAGACCTGGGGCACCCGGTTTGTGGTGGACGTGAGGTTCGATGTGGGTTGCGGGCTGGTAGGGAGGGTCGAGCTTGCGGAGGACGAGGCGGTAGAGGTCGCCAATGGTCAGGACATCCGCGCACTCGTGGTCGGGGAGGTCGACGGTGAAGGTCTCTTCTGTTCAAAGGACAATTTCTATGAGGTCGAGGCCCAGGGTCGTGGGTGGATGGTTCGGAACTAGGTTCTCTATAAGACTTGGACACGGCTGATAACATGTCGAGAAAGGTGAACCGGTGCCGAAGCCAAGATACGCTACAACCGAAGTTTTTACCCCTGCCAAGCCGGCCCAACTTTCTTTTGTTCCTCGTGACAGTGTTGACGAACAACTTACACGGGCACTAAAGACGCCGGGCAAACAGATTGTAATTTTTGGCCATAGTGGATCTGGAAAGACTACGCTAATCACCAATGCGGTGAGGTCTCTTGCTCTCAATTCAGTAACTACCCGGTGCACAAAGGAAAGTACCTTCGAAGCGTTGGTGCTTTCTGCTTTCGATAAGCTAAATCCCTTCTACCTATCCGAAACTTCGCTGAAAGATGTAAACTCCCTCACCTCCAAACTAGAGGGGACTTACAGTCTAATCAAGGCTTCGGTAGAGGCAAATTCAGTAAAAGAGGCAAGCACTAAGAAAGCGAGACTTTTACCCCCCCAACTTACGGCGGAACGCCTGGCTGAGTTCTGTGGTGCTGCCAAGTGTTGCTGGATAGTGGAGGATTTTCACAAGGTCACCGTTGCGGAAAAGCAGAAACTCGCGCAGGCGATGAAAGTTTTCATGGACACTGCTGTTGACTACTCCTCGGTCCGAGTGGTCGCAATTGGCGCTGTGGGTACCGCGCGTGAAGTAGTTCAGTATGACCCGGAGATGAACACGAGGGTAGCCGAGATTTCCGTTCCCCTACTGACTCCTATCGAGTTAGCAGAGATCCTGACGAAGGGCGAAGGCTTACTGAATGTGAGGTTTGGTGCTTTGAAGGACCAGATTTCAACCTATGCCTCAGGCTTAGGGGCAGTTTGCCACCAACTGGCACTCAATATCTGCCTCAAGGCCGGGGTAGAGTCTACTTCAACGCAAGAGTTTTGGATTAGTGCGGATCATCTTAAGGAAGCTTTGCAAAGTTATCTCGCCGATACGAGCGACACGCTTAAGTCTGCATTCGATAAAGCTCTTAAGCGCAAGCGCGAACGTAAGTTCGACAATACTAGCATCATCTTGAAAGCGCTTACCATAGCTGGTGAGAAGGGGGCGCTTTATGCTGACTTGCTAAAGAGCATCCAGAAGGATATTCCTGAGTATCCGCAAGGAAACCTTACTGTATATCTCAAAGAACTGACAGGCAACGAACGAGGCGAGATCGTTCGACACGACTCCACCTCGGGAAGGTATCACTTCAACGATCCTCTTTATTTTGCCTACGCGCAGTGTCTTTTCGTTCCACCATCGGACTCCAAGAGAGTCGAAATGCGCGTTCTTGGGTTCAGTTTCAAGATCGATCTGGCCGAATATAAGAAGTTGCGAAGACAAGCCGAAGAAATTACCTAATCGAAGATGAACAGGTGAATCGCAGCTCTTACAGAAACTACCTCCCAAATCTCTGTTTGGTTTGCTGCATTTGGCTCATGAGGCGTTGTTGGGCTTTCATGCCTCCGCCCATGCCGCCGCCTAGGGACTTGAACATCTTCGACATCTGGGCGTATTGGCGGAGGAGGTTGTTGACGTCCTGGACGCTGGTGCCGCTGCCGGCGGCGATGCGCTTGCGGCGGCTTCCATTGATGATGTCGGAGTTCTGGCGCTCCTTGTTGGTCATGGAGTTGATGATGGACTCGACGCGGGTGAGCTGGGATTCGTCGACGTTCTCGGCGGCCTGGGCCATGCCCTGGAAGGGGCCGACCGAGGGGAGCATCTTGAGAATCGACTTCATCGACCCCATCTTCTTGATCTGACGGAGCTGCTCGCGGAAGTCCTCGAGCGTGAAGCCCTGGCCGGAGAGGGCTTTCTTGGCGAAGGCCTCGGACTTGTTCTTGTCGAGTTTTTCACTCGCGCGCTCGAGCAGGGTGGCGACGTCGCCCATGCCCATGATGCGGCTGACGATGCGGTCGGGGTGGAAGGGCTCGAAGGCGTCGGGCTTCTCGCCGGTGCCGAGGAACTTGATGGGGGCGCCGGTGATCTGGCGGATCGAGAGGGCGGCCCCGCCGCGGGCGTCGCCGTCCATCTTGGTGAGGATGGCGCCGGTGATGGCGAGGCGGTCGTTGAAGGCCTTGGCGGAGTTGACGGCGTCCTGGCCGGTCATGGCGTCGGCGACGAAGAGGATTTCGGAGGGGCTGAGGAGCTTTTTGAGCTCGGCCATCTCGTCCATGAGGGCGGTGTCGATGCCGAGGCGGCCGGCGGTGTCGACGATGAGGATGTCGCAGCCGAAGTTGGCGGCGTCTCGCTTGGCTTCCTTGGCGAGGCGGAGGACGGTCTCGGTGCCGGGGTTGGACTCGGAGATTTTGCCTTCGTAGAGGTTGGCGCCGGTGGATTTGGCGACGAGGGCGAGCTGCTCGCGGGCGGCGGGGCGGTAGACGTCGACCGAGACGAGCATGGGGCGGTGGCCGCCCTTTTTGAGCCACTGGGCGAGCTTGGCCGACGAGGTCGTCTTGCCGGAGCCTTGCAGCCCGGCCATGAGGACGACGGACGGGGGCTGGGAGGCGGTCTTGAACTTGGCGATGTCTTTGCCGAGGAGGTCGATGAGTTCGTCGTGCACGATCTTGGCGATCTGCTCGGAGGGGGAGAGGGCGGTGGTGACGTGGGAGCCCATGCTCTTGGCCCGGATGTGGTCGACGAGGGTGTTGACGACGTCGAGGTTGACGTCGGACTCGAGGAGGGCGATGCGGATTTCGCGCATGGCGTCGGCGATGTTCTCGTCGGTGATGGTGCCCTGGCCGCGGAGAGTTTTGAAGGAGCGCTGGAGCTTGTCGGAGAGGGTTTCAAACATGGCTCCTCAAGTATAGCCGCGGGGAGGATGTGAGACGCGAAGGGCGTTTAGGCTGGACCTTCGGCGCGTCGGCAGACTACCATTGTCCCGACCCTGATTCGCTGACGAACTACGAAATGTATCTGGAGTTTTTCTCATGATTAAACACATGGTGCTGTTTCGGTTTAAGCCGGAGACGCCAGCTGAGATTCAGGAAGATTTATTGCAAAGCATGCGAGAGCTGCCGACTCATTTTCCTGCCATGAAGAGATTTGGCCTAGGCGTGAATGTGAGTGAGCGGGATCAGAAATATTCCCATGCGATGACCATCGAGTTTGACACGATGGAAGAGCTGAAAGCTTACCTGAATAGCGACTATCACGAGGGGTCGACTGCCAAGCGGTTTAGGCCTGTGATTCAGGAGCGAGCTATTGTGAGTTATGCGTTAGCTTGAGCTACTCACTCCTACGTGAAGAGTAAGTAGGAGTTACCGATTGCTTTGATTGGAGTGGTTGCATGGAGCTTCAGGAAGGGACGATTGCCGATCTGGCTCCTAGAGGAGTGCTTCGTGCGGCACTCAATCTGGGCAATCCACTGCTGGTAAGGCGACTTACTCCGGATGCCGATCCGGTGGGCTTGTCGGTCGATCTTGCGACCGAGTTGTCTGATCGCCTGGCTCTCCCGCTGAAGCTTGTTTGCTTTCCCAGCGCCGGTAAAGTGTTTGAAGCGGCGGGGTCTGACGTGTGGGACGTTGCCTTCTTGGCGATCGATCGAACGCGTATGCAGGAGATGAGCTTTACCAGTCCGTATGTCACGCTGGAGGGGTCGTTTGCCGTGCGTGCTGGCTCAGCGATTACGAGGAATGAAGAAGTGGATCGGGTGGGAGTTCGCATAGTCGTGAGGAAAGGAAGTGCCTACGATCTGCATTTATCGGCGGTGATGAAGCATGCTGAAATAGTGCGGGTTCCGACTTCCGATTTAGTGGTTTCGACCATGGTGCGCCAAAGGTATGAGGTTGCGGCCGGAGTGCGGCAGCCGCTGGCGCAGCAGATGCTTGGATTTCCCGGTCTGCACTTACTCGATGGAGCGTTTATGACTATTCAACAGGCGATGGCGGCGCGCAAGGATTGCACGCTGGGGCTTGATTTTCTTCAGGCCTTTGTGGAGGAGATGAAAGCTTCGGGGTTCGTGGCGCTCGGACTTCTGCGACATGCGGTCGAAGGAGTTACGGTCGCTGAAGCGGCATCGTGAGCCGCAGCAATTCGCTCACTTACCTGGGGCTTGCTTGTCAAACGCCGCTCGTTCCGATGCAGCCATGCGCTTCATGAGACCCTGATCGGAGTTGTTGATGAAGGCGGTGGCGCCTTGTGTTTCGAGCTCAGGGATGTCGTCGGTTTGACCGACCATGACACAGATGGGCTTTCCCGCGGCCTTGGCGGCGGTCATGATTTTGGCCACTGCGGCGCGCAGACCGGCGTCCGCAAGCGACGGAGCGCCAAGAGCTACGGCCAGATCTCCGCGGCCGATGAAGACTGCGTCCAGGCCTGCGACGTTGACGATCTCGTCGATCTGCTCCACTGCTTCGCGATCTTCGATCATGGCGATGACGGCGGTCGTGGCATCCTGGCTGTGTATGTGGCCCCATAGACCGGCGCTGCCATAGTTGCCGGCGCGCCCGGACGGAGAGAAGCCCCGTGTGCCGTTGCGGTAGCGGCACGCGGCGACTACTTCCTTTGCTCTGGCTACGGACGCAACATGTGGGACCAAGACTCCCGATGCGCCGCAATCGAGCGCGGAAAGAATCTCCGCGGCCTCGAAAGATCGTACTCGCACCAAAGCATCGATGCCGGCCGCCCGCGCTCCGAGCAGGATCATGTCGGTCGCGCCGCGATCGAATGGAGCATGCTCCTCATCGACGACGACGAAGTCGAATCCGACCGATCCGAGGATTTCCGTGGCATGCGGCGTGGGAGTCTTGAGGAACGACCCGATGAGCCGCTCGCCTGCAAGCAATCGCTCGCGGAATCGAAGTGTCGTCTCGCGCATATTGGAAGACCTCAGGGGTTGTTCTTGTAGGAGTTTGCTCGTTGCTATGAATAAAAAGAACATACGGAGATTCTGGCTTTGCCAGAATGACGACTTACTAAATCAGAAGAGGAATCACTAAGCTAGAACGAAGATTCACTAGTACGTTACGAGAAAGAAGCAGTTGTTTAAGTAGATGCTCTATAAGGTAGAGGCTTTCATCAAGGCGACGTAATCTTCGCGGCAAGGCTGAAAGACGTCAATCAGGACCGCACCTTCATTGTTGAGTGGACGTGTGTTTCCGTGCGGTATGCCTGGCTCCATCCGCAGCACATCTCCGGCGGTGAGAACCAGGACTTCGTCTCCTACGGTGGTTTCGATGGAGCCTTCGACGATGATGGTGAACTGCTCGTATTGCGCGTGGGAGTGGATCGGGGTTGCGGCCTCGTTGGGCTTGGCCGACCAGCGAACCAGCGTCATGCGATCCCCCTCGATGACGGTGCCGCTCAGGTTGGGCCGTATCTGGTGCAGGTTGATTTCCGTACTGCGGGAGACCAGCTTAGACATGATGAAATCCTCCGATGAGAGTATTGTTTTTTCAGCGCCTTCGAGGTTGGCGGCTTGGGTGATGCAGAGTCAGTTGCGAAACTGATTATTTGGACCGTTCTTCGAGAGCTGCAAGACGGGCCGCGGCTGCTGGCGTGACGACCATGTCATCGACACTGGCGATCCGCGACCGTCCCCGGGTGAGCGCGCGATAGAACTCGCCCTTCGAAACAGGTGCGGTTTCGGCGATCATTCTCCAACGGTCACCGCCATCGCGGCTTTCAAAGAGCTGGCCATCGGTATCGACGGCAAACAGCTCGAATCCGCTGGAGTGGACCTGGAGCGAGATTGCGCTGAACAGGGAACGCTGTCCATCGGGCAAGCCTCCCAGCAGCCGCTCCCACGTCTGGCCGCCGTCCTTGCTGCGCGCGATACGGCCTTCGGCGCGATTGCGCCGATACCAGTTAATGGGCCAGCCGCGGCCTGCGGAGAGAAAGAGCATGCCGGGCTGATCGGGGTGCAGGACAAAGGCATCGGGATATTCGAGGCCGGGCATGATGGGATCGCGCGTCCAGGTTGTGCCGCCATCGACGCTTCGCATCAAGCCGACCAGACCCACGGCCGCATGCATTTTGTTCGGATCGAGCGGATTGATGAGCACTCGATGCACGTCGCATTCTTTCGGATCGGGATCGATGACCAGGTCCTTGAACGTCTTGCCGCAGTCGTCGGACACGAGCAGCGCGCCGATCTCAATGCCGACATAAATGCGGTCTCCAAAGATGTTGATTTCCTTGATGTGTCCGAGTCTGGGAGGGGGCGGAAAATACCATTGCGCGAAGCTGGATACTTCATGCAGTCCCGTCAGGTTTTGCCAGCTGACTCCATCATCGTCGCTCAACATGAGCGCGGAAGGCATGGATCCGACCAGAGCCACCTCGCGCCCCTGCACGGTGCCGGACCGCGCGGCCCAGAGATCGTATTGGACCAGCCCTTTGTTCGACCACTCCCAGGTCTGGCCATCGTCTGTGCTGCGCGCTACCCCGACGCCATGGGTAGCGGCAAGGATGGTTCCCGAAGCCAGCTGCGTGAGCGAACTGATGGAGATGCCTTCCATGGCACGCCGCGTCAACGCCCATTCTTTTCCCTCACGGCTCAGGATGAAGATGCCGTCCACCGTTCCGACGATCAACCGATCGCAGGGATCAGGATTGCGAAAGGAGTTAGCCCCACCATTGGACAGCAACACCGTTGAACTCATCGTGCCCTCCACAGCCATCGTTTCATTTTTGTCGCAAACAGAAGTGAACTCAGAGCAACGGCTTAGCCAGCGTGTTAGCCCGCGAGCAATTGGGCCGTCGTTGGTTGAGTTAGTTATGCAAGAAAGCCATCCTATCGCACTTCTAAGACAGTGAGGTAGTTAGCACGACTAACTTTAATTAGAGTAGGTTCGCTGTCAGATCGAGATATCCGCATTAGAAAACAAAAAACTTACTTAGAAATATTTTGCCCGTAGCTTAGCATACTTTGCTTTCTGCGTTCGACGATCCTGACAAGTGGTCGCTGCCGCCTGCGTTTAGGACGGCTCTTCGGCCCTCAGAGAGAGTGGGAGGTTAGTGTCGGGAAAGGTTCGGGGGACTCGGTGCGCACAGGTTGCCGCGGGATAATGGGCTGATGGACACGAGTACAGGAAATAGGCGGCTGGTAACAGAGTATGCGGCCTATTTGCGAGTGGAGAAGGGATTACGGCCCAACTCGGTGGCGGCGTATGGCAGGGACCTGGAGCACTTTGCGGAGTTTCTGGAGGGGCGGGACGGAGTGTTGCGAGCGGCGACGCAGGCCGAGGTGAGTGGCTTTGTCGAGCATTTGCGGGGGCATGGGGTGGAGGCGCGGTCGGTAGCGAGGAAGCTGAGCGGGCTGAAGGGATTTTATCGCTGGCTCCAAATGGATGAGCGGGTGCTGGCGAATCCGACTGTGAATGTCGCGTCTCCAACGAGCTGGAAGGTGCTGCCGAAATCCTTGGCGGAGTCGGAGGTGGCGGGGATGCTGGAGCGCACGGGGGCTGCGGCTCGGGCTGGGGATGCGGGTGCGGGGCTGGCGCTGCGGCTGCGGGATCACGCGATCCTCGAGCTGCTGTATGCGGGCGGGTTGCGGGTGGGAGAGATTTGTGCGCTTCGGGTGGAAGATTTTCGGCCGGACGTGCAGCGGATGACCGTGCGGGGAAAGGGCGATAAGGAGAGGATTGTGCCGGTCGGCGACCAGGCGGTGCAGGCGCTCGAGACATACCTGGAGCGGGGTCGGCCGGGGCTGGTGCGGGTAGGAGGAGGGATGCAGCGGGCAATGTTTTTGAGCGCGCGAGGGCGGGCGCTCACGCGGCAGTGGGTTTGGACGATGGTGCGGGGGTGCTCGGAGGGAGGACGGGCGAGCCCGCATATGCTGCGGCATAGCTGCGCGACGCACATGGTGGAGCATGGGGCGGATTTGCGGACGATTCAAGTTTTTCTTGGGCACGCCGATATAGGAACCACGGAGGTGTATACGCATGTGGCGTTGCGGAGGTTGAAGGCGGTGCATCGAGCGCATCATCCGCGAGGGAGGAAAGGAGTGGTAAGTGGTTCGTGATCCATTGTTAGCGGCTGGGAAGTTTGGCGGGCTGGCGGAGGAGTTCTTGCGGGTGCTGGAGGTGGAGCGTGGGGCGAGTGCGCATACGGTGCGGGCGTATGCGCGGGAGCTGCGGGATTTTGCGGCGTATCTTGATGAGGCGGTGACGAGCGGCAGGATCGGGGATGTGGGGCATCTGCACATACGGGCGTACCTGGGGCTGCTGTACGAGCGGGGGCTGGGCAAAGCGAGCGTGGCGCGGGCGCTGGCGGCGATTCGGAGCTGGTTCAAGTGGCTGGCCAGGGAGGGAAAGGTGGCGCAGAATCCCGCGCTGCTGGTGAGTTCGCCGAAGCGTCCGGTGCGGTTGCCGCGAGTGCCGAGTGTGGAGGAGGTGAACCGGGTGCTGGATGCGCGAGATGACGCGGGGGCGTGGCCGGAGCGGGATCGGGTGATCTTTGAGCTGCTGTACGGGTGCGGAATTCGAAACTCGGAGCTGTGTGGGCTGGATGTGCGGTCGGTGCGCTGGGCGGAGGACGTGATCCTGGTACGGGGGAAGGGCAAGAAGGAGCGGCTGGTGCCGATGGGTGAGATGGCGGGGGCGGCGGTGCGGGAGTATCTGGTGGAGCGGGCGGCGCGGCTGCGGGCGGCGGGGAAGGCTGGGCTGGTGGGCGACGGGCCGCTGCTGGTGAATGCGCGGATGCGCGGGACGTGCCGGCTGACGACGCGGAGTGTGGGCCGGATTGTGAAGGCGATCGCGCAGAGCCGGGGGCTGGCGGCGGATGTGCATCCGCATACGCTCAGGCATGCGTTTGGGACGCATATGCTCGAGGAAGGGGCGGATCTGCGGGCAATCCAGGAGATGCTGGGGCATGAACGGCTCTCGACGACCCAGCGGTACACGCAGATGACGGTGGGGCAGATACAACGTGTCTATGAGGAGACCCATCCTCGGGCCAAGTAGGCTGTCTGGACAGCTGGTCTGCGGTACACTGCGCACATTCCTGACAAGCTGGAGGTGGGCTGATGGCGAGTGCGACGGTAGCAGCGGCGGTAGCTTCGGGGGAGGTTCTGGTGGGCCAGGGAAGGCCTGTGGAGCACTGGTCGTTGGCGGCGAAGGTGGCGTTCCGGTTCAGCTTCCTGTACCTGATGCTGTACATGTTCCTGAACGGAAACGTGACGGTGTTTACGATTCTTGAACCCTTTCCGAAGGTCGAGGGTTGGATTGCGAAACAACTGTTTACGCCGCTGGCGACGGTGACGCAATGGTGGGCGGTGCGGGCGTTTCATCTTACGGGCATGGCGGCGACCTGGCACCATGACGGCAGCGGCGATACGCTGCTGAACTATTTGCTGTGCGTGACGTTCCTGGGGGTGGCGGTGGTCGGAACGGCGGTGTGGTCGGTGCTCGACCGGCGCAGGCCGCACTACCAGACGCTCTATGCGTGGCTGCGATTCTTTTTGCGGCTGAACGTGGGGATGGGCATGCTGCAGTACGGGTTTTACAAAGTATTTCCGATCCAGATGCCGCCGCCGAACCTGGCGGTGCTGAACGAGCCATTGGGGCAGTCTTCGCCGATGACGCTCTTGTGGACGCTGCTGGGTCTCTCGCCCATGTATGAGCGGGTGTGCGGGGCGGCGGAGGTGCTGGGCGGGTTGCTGATTCTGTTCCGGCGGACGGCGCTGGCAGGGGCGCTGATGAGTGCGTTTGTGATGACGAACGTGGTGCTCTACAACTTCTTCTTCGATGTTCCGGTGAAGCTGTACGCGGTGCATCTGCTGCTGATGGCGTGCTTTGTGATGATCCCGGATCTGCGGCCGATGTGGGACTTCTTTGTGGGCCAACGCTCGGCGCGGCTGGCCGGGGTGTGGGTGCCTCCGGCTTCGCGAAGGGGATTTGTGATTGCGACGGCGGTGGTGGAGGGCGTGTTTCTGCTGGGGGCGATCGCCAGCTCTGTGAAGTATGACGGTGAGCGATACCGGAGCTATGCGGTTTCGGTGCGGACGTCGCCGGTGGTTGGCTTGTGGAAGCTCGATCAAGGGCCGGATGGGAGCTCGGCTATGCCGATGACGATCGGCGGCGTGCCGTGGACGGAGATCTCGATCGACAATCTGACGCGGGGGATGGCGCGGTCGACCGATGGACAACTGTGGCGGATGTATCTGACCTATGACGAAGCGAAGCATACGCTGGGCATGGTGAGCCGCGGCGGAAGTGGGTCGGTGGTGTATCGGTGGCAGACCCCGGAGTCGGACCATCTGCTGCTCAATGCCCAGGGGGCGGGGTCGCCGGTGTTGAGCTTTCATCGGGTGGTGACGCCGGCACAGTATCCGTTGTTGAACCGGGGATTTCACCTGGTGAGTGAGTGGGGATATGAGCGTTGAGCCGTTGCGAGTAAACGCCTTTGTGGTCTCTGACATCTGACATGGGGATTTTATCTTGTACGGAGGAGACCGATGGCGCTCTCGAAGACGACGCAGGACCATGAGGAGATTCAGCAGTGGGCGGAACGGCGTGGGGCGAAGCCAGGGGAAGTGGCGAGTACGGAGGAGAAGGGTGGTCCGGGAATACTGCGGATCATGTTTCCGAAGGCTCCCCACCACAACGATGGTGCGCTGAAGGAGATCTCGTGGGACGAGTTTTTTGAGAAGTTCGACGCGAGTGGGCTTGCACTGGTGTACCAGGAGGTAACGGCGGAAGGTGCAGAAAGCAACTTTAACAAGCTGATCCACCCGGACGACGAGGACCATCCGGGGAAGACTGCCGCAAAAAAGACTGCAGCCAAGAAAACGGCGGCGAAGAAAGCTCCGGCAAAGAAGGCTGCGGCGAAGAAGTCGGCCAAGGGACATTGAGGTGGCTGTCTGAAAGCAGGTACCTTTGTCATCCTGGCTTCGCCAGAATGACAAAGTGCTAAGGGCCTCGCCGGCGGTGACGCTTGGCGAGGCCTTCCTCGTGACCCATACCTTGCTTGCACTTTTGCCTACAGGCCTGTCTGACTTGTTTACAGGCTTGGCTAGGCTTTGCCGTGAACAGGCATGGGTTCGCGGATACCGCACGGATTGCTGCTAACGCACTACGCCTGGCGGACTTTTCTGCGCAGGCTGCCGATAAGGCCACAGGCTCCGGTGCCGAGCAGAATGAGGCTTGAAGGCTCCGGAGTGACGCCGGCGGCGATCTGCGCGTTGGTTACGCTGACGTTGTCGAGGTCGAGGTAGCTGGGATCCTGGCGGAAGCCGAACTGCAGCGTGTCAGAGCCGGTGCCGGTGAAGCTGAAGTCGTAGGTCTGGTTGAGCGTGGGCACAAGGCCGGTGTAGCCAAGCAAAGAAGTTCCGTCCAACGAGGCGCTGAAATCGCTGGGTCCATTGCCCGGCGAAAAGAGGTCGAAGTCGAGGTCGTAGTTCTGACCAGCGACGTCGGAGAAGGTCTGGCTGAGGTAGCCCTCAGAGCCCACCGGACCGAAGATGGCTTCTTGAGTTCCGTTCGAGCCCTGGCCGACGTAGGTGTAACCCGTGTTCCCGGACTGAGTCCAGTCGGTGAAATCGCCGCTTTCGAAGTCTCCGTTTACGATGACGGGGCTGGCGAGAGCTGAGGAGGCGGCGGGCAGAGTAAGGGCGGCGAAGAGAAGCAGGGTGCGCATGAGAGGGGACTCCAAAGTGAATCAATGTGTGCTGAAACCACTCTAGAGGACGAGTCCAGCAGCGAATAAGAGGCGAAGTAAATTTTCAAACGAAAGTAATGTGTACCTTTCCACGACGCAGGTTAGCCTCTAGAACTGCGGGGTATGGCGTAGACGTTCCAAGGTGGCGGGAGAGGGTGCCGTGGACTCGAGCGCTTCGCGGGCGGCGCGGCTGCCTTGCTCGACGAGCGAAAAGAGGAAGTCGAGAGCGGCGTCCTGGCGGGTAAGGGCGAGCGCGGTGAGCAGCGTGCCGCGGAAATCGTGGTCGCGGGCGAGGGTGTAATGCTCTTTGAGCAGGAGCCAGGCGGCTTCGGTGCGGGTTTCGGCGATGGCGAAGGCGGCTTCGGCGGAAGCTTCGTCGGGGGCGAGCGTATGGAGGTAGCGAGCGGCCCAGTGGATGGCAGCGGGCCCGTCGAGGCGGAGGACGCCGGAGTAACAGGCACCGAGGAGCTCGGGTTCGCCTGAGCCAAGTTCGGCGCGGAGGCGGAGCAGGAGGGAAGCGGCGTCGGAGCCGATCTGCTCGACAGCGCGGGCGGCGTTGACTTGGACGGGGAGCTGCTTATCGGCGAAGAGCGGGGTGAGGTGAGCGAGAACGTCGCGGCTGGAGAGGGAGCGGCAGTTGACGAGGGCGAGGGCGCAGACGCCGCGGAGGGTGCCGGCGGTATCGGAGGAGCCGCCCCAGACGGGCTCGAGCTGGACGTGGCGCATGCCGGAGAGGAAGAGCTCTTCGTCCTGGTAGTCGAAGGCGGCGAGGGTCTGGGCGAGGGCGTTCTTGGCCCAGCACTGCGGGTCGGTCTTGGCGCTGTCGGCCTGGAGAAAGCGGAGGAAGGCGGCGGCAAGATCGCCGGTCAGGGAGTGGTGCTCGTGGAGGGCGGCCAGCTTGGCGGCCTTGGCGACGATGAAGTTGTTGCGGTGGGTGAGGGCTTTGCGGAGGGGGGCAAGGGTGGAGGTGGGGTCGGCGTCGCGGAGGGACTCGAGGGCGGCGAGTTCCGCGTCGAAGCTGCGGCCGGAGGGCATGGGGAGAGGATAGCCTGGCCGGGCGTCTACGGAGCAAGGTGATCGAGCTTCGCTCGATGCCCCACCCTTCAGAGGAGGCTCGCAGGATCGGGCACCCGGTGGCGGGTCAGGTGCGTGGTACGACAGGCTTCTGCATGCGCTGGTAGAGGTCGCGGAGCATGCGGACGCCGGTTTCGGCTTCGGCGCGGTCGGGAGTTTCGCCGGCGTCGTTCCAACCGCTGGCCTCGCCTTGCGCGCTGAGCTGGACGACGATGCCGTCGCGGCGGGAGAGGATGTTGAGGTCGCCGAAGAGCATGCCGTAGTTGACCTCCGGCTGGGGGATGAGCCAGCCGATCTGGCCGCGGACCGGGGTGAGGGAGGTATCGCCGAAGAGGGCACGGGCGGCGTAGCCGGTGGAGTGCAGGATGACGGGCTGGGAGAGCTGGGCGAAGTCGGCGGGGGAGTGGAACTCGCGCGCGACGATGCGGCCGCCGTTCAGCTGGAAGTCCTCGGTGAGCTGGTGGGCGTAGCCGGTGATGTTGAACATGAGGTCGGAGCGGCGACGGGCCCACCGGGTGGGGAAGGGATGCGAGCCGGGGGGCAGGTCCTCGTAGTGGGGCATCAGGTCGGCGATGCGGGGGCGGTAAACGGCAAAGTTGAGGGGGTCGGCGGCGATACGCTGCTGCTCGGCCTGGTCGGGGTGGGGGTCAGAGAGGACGTAGCGGTCGGTGAACTCGATGGGGTTGCCGGGCAGGCCGAGGAAGCTTTGGTAGTAGTGCCAGGAGGTGCGGGTCATATGCTCCCACTGGGCGGGGAAGGCGGTAGGGGCTTGCTGGGTGAGGGCGACGCGGGAGTCGGGAGTCCAGGAGCCGGTGGCGCGGAAGGAGCGGGCCTCCGATGGATGGTCTTTGGCGTAGATGGTGACGGAGCGGGCGCCGGCGCGCTGGGCGAGGATCGCGGAGGTGAGGCCGAGGGCTCCGCAGCCGATGACGGCGATATCGGTCTGGGATGGGTCGCGGCCGGCTAGTGCGAGGTCGAGCGCAACGGTTCCGGAACCCCAGGAGAGCGACCAGCCGGAGCCGCCGTGGCCGTAGTTGTGGACGATCAATTTGTCGCCGATGCGTTCGGCTTCGATGCGCGGACCCTGCGCCCGGAAGGGCCGGGTGCAGACGGTAATTTTGAAGAGGCGATCTTCGTGGGCGCGGATGGGGGCGAGCGGCGGGACGGCGTCGTAGAAGGGAAGGGCCGGGGCGCTGGCTGCGCGGACGGGAGTTCGGGAGCAGCCGGAGGTAAGGCCGAGGGAGGTGACGGCAGCCGCGGATTGAAGGAAGTTACGCCGGTCCATAGGATGTGCCTCAGATTAATAGAGGGGGACGGAGGGGTCGACGGTGCGGGACCACTGGTCGATGCCGCCGGCGAGGGACTGAACGTGGTCGAATCCCTGGCCGCGCAGCCACATGGCGACTGAAAGGGAGCGCGCGCCATGATGGCAGAGGACGACGGTCGGCTGATCGGGGTCGAGTTCGGTGTGGGCGCGGGCGGTGATTTCGCTCATAGGGATGCAGACGGCGCCGGGAATGCTGGCGGCTTCAACCTCCCAGGGCTCGCGGACGTCGAGCAGAATGGGGGAGTTTGGGGCGGATTGTGCGCGGATTTGCGCATAGGCCTGCGTAGTAATTTCAGGATCGACCATTGTTGCGAGTATAAATGCCAAGGGCCCCAAAATATCTCGCTTATACGTGTAGCAACGGGCGGCGCATGGGTAAGCACGAAACGCACGGCACACGTCTTATAAGATGTACCGCTCTGTAGGCTACTACCGACGAGCGAAGAAAGGTGTGAACCTTGCCAGGAAAAGTTCTGATTGTGGAAGATGAGGTGCATGCCCGGACGGGCTTGACCGAACTGGTTGAGTCGTGGGGGTATGAGGCGGAGGGTGCGTCGGACGGGTCGGAGGGTCTGGAGCGGGTGAGCGACTGGAATCCGGCGATTGTGGTGACGGACCTGAAGATGCCGCGGATGGACGGAATGGAGCTGCTGAGGCGTGTGGCGGAGCTGCCGGATCGGCCCTGCGTGGTGATGCTGACGGCGCAGGGATCGATAGAAAGCGCGGTGGAGGCGATGCGTTCAGGCGCCTGGGACTATCTGCCGAAGCCGGTCGATCCTTCCCGGCTGAAAGGCATTCTGCAGAGCGCGAGCCGGCAACGGGCGGCGGAGAGCGATGCTGCGATGACGGCCAAGCCGCGCAAGACGGCCGGCGCGCTGGGAGAGCTGGTGGGCTCTACGCCGCAGATGCGCGCGGTGTTCGATCTCGTAGAGCGGGTCGCTTCCTCGAACGTGAGCGTGCTGGTGACGGGCGAGAGCGGGACGGGCAAGGAGCTGGTGGCGCGAGCGCTGCACGATCTTTCGTCGCGGCGCAATAAGCCTTTCGTGGCAGTGAATTGCGCGGCAATTCCGGAGACACTGATCGAGAGCGAGATCTTCGGGCATGAAAAGGGCGCCTTCACGGGTGCGCAGGAGCGCCGGGCAGGATGCTTTGAGCTGGCCGAAGAGGGCACGCTGCTGCTAGATGAGATTGGCGAGATGCCGGCGGCGACGCAGGTCAAGCTGCTGCGTGTGCTCGAGGACAGGAAGCTGCGTCGGCTGGGGTCGAAGATGGAGACGCCGGTGGATGTACGGGTGATTGCGGCGACGAACAAGGATCCGCTGAAGGCGGTATCCGCGGGGGAGCTGCGAGGGGATCTTTACTATCGCCTGAATGTCTTCAACATACTTATGCCTCCGCTGCGGTCGCACGTGGCCGACATCCGGCCGATGGCGCAGAAGATGATCGCGGATATGAACGAGAAGCACGGCTGCAAGGTCTCGGGGATCAGCGAGGGCCTGGCAGTCCGGCTGGAATCGTACAAGTGGCCGGGCAACGCTCGCGAGCTGCGCAACACGATTGAGCGGGCGGTGGTGCTGGCGCGCGAAGGTGTGCTGGGGACTGAACATTTGCCCCCAGGTTTCGGCGAAGCGATGGTTGAGACGTTGCCGGCGGCACGGACCAGCGACACGGCCGTGCATGTCGAAGTGGGAACGACGGTCGACCAGGCCGAGCGGCAGCTGATCCTCAAAACGCTGAGTTCGACTTTGAACAACAAGACCCGGGCGGCGGAGATTCTCGGAATTAGTACCAAAACGCTACACAACAAGCTGAAGGAGTACGCGGTAGCCGATAACGATTTGTAGGACCAGCAGAATGCAGCGAGGACGGGGAGCCCGCAGATGCGGCTGAAGACGAAACTGGTGTTAGCTGCGGCGGGAGTGACGCTCGCCATTGTGGTCGTGCTGTCGGTTGTCTTCTTAAGCGAATTGCTGAGCCAGCGTATCGTCCAAACCGCCGCAAGCACCGACGTGATGGCGCGCCAGGTGCTGATGATGACGCAGCAGGCGATCCAGGTGCAGCTGCGGGCGCAGCCTCCGGCGGATAGCTCGGAAGAGGCTCTGCATGCAGCGGTGACCAGCGCCCTGCGCAGCCATCCGCCGCTGATTGATACGATGCAGTCGTTTGTGATGTATAGCTCGTCGGTTCAGGATGTGAGCGTGACGGACGCACATGGGCTGACGCTCGTCACAACGGATCCGGAAGAGCTGAACCAGCAGGCGCCGAGCCGTATGGCGTTTGATTACCTGCAGAAAGCAAGCGTGGGCTACCAGGTCTACGCGGTGCTGGGCAGGGCTATGGTGCTGGATGTTACGGCTCCGCTCGACCGCAACGGAAAGCCGTTTCTGACGGTGCATGTCGGGGTGCGGTCGACGTTCTTAAAGAACAGCTACCTGCCGCGGCTGAAAGATGGGCTTATGCTGGCGGCGTTGTGCGCGTTCATCTCCATGATGGCAGCGGGTTTGCTGGCCAATGTGGCTTTGCTGCCGATCGAGGAGATCCGGATGCGCCTGGAGCGGCTAACGGCGGGCTCGTCCATGGAGCCGCTGTCCATGCTGGGAATGGGTTATGGCGACGATCGCAAGAGTGACGCCGTGGTGCGGGTGACGGATACCATCGACCGCCTGGGCCGACAGATTCGGACGACCGAGGCGGTGTACACCGACCTGCAGGCAAACCTGAACCAGATGCTGGACACGTTGCGCGATGGGGTTGTGCTGTTTACGGCGGAGGGCCGCGCGGTGATGGTGTCCGATGCCGTGGCGCACTTCTCGCAGCTAGAAGGCAAGCCGCTAATTGGATTGCATTTGAAGGACATCTTTCCTACCGATACCGCGCTCGGCAAGGCGATGCGGCTGGCGTTTGAGCGCGAAAAAACGTTGACGGCGGAAACTGTGCGGCTGGAAGACGGGCGTGAGGTGGAATTTTCGCTTGACCGCATCGACGACGGGCAGGGGCGTGGACGCAAGATGGGGACTCTACTGACGTTGCGCGACAAGGGTTCGGCAGCGCGGCTGGAGCAGGAGTTGGAGGTCTCGCGGCGGCTGGCGGCGGTAGGCCGGCTGACGGCAGGGGTGGGTCACGAGGTCAAGAACCCGATCAACGCAATGGTGGTGCACCTGGAACTGTTGAAGTCCAAGCTGGAGATGGCGGGCGAGGGCCGAAGCTTTTTGGCCGGAGCGCAGCGGCATGTGCAGATCCTGGCCGGCGAAATGGAGCGGCTGGACCACGTGGTGCAGACGCTCGCGGACTTTACCCGGCCGATGGACCTGAAGCTCGAAGAGGTGGATCTAGCGTCGATCGTGCAGGCGGTGGTCGAGTTAACCGGTGCGGAGACGCACGAGCACGGTGTGGAGCTGGTGACGCGCACGGAAAATGTGATGGTGCGCGCCGATAGCGAGATGCTGCGGCAGGCGCTGCTGAACCTGGTGCTCAATGGCGCGCAGGCCATGGAGGCCGCCGGAGGTGTGCTGCGCGTGCAGGTGCGCCGGGAAGGCGAAGCGGCGGTGATGGAGGTCGCGGATGAGGGTCAGGGAATCGCTCCGGACTTGATGCCGAAGATCTTTGACCTCTACTTCACGACCAAGCCGAAGGGAAGCGGGATTGGACTGGCGATGACGTACCGGATTGTGCAGATGCATGGGGGCGCGATGGAGGTGCGCTCGGAGGCGGGTCAGGGCGCGGTGTTCACCATCCGGCTGCCGGCGCTCGCGACGGCGGAAGGCCGGAACGCGGGCCGAGCGATTGCCGGGAGGAACGCATGACCGAGCTTGTTCGATGTTGGCGTGCCAGAATGCAGGCAGGGGCGTTCGGCCTGCTGGTGCTAGGCCCGGTGGGCTGCCGCCACAAGCCCGCGCCGGTGACCATCCAGGTGCCCCCGCCGCCTTCGCCGGTGCCGCTTGAGTCGGCGCCGGAGCCCAAGAACCCTCCTTTGGTCGCCTCAGTCCCTACGCAGCCGATCCCTCTGCCGCGCGTAACGGTTCCTCCGCCCAAGAAGCCGAAAAAGGTGAAGAAGTCCGCGCCCGCGGTGCAGGTGGCCGCGTCAAACGTGCCTCCTAACCCGGCCGCGGCTCCCGATCCAAGCAGCGTGATTGGTGCGCTGACTCCCGGAGGAGAACAGGTGCCGGAACGTCATCAGCAGGCGGTCGAGCTGATCGCGGCCAATGACAAACGGCTGTCCGGCCTCTCAGCGGAGTTCAAGGACAAACAGAAAGAGCAGCTGATCCGGGTGCAGAACTTTCAGAAGCAGGCGCAAACCGCGCTCGGCGCGGGCGACACCGAAGGAGCATACACTTTGGCGACCAAGGCGAAGGTGCTGCTAGACGACCTACAGAAGTAGGAACGTACTTCTGAAAACTTCTTTCTGCTACCATTCTCGGTCGAGAAGAGCGTCGCGGCTGTTTATTCCGAGGTGACCGAGCACATCGCGAAGCCGCGAGCTTTGGTCCTTCGTAGACGTCGCCTGCATAATCGCGTCGCTGCTCTGAGGATAATTGTTGGGTCAACGCGCAGCGCATCAAGGTGGTGGGTGGCCTGGCGATCTAAGCCGAATCGCCAGGCCTGCCGTAGCAACTGTTGTTCCGGAGCTACTTCTTGGGCGGTACGACGGCATCCTTCGTAGCTTTCGAGACCCGAAACTTCACCGTGGTCTTCGCGGCGATCTTGATCGACTCTCCCGTGGCCGGGTTCCGACCGATGCGAGCCGCACGCTGCGCCTTCACCAGCTTGCCAAGTCCGGGAATGGTAAATTCCCCGCTCTTTCGAGTCTGAGTCGTCGCAGTCTCAAGCAGCAGGTCGAAAAAGGCAGCGATCTGTTTTGGCGCGACTTCCATCTGCTCGGCCATAAACCGGATCACCTGCGTCTTGGTCATCTTGGGGGCGGATACTTTTGAACCGGCTGCGGTCTTCGTGGGTCCGGACTTCGGCGCCACCGTCTTCTTCGCTGCTATCTTCTTCGTCGCCACTCATTCTCTCCCGAAATCCTGAATTTTGCTTCTCTTGTTAGGTTGACGTTCTTCCTTGCTTCGTTGCATGGTCCCTTTGCTTGTCTCTGAAGTTCAGAGTCTGCCCCGAACGTTCGAGCTGCGAAAACGACCGATCTTGACGTCGATCTGACGACATACTTTTAATTGCTGGATCAACCTGGGTCGCTACCTGAACAGTTTAGCGGCTACTGCCGTTAAGCATCCGAATCACCTTTGTTTAATTCGCAGAAACGCGTTGAAAAGAGGGCATAACAAGGCGAACTTTGCTTAGCCGGACGAGTCTCTTGGACGGGAACCGTCAATCAGGATGTCGACGATCCTGCGCGCGCTCGATTCCCAGCCTGGCAGCGAGGTGGTATGGAAGACGCCGATGAAAGCGCGAAGGAGGTCGTCCGGATCCGTACCCGCACGAAGATCGCCGCTCGCGATTGCCTGTTCCACTAATCCGCGAAAGGTGCCATGAATCAAACCGTGCGAGCCCTCGATCATGCGCTTCGATCCTCCAGGCACCGTGTCCATGGCGGGCACAATGAGTAATTTGTTCGCTACGTAATCGACGAAGACCAGCATCCAGGCCCGCAGCGCCTCTACCGGCCAGAGCAGAGCGGCGTAGCGCTGCCCGGCTGTGGTCAGCTTTTCCACCTCGCTGCGATACACTGCCTCAATCAGCGCGTCGCGCGTAGCAAAGTGCCGGTACAGGGTTCCCGGGCCGACCTTCGCCCGGCGGGCGATCTCGTCCAGCGTAGCGTCGGGCCCGTATCGAGTGAACGCTTCGCGGGCCACCTTCAGAATGCGTTCGCGGTTGCGCCGCGCATCGGCCCGCGGTTTACGGATTGCCGGCAAGGGCATAGCCTGCTTCTTCGCCATAGCTAAGTCTCGCAGAAAGATTTGCAACCGGAGAAGCTCTCCTTTTATCTTAGATAAACGGAGATGATCTCCACTTATGCAAGGAGACAACATCCACCGAGGCAGTGCATTGCGCTGCTCGGCAGCAAACAGCAGAGAGGAAGAGTGTATGCGCATTTTCGTGACGGGAGCCACAGGATTTATTGGAACGGAACTAGTGAAGCAACTTATTCAGGCGGGGCACCAGGTGCGCGGTCTGGCTCGCAGCGATGCCGGCGCGGAGCAGTTAAAGGCTGCCGGCGCGGAAGTTCATCGCGGCACTCTGCAGGATCTTGACAGTCTGCGCAGCGGAGCGACAGGTATGGACGCCGTGGTCAACCTGGCGTTCAACCATGACGATATGTCGAAGTTTGCCCAGAACGGCGAAGATGAGCGCAAGGCTGTTCAGGCGCTTGGCTCCGTGCTTGCGCCGGGCACGCTGCTGGTGGTCACCTCGGGCACGGGGCTGGCCAGCGGTGGACCGGGCCACGTGCGCGTGGAAAGCGATGCGCCACAGAGCAACGCGGCGATTCCACGTCAACCGGAGGAGGTGGCGCGAGCCGTAGCTGAGCGAGGAGTTCGCGTGGGGATTGTGCGCCTGCCGCAAGTGCATGACACGCGCAAGCAGGGCCTGGTGCCATTCCTTACGGAGGCGGCTCGCCAGAAGGGCATCTCCGCTTATGTGGGTGACGGTGCAAATCGTTGGGCCGCGGCTCCCCTGACCGATGTGGCTCACCTTTACCACCTCGTCCTGGAGCAGACAGGGCCCGGCGTGACGGTTTACCACGCCGTGCAGGAAGAAGGCGTGGCGCTGCGTGAGATTGCGGAGACCATCGGCAAAGGTCTGCAGGTCCCGGTCGTATCGCTCGATCCGGAAAAGGCCGCCGAACACTTTGGCTGGCTTGCGCACTTCGCCGCGCTGGACATGCCGGCTTCAAGCGAAAGAACGCGGAAGACGCTGGGATGGAATCCGTCCGGCCCGGGATTGATTGAGGACCTTATAAATATGAAGTACCGGTGATGACGTTGCTGCTAGACAATTAAACTCTGTGATCTCTGGAAGGGCACTGTTCAGGCTCTCCAGAGAACACAGGCATAAGGCGCATGCCTGGTCAGCTGCACTTACCGTGCATTGGCAACTACTGGCGTGCATCCGCAGGATCCGCGAAGGATAAGGCTAGTAGGCAAGACAGTCATCGTACCGCGAACTCGTTTCGTTTTCGAACCTAACGTCTCGAATAAAAGGCGCGCTGCCTGATGGCCAAGATCAGCCGCTGGCTGCCGAATCACAGTGACGCCGGGATGAAGGAGCGACGCTAACTCGAAGTCATCAAAGCCGCCCAGTGCGATGTCCTGCGAGAGCATCAGGTGATCTTCAAACAACATTTCGAGCACGCGCATAGTTGTTACGTTGTTTGTACTGAAGATCGCTTGCGGAGGATGCGCAGAGTTGAGAGCGGCGCGCACCTGCTTCTTGAACTCGCCCTTATCTCTGGGCGATGAGATCACCGCGATCTTCCTGCGATGACTGCGCATGACATCTTCATATCCGGCGATGCGCTCGCCGATGGTGTAGATCGAAGGCGGATCAACACTGACACACAGGATTCTTTTGTATCCGTGCCAGACAAGATGCTCCACCAGCCTGGCTGCGCCGCCCCGATTATCGACGAGCACGGCATCGTATTTGCCTTGAGAGGGACGGTCGAGACTGACCATCGGCACTCCCTCCATGTGTGGGGGCTGGAGCGGACCGCCACAAGAGACGAGCAGAATTCCATCCACGTGATGCTGCTTCATCTGGGCAAGGACGGCGGCCTCGATCTCCGGGTCCGAGTCAGAAGAAGCGACCCACACCAGCTTGCCTTGCTCGCGCGCCGTGACCTGAACACTGTGTGCAATTTCACTGAAGAACATGTCTGCAAGGTTTGGCACAACTAAGCCGATGGTGTTGGACGGCTGGCCCATGAGCATGCGTGCCGCGACATTTGGGGTGTAACCGAGCCGCTTGATGACTCCGGCTATTTTGCGTGCGGTGTTCTCCGAAACGTTCGGATGCTGGTTCAAATAACGGGAGACCGTCATGGGAGCCACCCCGGCAGCCGCCGCTACGTCGGCCAGGGTAACACTCCCTCGAGGCCTTCGTTCCGGCACTTCAGTTACCTCGCTTCATGCTCTTCTTCAATGGAGTGGACGGAGAGGAACGGGCTGGGCAACTTGAGTCGTGAAGGCATTTCGCTCACAAGAATAGCGTACTAGGAGTAAGAGCATTGCGCGAGGCTCCGTAGTCAGGCGGCAGACCAGGCTTCAAACTCCTCGGATATCCGATCATCCTTTTGGAAATTCCAGGCGCTTGTAGCACCTGCACAGGTTTTAGTTGACAGTTGTTACCGGTATCATGCAGACTTCTTCGCGTATTGAAGATGGTTCAATAGCATACGTCAAAGCACGGGAGAAGATTTCTATCCAGGTGAATCGCAGACCTGTAGTCCGTGTGAAGGACGTGAGGCCAAATGATAGCGCTAAACAAAATCCAGGATTGTTACAGGAGACTGCTGTGAAACCAATGCTTCGTTCGAGGATGGAGGAGGTGCTTTTACCCTCCCAGCTGCACAGGAAAGTGAGTAGTCCCATGCTCCCTTTGCGTTCAAGAATTGCCACTGTACTTACGCCACTCTGCGCCGCCATCCTGCTTCCGGTCGCGCTCCTGGCACAGAACACGTCCTCGCGTCTGTCGGGTACTGTGACGGATCCCACCGGTGCAGCCATCCCCAATGGGACCGTAGTCATCACCAACGTGCTCACCAAGGCAGATGTTTTTACCGGACAAACGGATGGGTCCGGCAACTTCACTGCTCTTGAACTGCAAGCGGGTAAATATAACGTCACGATAGCGGCTGCCGGGTTTAAGCGAACGGTTCTCTCCGGGATTTCTCTCGATCTGGCGCAGGCCCAGGAACTCCCGATAACTTTGGAAATAGGTGCATCGGACGTCACTGTTAGCGTTAATTCCTCGGAGCAGCCACAACTGGAAAACGGAACGACTGCCGTAAGTACAGTGATTGACTCGCAGCAGGTAGCTACCTTGCCTTTGCCGAACCGGGACATTACTCAATTGATTGCCTTAGCTCCGGGGGTCGTGCAAGGAGGCGACCCCACGGCCTTCTCCACATCTCAGCTATCCATCAACGGCTCCCGTACATTGAACACTGAATTTTTATTGGATGGAACCTCCGTGATCAACGGAGCTACGGGAAATGTGAATCGTCTTCCTTCGCCAGACTTCATTTCCGAGTTCCGCATCATTGCGTCTACGGCTCCAGCCGAATACGGCAGAACCTCTGGAGCGGTTATCACGGCGGTCACGCGCTCCGGTACAAGCGATATTCATGGTACTGTCTACGAGCTTCTTCAAAATGCCGATCTCAATGCCAACTCTTACTTTAACAAGCTTCCCACCGTACCGTTAGCGCGCCCGAAAGACGATTACAATCAATTCGGTTTTGCCGTGGGTGGTCCTGTCTATCTTCCCCGCCTTTACACCAGCCGAAAGAAAACCTTCTTTTTTCTCAACTACGACCAGACAATCAACCGGACCGCTGGCACAGCGACCCTGACGATTCCAGCGGGGCCGACTGCGGCCGGCGACTTCTCGGGGACAACCGCGACCATCTACGATCCGCGCACCGGCCAGCCATTTGCTAACAACACCATTCCGACCGGCAGGATCGATCCTGCGGCCGCCCGAATTATTGCTGCGCTTCCTGCAGAAGGCATGACGGCCAATAACTACTTCACCCAGCAATCCCTCGTCAATATTCAGCCTATTTATTCAGCGCGTCTCGACCACTCCTTCAACGAAAAAATACGTCTCTTCGGAACGGTAACTCGTCAGATCTTTCCGGCTCCTGCCGTGATCTCCATTAGCAACTCCCTCAATGGTGGCTTTGCAAATGATGCGGACCAGGGTTGGGAAAGTGCTTTTGGCTACACCCAGGAGATCTCACCCTCGCTGGTTCTGAACCTGGGTTTCGGTACTTCGCGAGACGTGGATGTGCGTATTCCTTCAAGCTTCGGTCTCAATCCCACGACTACCTTCGGAATAGGAACGGCGCCTGCCAACTTTATTCCCCAGCTGAGCATTACGGGCTATTCTAGCTTAGGAACCGCGGGAGGCTCTTACTCTCGTACCTATAGCAATCAATTCACATACTATGGGTCGATCACGAAGATTGCGGGATCGCACACCCTGAAGTTTGGAGGTCTCCTTAGAAAGAATCAGCTGAATATTTTCAATCCCGGCGTACAAATCGCGGGAAGCTATCAGTTTACCGGCGACGTGACATCAAAGGGTCAGGCTACAAATAATCCGTATAACGCCTTGGCCGACTTTTTGCTTGGAGCAGTAAAAACCTCGTCCTATGGGCTGGCACAGCCAGAGACCGGAAGGCGGAACTACAACCTTGGAGCGTACGGTCAGGACGACTACCGTGTCACAGCGAAACTTTTACTGAACGCTGGAGTACGCTGGGAGTATGAAGCTCCCTTGACGATCGCAAACAACATTTACAGCCGTATCGATCCAGCCTCGGGAGTTCTCCTGATTGCTGGAAAGAATGCGACGAACTCGCTGAACATTGTTACTCCGAAGCTGGACTTTGCACCCCGCGTAGGTCTTGTGTTTACCCCGGACCCAAAGACAGTAGTTCGAGCGGCGTACGGAACCTTCTATGGAGTCGCTTTTCAGAATCTCGGTGGTCAGGTAGGTTACCCGGGCTACGAAAATGCCCAGAGTTTCAACAATCTTGGAACAGGAGTCGCTCAGCTGTTTACCCTCTCTCAAGGTCAGCCACTTATCGGCGTTCCAGGGAGCAACAATCCTAACCTGGCTATTCAGTCCGCCACTGTTGCCAATCCTTACATCGTTTCTTCCGCCTCGTTTGGAAATCTTAACCCACTCAGCATCACGGAACAATGGAATCTGGGTGTACAGCAACAATTTGTTGGAGACACCGTCTTTGAGATCGATTATGTCGGCTCTCATGGTGTGCACAATCCCCTTATACTCCCGGTAAATCGACCCAACATTGCCCTTGCAACATCGATCGCTCAGGTGAATACGACGACTGCTCTTCAACAAGCACGTCCGTTCCCGACCCTTGGCCAGTTCACCGCAATTTTCGATGTGGGTAGTTCCACCTACAATTCCCTGCAGGTGTCAGCAAGGCGCCAATTTACCTCGGGGATTGCTTTTTCGGGATCTTACACCTGGTCTCACTCGATCGATGACGGCTCCGGAATCTACAATTATTCTCAACCTACCGGTCTCAACGTTGGAGAATATCCAGGAGACCCTACTTTCCGGAGAACACGCGATCGTGCGGACTCCAGCTTCGACGTCCGCAACAGCTTTACACAAAATGCGAATTACACCACGAAGGGGCCTTGGTATACGCGGGGATTTCTGGTGAGCGAAGCAGTCACTGGGCACACAGGCTTTCCGTTCACCATTACTCAGACTGCTGAGTTTCCGGGCGTGTCAAGCCAACGGCCCAACGGCACAAGCGTTGGACTTAAAGCTGGCTTACAGAAAGTGGGAGCCGGTGTGCAGTATCTTCAGGCTCCCCCTGGCGCGACCGCGTCTCAGGCGAGTTATCCTTTGTCGCCAAGCGGACCAGTCTTTTTCGGAACTGGAGCAGCGCGGACGCAGGTGGTTCCAACATCTCTCGGAACGCTGGGCCGCAACTCAATCGATGGGCCGGGCGAGATCAATGTCAACGCTTCGATTGCACGCACCGTCAAGCTCTACGAGCGATTCAATCTACAGCTGCGGGTAGATGCCTTCAACCTGCTCAATCATACAAACTTCGGCAATCCGAGTGCAGCGCTTGCCGTTACAACCAACGCTGCAGGAGCTGCTTACTTCAACTCTCCTACTTTCGGTCAGATCACTACCGCCGATCGTGCACGCTTTCTGCAGATCGTAACCAGGCTGAATTTCTAACTCATCCATGCAAAGGAAGGAATGTATAAGCCAGCCGAATTCTTTCTAGCTATTTCGGTGTTAGTTGGTTTGAGCGGTTCTGCCAGGTCGCAACAGCGGGTTCCTGCGACTCCGCTGATTACTCACGATCCCTACTTCAGCATCTGGTCAACGACGGATTTGTTAACCGACTCCGAGACGACGCACTGGACCGGCAGCGTGCAGTCGATCGCGGGCATCGCCCGGATCGACGGCAAGCCCTATCGCTTTATGGGCAGGTACCCCGAACAGGTTGCAGCCATGAAGCAGACCAGTTCTGCTATTACTCCCACGCACACTTCTTACTCCTTTCTTGAAGCAGGCGTGACGCTGGAGTTGTCCTTCTTTACTCCGGCAATGATGAATGACCTGAACCTTCTCTCGCGCCCAGTAACTTATTTGACATGGACGGCTAAAAGCAGCGATGGAGCGGCCCACGTCGTTGCAGTCCTTCTGGACGTTGACCCGCAGATTGCAGTGAATGATCCGGGAGAGTATGTGACCTCATCCCGGAGCCAAACAGCCATGCTGAACGTACTTTCCGTTGGTTCACGGGATCAGAAACTTCTCAATCGATCCGGTGATAACGTGCGCATCGACTGGGGTTACTTTCATCTCGCTGTTCCGAAGAGCGAAGCGGCGGAGAGTGCAATGGCCCTGCGCAACGTCGACGCCTTTGCTCAGACGGGAAAGCTTCCGGCGAGCGACATCATTGCGATGCCGCGGCCTGTCGACCGGAGTGCCGCTCACCTTGCGGTCGCTCTGGACTTTGGCTCGGTCAGCAGTCAGCCAGTGAGCCGTCATCTTTTGGTGTCTTATACCGATGAGTACGGCATCCAGTATCTTCAGCGAAACCTTCGTCCTTACTGGCAGCGAAGTAACATGCCGGTTGAGGAGATGCTGGATACAGCCGAGCAACAATATGTGACGCTAGACGGGCGCGGCAAAGCCTTTGACGCGGACTTGACGGCGGACCTGGTGAAGGTTGGCGGACAGCATTACGCGGAGCTCTCTGTTCTTGCCTATCGACAGGCGATTGCGGCGCACAAGCTTGTTGCCGACGTCAACGGCGACCCTATGTTCTTCGGCAAGGAAAATTTCTCAAACGGCTGTATTGACACGGTGGACGTGCTCTATCCCTCAGCACCGTTATTCCTGCTGATGCAGCCGAAGTTGCTGGAAGCGGAACTGCTGCCAGTGTTGCAATACGCTTCCCTGGCGCGGTGGCGCTTTCCTTTTTCGCCCCACGATTTAGGTCAATATCCGCTGGCCAATGGGCAGGTGTATGGCGGCGGCGAGACTTCGGAAGAGAATCAGATGCCCGTCGAAGAGAGCGGCAATATGCTGATTCTGGTCGATGCGGTGGCCCGCGCAGAAGGGGATGCCAAACTGGCTGAGCGCTTCTGGCCGAAGTTGACCCAGTGGGCTGAGTATCTGAAGGTGCATGGGCTCGATCCCGAGAACCAGCTGACTACCGACGATTTTGCCGGCCATGTGGCGCATAACGCGAACCTGTCGATCAAGGCAATCGATGCGTTGGCAGCCTATGCCGACCTTGCTCGCTTGTTGAAGAAGAAGGACGTGGCCCAGGACTATAGCTCTAGCGCGAAGGCGATGGCTGCGAAGTGGGTGGAGATGGCGCGTGAAGGCGACCACTATAAGCTGGCTTATAATAGTCCGGGTACTTGGAGCCAGAAATACAACCTGGTGTGGGACAAGATTCTTACTTATGATTTATTTCCCGCAAGCGTGCGCGATGCAGAGGTAGCGTTCTACATCAAAAAACTGAACGTGTATGGACTTCCTCTCGATAGCCGCGCTGATTACACGAAGCTGGACTGGTCAATCTGGACCGCAACTCTGGCTTCCAGGCCGGAGGACTTCAAAGCAATAATGGATCCTATTGCCAAATGGATTGACGAGACACCCACGCGGGTTCCACTGACGGACTGGTATGACACGAAGGATGGAAAACAGGTGGGCTGGACAAACTCAAGACATGAAAGGCGTCCAGGTTTTCAAGCTCGTAGTGTAGTCGGTGGTGTTTTTATTAAGGCGCTGGCGGATAAGAGTGTAGCCGCAAAGTGGCAAGCCAAGTCACTGCTGACGAGGGGATATTAATAGAACGTATGGGGCGTGTCCGTGTCCTGGCGATCGAGTCGACTCGCCAGGACGATAACCTCACGCGGCGACGCCGTGGCAGTTCTTGAACTTCTTCCCAGAGCCGCAGGGGCACTTGTCGTTGCGGCCGACTTTTTCTCCGGATTTGCGGGGCTCGGTTCCATTGTCTGCGCTGGCTACTCCGGTCTGGCGGCTTCGTTCGAGTTCGCGCTCTTTCTTCTTCTGAAACTCGCGCTCGAGAGCGTCGATGGTGGTGGCGGGAGCGCGGGTAGGGATGACCGGCGGCGCGGGTTGCGCGGGAGCTTGAAGGGTACGGAGCTCGGATGCGGAAGGCTGCGGCTGAGTGGCGGCGAGTTGGGCCTGCTCGAGCTGCTGGGCGGACTCGATGGGCTGGCCGTCAGGGCCGATGATCTGCATGCGGAAGAGGTGGCGTGCGGTGTCCTCCTGGAAGCGCAGCATCATGGCTTCGAACATGTCGAACGACTCTTTTTTGTAGGCGACGAGCGGGTCCTGCTGGGCGTAGCCGCGCAGGCCGATACCCTCCTTGAGGTGGTCCATGGCGAGGAGATGATCCTTCCACAGGCCGTCGAGGACGGAGAGCATGACGATGCGCTCGTGGTAGCGCATTTGGGTGGGTGAGAGGATTTGCTCCTTGATGTCGTAGCGGGCGCGGAGCTTGGCGAAGATAGCCTCACCGAGATCGTGGCGCGAGAGGGAAGCATGGTCGATGGAGTCCGGGCCCTCTGTGAATTTTGCGCCGAAGATGTCGTGGAGCGACTCCCAAAGCTTTTCCATCTTCCACTCGTCGGGCGTAGCCTTTTCGGGAGCATTCTCGTCGAGGACGTTCGAGAGGATGGTGGAGGTGTAGTCCTCGGTTATGAGCTGTTTCTGGTCGACGCCCTCCATGAGCTGGCGGCGGAGTCCGTAGACGGCTTCGCGCTGCTTGTTCATGACGTCGTCGTACTCGAGGACGTGCTTGCGGGACTCGAAGTTCTGGGTTTCGACGGCCTTCTGGGCGGCTTCAATGCGGTTTGAGATCATGCGGCCCTCGATGGGAACGCCTTCTTCCATGCCAAGCGAGAGCAGGAGGGCTTTGGTGCGCTCGCCGGCGAAGATGCGCATGAGGTCGTCTTCGAGCGAGAGATAGAAGCGGCTGGCCCCGGGGTCGCCCTGTCGTCCGGCGCGTCCGCGGAGCTGGTTGTCGACGCGGCGGGACTCATGGCGCTCGGTGCCGATGATGTGCAGGCCGCCGGCTTGGGTGACCTGATCGTGCTCGGCCTTGGCGGCGGCCTCGTGGGCGGCGACCGCGGCGTGCCAAGCGTCTTCGGTGCACTCGAACTCCTGGCTGGCGTAGTAGAAGCGGATCATGCCGGGAGCGGCGACGGGGTGGATTTCGCCCTCAGCGGCGGAGACGGCGCGGGCCTGCTGCTTGCGGACGAGATCCTGGCGGGCCATGAAGTCGGGGTTGCCGCCGAGCAGGATGTCGGTGCCGCGGCCGGCCATGTTGGTGGCGATCGTGACCATGCCGAGGCGGCCGGCCTGGGCGACGATTTCGGCTTCCTTCTCGTGAAACTTGGCGTTGAGGACGACATGGCGGACGCCCTTGCGCTTGAGGATTTCTGAGAGCAGCTCGGATTTTTCGATCGAGGTGGTGCCGACCAGTACGGGCTGCTTTTCCGCATGCAGGCGGGAGATCTCGTCGGCGACGGCGAAATATTTTTCCTGCGAGGTGCGGTAGACGACATCGGCGTTTTCCAGGCGCAGCATCTTGCGGTTGGTGGGGGTGACGACGATGTCGAGCTTGTAGATTTTGTCGAACTCGGCGGCCTCGGTCTCGGCGGTGCCGGTCATGCCGGAGAGCTTCTTATAGAGGCGGAAGTAATTCTGGAAGGTGATGGTGGCGAGGGTCTGGTCTTCCTTGCGGATGGCGACACCCTCTTTGGCTTCAACGGCCTGGTGGAGGCCGTCGGACCAGCGGCGGCCGGGCATGAGGCGGCCGGTGAACTCGTCGACGATGATGACCTCGCCGTTCTTCACGACGTACTCGACGTCGAGTTTGTAGAGGTGATGGGCCTTGATCGCTACCTCGACGTGATGCTTGAGGTCCCAGTTTTCGGGGTCGGCGATGTTGCCGATGCCGAGCAGGCCCTCGATTTTCTCCCAGCCCTCGTCGGTGACGGTGATGGCGCGGGCTTTCTCGTCGATCACGAAGTCGCCGGACCAGGTCTTGTTCTCAACGGTTTCGATGAGCTCGCCGAGTTCGAGCGAAGGGATGATCGCGTTGACGCGGGCGTACTTGTCGGTGGTCTGATCGGTGGGGCCGGAGATGATGAGCGGGGTGCGGGCCTCGTCGATGAGGATGGAATCGACCTCGTCGACGATGCAGAAGTACTGGCCGCGCTGGACCATGTCGGCAAGCTCGAACTTCATGTTGTCGCGCAGATAGTCGAAGCCGAACTCGTTGTTGGTGCCGTAGGTGATGTCGGCGGCGTAGGCGTCGCGGCGCTGCTGGTCGGAGAGGTCGTGCACGATGACGCCGACCGAAAGGCCAAGGAAGCCGTAAATCTTGCCCATCCACTCAGCGTCGCGCTTGGCTAGATAGTCGTTGACCGTGACGACGTGGACGCCACGGCTGGCGAGCGCATTAAGATAGGCCGCGAGGGTGGCGACGAGGGTCTTGCCTTCGCCGGTCTTCATCTCGGCGATCTTGCCCTGGTGAAGGATCGAGCCGCCGATGAGCTGGACGTCGAAGTGGCGCATGCCGACGACGCGTCGGCCAGCCTCGCGGACGACGGCGAAAGCCTCCGGCATAAGGGCGTCGAGGGCACTCTTTTCGGCGGCGTAGAGGACGTCTGGGTCGGTTTTGGGGTCGATGCCCTTGGTGGCTTCGGCGATGCGAGCGCGGAACTCAACCGTTTTTTCCCGGAGCTGCTCGTCGGTGAGAGCTTCCATCTGCGGCTCGAGGGCGTTGACCTGGCTGACGATAGGGACAAGGCGTTTGATGGCCCGCTCATTGGCGGTGCCGAAGACTTTAGAGATGACGGCGTTAATCACGGAGTGTTCCTTTGGGCTGGGGCGCGCGGGCTGGCGCGAAGGATGCTGGCTCAGACAAGGGGTGAGCGGAGCGATAAGCTAGGCGCGGAGCAGCCCGGTGTGGACGACGACGGAGGTGAAGTCCGAGGCGGGCTGGCGCATTGCCCAGGGGGCTTGCCGGGCGGCGAGTGCAGCGGGGAGCAGGCCGAGGAGGGAAGGTGGCCATGCTCGATCGCTGGCAAAGGAACAAGGCTGGCAAGTCTGGGAGGACGCTTCACGCAGGGTAAACGAGCGGCCGGAATCACCTGAGATGGCCTGTTGCATCCAGCGCAAGGCGTGCTCCTCCCGGATCTGCACCGAACACGCGATCAGCAGGAGGAAGACGAATTGGGAGGAGCGGAGGCGCATAGAGGAAGCATTCGACAGCCGGACTCTTCCATGGTACGCGAAGCGCCGCTGAAATGCAGTGACGAGGTTGGGGGATGCTACCGGGAGCATCCGGGTCAGGGCGTGGCTGCGGTCTTCTGCCGGCTGAACAGGTTCGCGATCTCGGGGTAGAACTCCTTGACGAAGTAAGAGGCTGCGTCGATCCCAAGATTGGTAGCGTACTTGTCGATAAAGTTCCTCGCGGTGCGCTCGCCTTGGGGATAGTAGAGATTCGATATGCCGGCGGCGGCGGCGGCGCCGACCACTTCGCCGGAGTTGAACGTACTATGACCGGAGTCGGATCGGGTGATGAAGACGCGGCCGATAGAGTACTCGGCCCGCTTAGTGAAGCTTCCGCGGGTGAGCGTGTAAAAACGGGTATCTTCGTGCCGTGCGACGGGGATAATGAACTCGACGAGATAGTTCTCGATGGTCTGATCGGTGGCGGAGTGCCAGAGATAGCGGCTGTAGCCGACCCCGCCACGGCCGAATTCCGGGGTAGCGGTGGTCACGTAGCCCTCCAACGCAACCACCGCGGCGAGCGCGAGCGAGGAGTAGTCGAAGCTGTCCTCGGTGGCGTCGACGAACTTTTCCTTAACGGTTTGGGGCGGCAGCTTGGTGTCCGTGCTGACGGTACGGAAGTTGGGGACGATGCCGAAGAGCCGTTTGGGAGGCGCGCTTCGGGAGGGACTATCCTGCTTGTCCTTACCGAGGGTGGAGGTCTGGCCGCCGGCGGGGTCGAGAGAGCTGGAGTCGGTGACCAGCGTGCCTGGGGAGTCGGGAAGCGGCTGGCTGGAGCTGGTTTCCCCGTTAGCAGACTGGAGAGAGAGGGGTTGGACGTCCGCGAGCTGGAGATTTAAAGACGGGGTCTCCAGATGAGACTGAAGTGTCTGGGCTTGGGACGACGGGCAAAACGCGGTCGTAGCCAGGGCTAACGACGGCAGAGCCAGTCGGGCCGGCAAAGAAAAAAGTTTTTTCATTAGGTAGTTAGACGGCATACAGCTCCCTTGGATGTGAGGCAGAGTTGGTCGGCTTCAAAAAGGCCGGAAGGTCGCGTGCACCTGAATGGAGGCGGCGAGAAAGGAGCAGCAGAGACCCGGTGAAACGCATTGCGGAAGATCGCGTGAAAGTAAGCATTATTGTCCTCATCGGCCATCCGTCAAAATACTTTAGCGGGTAGCGTAAAAGCGCAGACGCGCATAGTCGGCGGTCCAGAGGGCGGAGGCGTCGTCCACATTCTGGCGGGAGTTAAAGAGAATGGGACGCAGGAGAGCGACGGTCTCGGCCAGTGCGGTCTGGCGGGTGGATGGATCGGGCAGATGGTCGAAGACGCCGTTGCGGAAGGTGCGGAGCCAGCGTTCCATTCCATCTGGGCCGCCGGGGAGCGGGGTGGGACGCGGGTGGAGAGTGATGGTCTGAACCTCGAAGCCGGCGGCTTCGAGTAGCTGGCGATAGTGGTCGGGCGTGGGATAAAAGCTGGCGGCGGCGACCTCGGCATCGACACCGTATTGAGTGAGGATAGCGGCGAGTGCGGTGCGAATGGCGGCGATGTTGCCCTGGCCTCCCATTTCAGCGACAAAGCGGCCGCCAGGGCGGAGAGCGCGATGGAGGCGGGCCAGGGCGGCGGGCTGTAAGGCTAGCGGAATCCAGTGCAGGGCCGCATTTGAGAAGACGGCGTCGAATTCCTTGTCGTAAGAGAGCTCGGTGAGGTCGGCGTGGTCGACGGCTAGGCCACGGGCGCGGGCGGCCGAGACCATCGAAGGGGAGGCGTCGACGCCGCGCAGGGAAGCTCCGAAAGCGGCCAATTGTGCGGTAAGAGAACCGTCTCCACAACCGGCGTCGAGGATGCGTTCGCCCGGCCGGGGGGCCAGCAGATCCACGACTTCGGTGGCCATACAAGCAACGAAGCCGCCGTTTTGAGCGTACTGCGTGCTGTTCCAGGTCTGTGCGCTGACGGTTTGTTGCATGCACTTCTATTGTTGCCGGTTCACGATGTTTTGGCCAGAGTACTTTGGAGTTCAATTATTTTCGCGCAGAGCTATACTTCGAGCACAATCGGCCGATAACAGGATCAGGAGAGTGCGAGTGAAGGATGCGGGGGCATGGAGGCTGACAGCGCTGTGGGTCGCTCTGGCGATGTTCTTCGCTGTGCCGAGCGAGAGGGCGCAGTCGGCCGGCAAGGCGCCGACGATCAACCAGTCGCTCGAGATGCGCAGCGTGGGAGCTCCCAAGATTTCGCCTGATGGACGCCACGTGGTGTACGAGGAGAGCCGGACGAACTGGGAGGCGAACGCGTTTGAAACCGATCTGTGGCTAGCAGATGCAGCGTCAGGGGAGAGTCGGCTGTTGACGGTGGCGGCGAAGAGCTCGAGCGATGCGACCTGGTCGCCGGATGGTCGCTGGATTGCGTTTCTGTCGGATCGCGTGGCGCCGATGGCAGGATCGCCTGCGGGCAAAAAGCAGGTGTATGTCATGCCGGCGAATGGGGGTGAGGCACAGCAGTGGACCAAGATGGAGAGCGGCATCAACTCGTTTGCTTGGGCGCCGGACTCTAAGCGGATTGCGCTGGCGGCTGAGGCTCCGAAGACCAAGGCGATGAAGGATCGCGAGGAGAGCTTTGGGGAGTACCACGTCTTCCATGCGGACTACCCGATGGTCCATCTGTGGACGTTAGTGCTGCCGATGGCGAGTGCGGCGGGAATAACGCCGGCAGTAGGTGAGCCGAAGCTGCTGACGCCTGGAGAAGATTTCAGTGTGGCGTCGATGGACTGGTCGCCGGACGGAACGAAGATTGCGTTTAGCGCGACGCGGGACCCAGACCTGATTTCGGGCTTTAGCAGCGATGTGTATACGGTTTCCGTCACAGACGGCGCGGTGAAGAAGGTTGTGGATACTCCCGGTCCGGATAGCGATCCGAAGTGGTCTCCGGATGGAAGCGAGATTGCGTATGTGACGTCAGATGGTGCGAAATACTTCTTCTACATGAACCGAAAGATCGCGGTCGTGCCGAGCGGAGGAGGAACGCCCCGTGTGCTGACGGCGAGCTTCGATGAAGATCCTGGATTGCTGCAGTGGTCGGCTGCGGGAATTTACTTCTCCGCGCTGCAGAAAACATGCTCCTCGCTGTTCGTGCTGGACCCTAGGAGTGGAAGCAGCAAACCGGTGGTGATGCCGGGCAGCGAGATCGCGGGGGCGTTCTCGTTTGCGAAAGCTGAGAAGGCGGTGGCGTTTCGGGGCGCAGGTGCGAACGAGTATGCAGAAATTTATGTCGGGGACGTGAGCGGAGGCGCAGTGAAGCAGATCACGCATGCGGGCGATCAGCTTACTGGCTTCGATACGGCCAGGCGCGAACTGGTGCGGTGGAAGTCGGGCGACGGCGCGATGGTTGAAGGGGTTCTGGTGAAGCCGGCGGACTTCGATCCGAAGAAGAAGTATCCGCTGCTGGTGGTGATCCATGGCGGGCCGACCGGCATCGACGTGCCTGCAATTGTGGCGGATCGGTACTATCCGGTGGAGAGATTTGTAGCCAAAGGTGCGCTGGTGCTGCGGCCAAACTATCGCGGCTCCGCGGGATATGGGGAGAAGTTCCGGTCGTTGAATGTGCGCAATCTGGGTGTGGGGGACTATGCGGACGTGATCTCGGGAGTGGACTCGCTGATTGCGCAGGGATTTGTAGACAAGGATCGCGTGGGGTCGATGGGTTGGAGCGAGGGCGGGTATATCTCGGCATTCATCACGACGTCGAGCGACCGATTCAAGGCGGTCAGTGTGGGCGCGGGTATCTCGGACTGGATGACCTACTACGCGAACACGGATATCACTCCGTTTGCGCCGCAGTACCTGCATGCGACTCCGTGGGAGGATCCGGAGATTTATCGGAAGACGTCGCCGATCAGCTATCTAAAGTTGGCGAAGACGCCGACGCTGATCCAGCACGGCGGCGCGGATAAGCGGGTGCCGATTGCGAACGGGTTCGAGTTACGGCAGGCGCTCGAGGACAAAGGAGTGCCGGTGAAGATGGTGATCTACGATGGTTTCGGGCACCCGATCAACAAGCCGAAGCAGCAGCGCGCGGTCATGGAGGAAAACGAGAGTTGGTTTGGGCATTACATCTGGGGAGAGCCGCTGGCTCCGGCGCTGACGCCCGAGGTAAAGGCATCGAAGCAGTAGGGTGGGGCCTGGCGAGTGAAGGCAAGGTGGTGGCCGTGTCTCTGGCGCCGCGGCATGGCTTTGCCAAGCAGGTACAGCTCTCGATCCGGCTGTTAGAAGGCGAGGGTGTGGAGGGCGACGCGCATCGTGGAACGACGGTGCAACACCTTTACCAGGCGCGACGTGATCCTACGCAGCCGAATCTCTGCCAGGTGCATCTGTTCGCGGCTGAGAAGCTGGACGAAATGGCGGAAGCGGGATTTGTGCTTGGGCCGGGGGAGATGGGAGAGAACGTGCTGACGCGCGGTATAGACCTGCTGCGGCTGCCGCGGTACACGCGGGTTCGGCTGGGGGCGGAGGCAGTGGTGCAGATTACCGGGTTGCGGACGCCATGCTCTCAGATCGATAAGTATCGGGCGGGGCTCCAGGCGTTGTTGTGGGGGCCACGCGATGCAAGAGGGAAGCGGGATCGCCGGGCAGGTGTTATGGCCGTGGTGGTGGCGAGTGGCGAGGTTTTCCCGGGAGATCTGCTGGTAGCGGAGATGCCGCCCAAGCCGCATCTTCGGCTGGGGCCGGTATGATCGCTCTGACTCGCGCGACTTCGTCCAACGCACTGTCATCCCGTGCAGAGGGCGCGCCTCAGTGTCCGGACGGATTCCCGAGGCCTGCGTCAGCCGACGGCGATCGAATGAGTCACCCGGTGACTCGCTATGAGTCATAACAAGTCAGGTGACTCAGCGCGACGGCAGCACCGGTAGTCCTGCTTTAAAAGCGGCGTAATGTGAGGAGGGAGGGAAACGATGTTTGAGAGACTTATGGACCATAGCGGCCGGGCCTTTGGCTTCAAGGTGACGGGACAACTCAGCGCCGAGGACATTGTCGGCATCTCGCAGCAGATCGACCAGGCGATCGCGGTACAGAAAAAGCCCATTGGTATTTTGGCCGATCTCTCCGGCATGCATGGGGCAACCTGGGCGGCTCGCTGGGAAGAGACGCGATTCCTGCAGCGCCATACGGATTCCATCGCCCGCCTGGCGATCGTGAGCGATAACGAGTGGGAGCAGGTTGCGGAGACGACCATGGTTGCCGCCGCCTCCCTGCAGGCAGAGACGCTTTACTTCCACTCGAGCGAGATGCACCATGCCTGGTGTTGGGCGCGGATGACCCTTCGCGACGAAGCCATGCCTGTGCGCGTGATGTCTCCCGGCAAGGGCCTCTTCCAGGATTACACGCCGGAGTACGTGGGAATCTGACGGTCAGCCGGCGCAGAGGAGAGGAATGGGAAGTGAGACAAAGCTGTAAAGTCGCGCTTGGCCCGGGTCTGACAACCGGGACCTTGGCCATTGGGGTGCTCTTCAGCGGCGACCTCATGGCCCAGCAGCCCGTTCCGGGACAGGCAAAGCCGTCCACGGCGTAGACGGTGACCGGAGTGGATGCGGGCGCATGAAGAGTTTCTTGCTGGCGACGCCATGGGCGGGCGGGGCAGCGCGACCCGACTCGAAAAGATTGGTGCCACTTATGCGAGCCGCCGAGGCCCCGTTGAGCGAAGCGTGCTGTTTGTCTGCTACGGCAGTGAAGAGCTCGGAAATCGGGTGCGACTTACTTTGGCGGGCATTCCCCGGTTCCGTTGAAAGACATGCCGAAGGCTATCCAGTCCTTGATCGAACCAGTGCGCTGGCTTGCTTAAGCCGGGGTGGAATGCGGGCGGCCAGCCTGGGGCTTGCTAGCCGGAGGAGAGAATGGCATGGCGCAGGACACGTCTCAGGCGTTGAGTTCGATCCAGCTTTGGGTCAATGGGCTGCGCTTCACCGGTTTGGAAACGGGACCGAGGGAGGGCGAGCTGGTGCTGCTGCTGCATGGCTTTCCGCAGTTTGCCGACTCGTGGATGCCGATGATGAGACTCTTGGCGGCAGCCGGGCTGCGGGTGGTGGCGATGGACCAGCGCGGGTATGCGGCGGGCGCGCGGCCGGCTGGGGTTCAGGCGTATGGCATCGATCAGCTGGTATCCGATGCGCTGGGGTTTGCCGAACAGCTGGGCGCGGAGCGGTTTCACCTGGTAGGTCACGACTGGGGCGGGCTGGTCGCGTGGAAGCTGGCCGCAGATTTTCCGGAGCGGCTGCGGACGGTGAGCGTAGTCTCGACGCCGCACATCGATGCGTTTCAGGACGCACTGCGGTCGAGCTTCGACCAGATGAACCGGTCGAAGTACATTCTGCTGTTCAGGCTTCGTGGCGTGGCGGAGTGGGCGCTGCTGGCGGCCGATGCGCGGGCCTTGCGCCTGGCGTATGCGGGGTTTGTGCCGCACTCGCAAGTGGCGGAGAATGTCCGTCGGATGCGCGAGGGCGGTACGCTGACAGCGGCGTTGAACTGGTATCGGGCTCTGCCGGTGAGCCTCCGGATTGGGCCTATAACGGTACCGACACTCTATCTTTGGGGCGATCGGGATCAGGCGCTCGGCGAGGTGGCGGCGCTCAAAACGGCACAGTATTGCACGGGGGAGTATCAGTTCCATAGGCTCGCGGGGCGGTCGCACTGGCTGCTCGATGAGGTGCCGGAGGACCTCGCGCTTCTGTTGATCAGACATATAGTGAAGAGAAGCGATGCGGTGGTTGGAAGCGGCGCAAAGCGTAGATGACGAACGGAAAAGGTGCTGCAATGGCGGTGGAAGCGGCGGTAGCGTTTGCGAAGGACAATGGCGGGCGGTTTGTCGAGGAACTGAAGGCGCTGATCCGGATTCCGTCGATCTCGACTGACCCGGAGCGTGCCGGCGATGTGCGGCGGGCGGCGGAGTTCGTAGTGGCGGAGCTATGGCGAGTTGGACTGAAGAATGTTGGCCTGATCGAGACCTCGACGGAGACGCGGAAAGGGCATCCGCTGGTGTATGGCGAATGGCTCGAGCTTCCCGGCAAGCCCACCGTGCTTTGCTACGGGCACTACGATGTGCAGCCGGCTGAGCCGCTCGACGAGTGGGTGTCGCCGCCGTTTGAGCCGGAGGTGCGCAACGGGAATCTTTATGCGCGTGGCGCTGTGGATGACAAGGGCCAGATGTGGATGCATGTTAAGGCGCTCGAGGCGCTCTTTGTCGCCGGCGGCGGCAAGCTTCCGGTGAATGTTAAGGTACTCATCGAAGGCGAGGAAGAGGTCGGCGGCGAGGGCATCGCGGCCTATGTGCGGAAGCACGCCGACCAGCTGCAGGCGGATGTAGCGCTGATCAGCGATACGGATATGTTTGCGCCGGACCTGCCAACCCTGTGCGTGGGGATGCGCGGAATGATCTACACGGAGATTGAGGTGCGGGGTGCGCGGACGGATCTGCACTCGGGCATGTACGGCGGCGCGGCTCCGAATCCGTTTATGGCGCTGGCGCAGATCCTGGCCAAGCTAAAGGATGAGGACGGGACGATTCTGGTTCCGGGCATCTACGACCGGGTGGCGAAGCCGACGGAGGCGGAGCGGAAGGCGTGGCAGACGCTGCCGTTTGATGAGGCGGCGTACCTGGCGGGGCAGGTCGGCTCGACGGCGCTGGTGGGCGAGCCGGGATACACGGTGCTCGAGCGGCTGTGGTCGCGGCCGACGCTTGAGGTGCATGGGATGCCAGGGGGCTTCATCGGCGCTGGCGCGAAGACGGTGATCCCAGCCAAGGCCGTGGCCAAGGTGAGCCTGCGGCTGGTGCCGGAGATGACGCCGGAGGATACATTTCAGAAGCTGACGCAGTATATAGAGGCGATCGCGCCGAAGGGCTGCACGGTCGAGGTGCGGATGATTCACTCTGGCGAGGCGTTTGTGGTAAGCACGGACAATCCGTTCATCGGCGCGGCGACTAAGGCGATGCAGCGGGTGTTCGGCAAGGAGACGGTATTTGTGCGCGGGGGTGGGTCGATCCCGATTATCGGCGACTTTATCCGGGTGCTGGGAATGCCGGCGCTGATCATGGGTTTCGGGTTGCCGGACGACAATCTGCATGCGCCGAATGAGAAGTTCAACCTGAGCAACTTCCATCGCGGGATCGAGTCGATTGTGCGCTGGATGGGGCTGGTAGGGGCGTAGGCGGTGTACGAGCCGCTGCCGATTAGCGGGTATGTGCTGGCCGGTGGGCGCAGTTCGCGCATGGGCCGGGAGAAGGCGCTGCTGGAGCTTGCGGGCAAGCCGCTGGTGGAGCATGCCGTGATCAAGCTGCGGAGGATCTGCGCGCAGGTTGCCGTGCTCAGCAGCTGTGGTGAGCTGGCGCGGTTTGCGCCGATCCTCGGCGATCTGCATCCGGGTTGCGGGCCGATGAGCGGGCTTGAGGCGGCGCTGGCGCATGCGAGCCACGACTGGAGCTTGGTGGTGCCGGTGGATGTGCCGTGCGTGCCGACCAGGATGTTGCACATGTGGGCACAGGCGACCATGCGGCACGGGCGTGACTCTGGGACGCGCGTAGCCCTGTATACAGTCGACGGTGTCCCACAGCCTACGCTGGTTATGCTGCATCGGGAGGTCGCGCCTTATCTAACTGTGGCGTTAGCTCAAGGACGATTCAAACTCTTTCCCGAGCTGGCGCGCGCGACCGAGGATTTGGCAGTGAAGCGGGGCCAGAATCCCGCCCATGTTCTGCGGCAGTGGGCGTGGTCGGAGGAGTCACAGTTTACGGCTGGACGCAGCGAGCCGCCCGGGCCTGCCTGGACTGCGACCACTCCGGAGCAGGAGGCGGGCACGGCTTTCTATTTCGCCAATCTGAATACACCTGGAGATTTTGCGCGCGCCGAGCAGCATGCGTGCGTGCTGGATACGTAGGCGGCAGGAGCTTTTCCCGTCCGGCGGTCGGAAAAGCAGAGTTTCGACTGATGAAAACGGGAAATCTGCCGATATACCCTAAAGACAGAGGCAAGCCGATGGCCACAGAGGATGAGCACGAGGACGAAAAAACGGATAAGCAGCCCCGTGATGGGGAGCAGACGAGGGCGGCGGACCAGCATGCGTCCGGCGACCCAGCCGAAAAACCGTTGACGGACGAGGTCTCTGAAGATGTGGCAGCGACCGTCGGCGAGTTCATGGACAAAGCTGCGGCGCAGAATGAAGCTGCGGCAGAAGACCTTCCGGAAACCAAGCAGCGCACGCCGGGTGCCTACATTTCTTTCGACGAGGTATCCAAATCCTTCGGCAGCTTCGATGTGCTGAAGAAAGTGAGCTTCTGTGTCAATGCGGGGGAGACGCTTTGCATTCTGGGACGAAGCGGCGTAGGCAAGTCGGTCTCGCTCGAGATGCTGCTGGGATTTCTCAAGCCGGATTCAGGCAAGATCATGGTGGCCAGTGAAAACATTTGCGGCTTCAACGAGAAGCAGCTGCAGGGGATAAGGCGCAAAGTAAGCATGGTCTTTCAGAGTGGCGCGTTATTTGACTCGATCTCGATTGGAGAGAACGTTGCGTTTCCGCTGCGGGAGCGAGGCGATATGGAGGAGGATCAGATTTTCCAGGTCGTCAAAGGACTGCTGGAGATGGTAGGCGTCGCAGGAAAGGAGCAGCTGCTGCCCAGCGATCTTTCTACTGGAATGAAGCGCTCCGTGGCGATTGCGCGAGCCTTGGCGGCTCAGCCCGAGGCCGTACTTTATGACGAGCCGACCACGATGGTCGATCCGCTGATGGCGCATCTGCTTGGTAATCTTATCGAGCGCCTCAAGCACCAACTGCACTTGACCAGCATTGTGGTCACGCACGACATGCGCTTTGCCAAGAAGCTAGCCGACAGGGTCGTGTTTCTGCATGAAGGCGCTGCGCGATTTTTTGGAACGATGGAGGAGATGGAGAAGAGTGAAGATGAGGTGCTCAAGGAGTTCCTCTCGCTTGACGAGCTGGTCTTACCCGCCTAGCGGCACTTTGTGGGCCGTTTGCAACTTGTCCTGTCCTTCTGGGTTTGCGTGGAAGAAGGCCTGCCGATAGAGTGGAGGGCACGTATGAGACTGGAGTCAGACGAAAGCTGTACGATTTGCCTTGGTTTCGGTTGTCCCATAGAGAAGAGCTGATGCTGGGTCCTTAGCCGTTCAGGCAAGCGACACCGGTTTTGAGAAGCAGCCTTGAAAAGTTTTTGGTTAGAAGAGCAGGGAGCGTTGGCGGATGGCAACACCGGATTATCTTCAGCAGGTTGTTGTCTCGGGCCGAAGACACGGGAGCGGACGGGCCAACTCCACACGGCAGGGCCTGTTTCGCCGGCCTTCGGTGACCAGTCTGGTCTGGGGTTCATTGGACCTGGTCACGATCGTAGTGGCGGCTGTACTGGCTGTCCGCCTGCGCATGGTTTCGGCGCCGGGCGCGCATCAATATTCGATGCTCCCGACCATTCTGCGCGACACGCCGCGGGAGTGGTTGCTTTATCTTCTTTGGTACGGCGGCGCGCTGGTGGTCATCACGCGATCGTTCGGCCTGTACGGGTCTATCCAGAACCGCAGCGGCCTGCATGAACAGAGAATGACGCTTCAGGCGACGCTGACCGCCGGTCTGCTGCTCTGCGGACTGTTGTATCTGCGGCAGGCGATCGACGTTTCGCGCATCGTGGTGCTGTTGCTGGTAGTGATTACGGCGGTCTTATTGTCGGTGCGCCGGGCGATCTGGCGCAGGATGGAGTACAACCGGTACCTCGAGGGGCTCGAGACGCGCAACGTACTTATCGTCGGCGCGGGCCGGGTGGCGCATGCGCTACGCAATCACCTGGAGTCGCTGCGGCACTTGGGCTTCCGGTTCAAGGGCTTCGTGGCCTTGACGGAGCGTGAGGCGGAAAGCGGAGACGCGGACGTGATCGGCGACGTGCGGGACACAGTGCAGCTAGCGCGCTCGCTCTTTGTCGATGAGATTTTCTTTTCCGTGCCAGCGGAAAAGAAACTGGTGATCGACTTGGTCGAGGAGGCGCGGGCGGTGGGCATCGATGTGCGCGTGGTGCCGGACCTGTATGACGGTTTGGCCTGGAACGCGCCGGTTGAATATATCGGACAATTCCCGACCATCCCGCTGCATCGCCGCGATTTTCCGATCGGCTCGTTCCTTATGAAACGAAGCCTTGACATTGCCATCGCGGCGCTGGCGCTGCTGGTGCTGTGGCCGGCGATGCTGGCGCTGGGGCTGGCAGTGAAGTTCGGGTCCAGGGGGCCGATGTTCTACCGGGCGGCGCGGATCGGCCGCAAGGGAAGAACGTTTTCCTGTTATAAGTTCCGCACCATGGTTTCGAACGCGGAGAGGATGAAGGCCGATCTTGCACACCTGAATGAGCGCGAAGGCGTGCTGTTCAAGATCGTGAAGGACCCGCGCGTCACGCCGATCGGCCGCGTGCTGCGCAAGTACTCGCTTGACGAACTGCCGCAGCTCTATAACGTGCTGCGCGGCGATATGAGCCTGGTGGGGCCGCGTCCTCCCATTGCGTCCGAGGTGGAGCAGTACGATCTTGCCCATCTGCGCCGGCTGGACGTGCTGCCCGGCATCACCGGGCTGTGGCAGGTGGAGGCGCGGCAGGATCCTTCGTTCGACAGCTACATTTCGCTCGACACGGCGTATGTCGAGAACTGGAGCTTCTGGCTGGACCTGAAGATTCTGGCGCGGACGATCGGGGTGGTGTTCTCGGGAACGGGATCGTAGTGTGTTCGTACTCCTCCGTGCAGTTGGTAGACTGATTCTGTGAAGATTGCGCTGGCACAGATCGATCCGACGGTTGGAGATTTTGCCGGGAACACGCGCAAGATCCTCGAGTTTGCCGGACGCGCGCAGGCTCTGGCAGTCGACCTGGTTCTTTTTCCGGAGCTGGCGGTGTGCGGCTATTGGCCGGCTGATCTGCTGGACAAGCAGTCGTTTGTGGAGCGGGCTGGTCAAGCCCTCGCGGAGGTGTGCGCCTGGACACGGGAGCCGGGGCGGCCCGCGGTACTTTGCGGCGGCGTGTTGCCGGTCGACGAGTCGTTTGCCGGCAAGCGCGTGCGGAACGTGGCCGTTCTAATGCAGCGCGGCGAGCAGACGGCGTTACAGGGAAAGATGTTGCTGCCGTTCTATGACGTCTTCGACGAGCAGCGATACTTTGAACCGGCAACGGAGCAGCACCTGGCCTCGGTCTGGACGGCCAGCGGGCAGGTTCCTGTCGCCATCTCCGTCTGCGAGGATGCGTGGAACGACAAGGGTTTCTGGCCGCGGCGGATGTATGCGGTCGATCCGATTGAGCGCCTGATGGAGCAGTGGGACGTACAGCCCGCGAATCTGCGAGTGCAGCCAAGAGTAATCGTGAACATCTCCGCTTCGCCCTATTGGCAGGGCAAGCGGGAGGTGCGGCGAGAGATGCTGGGCGCGCTGGCTCGGCGTCACGGGGCCGTGGTGGCGATGGCCAACCAGGTGGGCGGCAACGATAGCCTCATCTTCGATGGAAGCTCCGTGGCGGTGGGGCCCGATGGGCAGGTGATCGCACAGGCAAAGTCGTTTGCTGAGGATTTAGTGGTCTTCGAGACGAATCCCACCTCTCAGAAACCAGACATGGGGCGCCCGGAAAATCCCGACCGGCAGGACTTTGAGGTGAAGGCGACCTGGGCGGCGCTGGTGCTGGGCACGCGCGACTACGTGCAGAAATGCGGCTTTCGGACGGTGCTGGTAGGCCTGAGCGGAGGCATCGATTCGGCGCTGGTGGCGGCCATCGCAGTGGAGGCGGTGGGCGCGGCAAACGTGATGGGCGTGGGCATGCCCAGCAGCTACTCCTCCGAGGGCTCAAAGGACGATGCGCGCGACCTGGCCGAGCGGCTGGGCGTCCGCTTCGAAATGCTGCCGATCCATGACACGTACGAGGCCCAGATGCAGACGTTGCAGCCGCTGTTTGCGGGCACAGAGTTTGGGCTTGCGGAGGAGAATCTGCAGTCGCGTCTGCGCGGCCTGACGCTAATGGCGCTGTCGAACAAGTTTGGCGCGCTGGTGTTGACGACGGGTAACAAGAGCGAGATGAGCGTCGGCTACTGCACGCTCTACGGAGACATGGTGGGCGCGCTGGCGGTGCTGGGCGACGTGATGAAGACGCGTGTGTACGAGCTGGCACGGTATGCGAATCGCGAGCGCGAGGTAATCCCGAGGACGACGATCGCCAAGGCGCCCAGCGCGGAGCTGCGGCCGGAGCAAAAGGATACGGACTCGCTGCCGCCGTATGATGTTCTTGACCCGATCCTTGAAGCATACGTTGAACGGTACTGTTCCGCGGAGCAGATTGCGGCGGAGCAAAAGGTGGATGTCGAGTTGGTCCGGCAGGTACTAAAGCTGGTGGAGCGAAGCGAGTACAAGCGGCAGCAGGCGGCTCCGGTGCTCAAGGTAACAAAGAAATCGTTCGGGATGGGAAGACGGTTTCCGATCGCGGTGAAGGTGGAAGTTTAGTGCGTAAGCATACGTTGCACGTAAAAGGATGGGCTGGAGTGAAGAGGACGATTGCGGTATTAGCGAGCCTGGCGGTGCTGGCAGGGACTCAAGCAATGAATGGGCAAGCGACGGGCACAGCTCCTAAACCGGCTCCAGCGGCGGCCGCGCCTCCGCCTCCGTTGCGCCTGAACTCGCTGGCTGCGGACACTCAACACGATCCGTTTCCCCCGGTCAATCCCAAGTACTTTACCGCCGACTCTCCCACGGTGGCGACGGTAGAAAGCTACCTGCATGCGATGCTCGGCTTTGACGCAAATCGCATCTGGCGCGTGGTTGCGATTCAGAAGACGGCGTCGCCCGGGGTGAGCAAGGTGACCGCGCTGATCTCCGAGCGGGCGCCGAATGCGAAGGTGTTGACGGCGGCCTTCTACGTGCTGGCCGATGGCAAGCACCTGATCGCGCCCGACCCTTCCGGCCTGAGCAGCTTCGGCGCGGACCCGTTTGCCGAGAACCGGGCGACGCTTCAGGCGCGAGCGAACGGTCCGGCGCACGGGGCCGCTACGAAAGATTTGTTGCTTGTAGAGTTTGCCGACCTGCAGTGCCCGCACTGCAAGGATGCGCAGGCGACGATGAATCGCCTGGCGCAGGACTTTCCCAAGGCGCGGGTGGTGTACGAGAGCTTCCCCCTGACAGAGATACATCCGTACGCCTTTCAGGCCGCGGCTTACGGCGCGTGCATCGCGAAGACCAGTCAGGACGCCTTCTTTACCTACACGCAGGCTGTATATGACACGCAGGGCGCGCTGCTTCCGGACACGTGGGAAGAGACGCTTAAGAATGCGGTGACGAAGGCGGGGATGGATCCGGCGGCGATCGCAACCTGTGCGACGAGCCAGGCGGCGAAGGATGAGGTGAGTGCCTCGACCAAGCTGGCCACCGATCTGGGCGTGGAGCAGACGCCGACGCTGGCAATCAACGGGCGTCTGATCAGCTTGAACTCGGTGCCTTATGAAACGCTGCGGTCGCTGATTGCGTTTCAGGCAACGGCAGATGGGGTTCAGGGCGTGAACCCACCGGCGCTGAGCGCTCCCGCTGCCTTGAAGCCTCGATAGTTTCGCGGCTTAAATGGGCGAGAGCGTCACCTGTCGCTTGCGGCTCGTGCATTCCTGCGGCTGGAGAGCACGTTTCTTGCTGTCTCGAAAGTGATCATCGAGTTTGCCGCGCGCGAGCCGAAGCAGCAGCAGGCCGAGGTGATTAGCACCGGGCCGTCGGTGGCGCAGACGCTCGAGCACCGATGACCTCTTGCATCTGTCCTGACGAGCGAAGACTATGCCGGGGGTAATCGGCACAATTTTCCAAAAGGCACCACAATCCCACAGCAACTGTGTTACGTTAGGCCACACAATAACTTCCAGACGGCGAACTCGTACATTCCTGAGATTCCATGGAACTACTCGTGCGCGGGAACGCTGTACTCGGCCTACCTCGGCTATCCTTCCGTAGGACCGAACAGCCTGTGCAACAGCGGAAGCTATGTCACCACCGTGCGTCCGCGATCGCTTGGGGTCATTGGCGGCAGTGGCGGACCAAGCGGATGCGCGACCGGCACTGCCTCGACCCGCGGCGTTGTCAGCGGCACCTGCGCCGGCTACGCGAAGCCGAGCTGGCAAAGTGTGCTGGGCGTGCCAAACGATGGCGTCCGCGATATCCCGGATGTCTCGCTGATGGCTTCAAACGGCTTCTGGGGAACGTCGTACGCGGTGTGCATCTCAGACCCGACCACGGCTACCGGAAACGGGGCGTGCGATGTACCACCGAAGCCAAGCCAGGTGGCCGGATCTCCGGAGCGATCTCGAGTCCGATCTGGGCCGGTATCCAGGCCCTGGTGAACCAGAGCACAGGGCAGAGCTGGGGTAATTCAAATACCGTGCTCTACAGCCTCGCAAGGACGCAGTATGGTAACAACGGCAGCACGAATTGTAACTCCTCGCTTGGCAACGCCGTGGGCGCGAACTGCGTGTTCTACGACGTGACACAAGGTGACATCACCGTACTCTGCACCGGCTTGAATAATTGCTACAACAGCGGCGGAACCTATGGATCGCTTTCCGTCAGCGACACGAGTTTCCAGCCGGCCTATCCGGCCACGCTGGGCTGGGATTTCGCCACGGGAATCGGCACAACCAACGCGACGAACATCGTGAATGCATGGACGGCGTACGCGCGCTCGCAATAACTCTGTCTAGTCCACGGACCAGCCACTTCCTTTAATGTCTTCTCAGGAGATGTCTTCTATGCGCAAAGGTATCGCTGCCCTTTCGGTCGCTGTCCTGCTCACCTTGGCCACATCGCAGGTCCGTGCGGATACTTGCAATGGCTTTACCAACAATTTGGTCTCGAACTGCGGGTTTGAAAGCGGAAGCCTTTCCAGCTGGGGCGGAAGCGCAACCACGGTCAGCTCGAACTATGTGGGTGTGGATGCCGGCGATCCGTTTACCTCCGTCACCACGCCGTACAGCGGCAACTACGAAGCGTACCTGGGCAATCCGTCGTCCACGGTAGCGCTCACACAGACTTTGGCAACCGCCTCTGCCGGCTCGTACCTGATCGAGTTTGCGCTGCTCAACGACACCAGCCCGGCGTCGCCGTATACGAATAGTTTCTCGTTGTCGTTTGGCGGAAATACGCTGTTTTCAGAGTCGGCGGTGGTTGCAGGTGGGTACACGCTCTACTCGGTTCTCGGGTCGACGAGTACAGCCTCAACGCCTCTTTCTTTTGTCTCGCGGAACGACGGAGGCTTCTTCGAGTTGGACTCCGTGAGTGTGACCGCGGCGGCCACGCCGGTAGTGCCGGAGCCTTCGAGCTGGCTGCTGCTGGGCACCGGGGTGCTGGGAGTTGCCGGGAGGGTGAGGCGGCGCTGGCTGGCCTGAATAGTTCGACCCTGCTAAGGCCAGTTTACTGGGGAGCAAACGTAACTAAAAAGGCTAGCAAATTACATCCTGCTATGCAGTGAGTTAGTGCTATGCAGCTTAGTTATCATTGTTTTGGCAAGCCCGAGTTCCGTATTTGTTTTTGATTCCTGTACGACATGTCTGGTTCTCTACTGCTCTAGTGAGACTCACCAGATGACGTGTACGCCATACGAGGAAACGATTCGGTCGGTCGTGATTACGGGAAGGTCTTCTTCAAGCACCTGGGCGATCAGAAGGCGATCGAACGGGTCTTTGTGGAGGTGAGGGAGAGAGACTCCAGGCGAAGCAGATGGGGAATGGTCACCGACAACAGGTTTAGGTTCTGTGCGTCCATCTCGCGAAGAACGTTCTGGATGGAAGAACCTACTTGCGGGAGATTGCCTTTGCCTATTTTGATGGCAAGCTCCCACAGTGAGACTAAGCTGACCGCGAGTTCCTGCTCAGCGGGAGCTACGATGTGTTTTGCAGTGCGGATAAGCGAGAAGGTTCCGTCAAAAAACAGATGAGTGAGTTGGTGTCGAGCAGGACGCGCATGAGCTATTCATTGGTGCTGAATGGCGATTCGGTCATGAGGATGGTGAGCTCTTCTCCCATGCGTTCCCATTCCTCTTCCCAGTTCTCCGGCAGGTTGAGCTTGCCTTTCAGCCGCCCAAGCTCCCGTTGTTTTGGTGCCGGTATATCCGGCGTGAGTACCAGCTTAACGGACCTTCGCCCAGCTGTGGCAATCACCACGTCTTCGCCGGCTTCCGCCGCGGCGATCAGTTCCGACAGGTGCGTCTCGGCGTGGTGCAGGTCGACCGTCATGAGGCAAGGGTAGCGAAGACGATCCTGTGGCGCAAGGGTCAATACTGCGGCCGCACAAACGATTGTAGGTGCGCGATAGCCTCCTCTGCGCGGGCGCGCAGCTGGACGAGTTCGTCGGGCTTCTTCTTGCGCAGTGTGTTGTAGGGCATCTGCATGCGGAAGTTGCCGGCAAGGACGGCTTCATTGCGCTCGAGGAAGGTCCAGTAAAGCGAAGTAAAAGGGCAGGAGCCGGGGCCGAGAGACTTCTTCGGGTCGTACTGGCATTTGCCGCAGTAGTTCGACATGCGGTTAATGTAGGCGGCGCCGGAGACGTAAGGCTTGGTCGCGGTCAGGCCGCCGTCGGCGTAGGTGGCCATGCCGAGCACGTTGGTCTCGACCACCCAGTCGTAGGCGTCGACGTAGGCGAACCAGAACCAGTCGGTCAGCTCGCGCGGAGAGAAGCCGCAGAGATTAGCCAGATTCGAGAGCACCATGAGGCGCGTGATGTGATGCGACCAGCCCTCGTCGATGACCTCGGCGACGACCGTGTCCATGCAGTAGAGGCCGGACTTCACGCCCCAGTAGACGGCGGGGAGGGGAAGCGCCGCGCCGAGGGCGGACGGTGTGGCTCCGGCGTAGGGGTCTGCGTTGGCTTTGGGGATGTCATAGGCTTCAGCGGCTTGCGGTGTCTGGTCGGGCGAGACCTCCTGCACGACCTTGCGCGGCTCCTGCGGGATCGAGCCCGCGAGCAGGCGATAGCCGTCGGTCTGCTCGTGCAGGTGGCGCATGAACTCGCGCCAGCCGAGCAGCTGGCGGATGAAGCCTTCGGCGCTGGCGAGCGGAATGCGGCCGGCCTGCGCGGCGGCTTCAACATCGTGGATGAGGTCAATCGCGAGAATGCGGCCGAGATTGAGCAGGACGGAGGTCTTCGAATGGAAGAGCTGCGCGTGGTCGTCGCGCATGGCGTCCTCGTAGGGGCCGAAGGTGGGCAGCAGATGCTCGAGCGCGAACTGCCACATGCGGTCGCAGTCGGCCTGCGTGCAGGGCAGGGCGAAGTTCTCGGACGTGCCGAAGTGGTGGCCGTAGGTGGCCTCGACGAAGGCGATGACCTCTTCGGTGATGGCATCTGGAGGAAAACCGGGCGGGTCGGGAATAGGCACCTGGCCCTTGTACGGGTTGCGGTTCTCGGCGTCGAAGGAGAACTGGCCGCCGATGGGTTTGGCGTTGGCCATCAGGACGCCGGTGTTCTGGCGCATGCGGCGGTAGAAGCGGTCCATGACGTACGACTTGCCGGTCTTGTAGGGGCCGTAGGTGTCGAGGAAGTCCTGCGGGGTGGAGGCCCAGGTGGTGTCTGGCACCATGTTCAACTGCAGCCCCTGCTCTGCTGCCGTGGCGAGGTCAAGGCGGAGTTCGCGCTCGGCGGGCGTCATGACGGTCAGCGCGGGGAGCTTGCGGTCTTGCTGCAGCTTGCGCAGGGCCTGGCCATGGCTCTCGGGCGAGAAGTGGTAGAGGACCTTAACGCCGCGGGCGGCCTGCTCAAGCGCGAAGTGGCGCATGTTGCTGATGAGGACGATGAGTTTCTTCTTGTGGTAGGGCCGGCGCAGGGCCTTGGCGGTGGACTCGACGATGACGATGCCGGTTTGATTGGCGGGCTGCTCGGTCAGCGGGCCGGTGCGGTCGGTGTAGCGGTCATAGGGGATGTAGATCCAGCGGCGTTGGGTGATGTCGGCGGCGGTGGGTTCAGCCGCGGCGATCTGCTCGGCAAAGAAGGACATGACTTGAGAGTAGAACGCCTGTCCGTATGCCGGATGGCTGAGCCGGAGGTTCCTTGCGGCTTATGAAAGCGAAGGGTCGCGATGAACAAGATGACGGTGGAAGAAGTAGGGATGAGGGCGTCGCGGATCGGTGGCGCGGACGTAAACCTCCGCGGCGCCGAACATCCCGAGCAGCGGCGCAGTGACATAGATCCAGAAGCACGTCCAGACATGCGCAAAGACGGCCGAGCCGAAAGTACGCGCAGGATTAATGCTGAAGCCGCTGATCGGCGCGAAGCAGAAGACATATCCGGTGATGAGCAAGCCCATCAGCCATGTCGTGTAGGAGGCCAGGCGCTTGTTGTTGGAGGTGATGAGGACGACCGCCATGAGCAGGGCGGCCATGAAAGTTTCGGCAGCGAAGGCGGCAGGTGGGCCGGCCTTGCCCAGCCAGGGGCCAGGTACAGTAACGGCGTAGTTGACCTGCGGAAGGGCGATTCGCGGGCCAAGCAGGAGCGCGGCGAGGGCGACACCGGCAGGGGCTCCGAGGAAATGCGCCAGGACGTAGAAGGACGTGTCCGTGGGGCCGATCTTGCCGAGGCGATAAAAGGTGAGCGAGATGGCGGGGTTGAAGTGCGCGCCGGAGCGCCGGCCCCAGGGCGACTCGATGATGGCGATGGCGGTGAGACCCATGGAGAGACCCATCAAGGCTCGGCGAAGCGTGGCGCTGAGCGTGGCGACGGGGGAGCCGGGATCGAACAGCAGCACGGTAAAGGCGCAGGCGGAGAGCATGAAGGTGGCGAGCTCAGCGGCTTCGAACACGTAAAGCGGCCAGTGGACGCGGAGCGCGGCGAGGGGCGATGCGAAGCGGGAGGGTCGAGGGCCGAGGCGGGTAAGCTTGGGGCGGCGTGCCATACGATCAGATTAGTAGATCGGAGAGTGCAGGCTGCGGATCCAAAGTTTGTCGCATTCCGCTTGCGCCTTCGACCCTGCTTTGAAACTCGACGGAGCACTGCGCAGTCCATACCTTGAGTTCACTTATGCGGAACGCGCTCAAAACCCTCAGGCCCTCCAGCGTTGTCCTGCTCCTGGCAGCGGTGTTGCCTGCCCTCTTTCCGAGCTCGGCGCAGCAGGCGGCAGACCCGAAATATCCTCTCCACCTCCATGTACTGGCCATCGACGACACCCATCGGACTCCACGCTTGCAGCCGCAATGGTGCTCCGGGTCCGTTCCGGCTGTAGTCGGCGACGCAGGCGGTCTTGGAGCAGCGCAGCCAGGAGACCCCTGCGGCAGCAGCGGCTCGCTCTCCTTTGGCGGCGACGAGGACTTTTCCGGCGGCGGGCGGGCAGACCTGGTGACTCCGCCGGCGGGCACGCAGGCGCTCAGCTTTTCCTACGAAGGCTGCGGCCGGGTGCGGGTGCCGCCCGGCTTTCAGGGTCTGCCCGCGCGCTGGAAGAAGCCCGGGAAGCTCGAGGTCCTAATCCCTTCCGACCGCATCGAAGTGGGTGCCCGGGCCACGCCGGCCAACCGCTGCACGCTTACCGCGACCCTCCATGAATTTGTGTATCTGCGCATGCAAAACGGGTCCATGCTGAAGGTTTCGCAGGAAGCCTACCTCCGCAAGCCGGCGCTGCGGGCCTTTCTCAGTGGCGGTGCGGAGACGTTGCAGCCGCGCGTCTCGCCCACCGTTTCCGTACAACAGATGTTGCAGCAAATTCATTAGCTGGCCAAGCGTTCCCGGAGAGCACCGAACGGGGGATGGTGGTGCGCCCTCCGTGTGATCTAAGCTGGGCATTGTGGGAGTGCGCGGCGGGAACTCGGTTGCAGTCATCATTCCGTGCTTCAACGGGGAGCGTTTTCTCCGGCGCGCGCTCGACAGTGTGCGTGCGCAGACGTTTCAGCCGGCCGAGGTTTTCGTCGTGGATGATGGTTCGACGGACCGGACGCTTGACATTCTTGCGCAGGAGTATCCGGAGATACGGGTGATTTCGCAGGCCAAAGGCGGTCCCGCAAAGGCCCGCAATGCGGCCATGCGAGAGGCGACATCCGAGCTGTTAGCGTACCTCGATGCGGACGACTGGTGGCAGCCGGAGAAGCTGGCGCGGCAGGTCGCCGAGCTCGCCCGCCATCCGGAGGCGGTCGCGAACTATACCGGGCTGCATGTGGTGCGCGAGGCGGACGGCGTCACGTGGGATGAGGTGCCGCTCGCGCCTGCGAAGCTTTGGCCGGGGCTGCGCTGGCGCAATCCCTCGCTGCCCCCGGCCTGCATGATGGTGCGGCGGGCGGCGGCGATGGAAGCCGGTGGATTTGTCGAGCGGCAGGTGGGCAGCGAGGATTGGGCGCTCTGGTTTCGTCTGCGGCAGCTAGGGCCGTTCTGCGTTTGTCCGGAGCCGCTGACCTGTTACCGGTCGAGCCCGGGAGGGCTCAGCGGGAACGCGGAGCACATGTTCCAGGATTTTCTGCGGCTGCTGGATGGGACGCTGCTGAGCGGATTGTCCGGACTGCGGCGCTGGATCTGGCGGCGGCGCATTGTGAGTTATCAAGCGTTTCGGGCAAGTATGACGGCGCGAGGTGCGGGGGATTGGGCTACCGAGCGGAGGTACATGGGGCTCTCGCTCAGGACATGGCCTTCGCCGTTCTGGATTGGGGAGCGAGGGAAGGCCGTGCTGGTGACGTACCTGCGGCTGTAACACGGCGCAAGACTTTCGCGTAAATTTCCGGTAGAACTGACGGAACGTGGATAGCGCAAGGACAAAAGCGGAAACAATTTCTCTCGCTTCGCGGAGTGATGACAACCAATCGTTGGGCGAGACAGGCTTCGTTCAAGGGATGGGGCTATTTTCGGCAACCGCGATTGTGATGGGCTCGATGATCGGGTCGGGAATCTTCATCGTTTCGGCCGACATGAGCCGAACGCTGGGGTCTCCGGCGCTCCTGATCGCAGCCTGGCTGGTCACGGCAGCGATGACCATCATCGGCGCGCTGAGCTATGGCGAACTGGCGGCCATGATGCCAAGGGCCGGCGGCCAGTATGTCTATCTGCGAGAGGCGCTTGGGCCGATCTGGGGATTTCTCTACGGCTGGACGCTGTTCCTCGTGATCCAGACGGGAACAATTGCGGCGGTCGGGGTGGCCTTCGGCAAGTTCCTGGGCGTGTTCTTTCCCGCCGTGAGCGCGGGAAACTGGCTGTGGCATGTGGGGTCGGGCAACATTGGACTGAATACGGCGAACCTGGCAGCGATCGTAGTAATCACGCTGCTGACGGTATTGAATACGCTGGGCGTGCGGTTTGGGGCAGCGCTGCAAAATGTGTTTACCAGCGCGAAAGTGCTAGCTCTGTTGGCCGTGGTGCTGGTGGGATTGCTGGCGAAGAACGCGGCGGCAGTAGCGGCAAATTTTGGTGTGGGATGGCACGCGTTCTGGGCCGGGGCGGGCTGGGGGACGGCGCATGCTGTCCAGGTCGGCGCCGGCGGGCCGACGGTGCTGGTAGGTGCCCTGACGGTGGTGGCCGTAGTGCAGGTGGGGTCGTTGTTCTCGTCCGACGCGTGGAACAACGTCACGTTTACAGCGGGAGAGATCCAGAACCCGCGGCGCAACCTGCCCTTGAGTCTGGCGATTGGGACGGGCGTAGTGCTCCTCTTGTACATCGCCTGCAACTTTGTTTATCTAAGCGTGCTGCCGCTGGCAGGCGATGCGGCGGCCGGTACGGTGACGGGGCGGGGCATTTCCTTCGCGGCGCAGGATCGGGTGGCGACGGCGGTCATGGAAGTCGCATTCGGGCCGCTGGGCGCGAAGCTCATGGCGGGCGCAATCCTGGTGTCGACGTTTGGATGTGTCAACGGAATGCTGCTCGCCGGGGCGCGGGTGTACTACGCGATGAGCCAGGATGGCTTGTTCTTTCAGGCGGTCGGGCGGCTGAGCGCCAAGAGCGGCACGCCCGTCAACTCGCTTTGGGTGCAGTGGGCCTGGACCTGTCTGCTCTGCTTGAGCGGAAGCTACGGGCAGCTGCTCGATTACGTCATCTTTGCCGTGCTGATCTTTTACATTCTTACGATTGTGGGCCTGTTTGTACTGCGGCGCACGAGGCCGGACGCGCCCCGGCCGTATCGGGCTTTCGGATATCCGGTACTGCCCGCGCTCTATGTGGTCCTGGCGAGTTGGATTTCTGTTGTACTCTTGCGTTACAAACCTCAATACACGTGGCCAGGATTGATTCTTGTGCTGCTGGGCGTTCCGGTCTACCTGGTGTGGAAGCGGCAGGCAACAGGGGTGAGTGGTTAAGGAGTACACGAGGGCGGATGGCGAATCTTTTTGCAAAGAAGTCGATGGACACGCTGATGGCGGAAGCTGAGGATCATGGCTCGCAGACGCTCGAGCGCTCACTGGGGCCATTTTCGCTCACCGCGCTGGGCATCGGCGCGGTGATCGGGGCGGGCATCTTTGTCTTGAGCGGGATCGGCGCGCGCACGGCTGGGCCGGCGCTGATGCTGGCCTTCGTGCTGAGCGGGCTGGGATGCGCGTTTGCGGGGCTGTGCTATGCGGAGTTTGCGGCGATGATTCCGCTCGCAGGATCGGCGTACACGTACGCGTATGCGACGCTGGGCGAGCTGTTTGCCTGGATCATTGGCTGGGATCTGACGCTCGAATACGCCATGGGCGCGAGCACGGTGAGCTCGGGCTGGTCAAACACCTTCGTGGAATTTCTCGCGATCTTTCACCTGAAGTTCCCACTGTGGCTTGCCTACGACCACTGGACAGGGCTGAAGCGGGCGACGGAGACGATTGCGCGGCAGTCGATTCATCAGACGAATCCGGATTTGATGCCGGGGACCAAGCCGTTCAGCGAGGCGCTGGCGGCGCTGATGGCGCATCCCTCGGCGGCGCTGACCGCGCAGGCACATGCACTGTTGAACGCTCCGACCATCGGTGGGGTTGAGTTAGGGTTCAATCTGCCGGCATTTCTCATCGCGCTGCTGATCACGACGGTGCTGGTTATCGGCATCAAGGAGTCGGCGAACTTCAACGCGGGTATTGTGGTGTTGAAGGTGGCGGTGGTGCTGTTCGTGTTGGGTTTGGGCTCGCATTATGTGAACAGGGCCAACTGGGGCTCGGACTGGCACACGTTTGCGCCGTTCGGCGTAGGGGGAATTGGGCTGGCGGCGGGGCTGGTTTTTTTCTCGTACATCGGGTTCGACGCGGTGTCGACGACGGCGCAGGAGGCGAAGAACCCGCAGCGCGACATGCCGATTGGGATTATCTTGTCGCTGGCGATCTGCACGCTGCTGTATATCGGCATCGCTGCAGTGCTAACCGGAATGGTGTACTGGCCGGAGATTAATATAGAAGCGCCGCTTGTGCGTGCGTTCCTTGATCGCAACCTGAACTCGGCGGCCAACGTGATCACCATCGGATCGCTAGCCGGGCTGACGAGCGTGATGTTGGTGATGCTGTTGGGGCAGAGCCGGGTGCTGTACTCGATGGCCAACGACGGGCTGCTCCCGCGGGGGTTCTTCGCGGACATTCATCCGCGCTTTCGGACACCATGGAAGGGCACGATCCTGGCGGGATGTCTGGCCGCGAGTGTCGGTGCGGTGACGCCGATCGAAGACATCAGCAAGATGGTGAACATCGGCACGCTGTTCGCGTTTGTGATCGTGTGCATCTCGATCATGGTGCTGCGCTACAAGGACCCGCACCGGGCGCGCCCCTTCCGCACGCCTTTGGTGCCGCTCATACCAATCCTCGGCATCCTGTTCAACGGCTACATGATGGTAGAGCTGGGGCCGGCCAACTGGATCCGGCTGGTAGTCTGGCTGGCCATCGGGCTGATCGTGTACTTCTCCTACAGCCGCAAGCACAGCCGGGTACAGGCAGCGCTGGAACGAACGACGACCGTCTAGGTCTCCAGCTACGGGAACCTCTAGCTCAAAAATAATGGTCTAGCTCGCAGCGGAGGCCATCGAAACCACCTCGATCCACCGAGCATAAGGGGCAGCTCGGTGGATCCCAGGAATGGGACCAGGAGTTTCGCTAGACGCTCGCCTCAGCCCGTGCCACTTCGTTCTCCGCATCCTTTGCGGCCTTGAGCTCCGCAATCTGCTGCTTCTTCAGTTCAGCGGCATTCCGGCCAAGTTCATCTTCCAGCTTCTCGGTCGTGTACGTCTCGATCGTGTCGCCCGCGCGAATGTCCTTGTGTCCGGCAAGATCGATACCGCACTCGACGCCGTCACGCACCTCGGACACATCGTCCTTCATGCGTTTCAGCGAGCTGATCTTGCCCTTCCAGATCTCCGCGCCATCCCGCATCAGGCGTGCCTGCGAGTTGCGCTTGATCACGCCATCGAGCACACGGCATCCGGCAATCTGCCCGACCTTGGTGATCTTGAAGACCTGCAGGACCTCGGCACGGCCGGCGTAGTTTTCCTTGAACACCGGCTCGAGCAGCCCGTACATCGCCTTGGTAATCTCGTCGCGCAGCTCGTAGATGATCGAGTGCAGCCGGATCTCCACGTTCTCGCGCGCGGCCACTTCGGCCGAGTTGCGGTCCGGACGCACGTTAAACCCGATGATGATCGCGTTTGAAGCCGACGCCAGAAGCACGTCCGACTCCGTGATCGCGCCCACACCGGAATGCAGCACGCGTACCCGCACCTTCTCGGTCGACATGTGCGACAGATCCTCGGCGATGACCTCGACCGAACCCTGCACGTCGCCCTTGACGATGACGTTGAGGTCCTTGACGCCGGCCTGCTTGATCTGTTCGGCCAAGCCTTCGAGCGACACCCGCGAGCTCTTCGCCAGCTGTGCCTCGCGCTCCTTCATCTTGCGATACTGCGCAATGCCCTTAGCCTTGTCGCGGTCCGCCATGACCAGGAAGGTGTCTCCTGCATCGGGCATTCCTTCAAGGCCGAGAATTTCGACCGGAGTCGACGGTCCAGCCTCGGTGATCGAGCGTCCGCGGTCATCGAACATGGCGCGGATCTTGCCGAAGGTGTTGCCGACGATGTAGCTGTCGCCCGTCTTCAGCGTGCCGTTCTGCACCAGGATCGAAGCTACAGCACCGCGTCCGCGATCGAGTTTAGCTTCGATCACCGTACCGACCGCCGGCCGCTCCGGCTGCGCCTTCTGCTCGTTCGTATCGGCGATGTAGCAGATCATCTCTTCGAGGCCATCGAGGTTGGTCTTCTTCTTCGCGGATACCTCGACGAACTCGGTGTCGCCGCCCAGAGCCACGGCCTGCACACCGCGCGATGCAAGCTGCTGCATCACCTTCGACGGATTGGCCTCCGGCTTGTCGATCTTGTTGACCGCCACGATGATCGGCACCTTCGCCGCACGCGCATGGTCGATCGCCTCAATCGTCTGCGGCATCACGCCATCATCGGCAGCAACGACGATGACGACGATATCTGTCACCTTGGCTCCGCGTGCACGCATGCGTGTGAAGGCCTCGTGACCCGGAGTATCGAGGAAGACGATCTCGCGTCCGAACGCCGGCGAGCCTGGCTTGGTGATCTTCACCTTATAGGCGCCGATGTGCTGCGTGATGCCGCCTGCCTCGCCACTCGCAACGTCGACAACGTCAGCGTCGGTTGAGCGAATCGCATCGAGCAGCGACGTCTTACCGTGATCGACGTGGCCCATGACCGTAACTACCGGCGAACGCACCACCTCAACCATGTCGGTCGTGTCTTCGAGCAATCCTTCGATTGCCTCATTCTCAAGCTGCTCTTCGACCGAGATGACCGACGCATCCGCCCCGAACTGGCGCGCAACGTCCTTCACCAGCTCGCCGTCGAGCGACTGGTTGACCGTCACCAGCACACCCTTCATCAGCAGCACGGCGATCAGGTCCTTGCCGCGCACGTCCAGCTTCTCGGCCAGATCCTTCACGCTGATGCCTTCGGTCACCGTAATCGTCTTGGTGATTGGCATCGGCTCGCGCGACATCTGCACGCCGCCGTAACGTGGTGGCGGCTGGAAGCCCTTCATCGGGCCTTCCTTCACCTTCTCGTAGCGCTGGCCACCACGGCGTTGGCCGGGACGTGCCGGACGCATGCCAGCCGGTGGACCACCCTCCGGAGCTCCAGGCGCACCACCAGGACCGCCCGGACGCGGCGGAAATCCAGGTCGGGCAGGAAAGCCGGGACGTGCACCCGGGGTAAAGCCCGGACGGGGCGCGCCACCAGGACCACCCGGTCCGCCGCCCGGCATCGGGCGTGTCGGATGCATAGGCCGACGCGCACCCGGCGCGCCGGGCGCACTGCTCATGGGAGGACGAGATCCAGGCGCGCCGCCCGGACTACTGCCGGGAAAACCCGGTCGCGGCCGCTCAAAAATGGGGCGCCCGCGCGGCGGCGCTCCAGGAGCAGGAGCGGGTGCGGTATAGATAGGCCGTGGACCCGTTTGCGGCATGATCACGCGGCGCGGCGCTGGAGCAGCCACAACGGGCACAGTCTCTACCGGTGCAGGAGCTGCTTCGGCCACAGGTTCTGGCGCAACCGGCTCAGGAGGAGGAGGCGGAGGCGGGGCAGGAGGACGAGGCGGATTGGTGATAACCACACGGGCCGGAGCCGCCACAACGACCGGAGCCTTGGACGGAGCTTTCCCCAGGACGCTTGGAGAAGGCGGAGTGATGGTCACATGCGGCCGGTTCGCCCCCGTGTTGGCGGGGGGACGCGCACCTGGATTGATTCCCGGACGAACCGCAGGAGTGGCCGGCGGCGGCGCTACGATCCGCGCACCCTGGTTCGGGAGGGGCACGATGCGGCGTGGAGCTGGAGTTGCTGGAGTGCTGGCAACAGGAGCCGGCGCAGGCGTCGCGGCCTGCGTGGCTGGGACCGCCTGGGCCACCACGGCCGATGGCGCCTCTGCGGGCGCAACGGGAGCAGGCGCGGGCACCACTGTCGTGGGCACGGGGGCGGGCTTGGGTGCTGTGGGAGCTGTAGTGGGAGTCGCCGCTACAGGAGGTTGAGGCGGCGGAGTAACTGTGGGAGCAGACACCACCGGCCGCGCTGCAGGAGCCACCGTTACCGGCCGAGCGACAAAGGCCGCCGGACGCGCTGCCGGAGCTGCAGCCACCTGAGCCGTGCGAGGAGGTACAACGGCCGGGGCCTGCCCGCCAGGCCCGCCGTTCTGGGCAGCCTTCCGCTCGAGAATCGCGCGCATCGCGTCCCCGGGCTTCGAGGCATTCGACAGATCGAACTTCGGCCGGTTGTCCGCCGCCTGGCCCCGGGCCGAGACCCCGGACCGATCGCCCTTGAAGTATGCGCGCACACGCGTGGCCTGATCCTCGTCAATCGAGGAGGAGTGCGTCTTGCCGGAGACGCCAATCGCCTCCAGCGCATCGAGAATCGGCCTGCTCTTCACTTCCAGTTCGCGTGCCAGATCGTTGATTCTAACTTTGGTCATCCGTCCCTTTGTCTTCCCGTTCAATCCGCTTAGCCGTTCATACACGCCTCGTTTGAAGGAGAAGTAACTGCTCTTGGTTATTATCTCTGAAATCGCCGAATACGTAGCAAATACCGCACGCGATCGGCCTAGCCACGGTGATGATCGTCCGCATCGACGGTCTCGTCCGACACTTCCTGGCTGTCGGCTACCAGGCTGTCGATCGTGTCGTTGTCGAGCTCGATGCCTTCCTCGCGGCGATCGGCCTCGTCGTTCGCGTCCGAGGCCGACTCCGCCTCCTCCGCATCGACCACATCTTCGGTCGACATGCTGTTCAGCTCAACCGGCGGCTCGCCAGCCGCGGCGGCCTCGGCAAGAATCTCTTCAGGGGTCTTGGCCATCGATGTTCTCTCCTGTTCCTCAATCGGTCCGTCCGTGCTCGTTTCAATCACAGCCAGGGGAACCGGGCGGTCTTCGCCCTCTTCGTACTGGCCAAAGTAATGGCGTACTGCAACCGAAATCTTTCCAACGGACTTCTCGCCGATGCCCGGCACTTCGCCCAGCTCCTCGGCCGTCATGTCAGCCAGCGCCTCGACCGTCGTAATGCCGGCCGCAATCAGCTTCTCGAGCACGGCCTCGCCCAGCTCGGACACCTGCTCAATCGGCGTCGACGGCCCGCCGGACATGGCCTGCATCTGCTGCTCGACCTCCTGGCGCTTCTCTTCCTCGCTCTTAATGTCGATCTTCCAGTTCAGCAGCTTGGCCGCGAGCCGTACATTCTGGCCCTTCTTGCCGATCGCCAGCGACAGCTGCGTGTCATCGACAATCACCTCGATCTGCTTCTCGTCCAGGTCTGTAATGGAGACTCGCGCCACCTTGGCCGGCTGCAACGCCTTTTCGGCAAAGGTCGTAATCTCCTCCGAGTACTCGATAATGTCGATCTTCTCGCCGCGCAGCTCGCGAATGATCGACTGCACCCGCATGCCCTTCATGCCGACGCACGCGCCCACCGGGTCGACATCCTTGTCGCGGCTCATCACGGCAATCTTGGTACGTTCTCCGGCCTCACGCGCAATCGCCCGGATCGACACGGTGCCATCATAAATCTCCGGAACCTCCGACTGGAAAAGGTTCTGTACCAGTGCCGGCGCGGCTCGCGACACGATTACCTGCGGACCCTTGGCTGCGCGGTCTACACGCAACAGCACGACGCGCACCCGCTCGCCCACCGCAAACTGCTCGAGCCGCGACTGCTCGCGCTTCGGCATCCGCGCCTCCGCCTTGCCCAGGTCGAAGATCACGTCCATCGGCTCCAGCCGCTTTACCGTCGCATTCAGTACCTCGCCCGCGCGGTGGTTGTACTCGTTGAACACCGTATCGCGCTCGGCCTCACGCACCTTCTGGAAAATGACCTGCTTGGCCATCTGCGCGGCGATGCGGCCCAGCGGAGACGTATCCTTATAGAAGCGCAGCTCGCCGCCCACCTCGACCTCGGGCGCCATCTCCCGCGCCGCATCGAGCGTCAGCTCATTGGCCTCGTCGGTGACCAACTCCGGCGTTTCCACTACCGTCTTGAACACGTACGCCCGAATCTCTCCGGACTCGCGATCCATCTCCGCGCGCATGTTCTCCTGCGTCTTGTAGTACTTGCGCGTCGCGAGCGCGATCGCATCCTCGATCGCCGAAACGACAATCTCGGGCTCGATGCCCTTTTCACGGCTCAACACTTCAATCGACTGGTACAGCGGACTTGCCATAGTGAGTTCTCAGTTCTTCGTAAATTTCAAAGTTACTGTTGCTAAATCTCTGCGATCAGGTTCGCCTTCTCCACATTCGCCAAAGGCACCGCAATCACCTGTTCCGCCGCGCCCGCCTTCCGCGCCTTGCCCTTTTGTTTCACGGCTCCTAAATCCACCGTCAGTGTGCCGTCCTGAAATGCCTTCAATCTCCCTTGAAAGTGCCGGTTTTGGTCGATGGCCGTAAACGTCTGCAGCTTGATCAATCCGCCGGTAAAGCGTATAAAGTCCGCCGGCCGGGACAGCTTCCGCTCGAGGCCGGGCGACGAGACCTCGAGCGTGTACTCCGCGCCCGGCACCAGATCTTCGACATCGAGTACCGTCCCGAAGTCCCGCGTAAAGACCTCGCAGTCCTCATGCGTCACGCCCGAAAGCATCTCCGCCGGTACGCCCTTCGGGAGCTCGGAATCCTCCCTGGCCGCCAGCTCGGCCAGCCGGGCCCGACCTGCCTCATCCTTCTCGATGAACACCCGCAGCGTCCGGTGCTTGGCTCCTCCCGAAAACTCCAGATCGACGATCTCGAGCGAGTGCGACGCCGCCACACGATCCGCGAGTGCCCGAATTTGGTCAATCTGTAGCGCCATAGAACCCGGTAACGCAAAAAACCTTCAGAGCAAATAAAAAGTGGGCTCTCGCCCACTCATCGTTTCCGCCGCCTGGCCTAACCTCAAACCAGTCCCGGTATCCTCACGGGTTTGTCGTACCAACGGAACAACTTCGTCTGCAATTAGAAGTCTACGGCGAATCGCATGAAAACTCAAGCAGGCAAGCCTGCGCACGACCCGCTACAGCTCGACCTGGCGCATCGCTCTAACCGGGAGCTTATTGCTTGTCCATTTCCACATCGATCGTGAACTGGACATCGTTTCCGATCATCGGAGGACCGTACTTCGACCCGAAGTTGAAGTCGGTGCGATGAAGTGTGCCGGTAGCGGAAAAGCCGCTGCGTACCAGGCCCTTGGCATCGGTCTGCGGCGGCGCAGGGCCGTCGAGTGCCAGCGTCACCGGCTTGGTCACCCCATTCATCGTCAGGTCGCCCGTCAAGGTCAGCTTCCCGCCACTGCTGGCAACGGAGGTCGACTTGAACGTAATTGTCGGGTATTTCTCCACGTCGAAGAACTCCGCGGTCTGCAGATGCTTATCGCGCGCCTCTTCGTTGGTGTTCACGGTACTTGTGTTCACCAACGCCTCAACGGAAGACTTGGTCATGTCCTTCTCGTCCAGCTTGATGATGCCGGACGGCTTCGAGAACGTGCCGTGCACATTCGAAACGCCGAGATGCCGCACCTTGAACTCGACGCCCGAGTGCACCGGATCAATCTTCCAGGTGGACACCTGGCCCGAAGCGGCCAGCGTAGCTCCCATCAAGAGCACTGCGGAAGAAAGTTTGTTGATCAGACGCAAGTCGTACCTCGTTCTTGAAGCAAGGATGCGGCAATCTTACAGAATCGAACGGCGCTTGTCATAGCCCTCCAAGCAAAACATCTCTCCGCGCCTGCGGTACTCTGGAGGCGTCGCCACGTCAAAGGAGTCGGCTCAGCATGGGTTTTCGTTGTCTCCTCGGGATTTTGCTCGCGCTGAGCCCTGCCGTCCTCGCCGCTCAGGCTGCGGACATCTCCGCGGTCCTGCTCAGCGATCTCCACTTCGACCCACTGCACGATCCGGCCAAGGTTGCGCGCCTGAGTGAGGCTTCCGTCGAAGCCTGGGACAAGATTCTCGCCGAGCCCGACTCGCCCACCCAGGCCGCCGACTTCACCGCCATGCAGACCGAGTGCTCCACCCGCGGCGTCGACCCTGACAACGCCTTGCTCAACTCCACCCTGAAAGCCGCGCACGACCGAGCCCCCGAGGCCCGTTTCGTCACCATCACCGGCGACCTCCTTGTTCACGACTTCGGCTGCCGCTACCACGCGGTGACCCATGGCAAAGCCGCCCCCGGCACCGGAACGGCGCTCATCGAGAAGTCCGTCAACTACGTCATCCGTCGCGTCGACGCCGCCTTCCCCACCATCCCGATCTACTTCGTGCTGGGCAACAACGACTCCAGCTGCGGCGACTATCATCTCGCTCCTCACGACCGCTTCCTTGCCGCCACCGTCACCGGGGTCCTCCACGGGCTGCGCGGCGCATCTCCCGCCGAGCTCAAGACTGCCCAGCAAACCTACGAGCAAGGCGGTTTCTACAGCGTCCCGCTCGCCGGAGTGGAAAAGACCCGCGTCATCGCGCTCGACGACATCTACAGCTCCGCCCTTTACGCGGACTGTGCCTCCACAAAGACCGCAAGCGAGGCCGCCGAGCAGATCCAGTGGCTCGACCATGAACTGACTTCGGCGAAAGAGCGCGGTGAGAAGGTCTGGCTGCTGGGCCACATCCCTCCCGGACCCGACGCCTTCAGCACGCTCAGGCATCTCCGCTCCATGTGCTCGCGGCCGCCTACCATGTTTCTCGCGTCCGACGCCCTCGCCGACACCCTGGCGCGGCACGCCGACGTGATCCGCATCGCGCTCTTCGCCCATACCCACGAAGACGAGTTCCGGCTGCTTGAGCGCGTAGGCAACCCGGCCGCCGTGCCGGTCAAGCTCGTCCCCGCCGTCTCCGCCATCAATGGCAACCTGCCCGCCTTCACCGTCGCAGAGGTCAACCGCGCCTCCGCTATCCTCGACGACTACACCGTCTATATGCTGCCCAACGCGGCCCCGTCGGCAGCCTGGACCCGCGAGTACAGCTTCCGCGACACCTACCATCTGCCAAACTTCTCCGCTAAATCCGTCCGCACGCTCGTCGAGCAGCTGCAAGCCGACAAGTCAGGCGCGCAACCGGAGAGCCAGGCTTACCAGAAGTTTTTTCTCGCCGGCGAGAGCTCCCCGCTCTTCCTGGTCTGGCCGCAGTACACCTGCGCCCTCTCTCACGACCGCGAAGCCGACTTCAAGCAGTGCATGTGCAGTCAGTAGTGTCTAAAGCCCACGCTGGATCGCCGGCCCGATCAGCAGGATCAGCGGCGCCGGGCCGGCTCCTGCCCCGGGTAGCTCAGCCAGCGTCGTCATCACCACGTGCTCCTCCGGCGTGGACGCCTTCGACACCGCCGCGACCGGCGTCTCTTGCGGAATCCCAGAGCGAATCAGCGACGCGCTCAACTCCGAGAAATCCCGCCCGGGCATATAGAGCACCAGCGTGGAATCGGCTGGAAACGCTCCCTCCCACGCTACCGGCTCCGGCTTGCCGGCGGCATGGTGCGCGGTCGCGAGCACCAGCTTCGAGGCCGAGTTCCGGTCCGTAAGCGGCGTCTTCAGCTTTGCCGCCACTGCGAACGCCGTCGTAATCCCCGGCACAATCTCAAACGGAATCCTCGCGCCACGCAGCGCCTCAATCTCCTCATTGGCCCGCCCAAACACCAGCGGATCGCCCGACTTCAGCCGCAGCACCGACCGGCCATCGCCCGCATGCTGCACCATCAGCGCGTGAATGCCCGCCTGCGTCACGCGTGGCTGCCCGCAGCGCTTACCCACTGGAATAATCTCGGCCGTCGGGCTGGCCATATCCAGGATCGCGTCCGACACCAGATCGTCCGGCAAAACCACATCGGAGGTGGCCAGCAGGTGCGCCGCGCGCACGGTCAAGAGGTCAGGATCGCCCGGACCCGCTCCGCACAGGTACACATGCCCCGGCTGGGCATCGCCCGGCATCCTGCCTCAGCCCTCGGCCTTCTGCGGACTGGGCTGGCGCGGATTGGTGCGGGCATGTTCCCGTGCATACGCCCGTGACGGACACGCATCGAAGCCGCACACCTCGCGCGTCGCCAGCGTGTGCAGCAGCTGCTTGCGCGCCTCGTTCAGCGGCTCCAGCTGCAGCACCTCGCGGCGCAGGTTGCCGAGCTCCCCCAGCCACGCGCCGACATCGAGGGGCAGCGCCGCGTTGATCTCCTTGCGCAGCCGTTGCGCCAGCGCCGGGGACGCCCCCGCGGTCGAGATCGCAATCTGCAGATCGCCCCGCTTGACGATAGAAGGGAAGTAGAAGTCGCAGTACGGCGGATCGTCCACCGCATTGCAAATAATGGACTTCGACGTCGCCTCCAGGTACACCGCGCGGTTTACCTCCGGCACGTCCGTCGCCGTCACCACCAGGAAAATGTCCGGGGCGACATCACCCACCCGATACTCCCGCGCATGCCACAGCACCTCACCCGAGGCCGCCAGTTCTTCAATCGCCGGCGACGCGTACGGTGCGATCACCGTCACCGCCGCCTCCGCCGCGCGCAGCGACTCGATCTTTGACTCCGCCAGGTTGCCGGCGCCTATCACCAGGCACTTGCGCCCGGTCATCTTGAGGAAAATCGGAAACAAAGACATAGGTTGCGCCGGCGCTCTCCGCGTACCTCTTCAGTATAGGATGGGGTCGTGAACCTGCCTGTGATGCCACCCATCCTGCCGATGCTGGCCAAGCGTATCGACAACATTCCGGAAGATTCGCACTGGATCTTCGAGCCGAAATGGGACGGCTTCCGCGCCCTCATCTTCCGCGACGGCCCCGAACTCCTCCTCCAGAGCCGCGACACCAAGAGCCTCAACCGCTACTTTCCGGAGGTCGAGGCCTCGCTGCTCGCACACCTGCCGCAACGCTGCGTACTCGACGGCGAAATCGTTATCGCCGGCCCGCACGGTCTCGACTTCGACGCCCTCCAGCTCCGCATTCATCCCGCCGCCTCCCGCGTCAAGCTGCTCGCCGAGCAAACACCCGCCTCCGTCGTCTTCTTCGACCTCCTCGCGCTCGACGACCAGGACCTCCGCCCGCAACCCTTCGCCGAGCGCCGCCGCCAGCTCGAAGCGCTCTTCGCCGATCACCAGCCGCGCATCCATCTCACCCCCGCCACGCAGGATCACAGCCGAGCCGCGGACTGGTTCAAGCGCTTTGAAGGCGCCGGCCTAGACGGCGTCATGGCCAAGTCCGTCGCCGGCGTCTACGAGCCCGACAAACGCACCATGCTCAAGATCAAGCACGAGCGCGACTGCGACTGCGTGGTCGCCGGCTTTCGCTGGCACAAAGATGGCGAAGGCTCGGCGGTCGGCTCCCTCCTGCTGGGTTTGAATGACGCGACCGGCAATCTCCAGCACGTCGGCGTCTGCGCCAGCTTTACCGCCGCCAAACGCCGCGAGCTGGTCGACTTCCTCATGCCATACCGAGAGAACGCCCTCGCAGACCATCCCTGGGCCGGCTGGGCCGCGCCGGACTCCGCCGACCCCGAGCGCATGCCCGGAGCCAAGAGCCGCTGGAACGCCAAGAAAGACCTCTCCTGGCAGCCGCTCCGCCCGGAGCTCGTCGTCGAGGTCGCCTACGAGCACATGCAGGGCAACCGCTTCCGGCACCTCGCCCACTTCCGCCGCTGGCGCTCCGATAAGCCACCGGCGGCCTGCACCTATGCCCAGCTGGAAGTCGTTCCTCCGCAGGAGCTGATGTCCATCTTCGCCAGTCGTGACGCGTAGCCAGTGCTTCTTGTCCTGCTTGGTCAGCGCGGCTTAGAAGAACGCTCCCGACGTTTCTCTGGAAGTATTCAGTTAGACGGCCTCATCGCAGTGCCATAAACCGCCTTGAGACACGCCTAAGTGTCGTCTGAACGCCGCGAACACAGGCGTGTTAGCCACATCTAAAGGACAGGAGCTTCTGTGGAACACTTGCTTACGACGGCCAAGATTTGGATTGAATACCTGGCGCGCAGCGTTGAGATCGCCGCCGCTCTCATCATCGGTGTCGCGGCTGTGCAGGCAACACTTCGTTCGCTCTTTCTATTTTCCGTCCTGGCGCTCCTCCCGAAGCCAAAAACGGAGTACGCCTCACCCTCGGTCGCTGGCTCGCCGTCGCGCTTGAGCTGGAACTGGCAGCCGACATCCTGAACACCGCCGTTACGCCCAGCTGGACCGACATTGAGAAACTGGCCGCCATCGCCACCTTGCGGACTGCCCTGAACTACTTCCTCGAAAAAGAGATCGAGCAGGAAGCCAAGCCAGCTCAGATCGAAGCGGAAACAAAGGTCGGCCGCGCTAGCCGCAACGGGCATACCGTCTCATCGTCGCCGTCTCACCCGAGCAGGTGTAACATGCTTCCCTTGGATACGCGCCTCATACTGCTTGGTGGAACGCTTGTCGATGCCGCACCCGCGGTAGTCATCGGCTACGCCGTGATCACGGCATTTCTGTCCATCATGCGCCTGCAGGGGAGCGATGCTGCCCGTCTTCTCATTGCAAAAGGCGTCCTTTCTGCACTTGGCTTCAGTGTCGCCGGAAGCCTGCTCAAGATCATCGCATTAGAAACCTGAGCGCAAATTCGGCTCTTTGCCTTTGTGTTTGTTCTGCGGACCTTACTGAAACGTGTATTCGCTTGGGAAGAAAACAGAATCCAGCAGCGGTTGCTTGCACGAAATTGATCACAAGCAGTCTCGTTCAGGACTTCACAGCATCAGGAGACTTGCTCTAGCCTGTGCTTCGCAAAGAGGAAGCATTGCATGTATGTCCAGACTGCGGGAGCTAGGACTCACCTTTGGAACGATCTTGTCACCGAACCCTGGAACCGACTTCCTCAGAACGTGCGTGGTCGCTAGGCTTTCTCCCGCCACACCGCGCCTTCATCGCAAGCAATACCGTCCCTGTGCCCCATTCATCGCGCACCATGCGATGAGTGGGAGGTAAATTCTCCATCCCGTCAGTTACCGCGTAGGATCATCATCCGGGTCCGGCACACCCTGCGCGGGCCGTTCCGCCTCCGGCACACTGCGCAGATTCACGCGGATCCGGTACCAGACGTACGCCGTCCCGCGCATGCGGTCGACCAGCACGTCCTCCTCCGCCAGCTTTGCCGCCGCCTCCGGATGCGCTGCCTTCCACCGCTCCAGTCCCGCCATTGCCGCCGCCTTGTCCGGCGACTGCGCCACAGTCACCAGAGGAAACTTCGGCACCCGCTTGGCCGGCGCCTTGCGAGCCTTGGGAACAGCTGCCGCCTCGTCCGTGGGCTCCGCAGCCGTCTTCTTCGCCACCGCCCGCTTTCGAAACCGCTGCGCCCCAAAGCCCTCGCCCAACTGGTCCCCAAACGCCTTCGCTTTCGACGGCTGCACCCGCTTCGGCTCGCCCTCAGCCTTGGCAAAATGCGGCGGCCACGGCGCATCGCCCAGACCCTCCGCTTCATCCCGCGCCGCCAACTCCAGCAGCGCCTCGAGCGACCGCGAATGTGCCTGCATCTCCCTATGCGGGTCGCCGATGGCCGCGAAGCGCGCCGGCATCGTCCGCACCGTAAAGTCGGCCGGATTCACCTCCGGCACCTCCGCCCAGGTCAGCGGCGCCGACACCCGCGCGTCTGGCAGCGGACGCACTGAGTAAGCGCTCGCCGTCGTGCGGTCCTTCGCGTTCTGGTTGTAATCCAAAAAGACGCCGTGCCGCTCTTCCTTCCACCACTTCGACGTGGCGAGCGTAGGGACCTGCCGCTCGACCGCGCGTGCCAGCGCAAGCGCCGCCCGCCGCACCTCCGTGAAGCTCCATCGCGGCAGAATCGGCACGTTGATGTGAATGCCGCGCGAGCCCGAGGTCTTCGCATAGCCCTCGAGACCCACCTCGCCCAGCACCGACCGCACGGCCAGCGCGACCTCCCGCACCTGCCCAAACTCGATCCCCGGCTGCGGGTCCAGGTCGATTCGCAGCTGGTCCGGATGCTCGAGGTCCGCCGTCCGCACCGGGTGCGGATGCAGCTCCATGCAGCCCAGGTTGACCATCCACGCCAGCGCCGCCGCATTGTCGACCACCACCTCATCCGCCGTCCGCCCCGAAGGAAAGGAAAGCGTCACCGTGCGCACATACTCCGGCAGATTGTCCGGCGCGCGCTTCTGGTAGAACGGCTCCCCATGCGCCCCGTTGACGAACCGCTTCAGCACGATCGGCCGGTCTGAGATTCCGCTTAGAGCGCCGGGGCTCACCGCCAGGAAATAGCGCACCAACTCCAGCTTGCTGATCTGCACGTCCTGCGAGAAATAGAGCTTGTCCGGATTCGAGATGCGCACCGCGTGCCCGTCGATCTCGAGCACTTCCGCTGGGTCCTGTTTGGGCACATCGACAGGCTACAGGAATCTTCTCGCCCCGCCCGGTCATCCTTAGAAAATGTTTTCTGCCTCGCGCACCTTCCCACTGCTGGCGCTCGCCCTGTTCCTAAGCTTGACGGGTACCGCTAAAGCAGACGTGGTCCTGCTGATGGAGGATCCCGTCAACCTCGTTGGAAACGTGACCTCTGCCGGCCACGCCGCTCTCTGGCTCGAACGCCTCTGTTCGGACGACCACATGCACATGCGTCTCTGCCGTCCAGGCGAGACCGGCTCGGTGCTCAGCCGGTACCCGAACCTGAACGGCCGGATGGACTGGCTGGCCATGGATCCCGGGCAGTACTTCTATGCGGCAGACACTCCCGAAGCCATCGCTTCCACGGCCAGCGACGCAAGTCTGGAGCGCCTGCAGGAGGCTTACCGTCTCCAGCATCAGGCCAGCTTCCCCATCGATCCCGGGCACTCCGGCTGGGTCCAACTCACCGGCGAAGCCTACCGCCGGCGCATCACGCTGATTCGCGTGCACACGTCCGGCGAACAGGATCAGCGGCTCCTCAACTGGCTGAGCGAGCGGCGCAACGTCAGCCACTTCAACATCTTCTATAGCAACTGCGCCGACTTCATCGCGGCCATGCTCGACGTTCTCTACCCCGGCGCGGTCCATCGCAACCTCTTCTTCGACGCCGGCATGATGACGCCCAAGCAGCTTGAATCCGGCCTGCACCGCTACGCGATGCATCACCCGGAGCTCGGTTGGCAGGTCAGCGAGGCGCCGCAGATCGCCGGCATCCGGCGCAGCGGACATATCCGCGGCGTGACCGAGGCGTACCTGAAAAACTGGTGGTTTCTCCTGCCGCTCGACTACCTGCTCCCCTACGAGCTTGGCGCCGTTACAACGCTCGGCCTCCTCGACCACCGCTACACCGCCAGGTCAAACGTTGAAGTACCCGTCTCAACCTTCTTCCCGCCTTCCAGCCTGACATCAGACCAGCACCCCGTCCTCCAGCCGCAGCACGCGGTCGCAGCGTCCGGCGACATGTAGATTGTGCGTGACCAGCACGCTGGTCAGTCCATGCGCCGCATGCAGCCGCTGAATCAACCCGAACACCGCCTCCGCCGTACGCCCATCGAGATCGCCGGTGGGCTCATCCGCCAGTAAAATCTTGGGCTCGGTCACGAGCGCACGCGCGAGCGACACCCGCTGCTGCTCTCCGCCGCTCAGCTCACCCGAGCGATGCTCGGCCCGGTCGGCCAGGCCCACCTCCGCGAGCCACTGCTTTGCCTTGGCGAGCGAAGCAGCCTTCGCCTCTCCGCGCGCAAGCAGCGGCATGGCTACATTCTCAACTGCCGTAAACTCTGGCATCAAATAGTGGAATTGCCAGACGTAGCCGATCTCGCGGTTGCGAAATTCGGCAGCTTGCGTGCTGTTCAGCGTGCTTAGTTGCCGCTTTTTCACCCAGACTTCGCCAGCCGTCGGCCGGTCGAGCGCAGCGAGCAGATGGAGCAGGGAACTCTTGCCCGCGCCGCTCTCCCCCACGATCGCCACCAACTCGCCAGGCGCAACCGTAAAGCTCAAGCCGCGAAACAGCTCCAGCTCTCCATGGCCAAGGCCCTTGCCTGCATAGCTCTTCCGCAAGTCTTGCACGCGAATGGCCGGCTGAATCAATCCAGTGTTCCTCTTTCTTTGTGCAGCTTTACTCGTAGCGTAACGCCTCGGCCGGAAGCACCCGCGCCGCGCTCACGCTCGGATAAATCGTAGCCACCGCGGACACCCCCAACGACACCGCCGCAACGATCAGCGCGTCTATCAACCGCGGCGCAAATGGCAGGAAATCAATCGAGTACACCGCAGCATCCAGAGGCACAAAGCGGTAGTGTCCGCCCGCCCAGCTCACCCCGTATCCCACCACCAGCCCAATAGCCGTACCGATGCTTGAAATCATCAATCCCTGTAGCAGGAAGACGCGCCGCACCTGCGCAGCCGTTACCCCAAAGCTCATCATCACCGCGATGTCCTTGGTCTTCTCCATCACCATCATGGTCAGCGCGATCAGGATGTTCAGCGCGGCGACACAGACGATCAGCGCCAGCACGATGAACGTCACCACCTGCTCCAGCCGGAGCGCGCGAAACAGCTCGCGGTTCTGTTCCATCCAGCTCGTCGCCTGAAATCCCGGTCCCGCCGCGCGCTCGATCTCCTTCGCAATCTGATCGGCACGGTTCAGATCGTCCACCTTGAAGCTGATGATCGAGATCACATCCGGCTCGGCAAATAAACGCTGCGCGTCCGCAAGCCGGATCAGCGCATAGGACGAGTCGTACTGATAAAAGCCCGAGGTGAAGATGCCGGTGAGCTGAAACTTCTGGTAGCGCGGAACAATGCCCAGCGGCGTCAACTCCCCTTGCGGACTGGTCACCAGGATCGAGTCGCCAACTCCTGCTCCGAGCGTATCCGCAAGGTCCTTGCCGAGCACGATGGGCGGAGTGCCCGTACCTCGATCGCCCGACGAAGGAGCCTGGAGTGCCTCACTCGAGCCCACCTTCACCTCTTCGAGCAGGTCTGAGACGCGCCGCTCCTCGGCAGGAACGATGCCCTTGATCAACCCTCCGCCCGACCTCGCCCCTCGGCTGATCAGCACCTGCCCGTAAAGCCCCGGCGCAGCCGCCCGTACATGCGGCAGCGCGCTGAGCCGCGCCATTAACGGCCGCCAATCACGCATGCCGTCCGCCGCGGTGCGCATCAGGTCCACATGGGCGGTCGAGCCGAGCAGGCGCTCCTGCAGGTCGCGCCGCATCCCGTTCGTGATGGCCAAAGCGATGATCAGCGACGCCACACCCGCAGCCACCCCCACCACGCTGATGGCCGTGATTACGCCGATTACCGCCTGCCGCCGCTTGGCGCGCAGATACCGCGCCGCGATGAAGAGCTCGAATCTCATGCTGCGTTCGGTCCGCGCAACGCCCGGAAGAGTAGAGTGCAGAGCGGAACCTTTCGGCCAAGCTTCCCGTCTATCAGCATGCAATCAGAATAGAAGAGTTCGCGGTTGCTCTGCCGGAGTTACGATTTAGACATGAACCTTCGTCACTGCTTGATCGCCGCCGTCGTCGCCTGGCCGCTCGCCTGTGGGCATCTCCCTGCGCAGACGACTCCCAAGCCTCCCGCGCCCGCCGCCCCGGATGAAGCTGGCCCGCAGGTCGACAACGGAAGCGTGATTATTAAGAAGAAAAAAGAAGGCGAAGACGCACCTCCGCCCCCCGCTCCGGATCGCGAAAAAATCAAAAACCCGAACGGCGAGACGTATTCGCTGCGGGTCGATGTCCCCATTGTTTCTCTGGACGTCAACGTCATCCTCGACAAAACGCATCAGTTCGTTCCCGGACTTCGGCCGGCTAACTTCCTGGTGCTTGAGGACGGCGTCGAGCAGCAGGTGCAATCGGTGCGCATGACGCAGAAGCCGATTACGGCGGTGATGCTGCTTGAGTTTGCCTCCACCTCCTGGGCCTACATCCGCGACATGCAAAACGCTTCGGTAGGGTTCTATCGTTCGCTGCGTCCGGACGATTACATCGCGGTCATCACCTACGATCTGCGCACGCACATTCTCGCCGACTTTACCAATAACAAAGAGACCATCGCGCAATCGCTGCAATCGCTCATGATCCCGGGTTTTTCGGACACGGACATGTTCGACGCCTTATACGAAACGCTCGACCGGACCAGTCGAATCGAGGGGCGCAAGTACATCATTTTGATTGGGAGCGGGCGCGACACCTTCTCGAAGCTCACCCTCGACAAGATGCTTAAGAAGATCCAGGACACGCCCAACGTGACCATCTTCACCATCGGCACCGGAGGCTTTGCCAACGAAATGGCGGACGCCCGCGGCCGTGGCGGGATCGGCATGATGAACAATCTGCAGGCGCAAAACCAGCTGCAAACCTTTGCCCGCATGACAGGCGGCCTCTACTTCAATCCTCTGTTCCAGGGCGCGTTACCCGATATCTTCAACCAGATCAACGATTCCATTCGCAACGAGTATGTGCTGACCTATCGTCCGACCAATGGCAGGAACGATGGCAGCTACCGCAAGGTGCAGGTGCTGCTGGTGGACAACGAGGGTAAGCCGCTCAAGATGCAGGACGAAAAACAGAAACAACTGAAGTACTCCGTCATTGCGCGCGACGGGTACACGGCGAAGCGTCCCGTCGAGTAGCTCTTAAAGCGCGTTGACCCCGGTAGAGCAAATGGGTACACTTTGGGAAGTGGAAGTCGGCGACTCACGGTCGCGGCGCCCGACCCAACCTAGTTGCCCCCTCGTTCAATGGTAGGACCGACGACTCTGAATCGTTCAATCGGGGTTCGAATCCCTGGGGGGCAACCAACTTCGCGCTTTCTCGCACCTTGTCTCGCTGCCCGACGGCTGAGACAGCATCCCCTTTTGGATCAGCATTGCACAATGCCTGGTTCAGACTGGCTTTTCCGCCTCCATATGCGCTACGCTAAGCATCCAAAGCGAAGAAAAGGCGAAAAGCGCGATGCATCCACAGGCAGCTCTTCTAAAGCGTGAGATCGAGGCGAAGCTCGCTAACCGCATCCCGGCGGCGCTTTCCTCGGCTGTCCAGCAAGCACCCCGGCTGCATTCGGTTGGCAATGCCCGGCTTGACCGTCTGCTCGGAGGTGGCTTTCCGCTCGGCTCGGTGTGCGAGCTGACCGGACTGGATGGCTCAGGACGCAGCTCCATCATGCTTTCTCTGCTGGCGAGCGCCTCCCCGGAGGGAGCTTGCGCGTACCTTGACGCGAGCGACACTTTTTCGCCGCAGAATGCGGCATCTTCCGGCGTGCAGCTCAACAATCTGCTTTGGGTGCGCTTTAGCAGCAGGAAGCATTTGCACCGTGTTCCCGCGTCTGTCTCCGTAGACGCCAGGCCGTTTGAGGCGCCGAAGCAGAGCCACGGACCACTCTATGGCGGGTGCGGCAGCTCGCATCCGCGCGGCGAAACCAAGGACCTCGCTCCAGCGCTTGAACAGATGCTGTTCTACAAGGAGGAACGGCGTAGACGGAAAGCGGAGGGCACGCCCGGCCATCCGAATCAACCGCTCGGTCTGCATACGGCCTCCCAGGATCAGGTCGAATGGGAACGCTGGAACCTGCGCAAGGTGGATGAGACAGACCCCTTGCGGAGGAGCGATCAACAGGCAGCGGAAGCGGCCCGGGTGCGCGCCTCTGCGCACTCTCCCGTGCTGGCTGCCGGGATAGAAGAAACGAAGCCATGGGACCGGCTGGACCGTGCGCTTCGGGCAACAGACCAGGTTCTGCAGTCGAAAGGCTTCCGCATCGTGGTGCTCGATCTCGGGTCTATCGAGCCGCAGCAAGCGCTGCGGATCCCGTCCGCAACCTGGTTTCGGTATCGGCGCGCGGCGCAGGAGAGCGACGCCATCCTGCTCCTGCTTACGCAGGTTCCTTGCGCCCGCTCAAGCGCGGCGTGCGTTCTCGAGTGCTCTGCAGGAGAGCCGCCGAAGATTCAAGGCGTGCTGACAGCAGCCTCGCGTATCGCTGAGATTGCCCGTTTGCGGACCGGACCAGTGTCTGCCAAAAAAGAGCCTGGACGGGCTGCAAGCTGGCACGCGGCCCCGGCCTGGTTGCGGACGGCGGGGAGATAACGTGTCTTTTACGGCCGTCCACATCCCGGAGTTCCCCATCGTCGCGTGGCAGCGCCATTCTCCTGAGCATCGCTCCCACGCATGCATCGTGCTGGAGGGCGTTCCCCCGCAGGAGAAAGTCGTTTCGCTGTGCGCGAAGGCTCGTAGCGCAGGCATCGCGCACGGTATGAGCAAGGTGCAGGCCGAGGCAGGCGGTACGGCTGCGTTCCGCACACGGCAGATCGAAGAAGAGAAGGCATCCTTTGCGCTTGCGGTCGAGGTTGCGGAGCGCTTTTCTCCACGTGTGGAAACCATTGCCTCGCCGTGGAACGGATACGCGAAAGCCCGTCGGCTGGCGGTGTTGCTGTTGATCGACAGCTCCGGAACCGGCACTTTGTTCGGCTCGCTCGAAAGCTACGCACAGCGGCTGTATCGCGAGTTCCGCAGAGTCGGTTACCCCGCAAAGATCGGTGCCGCGCCCAATGCACAAGCCGCTTTGCTGCTGGCTCGCAGTGCGCAGAACGTAGTCTGTGCGGATCGAAACAGCCTTCGCGGAAAACTCGCAAAGCTGCCGATTGCTTTCTCGGCCTGCGAACCGCAAATCCTGGCCGTGCTATCGAGCTGGGGAATTCGAACCCTGGGAGAACTCGCCGCTCTTCCGGAGGCTGCGCTCGTCAGCCGTCTGGGGCAGCCGGGTCGCAGGCTGCAACTGCTTGCCCGCGGCGAGGCCGATCACCTCCTCGTGCCGGATGAGCCTGCGTTCGCGCTTGAGGAAGTTGCGGCCCTGGACTCGCCCGTAGAGCTGCTCGAATCCCTTCTCTTCGTGCTCTCTCCCATGCTCGAAAACATTCTTCGCAAGGCAATGGAACGCGCTTACACGCTTCGTTCCGTGCGGCTTACCCTCTCCCTGGAGCGCGGAGAGCCGCATCTCGTGCAGGTACGTCCCGCCACGCCAACCCAGAACCGGGACGTGCTGCTGAAGCTGCTCAACCTCGAACTGCAGGCGCATCCTCCGCAGAGTGGCATCGTGAGCGTTACGCTCGATGCGGAACCGGCGCAGCCGCAGACGGCGCAGCGCGGGCTCTTCCAGACGCAGTTTCCCGAACCGGACACGCTGGAGCTGCTGCTCGCGCGACTTCGTTCGATCGCCGGGGAAAGCAATGTCGGCTCACCGCAGCTTGCGAACAGCCACGTGGAAGACGCCTTCACGATGGCTCCGTTCCGGCCGAGTCTGCTCCATCGTTGCTGTCCCGAGCCGCTTCCCACGCGTCTTGCCATCCGCATGTTCCGGCCGCCGCAGTCCATACGTGTGACCTGCTCGGATGGCCAGCCACGCTCCATGTTCTGGCAGCACTCCCGCCGGGTCATCGCCTCCTGTGCCGGTCCATGGTATTCCAGCGGGTCGTGGTGGGATGGGCAGGCATGGGACCACGCCCTGTGGGATGTGGTGACAAGAGAGCCGGCACAAGCGCTGCGGCTGCGACACGACCACGCTTCCCAAAGCTGGCATGTGGTGGGCCTCTATGACTGACCGCTACGTTGAGCTGCATGCACGTTCGGCCTTCAGCTTTCTCGAAGGCGCCTCGATGCCGGAGGCCATGACGCAACAGGCTGCCAGCCTCGACCTTCCCGGCCTGGCCATCCTCGACCGCGACGGCCTGTACGGCTCTCCGCGTCTTTACACCACGGCGAAGAAGCTGGGCCTGCGTTCGCACATCGGAGCCGAAGTGTCGGTCGACGCCTTTGGGCAGCAGGCACAGCCGCCCGCGTGGCAGCCGCACACCATTCCAAGCCGCCCGGTGCGCCTCTCGCTGCTCTGCGAGTCGCAGACCGGCTACCGCAATCTCGCCCTGCTCATCTCCGGCTACAAGCTCTCGCAACGGTCCAAAGGGGACGGCATCGCTCCATTCCGCAAAGTCGAAGAGCATGCCGAAGGTCTGGTTTGCCTGACCGGCGGCGACGAGGGTCCGCTCGCCGCGGCGCTCGAGCGTGGAGGCATGGACGAGGGCCGCAAGGTCCTCACCCAACTGGTCCGCACCTTCGGGCCGAAGAACGTCTATGTCGAGCTGCAGCGTCACGGCATCTGCGAACAGGAGGCGCGTAACCAGGCCGCAATCGCGCTGACGCGGGAGTTCCACCTCCCGCTGCTCGCCACCAACGGCGTCAGCATGGCCACCGAGTTCGAGCGCGAGATCCTCGACGTGTTTACCAGCATCCGGCATGGCTGTTCGCTCGACGACGCCGGCCGGTTGCTCCAGCAGAACGGCAAACGGCACCTGCGTTCGGCAGAGCAGATGCGTACTCTGTTCCGCGATGTCCCTGAGGCAATCGCCGCGACCGGCGAGCTTTCCGATCGGCTCACCTTCCAGATGAAGGACATGGGCTATGAGTTCCCTCGCTACCCCGTTCCGGAGGGAGACGACATGGACAGCTTCCTGCGCAAGCGCACCTTCGAGGGCGTGGGCCGGCGCTATGGAGCGAAGGCCAGCGCGGAGCTCCGGGCGAGAGCCGATAAACAGGTCGACACGGAGCTGGCACTGATCGCAAAGCTGGGCCTGGCTGGCTATTTCCTCATTGTCTGGGACATCGTCGAGTTTTGCCGCAAACACGGCATCCTCGTCCAGGGCCGAGGCTCCGCGGCTAACTCCGCAGTCTGCTACTCGCTCGGCATCACCGCTGTCGATCCGGTTGGCATGGAGCTGCTGTTCGAGCGCTTTCTCTCCGAGGTGCGTGGCGAGTGGCCCGACATCGATCTGGACCTGCCTTCCGAACACGACCGCGAACGGGCCATCCAGTACGTGTACACCCGCTACGGCCAGCTCGGCGCCGCCATGTGTGCCAACGTGATCACCTATCGCGGCCGTTCCGCCGCACGGGAGGTCGGCAAGTCACTCGGCTTCGATGCCGACATGCAGACCCGGCTTACCCGGCTGGTCGGCTCCTTTGAGTGGAAGGGGCCGACCGACACCATGGAGCACCACTTCCGACAGGCCGGCTTCGACCTCCATCATCCCCGCATCGCCAAGTACCTGGAGCTGTCGATCCGCATGCTCGACCTGCCGCGGCATCTGGGCCAGCACTCGGGCGGCATGATCATCGCGCAGGGCCAGCTTGCCTCGGTCGTTCCCATTGAACCCGCTTCGATGCCGGGTCGCAACGTCGTCCAGTGGGACAAGGAAGACTGCGCCGACATGGGCCTTATCAAGGTCGATCTGCTCGGGCTCGGCATGATGGCCGTACTCAAGGACTGCACGGAGATGATCCCGCGCTACTACGGCAAGCAGGTCGACATCGCCCAGATTCCACACGATGACCCCCAGGTCTACGAATCGCTGCGCCGGGCAGACACCATCGGCCTCTTCCAGGTGGAGAGCCGTGCACAAATGGCATCGTTGCCCCGCAACAATCCTGAGATTTTCTACGACCTAGTCGTGCAGGTAGCGATCATCCGTCCCGGCCCCATCGTCGGGCAGATGATGAATCCGTATATGGAGCGCCGTAAGGATCGGCGGAAGGTCAAATATCCGCATCCGCTGCTCGAGCCTGTCCTGCGCCGCACGCTGGGCGTACCGCTCTTCCAGGAGCAGCTTCTGCGCATCGCCATGGTCATCGCCAACTTCACCGGAGGGGAAGCAGAAGAACTGCGCCGCGCCCTCGGCAGCCGCCGTTCCGCCGACAAGATGCGAGCGCTCGAGAGCAAACTCAGGGCCGGCATGGACGCCAACGGTGTCGGTCCGAAAGCCCAGGAAGAGATCATCCTCGCCATCAGCTCCTTTGCCCTCTACGGCTTTCCGGAGTCGCACGCCGCCAGCTTTGCCCTGATCGCCTACGCGTCTGCATGGCTGAAATTCCACTACCTGCCCGTCTTCACGGCGGCGATTCTCAACAACCAGCCGATGGGCTTCTACTCGGCTGCCGTGCTGGTGAAAGACGCCCAGCGCCACGGTCTGCGCATCAAGCCCGTCGACATTCTGCGTTCCGACTGGAACTGCATCCTGGAACGCGAAGAGAATAATTCCTGGTCGCTCCGGCTCGGTTTGCGCTATGTGCGCGGGCTTCGCTCCACGACTGCGTCAGAGATTGAACGCACCCGCAACCTGCGGCCGTTCGGCTCTATTGAGGAACTTGCGCGGCGCGTGCCGACGCTCTCGCAAGCTGAACTCTCCACCCTTGCTGAAACGGGCGCGTTGAACTCACTTGGCGAAAAGGTTCATCGCCGCGACGCGCTCTGGCAGGTGGAGCGTGCCTGCCGCCAGGCCGGGCCGCTGCTCTCGGAACTCGACGGGGACGAGGAGCCGTTCTCTCCGCTCGAGGCCATGAGCCCGGAAGAGCGCATGGTCGCCGACTATGCCGGAACCGGCGTGACCGTCGGCCGTCACCCCATGGCTCACTGCCGAGCCCGGCTCCGGGAGCTGCAGGTCTTCCGGGCAGGCGATCTGAAGCTGGTGCGTCACGGGGTCAAACTTCGTGTTGCGGGGCAGGTCATCGCTCGCCAGCGGCCTGGCACGGCCCACGGCTTCATCTTCCTTTCGCTCGAAGACGAAACCGGCATCGCCAACGCCATCGTCGACCCCGATCTCTATGAAGCCAACCGATCCCTCGTCACCTATGCCAAGTTCCTCCTGGTCGAAGGCATTCTCCAGAACATCGATAAGGTCATCCATCTCCGCGCGAACCACATCGAGGAACTCACCGTTACCACCGCACCCATGGAGTCCCACGACTTCCATTAGGCCAGAACCAGACCGGGAGCTATCGAAACCGCCGCAGGGTCAGGACGGCTCCGCTGAAGACTCCTCCGCCTGCCAGAACCATCAGGACAATGGCCCGCCGGTAAGCGGATTGAACACGAGCGGGAGTGGAGCGCATCTGCTCGGCACATTGGCTGCAACCTTGTGCACGGGCGAGTGGGGTGAGAGCTGCCGTTAAAACCAGGCCAAAAGCCACACGCCTGAGGCAGCCATTCATTGGCAGAAGGCGAGCAGGCCGAACAGCGCCAGCCAGAGAAGACCCATCGAGTGCCAGTACCAGGCGGCGAGATCGACCAGGATCTGCCGGTTCTCCAATTGCTTCGAGGCGAAGAGGCCGATCAGCGCAAGGATGAGAGCCGCTACGCCGAGCAGCAGGTGCAGGCCGTGGACTCCGGTAATCAGGAAGAACGAGTGGCTGCTTTGGCTCGAGTAGTAGAAGACCCGCTGCGTGGCGAGCTGGTTCCAGGCGGCAAGTTGCCCAGCCACGAACAGGGCGCCGAGCACAATCGTCGCGACCAGCCAGGGCATGGTGCGACGGGTAATCGGTTTCCCAAGGCCGAGCCACTCGTCCATGACGTGCATCTCGCGAAACATGTGGCGGCGTGCAATCTCCATAGTGAGCGAGCTAAGGAGCAGCACGGCAGTGTTCAGCCAGAGAATGGGCGGCAGAGCAGTCGGCAGCCACTCGTTAATATAGCGAGCGTTGGCGTCGACGTGGCCGCTTCCTTGCGCGACGAAGAAGACGCTGACAATGGCGACGAAAAACATGAAGACGGCAGAGAGACCGAAGAAGAGGCCGAGACGGTAGCGGTCCAGACGCTCGCGAGGCCCGGGGCGTCCGCGCCGACGCTCATTCCAGTTGTCCGGGTCGCCGCCACCACCGGTGCGTTTGTCGGTTGGCGGACGTCTTCCGCCTCCGTGGTCTCCGTCTTCGAGTTCGCGGCGGCGCTTCTCTGTTCCTGGAGGTGTGACTGGGGGCGTGATGATTGCCGGCATTGCGATTCCCTCTGCGAAGCGTCCCGTGAAGACAGCTTACTCCGGATTTTCGTCCTGTGCCCACTGCGGCGTGAAGCCCTCGCCGGCAGCGGTGTGGAAGTAGTGGCAGGGTCCACGATGGACCTGGAAATGTTGGCCGGATACGCTGTCTTGCCAATTAGACGGGGCCCACTCAAGCGTAGTGGCAGCCCAGGGATTCTCGGGGGCCGGGCGTCCACGGCGCAGGCTGAGGACCAAATTGATCAGAAAGAGGATCTGGCTCGAGGCGAGTACGAAGGCGGAGTAGGTAATGTGGCGCTGCATGGAAAGGGTGGGAGCGAGCAGGGCGGTCGCGGCGTTATGCAGGCCGTCGAATTGCGCATAGTGGCGTGGAGCTCCTTCCAGGCCGGCGATGTGCATGGGAACAAAGGTCATGTAGGCGGAAATGAGGGTAAGCCAGAAGTGCCATCGGCCAAGCGCTTCGTTCATCATTCGTCCGCACAGGATCGGGAACCAGTAATAGGTGGCGGCAAAGAGGCCGAAGATGCCGGCCATGGCCATGATGAGGTGGAAGTGGGCTACCACGAAGTAGGTATTGTGCAGATATTGATCGAGAATAGGCTGGGCTAGGATGGGTCCGGAGAGGCCGCCGGTGATAAAGAGGGAGACGAAACCGAGGGCGAAGAGCATGGGCGTGGTGTAGACGGGACGGGAACGCCACGTGGTAGCAAGCCAGCTGAAGACCTTGGCCGCGGAAGGCAGGGCGATGGCCATGGTAGAGATGGAGAAGGCGGTGCCGGCGAAAGGATTGAGGCCGGCGACGAACATGTGGTGTCCCCAGACGAGGATGCCGACGAAGCCGATGAGCAGGGTCGTGGCGATCATGACGCGGTAGCCGAAAATCTTGCGGCGGCAAAAATTGCCGAGGAGCATCGAGGTGAGGCCCATGCCGGGAAGAATGGCGATGTAGACCTCCGGATGGCCGAAAAACCAGAAGAGATGGAGCCAGAGCAGCGGGCTGCCGTTGCCGGAGGTGTGAAGGGTTCCGTTGACGAGATCGCCAAGCGGAAGAAAGAAGCTGGTGCCGGCGTGGCGGTCAAGAAATAGTAGGACGAGCGCAGCGAAGAGGACAGAGAAGGCGATAATGGTGAGCACGGCGGCGGTGAACCAGGCCCAGACGGTGAGCGGCAGGCGCTCCCACGTCATGCCGGGGCAGCGGTGGGCGACGATGGTAGCAAGCAGGTTGATCGCGGTGAGGATGGACGCGACGCCGAAGAGACCTAAAGAGGTAAGCCAAAGATCCATGCCAAGGCCCTGGCCAGGGCCGGCTGCGGCAATGGCGGAGAGCGGCGGGTAGGCGGTCCACCCAGAGATGGCGGCTCCCCCTTCGACGAAGCTCGAGGAGATCAGGACCAGAAACGCGGTCAGATAAAGCCAGAAGCCGAGGGCGTTGAGCAAAGGAAACGCCATGCGCCGTGCGCCGATCTGGAGCGGGAGGATGAGCGAGCCGAAGCCGGCCTGTGGGGCGAGCGTCATGACGAAGAAGAGCATGAGTGTGCCATGCAGGGTGACCAGGGCCAGGTAGTCTTCAGGCTTGATCGGTCCGAAGAAGGGTAGGGTACGGTCGGGCCAGATGAGGTGGATGCGCATGGCAAGCGACATGAGCGTGCCCACGGCGACCGCAGCCAGCGAGAGCAAGAGGTAGCGGACACCAAGGGTGCGGTGGTCGGTGGTGAAGAGGGACCGGGCGCGGGGGGAACGCTGGGTGGTGATCGCTGGGGTCATGGGGCGGACGCCTTTTCCTGGCTGGCGAGCCACGCGGAGAAGGCGTCAGGGGAGAGAATGCGCAGGTTGGCAGTCATGCGGAAGTGGCCGAGGCCGCAGAGCTGGGTGCACAGGATGGCGTAGGTGCCCGGGGTGGTCGGGGTGAAGTGGATGTGGATGTCCTCGCCATGGCCGGAGTTGGGGACGGCGTTCTGCTTGAGGCGGAGGGCGGGGACAGCGAAGCCGTGGATAACGTCCTGCGCATGGAGGCGAAGGTCAACTTGGCGACCCGCGGGAAGGACGAGCTCGGAGGTGACGAAGTCGTCGGCGGCGCGTGAGTCGGCGGGGTCGAGGCCGAGAGGGTTGCCCTCACCGGGAGCGATGAGCTGCGGGCGAGTCCGGCCGAAGGCGGCGTCCTGGCCGGGGTAGCGGAAGTACCAGGCGAACTGCATGCCAGTGGCTTCCACCTGCAGCGCGGCGAGGTCCGGGCCGGTGTAGCGGGTGGCGGCCCAGAGGCGCTCGGCGCGAAGAGTGAGGACAGCGAAGAGCAGTGTAAGGGCCGCGAGGGGAAGATATTCGACGAGTGCCTGAGAACGCGGTTTTCCACCGGATTTGCGCTGAAGGAAAAGGCCGATCAAGCCGATAAGGTGAGCAGAGGCGAGGAGGGCAAGGGCAATCCAAAGATTGAGGTAGAGATGGCGATCGAGGGCGGGACCGTGGGCCGACGCATCCGGGGGAAGGGGCCACAAAAGCACGCCTGCCATCGAAGTGGTGGTGACAATCACTGCTTCAGCATACGGCTTTAGTAGGCCGGGCAGCCCGTGATCATGCGGGTCGCTGTCCAGCAGGTGGAAACGGACTTGGCGGCGGTGATGACCTGAAGGTTTTCCTGCCCGCCGCTGGGGTCAAAGGCGGCGATCTGGGCTATCCGTGCCTTGGTGTCGGCGAAGACGTCCGGGGCAAGGTCGAGTTGGGGAAGGGAAAGGATGACGCGGGCACGGAGGCTGGGGTCGTCGGACGAAAGATAAGTGAGCAGGGTTTTGTTGAGCGACTGGGATTGATTGGGCTTGGAGGCAATGGCGTCGACTAGATCGGAGCGGGAGGACGTGGTCTGGTCGGAGCGACGGAGAAAGTGCGCGATAGCATCGGCGGTGGTGTCGCTGACGGGGCCAAGCTGGAGGAGGTCGGAGACGACGATCTGGCCGACGGTACCGATAGCATCGCCACGCTTCAGATAGGCGAGTAAGGGAGGGTAGACGGATGGGGGAGGATCGGGGACGAAGCCGCCGAGGACGATCGCGGTCTGCAGACGGTTCGGCGGAAGTTCGTCGGTGAGATGGGAGGCGATAGCTGGGACAGTCGGGGCGAGAACTTTGGCCAGGTCGGGTTTGTAAGCGGCGGGGTCGGCCGGGGCGGGGTTGTTGGTTGTCGTGGCGGCTTCGGAGGCAGTTGCGGGAAGCGTGTGGGCGGAAGGTGCTGCGGGGGCTTCGAGGCCTCCAAGGGCCGTAAGGGCCAGTAGACGGACGGCGGAGTCTGGGTTCTGGAGAGCTTTGAGGATCAGCGGCAGAGCTTCGGCGAGGGCAGCGGAGGTGGGTAGAGGATCGAGCGGGTCGAAGCCGGCGATCTCCTCGGAGGTCGGCGAGTGCCCGCTGGCTTCACGCTGAAGCACGGTATTAAGGCGCGAGGCAAGGGAGAAAGATGGGTCGGGAGTCTGGGCCAGAAACGAAGCGGCCGGCAGAAGAAGAAAGGCCGCCAGGAGCGAGGAGAGATGCATCGCTAGAGGGACTCGGCCGAGGTGGAGGATGTGAGCGACGCGGTTCGGTGCTCAACGATCATGGCAAGGAAGAGCTGGTGTATACGGCTGTCGGCGGAGAGCTCGGGATGAAAGGTGGCGGCAAGGAGGTGGCCCTGGCGGATCAGAATAGGGGATGAAGTGTGCTGGTCGTCGTTCGCGCGGGTGGCGAGCGTTTGCACGCCCGGACCGGTGCGCGTAATGCGGGGAGCGCGGATAAAAACCATCTCTAGCGGGCCGCCGGGGAGCTCCGTAGGGGTGATGAGGATCGTGGAGTCCAGCTGACGGCCGTACGCATTGCGTTCAACGGTAATGTCGAGCGCTCCGAGCGAGGCCTGGGCGGGGTTGTGTACCTCCTTTGCCAGAAGAATGACACCGGCACAGGTGCCGAAGGTTGGCGTTTGACGGACGAACTGGTCGAGAACGGCAAAGAAGCCGTCGCGCTCCAAGTGGCGAAGAAAGGTCGTCGATTCGCCACCAGGCAGGATGAGGCCATCGAGGTCGTGGAGCTGGTCGGGACGGCGAATGAGCCGGATGTCGACGCCGAGGCCGACGAGCGCTTTGGCGTGAGCGTCGTAAGCGCCCTGAAGGGCAAGGACGCCGACAACCGCTTTCCTGTGGCTATGCAGAGTATCCCCCGATCCCCGAGAAGCACCTAAAGTATGCAAGCAGTGTTAGTTAGGTCTGGACTTCGAGTGCAGACAAGATGTGCCGGAAAGTGGCGAACGGAAACCTTCCGTAAGCGCCTGACATTATTATAGTTTGGCCCTTCATCCCCCAAACGGGTGAAAAGCAGCCGTTCCTCACCGCGCATTTACCTTATTTTCGTAAAATTATCTTTCGCTTTATGTTCGCCTTACATGGTAGAGTGTCGGAGTAAGAATTCCAGCTTGCAGAGGATGGTGCAATTCGATACACGCGCGCAAGAGGCAGTCCGTATAGACAGCGTGACTAAGAATAACCACTTCGCATTAGTGCTACTCTTAAGGAAGTGGTGGGTGGGCTTTGTCTCGCGAACCGCTCGTCGTGTCGATTGCCAGGCGGATTCCGTGACTCGGCTCTCTATATCGGTGGCCTGCCGGAGATGCGTGGGCAGGAAAGTACTGCTCTCTAGAAAGGACGCAAGGCTTTGATCGTTCAGTCAAGGAAGACAAGGCAGAAAGATGCGATTCGTTCGGCATTTCTCAGCGCGGATCGGCCGCTTTCTCCGGAAGAGGTGCTCCACGACGCTCGCGAGATGGTGGAAGGCGTCAGCATCGCAACCGTGTATCGGAACATCGGCACCCTGGTTGAGGAGAATTGGCTGACCTCGATCGCTTTGCCCGGAGAGACGGCGCGCTATGAAGTTGCGGGTAAGGAGCATCACCATCATTTTCGCTGCAATCAGTGCCGCAAAATCTTTGAGATGCCCGGCTGCAGCGTTCAGTTTAAGCCGAACCTTCCCAAAGGCTTCCAGGTGACTGGCCACGAATTCTTTCTGTCCGGAAACTGCGCGGCTTGCCGTTAAGTTTCGTTTCGTGCTCCTAACAAGAGTGGATACTCGTTAGCAATGATAGAGTGGGACTACTGAACGCATCCGCTCTTCCCTACGGAAAGCTATCTTGCTTTAGCCAAAGGGATGCATGCTCCAGGTTCAACCCAGATGACCAAGCAGAGTCAAACCGCTAGGTTCCTCCCGTCCCATCCCCTCTGGATGCGGCTCGCAGCGGTCTTTAGCTTGCTGCTGGTGCTGGTTGCGAGCTCTGCGCAGGCTACTCATGTTCACGGCGACTGGCTACCCCATACCAACTCTCAAGTCACCGTACAGACTGACGCCGTCACATGGCCAGCCGACGAGACCAGCTGCCCGCTTTGCATGGCGATGCACTCTGCCATGCCGACCGGCACGCAGACCGGTCTCGGGAGCCAGTCCGTAGTTCGCAGCCATACCTCATCGCTGCCGGAACGAATCGCGTGGCGCATGCTGCACTTCTCGCTCTTCAGCAGACCTCCTCCCACATCCTGTTCTGCGTAATTAGCAGTGAGTTCGACGCTTCAAGTGGCTGCGGGCAGGTACGTCTAAGCCCACTGAACGTTCGATGTGGATGCGCATCCTGCATCGTGGAATCTAGAAGGGCATGAGCCTTTTGTCGTCTTTGCCCTTCGCCAGATAGGAGTCATGCAATGGCAGGTTTTAGTTTGAATCCCAGGAATGTCTTTGCTTTATCGTGCACACTCGCGAGCGTGATAACCGCCGGCCCGGCCATGGCACAGAGCACCTCCGGAGTGGTCAGCGGCACCGTCAGCGATCCTACCGGCGCAGTCGTGCCTGGAGCCACGGTGACGCTGGCAAACGCCGTGAGCGGCTACACTCGAACGGCAAAAACCGATGGGTCCGGGCAGTTTCGTTTTTACAATCTTCCATTCAACCCATATCGGGTGTCGGTTTCGAATCCGGCTTTTGCGCCCGCAGCCCGGGACATCAATGTGGAATCCGGCTTGCCCATCACCCTACCAATTGCGCTGCAGATTCTTGGTTCCACATCCAGTGTCACCGTCGAGGCCGCTCCCGACCTCAATGAGAACGATCCTCACTTCCACACCGACATCGACCGTTCCACCATCGATACCCTGCCGGTCGAGACACCGACTTCTGAGCTGAGCTCCATCATCACGGAACTCTCGCCCGGCGTCGCCGCTGACTCGAATGGCCTGCTGCACGGTCTGGGCGACCACAACGAGGTGTCCTTCTCGATTGACGGACAGCCCATCACCGACCAACAGAGCAAGGTCTTCTCGAACCAGGTGCCTGCCGCGGCCATTCAGTCCCTTGAAGTGATCGAAGGCGCTCCGCCGGCTGAGTATGGTGATAAGACCAGCCTTGTCATCGTGGGGACCACACGCTCCGGACAGGGTGTGGAGAAGCTGACCGGCACGCTGCACGTCTCTTACGGCACCTTCGGAACCACGAACGTAGGCATTGAACTCGCGAAGGGCACGAGTAAGTTCGGCAACTTCTTCGCCGGAAATGTGCTGCAGTCAGGCCGCTTTCTTGATGCACCCGAGTTCATCGTCTATCACGACAAGGGGAACGAAGAAAACCTCTTCGACCGCATGGATTACCAATTCGGTCCCGCGTCTTCGTTGCACACCAACCTGCAATACACACGATCCTGGTTTCAGACGCCGAACAGCTATGACACAGAGATAGGCTTTGCCGCTGCGGGCTCGACGCCTGGTATGACCGACCAACGCTCCAAAATCCAGACCTTCAACATCTCACCCACTTACACGAGGGTGCTGAGCGACGCCGCGGTCTTCAACTTCGCACCGTACGTGCGTCAGGATCTTTATGCCTATTTCCCAAGCAACAACCCGCTTGCCGACCTCGGACCCATCCAGCAGGAGTCGGTCGCACAGCAGCGTTCGCTGACCAACGCCGGCGTCCATACCGATGTCTCCTACGTGCGAGGCCGTAACAGCTTCAAGCTGGGCGGCATGTATGAGCAGACCTTTCTGCGCGAAAACGATCAGGTGGGCATCGTCGATCCCACGCTCAATGCTCTTTGTTTCGACAACAACGGCAACCCAGTCACTTCACCCAATCAGTGCAGCGCCGGTGCCTTTGCGAGCAATCCCAACTTCAACCCGATCCTCGCGCCCTACGATCTGACGTCGGGAGGCACGTATTACGCCTTTCACGGCCAGACGGATGTTAAGCAACTCGCGCTTTACGGGGAAGATAACCTGAAGGCCGGCAACTGGCTGTTCAACCTTGGTATTCGTGGAGATTTTTACAATGGCCTGTCCATCCAGCGGCAGGCTGAACCGCGTGTCGGGCTCTCTTACAACATTAAGCGGACCGGCACCGTGCTCCGTGCCTCCTACGCCCGTACGCAGGAGACCCCGTTCAACGAGAACCTGGTCCTCTCCAGCCAGGGCTGCCTTAATCCGGTCATTCAGTCCATCTTCCTGACGCTTGGGCCCTGCACTCCCGCGCCGTTCAACCCGGGCTTTCGCAATGAAGTTCATGCGGGCCTCTCGCAGAACATCTCGCGCCACTTCGTCCTGAGCGGCGACTACATCACCAAATACACACACAACGCCTACGACTTCAGCGTGCTGGGTGCAACGCCAATCACCTTCCCGATTGAGTGGCACAACTCGAAGATCCCTGGCTTTACGCTCGCCGGCACCCTGACTGAGGTGCGCGGACTCACCGCACGCGTGACCATGTCGTCGGTTGCCGCGCGCTTCTTCAATCCGCAGATTGGAGGCGTGGGCGCTTCGATCGGGGCGCCGGGAGGCTATCCTTTCCGCATCGACCATGACGAGAGATACAACCAAACGACCCACCTGCAGTACAAGATGCCCTTCCGCAAAAGTGTTTACTCCTCCTTCAACTGGAAGCTCGACAGCGGTCTGGTCGCCGGTTCCGCTCCCTGCTACAACGTGACCGACCCGAACAGCGCCTGCGCGGGCTTCTCCTTCGATGCCAACGGCAATCCTCTTGTGGTCAACGGCAAACCCGAGATCAACCTCAGCGGCCTGACCTACGACGAGCAGTTCACGGCCGGGTTGGTCTGTGATGGAGTCAAAGCAACCGTGACCTCCGGCTTCAGCCAGTGTGATGCAGCCGGACTGACTTCCAAGCTGATCAACATTCCGGCTCCGGGCGTTGAAGACGACGACCATCATCCGCAGCGGATCGCAAATCGCAACCTCTTCGACATGGAGCTTGGAGATAACGACATCAAGCACTTCGGCAGCGGAGATCGCTATCAAGTTGCGGCGCGTGTCACTGCGATCAACGTAGCCAACAAGTATGCACTCTACAACTTCCTGTCAACATTCTCAGGGACGCACTACGTTTCTCCCAGGACATTGACAGGCGAGATTGCACTGCACTTCTAGCGAGGAATGCCCTTTCGCCCTGCCGGTGACTTCCCAGTCAACCTTCTGACGAAGTCAGAACTTCCTCGAGTTGCTTTGTTTGTGATAACAAGCTGCGCTCAACCGGTATAGGTTGAGCGCAGCTTTCCGTGTTGACGTACACCGGATCCTAGCTAGAGTGCCCAGACCGTTTCTTTGTAAAGTTTATTTAGTTATGCGCGCTTCGAGCATTGGCTCATGAGAGACTCGGAGGTGTCGAGCGTATAGATGATGACATTGCAGAATGCACCCTCGCGCCCATCCCATCTGCGGCAGGCCAATGCGCGCGGTCTCTTGTACCTGCTGCGCAAAAACAATCCGTGCTCGAAAGCGGATCTGGTTCGGCTCTCCGGACTGAGTGCACCCACTGTCTCGAGCAGCATCTCGCATCTGGAAGATCTTGGTCTGGTGGAGTCGATTGGCGAGGGCGAATCGAGCGGAGGCAGGCCGCCGGGCATGCTTCGTTTCAACGCGCACCATGGCTATGTGGTCGCTGCGGATATCGGCGGCACCCGGCTCCGCATGATGCTGGCCGATCTAAATGGTGACGTGGTCACACAGTGGTCGACGGTGCTGCTCAAAGCGCAGAAGACACCGGCCGGGGTATGCGCCTTGGTTGAGCAAGGCATCGGTTCCATGTGCCAGCAGAGTGGTGTCGCAAAGGCCAGGCTTCTGCACATCACCGCCGGCGCGCCCGGCATCACCAACGTCGACACAGGCGTAGTCGTTTCCGCGCCCAATCTGCGCGCCTGGAACGATGTTCCTTTGCGCGACCTGCTGCATCGCGGGACGAACCTGCCCGCTATGGTCGAGAACGATACCAATCTGGCCGCAGTAGGGGAGCATCGCCGGGGTGCGGCCATCAACGTGGAGAACTTCGTTTTCATCGCCATGGGTACGGGCGTGGGCGCCGGTATTTTCCTGCATGGACAGCTTCATCACGGCGCGCAGTGGTGCGCGGGCGAGATCGGGTATTTCGGCGTCAGCGGGCAGGATCGCGGGCCGATGCAGGTGCGCCACACCGGCCAGCTCGAGCGCGTTCTCGGCGGTGGTGGGATCGAGGCGCGGTGGCGCGCGGCGCTCGAGCGGAGGCCGTCTCCAGCCAATGCGAAGCTGATGCGCCTGCGCGCCGACCAGGTCTTTGATCTGGCGCGCGAAGGCGATCCTGTGGCGCGAGAGGTGCTTACCCACACGGCGGGTTTACTGGCCGATGCTGTGGCCGATATCTCGCTACTGCTGAATCCCGAACTGGTGGTCTTTGGTGGCGGCCTCGGATCCCATCCGGAGCTGTGCGCAGCTGCGCAGCAAAGGATGGAGCGTCATGAATTTGCGCGGCCGGAGCTGCGCTCAAGTGCGCTCGGCACACGCGCGCAGCTCTTTGGCGCGGTCTCGCTTTCGATAGCGGCAGCCACAGCTACTCTTATTCCGTAGTCGGCCTGCGCCTCGCACCGATCCGATACGGATGCGACACTCCCTCCTTTGACATCGCTCGAGTGCGTGGTATGCTCACACCACCGTTAGTTACTAAACAAAGTTTCCTAAGTGCTGTCACACCCCCTGGCTCTGTGCTCAGCATGAGTTTGATACGGTGCACCGGTGCGAGAGAGGTCTGCCATGAACGGTTCCTTGCTGAAGCTGATCACATGCGCTCCATTGGCTTTGCTGTGCGCCGGCACCTCGCCGCTATCGTTCGGTCAGTCGCAGTCGATCAACGGAAGCATTCGCGGGGTGATCACCGATAGCTCGGGCGCGCCAATTGCAAGCGCTGACGTGACTATCACAAATCTCGACACGGGATACACGCGCACGGTCAAAGCCGACGCAACAGGACTCTACGTTGCTCCTGCGCTGCCCATCGGTCGGTACAGTGTCACTTCAAGCGGCAGCGGATTTGCTCCGCTGACGCAGTCCGGCGTCCAGCTTACCGCGGGTCGCGACGCCACGGTCGATGAACAGCTCACGGTCGGCTCGGTGGCGAGCGAGGTGCAGGTCACAGGCGATGCACCCATCATCGACCCGGCTCGCTTCGACCTCGGCCGTACCATCGATCAGGCCGAGACCCAGAATCTGCCACTTACCTCACGCAATCCTTACAACTACATTTTGTTTCAGCCCGGCGTGAGCGGCCATCCGAATCCCGAAAATGGCATTCCGCGCACGCTCAACACGAACGGCCTTGTGGACCGCGTCAACTACCAGCTTGACGGGATGGTGGACACGGAGTCGGACCGGTATGGCCTGCGTCTGTTCGCTATTTCGGATTCGTACGTGAAGGAGATCAACACGATCTCAAACAGCTTCGCGCCGGAGTTTGGTAATACCGCGGGCATCATCTTCAACAGCATCACTTACTCCGGTACGAATCAGTTGCATGGCGAGGCGCAGTATCTCTGGCGTCCAAAGGCGGCGAGCTCCTGCCCCATTCTGAACAATTGCAATCCGAGCGTTCCTGGCGGCGTCACTAAACCAAGCCTGCATGTAGATGATTTCGTCGGCAGGGTGGGCGGTCCGGTGGTGCGCGATAAAGTTTTTTTCTTCGTTAGCTACGAACATCTGAAACGCGCAAATCCGACTGCGAACACTATCACGCCGGCCAACCAGGCTCTGCTTGAAGGGCTGGGTGAAAGTGCATCCGACTTCAGCACCGCCGCGCAGGTGCAATATGCGCAGTGGGTGGATGTACGGGGTGACTGGAGCATCAACCGCAAGAATCAATTCTTCGCGCGGTACAACTACTTTCGCAACCGTTATCCGTTCAACTCGAACGTGGGTGGCCTGTACGCACTGAGTGCCGCGGCCGACTTCCAGGATCGTGCGCACATCATCGGTGCGCAGCTGGTGACTACCTTTTCTCCAAAGGTGCTCAATGAGTTTCGCGGTTCCTGGCCGTATCGCAATGAGCATCATGTAGCCGATCCACTCACCGGAACTGGCCCGCAAATCACGATCAGCGGCATCGCCAATTTCGGAGGCTCAAACAGCGTTGGAGATAAATTTCAAGAAAAGATTCCCAGCTTCAACAATAACCTCACGCTAATAAAAGGCGCTCACACGTTGAAGTTCGGTCTCGGCTTTCAGAAAAACAATGACACGCAGTTGCAGGACGTGTACACGCAGTACACGTTTGCTTCAATCCAGCAATATGCAAATGCGAAGAACGGGACGACACCGGTCGGCACGCCGCAGTATTCGAGCCTAAGTGCCAGTATCGGCACTCCGGGGGCGGGATACCAGTCGATCTTCTTTGACGCTTTCGGTCAGGACACATGGCAGCTGCGCAAGAATCTGCTGGTCACCTACGGCGTGCGCTATGACCAGTATCGCGCCCCGACACCGCCGGCGGGCGAGCCGTATCTGCTGACCCAGAGCTTCCGCATTCCACAGGCGAACTTCGCTCCGCGAGTTGGCATCGCGTATTCCCCCAATCAGACGACGGTCATTCGGCTCAACGCAGGCATGTTCTACGAGGCCACGCCAACCAACACCTGGTTCAACCCGCTCTACAACAACGGTGCGGTCGGAACCGGATCCTACATCGCGTCCATCGCCTGCACTACCAGCGCGGCCAACCCGACTCCTTGCGTTCCCGCATTTCCGAACTCTCCCACCAGCGTACCGGCCGCGAGCATTCCAGCACAAAGCATCTACGCGCTCACCCCGCGCTTCAAGAATGAATACACCTGGAATGCAAACGCGCAGGTGCAGCAGCAGCTTGCGAGAAACGATTCGCTCACGCTCGGCTACATCCTGACGAATGGCCGCAATCTGCAATTCTTGCGAAACTCCAATCTGATTAATCCAGTCAGCCTTCTGGCCGACGGCCGTCCGGTATTTTCTAGTGCAATCAACGTCAACACCCGCGCTACTCCCGCGCTCAGCAATGGCAATGCGCTGAACAACATTACGCTTGAAGACATTGGCTCGAATTCGTCCTACAACGCGCTCACCGCAACGTACGATCACCGTTTCTCCGGCGGCCTGACCACGAGTGCGTCGTACACCTGGTCGCACGCGATCTCGAATACGCCGGAAGCCAATACGTACGAGTTCAGCACACCGGTGGAAGATACAACCAACCCTCTGCGCGACCGCGGCAACAGCAGCGTGGACCGGCCAAACGCCTTCACCGCCAGCGTGATCTATCAGCCCGATACTCACTTCGACAACAAATACATCAATGGCGCGCTGCATGGCAATGAGTTTGGTCTGCTGGTAAATGCAAGCTCAGGAGATGAACAGACCATCACCACCGCCACTAAACTGAATGGCGATGCGCTCGCGACCAGCCGTCCGCTCTTCGTGGGACGCAACACAGTGCGCACACCATCCATCTACCAGGCCGACCTTCGGTTTACCCGCACGCTGGGCACGTATTTCGATCGCGTGGCGCCGAAGCTGGTGGTGGAAGGGAACAATATTTTTAACCATTCAAACGTGACTTCGATCAATGCGGTGGCGACGACGAATGCGGCTGGCGTGATTACAAGCGCGCCTACGTTGCGTCCTACCAGCACGCTGCTGGAAGCACGCATTTTGCAGTTTGGGTTGAAGATCGATTTCTAATGCTGTACCTGGTACTTGAGGTTCTTTCACACTGTGCGTATGCAGCAGGAAGAAGATGAGGTCGCTTCGTCAAGCTCAGGGCAAATCTTTCCTGCGCCCATCTATCGAGATACGGTGCTTGCGCGGGTTTTTGCAGATGCCAAGAAATACTTCCTGGCGCCGCTGCTGGAGATCGAGTACGCTCATACGCTGATGCTCGCGCGGCAAGAGTTGATGCCCGAACAGGAGGCGGCGCAATGCCTCCAGGCGCTTGATGGACTTGACCTCCAGGCGTTGCGAGACACTCCATACGACGGCACATTTGAAGATCTTTTCTTCCTCATCGAGCACACACTTGCCAAAGCCTGCGGCAGGGAAGTCGCCGGCAAAATGCATACCGCGCGCAGTCGCAACGACATTGATCTGACCATGTATCGCATGGTGCTGCGCAGCTACCTGCTTGATCTATTGACGGCGCAACTGGCGTTGGGGTCGCTACTTGCCGATCTTGCCTGGACACACCGTGCCGCGTTGATGCCGGCCTACACGCACAACCAACCCGCGCAGCCCACCACGCTGGGCCACTATCTCATGGCGATGATCGAGGTGCTCGACCGCGATGCTGAGCGCGTGATTGCCGCGTTCGGTCGAGTCAACCGCAGTCCGCTTGGCGCGTGCGCGATCACGACGACCGGCTTTCCTATCGATCGCTTTCTGACGGCGCGGCTGCTTGGCTTTGAGGGCCTTGTGGTCAACTCCTATGGCGCGATTGTTGCGGTGGATTATCTCCTCGAGAGCGCGTCTGTGCTTGCGGCCGGTATGGTGTCGCTCGGCCGCTTCGCGCAGGATCTGCTGCTCTGGTCGACGGCTGAAGTCAATTTCCTGCGCCTCTCGGACGCGTATGTGCAGATCTCAAGCATCATGCCGCAGAAGCGCAATCCAGTTCCGCTCGAGCACGTGCGCGTGCTTGCAAGCAGGTCGCTGTTTGAAGCGCAAAGCATCTTTGGCTGCCTGCACAATACGCCCTTCGCTGACATGAATGATGCCGAAGATGACCTGCAGCCGCTGGTGTACACGGCGTTTGAAGACGGTATCCGCAGCCTGACGCTGCTCACCGGTGCGCTCAGCCAGGCGGAGTTTCGTACCGACCGCATGGCAGCCGCGACCGAGGCGAACTTCCTGACCGTGACTGAGCTTGCCGATACGCTGGTTCGCATTACAGGCATCAGCTTCCACGCGGCGCATGCGCTTGTAAGCAACGCGGTGGGAGAGCTTACGGCCAGCGGCGTTGGCTTTATGGCGGATGCCCTGACAGCGATCGTTCAACGTGATCTGCCTTTGATCGCTGGCGCTACGCGTGCGATTACGCGGGAACAGATTGGCATGGCCTTGAGTGCGCGCAACTTCATCGAGGTGCGTAGCCTGGTTGGAGGTCCGGCACTCTCCACGCTCGAGCCGGAGATAGCCAAGGCGAAGCAGCAGATTGAGCAACACCAGCGCTGGCTGAGCGGAGTGCGCATCAGGCTTGGGCTGGCGCATAAGGAGCTTCACCGCGAGGTAGAGACGTTGGTCAGGGCGGAACGCACAGAAATAAAATAGCAACAACGCTGGCTTAGATGCCTGAGAATAACTACGGAGATTCTGGACGCAGATGGACCAGTGATTGGTCTAGGCGCAACGCCTGACCCGCGGCTTCATGCGTTACAAATTCGATCGCGGCTACGACGAAGTTCTGCCAGGTTTTCCAGACTGTGACGCAAACTTGTTTTTGCCGCGGTTAGATGTTGGCCGTAATGCCTGCGATCGCCAAGCCCGCGGGACCGTTTTCAGCAAAACCCTACATGATTCGCTACGCCGGTACGGTCGTCCACATGAATGCCGACGGTACAGGCGAACAGACGAGACGATGAGCGTCGCCGTACAGTCCGAGGGAGCCGTCCGGCAGTTCAGCGTCGTCAGCAACTGGTATGCGAACAGTTGCAGCGGCCTGACGTTAGAGCCTTAGCTGCCGAGCCGGATCCTGCCAAAGCATGTGTAAGCACATGTTTGCGCGGACTCGCATTGTGGTCTGCGAACCTCGCAGCACTTCAGGCCTGGGATGGTTCGCTTGAGCAGGAAACGCATGCAGGTAGCGCAGATTTCGCCGCGGTCGCGTCCGAGGTCGGCGGTTCGCCTCCCGTGAGCTTCCGTGAGGAAAAGCTTAGGCTACGGGTAGAAAATGTAAGTGATTCAAAGCCAGCGTTGCCAAATGAGAGTAGCTTCTTCCGTCGAGAATGTTACGCTGGGGCAAAACATACTTAGGAGAACTTATGCGCTATTCGCTTTTGGCCGCTATCGCTCTTTGCGCTGCAAGCCTTTCTGCCCGTGCAGACACCCTTACCACCTTTTCGGTGTCCGCCACCTTCACTTCGGGAGGACCGACAGATGGAATTTCTGGGTATCTGGTTCTCAATCGAACCACCGGCGCCTTTGTAGGCAGCGATGTCACGGTCATTCAAGACGGAATTGCCTATGACGAAATCGGTCCGATAGGTGTCGAAGCCGGGTCGCCCTTCATCTTCACTCTGTACATAGGTGCCGGAGGACCGCTTAACCTCGACATCGTGTACCCGTACGGGAACAGCACATACCCATCCTTCTTCGCTGACTACCAAGGTGGTCCGCTCTGCTCGGTGACCAACAACGAGTTCTGTATCGGATTTTTAGATAAATTCTTTGGGTCCTACTTCGTCGGACCAACAACGTCCTCATCGGTGCTAAGTGGTTCCATAACTCCCATCCCAACGCTAGAGCCTTCCAGCTTCGCCCTGCTTGGCACAGGTTTGCTGTGTGTAGCCGGCGCGGTCCGCAGGCGTTTCGCGTAGGTCTTTGCCTGACCGCCAGACTCCCACTCCACCAAGCCGGCTACACGCGCCCGAGCTTTGCGTCGCGAACGTGTCCGCCATTTGCCTGCAGGTGCCCGTTCATGATGTCCGGCGGTCGCAGGCGACTTAGAACGAACGCCCATCCTTAGCGTCCAATGTCAAAAATATTCCCATAGGACAACGCCCAACATCTACGGCGATGTCGTGACGGATGCGATGTCAGCAGCAGGGCAGAAGATGACGAGACTTGCGTTTCAGGTAAATGAAGCGCAGGACGGAGCAAAGTCGTTGAAAAGATGGTGGACGCGGAAGGAATCGAACCTTCAACCAGTCGATTAAGAGTCGAATGCTCTGCCAGTTGAGCTACGCGTCCGGGTGGATCGGGTGGAAGTCCCACACAGTGTTGAGTTCCGGATGGTCTCGTTTCGCTCAACAACACTCGTGCAAGAATACCATAGCTTGGCCGGATACGATCTCTCGCAATGCCTCAACCAACGAAGTCTACCTTGGCTTCGACCGGGATTACTCCACGCTCATGGCCCAGGGCGAGGATGCGGCGAATGGCTTCGCGGCCGTCGTCGCCAAAATCGAGCGAGCGCTGGTTGACATACATGCCCACATAGCGGCTGGCGAGGTTGGGGTCGAGGTCGCGGGCAAATTGCATGGCATAGGCGAGGGCTTCTTCGCGGTTGTCGAGCGCGTGCTGGATGGAGTCGCGCACCGCATTGGCGACAGTAAGCATGGTTTCGGGGCCGAGCGCGCGGCGAATCACGTTGCCACCAAGGGGAAGCGGCAGGCCGGTCTCTGTGTGCCACCACTGGCCCAGATCGAGGATTTTGTGCAGGCCGTCGTTGCCGTAGGTGAGCTGGCCCTCGTGGATCAGGAGCCCGGCGTCGAACTCGCCCGCGGCCACCGCGGGAATGATCTTGTCGAAGTCGACGGTGACGGTCTCGATCTCGGGCGCGAAGAGCTTCAGGGTCAGATAAGCCGTTGTGAGGGTGCCGGGAACGGCGATGCGGAGACGCCGAATCTCGTCCGGCGTGTAGCGGCGCGGGGCGACAATCATGGGGCCGTAGTTGTCGCCCATGCTGCCGCCCGACGCCAGAATGCTGTAGCTATCCTGCAGGTAGGGATAGGCGTGAAAGCTGATGGCGGTGACGTCGAAGAAGGCTTCGTCGATGGCGCGGTGGTTGAGGGTTTCGATGTCGGTGAGGGTGTGGACGAACTTGAAGCCGGGAACGCGAATCTTGCTGGTGGCTAGGCCGTAGAACATGAAGGCGTCGTCAGAGTCGGGACTGTGGGCGACCTGGATCTCTTGCGTTGCGGAACTCATGTGTTGCTGTCCTTCAGAAAGCGGGTGCAGGCGGAACGAAACCAGAGGCCACCCGGGAGAGGTGTGGCCGAAGAAGAGTTGCTGCGCAGCGGCGGCTCAGGCGCGACGCCAGCGGCGAAGCGAGGTAAAGATTCCCGCGGCGGCGAGGACCTTGACGGCTTGTCCGGGCAGGAAGGGCAGCAGGCCGAGCCGCAGCGTGACCCCTGGCGCGAGATGCAACAGGCTGCCAAGCCACAGGCTGCCGGCGAACATCAGGAGCGTGCTTCCGGCTGCGGCAGCCAGCAGGTTGGCGCCGAAGCCGGTGGGCAGCTTGCGGCGTATCCAGCTCGCGGTAAATGCCGCAAGCGGGTAGGCGAAGAGAAAACCGCCGGTCGGCCCAAGGAGCTGCGCGACGCCGCCGAGGCCGCCGGGGTTGAAGACGGGCATGCCCAGCGCACCTTCGAGCAGGTAGAGCATCATCGCAGCAAACGCGGTCGCCGGGGCGAGGGTAAGGCCGACGAGCACCACGGCGAAGTCGCTAAGCGTAAAGGGCACGGGCGTGAACGGGATGCGCACGGAGGCGCGGGCGCAGAGCGCGACGAAGACACTGGCGGCGACGGCGAGCGAAATCTGGCCGGGAAGGCTCTGGGCCTGCAAACGTAGCAACGGCGCGGGAAGGGAAGCAGTGGTGCGGTGCGGCTCGGCTGTGTGCATCAAGGCACATCCTTTCAATGGGCGCAACGATTCAAGCATATCAAGGCGCGGCGGCGTTTGTGCGCGAGCCAGCTGCTGCGTTTTGCATGGAGCGAAGCCGGCACGCGGCAGGGTGACGAACGTGGTTCGCACGTTACCTTGGGGTGGATAGCGCAGGACTCTGCCCTTGACTGCCGGGGCGCTTCCCGTTTCACTAGAGAACGATGAGTGGGTATAGAACTTCTACGCGAATGTTAGTTTGGCGGGGCCGCCTCTCTGGGCAGTGGCGCCGGATGGCGACGGTGCTGGCGATTGCGCTGGCGGCCGGCGTGGGCTATCACGTAATCTTTGGGCCGAACGGGCTGACGGTGTACGAGGCCAAGCGCGAGAGTGAGCGGTCGCTGGCACAGCAGTTGCAGCTGCTGAGCCGCGAGAATGAATCGCTGAAAGGGCATGTGGAGCGGCTGGAGTCTGATCCCGGGGCCATCGAGCATCAGGCGCGCGAGGAACTGCACTACACCCGGCCGGGTGAGGTGATTGTGACGATGCCAGTCGAGCCTGCGGCCGCAACGATCCCTGCGGCTCCGCGTTGATTCTGGCGGCGGCGGGAGCAGAGGATGGCGCCTGACCTTCTAAGCCGTACGCCCCTCAAGGCCGATCATCGGGTGCCGTACGGGGCGGATGCGTCTCAATTCGGAGACCTGTGGTTGCCGCCCGGCGCTGCGGGAGCCAAGGCTCCGGTAGTGGTGTTTCTGCATGGAGGCTGGTGGCGCGCGGAGTTCGGTCTGGGTTATGGCAGTCATCTTTGTGCGGCACTTAAGCGCGAGGGAATCGCCTGCTGGTCGCTCGAGTACCGGCGCGTGGGCCAGCCCGGCGGTGGATGGCCGGGAACGTTCGAAGATGTTGCGTTCGGTTACAGTTTTTTACGGGTGCTGGCGGGGATGTACCCGCTTGATCTGGACCGGGTCGTCGCGGTGGGTCATTCGGCGGGCGGGCATCTGGCGTTCTGGCTGGCGGGCCGGCCGCACCTGCCGGAGAGCGGGCCACTGCAGCCTCCAGGGCACATGCTTCCGATGCGTGGGGTCGTGGGTCTGGCGGCGGTCGTTGATTTGCGGATGACGATCGATCTCGCCGAAGGAGTCTTTCGGACAGACCGGCAGATGGTCGTCGATCTGATGCAGGCGACGCCGGCGCAGGCTCCGGAACGCTATCGCGCGGGGAACCCGGGGGATTTGCTGCCGCTCCATGCGCCGCAGGTGCTGTTGCAGGGGAGCCTGGATGGTCAGATTCCGCCGCAGCTTCCGGAACGTTGGACCGCGCGCGGGCATCGGATGGCGGAGACGGTGGCCTTTGAGCGAATTCTGGATGCGGATCACTTCGACGTCGCCGATCCGGAGTCGAAGGCGTGGCCTCAAGTGCGGGACACGATCAAACGACTCCTCCTTAGCGAGAAGGTGGAAGCATGATTTTTGAGGTATCCGGGACGAAGCCGAAGACGATTTACAACCTGTTGATCGGGCTGGTGGCTCCGCGGCCGATCGCCCTGGTCACGAGCAGGAACGAAGAGGGCCGGCTGAATGCCGCGCCGTTCAGCGCCTACAACTATCTCTGCACGGACCCGCCGATTGTGGGCCTGGGTGTGACGGATAAGCCCGGCTCTGGGTTTGTCCCTAAGGACACGGCGCGAAACATTCGGCGCGGCGGCGAGTTTGTGGTGAATGTGGTGACCGAAGATCTGCTGCAGCAGATGAATGTATGTGCGACGGATTTCCCAGCGGAGGTGGACGAACTCGAGATGGCGGGGCTGACCACCGTGCCGTCAAGCTACGTGCAGGTTCCGCGTATCCATGAGGCGCACGCGGCGCTCGAGTGCGTGGAGCATACGACGCTCGAGATTGGGCGCTCGCGAATCATCCTGGGACGCGTCGTGGCGATGTATGTGGAAGATGCGTTTGTCGATCCGGCAGGCCCGTACATCAAGTCCGAGGAACTGCACGCGGTGGGCAGGATGAACGGGTTAGGCGCGTACGTGAAGACACAAGACTCGTTCGTGACGGTCCCGCGCATCTCGTACGCGGACTGGTTGAAGGGCCAGCGATAGTTTCACGTGGTCTTCCTTTAGCGGCCCGGAGTAAGTGGCAGATGCGTATGTTTTAGGGAGGCACTTGGCCCTGGTGCAGGACTGGGCGCTTTCTGTTTGGCCGGCGGGCCAGCGTCAAGCTGGACGGGCAAAGTCACCTGGTGCTGGGTGGCCGGATCGTCGCGAAGCTTGATGTAGAAAGTAGCTGAGGTGCCCGTGAGGGTAGGCCGGGGCATGGCAAGCGAGGCTTCGACGAAGCCCTCGGGCACGGACAAGGGAGACGCGAAGTTCGGGTCCGTGGAGACGGCGTCGACCAGGTACAGCGCTGAGCCTTCCAGAGCACATGGAGCGGTCGCGACGGATGGGCAGTGAAGCTCGGTCAGCGTGGGCAGGCGCACGATCGTAGTCAGCGGAAGCCACTCGCCGGGCGTACCCGCGGGGTCGACGGCACGCATGTGGAACGGGCCAAACGTGGACGGCCCGAACGTCTTCAGCGGGTCGAAGGTCGCGAGAACCGTGTGCGCGTCCTCTAGAACAAGCGATCCCGCGGCGACAGTAAGGGCGGTTTGCAGGGACTCATCGAGGCTCGCAATCTCAACCTTTTCAGCCCGCGGAAAGGCAGCGCGGGATTTCAGGAAGAAGACCAATTGATCTCCGAGGGGCAGGTCGGCACTGGTCAAAATCTGGATCGGGGAGGGCGTGGCCGGGCTGCTGGCCGGAGCAATGCGGCTCGAAAGATAGGTGACCGAAGGCCGCGGAGGAAGCACGACGGCGGCGATGTCAAGGTTGCGGCCGTCTTCAAGATGCGCCTGGGCGGTGAGCTTCTGGTCGGCCTTGAAGTTGGGAGCTTTGGCGTTTGCGGCCAGCAAGAAATTTACTCTGCCAGGATCGGAGGAGGGCGATGGAGTGAAGGTGAGGTCGCCCATGGTCAAGCTCTTCACCTGGTCGAGGCTGGTGCCGGTGAGCGTGGCCGAGGTGTCGCCCGCGTGCAGCTGGAGCGCCTGGATGCGAGCGGGTTCGGCAAAGGTGCGGGTACCGAGTTGGTCAGGCTTGGTGCTGCCGAACTGCTGGATGGCGAGGTGGATGGAGCCGGGAGCGCTGGCGCGCTGCAGATTCAGGGTCACACTGACCGGCGCCACGGCCGCGGGTTCGATCAGGTTTGACTGTGCAGCCGACGGAACGGCTTCGGCGGCCTTCTTCGCGTCGGGCTCCGATTTGGGCGTTGCGGAGGCTGCGCCAGAACCCGCAATGGAGGCAGGTTTGCCGCCCTCAAGCTTCCAATCAATCTTCGCTTCGCTCGGCTCGAGCGTGATCGACTGCACGCACGCGGTGCCGGTCGAGAGCAGTTCAAGATGATTGGGCTGACCGGCGATGAGCGTGACAGGTGCGTCCCCAGGGGTGGAAGGTGAGTTCACGATGCGCCACTCCCGGCCAGGCTGCTGCTGGACGGTGACGGTCGGCCCGGTAAACGGGTCGAAGCCCCACATGCCCAAAATCGTCGCGGACACGGGTTGCCCGGGAAGGGCCGGAGCGATTGGCTTGGCTGCCGGAGTGGTGGCGACAGAAGCCTTGGCGGCCTCGCTCGGCAAGGCGACCGGCACGGGAGCTGGCGGGTTGAGCGGAAGTTCATGCCGCTCCGGAGTCTTGGGACCCAGAGTTAAGCCGCCGACGAAGGCATCGGGGATCAGGGGAAGGTCGCCGCTGGGCTGTGTGGCGCCGCTGGCTGGAGTATTGAAGTGCAGGCGGAGGTCGTGCACGAAGGTGGTCGAGAAGACCAGCGGCGCGCCCTCAACGGGAATGGCCACCGAAGGATCAAGTAGGCACGAGATCTGGCGAGAGTCGACCGGGCGCAGCGGCGGCAGAGCGGCGGGTGCGACAGCAGGCAGGCTGATGACGATGACAGACTTGGGATTATTGAACGAAGGCGGGGTATTGAGACGAAGGTTCAGCGCGTCGTTCTCGGGCTCGGCGATGGCTGGGATGTACTGGTACTTGGCCGTGTGCAGGCCGTTGACGATGCGCACAAAGTCGACGATGGCGCCGACATATGCCGAGTAGCTCCCGGCGCCGGCGAGCTGGGTGTAGGACGCCTGATTGATGAAGTCGGAGCCGGGACCGTTCGAAAGCGCGGAGACGATCGTTTCGGCGTGGCCGTCATCGAGCAGAGTCTGCGTGCCGGTCTGGGTCAGGCAGGTGTACTGCTGGTCTACGGGCCGCTTGAAGCAGTCGGGGTTAGGCTTTAGGTTGAGCGTGCGAGCGAGCAGATTCGAGTGCTCAAGCAACGCGGAATTATCGCCGGCCGGAACCTTCTTCATCTCTTCGAGATACTTGTCCGTGCGGGCCTGCTCGAAGCCAGCCTCAGTCAGGTCCTGCGAGGCGCGGACGAAGATACCGGGGCGGCCTTTGACAGCGGAGCGAAGCGTAGAGAAGTCACCGCCAGTCTCAGGCGCTAAAAAGAGCACTGCCTGCTGGGCCTCGGGCGGCACGGTGACGATGACGCCTTCCTCCACGACCCGCTTCTGCCAGGTCTCGATGCGGGTGAACCAGGGGTCCGGCGGCGGATTGGTCGTGCCGCGAAGGAAGGCAACGATAAGCAGATAGTGAACGGATTGCGAGGGCGGCAGATCGGGATGCAGCCACAGTTGATCGCCGGGCTGCAAGTTGGGAACAGAAGAGATAGGCAGCGAGATACCGTGCCGGGTAACATGGACGTCGATCTTCGGGCCGGCCAGGTCGAAGCGCGCCTGACCGCGCATGGCGGGCGGGAGAAGCATCCACAGCAGGAAGAAAGGCAAACGCCGCAAAAAAGCCATAGTCCCAGTTTAGACGGTGCGAGCGGGGACTGGGGTGAAGACAAGTACAGGACCAGCACCAACGTACTGTTACCGACGGGCGTTCGTTACAACTTTCACTCGATAGCGGCGCAACGCCTGAAGCACCGCACCTACCGCGCCGGCATATTTTCCTCAAACCAGGCGACCTCACGCGCCTCCCGGTCGCGAATATGCGCCGGATCGCGGAAGCCGTGACCCTCGTTCGGGTACACCACCAATTGCGTCTTCACGCCCTCTGCCCGCAGCGCATGCCAGAACTCAAACGACTGCGGCGCCGGGCACTCGCCATCCCGGTCCCCGACAATCACCAGCGTTGGCGTCTTCACCTTCTTGATGAAATTGATCGCCGAAGACTTGGCATACACCGCCGGATCGTCATACACGGTCGCCCCAAAAAACGGCACCATCCATTGGTCGATCGAGTTCTCCCCATAGTATGACTGCCAGTTTGACAGCCCTGCGCCCGCTACCGCCGCCCGGAATCGTGTCGTCTGCGTCACCGCAAACATTGTCATGAACCCGCCGTAGCTCCAGCCCGTCAGGCCCTCGCGCGTCTTGTCGATCGAGACCTTCTGCTCGATCGCGTCCACGCCCGCCTCGATGTCGCGCAGGTCGCCATACCCGAAGTCCTTGATGTTGGCCGCCGTGAACTTCTCGCCTTCGCCGAAACTACCGCGCGGATTGGGCGAAAACTCGAAGTAGCCCAGCTCCGACCAGGTTGACCCGCTCCAGCGCGCGCCCGCCGAAGCCGACGGCCCGCCGTGCACCTGCACAATCAATGGGTATTTCTTCGCCGGATCATAGTTCTTCGGGTACGTCAGCCAGCCCTGCACGTCGAAGCCCTCGTTCTTCCACTCCACTGATTCGGTCCGTGCCGGCGGCCTGGCTCCCGCATTCAACTGGGTCAACGGATGAGCCTCGCCGAACGGCCCCGCCCACACCTCCGGCGCCATCGCATGGCCGGACTCCACATACGCGAGAACACCATGATCGGACACGCCGATTGCATTCTTGATCGGTCCGCCCCCTACCGAAACCTCTCCCAGGTCCTGCTGCTGCTGCTCCGCGCGTCCGCTCACCGAGTAGTTCGCCAGCCACGTGTGCCCACGCCGATCCTCGACAAACCCAATCGAGTCCTCGCCCGTCCACGCCAGATAGGTCGGCGTTCCGTCGATATTTGGCGTCACATCGGTCGGCTGCCCGCCCTCCGCACTCACCACCCACACATCGCCGCCGGTCGAGCCCTGGTCCGACATCAGCCCGCCGATGAAAGCAATCTGTTTGCCATCCGGGGAAAAACGGGGAACCGCAAGCTGCAGCCCATGCAGCGCCGACGAGGTCGTGTTGGGATCGAAAACCACCTTGGGACTTCCGCCGCCAGACTGCGTGTACAGCTTCGCGATCCACCAGGTATTCTCGCCCGGAGGCGCAGCCGCGACATACGTGATCTGGTTGGCCTTCGAAGCAAAGCTGAACTCATAGACATGCAGGCTGGCCGGGGTTACGAATCCGCCTGTCCCCGTACCTGCGTCCACTGAGTACACCCTCTGAATCTCAACCCCGTCCTCCCCGATGACTCCCGACCAGGGCTTCATCGCTGCCAGCGCGCCTGCGTTTCTCGTCGCATTCTCGACAAACAGGAACGCCAGTGACTTGCCATCCGGCGCAAACGCCACGTCTTGAAAAATGCCCGTCACATGCGTCAACTGCCGGCTCTCGCCCGTCGCACGCGACCACAGAAGAATCTGTGGCTGCGCTGGCTTCTCCGTCTTGCTTGTGCAGGTCGAGCTGAACGCCAGCGTCTTCGAGTCCGGAGACCATACCGGAGACGAGTTCGAGCACGCGGTCTCGCCGTTCGGCGAGACGATCTTCTCCTTCGCCGGATCCGGATGCGCTACCTCGGTCAGGTGCAGCGTCACGTTCTGCCGATCGCCGATCGTCCAAGCCACCGTCGTTCCGTCCGGCGAGATCGCCACCTGCAGCGGAGCGCGCAGCCGGGTCGTCTGCGTCGCGGCCAGAGCCGCCAGGCGCGGGTCGGGGTTCGCCATCGGAGCCCACGTCGGATTTCCGGATTGAGCAGAAACAAGCGGACTAAACACCGCGCACAGCAGCGCGGCAGAGGCAAAGCTCGGGGCAAACTTCATGACCAAAACCTATCACGCGCGCCCTGGAACGGAAATTAAGTGACCTCGGGGGTACACCTCAACCCGTTTGCTTTGAATACTTTGTCTTGAGAGACATCGCTCCCGCCGATTGAAGTCCGAACCTAAGTTCAATGTTCTGAAGACTTTGCACTACTTTAGGGGGAGGGAGGGGGGAGCCGTCCCGTGGTAGATTGTTCGCATGCAGCGCGAGAACAACTTCGATCTGCTCCGGCTCGGTCTCGCCTGGACAGTCGTCCTCGTCCACGCCGCCGACCTCAGCCTCGCGCCGCCCCTCGCCTTCCTGGGCCGCTGGATCAACCCGCAAGTTCCCGTGCAGGGCTTCTTCGCCATCAGCGGCTGCCTCATCGTCGCCAGCTGGGATCGCTCAAGCTCCGCCTCCGGCTACTTCCGCCGCCGCGCCCAGCGCATCCTGCCCGGCTACTGGCTGGCCCTGCTCTATACGTTGCTACTCGGCGCTGCTGTCTCCTCCTTACCGTTGACCCGCTTCGTCACCTCTCCCGTCACCTGGAAGTACATCGCCGCCGACCTCAGCTTTCTCACCTTCCTTCAACCCGACCTGCCCGGAGTCTTTACCCATAACGACATCATGCCGGTGAATGGCGCCCTCTGGACCATTAAGGTGGAGGTCATGTTTTACCTCTTCGTTCCCGTGCTCGTTTGGCTCTGCCGCCGCATCGGCGTGGCCTGGACGCTCGGCGGCTGCTTTCTGCTGTCCCTCGTCTACCGCATGGTGCTTGATGCCCGTGGCCACCACTCGCTCGCCGTCCAGCTTCCCGGCCAGCTCTGCTTCTTCCTCGTGGGCGCCGCCGTCTACTTCTATTTCGGATGGTTCCAGCAGCACGCGCGTCTGGTGTGGGCAGCGGCTATTCTGGCCTGCGGCATGGGATGCCTGTGGGACATCTTTCCCCTCCGTGCGCTCGGCATTCCGCTGCTGGTGCTTGCCGCCGCGTTCCTGCTTCCGGCCGTGCGTGGGGTGACCCGCTTCGGAGACTTCTCCTATGGCACCTACGTCCTGCATTTCCCCACCGTCCAGCTCTTCATCAGCCTCGGCCTGTTTGATCGCTCTCCGTGGCTGAGCCTAGGTGCTTTGCTGTTTACGGTCGCGGTTCTGGCTATAGTTTCCTGGTATGCCGTAGAGCGGCACTTCCTGCGCCCGGCAAGAGTTCGCCAGCAAGAGACCGAAGTGGCCGCAGCTGTTGCCTGACCAGGATCTTGACGGCGTTCGCTGCGGCTGTTATCTTCAGATGGTTGCGCTGACATCGAGCTTTGACCGATGTGGCTCGACCGGGAAACGTACTTCAGGTAACATAAAAGCAGTTCAAGATGTACCGCAGCGCTCAGACGGTTGAGATTACGCTGCGGCCCTTCGCAAACGCGACTGCGACACTCTCCCCCTTGGATGAGCTATGCGGTCGCCGGACAGCGAAACGGAACCGGCTCTACTTCGTCCTTCGAGGGCGAGGGTTAGAATCGGTCACCGTCGACTGTATTTCGTCTGATTTCGATCGACAGACGTACAGCAGGGACAATTCTGCGCGAGGCGCTCCAGCGTCCTCACGTCTTCGTGCGTTGGAAGCATCCTTCGCGAAGAGCCCAGAAGCGTTTCGTTCGTACGTGAACAGTTTTCGTACCTCGTTGTTCAGGGAGCTTTGAGTGCCTACGTTTCATCAACTCGTCAAGCAGGGCCGCACGCCCACCCGCTACAAGACTGCCAGCCCCGCGCTCCAGGGTTCCCCACAGCGCCGCGGCGTATGTACGCGTGTTTACACACAGACACCCAAGAAGCCGAACTCGGCGCTGCGCAAGGTAGCCCGTGTCCGCCTGACCAATGGCATTGAAGTGACAACCTACATTCCGGGAATCGGGCACAATCTGCAGGAGCACTCGATTGTGCTTATCCGCGGCGGACGTGTGAAAGACCTGCCCGGGGTACGCTACCACGTGGTACGCGGCACGCTTGATTCGGTCGGCGTTGCCAAGCGCATGCAGAGCCGCTCGAAGTACGGCGCAAAGCGTCCTAAGGCTGCCGCGAAATAACCTGTTCCACCTAACGTTCAGGTTCAGCGGCTTGAGAATTTGACGGCCCTGAAGGAAGAAGAGAAGAGCTATGCCGAGAAAAGGTTTTATCGCCAAGCGTGATGTCGCTCCCGACCCGATTTATCAGTCGACGCTCGTGACTAAGTTTGTGAATTCCATGATGTGGGGCGGCAAGAAGTCAACCGCGCAAGGCATCTTCTATACCGCCATGACGAACCTTGAGCAAAAGGGCGGCGACGAAGCTCTAAAGCTGTTCAAGAAAGCGGTCGAGAACTGCAAGCCATTGCTTGAAGTGAAAAGCCGGCGTGTCGGCGGGGCGAACTACCAGGTGCCGATTGAAGTGCTGCCGGAGCGGCGCACCTCGCTGGCGATTCGTTGGCTGGTTACGTATGGCCGGGCTCGCGGAGAAAAAGGCATGGTCGAGAAGCTGACGGCCGAGCTGCTTGATGCCGCCAACGGTCGCGGTGCGGCGATGAAGAAGAAAGAAGACGTTCATCGCATGGCCGAGGCGAACAAAGCCTTTGCGCACTATCGCTGGTAAGGAAGTACCGTTTCAGCAAGTTTGTTTCTCGTGTTTGCACTAACCGCAGGCTCGCCTGCAGAGAAGAGATACGACCGTGGCACGCACTATTCCTCTGAATCGTTGCCGGAACATTGGGATCATGGCGCACATCGACGCCGGCAAGACGACGACGACCGAGCGCATCCTGTTCTACACGGGCATCACCCATCGCATCGGCGAGGTGCACGAAGGCACCGCGACCATGGACTGGATGGAGCAGGAGCAGGAGCGCGGCATTACCATCACCTCCGCCGCGACAACCTGCACCTGGAAGAACCAGCGCATCAACATCATCGACACCCCGGGCCACGTCGACTTTACCGCCGAGGTGGAGCGCAGTCTGCGCGTGCTCGATGGCGCGGTCGCTTGCTTTGATGCGGTTGCCGGCGTGCAGCCGCAGTCTGAGACCGTGTGGCGCCAGGCGGATAAGTACAAAGTTCCCAGGGTCTGCTTCATCAACAAGATGGACAAAGCGGGTGCGGACGCGGTCTATGCGACCTCGACTATCGTCGATCGCCTGGGCGCCCGGGCTGTTCCGATCAACATCCAAATTGGCGCAGAGGCGAAGTTTGCCGGCGTCGTTGATCTCGTCACGATGAAGGCGATTCTGTGGCACGACGAGACCATGGGCGCTGAGTACTCGGTGGAAGAGATACCTGCCGACCTGCTCGAGACTGCGCAATCCGCGCGTGCTGCGCTGATTGAGGCAGTCGCAGACTCGGATGACGTGATCATGAATCTGTACCTTGAGGGTGAGGAGCCAACCGAAGCTCAACTGAAGGCTGGTATCCGAAAAGCCACGATCGCGATGAACATCTTCCCGGTATTATGCGGTTCGTCGTTCAAAAATAAAGGCGTGCAGACGCTGCTGGATGCAGTTGTTGACTACCTGCCCAGCCCTCTTGACATTCCTCCTATGATCGGCCATGACCCCGAGAACATGGAGCGCGAAATCATTCGCAAGGCGGATGACGCAGAGCCCCTGTCCGCGCTCGGCTTCAAGATCATGACGGATCCATTCGTCGGGCAATTGATCTTCATCCGCATCTACTCGGGCGTGCTCAAGACCGGCGACACGACTCTGAACCCGCGCACGGGAAAGACGGAGCGTATTGGCCGTCTGCTGAAGATGCACGCCAACAAGCGCGAAGAGATTACCGAGATCATGGCCGGCGACATCTGCGCCGCGGTCGGGCTTAAGAACCTGATCACCGGCGATACGATCTGCTCAGACCGGTCTCCGGTTGTGCTCGAGTCGATCGATTTCCCGAAGCCGGTCATCGAAGTTGCGGTAGAGCCGAAGACCAAGGCAGACCAGGAGAAGATGGGTGTTGCGCTCTCGAAGCTGGCGCAGGAAGACCCTACCTTCAACGTACGCACCGACGTGGATTCGGGGCAGACGATCATTGCCGGCATGGGTGAGCTTCACCTAGAGATCATCGTCGACCGCATGATGCGTGAGTATAAGGTGGAGGCGAACGTTGGCAAACCGCAAGTGAATTATCGCGAAACGATTCGTGGTAATGCGGACGCTGAAGGCAAGTACATCCGTCAGACCGGCGGGTCGGGTAACTACGGCCACGCAAAAATTCGGATTGAGCCGAACGATCCCGGCAAGGGTTACGAGTTCTCGAACGATACCAAGGGCGGCACCATTCCCAAGGAGTACATCAAGCCGATCGACCAGGGGATCCAGGAAGCCATGCAAGGCGGAGTTCTTGCCGGGTACGAGATGGTCGACATCAAGGTGTCGCTTTATGACGGCAGCTACCATGATGTCGACTCGAATGAAATGGCGTTCAAAATTGCCGGGTCGATGGCCTTCAAGGAAGCCGCTCGCAAGGCGAAGCCGGTGCTGCTTGAGCCGGTTATGGCGGTCGAGGTAACTGTGCCTGAAGATTACATGGGCACCATCATCGGTGACCTGAACTCGCGGCGCGGACGCATCGAGGGCATGGAGATGGTCGGAAACACGCAGGCGATTCGCGCCTCCGTGCCGCTTTCGACTATGTTCGGGTATGCGACACACATGCGCGGAGCTACCCAGGGGCGCGCCAACTACTCGATGCAGTTCAAGCAGTATGAAGAAGCGCCGCGTTCGGTTTCCGAAGAAATCATCGCTAAACAGACCGGCAAGGACAAGGAACGCTAGTTCTACAAATTTAGGAACAGAGAAACGGTTAGGAGAACATTATGGGCAAGGAAAAGTTTGACCGGTCGAAGCCGCACGTAAACATTGGGACGATTGGGCACATCGATCATGGCAAGACGACGTTGACGGCGGCGATCACGAAGGTGTTGTCGAAGCACAACCCTTCGAATAAGTTTCGTTCCTTTGACACGATCGATAATGCTCCGGAAGAGCGTGAGCGCGGTATCACGATTGCCACTTCGCACGTCGAGTACGAGACGCCGAACCGGCACTACGCGCACGTCGATTGCCCGGGCCACGCGGACTACATCAAGAACATGATCACGGGTGCGGCACAGATGGATGGCGCGATCCTGGTGGTCGCGGCCACCGACGGCCCGATGCCGCAGACCAAGGAGCATGTGCTGCTTGCGCGCCAGGTCGGCGTGCCCTTCATTGTCGTGTTCCTGAATAAGTGCGATGCGGTTGAGGATGAAGAGCTCATTGAGCTGGTCGAGATGGAAGTGCGCGAGCTTCTGTCGAAGTACGACTACCCGGGCGACGACACGCCGATCATCCGTGGCTCGGCCCTGGGCGCGCTGAATGGCGAGGCGCAGTGGGAGGCCAAGATTGACGAACTAATGGATGCGGTTGACAAGTACATCCCGCAGCCGGAGCGTGCGATTGATCTTCCGTTCCTGATGCCGATCGAAGACATCTTCTCGATCTCGGGCCGCGGCACAGTAGTCACGGGCCGCATCGAGCGCGGCAAGGTGAAGGTGGGCGAGGCGTGCGAAATCGTCGGCTTCCGCGAGACGCGGCAGACGGTGTGCACGGGCGTCGAAATGTTCAAGAAGCAACTCGATGAAGGGCTTGCGGGCGACAACGCGGGGCTTCTGCTGCGCGGTATCGCGAAGGAAGATGTGGAGCGCGGGATGGTATTGGCGAAGCCGAACTCGATCAAGCCGCACACCGACTTCAAGGGTGAGGTGTATGTGTTGTCGAAGGAAGAGGGCGGGCGTCACACACCGTTCTTCAACGGCTATCGTCCGCAGTTTTACTTCCGTACGACCGACGTAACGGGTTCGGCGAAGCTGCCGGAGGGCACCGAGATGTGCATGCCTGGCGATAACATTCAACTCGAGATTACGCTGCACACGCCGGTGGCGATGGAGAAGGGTCTTCGCTTCGCCATCCGCGAAGGCGGCCGGACCGTCGGCGCGGGGACGATCAGCGAAATCATCAAGTAGTTTTGGTGCAGGTCGAGGGCTGCTGGCTGATTCGATCAGGTTAGCCGGCAGCTACTCCAAAACGTTCTTTGCGTTCAGGGAAAGAGAAGCCACATGGCAGGACAGAGAATCAGGATCCGTTTGAAGGCGTATGACTACCGCGTACTCGACACCTCGACTGGCGAGATTGTTGATACGGCAAAGCGTACGGGAGCTCAGGTAGCGGGCCCGATTCCGCTCCCCACGATGAAGAACAAGTATTGCGTTCTGCGTTCTCCGCACGTTGATAAGAAGTCGCGCGAAGCGTTTGAGATTCGTACCCACAAGCGTCTTATCGACATTCTCGAGCCCACGCAGCAGACCGTCGATGCCTTGATGAAGCTTGATCTTCCCGCGGGCGTCGACGTCGAGATCAAGACCGTTCAGAAGTAGTCGTCTACAGTGAGAGGCAAAACCGGCAGTGCCCACGGGGCATGATGAGGAGAGGAAACAACATGGCAGTGCTAGGCATTCTAGGTAAGAAAATCGGCATGACGCAGATCTTCGACGAACGTGGTGACGTGCATCCCGTTACGGTCTTGAAGGCTGGTCCGTGTGTCGTGACGCAGCTGAAGACATTGGCGAAAGATGGTTACGAGGCGGCGCAAATTGGCTACGTTGATTTCGTGAAGGCGTCGAAGATCAACAAGGCTATGACAGGCCACTTCGCCAAGGCGAGCGTGCCTCCCGTCAAGATCATCAAAGAGGTTCCTTTCGTAAACCTGAACGGAGAGGACGGCGTGAAGGCTGGTGATCGCGTCATGGTAGACATCTTCGAGAGTGAGCGCTTTGTTGATATCATCGGGACATCGAAGGGCCGCGGCTTTGCGGGTGTGGTCCGGCGTCACGGCTTTGGTGGCGGTCCAAAGTCGCACGGACACATGTTCCAGGTACAGGGCTCGATCGGCGCATCCTCGTTCCCCTCGCGTGTCTTCCCAGGTCAACGCATGCCCGGCCACAAGGGCACAGACCAGGTCACGGTGCGGAATTTACGTATCCGCGGCATCGACATGGAAGACAATCTCCTGCTGGTTGAAGGAGCTGTTCCCGGACACCGCGATGCGTATGTCTTGATCTCGAAGGCGAAGGCGCCACCGCGTGAGCGGCGCGGGTTCGCTGGCGTCGAGACCAAGGACGCTCTCAAGGCCTCGAAGAAGGCAGCTCCCAGCAAGAAGAAGTAAGAGCACGACAGCAGCCGCGCTGATGGCGGACAAACAAGCGAACGGCCTGCGACATGGATCGCGGGCGAAGAGAGAAGAAGGCATGGCAAACATCGACGTGAAAAGTCTCGGAGGAGAGACGGTCGGGCAGTTCGATCTGCTGGACGAGGTCTTCGCAGCCGGGATCAACGACGCGCTGCTGTGGGAGGCGGTAAAACACTATCGCGCGGCGCTTCGCCAAGGCACTGCGGCTACCAAAACCCGCAAGAATGTCTCTGGCTCAGGAAAAAAACTGTGGAAGCAGAAGGGCACTGGCCGCGCGCGTATCGGATCCATCCGCTCGCCGCTCTGGCGCTCCGGCGGCACGGTCCACGGACCTCAGCCACGCAGCTATGAGTACGCTTTCCCGCGTAAGAAGCTGATGGGTGCACTGCGTTCTGCAGTAGCGGCCAAGCTACAGGACGGCAAGCTGACGGTGGTTGACACCTTTGAACTTGCCGAGGGAAAGACCAAACTTTATGCGCAGGCCTTGCGCACGCTCGAGGCAGGTAAGACAACGCTGCTGATCGAATCCAGTCGCAAGCTCGAGGAAAAGCTGTACCTTGGCAGCCGCAACCTTGAGGGTGTGGAGCTTGTACTCTCGTCTGAAGTCCATCCTTATGACCTGCTTCGCTACGAGCATGCCATCTTCTCTGTCGACGCACTGACTGCGCTGCAGGATACGCTGAAGAGGGCCGTCTCGAAGCGCCAGCACGCCGTCGCCACGCAGGAGGCCGCATAATGCCAACTCTTTATACCGTTATCCGTCGCCCACTAATTACTGAGAAGGGCATGCAGGTCAAAGAGACTCAGAACACCTTAGTCTTTGAAGTGGCTGAGAAGGCAACCAAGACTGAGGTCAAGCAGGCCGTCGAAGTATTGTTCAAGGTCAAGGTTAGTAAAGTTCGCACGGCTATTGTCGAAGGCAAGGAGCGTCGTCGGGGCAAGTTCACCGGCTATCGTCCTGACTGGAAAAAGGCGTATGTCGTCTTGAAGCAAGGTGAGAAGATGCCGGAATACCTGAACAGTATTTAATGCGGACCACAAGACCGAGCGCAATGAAATGCGCCGAGAGAAGCAGCTAGCTGGCGAGGACTTAGCCAGGAGAATGGATTTACGATGCCGATCAAGAGCTTCCGACCGATCACCCCGACACTCCGCTTTCAGACCAAGCTTGTCAATGATGACATCACGACTGACAAGCCGCACAAGCCACTCCTGACGGTCAAGCCACGCACCGGAGGCCGCAACAGCACAGGCATGATGACCATTCGCCATCAGGGCGGCGGTCACAAACAGAAGCTTCGTCTGGTGGACTTCAAGCGCGACAAGCACGGTATTCCCGCCACGGTAGCCACCATTGAGTATGATCCGAATCGCAGTTCGCGCATCGCACTGGTGCACTATGCAGACGGGGAAAAACGCTACATCATTCAGCCGGTAGGCCTGAAGGTAGGACAGACGATTATGTCTGGCCCGGAGGCTGACATCCTGGTGGGCAACGCGCTTCCGCTCAAGAACATTCCTCTCGGAACCATCGTGCATAACATTGAGCTGCGTCCGGGCAAGGGCGCGCAGATGGCTCGTTCGGCCGGCGCTCAGGTTGGTTTAGTGGCAAAGGAAGGTGACTACGCGCTGCTGAAGCTTCCTTCTGGTGAGACCCGCCGCGTGCTGGTCGAGTGCATGGCGACGATCGGCCAGGTGGGCAACACCGACCACGAAAACGTCACGATCGGCAAGGCGGGACGCAATCGCTGGAAGGGAATCCGTCCTGCCAACCGTGGTGTTTCCATGAACCCGGTCGACCATCCACATGGCGGAGGAGAAGGCAAAACCTCCGGCGGCCGGCATCCGGTCACGCCTTGGGGTCAGCCGACGCGTGGATACAAGACGCGCAATAACAAGCGTACGGACACGTTCATCGTGCAGCGCCGGAACAAGGGCAAGTAGCTTAGGCGGGATGTAAAAGCAACACCAAGTCTCGCGGCTGATCTTACATTTGTGCAAAGCTCAGCCAACAGATTCGTTGTATTCAGCATGTAGTTTTGGAGTAAATTATGTCGCGTTCCGCCAAGAAAGGCCCGTTCATTGATGGGCACCTGATGACCAAGATCACGGTCATGAATCAGACCAACGATAAAAAGGTGCTGCGCACCTGGTCTCGTCGCTCGACGATCTTTCCCGAGTTCGTAGGTCACACGATCGCGGTGCATAATGGCCGCAAGTTCATTCCGGTGTACGTCACGGAAAACATGGTCGGCCACAAACTAGGTGAGTTCTCGGCAACCCGCACCTTCAAGGGCCACTCGGCCAAGGCCGAGAGTGCCGCCAAGCCACGCTAAGAGGCAGGGCGACTCATTCGATCTACTCGCAGCAGTTTCCAGCGTGCGCATAAGGTTCTTAAGAGGATACGAAGATGGCTAAGTCGGTAAGTAAAGTTCGGGAGTTTCGCGCTGAGGCCAGGTTTCAGCGCACCAGCCCGCAGAAGGCCAAGTTGGTACTCGACCTCATCAAGGGGCTCCGGGTAGAGCAGGCGATCAATACGATCCATTTCTCGACCAAGCGCATGGCCCCTATTGTTGAGAAGGTGTTGCAATCGGCCATCGCCAATGCGGCCTATGTGTCAGAGGAGCAGGGTCTCGATGTCGATGTGGACAATCTGTATGTGCATAGCGCCGTAGCCAATGAAGGTCCGCGCATGAAGCGGATCCGCCCCGCTCCGATGGGTCGCGCATTCCGCTATCAGCGCCGGATGTGTCATATCATCGTGAGTGTGGCTGAGAAGGGCAAAGCCCTAGCTGGCGGGGGTGCCGATGGTGCGGACAAGATCGCGCTCGGCAAGTCGGCCAGGAAGCGGAAGGCTTCCAAACCCAGTACTGCGAAGGCTTAGCTGTCCTTGTCTTTCGGCAGCAGCGTTCGAGAGACGATACACTTAGAGTTTGGATTAACGCTCACGCCGGATCAACCGGCCGGAGTAGATCGAGTAGAGGAAAGTTATGGGACAGAAAGTCCATCCGTATGGGTTTCGCCTCGGCATCAACAAGCCTTGGAAGTCGCGTTGGTTTGTCGAGAGAGGCTATGACAAGCTACTGGTCGAAGACGTAAAGCTGAAAGCTGAGCTACGAGAGAAGCTGAAGGCGGCCGGCGTCAGCTCAGTCGAGGTTGAGCGCCCAGGCAATAAGCTGCGTCTCATCATCCGCACTGCACGTCCGGGGATCATCATCGGTCGCAAGGGCGCTGAGATCGATAAGCTCAAGGCGGACATCCAGAAGCGTACCTCGCGTGAGGTCTTCATCGATATCCTTGAAGTGAATAAGCCTGAGCTCGATGCACAGCTTGTCAGCGAGAACATCGCCCTGCAGCTTGAGAAGAGAGTGAGCTTTCGTCGGGCCATGCGTAAGTCAGTCGATTCGGCGCTGCGTTTTGGCTGCAAGGGCATTAAGGTGCGTGTCTCAGGACGCCTCAACGGCAACGAGATTGCGCGTTCCGAGTGGTATCTGCAGGGTCGCTTGCCCCTGCATACGCTGCGTGCGGACATTGACTACGGCTTTTCAGAGGCCAAGACGACATACGGCATTATCGGAGTGAAGACCTGGGTCTACCGCGGCGATATTTACGAGCAGCGTAAGCGCCGCGACCAGGGGGTAACCGCTCCGGCTGCTTCGACCGCGGGCGCATTCTCGGCGTAGCGACGGTCAAGTAGTCATAAGCAAAGAAGCAGGACGAGTTCTGGAGAGTTTTTATATGTTGATGCCTAAGAAAGTAAAGTTCCGCAAGCAGCAGCGTGGACGAATGAAGGGAAAGGCGTGGCGCGGCTCGGATCTCTCATTCGGCGACTTTGGCCTTAAGGTGATGGAATGCGGGTACATCACCGATCGCCAGATCGAGGCAAGCCGCATTGCGATGACACGTTTCATTAAGCGAGGCGGCAAAGTCTGGCTGAGGGTTTTCCCGGATAAGCCGATTACGAAAAAGCCAGCTGAAACCCGTATGGGCAAAGGCAAGGGGGCGCCAGATCATTGGGTCTGCGTTGTTCGTCCTGGCCGCTTGTTGTTCGAGATGGAAGGCGTCACGCCGGAGCTGGCCAAAGAGGCGATGCGGCTGGCAGCTCACAAGCTGCCGCTCAAGACGAGCTTTGTCATGCGTCATGATGTGAAAGAAGTAGTTGCTGCAAAGTAGTTGTCTTCATAGTGAGTAATGCCGTTCAGGCGGAAGGAAAAGATGGAACTCGAAAAGATTCGGAATCTTAGTGATGACGAGCTGATTGCGACCGAGAAGCAGGCGGCCGAGCAGCTTTTCCGTTTGCGCTTTCAGAAGAGCCTCGGTAACCAGGAAGGCGTGAAGCGCCTGCGCGTGTTGAAGCTCGATATTGCACGTTCGAAAACCATTGCACGGGAGCGTGCGATCGCGGCGGCGACGGCTGCCAACCCGGTTGTCAAGAACGTAGCGCCGGCTAAAAGTACACGCACTGAGCGGAAAGCGAAGAGGGCCTAATTATGAGTGACATTCAGAGTACCTCCGGTACAACGGCTGCTTCGATCCCTGAGCAAAGCGTCGGACGCCGCAACGAGAAGATCGGCATTGTAGTCTCGACCAAGATGCAAAAGACGATCGTTGTTGAGATTGAAATGCGCAAAGCCCACCCGAAGTACAAACGGGTAATGAAGTCGAATAAAAAGTTTTACGCGCACGATGAGCAGAACTCGGCCCGCACGGGCGATGTGGTGCGCATCCGAGAGATGCGGCCGCTGTCGAAGTTGAAGCGCTGGTCGCTCGAAGAGATTGTGCGCCGTTCCAGTCTGTCTGAGCCGACATCCACCAAGGCCGACATTGCGGTAGTCGCTCAGTAACTAAAGGGTAGTCGAAGTAGATTCCTGTTCGAGGGGAGTCGAGGAGAGTGTATGTCCGTACAAATGCGTACCATGCTTGAGGTTGCCGATAACTCCGGCGCACGCAAGCTGCAGGTCATTCTTCCGCTTGGCGGTGGATTAGGCAAGAAGGCGGGGCTTGGCGACGTGGTTACCGCCGCAGTGAAGGAAGCCGCGCCGGACGGAACCGTAAAGAAAGGCAAGGTAGTGAAGGCCGTCATAGTACGTATGCGAAAAGAGGCACGCCGCCGCGACGGAACCTACATTCGTTTTGACTCAAACGCGGCAGTTGTTGTCAACGACGGCATGGAGCCGGTCGGGACGCGTGTTTTCGGGCCGGTCGCGCGCGAACTGCGGGATAAGAAGTTTCTGAAGATTGTTTCGCTCGCACCGGAAGTCATCTAACAACTGCAAGCTCAAAGCGGATTCCGGCTCCGCCAGATCGTCGAGGAAGGATCAGCCGTATGCCCGTTCGTGTCCAAGAAAAGTCAAAGATAAAGATCAAGATCAAGCGCAACGATCAGGTCGTTGTCATATCCGGCAAAGACGCTGGCAAAAAGGGTCGCGTGCTGCGCGTACTAGCGGATAAAAACCGTCTTCTGGTTGAAGGCGTGATGATGATGAAGAAGCACGTCAAGCCCAACCCGCAGCGCAACATCATGGGTGGCATTGCGGAGCAGGAGGCAACCATTCATCTCTCAAATGTCATGCTGCTTGACTCTCAAGGAAATAAGACACGGGTCGGGACGCGAATGGATGGAGATCGCAAGGTTCGCTTTGCCAAGACGAATGACTCAATCGTCCCTGAAAAAGGCAAGAAGCAGTAATTGTGAATGCCATCCAGATCCAAACTAAGATAAACTAGTAAGTGGTTCACCCTACGCAACGGTATACGTGGCAGCAGTCGATGACTGCGTTGCACTCCGAATCCGTAGAGAAAGCGATATACAAATGGCCGCACGGTTGCGTGAAAAGTACGATAGTGAGATCAAAGAGAGCCTGAAGAAAGACTTAGGCATCAACAATCCGATGGCGGTTCCGAAGCTCGAAAAGATTGTTATCAATATGGGTCTTGGAGAAGCGACGCAAAACGTCAAGATTATGGATCCTCTGGTTGCTGACCTTGCTGCGATCGCCGGGCAGAAGCCAGTTACCACCAAGGCAAAGAAGTCAATCGCGCAGTTCAAAGTGCGAGAGGGCATGCCAATTGGCGCCATGGTCACTCTGCGTGGCGATACGATGTACGAGTTTCTCGATCGTCTGATCTCGATCGCTCTGCCCCGCGTGCGCGACTTTCGTGGAGTTTCATCAAAGAGTTTTGATGGGCGGGGGAATTACACGCTCGGGCTGCGTGATCAACTGATCTTCGCTGAGATCGACTACGTAAAGGTTGATAAGATCAAAGGCATGAACGTCACGATCGTGACCACCGCGCGTGATGACAACGGTGCGCGTAGCTTGCTGAAGGCCTTCGGCATGCCGTTCCGTCAAGGCGCATAGTTGTCTCGCATTGCTAACCACCGAAAGAATAGGAAGTAAAAGATATGGCAACCACTGCAAAGCGCGTCAAAGATGCCAGGAAACCAAAATTCAAGTCCCGTCAGCACAATCGGTGTCAGCTATGCGGGCGGCCGCGGGCTTTCTTGCGCAAGTTCGGAGTTTGCCGGCTATGCTTCCGGTCTCTTGCACTGAAGGGCGAAATTCCGGGTGTAGTGAAGTCCAGCTGGTAGTGTTTCAAACGCAGTAAACCACCCCCGCCAGGTTCCTAAAGTGACGCTTCGGGCGAACGGGGGGTGAAGGAGACGTAATGAACTTGACCGATCCCATCGCGGATTTCCTCACACGCATCCGCAACGCTATGCGTGCGCGCCACCAGAAGCTGGACGTTCCGGCTTCGAAGTTGAAGGCGGAAATCGCTCGCATCCTCAAAGAAGAAGGATACATCGCTAACTACAAGCCAGCGGAAGAGGCGGGTAGGAAGGTGTTGCGGGTTTACCTAAAATATGATGCTAACAACCAGAGCGTAATGCGCGACCTCAAACGTATCTCCCGTCCAGGTTGCCGCGTTTACCAGGGTAGAGATGAGATTCGTCGCGTGCAAGGTGGGCTCGGGATTGCCATCTTGACGACGCCTAAAGGTGTCATGACGGGACGTCAGGCTCGTCGAGAGGGCATCGGCGGTGAGCTTCTCTGTGAAGTCTGGTAATAGCTCTCCCGACAAATTTCAGTTGCACGTCTCAAGGCTGCAGTGGAAGAGTGATGTAGTTGATTCACTACGACTCGCAAGCCAAGTAAAGGATCTTCGATGTCACGTATTGGTAAAAAGCCGATCACTCTGCCACCGAGTGTCAAGTACACGGTCAGTGGCAACACTGTCCTGGTGGAAGGTCCTAAGGGGAAGGTTACTGCGCTGATCCCGCAGGGTATTTCCTTGGTCAAGCAGGAGAACGATCTTTTGGTTGAGCGACAAAACGACTCTCAAGCCGGCTTTCACGGGCTTGCCCGAGCTCTGGTTTTCAATGCCGTTCAGGGTGTCACGAGTGGTTGGACGAAAGAGCTTGACATCGTCGGTATCGGCTATCGAGCGGAGATGAAGGGCAAGGGTATGGTCGTCTTTACCCTCGGCTACTCGCATCCCATTGAGTTCCCCCTGCCCACTGGCATTGATGTTGCGATCGACGCAAAGCAACTTCATCTCACCGTCTCCGGAATTGATCGTCAGAAGGTGGGCCAGGTTGCCGCAGATATGCGTTCTCTGCGCAAACCCGATCCTTATAAGAACAAGGGTGTGCGCTACACAGGCGAGAAACTGAAGAAGAAGGTTGGTAAGACCGGTGCTAAGTAAGTCAACCGAACGTCACCAGCATTCTGGTGACGCTACTAGGAAGGAATCAGATGATTAATCCGCGCCAGCGCAACGTCATTCGTCAACGAGTCCATACCCGCATCCGCGAGAAGATGTCCGGCACAGCCGAGCGTCCCCGGCTTAACGTTTACCGTTCACTGAACCACATCTATACGCAGTTGATCGATGATGCAAAGGGTGTGACTCTCGCCTCCGCTTCTTCGGCTGGCAAGAAGGGCGAAGAAGTTCCTTATGGAGGCAACGTTGAAGCTGCAAAGCGGGTCGGCACGTTGATTGCGCAGCGTGCGCAAGAAAAGGGAATCAAGAAGATTGTCTTCGACCGTGGCGGCTATCTCTATCACGGCCGCGTGAAGGCCCTAGCCGACGCTGCACGGGAAGCCGGCCTGGACTTCTAAGCCGTCCCAGATTTGCACGAGATAAGTTCAGGATAGGAAAATACTATGGCAATGCGCAAGAACATAGACGCGAACCGGCTCAATTTGAAGGACGAAGTCGTGTCCATCAATCGCGTCACCAAAGTGGTGAAGGGCGGAAAGAACATGTCGTTTGCCGCACTGGTGATCATCGGCGACCCGGCGGAGGGTGTTGTCGGCTACGGATCGGGCAAGGCCAAAGAGGTGCCGCAGGCCATTCGCAAGGGCATTGAATCGGCGAAGAAGAATCTGTTCAAGATCAACCTGACGGAGACTACGATTCCTCATCAGGTCCTCGGTCATTTTGGTGCCGGCGAAGTTATGTTGAAGCCCGCACCGGAAGGCACCGGAGTCATTGCCGGCAAGACCGTTCGCGCCGTAATGACCTCGTGCGGCATTCAGAACGTGCTTACCAAGTCACTTGGCACGGCCAATCCGCACAACGTCGTCAAGGCTACGTTCGACGCGCTGGTCCAGCTCAGGGATCGGTCTGAGGTTGCAGCCGGGCGCGGCAAGACTGTAGATGAACTCTAGCTGCGAACGGAATTGTTAATTCAGCGAGCGAACTGTGGAGAGAGTTATGGCAGAGACAAATAAGATTAAGCTACAGTATTTCCGTTCCATGATCTGCGCACCTGAGAAACAGAAATTGACAATCAAGGGGTTGGGCTTTACCCGTCTCAATCAGATTGTTGAGCGGGAAGACACACTGTCCGTTCACGGCATGGTGAAGAAAGTTCCTCATCTGGTCCGAGTCGTCGAGTAGGAATCCTACTTCGCCAGTAAACATCAGTTTTGATCACAATGCGAGTCGGCGGGCTGCCGGCGTTGAGCGAGGAATCAATGGCTATCCGTAATCTTTCGAATCTCCGTGCTCCTAAAAAGGCGAATGAAAATAAAAAGCGTGTTGGCCGTGGTATGGGGTCGGGTATGGGTAAAACCTCAACCCGCGGACACAAGGGACAAGGGTCACGTTCCGGTTCTTCGCTCATGCGCGGGTTTGAGGGCGGCCAGATGCCGCTGCATCGCCGCCTCCCCAAGCGGGGTTTTACGAACATTTTTCGGGTTGAGTACACGGTACTTGGGCTGGACCGCCTAGCAGAGTTACAGGCTGAACACGACGAGACCGAGTTCACGCTTGAAAAAATCGTTGGCCTGGGTCTGCGTCGGCGTAAAGACTCACTCATCAAGGTGCTCAACAACGGGGAGATAAATACGGCTATCACTGTGCATGCGCACAAGTTTTCCAAAGCCGCCCAGGAAGCAATCGAAAGGGCGGGCGGCAAGGTTGTTGTGATTGGGAGTGAGAACGTGGTGTAGCTGTTGCCCTGAGTCAAGATTAGAATAGAAGGATAGTTGATCTAGATTTTGCTGTGTCAAGGACAGAACGATGTTTGAAAAGATCTCCAATATCTTCAAGATCCCTGACCTGCGGACACGTCTGCTTTTCACCCTTGGACTGCTTGCGGTTTACCGTGTTGGCGCGCATATTCCCACGCCGGGAATCGATGCGAAAGCTCTTGCCCAGTTTTTCAATCAGAATGCCGGGTCTGCCCTTGGTCTAGTTGACCTGTTCTCGGGTGGTAATTTACGCAAATTGACGATCTTTGCTTTAGGCATCATGCCCTACATCACTGCGTCGATTATCTTCCAGCTTCTGACCGTCATCTATGAGCCTCTGGCGAAGCTTCAGAAGGAAGGTGAAATTGGCCGGCGCAAGATCACCCAGTGGACTCGATACGTTACGGTGCTCCTGGGTATCATCCAGTCGACCGCTATCGCCCTGACCCTCACTCAAACCAACGCTGGCTCCTCTATGGTGACCATGTCGCGGTGGGGCTTTATTCCACTCTGCGTGCTGACTCTCACTGCGGGCACTGCCTTCATCATGTGGTTAGGGGAACAGATTACCGAGCGTGGCATCGGCAACGGTATGTCGCTTCTCATCTTCACTGGAATCGTCGATGGCTTGCCAAAGGGTGTTGCTGATCTTTACACCAAGGCGACCACCGGAGCGTGGGGCGCCTTCACCCCGATTGCGATCTTGATCCTGCTCGCGCTTATGGTCGGTGTAGTTGCATTCATCATCTTCGTTGAGCGCTCAGAACGTCGGATTCCCGTGCAGTACGCGAAGCGAATTGTCGGCCGACGCATGATGGGTGGGCAATCTACCCATCTTCCGCTTAAGGTTAACTCCGGCGGAGTTATGCCAGTAATCTTTGCAAGCTCTATTCTGTCAGCCCCGCTTCTGTTTTCTGGCATGAGCTTCTTCGGATCGGCGAAGCTTTCAGAGACCACGTTCTTTGGTCCTATTCTTAGAGCCATCGCACCCGGTGAGCCACTATATGAACTTACGTTTATTTTAGCCATCATCTTCTTCGCCTACTTCTATATCTCCATCGTCTTTCGTCCGGATGACATCGCCGACAATATGCGTAAGTATGGCGGCTTTATTCCTGGCATCCGTCCTGGCCGGAGGACGTCGGATTTCATCAATGATGTCCTCACTCGCATCACGCTGGTTGGTGCTCTTTACCTCTGCATTATTCAGTTCATTCCCACCTTCCTCATCAGCGGCATTAAGTTCAATCACATCCCCTTGATCGGTGGCTTGTTCGAGCGCATGCCCGTGTGGGTGACCAGCGGTCTTGGCGTTAACTTCTACTTTGGAGGGACGTCGCTGTTGATTGTAGTTGGCGTCGCCATGGACACAATCCAGCAGATAGAGTCGCAGTTAATCATGCGCCACTACGATGGATTTAGTCCTAAGTCTGGCCGTATTCGTGGCCGTCGAAGCTGGTAGGTGTGGACGACTTGGCCAAGAGCGAATCACAGAAAAGTGTCTCTTCCTCCCTGACTCCCGGGCCGGTTCTTTTGCTAGGTGCGCCGGGCGTCGGTAAGGGAACACAAGCGAAATTACTGATGGATGCCTTCGAGATCCCGCAGATTTCCACTGGTGATCTCCTGCGTGAGCATCGAAGGAATGGTACTGAACTAGGTCGTCTTGCCGATGAACGGATGCAGCGCGGGGAACTTGTCTCAGACGATTTGGTCAACCAGATGGTGGCTGAGCGACTACAGCGTCCAGACTGTACACGGGGATATATCCTCGATGGATTTCCCCGTACCCTGGCCCAGGCTGACTGGCTGGACTGCTCTCTCGCGTTGAAGAAAGTTGCTTATCCTGTAGTAGCCATCAGCATCCATGTAAGTCACACGGAGCTGCTGCAGCGCATCACGGGTCGGCGAATCTGTCCGCACGGCCACATCTACAATATCTACAGTCACCCTCCCGCCATTGCCAGCATCTGTGATCTCGACGGAGAAAAGCTCGAGCAGCGCAATGACGATACGGAGGCCGTCTTCGAAAATCGAATGAAGAGCTTCCGTGATCAGACTGCACCGGTTGTTGATCATTACTGCCGGCAAGGGCGCTTCTGCGAGGTAAATGGCGCAGAGTCGGTCGGCGACGTAACGGGGGAAATTCGTTCTGCGCTCGAGCGCTTGCGGACCAACCCGCAGGCTCATGGGAGTGCGTGACCGGAATGGCGATTATGCTGAAGACTCCCCTCGAGATCGAAAAAATGCGGCGATCCGGCGAGCTTCTACGCGAGGTGCATGAGACTATTCGGCCTCTGGTTGTGGCGGGCGTCTCCACCATGGAACTAGAGCGTGTCGCTAACCGGAAGATCGATGCTTCCGGAGCGAAAGCGGCCTTCAAGGGCTATCACGGTTTTCCCGCCGCTCTGTGTACTTCGCTCAATGAGCAGGTCGTTCATGGCATGCCGAGCGACAAGACCGTACTTAAAGACGGTGACGTTCTTTCAATCGATTGCGGTGTTGTGCTCGATGGATTCTACTCCGATTGCGCAGTGACCTATGCGATCGGTCCGCAGAACGCGACCACGAATCGGTTGTTGAAAGTAACTCAGGCCTCTCTAGAAGCTGCGATCGAGCAGGCCGTTCCGGGTGGCCGGCTTTTCGACATCTCCGCCGCGGTGCAAGAGATGTGTGAGGCTGAGGGTTTTGGTGTTGTCAAGGATTTCGTTGGGCACGGCATTGGCAAGGCAATGCATGAGGATCCGCAGCTCCCCAACTATGGGCCGAGAGGGAAGGGCCCGCGTCTGCGTGCAGGCATGGTGCTTGCTATCGAGCCGATGATCAATGCCGGGAAGGCTGATGTAAAGGTGCTTAAAGACGGCTGGACTGCGGTCACCGTCGACGGAAGTTACAGCGCTCATTTCGAGCATACGGTTGCAATCACCAAGGATGGCCCACTCGTGCTGACGCGCTAGGCATTGCACCCGGCTGGCTAAATGCTTGGGATTGGGTTAGTATTACAGATGGTGCGTTTGGCCGGGTATCTCAGTCAGACTGAGAGGTCTCTGTCAACGTGCAAGGAGAATCGTTTGTCGAAGGAAGATGCAATTGAAGTGATGGCGGTGGTCGTCGAGACGCTGCCGAATGCCATGTTCAAGGTAGAGCTTGAGAACAAGCATCAGGCCCTGGCTCACATTTCCGGGCGTATGCGCAAGAACTTCATCAAGATTCTTCCCGGCGACCGAGTTGCGATTGAGCTTAGCCCCTATGATCTCAATCGTGGCCGAATCGTGTATCGCTACAAATAAGCGAGCACTGCTGGTTCTTCGTTTGCAGAGTTAGTTGTCAGCAAAATAGTTCAACGACAAGCCGTAGAAGCGGATTCCCATTAGCCGCTTCAGGTTTTAGGAGCTTTATGAAGGTTCGTGCTTCCGTAAAGAAAATTTGTGACAAGTGTAAGGTTATTCATCGCCGCGGCGTGGTTCGTGTTATTTGTGAAAACGCGAAGCACAAGCAGCGCCAAGGCTAATCTTGTGTTTCCTAAGCGGCCCCGCTGGGCTAGTTAGCCGAAGTCAGGCTTGCGTTGAACCTGGCAGACCTTCCCGTAACCAGCCACTCTGTTTGCCGGCCATGCCGGATAAACTTTAACAAAAGGAAACTAGATGGCACGTATCTCTGGCGTCGACGTACCGAATAATAAGCAGGCGCGCATCGGTCTTACCTATATCTTCGGCATCGGCGACTCCCGCGCGGCCAAGATTCTGGCTGAGGCCGACGTGGATCCCATGGTGAAGGTGGGCACTCTGGATGAAGATCAGCTGAATCGTATCCGTCAGGTGATTGAAAAAGAGGGTCAGATTGAAGGCGACCTTCGCAAAGAGATTTCGCTTAACATCAAGCGCCTGATCGAGATTCAGTCTTACCGCGGTTTACGCCATCGCCGCAGTCTGCCTGTTCGTGGACAGCGTACCCATACCAATGCTCGCACCCGCAAGGGCCCGCGTAAGGGAACCGTAGCCGGCAAAAAGAAAGCGACTAAGTAAATGGCGAAGACACAGAACCAGCAAAAGTCAGGCGGGAAGGCTTCCACGGGTAAAGGTAAGAAGTTCAAGAAGCGTGAACGGAAAAACGTTCCGTACGGGCTTGTCTTTATCCAGGCGTCATTCAACAACACCATTGTCACAATTACCGATCAGACCGGGAATACTCTTAGCTGGAAATCTTCCGGTTCGCTTGGCTTTCGCGGCTCTCGCAAGGGAACTCCGTTTGCCGCGCAACAAGCCGCGGTTGGCGCTGCCAACGGCGCGCGTGAGCATGGGCTGCGCTCAGTTGACGTGCGGGTATCCGGTCCTGGCTCCGGCCGCGAGTCGGCCATTCGAGCACTCGCAACTGCGGGCATTGATGTCCGCTCCATCCGCGATGTCACGCCCATGCCGCACAATGGCTGTCGCCCTCCCAAGCGTCGGCGAGTCTGATCCGCTCACACGCCCTCGATACTCCAGGTCGTCCTCGTGCCTGGAGTATTCACCAATCGTATGGATCGTGAAGAAGCGCCTAAGTGCGTGTAAAGCGATCGACACTCGATGTTAGGAGTAAGTCATGGCACGTTATACAGGACCCGTCTGCCGCATGTGCCGCCGCGACGGAGTCAAACTATTCCTCAAGGGGCCTAAGTGCTTCACAGAGAAATGCCCAGTTGAAAAGCGCAATTTTCCTCCCGGTCAACACGGTCAATCGAAGAAGGTCAAGAAGGTAGTCGGGTACGGTCTTCAGCTTCGCGAGAAGCAGAAAGCCAAGCGCATCTACTTCACGCTCGAGACACAGTTTCGCGCCTACTACCAAAGAGCTTCGAACAAGACCGGTGTAACTGGCGACTTGCTTCTGCAGCAATTGGAAACCCGCCTGGATAACGTCTGTTATCGTATGGGACTTGCAACCAGCCGCCGTCAAGCGCGCCAGATCGTTCGCCACGGACACGTTGCGGTCAACGGCCGCAAAGTAAATATTCCATCCTACCAATGCAAGCTTGGCGACGAGATTGCAGTTCGTGAAAACTCGAAAGCCTTGGGCATTCTTGAGACAGCAAAGCAGTTTGCTGGTGGTCTCCAGTCAGTCACCTGGATCGATATCAACCGCGACGCACTTTCCGGCAAAATCGTCTCTCTGCCGAAACGCGACGAGATCCAGATGCCAGTCAATGAGCAGCTCATAGTTGAGCTTTACTCGAAATAACTAAGTGCTCCTTACTTCTAACTGCCTGCTCTCAAGCGTTTGCTAGAAGCGGGCAGCTAGTGTCATCGTTTCACAACAGCACGATCCGCTCATCGCAAAATGCATCGCGGTGATACCGGAAAAGGAGAATTACCCATGCTTTGGAGAGGTTTCCAGAAGCCCAAGCGTCTCGCCGTCGACAATGAATCCATCACCCCCAAGTACGGAAAGTTTAGCGCGCAGCCGTTTGAGCGCGGCTTTGGCACCACCATCGGCAATGCGCTGCGGCGCACGCTGCTCGCTTCGATCGAGGGCGCGGCGGTCACCGCGGTCCGCATCGAAGGCGTGCTGCATGAGTTTCAGTCCATTACCGGGGTCGTTGAAGATGCTACTGATATCATCCTCAATCTTAAGCAGATTCCCTTCAAGCTGAATGGAGACGGACCCAAGGCGCTGTATCTGCGCTCCGATGCTGCCGGCGTAGTGACCTCCGGGATGATCGAGGCCGATGGCGATGTCGAAATTCTCGACCCCAACATGTACATCTGCACCATCTCCGAAGGTGGCAAGATCGACATGGAAATGCGTCTCAAGCGCGGCCGAGGCTATATTTCTGCCGACAAGAACTTCGACGGTGATCTCGGTCTTGGCTTTATCCCGGTTGACTCTGTACACTCGCCGGTACGCAAGGTCAACTACCTCGTCGAAGCCGCGCGTCTTGGTCAGATCACCGACTACGACAAGCTGACCATAGAGATCTGGACGAATGGCACCGTGCTTCCAGCTGACGCGCTTGGACTTTCCGCCAAGCTGCTCAAAGATCACATGACCATCTTCATTAATTTCGAAGAGGAAATGGAAGCTGGTCATGATGGCGGGCTCGACGGCCCATCGATCCGCAACGAAAACCTTAATCGTTCGGTCGAGGAACTGGAGCTTTCCGTTCGTAGTTACAACTGCCTGAAGAACGCGAATATCGCTACCATCGGCGAGTTGATCCAGAAGACCGAAGCGGAAATGCTGAAAACCAAAAACTTCGGCCGTAAATCGCTCAACGAAATTAAGGAAATTCTCGCGCAGATGGGACTGTCGCTCGGTATGAAGATTGACGAGAACGGCAATCCCGTACCCGGACCAACCTCGGTTCTTCCCGCCGCGACGCTGGCCGCAAGCTACAGCTTCGATGACGACGATGAAGACGAGGACGAGGAAGACGAACTTGATCTTGCTTCGGAACCGGAAAACTTCTAACTATCCAGGGTCGGGAAGATTTCCTCCCGGCCCATCCTTTCTGCACCATGAACTAATCCGAGTTCCGCCCAAGCGGAAGTCGAAGGAGATCACACCATGCGTCATCGGAATGGCGGCTTCAAGCTTGGCCGCAATACCTCGCATCGCCGCGCAATGTTGCGCAACCTAGTCACCTCTGTCATCCTGAATGACCGCGTGGAGACCACCATCACCAAGTGCAAGGCCTCTCGGCCGATCATTGAAAAGATGATTACGTTAGGCAAGAACGGCGACGTTCACTCGCGTCGCCAGGCGCTTGCGTATCTCATGACCGACGCAGCCGTCGCTCGTCTTTTCACCACTGTTGCCCCACGCTACAGCACGCGGCCCGGTGGGTATCTCCGTATCGTCCGCACGTACGCACGCAAGGGCGATGCGGCGGAGATGGCGGTCATTGAACTGCTGGGCGCAGAGCAGGAACTCAGCGAGAAAGCTCAGAAGCGCGCTGAAGCTCGCGAGAAGAAGCGGGAAGAAATGCAGCGCCAACTGGAGGAACAGACTCCAGGTGAAGCTCCTGATCCAAATGCTGAACCATAGATAGCTGCGTCTAAATCTATTAACGAAGAAGCCCCACCTCCGTCACACGAGTGGGGCTTCTTACCTTGGCATAACTGCCATGTACAGAGGATGGAGATTACTTAGCAAGCCGTCATTTTGACTACGCCAGAATTCTGTTTCAACTACTAAACCTGAAGCAATCCTGCCTAGCGCTTGATCAAATACATAAACCAGCTTGCTGCAATCGTGCCAAACACCAGGATTCCAAAAGTGAACGCACCGAACCGAATCATCATTCTAGGTACGGCTCTCTGCGTAATTCCGAACACGACTGAAATGCAAAGCGCGAAGATCAGCATGGCACTGAAGTGACTTAGCATCAGGAGGCCTTTCTTCCGCTAGCCAGAGAGTGCGCATCGACCGCAGAAATGATATTCAGCAATCCTCCCACTACGATGAACTTGGTGCCATAATCCTGCAGCGCGGTTTGTACGCTCGTTCGTCCCCAGTCAAGTAAGTGAGCAAATGCGAACAGCAAGCCCGTTCCAAGCTGTCCGACAAAGCCGAGGATGTCGAGCAGGTCGCCCGTGTTTGGCGCATACACCTTGCCTTGCAGCCCGACCCCGACGGCAAACATCGTAAAGATAGCAACGAACAGCAGGAGCGCCCGCACCGGCTTGCGTAGCAATAAATGCCCCGCTCCGGGAATGAGCCAGCCTGCAAGCAGAGCCAGCAAAGGCAGTGTGGAAGAACGGGCTAGGGGCCTGTGCGCGGCCTGTGCTGGAGTCGCCATGAGCTCCGATCATATCAGTTTCAGATGCGAATCAGATTGGTTTGCAGCGCACCCGTAACCATGGCTTTTCCCGGGTACGTCATCATGTTTACCTCGCTGCGGATGCCGAACTCACCAGGAAAATACAATCCCGGCTCAACGGAAAAACACGTATGCGGCAGGATCATCCGCACGTCGTGGGTCTCGAGATTGTCAAGGTGAGCGCCAGGCCCATGGAGTTCCGTAGCGATGTTGTGTCCGGTGCGATGCGTAAAGAAATCAGCCAGGCCTGCCGCTTGAATCACCGCACGCGCAGCATCGTCCGGCTGCCATCCGGCAATCGGCTTACCTGCAGCGAACGCCTCCTGCACGGACTCAATCGCCGCATCGCGCGCATTGCGCACGATCGCAAAGATGGCTTCTTCGCGCGATGTCGGCTCTCGATCGATCACGCCCGTCCACGTGATGTCATACCAGATCGCGTCTGGCCGGCCCGCAAGCTTCGCCCAGATGTCGATCAGCACGAAGTCGCCGGACGCGATGCGGCTTGCCTTCGCTGCGGTCGGCTCGTAGTGCGAGTTCGCGGCGTTCGCTCCGCAGGATACGTTCGGACCATGCTCGGTCACCAGACCTGCTCGCTCGATTGCCTGCTGCAGGAAAGTGACCATCGAGAATTCATCCGTGCCGCCATCACGCGCGCGCTCACCGATGCGCTTCCATCCCGCTTCGAGGATCTCGTCAAGCCTCTGCTGCGCGGTGAAGTGAGTAGCAATCTGCTCTTCCGTCAGGACCGCCTCAAAGTGACTTACCAGGTCGGCCGAGCTGACGATCTCTTTGCCGAAATCCCTCAGCATCTCCACCGTTCCCGCATCGACCATCGAGACGTACATGATCGCATCGCGCGGTGAGTACTGCATTGCGATCTTTGTCGAGCGGTCGAGCATAGCGGCTAGCCTGTGTTCCAACTCCTGCCAGGAGCTGTACTCCGCGAACTCGCCAGGCAGCGTGTCTAAACGCCCACGCTCGATGCGATGCACCAGCTTTCGCGGCTCACCGTACGCCGGAATCAGGTAGTACCAGCGTCGCGTGACATGCGCATGTTCATCCAGGCCCAAGATGCGATAGGCCAGCGGGTCACGATGGTGATGATCATAGAAAAGCCATCCATCAAGACCGGCGTCACGCAAGGACAACTGGATCGCTTCAAGGTTCATGCCTGCCTAGTGTAGAGCATTCCACGCCGGCAATGCCCGTCGTAAGGTCTTCGCAGCGTACCCTTAACCACGGATCGAAGTTCCCGAACGGCGAAGATTCTCAATGTCACGCATAGGCGGCGCTCCGAAGAGGCGACCGTATTCGCGGCTGAACTGCGAAGGGCTTTCATATCCCACGCGCCTGCCCGCGGTGCCGGCATCGATTGACTCAGATAAAAGGATGCGCCTGGCTTCCTGAAGCCGAAGCTGCTTCTGAAACTGCAAAGGACTCATCGACGTAACCGAGCGAAACCACGCATGCATTGTTGAGGGACTCATGTGCAGTTCGCGAGCAAGCTCCTGCATGCGGATCGGCCGGCTCGCATTCTGTCGCAGCCAGCCCAGGCCAGCAGCGATGCGCTTCGCCTTGCCATTCTCCGCGACCATTCGCTGCAGCAACCCCGAATATTCGCTCAGCAAAAGCCGGTAATAAATCTCGCGTCGGATCAGTGGTGCGATTACCTTCAACTGCTCTGGATGTTGGGTAAGCCTGGCCAGGCGAGTCACAGCATCAAGAAGCTCAGCATCCAGCGTTCCGATAATCAATCCAGGGCGAACCGGTTCATTCGGCCGCCGCTGTATCTTCGCCTCCACCAGCAGGCTGGCAATCTCCTCAAAGTCAAGCACAAGGCTGCATCCTAGAAAAGGTTTCGCCCGACTCGCTTCTTCGATTTGGCCAACCAGAGGCAAATCCAGTGATACAAGCAGATATCGACTTGGGTCGTAGACGTAGCGCTTTCCGTTCACGAAGACGCTTTTTGCTCCCTGCGCTACGACGCACATAACCGCCTCATTCAGTGTGTTGCGAGGCATGTCCACAGTAGAAGACCGGGTCAGGTAGAACCCCGAGATCGCCGTTGCATGCGATCCATCCGTGGCGCACAACCTGCCGAGCAGGGAGGCGAAGGAATCTGTTTCCGGCACAACTCGGGAACGCTGCATCGTTCTACTCTCACCTTCGTGCCTCTTGAACGCCAGACGATCGGCGGATCAAGCAAGACTTGCATTGGATTGTGCAATCCGGGAGAACGGTGGAAAGAATCTTATGACAGAACCACGGAGGAACAAGCGACATGGGTAAGCTGGACGGGAAGATCGCATTGATTACGGGCGGGAGCGAGGGAATGGGCTTCGATACGGCGCAGGTCTTTATCAAGGAAGGCGCATTCGTCTTCATCACGGGCCGCCGCAAGCCGCAACTGGATGCGGCTGCAGCCAAGCTGGGCGAGTGTGCCGTCGGCATCCAGGCCGACTCAGGCAAGCTCGACGACCTGGATCGCATGTTCGCTGAGATCAAAGAGAAGAAAGGCAAGCTGGACATAGTGTTTGCCAATGCAGGAATCTACGAAATAAAACCGTATGACCAGGTCACCGAAGAGTTCTATGACGCCTGCGTCGACATCAACGCCAAAGGGGTCTTCTTCACGATCCAGAAGGCCGTGCCCTTGATGGACAAGACTGGGTCGATCATTTTGAACGGATCCTTCATCGGGAATGCAGGCTTCCCGGGAGCGACGGTTTACGGGGCTACGAAGGCCGCCGTTCGCAGCTTCGCGCGAACCTTCACCGCGGAGCTGAAAGGGACTGGCCCACGGGTGAACGTGATCAGTCCCGGACCCATCGACACGCATGGTAACGCCGCCACCTTGGGAGCAAACCAGCAGGTTCGCGAATTTGTAACCGGTATGGTTCCACTCGGGAGGATTGGGCAAGGCGATGACATTGGCAAAGTAGCCGTCTTCCTCGCTTCAGATGATTCGGCCTTCGTTGCCGGAGTGGAGTTGTTCGTCGACGGTGGGGTGAATGCAGTGTAGTTGTTGGTCGGGCAGCCGTCGTTTACAGGCGGCTGCGGCCCCTGCCAAAGATCAAGTAGAGAACGACCAGGGCGAGAATAAGGCTTACACCGCCGCCGCCATAGTAGCCGACACCCGGACCCATGTAATACCCGCCGCCGCCGAAGACCAGAAGAAGAACGATCAAAATTAGAATGAGTGGCATGCCGGGAAGCATAGCATAGAGAGTGCGCGCGACAGCAACAACTAACGAAGCGTGGCGTCCCGCAAGAAGGCGAAGCTGCCGTCGACGCGAGGGGTGATATGAGCAAGACGCCCGGTGTGAACGATCTCGTTATTGGGATACCAGAGAGGGATGGCGGGTAGCTCGGCGGAAAGAATCTGCTGAACCTCAAGAAAGATGTTGCGGCGTGAGGCTTCGGCGGCTGGGTCGGGCGCTGTGTTGGCTGCTGTGGCAAGCAGCTGATCCAGCCGTGCATTCGAGTAGTGGCCGCGGTTGCCGCCTTTGGGTGGCGTCCGGTCGGAACCGAAAGCGTAATGGAAGATGTCGGGATCCTCATTTGAGCCGATCCAGCGTAGCGCATACATCTCGAATCGTCCGGCAGTCACGTCGGAGTAGAAGGTGCCAAACTCGCTCGAACGCAACGTAAGAGCGATGCCGGCGTCGCGCAATTGCTGCTGCAGGATCTCCGCAAGCAAGCGGGTAGTTTCATCGGTAGAAATCTTCATCTCGAGATGAAGGCGGATGCCGTGGGCGTCAGGGAAAAGGCCCTCGGCGTCGAGCAGAGCGCGCGCCCGAGCAGGATCGTGCGGGTAGAGCTGCTCGGGTGCAGCCGCGGCCCAATGGCTGGCGGGAAGCAGCGTTTCGGCCAGGTGGGCCTGATCGCGCCAGACTGCGTGAACGATCGCCTGGCGGTCGATGGCGCACGCGATGGCCTGGCGGACGCGGACACGACTTAGCGGCCCGTGGGTCACGTTGAAGTTGAGGTACATGACCGGGGAGCCCGGTGCGGTCTCGGTGACCAGGTTGGGCCGGTGTTCAAGTGCGTGGATCATGTCCAGCGTGAGCTGGTTCGAAGCGATGTCAGCCGAGCCTTTCTCGAGTTCAAGCGCCACCGTCACCGCGTCCGGGATCACCTGGAAGTCGATGCGTTCGAGGTGGGGCGGCCCCGCCCAGTAGTCAGCGTTGCGCTCGACAAGAACATCCTTGTCCTGCGTGGCGGAGACAAAGCGGTAAGGGCCCGAGCCGATCGGGTGCCGGCCGAAGTCCTTGCCTGAGCCACGTGGCACCACACCGAAGAGGCCGTCCGAAAGATCGAAGAGCAGCGACGCATCCGGGTGACGCATGTGGATCACGGCCGTCGCCGCATCTGGCGCCTCGGCGCGCAGGACGCTCGAGAAGGCGCCGCCCTTGCTGGTCAGCAACGAGCCGTCCATGAGGGAATTGATCGTGAAGGCCACATCCTCCGCGGTGAGCGGCTGGCCGTTGGTGAAGCGAACGCCCGTGCGCAGGTGAAAAATCCAGGTCAACGGATCGGGCTGATCCCAACGGGTAGCCAGCCAGGGCTGCATGCGGAAGTGCTCGTCCTTGCGCACCAGGGCGTCGAAGAGCAGGCCGCCGATGCGCTCGCTCATCGCGTCTGTGCCCACGCGCGGATCAAGATTGGTGGGTGAGTTATCGAGCGCCATGACCACGGTTGAGGAATCTCGGCGGGCCTGGTGGCAGGCAGTCAGGGACAAGACAAAGCAGAGGGCGCCCAGCTTGCGCCAAGGTTCGCAGAGGTGCATTAGTAAAGGACCTTGCCGAGCTTGACGGCGTGGGACGCCCCGGTAGCGGAGGGGACGTTGCCAGGCAGATCATGGAAGGTAAGCCAGGCCAGTAGGGCGAAGGCTACAGCCTCCTTGGCCTGCCCGGGAAGGCCAAGGTCATCGGCGGTGCGCACTCTAACGCCGAGAGGGGTGAAGAGGGCTGCGAGGCGGCCCATCAGGTACCGGTTGCGGGTGCCTCCCCCGGCAGCGATGAGCTCGGTCGGGCGGCCGGCGACGAGGTGGGGTAGACAGAATCGGGAGCAAGCGTCTCGGAGCGTAACGGCCGTAAGCTCGGTCGCAGTGGCAAGAATGTCGTAGGGGTTGGCGTGGACGCAAAGAGATTGCAAGTGCTCGGTGAAGGCGACGCCAAACTGCTCGCGACCACAGGATTTTGGAGGTGAAGCTGTGAAGTACGGATGACGCAGAAGCTCGGCCAGGAGTTTGGGAAGGATCATGCCCTTGGCCGCGGTGCCTCCGCTGCGGTCCAGATGCCGGCCGAAGAGGCGATACATCAGGTCGTCGAGGACCATGTTGGCCGGGCCGGTGTCGAAGGCGATGAGATCATCGAGCGCGGCTGCGGCCGGCAGCACGGTGAGGTTGGCGATGCCGCCGAGATTGAGCAGGAGGCGGTTGCGTGTGGAGGAGAGAAAGAGGGCGAAGTCCAGCATGGGCACGAGCGGCGCGCCCTGGCCGCCGGCGGCAAAGTCAGCGGGGCGGAAGTCCGAGACAACGGGGATGCCGAGGCGTTCGCGGAGGACAGCGGGCTCGCCGAGCTGCCAGGTAGCGCGGACGGCTTTGCCCAGGTAAAGCTCGGCTGTTGCTTGGTGGTAGATCGTCTGACCGTGGAGGCCGACGAGGTTGGGTTGAAGGTTGAGCTGGGCAGCCGTTTTTTGGATGGCGTCGGTATAAAGCTGGCCAAGTCGCCAGTGAAGGCGGCTGAGTTCGGCCGTAGAGACAGGGCCTGAACCCATCGCGGCAAGAACGGCGGCGCGGACGGCCTTCGGGTAAGGGAACGCGCGATGGCCGAGAAGCTTGATGCGCGGGGTAGAGGCGCGAGACGGAGAGATGCGGGTGAAGGCGACGTCAATGCCATCGGCGGAAGTGCCGGACATGATGCCGGCAACGATCAGGGCGCGCGGAATCCGTGTGGCGTCTTTCGAAGACTCCGGTGTAAGTTTGCGAGCCGAAGTCTTCATGCCTTGAGTTCGCGTTTCAGTTCGGCGAGAAGGTTCAGCGCTTCAAGCGGTGTGAGCGAGTTCACGTCGGCAGAGTCGAGCCGATCCAGGATGCGTTGCGACAACGGAGTGAACATCGTGAGCTGCAGCTGCTGCGCAGGCTCTGGAGCGGCTTCGCGGAGCTGCTGCGACTCGGCGCGCTCATGCAGCTTCAGGACCTCTCGCGCCCGAACGACGACCGCGGGAGGCAAACCGGCCAGGCGGGCAACCTCGATGCCGTAACTCTTACTTGCCGCGCCGGGCTCCAGCGTGTGCAGAAACACGATGCCGCTGGCGTTTTCCTTCACCGTGACACGCACGTTCTGGAGGCCGGCCAGGCGGTCGGCAAGCAGCGTGAGCTCGTGGTAGTGCGTGGCGAAAAGCGTGCGGGCGCCGATGCGCTCATGCAGGTGCTCGACCGTGGCCCAGGCGAGCGACAGGCCATCGTAGGTGGCGGTGCCGCGGCCCATCTCGTCCAGCAGCACCAGCGACCGTGCAGTCGCCGTGTTCAGAATGGTGGCGGTCTCTGTCATCTCGACCATGAAGGTAGAGCGGCCGCGAGCGACGTTGTCGGACGCGCCAATGCGGGTGAAGATGCGGTCCACCAGGCCCAGCGTCATGCGTTCGGCGGGCACAAAGGAACCGCACTGCGCCAGAATGACGAGCAGCGCAGCCATGCGCAGATACGTGCTTTTGCCCCCCATGTTGGGGCCGGTAATAAGCAGGATCGACGGGCCGCTCTTGCCTTCGTTCACCGCCGTGTCCATGTGGAGCGAGTTCGGCACAAAGCGTCCCGCCCCGGCCTCCTCGAGACGCCGCTCGACCACGGGATGGCGCGCCTGCACAAACTCAAGCTGCCCGGAAGTATTGAGCGAGGGCCGTGTCCACCCGCGCAGCGCCGCCAGATGCGCGAAGTTCACCAGCAGGTCGATCTCGGCGACACGGCGGGCGGTCTCGCGAATGCGTCCCGCGCCGGCGAGCAGTTCGGCGCGCAGCTCCGCAAACAGGCGGCGCTCAATCTCGAGCGATCGCTCCTGCGCGGTCAGAATTTTATGCTCGTAGTCCTTGAGCTCGGGAGTGGTAAAGCGCTCGGCGTTGACCAGCGTTTGTTTGCGTTCGTAGTCCGCAGGCACGGCGCGCGCGTTGGCCTTGGTAACCTCGAGATAGTAGCCGAATACGGAGTTGAAGCGGACCTTAAGCGAGCCGATGCCGGTGCGTTCACGTTCGCGCTCTTCAATGGCCACGAGCGCCTGGCGGCCGGAGCGGGAGAGCTCGCGCAGCTCGTCGAGCTCAGGTTCGAGACCTGGACGAATGACGCCTCCGTCCGAAAAGCTGGCCGGCGGTTCTTCAACGACGGTCGCCGTAATCGCATGGTGAAGGTCTTCAAGCAGGTCCAGGCGCTCGGCGAGCGAGGCCCAGCGCGGGGCAGTCATCGCCTGCACAGCGACCCGAAGGCCGGGCAGGCAGCCAAGCGTGGCGGCCAGCGCAAGCACCTCGCGTGGGCCGGCCGAGTCCATGGCCACACGGCCCAGCAGACGCTCCAGGTCGAGCAGGCCGTCCATCGCCCGGCGCAAACCTTCGCGCCGCCGCAGATCGCCGGCAGCCTCCCCCACGGCCTCTTGGCGAGACTCGATCTCAACCAGGTCGAGCGAAGGCCGCAGCAGCGTTGATCGCAGCAGCCGCTTGCCCATCGGGGTGCAGCAGGCGTCAAGCGTGTGCAGCAGCGTAGTCTGCGCGGACTCGCCCGAAAACAGCGGCTCCACCAGCTCCAGGTTGCGGACTGAAACAGCATCGAGCTCAAGCGAGCCCGAGCGCTCATAAAAGCGGACAGGCTCCAGGTGCTCGAGCGCACCCTGCTTGGTCTGGCGCAGATAATGCACCAGACCTCCGGCGGCAATCGCGGCGGCGTCATGCCCGCCCAGCCCGAGGCCGTCGAGGGTGAGAACCTTGAAGTGCTGGCGCAACAGCGGAAGAGCGTGTTCGGCCGTCAGCACCCAGTCATCCACGGGAGTCTTGGTGCGGATCGCGTCAAGCGACGATGGCTCGGGCTGGTCGTCCTTGAGCGTACGCTGGGAGCTCGCGAGGCCCAGACCGTTCTGCGCGTAGACGAGTTCGAGCGGGCGGACGCGGTTGAGTTCGTCGGCCGCAAGGGTCCAGCCGTTCGGGGCAGGGAACTCGGTCGCGCGAAAGTCGCCCGTTGAAAGATCGATCAGCGCAAGGCCGGCGCAGCCGGATCTCTCGACCGTGACCGCGGCCAGCCAGCACGATTCGCCCGCGCCCAGCGACGGATCGATCGCGGTGCCGGGGGTGAGCACACGGGTCACCTCGCGCCGCACGATGCCCTTCACAGTCTTCGGATCCTCCATCTGCTCGCAGAGCGCGATGCGGTAGCCCTTGCGCAACAGGCGCTGAATGTAGATCTCCGCGGCGTGGTAGGGGACGCCGCACATGGGCTGCTTCTTCTCACGGTCGCGCGCGGTGAGCGTTAGCTGCAGCTCGCGCGCCACCAGGATTGCGTCCTCATAGAACAGCTCGTAGAAGTCGCCGATGCGGCAGAACATCAGGCAATCGGGATGCGCCTGCTTGGCGGCAAAGTACTGCCGCATGGCCGGCGTGAGCAGAGTCTCGTTCTGGAGAGGTGCGGAAGTCATGATCGGCAAGCACGAGACGGCTGGAACGCCCAGAATACCGCACCCCTCCGTGTTGAAGGCCGGGTACACTTCTGGAGATCGTTGAAGGAGAAAGCATGATCCAGATCGCGATGACGCCGCAGGAGTTTGCCGAGACAGGCAGGCTGCTTGAGGAACAGCAGGGGCTGACGCTGACCGGCGATGAAGGCAAGATCACCAAGATGGGCGTTACGGCCGGCTACCAGTATGCCGAGGGCATGCTGCGCCTGACTATCCTCGACAAACCCTTCTTTGTCACGACAGAGTATTGCGAGGAGCAGCTCAAAGGATTTCTGGGAATCAAGGAGGTCTAGGGTAACTCACTTCCTGCTTCTCACTCGCCCACCTGCTCGTCCTTCTGGCACAGCCAGGATCTCCTTTGTCGTCTCTAGTTCGACTCCCGCACACATCAGCAGCTCACCCCTCAAAAGCTGTAGCGCAGCCCTCCCTCGATCCTGCGGCCGTTATCGGCCGCGTACGGAACCCCAAACAGGGAGGAGCCCAGCACGCCGCCTTCCCCGGTCACATTCGTGTGGTTCAGCAGATTCGAAGAGCGAACGTTGGCCGTAATGGCCTGCTTATGGTCCGCCTTGGCGTTGCGGGTCAGCGGAAAGACGCGTTGCACGTTCAGATCGAAGTGAACGCTCCAGGGTAGATCGGCGCGGTTGCGGGCGAGGATGCCGGTGCCTCCGGTGGCGACGAGCAGGCCGTACCGGGTTGGCACAGCGCCGCTTTGGGTCGGGGAGAGCGCGAACTGAGGGCGATCGTTGAAGTTGCCATCGCCGTTGTTGTCGAAGCCGGTGGTGATGTTGTAAGGGGAGTTGCCGTCCGCATAGAAGTCGGTGCTGAGCTGGATCTTCAAGGGCAGGTGAAAGGTGGTGTTGCCGAAGGTTTGCCACAGCGAGTTGCCGGTCTCGCGGGCGTATTCGCCGTGATCGGTGAGGTCGCTTTGCGGGGAGAAGAAGGCGTTGTCGTCGGTGTCGGCGTGGATGTTGACGCGCACGGCGCCGAAGAAGAACTGCAGCCACTTCAGCTTTTGCTGGCTGAGGCCGACGAACTCGACGTCGCCGATTCCTCGGCCATCGCTTTCGAGCCGGTAGAGGTTGAGGTTTGAGCCGTACGGACGCGGGCCGGTGGGCTGACCGTTGTACGGCGTGTTGATGTTGAGCGTGCGGCCGTCGCGCCACTGTAGGCTGGCGTTGACAGACGTGCTCAACGTCCAGCCATGCGGAAATGTTTTGTTGCCGCCGATCTCGGCAAGAAGGGAGATGGGCGCACGGAAGCCGGGATCGAGGGTGCGTGCGGAGTGGATGGTCGTCGCGCCGGCACTGAACGGGCTGCCGTAAACGGGGTTGTAGACGAGGCTGGTGACGCGCTGGATGCCGTCCTCGCGTTCGAGCTCGGCCCAGGTGGCTACGGCGTAGCGGCCGCTGTGGCCGCTGAAGAAGCCGAGGTGCGCGTGCAGGCTCAGGGTTTTCTTCTGGTCCGGCGTCCACACAACGCCGAAGCGCGGCGTGACGTTGTCGAGCTCCGTGGGATCGCTCTGGAGGAAGGAGCGGAGGCCCAGCGAGACGGAGAGGTTGGGTGCGAGCTTCCAGTCGTCCTGGACGAAGAGGACAAACTGGGTCTCGGTGAAGTTGACCTGCGGGTTGCCGGTAGTGCCGCTGAACTGCGTAGGCGTGCCGCCCGGGAGCGCAAGCAGCGTGCGGCGATACTGCTCAAGACCCGAGATGTTGGCGGTCTGGCCGGTGGGCTGGTTGTTGCTGTCGAGCACCGGTGCCGGGCCGCCGCCGAAGGTATAAGAGCCGTTGAAATTAGTCGTCAGCGTGCGCTGCTCGCCATAGGTGAACAGCTGAAGCCCGGCCTTGAGGTTGTGGTTCTTCGCCGTGAGAACGATGTCGTCATCCCACTCGGTGCGGAACTCGCCAATGCGCTGCTGGCCAAGGGTGGCGCCGCCTCCCGTAAAGCTTCCGGAGACGACGATCTGCGGCGCGGAGCTGACGGGAACGTCGGTTTCTCCGCGCCAGTCGAGACTCACGCGGGCCTCATGCAGCAGTCGGGGCGAGACGGTGGTGACGTCGCTGAAGCGCAGGGTGTGGTCGTAGGTGCCGCTCTCGTAGCCGGTCTCGGCGAGCGCGATGCCGCCTACACCGACGTTCGAAAGATGATTGACGTTGGCGCTGTAGGCGATGAAGGCCATGTTTTTGGGGCCGAGCTGCCAGTCGACGCGGGCCGCGCCGACCCAAAGCCGCTGCGGCGTGGGCACATTAGTGACCGTGCTGGCCTGGTTGCCGGAGGCGTCCAGCGTGACCGCGTTGACGACGGCGAAGTCGTCGATGCCGCGATGCTCAAGGGCCAGTGAAAAGTTCGAGCCTTGCTTGCGGACGGGGCCATTCAACTCAAAGCCGTAGCGTTGTTTGCCGATGGAGGCGCGGCTCAGCGAGAAGGGGTCGCGCGCGTTCATCCACTGGCTGCTGTTGGTGGTGAACAGGGCGCCGTGGAAGGCGGAGGCTCCGGGCTTGGTGTAGATCTCGATGCGGCCGCCTTCGTACGGCGGCTGGCGGTACTCGGCGGAGAAGAGGTCGGGGTTGACCTTAATGAAGGCGATCGAACTTTTGGGCGGCAAGGGGCTGTCGCTCTGAAAGCCGTCGACCGAGATGGTGGCGTTCGCCGGGTTGGAGCCGGAGGCTGCGGCCAGCTGCTGGAGCTCGCGGGTAAGGTCGTCGGGGTCATCAGCGAGCGCCTGGAGTTGATTGCCGGCGAGGGTCGTGCCGTTGGCTCCGCCGAGCGCGGTTGCGGTGTCATCACCGTCGGCCTCGACCGTGATCTCGGACGAGGTGCTGGGCGTGAGCACCAGGGACAGGTCGCCGGCGTTGCTGGCGGTGTCCCACTCAAGCGGGGCGAAGCCGGCGGCAGCGACCGAGAGGTGATGCCGGGCCGCGGAAACGCAGGCAAAGCGGAAGCGGCCGTCATTTCCGCTTTGGCGGACAAGGCCAGCGTCAAGGGTGACGGAGGCGCCCGGGATCAGCGCGCCGGTCGTGTCGACGACCGTGCCGGTGAGCGGCTTGCCGTTGCCGCAGGAGGTCTGGGTCAAAGCACGCGGGGTGAGAAGCGCGGTTGCGCCGGCAGCGGCTAGGAGAAGGATGCGCATGAGGCCTCGGGGGTTGAGGGTTGGAGGGCTTTCTTGCAGTACGCAGGCGGTGTGCGCCGCGTTCCCTTAGTGACTTGGGCCGATGAGGAGCCTGGTGAGGAAGGCCAGCGCCTTCGGGTCATTAGACTGGCCGAGCCAGAAGACAGCTTGCTTGCGGACCTCGGGATCGGTCGAGGAACCGGCGAGATTAACCAGCTTGTCGGTAGCTTCAGGCTGTGGGAGCCTCGAGATGGCGAAGACGGCCTTCTTGCGCACGCTCGCGTCGGGGTCGTGCTCGGCTGCGTCGTCGAGGGCGCCTGCGACGAGCTTGCCTCCGCTCTTGCCGTAGCTTTGGGCCATCCAAAACTGGGCCTGCTGGCGCACGCGCGGGGAGGCGTCGTCATGGGCCATGCGGACCAGCTCCGGCAGGGCGCCGGGGTCTCTCGAAAGGGTAAGGTCGAAGGTGAGCTTCTCGCGAAACAGTGCGTCCGAATCGTGTTGCGCGAAGCTCTGGATGGCCACGAAGCCGTCGTGGCCGCGCTGATTGGCCAGCCAGAACGTCGCTTTATGGCGGAGTTCCAGATCATTGCCAGGGCGGGCGAGGGCGACCAGCGCCGGCACCGCCGCGGGGGAGCGATGGAGCGAGATCAGGAAGGTAGCAGTGTCGGCGGTCTTGGCTGCCTGCTGGGCCAGAGCAAGGGTCTGCAAGGTGGCTATGCTGGTTTCGGCCGAGACGCCTTGAAGCCAGACAACGCGCAGGCCACCCGCGTCCAGGGTGTCCTCCGGGCCGGCCGACCGCACCTGGTCAACCTTGCCGCCGGCCAAACGGTAGAGGACGCTGAAGGAGTCGTGCGCGATGGATTCGCTGCCGCCCCGCGAGTCGTAGCTTGAGTGATTCCCGGGTTCGAGATAAATCATGCGCGTGCGAGACCAGCCGCTGCGATAAGGCGCCTCGGCCGGCACCGTGTAGGCCACCCAGAGCGGCGCCGGCGCGTGTGCCAGGCTCTCAAGCGTCGACTCCAGGCTGCCACTGAGCGGCTGCCGCGTGACCTGGGCGTTAGTAAAGGTGGGCTCCACGGTTGGCACTTGCGCGTGGACGCAGAAGCAGGCAGCGGCAAGAACGGCGAGGGCGAGGCGACGATACATCAGGGGTTCCTCCTGGTTGGGCGTGGCTTACTTGAGCAGCTCGAGCATGTAGTCCGAGGCCGCCTTGCCGTGCATAATGGCGAGCTGGGAGACGATGGTCCGCTTCAGATCCAGATCCTTTTCCCCGCGCGCCAGGTCGACCAGGCGCTGGTCGTCTCCGGCTACGAACAGAGCCGAGATCACGGCGCGTTTGATCCTGGGGTCGGACGAGGTGCGGTAAGCTTCGGCCAGCGTATCCCCGGTGCGCCGGCCTTGGTAGACGCCGCAGGCCTGGATGCTTTGGCGTTGCAGCTCGGGGCCGTTCTTGCCCAGTACGAGATCTTTCATCAGGGCGTCTGCCTCCGGAGAGCGGCTCTGCGCCAGGACAAACAACGCATGTTTTTTGAGCGAATCGCTTTGATCCCCGGTGAGGATGTTGCGCAGCAGAGGAATCGCCTGGGCGGCGTCGCGGTGCAGCAGCGAGTTCAGGGCAAGCATCTTCAACTCGGCGTCGGCGTCTTTCTGGCTAACATTCTTGCCGTCGGTCTGCGACTGGTAGTAGGTGATGACAGGAGCCGGCACGCCGCGCGGGTTCGATCCGGCCAGCTCAAGCGCCGCGCAGTCGCGGTTCCAGTAGCTGGCCTGGTACTGCGTGTGCAGTTGCAGGCAGGTAGCATTGGCCAGGTCGGGCTTGCCAATCTTTGCCAGCGCGTACGCCTTCCAGTAGAGGGCGGCATCGCTGCGTTTACTTTTTGCACTGGCGATCTGTTCAAAGTCGGCCACCGCATCGGACCAGCGATTGTCGCTCATAGCGTGTATGCCTTCGAGGTAAGCGGCCTCTTCGTTCTGCGGAGGCTGGCCGTGAGCCTGGGGCGGTTCGGGCTCGAGTGCGATTGCAGACGCCGACGGCGAAAGCGTTGCGAACGCTGCGATGAGCAGGAGAAAAGGGCAAAGAAGCGGCTTCATGGGCGTTCCTTCCTCGCCGGCTGCGAGAGGTCCGGCTCGGCGTCGTTTTGCTGGAGAATGCGTATGTCAAGCAGCAGCCCGCTGGTGTTCATCTCCATGCGCAGATTCCAGCTCTTGCGCGGCTCGGCTGGCTCGTGCTCGACGGAGGTGAGAGTGCGCCCAAGCTGTTCGAGCACCGATGCCTGGGCGGTGTCGCCGTCGCGCTCGGCCCGCTCGACATAGAGGGCATTGGTGACGAGCAGCTCCGCGGCACGCTCGCGGGTGGCTTCATCAAGTGAGCCGGAGGCATGGTCGATCTCGGTCAGCAGGCGTTCGGCGTCGCTGAGATGAGCGCTGACGTTCGGATCCCGCGGAGACGCCGTGAGCGGGCCAGGCTGAAGGGCCGCGGGATTGAGGACGCGGGTTCCGTGCGGCCGGTGCAGGACGCCCACGCCGAGCAGGCATGCTGCAAGCGCGGCCCCGCTGGTCCAGAGAAGCGGCGCTTGCGCAAGCCACCGGCGGCTCTGTGGCGGGGCGGACTTCGCGGCAAGCGGAGGCAGACTGCCGCGCAGGCGCTGCCAGGCGTGGTCGAGGTTAGCTTCCGGAACCGCATCGCCCGAAAAGACCCGCAGGGTCTCGGCGATGGACTCGGCTGCGGCCGCGCAAAGGCTGCAATCCTCAAGATGCGCCGCCATGGCGGCGGCGCCGGCAGTCTCGCCGAGTTGAAAGGCGATTAGCTCGTTCTCAGACAGATGACCGGTCATCGCGCGCCTCCTGCCGCTGGCTCGAGCGCTCGGCGCAGCTTTCCCACAGCCCGAAACACCGCCTGCTTGACCGAGTTGGTCGGCACGCGCAGAGCCTCGGCAATCTCCGCCAGGGAAACGTCTTCCATGTGGCGCAGCGTGAAGGCGGTGCGCTCCATCGGCGTCAGCGTGGCCATGGCGGCTTCGCGCAGGGAGGCCGCTTCGCCATTGAGCAGCAACCGCTCAGGGCCGGCGCTGCGGTCCGCAAGCTTTTGGAGGGGATCGCTTCCGTCCGCGCCGGCGCTGGCTTCGGCCAGATGAGTCCGTTCGCGGTCACGTCGTTCTACGAGGTTGATGGCTGTATTCATGGCAATCCTGTTGACCCACGTCGAGAAGCTTGCATCCTGGCGGAACGTCGAGAGCCGGGTATACGCGCGCAGAAACGCCTCCTGCGCGGTCTCCTCGGCGTCCGCCGCGTCGCCGGTAATGCGGAACGCGATCCGGAAGGCAAACTGGTAGTGCCGGGAAACCAGTTCGCCGAACGCGTCCCGGTCTCCGGCCAGCACCCTTGCGATGACTTCGTTCTCGGCTTCCGTCATTCACGCGATTAGACAGCGAGCAGAAGTCTCGGTTAGGTTCGCTCGCGCGATTTGGCGCGCGGCCGGCTCGCTTCCCGGTTTTCCAGAGACTTCGGATACAACGAAGAGGCGGTGCTTTGTAGTCCAAAACGAATTACCCCATCCTTTATGGAGTTTGAGGCTGTTTCTTTTGACTGATTTCCTTCTAGGCAGTCGAACCCGGACTTTGACTCTTGGTTTAGGAGCCGATTGTTTTGCGACGCCACGGCGTTGGTCGGACTCAAAGGGACATATGTGTTCGGGCTTGCGCCTGCTTTGCTTTTTTGGGGTCACGGTGTGCGCCCACTTAGGTGCCCGCGCGCAGACGGCTTCTGAGATGCCGCAGGTGCCGACCCGTCCGCTGCAGCTGCCGCTCTCGGGCTTGCCCATGCCGACGGGCCAGGTCAACATTACCCAAAGCACCGCGGCCGGTGGAGGCAGCAACACCTCGGTCGATGTAATCAACAGCTCGGTTACCGTAATGGCTCCATACAGCGGTAGCGTGCCCACAGGTCAGGCCACGGCCGAGGAGATGCAGCTTACGCTCGAGCAGGCGCTCGCGATGGGCCTGCGAACCAACCTCGGCGCTCTGTCCCAGTCCGCCAGCGAGCAGCAGGCGCGCGGACAGCAGGGCCAGGCCAGGAGCGCGCTGTTGCCGCAGGTGAGCAGCGTCGTCAGCGAGGCCTTCGAAAAAGAGAATCTGCGCGAGCTGGGAGTCAGCCTGCCGACCATTCCCACGACCTCGAAGTTCAACTACTACGACGCGCGGGCGGCGCGGCTGAACCAGACAATCTTCGACTTCGTCAAAATCCGCAACCTGCAAGGCGCGGAGGAGAACGTGCAAGCGAACGTCAAGGCAGCGCGCAACACGCGCGATCTGATTGTGCTGGCCGTGGCGGGGTCGTACCTGCAGCTGCAGGCGACCCGGGCTCGCGTGCAGGCTGCGCTGGCCCAGGTCGAAGATTTTCGGGCCATCTATCAGCGCGCGGCCGACCAGCTTGAAGCCGGGCTCGCCACCGGAGTCGACGCGACCCGCGCCAGGGTGCAGCTGCAGACGCAGCAGCAGAGGCTGCGTTCCTTGCAGGCGGATCTCGCCACGCAGCGTCTCAGGCTGGCGCGGCTCATCGGGCTGCCGCTCGGCCAGGCGTTTGTGGCCACCCAGGAGTTTGCCTTCCAACCACTCACCGGCTTCACCCAGGCGAGCGCGCTCGAACGTGCGCAGGCCGGGCGACCCGACCTCGAGGCGGCCACCTCCGCGGTGAAGGCGGCAGAGCTTGCCGTCAAGGCGGCGCATGCGGAGCGGCTGCCCACGCTCGCGGTCAACGCCGACTTCGGCGCGGCCGGCGTAACGCCCACCAATCACAGCGACAGCGTCTACACCGTCTCCGGAACGCTGACCATTCCGCTCTACCAGGGCGGCCGCATCGAGGCCGACGTGCAGGTCGCCTCCGCGGCGCTGCACCAGCGGCAGGCTGAGCGGGCCGACCTGGTCGGGCAGGTAGACCAGGATGTGCGCCAAGCCTTCATTGACCTCGACGCAGCCGCCGACCAGGTAGCCGTCGCCGAAAGCAATCGCGGGCTGGCACACCAGTCACTGCAGCAGTCCACCGACCGTTTCATCGCTGGCGTGGCGGATACGGTTGAAGTCGTCCAGGCCGAGCAGACCGTGGTCCAGGCCGACGACGATCTGATTACCGCTGACTTCGAGCACAATCTGGGCAAAGTCTCGCTGGCGCGCGCCATGGGCGACGCCGAGCAGACGCTGCCGCAGCTGCTGAGGAAACCATAAAGTATGGCAGAGACGATCTCACCCCTTCCCCCCGATCATCGCCTGGCCGCCGTCACCGAGCCGGAGCACGGAGCCGCGCCCGGCTATGACGTAGCTCCTCCGGCTGAGGTGGAGCATGACCTTGCCCTGCGCATGCTCTACGACGAACAGACCCGCCTGCGCGGCGAACTCGACGAGATGCGCAGGAAGCAGCAAGAGGCCGGCAAGAAAGACGAAGGCGGCGACGAGAAGAAGGGCGGAGACGAAGACAAGGATAAAGACAAGAAGGACGACAAGGAAGGTGGAGACGACAAGAAAGAAGAGAAGCCTCCGCTCAAAGAACGCCTGGCCGAGGACGGCGAAAAGACCAAAGGTTGGGTTCGGCAACATCCGATCACGACCATCGCCGGAGTAGTAGGTTTCGTGCTGCTGGTCATCGTTGCCGTTCTGCTCGTTCGCTATCTGGGCAGCTATGAGACCACCGACGACGCCTTCATCGACGGCCATACGGACCCAATCAGCTTCCGCGTCAGCGGCATCGTCAGCGCGGTATATGTCGAGAACACGTTCTTTGTGAAGAAGGGTCAGTTGCTGGTCGAGCTCGACGCGCGCGACAACCAGGTAGCCAAGGAGCAGGCCAGCGCTAACTATGCCGAGGCGCAGGCCAGCACGCGCGCACAGGCGCCCAACGTGCCGACCACCGCCGGCGACCAGCAGACGCAGGTGACTCGCCAGACATTCGACGTGGTAAGCGCAGGGGCAAATGTTTCGGCAAGCGAGGAGCGCTACCGCGCCGCGGTCGCGGACCTGCACCAGGCGGAGGCCAACGAGGGCAACGCCATACGCGAGGAAGAGCGCTACCGTCTGCTGGTCGTCAAGCAGGAGGTGACGCGCGAGCAGTATGACCAGCGGGCGACTGCGGTTCAGGCGCAGACCGAGGTCGTGGCGAGCCGAAGGGAGAGCGCCGAGGCGTCGAAGCGCGCCGTGACGCAGGCGGAGGCGCAGCTTGGCCAGGCCGAGGTGCAGGCCAGGCAGGCCAGGGCGGATCTGCCGCGGCAGATCCAGGCGCAGCGTGAAATGCTGGCCCAGCGCAAGGCCGCCGCGCTGGTGGCCAAGGCACAGGCCGACCAGGCCGAATTGAACCTCGAGTACACCCGCATCTACGCGCCCGAGGACGGCATCATCGGCGACAAACAGGTGCAGATCGCCACCCAGGTCGCGCCCGGCCAGGAGCTCTTCGCGCTCACCCAGACCAACGACATCTGGATCACGGCCAACTTCAAGGAGACCGAGATTGCACGCATGCACGCCGGCCAATCCGTGACGGTGTCTGTGGATGCCCTCAGTACGAAGTTCGAGGGCTACGTGGAAGCATTGCCAGGCGCAAGCGGCGCCGTATACAGCCTGCTGCCGCCTGAAAACGCGACCGGCAACTACGTCAAGGTGGTGCAGCGGCTGCCGGTGCGCATCCGGCTGCACCCGGGCCAGGATGGCTACCAGCGCCTGCGTCCCGGTATGTCGGTGGTGCCCAAGGTGTGGCTGCGCTGATGGCGAGCGGCGGCTCTGAAGGCAAGGTAAATCCGTGGTTCATCGCGCTGGCTGTCATGATCGCCACGTTCATGGAGGTCATGGACACCTCGATCGCCAGCGTGGCCGTCCCGTACATTGCGGGAAGCACGGCCAGCACCACGGACGAGGCCGAGTGGGTTTTGACCGTATACCTGGTCGCGAACGCAATCTTCCTGCCCGCCAGCAACTACTTCGCCATCCGCTTCGGCCGCAAGCGTTTCCTGATGAGCTCGCTGGCCGTCTTCACGGTGGCCTCGTTTTTGTGCGGCATCTCGCCTTCGCTGGCGTTTATTCTGCTGGCGCGTGCCATCCAGGGTGCGGGCGGCGGAGCGCTGCAGCCCTTGTCGCAGGCGATTCTGCTCGAAAGCTTCCCGCCAGCCAAGCAGGGCATGGCGCTCGGCGTGTATGCGCTCGGCGTGGTGCTGGCGCCGGTGATCGGGCCGGCCTTCGGCGGCTATCTGACAGATACGCTCTCCTGGCGCTGGGCGTTCTACATCAACATTCCGGTCGGGCTGCTCGCGCTGCTGCTGCAGCACAAGTTTCTGCAGGACACGGAACCCGCAAACAAGAAGGCAGCGGGCAAGTTCGACGGCGTCGGCTTCGGTCTGCTGGGCCTGTGGATCGGCTGCCTGCAATTCGTCTTGGACAAGGGCCAGGAGGACGACTGGTTCGGCGATGCGCGCATTCGCTGGGCGGCGGCCCTCGTGGTGGTCGGCTTTGTGCTGTTCCTGGTGCGCGAGTTCCGGGAGAAGAAGCCGCTGGTCGATCTGCGCGCCTTCGCCGATCGCAACCTGGCGCTCGGCTGCGCGCTGGTGTTTGCCCTCGGCGCGGTGCTGTACGGCTTGACGACCATTCTGCCGGTCTTCTACCAAACACTCCTCGGCTATAGCGCCACGGCCAGCGGCTTTGCAGTCTCGCCGCGCGGGCTCGGCTCGGTGGCGGCGTCGCTCATTGTGGGCGCGGCCGTGTCGAAGTTCGACGCGCGCTGGATTACGGCGCTGGGCTTTGTCGTACTTGGGATCTCGGGACTCTGGGTAGGCAGTCTTACGCTCGACATCGCACCCTACACCGAGTTCTGGCCCATCGCCCTCAGCGGTGTCGGCCTGGCCATGATCTTCGTGCCGCTCAGCAAGGTGGCGCTTGGAACCATCAGCAAGAAAGGAACCGGCAACGCGAGCGGCATCTTCAACTTCCTGCGCAACGTCGGTGGGTCGATCGGTATCTCCGCCGCAAACACCGTGGCGCAGCGCCACCTGCAGTCGCATCGCAACGATCTGGTGCGGCACATCACGGGAGCAAGCTGGATTGTCCGGGAGCAGTTGCTGTTGCTCGGCCAAAGGCTTTCCCCGCACGCCGGCTACGGCGGTCGAACGGCCACGCTGCGCGCGTACTCGATGACCAACACCGCCGTCAACGCGCAGGCACAGGTCTATGCGTACGTGGATGTGCTGCGCTATTTCGGCTTTCTATGCCTCTTGTGCGCGCCGTTTGCGTTCTTTCTAAAGAAGCCCCCTAAAGACGCCGGGGGAGCCGCCTAAGTAGTAGAACGAACCACACCTTACTAGGTAACTCCCTCACTCTGGTGAAGCTAGAATCTCCGGAGTCGTTCTTCTCGGACCAGCCCAAGGCTCCGGAAGTGTCGCTGGATCCCGGCGGTCCGGCTCGAAATACCGTTTCAGCTTTAGGAAATGTTTTTCATACACGTGGTAACTGACGAACCCAACCGCGAGGCATGCCGCGTTATACAAAACCAGCAAGCCCAGGGCACGAACCAGTGAGTGCGAGAACCAGGCACGTCCGGAGAACGGCTCGATCAATCCCAGCAACAAAAAAGAATGAAAGACGTAGATCGCATAGCTGTACCGGCCGAACTGCGTAAGCAGGGGCCAGCGCAGGAGCTGTGCAAGCCTGCCGTCGACCGAATCCGAGTGATACGCCATCAGCAGGATCGCCGCAAAGCCGACTGCCAGAACGCTGTATCCGATCGACTGCGTGTAGAACTTGCGGCTGTAAAGCTCATGCAGGGGAAAGGAAATCACCAGCATCGCTATGCCGCAGGCGGCGGCAGTCCACGGCAGCAGCGGACGCAGCCGCGCAAAGCGACCCGGGAATCTCACCAGCATGGCAGCGAGCGCGCCCCACACCAACGAGTCCATGCGCGTCGTTGTGTTCATAAACACGAAGTCGGACGCGGGCCAGGACGGATGAGGATCAAAGAGCAGACGAAGCAGCGGCAGGAACACGCAAAGCGCCACGCACAAGCGCACGAAAGCCCGTTGCGGCAGGCGGAAGACCAGAAACGGCCAGAGCAGGTAAAACTGTTCCTCCACCGCCAGCGACCAGAAGTAACCGATCGTGCCCCCCGATCGGTGGAGAATGGGAACATACCAATTATTCAGATACACGAGATAAGAAAGACCGATACGTCGATCAGGAAGATTTGCGGCCAGTGCAGGAATCTTCGCCTGCAGCGGCAGCGAAAGGAGATACACCCCAACCACCAGGTAATACAAAGGAAAGATGCGCAGCGAACGACGAGAATAGAAGGAACGAAAGTAGTTTCCCGACGCGCGCGTATCCAGCAGAATGCCGGTAATTAGAAAGCCGGAAAGAACAAAAAACAGGTCCACGCCCATCCAGCCAAACTGCAAGATATGAAACACGGAAAGCCAGACCGGCGGGGCCGCCGGGATCACATTTGTATAAAGAAAGTGAATGCTGATCACCATCAGAATAGCGACACCGCGAAGGCCATCGAGGGCAGCTATATGACGCTGTGGTCGTGCATCCAGGTTCTTCAGAGCAACACTCCTCAGTGCTACGTAACTCACTTACGAATTACTCTTCTATGCGGCTAACTCACTCAGTTATCTAGGCAGCTAGCTCACTAAAGTCGTCATTTTGGCGAGGCTAGAATCTCCGTACTTGTTCCCGCTTCTTCCCTGTAGCTTCCAGTACTTCGCTAGAGCACAGCCGCCCGATCGCGAAGACCCTGTGCTTCTTTATTCTTGCCAGCACGCTGAAGAACGATGGCGTGGAGCAGATAGGTGTCGCGAAGCTGAACCCGCAGGTTACCCGCCCGGTCACTGTCCTTCACGTCCTTGGCCTGGTCGGCAAGCAGCGTGGCGAGCACCTCTTCGGCTTCGGCGCAGTCGGTCGCCGAGCCCTTCAGATTTCCCGCAAGCGAGCGGACCTCGGCGCGCGTGATATACGCGATGGCAACGGCCTGCGTGTGCGGCAGTGAGCGACCGGACTCGGTCACCAGGTCGACCGCGCGGTCAGCGTAGAGGCCGGCCTCCGGAAGGTGAGTCGAGCGTTTACCGTCGACGATCAGCAGCAGGACCAGGTCGTTGAGTGCCGTGGCGCGAACCTCAAGCTGCGCGGTCGGCGAGAAGCGCTCGGCACTCTGCACCGTCTGGCGGCAAAGCTCGAGCGCGTCTGCTGTGCGGTCGAGCGAGGCCCGCTGACAGCGCGCGTGGAGCGGCTCAAAGTCGCGGTCGACGAGCAGGTCGGTGTCGGGAGGAAGCTCTTTGAGTGAAAAGTTGACCGACGTCGTAATGATTGCAGGGCTGGGTCGGCCGTTGGTAATCAGCGGCGGATAGACGGCATGGGAGTAGGCGTCGATGGCTGCCTGGCGAAGCAGCACAGGCCCGCCTAAAGCCTGCACGGAGCTGACATGGCCGCTCGAATCGACGTTGACCTGAAGCGGGACGGTGCCTTCGATGCGCGCCTGCCGAGCTTCATCGGGGTAGACAACCGGAGGAAGCGTGATCGGCTCGTCTTTGATTGCGGCCGGTGTTGCGGTGCCTTGCGCGGGGCTTGCCGCGGTTGCGAGCGCGAGCAGCAGGAGTGCGGGGAACTTCACGGCTGGCAGTGCCTCCACGGATGAGGATATAGGAGGAAGCGAAATCGCAATCACTCAGGCACGCGTAGAGCCGCACCCCACTCGCATCAGAACGCGTGCGACGGAGGCACCCGGAGCTAAGCCATGTCGCTGCGGTAACGTGGAAGATGTGCCTGCCTTTTGCGATGTCGCGCTGCCGGTCCCGCTCGACCGGACATTCACCTACGCGGTCAACGGGGAGGTGCCGGCGGTGGGGGCGCGCGTCCTCGTGCCGTTCAGCGGGCAGCGGCTGATGGGCGTGGTTACGCGGGTGCACGACGACGCGCTGCCTGAAGGGGTGGAGGCCAAGCCGGTGCAGGCGGTGATAGATCACGGCTCGCTGCTCGGCGAGGAGCAGATGGAGCTGGCGCGCTGGATCGCCGGGTACTACTGCGCGCCCGTGGGCGAGGTGCTGCGTGGAATGCTGCCGCTTTCGGCCGAGGTGCGGCGCCAGTTTGTGTACCGGATCGGCGAGGCTGGGCGGCGAGTGCTGTATGAGGGGGCGGCAAAGGGTGCATCGCGGCGCTCGCGCCTGACGCCGGAGGAGCAAAACCGGGAGTATGCCGTGCTGAACTACCTGGAGAGCGGCGAGACCGCCAAGGCCGGAGCGCTGCGGTCGGCGACTGGCGCGGGACGCGGGCTGCTCGAAGGCATGGTCAAGAAGAAGTGGCTGGTGCGGGAGGCGCTGGCGGAGGAACGCGACGCGCGCCGTGTAGTCAAGGTGGCGGTGGCGCTCGAGCCGGTCGAGGCCGCCGGCGCGCGACGGCTTCCGGCGCTCAATGACAACCAGCTGGCCGTGCTGGCGGAGCTGGCCGCGGTGGGCGGGCGGCTGGGTATGGCGGAGCTCAAGGAGCGGCTGCGGCGCCGGGGAGCGCCGGAGTCGAGTGTGGCCTCGCTGGTCAGGCGCGGCTTGATGCGCGTCGAGGAAGAGGCCGAGGAGTTTGCGTTGGGTGGGATCAGCGCGCGCGGAAAAAAGCACGCCCATGAACATGCCTTGAATGAGGAGCAGATGGAGGTCGTCGGAACGCTCGCGGCGGCGGTGGCCAAGGGAGGCTTCCGGCCCCACCTGCTCTATGGGGTCACGGGTTCCGGCAAGACGGCGGTGTACTTCGCCGCGATGCGCCGGGTGCTCGATGCGGGAATGAGCTCGCTCTTGCTGGTGCCGGAGATCGGGTTGACGCCGGCGATGGCCGGGCAGATGGTGGCGGCGTTTGGCAGTGAGGTCGCGCTCTTGCACTCGGGCCTCACGCCGGACGAACGCGCCGAGCAGTGGCACCGCATCCGGCGGGGCGAGGCGCGGGTCGTCGTGGGGACGCGTTCTGCGGTATTCGCGCCCATTGCGCGGCTGGGGCTGGTCATCGTGGATGAAGAGCACGACGGCTCGTACAAACAGGAGGAGACGCCGCGCTATCACGGGCGGGACGTCGCCGTGATGCGGGCTAAGCTGCATGGGTGCGTGGTGGTGCTGGGGTCGGCCACCCCGTCGCTCGAAAGCTGGGCCAACGCCGAGCGGGGCCGCTACGCGCTGGTCGAGATGCGCGGGAGGGTGATGGGCCGGGCGCTGCCGGCGGTGGAGCTGATCGACATGCGGGCGGAGTTCCAGGCCGTCGGCAAGGAGGAGATCTTCAGTCGGCGCCTGGTGGAGGAGACGCAGGCGGCGCTCGACCGCGGCGAGCAGGTGATCCTGCTGCTGAACCGGCGCGGGTACTCGTTCACAGTCATCTGCCGAAGCTGCGGAGAGAAAGTCGAATGCGAGAACTGCGCCATCGCAATGACCTATCACAAGCCAGTGGACGCAGCGCACGATGGGCGCGCCGAGGCGGGGCAGCGGCTGGAGTGCCACTATTGCGGCTTTCGGCGGGTGGTGCCGAAGCACTGCCCGAAGTGCTCAAGTGAGCACCTCTACTTCCTGGGCGCAGGATCGCAGCAGGGCGAGGAGAAGCTGCGAGAGCTGTTTCCGGAAGCCCGCATCGGGCGCATGGATCGCGACACAACCCGTGGGCGGCACGACATGCAGCGTCTGCTGGCTCGTCTCTATGCGGGCGAAATCAACCTGCTGGTCGGCACGCAGATGATCGCCAAAGGTCATGACATCCACGGGGTGACGCTGGTCGGGGTGGTAGGTGCGGATTATGCGCTGGGCATGCCGGATTTCCGGGCGGCGGAGCGGGTCTTTCAGCTGCTGACGCAGGTCTCGGGGCGCGCCGGGCGGGGGGAGCTGCCCGGCAAGGTGCTGGTGCAGAGCTACCATATGGATCACTATGCGGTGAAATTCGCGGCTCGGCATGACTACACGGGCTTTGTGGCCAGAGAAATGCAGTTTCGGCGAAGTCTGCACTACCCGCCATTTGCCGTCATAGCGAACGTGATTCTGCAGAGCGAGCGTTTGGAAGAGGCGGCCGGGTGGGCGGCCGAGATAGGCCGGTGGTTTGAGCGAGCCCGGCCGGCGGGGGTGCGGGTGCTGGGGCCGGCGGCAGCGCCGATCGTCAAGATCAAGCGAATCTACCGGTTTCACCTGATCCTACGGGCGGAGCGGCGAGCTGCTTTAGGAGAGGCTCTGCGGGGCGCGATGGCTTTTGCGGCGGACGCCGGCATCCCGCGGCGGCAGATGATTGTGGACGTGGACGCAGTCCACCTGATGTAGCAGACTCCGGCTGAAACTGTTCCTCGCAGACTTACCGAAAATTTCTGCTCTTCAACCCCGGGAAAAACGTAACCTGCACGGCCGTAGTCGTGTTCGTCTGCATACCTGGCAGGTAGATTGGTGCCTTCCACCGCTCGTACTGAAACCAAGCATTCAACTCCACGTCATCGTGCGCAAAACGCTTCACCACCTGCGCCTTCCATTGGTTTTGCGTCGTGCCGCCCAGGATGAAATCTTTTTCGTTCTTCTTGTTCAGATATTCGGCCTGGATCCACTCGTTGCCGGACAGATGATAGGTGAACCACGCCTGTCCACCCTTGGCCTCCCGGCCAATCCAGTCCCCCAGGATGTAGCCCTTGTTCGTATACCCCTGAAGCTGCACAATCTCAAAATAATTGAACTGCCCCGCATAGCTTCGAGCGACGCCTGGGTCGGTCGTCACCCCCTCTGCCCGAAACTCCAGCTTGCGGAGTCCCGGCACTTGCGATACATCCACCCCCGTGCGGTAGGCCGCGCGCCTTGGCGCACTGATCGGCGTCACGTCATCATGCGCAATCGAATCGACGTAGAGCGTCGCGTACTTCTGGATAAACGGCAGCCGGTAAGAGAAGTTGAAGGCACTGAACCGCGCCCCGGGATCAGTCCGCGAGTACTTCTGCGTCCCGTTCGAATCCCCTCCATCAAAGAAGCCGTACAAGAAATTGTGCAGCGTCACCGGCTCGTGACCCTTGCCTCCGAAGATGATCGTGCGCTCAAAGCCAAATTCGAAGTTCTTCGTTGGCCGAAACGAGATCATCTCCGCGTGAACCCAGTCGTCGTTCGGGTCCGTATGCCCCTTCAGGCTGCCATAGAAAAAGTCATACCGTACCGGTCCCAGAACGCGCGAGAGCAGCGGTATCTGCAGCGGCTCCACCCGATTGATCCGAAACGAATAGATGTTTTCGGCGTTGTTGCTCCACGCTACCGCACCCCCCTGCCCAGGCCCCAGCCACGCATCCGACTTGCCCCCCGAGAACTCATGCCCCGCCAGATGCACCGAGAGCGTCGCCTCCACCAGCCGAAACGGGTTCTGCACCCCGATCGGCCCTGTGGGAATCGTTGCCTGGTTCAGGTTGAAGCCCGTATAAGGAATCTCATCCAGGTTCGACAGTTGTGACGAAAGCGCCTGCGAGTAACCCGTCGCGGACGGCGCATGCTGATACTCCCCGCGCACAAACAGCGAAAACCGGCCAAATTCCTCGATCGTCGAGGCACCCGCGATCAGGTTGAACCCCGGCTGATAGGGCCGCCCGTAGTCGTTCGCCAGCGTCTGCCCCAGGTGGTAGCTGTCCCGCAGCGTCTCGCCCGTGATCGGCATCACCCGCGCATACTCGGACTCCGCCCCATACACCAGCCCGCGCGTCCTCAGCCCGTTCTCCGTGTCCTCGGATTTTAGCTCCCGCATCACAGCCGCCAGGATCTCCTGTGCCTCCTCACTGTTCGAGTGCACAATGTCATCCTCCGACTCCACGAGCATATGCAGCAGGCTCTTGCGCGTCCACGGCCGCATGCCCAGAAACATCGTATCCACGTACCCCAGCGAGTAGAGCCGGGTCATCTCGGGATAAATCCAGCTGTCGAGCGGAACATACACCGCTCCGTCGTTGTCCTTCCTGCGAAACTCGTCCGGAACGCCATACGGAACATAAGGCGGCATCGCCACATACGGCGCCGCCGGCGTAGGCGCAGCGGGCACCACCCCCGGCTGTCCCGCCGGAACCGGGGTCGCAATCTGCGCCGGAGCCGGCCCGGGCTGAATATACCCAGGCATCGACGGCATCTGGGTCGCATCCCCCGGCGTCGGAGCAGGCGTTGCAGGCGTCTGCGCTCGAAGCGATCCCATCCACAGAGCACATACACCCGCAAAATGAATCCAGAACCGTCTATCCACAAGCACCTCAACCACTTAACTGCCTCGCACCTTCGCCCGCGGACACCTCTAGAGTGTACCTCCGCACGCCTTCCAAACTCTCGATGAAGCCCTACAACGACAGTTGCAGAGCCCGCGCACCCTCTTCCACTTTGCCGATCCAACCCTCCGTGCAAATGCCTTTCTTTCTCAACTGGTCGCCCAGCAATCTCACCGGGTCTGTGCCAAACCGCACACACTCGATCACCGCCACCCCGCCGTCCGCCCGCGCCCGAACGCAAGTCTCCTGCATCACGCGGTAGAGCGCCACCGCATCCCCCGCGTCCACCGGAACCACCGGAATCCTGGCCCCCGCAACCTTCCCCGCGACCTCCGAAACATCCACAACCACCGCAGTCCGAATTGGAGGAACCGCCACCACGACCAGCGGCAGCGCCCCCTCGTTCGCCACCGCAAGCACCCGCTTCCACTCCGCAGCCGACAACTCATCCACTCCGGCATACGCCACCACCACATGCTTTTCGTCAGCCGCTTCCAACGCCATCGCCTGCCCGATCGCGCAGCACATTGCGTCGCTAGCCGTACCCGCAAATGGCTTCGCCGCGGCTGCTTGCTCAGCAGCCCGCCTGAACTCCGCCCTGGTCGCCGCACGATCCGTCTTTCTCGCCCCAACGGCCCGGATAAACGAGCTATACGCTCCCGTCAGCACGCCACGTGCCACGTCTCCCGCCCGCAAATCGATCGCCGTTCCAACCCAGCAAGCCTCCAGCTTTGCCGGCACACCTCGCTTTTTTCCTGCCTGCGCGCTCAAGGCGCGTGTCTCAACCAGCGCGCGAAACATTGCGCGCATGCGTGCATGGCCAAGCAGAGGATTCTCGTAAGCTTTCGAAGCACTCATCGTAGGAGGTCAGGCCCGCGCCGGATCGAGCGCCTCCACATCCAGGCCCAACTCCGCCAGCGCCTTTTGCGCATCCTCCGCGGCAAAGCTGCCATCGCGCGCCAGCCGGGAAAGTACCGCTCCCACAATCGCCTCCGCCGAAACCTCAAAGTGCCGCCGCAAATGCTCGCGGTTATCGCTTCGCCCAAAACCATCCGTCCCCAACGAAACCAGCCGCGACCCAAGCCACGGCGACAAGCCGTCCGGCAGGCTCTTCATGTAATCGCTTGCCGCGATGATCGGCCCCTTGCTCCCGTCCAGCTTCGTCGCCAGGTAGCTGCGCCGCTCGGGCTCGGCTGGATGCAGCCGGTTCCAGCGCTCGACCGCCAGCGCATCCCGCCTGACTTCCGTATAGCTCGTCACCGACCACACATCCGCCTGCACGCTGTACTTTTCCACCAGCATCGTCTGCGCCCGCAGAACCTCGTTCAAGATCGGCCCCGAACCAAACAGCTGAACCGTCGCCTCAGATGCGGCAGCCTTGAGCTTGTACATCCCGCGCACAATGCCTTCCGCGATCGCCTCCCGCGTCTCCGCGCCCTCCGGGATCTCTGGCTGCGGATAATCCTCGTTGTACATGGTGATGTAATAAAACGTCTCTTCGCCGACCTCATACATCCGGCGAATCCCGTCCTGCACCACCACGGCCAGCTCATACACAAATGCCGGATCGTACGTCTTGCAAGTCGGCACCGTGCTCGACAGCACGATCGAGTGGCCGTCCTGATGCTGCAGTCCCTCGCCCAGCATCGTCGTTCGGCCAGCGGTCCCGCCCATCAGGAAGCCCTTGCCGCGCGAATCCGCGAACGCCCACGCCATGTCCCCAATGCGCTGGAACCCGAACATCGAGTAGTACATATAGAAGGGAATCGAAGGCACGCCGTAGTTCGCGTAGGCCGTCCCGGCCGCGGTAAACGAGGCCATCGACCCAGCCTCCGTAATCCCCTCCTCGAGAATCTGACCATCCCTGCTTTCGCGGTAGCTCAGCACCATGTCCGCGTCATGCGGCACATACTTTTGTCCCTCCGCCGCATAAATGCCAACCTGCCGGATCGAGGACTCCAGCCCAAACGTCCGTCCCTCGTCGGGAACGATCGGCACAATCCACTTGCCCACCGCCTTGTCCTTCATCAGCGCGTTCAGCATGTTCACAAAACCCATCGTGGTCGAAATCGATCGGCCTTTCGACCCCGCCAGCCAGCTCGAAAAAAAGTCGAGCCCCGGCGCCTTGAACTCAGGCGCCCGCTCTGCCAGAGCCGGAACGTTACGCTGGGGTAAGTACCCGCCCAGCTCCTGCCGGCGGCCCTGCAGATACTCCATCTCCGGCGCGGAATCCTCCGGCCGGTAGAACGCTCCGTCCTTGGCCGCCTGCTCGGGGATCGGAATATCGAAGCGCTTCACAAACGCCGCCAATCCGTCATCCGCCAGCTTCTTCTCACTGTGCGTCGCATTGCGCGCCTGCGCGGAGCCCAGCCCATATCCCTTGACCGTCTTTGCCAGGATGACCGTTGGGCCGCCCTTGTGCTCCATCGCGCGTTTGTAGGCGTTATAAATCTTCACCGGATCGTGCCCGCCCCGGTGCAGCATCCCCAGCTCCTGGTCGGAGAGGTCCTTTACAAGTTCCAGCAGCTCTGCGTAGCGGCCGAAGAACTCCCTGCGCAGGTACGCCCCGTCCTTGGCTTTGAAATTCTGGAAGTCGCCGTCCACGCACTCTTCCATCCGTTTCAGCAGCAGGCCGGATTTATCGCGCGCAAACAGGTCGTCCCAATCCGACCCCCAGATCACCTTGATCACGTTCCAGCCCGCACCCCGGAAATCACCCTCGAGCTCGTCGATAATCCGCTTATTCCCGCGCACGGGCCCATCCAGCCGCTGCAGATTGCAGTTCACCACGAAGATCAGATTGTCCAGCCCCTCGCGCGCGCCCAGCGAGATCGCCCCCAGCGTGTCTACCTCGTCGCATTCGCCGTCGCCCAGAAAGCCCCAGACCTTGCGCTCCGTCTTCTGGATCAGCCCGCGATTTTCGAGGTACCGCATAAAGCGTGCCTGATAGATCGCATTCAGCGGCCCGATGCCCATCGAGACGGTCGGAAAATTCCAGAAATCCGGCATCAGCCACGGGTGTGGATAGCTCGAAAGCCCCGGCTCTCCGCGCAGCTCATGGCGGAAGTTTTTGAGTCGCGCCTCATCCAGTCGCCCCTCCAGAAACGCCCGCGCGTACACCCCGGGAGACGCATGTCCCTGGAAGTAAACGAAATCTCCTGGCTCACGTCCCCCGTCCGGGGTGGAATAGCTCGCCCGGAAGAAGTGGTTGTAGCCGACCTCCAGCAGTGTCGCCAGCGACGAGTACGTCGAAATGTGTCCGCCGATCCCCGGATCCTTCTTGTTTTGCGAGTGCACCATGGCCATCGCGTTCCAACGAATCAGCGCCTCCACCCTCCGCTCAAAGCCGCGGTCCCCGGGATATGGCACCTCGTCCTCCGGAGCGATCGTGTTCCGGTAAGGTGTCGTCAACGCGCCCGCAACCTCAACGCCCACCGCGCCGGCATGCTGACGCAAGGCGCTCAAGAGCGTCGCCGCCTGAGCGCGATCGCCGGCAACCAGCTGATCAAACGCATCCAGCCACTCGGAAATCTCGGCGCGAAAATCAGCGCTTGCGTCAAGCGTTTGGGGTTGCGTCTGCGCTACGGGTTGATCCAACACCATTGCCATAATGATCCATTCGCTCGGGGGGAGTAAAAGCCGTTCCCGCTAAGCATAAATCGCCGCGGCAGAATACGTCATATGCGCCGACGCTCGGAGCCTGCTCGAAGAGTATTTAGCCCAAGAAATCTCCTGTCTCAATCCTCCTATCGGCAGAAGTAGAAAAATCTTTAGCACTTTTTTCCACCGCTCGCGCTTAGCTCTTCAGAGAGGCTTTCTCGATCCGGGATCGTAAGGCCTTTCTAGGTGAAGATGCCTAGGCCCGGGACAGATTTACTTGTACTTAGAAAAGTTGTACGTAGACTTCCTGCATCACCCGGGCCCATTCGTTCCATGAATCGCAAAAGACCGCGAAAGATCGTCAAGGAGATCCCATGCCCGTACGCCTCAACTCTCTCGTCCTCTTCTCTGTTTCGCTTGCCGCTGCGTCCTCGCTGGCCGTCCGTCAAGCTCACAGCCAGACTGCACCTACCGGCGCAATCTTTGATCTCGCCACAACCCACCCCAGTATCCTTAACACCTACACCCAGTTCTCCACAAACTTCACCGCAGACAACAGCCTTGAATACGTCACCTTCGCCTTCCGCGAGGTACCGGCCTTTTTCTCCTTCGACGATGTCTGCGTCACTGCCTCGAGCTGTGGCAGCAGCAACCTGCTCTCCGACCCGGGCTTTGAGCAGAGTACCTCCGCGATCGGCTCGAACTTTCCCGGAAATGGGTGGGGCCGCGCTATCCAGCCCATTGACACCTCCGCCATTGGGGAAGTCTCGGCGAACTCCGCCGGAAACGGATACGGGTGCGGAGCCAACGCCCACTCCGGCTCCATTTTCTGGTGCGACGGTTCCGTCGAAGGCTACGACTTCCTGTACCAGCAGCTCTCCGGCCTTAGCGTAGGAACCTCCTACACCGTCAGCTGGTTCCTCGATGACAATTCCGGACAGTCGACAGTGAACCCCGGCATCGATATGCTCGCCTACGCCGGCGACGCACTTCCCACCGGCACCACCACCATCGGCACGCCGCCCGCCCCAGTCGGACCGCCCACCAGCGTCACCCCGGAGCCCAGCAGCCTCATGCTCCTGGCCACCGGCCTCCTTGGAGCCGCCGGAGCGGCCCGCCGCCGCCTCACCCGCTAACCCAGACTGATCCATCGCCGCTGCGCTTCCCACACCCGGAGCGCGGCGGTTTTCACCTTCTACGTCGAATAATCCGCATTGATCCGCACGTACTCCTCCGTCAGATCGCACGTTAGAAAGCTGCAGCGCCCCGAACCCTTCCCCAGCGACACATGAATCGCGTACTCCCGCTGGCTCATCACCGCATGGGCCGCGGCTTTATCGAACCGCGCCGACCGTACCCCACCCTCAAAGACCACCTGGTCCCCAATCGCGATCCGCACCTCCTCCACCTGGAACGGCACTCCCGCGTACCCGGCCGCCGCCAGCAGCCTGCCCCAGTTCGGGTCCGCGCTCGACCACGCACACTTGTTCAGCGGACTGTGCGCAATCGCCCGCGCCACCTGCCGCGCCGCCGCATCTGTCTCCGTGCCGCTCACGTCCAGCCGCACCACATGCGTCACGCCCTCGCCATCATCCACAATCTGGTACGCCAGCGAGGCACACACCTCCTCGAGCGCCGCCGCAAACCCTGGCCGCGTCCGCGCGTCCAGCCGAACCCCGCTCACGCCGCTCGCCAGCAGTAGCACCGTGTCATTGGTCGACGTATCCCCATCGATCGAGATCGAATTGAACGTCCCCTCCGCCGCCGGTTCGAGCAGCCCCCGCAGCTCCGCCGGATCGGACGCCAGGTCCGTAAATAAATAGACCAGCATCGTCGCATGTGCCGCCGGCCCCGACCCCACCGCCGGCCCCAGCTGCGGATGAATCATCCCCGCCCCCTTCGCCGCGCCGAACAGCCGCACCTCCACCCCATCCACCATCACCTCGGCTTGCGCCACCTTCATGCGCGTGTCCGTCGTCAGGATCGCCGACGCAAACAGCTCCGCATGCGCCCTCGTCGAGCCCAGCGCCGGAACCATCGCCGGCAGCGCCGCTGAAATCTTCTCCGCCGGCAGCGGGACGCCAATGATTCCGGTAGACGAAGGAAACACCTCGTCGAACAGGCACCCAAACGTCTCCGCCGCCGCCTTGCACGTCTCGACGCACGCCCGCACCCCCGGCTCGCCTGTCGCGCAGTTCGCGTTGCCGGCATTCACCAGCACCGCCGTCACCCGCCCGCCGGTCGCCGCCAGGTGCCGCCGCCCCACCACCACGGGAGCCGCCACGACCTGGTTGCGCGTAAACAGAGCCGCGGCATGCGAGCCCAGCGGAGCCGCCGCCACCGCCAAGTCCAGCTTCCCGCTCGCCTTGATCCCGGCCTTCACTGCTCCCCAAAGAAAGCCCTGGGGCAGGGCATTCGACGTAACTCCCTCAGACATCGCGGTTGCGGACTCCTCACCCAAAACAAATTATCCATGCACCGCATACGATGCCTGAAATGCCGAATCTCTAACAAATCGTTAGTGACGCTTGGACAACGTGGACGGCTACCTGAAGATGGGGTACCGATGGATGAGGCCGTCGCGGAAACAGCAGCCGCAAAAAGTCACAAACACCTAAACCGTCACCGTCCGCCCCTCGCTTGAGCTCTGCCGAGCCAGCTCCAGCAGCCGCACCACCTTGAACCCCTCCTCAGACGGCACCACCAGCTCCGCCTGCCCACTCACCGCGTCCCGCACATTGGCATAAAAGCAGCGGTAATCCCCCATCTCCGTCCGCACCCTGGTTCGCACCAGCGTCGTCGGATCGGCCAGGTTCGGCGCCACCGTCAACGTCCCCCGCATCGACTCATCCTCCTCCAGCCACTTCACCGCATCGCCCATCGGCGGCACCTTCGCCCCCGCCACAATCCGCGGCTCCTGCGGGTCGAGCCCCTCCTTGCGAAAACTTCCCGCCGTCCCATGCAGCAGAAACCGAGACGAGTTGTCGCACGCCAGCATGCTCGATCGGCACCACGCCAGCAGCCCGTCATATCCCAGCCGAATGTCAAACGCATCCTCAATCCGCGTATTATCCCGGTCCGTCCGCACGCTGGCCGTCACCGTCTTCGGCATCCCGAACAGCGCCACCGCCTGGTCGACCAGGTGCGGCCCCAGGTCCATCAGCAGCCCGTTCGCCGCGCCGCCTGCCTCCTTCCACGTGCCTTCGCGCAAGATCGGCCGATAGCGGTCGAAGTGCGACTCAAACGTCACCACCCGCCCCAGCGACCCCTCCGCCAAGATCTTCTTCACCGTCAGAAAATCCCCATCCCACCGCCGGTTGTGGAACGGACACACCCGCACCCCCTTCTGCTTTGCCAGCTCCAGCAGTTCGCCTGCCTCCGCGCTCGACGTCGCAAACGGCTTGTCGATCACCACATGCTTGCCCGCCTCAAGCGCCTGTTTCGCCAGCGCAAAGTGCGTCTCGTTCGGCGTCGCGACCACCACCAGCCGGATCGCCGCATCGCCCAGCAGCTCCTCCACCGACCGCGCAATCTTCGCCGCCGGATAGGCCTTCGCCGCCTCATCCCCCGTCCGCTGCATGATCGCCGTCAGCTGCAGCCCCGGCACCGCGGTCACAAACGGCGCATGAAACACTCGCGTCGCGAGCCCGAAGCCGATGATCCCCACCCCTATCTCTTCCGCCATGCCGCTCCTTTGCCCCCACGCATCCGCGCCGTTCTCCGAGCAGTGTATCGCTAACCTGCGGGCGCTCGTCCGCCTCGCATCCGCCGAACCTTCCCGCAAAACGCAGGAAAGAAATGAACATCCTCGCCGATCCCGTGCATCAGACTTGCAGCGAACGTCCACTTGCATGCCGGATCGAAACCCAGGCCGTTGCGTTTGACTTCAAAGTCTAACCCTCGCCGATTTCTGCGCCAAAAGCTGCGCACGCCTCTATCTCCCTCAGGAGGGTACGTTTACCATTAGGACTATGGGTCAAAATCAAGGAGCGCACGCACCGAAGCTCACCAGCCGTTTCAGGTGGAGCCGCTTTCGCAAGAGTGCCGCCGCTCTGGCCGCCATCTCCTCCTGCCTCGCCGTTTCTCGTACGTCTGCCCAGACAACCACGCAGACCTCGCAGGCTGGCTCCTCCGCCCAAAGCACCGGGTCCACCACCACCAGCAGCGATCCCGCTGTTATCAATGCCAACGCCATCGGCAGCGGCCAGAACAACCTCTATAACGCCACCGGCTCGAATGGCGCGCAAAGCAGCCAGCAATCGTTTCAGGGTTCCATCGTCACCGGTACCAACACCGGCACAGTTCTCGATCTCACCCTTGAAGATGCCATCGCCCGCGGCCTGCGTCAGAACCTCGGCCTCATCCTCCAGGCCAGTTCGGTCGAGAGCGCCAACGGCCAGCGCCTCCAGCAGCTTCAGACCCTCCTGCCCACCATCACTGCCGGAGCCACCATTGAGGTCGAAAAAATCGATCTCGCCGCCTACGGCCTCAAGTTTTCCGGCATCCCCGCCACCATCGGTCCCTTCCAGGTTGTCGACTTCCGCGCCTTCCTCACCCAAAATCTCCTCAATATCAACTCCCTGCAGTCCTACATAGCCTCCCGCCACAACTTCACCGCCGCCAAACTCAGCGCTGAAGACGCCCGCAACCTCGTCGTCCTCACCGTTGGCAACGCCTACCTGGTCTGCGTCGCCGACGGCGCGCGCATTGAGGCCGTCAATGCCGCCCTCAAAACCGCCAAGCTCACCTTCGACCAGGCCGTCGCCGCCCACGAAGCCGGAACCAGCCCTCGCCTCGACGTTCTTCGCGCCCAGGTCGACTACCAAAGCGAGCAGCAGACCCTCATCTCCACCGCCAACCAGCTCGCCAAGGACAAGATCACCCTCGCCCGCACCATCGGCCTGCCGCTCGACCAGAAGTTCCAGACCACTGACACCGAGCCGTATAAGCCGCTCGACAATCTCGACCCCGACGCCGCCTTTACCGCCGCGCTCAAGACTCGCAAGGACTTGCAGGCGGACGAGCAGCAGGTCGAAGGAGCCAGGTCGCAGCAGAAAGCCGCCCGCGCCGACCAGTACCCCGTCATCAGCACCAACGGCGACTTCGGCGATATTGGTGAGACCCCCGGCCACTCCCACGGCACCTTCACCGCCACCGGCCAGGTCTCCGTCCCCATCCTGCAGGTCTATCGCTTTCGCGGTGAGAAGCAGGTTGCTGCTGCCTCTCTCGCCCAGTCTGAGGCCCGCCTCTCAGACGCCGCCCAGCAGGTCAACGCCGACATCCGCTCGAATATCCTTGACATCCAGTCCGCCGCCAAGCTGGTCGACGCTGCGCGCTCCAACGTCGACCTTGCCACCGAAGCCCTCAGCGAAGCCCAGCAGCGCTTCCGCGCCGGCGTCGCCGACAACCTTCCCGTCTCGCAGGCTCAGACCACTTTTGAGCAGGCCAACGACCAGTACATCAGCGCGCTCTACCAGCACAACGTCGCGAAGCTTTCCTTAGCGCGTGCGCTAGGCGTCGCCCAGACCAACTACAAAGACTATCTCGGAGGCAAGTAACCGTGCCAGATCAAGATCAGACATCTCCAGGCGGAACTCAAACCGCCCAAATTACCGGAACCGTCCAGATCCAGCCCGGCGGCCTGAGTGCGCCCCTGACCGGCAACGAGGCCGGCGCCCAGGCCGCTGGACCACCGCCCAACGCCAGCCAGCCCGCAGACAAGCCGCAAGACAAACCAGAAGACAAGCCCGAGCCGCCCGCAAAAAAAACCGGTCGCCGCCTGCTCATCATCGCCGTCGTTCTCCTGCTGCTCGTCGGAGCCGGCTTCTGGTATTGGCGCTCCACCTTTTCAGAAGACACCGACGACGCCCAGGTCGATGGCGATATCTACTCCGTCAGCTCGCGCGTCACCGGTCACGTCACCCACGTCTACGTCGAGGACAATACCCAGGTGAAGCAGGGTGATCTGCTCGTCGAGATCGATCCCAAGGACTCCCAGGTTGCGCTGGAGCAGGCCCAGGCCGCCCTCGCCAACGCCCAGGCCCAGTACACCCAGGCCAACGTCAACGTGCCCGTAACCTCGGTCAACACCTCCACCACGCTCCAGAACTCCGGCGTCGACGTCCGCACCTCCGGATCGAGCGTCACCCAGGCCCAGCAGCAGGCCGCTGCCGCCGCCGCTCGCGTCGACGAGGCCAAGGCCAACGCCATCAAGGCCACCAAGGACGTCGAGCGTTACACCCCACTGGTCGAAAAAGACGTCATCAGCCGCCAGCAGTACGATGCCGCCATCGCCTCGGCCACCTCCGCCAACGCCAGCGTTATCGAGGCCGAAAACACCCTCGTCGCCTCGCAGTCCGCCATCACCCAGGCCCAGCAGCGCCTCGAAACCTCCCGCAACCAGGCCGCGCAAGCTGCCAAAACCGGTCCTCAGCAGGTCGAGATCCAGCGCGCCCGCGCCAACGCGGCCCTGGCCTCCGTCAAGCAGGCCCAGGCTCAGGTTGATCAGGCTCTCCTCAACCTCTCCTACACCCGCGTCATGGCGCCTACCACCGGCATCGTCAACAAAAAGAACGTCGACATCGGCGCTAACCTCTCCGTCGGCCAGGATCTGATGAGCATCGTCCCGCTCCAGGGCCTCTGGGTTACCGCCAACTTCAAGGAAACGCAGCTGGCCAAGATGCATCGCTGCGAACAGGTCCAGATGAAGGTCGACGCCCTCGGCGGCCGCAAGTTCTCCGGCCAGGTCTCGCAGATCGGAGGAGCCACCGGCTCCAAGCTCTCCCTCTTCCCGCCAGAAAACGCCACCGGCAACTACGTCAAGGTTGTCCAGCGCATCCCCGTCCGCATCGACTTCACCAACCTCCCGCAGGAGAACGGCGACTACGCCCTTCGCCCCGGCATGTCCGTCACCCCCGACGTCGCCATCAAGGGAGCCGGCGACGACAAGAGCCAGCAAAACTGCGACACCACCGCCAAACGCTAAATCCTCCCGCGCATGGAAGGGATTGCCTGGACCTCGTGGACACCCCGGCAATCCCTTTCGCATCCAAGCCCTTGAGGTGAAACAAATGGCAGTTGCAACGGAAAAACGCGCGAAGCAGGACATCGCTCCCCACTGGCACGCGCAGGCACACGAAATTCAGGAATTCGGTACCGTCATCGAGGACATGCCCCACTTCCTCGATGCCAAAGTTCGCGGCGAGATGTGCGCCCTGCTGAACGAGCTGCTGGCCGACACCATCACTCTCCGCGACATGTACAAGAAGCACCACTGGCAGGTCTCCGGCCCCACCTTCTACCAGCTCCACCTCCTCTTCGACGCCCACTACGAGAAGCAGGCCAAGCTCGCGGACAAAATCGGCGAGCGCATCCAGATGCTCGGCGGACTCTCGATCGCCATGGGCGGAGACGCCGCCAAGCTCACCAAGATCCCTCTTCCCCCCATGGGCAAGGAAGAAGTCCCCGTCCAGATCTCCCGCCTGCTCGAAGCCCACGAGATCGTCATGAAGCTCTGCAAGAAAATTGCAGACGCCGCCGACGATGCAGGCGATGACGGCACCAACGACCTCGCCGTCTCTGACATCCTCCGCCCCAACGAATCGCAGTCCTGGTTCATCGGCCAGCACCTGGTCGAAATGCCCCTCATCCTCAACAAATAGCCGTTCGCCGCAACGGTGGTGAAGCGCACACATCGCCTTCACCACCCGCGCGTGCCCGGGGCAGGGAAGCGACCCCGCAAGCAATGAGCCGCCCGTGCACCTGACCCTCAAGATCACAGCCTGGCTCATCGCCCTCACCTGGGCTTCCCGTTCTCTCGCCGCCCTCCGCGGCCTGCCTTCCATCCCCAACCTTGCCCTCCCCGAGCACGACCTTACCCCACCCAACTCCCCTCGCCTCACCGTCATAGTCCCCGCCTGCAACGAGCAGGCCGGCCTCCCCGCCTGCCTCCACTCCCTCCTAGCCCAGGACTACCCCCACCTCCGCATCCTCGCCATCAACGACCGCAGCACCGACCAAACCGGCGCCGTCCTCAACGCCATAGCCCACACCCAAACCCAGCCCCCCCGCCTCGAAGCCCTCCACATCACCCAACTCCCTCCCGGCTGGCTCGGCAAAACCCACGCCATGGCCTTCGCCGCCGACCACGCCCTCGCCGGCCCCCATCCCCCCGACTTCCTCCTCTTCACCGACGCCGACGTCCTCTTCCGCCCCGACGCCCTCCGCCGCGCCCTCGCCCACGCCGTCCTCACCCGCGCCGACCACCTCGTCCTCCCCCCCACCACCCTCATCCGCCGCTGGGACGAGGCCGCCCTCCTCGCCTTCTTCCAGATCTTCGCCCTCTGGGCCGCCCGCCCCTGGCGCATCGCCAACCCCCGCGCCCGCGACGCCATCGGCATCGGAGCCTTCAACCTCATCCGCACCTCCGCCTACCAGCGCATCGGAGGCTTCCACGCCCTCCGCATGGAGATCATCGAAGACCTCGGCCTCGGCCGCCGCGTCAAGGCCGCCCACCTCCGCCAGCGCATCGCCTTCGGCCGCAACCTCGTCTCGATCCACTGGGCCTCCGGCACCGCCGGCCTCATCCACGTCATGACGAAGAACATCTTCTCCGCCTTCCGCTTCCACCCCTCGCTTCTGCTGGGAGCCTGCGCCTGGCTCGCCCTCTTCAACGTCCTGCCCTTTGTCGCCCTCTGGTTCTGGCCCCTGACGATCCCCGCCGCCGTCACCCTCGCCTCGATGGCCCTCGGCTATACCCTCATGAGCCGCCCCTCCGGCCTCTCCCCCTCGAACGTCCTGCTCGCCCCCTTCGCCGCCTCGGCCTACATCTACGCACTCCTGCGCTCGATGATCGTCACCCTCCACCAGGGAGGCGTCACCTGGCGAGGCACCTTCTACCCCCTCGCCGAGCTAAGAAAGAACGCCGCCCCCTTCTTCCTTGAACCGCTGTAAATAACACGGAAGTACACCTGAAAGCTTCGGCGAATGTTCACTGCACCCTTGTACGAAAGTCACGGTAGCGCTTCTGCAGCCACGCAATAGGAGACCGGTTTGTCAGGCGAGTGTCTATTAAATCTGCTAAATCGGTATCAGAGAAGATGAGAAGGACCTTACGTGGGTGTGAATCATTGAACACTGAGATTTGTTTTCGTAACAGGTTTTCAGTCGGCGGATGGCGCGTTACGAGCAGACCAAAGCGCCCGATGCGGTCTCCAAGATACGTGGCACACTGGTTTACCGCAGTCACTGCGAGATCGGAAACATTTTTCACTTCAATCATTATTGTTAACGCGTCGTGGGTAATGCGAACATAACTCAAAAATGTGCTGTCTGAATCGTTTGTAAAGATTATGTCTCGTCTTTCTGTTCCATCTAGAGTTCTTACTTCCATTTGACCGTCATCAGATCCGGGCAAAGTGCAAAATTGAATATATCAAGCACAAGCTGTTGATAGGCGCTCGCAGAGGCATGACCTACCGGTGTAGTCGTAAGCCGCTTCTTCAAAGAGTCGCCAGTCGCAATGACTTCATTGCTAGTAGAAGGTATGAATGGCTGAGCTTCGGCGGCTTGCTCCTCGCGCTGCTTTACATAATTATCAATGATTGCAGTTTCAACGCGACTAGTTGTGGTCACCTCAGTTTTACTTGGCAAAACATCAATGCGCCCGGCCTTACCCCTCTTTGCAGCAAGATATAGTCTGAACTCAGTGCGAACAAAATTGTCGTAATTGATCCAAGGGAGATTGCGTACTATACGACGTGGCACTAGTAGGACGGGTCCACCATCATGCGGGTTGATCGGAAAATCGTAGTAGCCATCCCGCCATTCTCGCTCTTTCTCGTCATAAACATGCTCAACCGGAAGATTACCGTGTAGAGGGATATTGTGGATCAAGCATTGACGTTGGGTGTAAGTGATTAAGAAGTCTTTGATGATATTTGAGGCGATATCTCCAACCCGGTCTGGACCGATTCCAGGAGAGATTAGTTGCATTTCTTCTACGTGACGTATTTGACGATTAAGGATGGCTGGTGATGCTCGTAACGTGTCAATCAACAGTTTCCGTAGAACCTTGCCAAGGCCTGATCCCCGCTTATTGCTAGTTCCATAACCAAAGCCTACGGCGGCCACTTCAGGAAACGTAAGTATGTATTCAGCTAACGTCTCTTTGCCGTATGCAAGGGCGGTCATGCCGGCTCTGAAGTGGCTAATAAGTTGCTCATGTAAAAGCCGAAAAGCTGGATCTCGGCTTTTATATAGTAGAAAAGGATCAATGCAGAGTGGTAGGTCGTTACGTAAGAGAGGAATAACGAAGTCGACTTCTAACTGTTTTAAATGAGGATATAGTAGGTTACTGTCCGGCATTGGGAACCTTGAGAAAAGTTATGCCCTCGTTGGGCGGAAGATATCGTGGCACGCCTGTAGAATCAAGTCTTCTAAAGTTGAAGCAATGGTGCTCGTGCTCGTATCTTAACCACTCCTCGGACACCGGCTTGCCGAGCCATGTGCGGATTCGGCTACCCGTTACAAACTCATAATATTGCTGATTCTCGTCAGTGTCCTCCTCATACTGATCTTCATCGTCTTCTTCCGATTCATCGGCGTCTTCCGTATCTTCGTTCTCGGCGGTATCGTTCGACTCCTGTGCGGAAATACCCTCAGCCGATTCTTCGTCATCCTCCTCCAATGTCTCACTACCTGCATAAAATTCCGATTCGTCCGCCTGCGCAATCTGCAACGCAGCATAGATGGTGTCCAATTGCGCTCCGACCGTTTCGTGTTTGCTTATTTCATCTCTAAGTAAGGCGCCAAAGCGCTCCAGCGTTTGCTTTAGAACCCGTAGGGAAATCAACGCGTCGGGGTACATCGGATTGTCGCCCGCAGGAACAAAAAGCTTAATTCGTTCTAGATATGTATCTCTATATACGAGATCCTTCGTATCCGTGATCAAGCTATTGATTGATTCTACGAGTAAATCTGAGGTGGGCATCAAGGACTTACCTTTTGTCAGTTTGTCTACCTCGTCGTAAAGACCCTCTAGGTGACTCCACTGGCTTGTTTGCACTCGCTTTGCCGTGGAGAGTAGTGCTTGAGTTCCATCATGCTCATTCCTTGCAGCGGAAACCTCATCTAATTGCTTCTGGCGAGAAAACTCCACATATCCTCCTTGTTAGACAGGTCCGAAATACTGAAATATCTTGCCTAGGCTGACACCGAAATCATGGTATTCCGTGTTTGTCTAGCAAGGCGGAACGATTTTACCCCAACCGCCGCCCCAAATAAACCATACCCCACCCCATCCGCCCCCAGAATCTTCGCCGCATACCCCGTCGCATTCACCACATCCACGAACGGATACGCCGTCAGCAAAAACGTAAACGATGTCGCTAGAAAACCCACACCCGAGCTCCACGCCACCCACCGCGACAGCCTCCGCCGCAGCGCCTTCGCCCCCACCACCGCAAGTTGCAAACACCGCCAGGCAGGCCAGCCACTACAGTTCCGACAGGCCTGCGAACAACCCAGAAACTCACCCCACCTTGCCCAGCGCATACCGCCGGCAATGCTCCAGATACGCCGCCTCATGCAGCGCCGCCAGATCGAGCACGCCGCTCCACAGCCACCGCGGCGCATCGAGCCCCTTCGAATGCCGTGAACGCAGCTCCTTCGACCAGGCCTGCTTGTGCGCCGGCTTCATCTGCCGTCCGTGCGCCCGGCCCACCACGCCGGCCATCAGCCTGGCCGTCTGGATCGCCTGCTCCTGCGTCAGGTGTTCGAGTTCGAACTTCATGTCCTGCGGCCGCAGCTCACGCACAATCACCGGCTTGTTCTTCAGCATGGCCGAGATCATGCGTCCGCCCAGAAAAGGAGACAACGCACACGCGCCGGCCACCACCCGGTCCGCATGATTGTCATACTCCGGGGCGCGCAGAGATCGAGGCGCCGCCGCCGCCGTGGCCTCCTTGATGTCCAGCAGATGGTAGTCACGATGCTTCTTCTTGCCCACGCTCACCAGCAGCGCATACCGCAGCCTTCCCAGCGAGCTGCAGCCCTTCATCCAGTACGCCGCATCGAGCAGGTTTACCTCCTCATCCTGCTTTCCGCCCGTACTCTGCACCAGCTTCAGCAGCTTTTCGTCCTGCACAAAGACGTCGAGTTCAGCGCGTTCCTCTTCCGTCAGTGCCCAGTACTTGCGGCCCAGCGGAATCACGGGCGTCACGTCCTCGATCCGCTCCTCGGCCAGATGCTTCCACCGCCGCGTGTTTGCCTCCTGCATCACCGTCCGGATCGGCTCAATGTCTTCAGGAGTGATGTGCGCCGACGCCCCGTTCAGCCGCGCCAGGTAGCCCTCGATCATCTCCTCTATCATCAGCGCCGTCGTCACCCCCGGCAGGTCGGAGCTGCGCGCCGCCATGGCAAGCGAAAGGCCCAGCCGCAGCAGGTCGTGCGCCGGATTGCCGATCACCGTTTGATCCACATCGCGCACCTCGATCTCGATCCTGCCCGAGGTGTCGGCAACCGGCCCCAGGTTGCCGGTATGGCAGTCGCCACAAATCCACACATCCGGACCGGCAGGCAGAGACGCCGTGACAGCATCGCTTGCCAGCCACTCATAGAACTGTGCCGTATTGCCCCGCACATACGCATGGGCCGACTCCGACATCTTGAGTTGGCGGCGCTCTTCGAGCACGGGGAGACGTTCCTTGGGCGAGGTTGAGCTTTTCTTCACGCGTGCTTTTCTTTCCTGATCAGTTGTTGTTGGGCTAGAGAGAAGAATACCGAAAACAGCCGCTGGCTCCGCTTTTTCTCTGGCCGAAACTCCAGATGTTCACCCCACGGACAGTCTGGTCCAGATTTCGTTCATCGAGAGCGCAGAGCTGCCTCGCTCCACTCTCCGCTCCCAGCCAGGACCAGCGTTGACCCTCGAACTACGCCCGCTGGAACGACTCTCGTAGGCCAACCTGCCGCTGCAGAATGCTGTCAAGTGCCCGCACTTCTGGAAGACACGCATGTCGTTGTATTCAAACGGTTTACGACTGCCAAGAAGTTGGCATATCTCCCTCCGCTCATGCTCTACAATTAAAGTAGTTCGGACACGCAGGTGGGCCTTGTTGTGAGGTTCGTCTCCTTCAGCGAGCCCCCGCAAGTCAGGACCTGGACACACCGAAGTCCGGGTAGTGTCTGAAAAGTGCGTTGGTCGGTTTTGGCATTGAGGGGGCCGCTCATTTCCCCATGCTGATGGCCGTTATTTCAAGAGATAGACTGAACTTCGCGATTGCATATTGACCCTCCAGCTCGGCCGTCATCGCTTTGTAGGCAGAGACAAACTGCCCAAGGCGGGAGTAGGTTTGCGAAGCACTCATATCGCCTTGTGGTTTAGCCATCCATGTCTGACCGCAGTTGGAACATTGTGAAGGTAAGTCGGTTAGATGGTTGAACGAAACCTCAACCGAGGTTTCGCAATGCTTGCACTCGAACCGAAGCCCGAGCAGATCCTGAAGTTCGATGTACTGTCGTGTCCTGCTGGTCATGAACCTGCCCTCGTTCGCGCAGTATAGATACGGGTTTGGGGGGCGTCCAGTCACTACAGCTTCGGCAGTTGTACCAGTTTGCATGGGAGGTCAGCGCAATCTTTCGTTTAGGATGGCGAGTATGCAGCCACCCGAGTTCAAGATTTTCAGAAGTGTTGACTACTTGCTTATCAGGTGTACCGAGCACCCTCAACAGTTTGCCCGTTTAGAGTACGTTGGGAATGATGGACCTGTCCCCCTCATGGTAATCACTTGCCCCGTGTGCGGCAGTCTGGGCCCGCTCAAGTGCGGCGAGTTCACGATGTCGCACGATTTGAAGGCTGGTCTGGTTGCCTAGGTGAGTCCAAGCACTTGCTGAAGAACTAAACAGAAAGCCCGTCAATTGCGGGGCTTCTGTCGGCGGCATCTGACGCGTCGAACGGCCGCTTATAAGCGGCTCCTTTTCACTGCCCGGGTTCCGTTGATTGGTCTTGGGTCTTTGGCGTCTTGTAATAGAGGTCAAAGCACGAGACCAAATCGCGCCAACCCTCAGTTTTCAAGTCGTAGGTCTTGCACAACTGGCCGGTCAGAGTGTCCAGAGCCAAACTGCCAGACCAGGGTACGCCCGCCAAATTCGCCTCGCGGGGTACCGGTATGAAACGTTGATAATTCGGAGGACGGACGCTTGTCTTCGCAGGACTTTGGGGCTTCGTTGTCGGATCGCATCCCGCTTGCAGCAGGAAAATGCACGACACAAGAGCGGTAAACTTCATTACGGCCCCCGAGCAATAAGGTGGTCATGTGAACCATGATTCACATGCTGCTTCAACCCTAACGCCATCCTTGACGGATGACAACGGACATCTGCGTAGCGGTTGGAGAGCGGATCCGGACGTTGCGCTTACGCCGGGGATGGACGCAAGCCATGCTTGCGGATCATGCAGAACTAACCAGGGAGCACATCTCGGCTGTGGAGACGGCTCGCTCTGAACTTGGCCTGAGAGCCTTGGACCGGATCGCCGTGGCTCTGGAGATGCCGATTCGAGACCTGATCGACCGGTAGCGTGACAGGGTAGTGCAATCAATTGCAGAGGCCACGGCCCTTCATCTCTGCACTAAAGTTGTAGATCCATACACGACAAAAGTGGCATTTGAGTCTTGCTTCACGCCAGAGTTAATGCTTGCATTTATGGTCACATCAATGTCATCAAAATTATGTCCAGAAGCCGTGGACACCAGGCGAACTCGACGCTGGACCCTGAACTTCGTTACCCAGGTGGGTTCGTCGCTATTCATTGAGAGGCCGCTCTCGCGGTCTCTCTCAAGTGTGTTGTTCTAGGTTTTCATGAGCTTAATGATGCTTTTTGCGACTACATGGGCATACCACCTCGTGATGCCTGAAAAGTGGCGATTCCTCAGCGAACGAGATCGAGACGCCGTACAAACGATCCTTTTCACGGCTATAGCCTCGTCATTTGCCACCCAGCTAGTAAAACGATGGGAAAACCACAAGCTCCTTCCGATCCTGACGAACCAATTTTAGACTGATACATTGTCCTGTCTTTTGACCAACGCACTTTCAGACACTACCGAAGTCCGGAATTAAGTTCAATGTCTTGAAGACTTTGCACACTTAAGTACAGGGGGTGGGGGTACCCCGCTCGATCCTCTTCTTTACAATGAAGAGATGCCAGACCCCGTAAAGCCGAGCGAGGAGTCCCAGCGCTACAACCCCGCCGAGATTGAACCCAAATGGCAGGCCCGCTGGGACGCCGACCCGGCCCTCTACGCCGCCGAGGACCCCTCCTCCGGCAAGCCGAAGTACTACTGCCTGGAGATGCTGCCCTACCCCAGCGGCCAGCTCCACATCGGCCACGTCCGCAACTACGCCATCGGCGACGCGCTCGCCCGCTTCATGTGGATGCGCGGCGCCAACGTCCTGCACCCCATGGGCTGGGACGCCTTCGGCCTCCCCGCCGAAAACGCCGCGCTCAAAAACAACGTCCCCCCGCGCGAGTGGACGCTGTCGAACATCGCCGCCATGAAGAAGCAGTTCCGCCGCCTAGGCATGAGCTTCGACTGGTCGCGCGAGATCACCACCTGCCTGCCCGACTACTACCGCTGGAACCAGTGGTTCTTCCTCAAGATGTTCGAGGCCGGCCTCGCCTACCGCAAGAAGAGCAAGGTCAACTGGTGCCCGGTCTGCTGCACCGTCCTCGCCAACGAGCAGGTAGTGAACGGCCGCTGCTGGCGCCACGAGGACACCCTCGTCGAGCAGCGCGACCTCACCCAATGGTTCTTCCGCATCACACGCTACGCTGACGAACTCCTCGCCGGCCTCGATACCCTCGACGGCTGGCCCGACAAAGTCCGCACCATGCAGCGCAACTGGATCGGCCGCAGCGAAGGCGCCGAGATCACCTTCTCCGTCTACGGCTGCACCGACTCGATGACCGTCACCGTCTTCACCACCCGCGTCGACACCATCTTCGGAGCCACCAGCCTTCAGCTCGCCCCCGAGCACCCCCTCATCCAGCACTGGACCAGCTTTGACGCCGACCTCGCCCCCGCCGTCGAACAGATAATCGCCCAGCAAACCGCCGCCCGCGAGACCGGAGACCTCGGCGCCATCGAGAAGCACGGCATCCCCACCGGCCGCAGTGCCACCAACCCGTTCACCGGCGAGCAGATCCCCATCTGGGTCGCCAACTACATCCTCGCCGACTACGGCACCGGCGCGATCATGAGCGTCCCCGCCCACGACGAGCGCGACTTCGACTTCGCCACCAAGTACAACCTCCCCATCCGCCGCGTCGTCGCCCCCAACCTCGACACCGACGACCTCCCCCTCCCCTACCTGGGCGAAGACGAAGGCGTCCTCATCGACTCCGGCGAGTGGTCTGGCGAAGCCTGCCTCGAAGCCCAGGGCAAGATGGCCGCCTTCGCCCAGGCGCAAGGCTTCGGCAAAGCCACCGTCACCTACCGCCTCAAGGATTGGGGCGTCAGCCGCCAGCGCTACTGGGGCACCCCCATCCCCATGGTCTACTGCGATTGCTCCCCCAACGAGCCCATCCCGGTTCGCGAGTCCGACCTCCCTATCCTCCTCCCCGAGCAGATCCAGATCACCCAGGAGGGCGGCAGCCCCCTCGGCCGCGTCCCCGAGTTCGTCAATACTATCTGTCCTCGCTGCGGCCAGCCCGCCAAACGCGAGACCGACACCATGGACACCTTCGTCGACTCCAGCTGGTACTTCTACCGCTACACCGACGCCCACAACAACCAGGCTCCCTTCAGCTCCGACCGCGCGAACTACTGGTTCCCGATCGACCAGTACATCGGCGGCGTCGAGCACGCCATCCTCCACCTCATCTACTCCCGCTTCTGGACGCGCGTTATGCGCGACCTCGGCTTGATCCGAAACAGCGAACCCGCGGCACGCCTCTTCACCCAGGGAATGGTCATCAAGGACGGCGCCAAGATGTCCAAGTCGCGCGGCAACGTCGTCTCCCCCGATCTCATGATCGACCGCTACGGCGCCGACTCCACCCGCATGTACGCCCTCTTTGCCGCGCCGCCTGACCGCGACCTTGACTGGCAGGAAGACGGCGTTGCCGGCATAAGCCGCTTCCTCGCTCGCATTTATCGCCTCTGCACCAAATACGCCACGCTCGCCCAGGCTGCTGGCCGCCATTCCATCCCTGAGGACAAGTCAGGCCGCACCCCCGAAGACCTCCGTCTACTCCGTGCACTCCATCAGACCATCGGCAAAATTACCCAGGATTTTAGCGGTCGCTGGCACTTCAACACGTCCATCTCCTCCGTTATGATCCTCGTCAACGAGATCGTCGCCAGCGAGGAAGCCATGGACGCCGGTCGTGTCTCCCCACCGGTCATCGTTGAAACGCTCCAGTGCCTCACACAGATGATCGCCCCGTTCGCCCCATTTCTCGCCGCCGAGCTCTGGCAGGAACTCGGTGGAGCCGGCGTTGTTTTTCGCACTCCCTGGCCCTCTGCCAGCGACTACTGGGCTCATGAGGACGAGGTCGAGATTCCCGTTCAGGTCAACGGCAAGCTGGTCACGGTCATCCGCGTCGCTTCCGGTGCGGACGAGTCCACGCATAAAGCTGCAGCCCTGGCAGACGAGAAGATAGCCTCTCGCATTGCCGGCAAGACGCTCGTCAAGACCATCGTCGTCCCCGGCAAGCTCGTTAACCTCGTGGTGAAATAGTTGCTCACCCCGCAGCCGGTCAATCGAATCAAATCCAGCCGGCCCGTCCGCGGTACGCAATCTTTCGTCCACACGCTCTCGGACTGCTGGCGACAGCCCTCCCTCACTGCCATCGAGGTCGCCTGGCGCTGGATCTTTGGCATTCCTGCATTCCTGCTCATCGGCTCGCAAATCCGCACAGTCCTCGTCGTCGCCACCTCCGGCACTCTCGACCCTGCTTCTCTCGGCCTCGACCACGCTCTGCTCGCCGACCCCATCGGCGCTTTGACCGCCGATCCGCTCGGCGCTGCCCAGAAATTCACTTCAGCATTGGCCCAGGTGCTCCCCGGCCTCGAGCATGTTGCCCTCCGGCTGCTGCCGGCGCTCGCCCTCGCCTGGGTCGCAGTCTGTTCCATCGGCCGAACCCTTCTGCTGCGCCGCTTCCAGCCCGCGCTGCGCCCCCGTGCTTTCACCCTCGCCGTCCTCCAGGCTCTCCGCCTCGCCGTCCTCGCGCTCGTGCTCTGGTTCTGGTTTCGCCTCGTCACCGGCAGCGCCGACCTGGCCATCCACGCCCCCATAGCCGCCGGCCAGGAGCCCAACCTCGTCCTCTATTGCGCCCTGGTTATCCTCTCCACGCTCGGCCTCTTCACCGCGTGGGCCTTCGTTAGCTGGCCGCTCGCCATGGCCCCCTTGCTCGCCATGCTGAACGACACAGCTCCCGCCGCCAGTCTCCGCGCCGCCTTCACCCTCGGTCCTCTCCGCGCCAAGCTGGTCGAGATCAACCTCGTCCTGGGCATCGTCAAGATCGCTCTCCTCGTCCTCGCGATGGTCTTCTCCGCCACCCCGCTGCCGTTCCAAAGTGTGACTACCCCGGGGTTCCTCGCCTGGTGGTCGGCCGGCGTCGCAGTGCTCTATCTTCTCGCGTCGGACTTCTTCCACGTCGCCCGCCTGCTCGGCTATCTTGAACTCTGGCGCGCGTACCAGAACGAAACACCTCGGCAATAGCTGAGCAATTCCGCGCCCCGTCCCCCAATCTCTCCATGTACAGTGGGGAAGCAGAGACAGAGAGGAAACACCCAAATGTCCGTTGCCCTGTATGGCCTTGGTTATCTCATCATCGTGGCCGGTGTCGCGTATCTGGCGAGCCTGATGCACATCCCGCAGACCTGGATCGTCGCCATCGTTGTCATTCTTCTCGGCATGGGTCTCGTTACCATCGCCCAGAACAACCGCGGAAAGTCCTGAGACCTACCCGCTAGACTAGGAGCGTGGACACCTCAACCATCGTCATCCTGGATTTCGGTTCGCAGTACACGCAGCTGATCGCGCGTCGCATCCGCGAGTTCAACGTCTTTTCCGTCGTCCTCCCCTGCACAGCGTCGCTCGACCGCATCCAGGCCCTCGCGCCCCTCGGCCTCATCCTTTCCGGTGGGCCGTCTTCCGTCTACGATCCCCATGCTCCGGCCGCCGACCCAACTATTCTCAGCCTCGGTCTACCCATCCTCGGCATCTGCTACGGCCTGCAGTTCATCACTCACCATCTCGGCGGCACGGTCGAGCCCGCAGCCAGCCGCGAGTACGGCCACGCCGAGGTCGAGATCATCCGCGAGTCGCCCCTATTCCGCGGCCTGCCCTCCACCCTGAACGTCTGGATGTCCCACGGCGACCACGCCGCCCAGCTCCCGCCCGGCTTCCACCTCCTCGCCCAGACCTCGAATGCCACCGCAGCTATCGCCGACGAAGCCCGACGCATCTGGGCCGTCCAGTTCCACCCCGAGGTCGCCCACACCCCGCAAGGCACCGAGCTTCTCCGCAACTTCGTCCTCGACCTCTGCGGCGCCGCGCCTGACTGGACCCCCGAGCACTTCATCCAGTCCACCATCGCCCGCATCCGCGATCAGGTCGGCCAGGGCCACGCTATCTGCGGCCTGTCCGGTGGCGTCGACTCCTCCGTCGCCGCAGTGCTTGTCGCGCGCGCCATCAGCGACCGGCTCACCTGCATCTTCGTCGACAACGGCGTCCTCCGCAAAGACGAGTTCGCCACCGTCCAGCGCACCATGCGCGAGCAACTCGGCCTCAACGTCGTCGCCGTCGACGCATCCTCCCGCTTCCTCACCCGGCTGGCCGGCGTCACCGATCCCGAAGCCAAGCGCAAGATCATCGGCAGCGAGTTCATCGCCGTTTTCGATGACGAAGCCCGCACCATTTTTGAAGCGGAAAAGTCCTCTGGCGAAGAAATAGCCTGGCTCGTCCAGGGCACCCTTTACCCTGACGTCATCGAGTCCTCCTCCGTCCACGGCCCGTCCCACACCATCAAGAGCCACCACAACGTTGGCGGCCTCCCCGCCGACATGAAACTAAAGCTGATCGAACCGCTCCGCGACCTCTTCAAAGACGAAGTCCGCCGCATCGGCCGCGACCTTGGCATGCCCGCTGAGATCATCGACCGCCAACCCTTTCCCGGACCCGGCCTCGCCGTCCGCATTCTGGGCGAAGTCACCCCGGAGCGTGTGGCGATCCTCCAGGAGGCCGACGCCATCGTCACCGCCGAGATTCAATCCGCCGGTCTCGAACGCAAGCTTTGGCAAAGCTTCGCTGTGCTGCTCCCTGTCAAGAGCGTCGGCGTCATGGGCGACCAGCGCACCTACGCCAGCACCTGCGTCCTGCGCGCCGTCGAGAGCGAGGACGGCATGACCGCGGACTGGGCGCCGCTCCCGTATGATCTTCTCCGCCGCATCTCCAGCCGCATCGTCAGCGAGGTCCGCGGCATCAACCGCGTCGTCTACGACATCACCAGCAAGCCCCCCGGCACGATCGAGTGGGAGTAGTTGGTTCAGTCGAGCGAATAATATAGAAACATCCCACCGCGGCAAATGCGCCCGGAATCGCATCCAGCTTAGCGCGAACCCCCCGGAGCCGATCTTATCGCCACCGAAACTCCAGCTTCCGCCGGCCTTCAGTCTGCGCTAACCTCCGCTATGACTCAGCGGCTCTTGGGACCCATACGTGCAAACGTAATGATCAGGTCGACAGTATGCGTGTTCGGGTCCGCGTAGGCCTTGAATCCTGCCGAATACCCCTCCAACGCGCGCAACGCTGTATTTTGCTTCAAGAAGCTCTTCGCATACTCCGGGTCGTAGAGCTCACCTTCCTTCATGAGCCAGCCCCGGTCGAAGTCCGCCTTCGCCGCCGCATCAAGCCCGCTCGCGGTCACTTCATGCACCCGGTACTGCTCCCCCGGAGACACGCTGACCGTGTAAGCCACCGTATGGGCGACCGCATCCAGGCTTGGCGCCGTATCGACTACCACGTCCATGTACCCTTTGCGACGGTATGCCGCATCCAGAGGAACCAGCGTCTCGAGTAACTTCTCCCGCGACGCGACTTCCCCCGCATGCAGCTTCGCAGTCGCCGCAAACGCCTCCGCGGACAGCATGGGTGTACCCGCAAACGTTACGCTCGCCACCTGATACACCTCACCTGCCTGTAGCCGTGCAGTTAGCACGACTGGCACGACACCGTTGTCCGCCGGTCCGGGTGTCGGGACTCGGTCAATCAGCTTCGCCTGCTCATAGCCTGCGTTCAGCAGCGGTTCCAGAATCCGGTCCTCCGACGTGCGATTCGCCGGGCCCTCCTCGTACGCCGTCCTCGCCGTGCCATTTACGGAGATCTGCACAAGCGGAACCAGCGCTGGAGTCACGCCGCCCAGCTTCACGTTGGATACTCGCACGTCTGGCTGCACGACCCGGAACGCAATCTGCCGCCGCGGATGCCGCAGCGTCGGTTCAAACGTGTCGAACGCCACAACCGCGTTTACCGCTTTCGCTGCCAGTGCCGCCGTCAAGACCGCCTTGATCTCTTCCTCGCGCGGACTGTTCTCAGGCAGGTAGTCGTTGTAGAGAGGAATCTTCGCACGGATAGCAGCCTCAAGCTCCTCATGCGTGAGCCACACAAAATTTGCATACCCCACCGGCAGCAGATGTGCTAAGTCCGTTGGCTTCGTGTCGAACTTGATGGTCGCGGCTGAGATCTTGCCCTCGATCGTCGCGCCTACATCATCGAAATAGCCTGTGTCGACCAGACGCTGAGCAGCTGCACCCAAGTCCGTCGCCGTCAACGTGGTACCAGAATGGACCCCGGCCACATCTTCAAGCTGCTGCTGCGTAAACGTTCCCAGCTGGCTGAACTGAACCTTTTGCGCCGTGTAGCTCTGAGCTTTCGCCGGCAAGGACCAGGCAATCCATAGGATAAGCAAGCATAGGCATCGAAGTTTCACGTCGACAGCCTAGCACGCTTTGTAGCCGCGTCCTATACCCTAATCAGGGCAGGGAAGCGCCGCCCACCGCGGCGTCCCTTGGAGCCACCTACCCCAGCTCTTGCATCGAGTTCGCCCCAAACTTCAAATACCACGGGCTTGCCGCCTGCAACGCCTTGTTCACGTTCGAGATATTCTCTACGCCTGTCGTCTCGAGCCACTGCTTGAAAGCATCCGCACCCTTCTGCGCGTATACCGCGATGCCGTCTTTCCACGTCGCGCGCCCGCACAGCACGCCATTGAACTTCGTGCCAGACTCCGCCGCCAGCTCCAGCGTCTCGATGAACACCGCATTCGACACGCCCGCCGAGAGATAGATGAAGGGCTTGTGCGTCATGGTCTCCGCATCTCGAAAATGCTGCAGCGCCTGCTCCCGCGTGTACGCCGCCTCGCCCTTATAGGCGCGCGTTCCGGCCACGTAGCTCATCTCGATCGGCACTTCCACCTTCAGCACGTCAACGTTGTACTTTGCTTTGCCAAACTCCGCCATCGATCCCGAGACAATCTCAGGCTTTTTCTTCGCATACGCAAGCGACTTTTCGTCCCCGCCCTCGACGTCATACCCTACAAACTCGAGGAAGAACGGAATATCATTCGCGATGCACTCATCGCCGATCCGCTCGATCCAGGCACGCTTCAGGTCGTTAATTCCCGTCTTCTCAAACGGTGAGTAGTACAGCAGAATCTTAATGCAATCCGCACCGGCCTCCTTCAGCTTCCGTACGCTCCACATATCGAGCAGATCCGGCAGCCGTCCGGTCGTGTTCGCGTCATAGCCCGTCTTCTCATACGCAAGCAGAAGTCCCGCGTCGTTGCGGTGCTTTGAAGCTTCGAGGCCATACTCCGGATCGAGCAGGATCGCCGAAGCATACCGTGTCAGCACCTCGGTCACCAGCGTCTTAAACTCGCCCAGATGATCCGAGTTGATGACGCCGCCCTTTTCCTTGGCCAGCGACTTCTGCAGCGATCCGCGCTGGTCCATTGCCGCGGCAGCGATCACTCCACCCTTGTTCGACACTGCTTTCAACCCTGCGAGCTTTCCGGCTGTCAATTTCATCGGCTTGTTTGATCTCCTGGTCTCGTTTGGATGCGTTTGGCGTAGAAGCCGATTTTACACATCCACCCGCAATCCCACATCAGGAGGTGGCCAACACGGGCGACGGCCCGTACATCCCACCTTCAGCATGGACCCCCGCCCATCCTTATGACCAGGCCCAAACAGATCGTGCTCGTCTTCGCTCTCTGCTTCATCGCCGGCATTGTCCTTAAGCTCTACCAGGACCGGAACCCCACACCCGCGCAGCTGCGCAAGAACATGTCCTTGTCGGCCCACTCCAGCTGCCTAGATCATGCCCACCAGACCGCGAATGGCCGCTCCAGCACACCGCAACAGGTCAACCGCTACTGCGACTGCGTCACCTCGAAGGCCATAGACCCACTCTCCGACGCTGAACTCCGCGACGCCGCCGCCCGTGGAGTCAACCCCAGCCCCGACGACCTCACTCGCATTCGCGGCATCGCGCAAGTCTGCAATGCGGAAGTTTACGGCCTTAGATAACCCGCCCCATCGACCGCAGGGCGGTTGCCACAATTCCAAGACTCAGCAGCAAGGCCGTCCCCGCGCACGCCATCCCGGCACCCACCGGAGTCCACGCAAACGGAGCTTGCAGCGGATCCACAGGAGCCATCGTGCGCACCGCGTGCGTCGCCAGATACGCTCCCCATCCACAAAGCACCGCCACGACGGCTGCCACCCCCGCCAGCGCGCGTCGCCACGGAAATTGAATTCGCTCTGGAGCTGTCGTCTCCTGCGTCACTGCGGACATGACCTCATGCAAGAAACCCGACGACGGAGTCAGTTGAACCTCCGCAGCATGGAAGTGCTCCTTTAATAAAGCGTCCAATCCGTCACCCTGGAGTGCTTCCATCGGTTCCTCCGTTCTCTGGCTCATACGGGCTCCTTGCTCGTCGCACCTTGATGGAACGTTTGCGAGCCGGCCAGCGCCTGCAGCTTTCCGCGCAGCAGTGCCCGTGCTCGGAACAGATGCGCCTTCACCGTGCCCTCCGGAATCCCGAGGCTCACTGCCGTTAACGCCACGTCCATCTCATGAAAGTAATACAGCACCAGCACATCGCGATAACGCGCCGGAAGACTTTGCACGGCGGCCTGCACCGTAGCCTCGCGCCCCCTTACCTGGAGCAAAGCCTCCGCACCTGGAGCTTGGTCCACCGGTGTATGCAGCAACTCGTCCAACGGAAGCGTCGCCTGTGGATGCCGCCGCAGCTCCGTCCGATAGACGTTCGTTGCCAGCGCGAACAGCCACGTCGAAAACGCCGACTCCTGCCGCCACGAGGCAAGATTGCGAAATGCCCGCAGAAACGCCTCCTGCGCCATATCTTCCGCGCGCGAGCGATCCCGCACAAAACGGTACGCCAGCTGAATCAGTGGGCCCTGCCACCGCCGCACGATCGCCGCAAACGCCGTTGTGTCTCCGGCAAGCACGCGCGTCACGTTGTCCTGATCGTCTGCGCTCACCCGGAGTCTCCTTCTATGCGAGGTCTGATCGAGACAGGGAACGACCGGTTGCGTTTTCTACGTACTGCCTTGTGTCCCGAGCCGCCCGAAAAAAACGCAACCGGTCGCCGCCTTTCCAGGTCGGACCAGTTGAACCAAAGCAGTCGTTCCACTTACATCAACTCAGGAGCCAGCCCATGAACCACGCACACTCCGACCCAGCCGTTGCCCTCTTCGTCTTCCTTGCCATCGGCGCCATCTCCCTGTTTACCTTTCTTTCCGTCGCCACCTGGGCAGGCGCTCAGCAGGCCGAGCGTGCGGCTTTCTACAAAGCCGAAATGCTCAAGCGCATCACTGAAATCGGCGGCCAGGCCGACGCTGCCCTCAGCTTCCTCCGCGAAGAAGACCGCATTGGCACACGCAAACGAATGGCCGCTTTCAAGATTGCCGGGGTGGTCAACATTGGCCTCGGCCTCGGCTTGATGCTCCTCCTGCATGGCCTGGTCCACAATGCCACGTATCTGGTCGGCACCATCCCTCTCTTCATAGGCGTCGCCCTGCTCGTCTACGCCTACCTGCTCAGTCCGAAAGACCAGCGCTGAGCCCGATGCCAAGCTAACTGGCCGTCGCCAGCGTTTCCTGCTGCAGCGCTAGCAGTGACCGCACTCCACCCTCGGCCAGGTCCAGCATCGCCGTCAACTCCGCCCGGCTGTAGCTTTCCTTCTCCGCTGTCGCCTGCGTCTCAACCAGCCCGCCGGACGCCAGCATGACTACATTCATGTCCACCGTCGCCCGTGAATCTTCCTCGTAGCAAAGGTCGAGTAGCGTGTGTCCATCCACGATCCCCACGCTCGTCGCCGCAATCATCTGCTTGAGCGGATTCTGCTTCAACGTACCCGAAGCGACCAGCTTGCCCAGCGCAATCGCCAGTGCCACCGACGCTCCCGTGATCGCGGCCGTGCGTGTGCCACCATCGGCCTGCAGCACGTCGCAGTCCAGGATGATCGTCCGCTCGCCCAGCGCGCGCATGTCCACCACCGCCCGCAACGACCGCCCGATCAGTCGTTGAATCTCATGCGTTCTCCCGCCGATCTTGCCCTTTTCGGCCTCGCGCGGAGACCGCGTCAGCGTCGCCCGCGGCAGCATCCCGTACTCCGCCGTCACCCAGCCCCGGCCAGAGTTCCGCATCCATCCCGGCACCCCGGTCTCGACCGTCGCGTTGCACAGCACCCGCGTATGTCCGGCCTCCATCAGCACCGAGCCTTCCGCCGTCGAAACGTATCCCGGTGTCATGCGCACCGGCCGAAGCGTATCCGCCGCACGTCCATCCGGCCGAAAAAGTTCACTCATCCGTTCTCACATTCCTCTCTCAGCTTTTCGCTTTCCGCGCGTCCTCTGTGCCCCGATTTTGTTATTCGCCTACTCCGGCCTCAACGTCAGCCGATGCGTCCCACTCACCTGCTCAAACGGCATCAAAAACGTCGTCCCCCGGTACCACGCCGCAAACTGATCCATGTACCACGGGCTCACCGGATTACCCGATTGCCCAAGCACTATGTTGAGCGTCGTTCGATCCAGATTGCCCATATCTACCGTCATCCGCTCCGACGGCCCGAAGCTCCGCCCCACCTGCTTCACCGTCGTTCCATCGCCGGATTGCGGCAGTATGCCCGTTCCTGTCGGCAGGCCGAACACCCGTTGCAGCAGAGGCGACTGCGCAAAGATTGGGTGCTCGATATCCAGCACATGGATGGCCCCATACCGCCACGTCGAAAGGTTCGCCGGCGCATGCGCCTCCGCCAGCCCCGCCTCAACCGCTCCCGTCAGGAAATCGTTCCAGTCTCGAAATCCCTTTGGCAGCCAGCGTGGCGGCGTGTGCATCATCACCTGCTCGAGCGCATAGTCCTTTTCGCCCCAGAGGTAAAGTTCGTTCAACTCACGGGCCGACTTTACGCCCGGCACATGCGGTGCCAGCAGCATCGGCCAAAGCACCCCATGCACGCTCGCCACCACTGCCGCCGCGGGAGAGTCGATCGTCATACGCCCGTTGAATGTCCGCAACAGGTCCGCCGCCTGCCTCAGCGTCTTCAGCTGAGCCGCGTTCAGAGGCCGCGCCGGCTTCTCCAGTTCGTTGTCCAGCGCGTAGGCCAGCCGCTCTGCCAAGACATGGTCGAAGTCCGAATACACATCATCCTCAAGCGCCAGCATGTCTCCTGCCGTCAATCCCGTCTTATGCCCCAGCGTCTTCCAAATACGTTCGTTTCGGTACGGCTCTGCCCAGTTCAGCGTGATGGGATAGCTATAGTCCTCCGGAGTCGTCCGCGAGTTGGCCGTCGCAATCACACCTCCTGGGGGGTCGAACACCTGCGGAAGCTGCGAAAACGGCACGTACCCCGTCCATTCCCGCGACGCCGCCGGCACCTCCGGCACGGGGCTGATCCCGTTCATCGGCACCTTCGTCTGCACCTCGGGAGCCTGCACTCCCGTCCCGTTCAACGGATCCGCCGTGGCCGTTATTGTCGGGCTCTGGGTTGGTGCAGAAGGGATCGCACGAGCCACATCGGCCGGCAGACCAGCCGCGCCTGACCCCGACAGCGGCCCCGTCCCTCGCACTGGAATGCTTCCTACCATGTGGTAGCCGATGTGCCCCTGGTCGTCCGCATACACAACGTTTTGCGACGGCAGCCCGCCGCCGCTGAGCGCTGCCAGAAAGCTTGGCCAGTCCTTCGCCGAATCCACCTCATAGGTTGGGATCTTCACTACCTCGGGGTCATACACCGTCCAGCGCAGCGAGAGCGGACGATTCACCGTCGTCGTGAGCGCCGGATTAAAAATCGGCGTCACAGCCTCCCCATGCCGGGTCGCCATAACATCGAGCGTCACGTCCCGGCCTCGGCGCACTTTGATCACCTCTGGCAAATGCACCAGCGGTTGCCACGTCCCATCCACGGCCCTAAACTGCGCCTCGGCACCCGTTCCGCGCACCGCCTCCACATAGACGGCCTGCACATCCGCGCCCGTATTCGTGAACCCCCACGCAATGTGCGCGTTATGCCCGACAACAATCAGCGGCAGCCCTGGAATCGACACCCCCGCCGCGTGAAATTCGCCCGCCGCAAGATCCGCCTCGTACCAGATGCCAGGCGCCGTGTGGCTCAGGTGCATGTCGTTTGAGAGCATAGGTTTATGCGAAGCCGTATGCGCGCCTGAAACCACCCAGTCGTTCGATCCCGCCACCAGTACCGGCTCCGGCAGCACCGCCGCGTCCGGCAGGTCGCCTCCAAGTCGTAACGACGACTGCGATTCATCGAGCGGCACCTGCTCAATCGGCGGCCCTTCGATCGTCAAATCCTGCACCGGCGCAGTCGGCGGATGATCCCGCCACGATCCTACCGGGTAGAGATCGGCCGACAACTCCGGCGGCAGCCGCTCCGTCAGTGCGGCCCGCGCCAGCTTTACCGGAAATGATGTGGTCAGATCCTGGAACATCTGCAGTTCCACCAGGAGCGAGTCTCGCGGGGTCCACGGCCTGGGCCTATACCCCAGCATCTTGAACTCCACCGGCAGCCGCCCCGCCTGCGCCGCGATCGACGCATTTACGCCCGCCGCGTACACCTCCAGCAGGTGAAGCTGCGCCGCAGGCAGATGCGTTACCGCCCGATCCGCGGCCGCCCGCACCTGCAGCGTCCGCTGCAGCCGGTCCAGTCCCACGGCCGAAGACCCCAGCACTTCCGCCAGTTCTCCTGCCGAATGCCGCCGCAGCACGTCCATTTGAAACAGCCGGTCCGCTGCCGTCACATACCCTTGCGCAAACACCAGGTCATCGAGCGTCTGCGCGGCAATATGCGGCACGCCCCGCGCATCCCGCTCCACCGTCACCTGCGCCCGCAGTCCCGGCACGGTCAGCGAGCCATCCAGTTGCGGCAAGTTCTCTCGTGCGCTCGCCCGCAGCCAGTACCGGCCCCCATAAAATCCCGCCAGCGCCAGCAGCCCCACCACCAGCACCGTCAGCCCGGCAATCTTCGGCAGCCGACTCGCTGAAAGCCACGGCTCCTTCTCCCCGCCTGGATCTTGCGGAACCGGCTCTTCCGTGATCGGCCGTCCGCTCGCGTCTTCCTGCATCAAGTCCCGCGCGCTCCGGCGTGGCTTGTCCGCTGCTGATTGGTTTGTGTTCATTGCCCTCAAGCCAGTCTAGAGTAGATCATCGGCAGAAAACGCTCAGACTTTAGCACCGTCTGTCCTCCCGACGAAACTTGCCCGCACACTCTGACGCTGAGGCATCGTCACCCGCACCACGATTGCCGCCACGACCAGGGTCGGCAGCACCAGCACACTGCCCTCCGGCCCTGTGCTTCCTCCCGACAACCAGGCCGGCCCCTCGGCATGCGTCGTCAGCACATGGCCCACCGCCCGAATGCCTGAGTCCGCCGTCCCGTACAGGCACGTCTGCGCCCAGTCCCAAGCCGTATGCACTCCCACCGCCCACCACAGCGACCCCGTCCACCAAAGCGAGTACGCAAACACCACCCCGGCCACCCCCACCGCCGCGATCCCCCAGGCCGTCTCCCCCGGATTGCCGATGTGCCCGAACATGAACAGGCCCACCGAGAACAGAAGCGCCGCCACCCAGAACCCTACCGCCCCCGCCTGCCGAAACTCCGGCCGCACCGCTCGCACCATCCCCGCCACTCCCCGAGCCACCGTGTACTGCACATATCCCCGAGTCGCAAACTCCTCAAACAGCCCTACACACAGAAAGGCTCCCGCCCACCGCAGCCCGGACCCAAGCGCCGCCGCCCCGTACAGCACCTCACCCTCAAACACCAGCGCATGCGTTCCATACAGCGCGCCCACCAGCGCCGAGAGCAACACCAGGCCCGTCAGGAGGCCCGCCCCGAAATCCTGCAGCCGCTTGGTCCCCAGCCCGTACGCCGCAAACCGCCGCCGCTCGAGCACAGACATCGCCAGCGCCGCCAGCGCAATCATCACGAAGCTGACCGAGTCTCCCCAGAAAGTCACGGCGGGCGTCATCTGCCGTGCCGCATCGGTTGCCTTCGGCGGCAGCAGATGAAAGTGCCGCATCCCGGGAACCGCGGCCCGCTCCAGCGTATACGCGATCAGCAGAAACAGCAGCAGACTCCACCCAGCCCGCAGTCCATCGGCCCCCACCAGCAGCCACCGAAGTGTACTCCGCGCCGAGCCATCCTGCCCCTGCCCAAACCTCTCGTCGGATGCCAAAGCCTCACCTCTCCACTCGGTTATTCTCCACCTCACCGCCCGCTAATCTGTCATCCTACAGACATCTCGCGTCGCATAAGGAAACCGTGGCCTTCCGAGTCCTCCACCATAATCAGTGCTTCGACGGAGCCTGTTCCGCCGCCGTCTTCACCAAGTTCCACTCCGATGTGATCGGCACCGCCCGGGCCTACGAGTACCGCGGCCTTGCCCACACCTCTGCCGGCACCATTCCCGAGACCGTCTTCGGTCCCAACGAAAACGCCATCGTCGACTTCAAATACTCGCCTTCTCCGCACCTTACCTGGTGGTTTGACCACCACCAGAGCGCCTTCCTCAGCCCCGAAGACCGCACTCATTTCCAAGCCGCTCAAATCACGCAGCACCCTCCGCGCCAGTTCTTCGACCCCAACTTCATCTCCTGCACAAGCTTCATCGCCCAGACCGCCGCTCGCGTTTACGGCTTCGACCTCTCCGGCCTCGACGATCTCCTCTATTGGGCCGACATTATCGACGGCGCCCGCTTCGCCTCCGCCCGCATGGCCGTCGAGATGCACGAGCCTGCACTGCAACTCGCCCTCGTAATCGAGAACGCCGACACCCCCGACCTCATCCCGCGCATCATCCCCCACCTCACCGTCTTTCCCTTCGCCGACATCGTCGCCCTGCCCTTCGTCCAGCAGCGTATCGAGCCTCTGCTTGAGAAACACCGCGCCTCGATCGACCTCATTCGCCAGCGCGCCATGCTCAACGAGGAAGTCATCTACTTCGACCTGCTGGACCGCGAGACCGAGGCCCTCAGCAAGTTCATCCCTTACTTCCTCTATCCCGAGGCCACCTACACCATCGCCGTCACGCGTTCCCGCTTCCGCACCAAGATCTCGGTTGGCACCAATCCCTGGACACCCTTGCCCGCCTCCCAGCTAGTCAACCTCGCCGAGATTTGCGAGCGCTTTGGCGGCGGAGGCCACGCCCGCGTTGGAGCTATCAGCTTCGGCAGCGATCAAGTCGATTTTGCCCGCATCACCGCGCAGGGAATTGCCGCCGAACTGCGTACCTACGTGGGGCAACGGGAAGCGATGCCTGCCCACTCAGAGTAGCCAGAGGAATACCTGCCATGATTACCGTGATCTTTTTGATTCTCATCGTTGGCGTCGCCCTTGGCGGAGTGTATCTGGCCATGTCCAGCGGTATGCGTGGCGGACGACACAACAAGGCTTCCATGCCCGTCGTGCGCAACCAGGAAAGCTCGAATCCGCGCGGCGACGTTCGTTCGGGAAATGGCCTCAACTGACGTTGTGCTGTGAGGCTACGGAAGCGATCGAGCCGCAAAGACTCCCAAGGCAACGGAGAGAAAGCCGGCGACTAAACTCGCCACAACATAAAACAAGCCCATCCAGAACGCACCATGGGTGATGTCGGAAAACGCTTCCCACTCAAACGTAGAAAACGTGGAGTATGCTCCAACGAATCCGACGGCAAAGACGTATCGCCATGCAGGACTTAATCCAGCGTGACGGCTTAGATACTCGAGGATGAATCCGATCATAAAACACGCGCTTACATTGATCGAAAACGTTCCGACTGGAAATCGCGGGCCGAACCTCTCCGCTGCAAGTACCCCGATGAAGTAACGAAGCATCGCACCCAGCGCTCCTCCAAAAGCAATAAGCAGGTAGCGTCGCAAAATAGTGCTCCTTGGTGCAGGTGCGTTCCTCGTTTTGGGATTCGGGCAGTTCCAAGCGGGCAAATCAGCCGGCTTGCAAAGCAAGATGGGCAGTGCGTACATCGCGCGCAGTAAAGATCGAGAAAAAAGGCACCTTTACATCTTTCGAAGATGCAGCCAATGCCCCCTCGATACGGGCTCGGCCGCCCTGTTCGCGGTCGACAAGGCAAAGTACGCCGGCGACCTTCATACCCGCTTCAAGCGTCGCCTCAATCGCCGCGACCGTTGAGCCTCCGGTGGTGCAGACGTCATCGACAATGACAACCTCGGCTCCAAGCTCGAGAAACCCTTCCATCCGCCGGCCGGTGCCGTGCATCTTCTCGGCTTTGCGAACCAGAAAGCCGTGCAGCAAAGCGGGCTCCGGCCCGTGGTCTTCGTCCGGGTCAAGCTCGAGGAACTCGCGGTAGTCGGCCAGCTCCCAGGCACTCGCCGAGGCGGTGTTCGAGACGAGCGGATCGGCTCCCATGGTCAGGCCACCGATGGCCTGGGCTGCAGGGAAGTGGTCGCGAATAAGGTCAAGCAGAACGATGCCGGTCAGGCGTCCGCCTTCGGCATGCAACGTGGTCACGCGACAGTCAATGTAGTAGTCCGAGTGCTGGCCGCTGGCGAGGGTAAAATCGCCGAGGCGAAAGGACAGCGTCGCCAGCAGATCGAGGAGCGCCGACCGGGGACTGCTGCTATCGAGGCTCACGAGAGCTCCTTCCGAGTACGTCTGCGACTGGAGTCTTGGGCGAGGTCCACCATCACTTCAAGACGCATCACGCGACGGTCTACGGCGGTAAGATCGGTCCCCAGGCGTTCGATTCGCTCTTCCAGACGCCTAATATTTTCAGTCATCATCAGCATGTCTTTGGCTGTTTGAAGAAACGACTCGGCGAGGCTCATCGGGCAGCTTCCGGCGCGAGACTTTGGTGCAATTCGTCGAGCCGGTCGATCGAGCGGGAGAGGGAAGCGTTGGCTTCGAAAACCGCTCCGGCAATCATCTTCAGCGCCGCGCCGATCACCTCTTGCTCCTGCTCGCTGCGAAGCAACTGATCGCCCGAGCGAATGAAGCGGCGGACAATCTCTGCGGAGGATACCTTCTGTTTGCGTGCCATGCGCTCCAGCTTGAGTTTGTCGCTCTTGCCCAGCAAAATGACTGTGCGCTGGGTCGCTCGTTCGGAGGTGGGATGGGAGGCCGCCATGGTGGAACCTTACCACACATGTGCAGAAGATGTGCTGCATTTCAGCCGCGGTCCAGATGCCGGAATCCTCCGGTCGAGACGAACAGGGTAAGGAACACGGAAAGGTTGTAGAAGGCATGTACCAGCGTCGAAGCAGCCACGGAGCCAGTCCGGATCCGGACCAGGCAGAGAAGCAACGACACGGCTACCAGCAGCGCTACCGCGGACCAGGTGTAGCCCAACTGCGGTGCGTGGATGAGCGCGAAAAGAACGCTGGTGATCAGGGCGGAGATGGTCCAGGCGCGCGTGGAGAAAGCGTCGGAGTTGTGCCACGCGGCGTGTGCCTCGAGATGGCGAGGCAATGCCATATAGTCGACGACCATGGCGATCCCCGGCAAGAGAAAGCCGCGAAAGACGATCTCTTCAAACAGCGGCGCGAGCAGCGTGCCAAAGGCCACGAGCAGCCAGATCAAGGCGGGATTGTGGAATAACGCCTCCACTGGAATGTCGTTCTTGGGGTTCGGCAGCAGCGTGGACAAGCCCTGCGCCGAGAAGCCCAGCACCAGTCCGCCGAGCGCGAACCAGGGCTTGATGGCAGAAGCGTTCCAGCGCACGCCATCGAGAAAACGGCGCTGCCAAAGCGGCCGGAAAACCGCAAAACAGGCGCAAAGCGTAAGCAGGTAGGTGAGCACGCTCGCGAAGATCTGCAGCCGCGCATCTGCCAGTGTATCGAGCATGGGCCGGCGGTGATGCAACGCTAGAATCAGCGCCTCGGAAAAGAGAAACGACAACAATGTAAGCGCCAGCAGCAGGAGCAGATGGAGCAGGTTGGGAATGCGTCGGGTGGGCATGCTGGATGATTTCGGCGCAACTAGATCTGCAGCCATGCGTCTTTCGGCAAAGGCCGGCCGAAGTCGCCCTGCAGCAGCGTATACAAGATCTCGACGCCATCCACCAGGCGCGGCCCTGGGCGCGAGAAAAACGCATTGGCATGCACCGCGTAGACACAGCCGTGGCTCACGGCGGGGAGCGTAGCCCACCAGTCAGGGAAGTCTGTTTGGCGGTACTCGTCGGCGGCCTTTTGCGCATCGTAGCCGCACGGCATGACGAGCAGAATGTCAGGCTCGAGCGCCCGCACCTCCTCCCAGTGGATGCGGACGCTGTCTGTGCCTCGGGCTCCCAGGCGGTCAAGGCCTCCGGCGAGCGAAACCATCTCCGGCACCCAGTGCCCCGCGTTGAACGGGGGCGAGAGCCACTCCAGGCAGGCGACCTTCGGCGCATGCGGTTTGGGCAGCGTGCGGATCGCTTCAAGGCGGTTGCGCAAGCTGGCAATCAGCTCACGCGCGCGGAGGTCGCTTCCCGTCGCCCGGCCCACGGCTTCGATGTCGGCGAAGACATCCTCCAGCGAATGTGGCGTCAGCGAGACGACCTGCGGCTGAAAGGACAGACCATGCAGCGCCTTCGCCAGGTGTGACGTATTGACGGCGCATACATCGCACAGCTCCTGGGTGACGATCAGGTCCGGCTGAAACGACTCAAGCAGCTCCTGGTCAATGCGGTAGATGCTTTCGCCGCGTGCGGCATGCTCGCTGACGACGCGGTCGATCTCCTGCGGCGACAAATCGTGTCCCAGCACGGAGCCCACAAGATGCGGCTTGCGGCGAGCCTCTTCGGGGTGGTCGCACTCAAAGGTCACCCCGACGACGGAGTCGCCCAGGCCGAGCGCGTACAGGATCTCGGTAGCGGATGGAAGCAGGGAACAGATGCGCATGGAAGCTCTGCGGTCATCGTACATGGACGCGCGTCTCCCGCGATGCGAGATAACGGTCAGCTTTGCTTGCGTGCACGTTTCGCGGCGCTTGCCTTCTTCGGTGTAGGAAGGACGGCACCCGTGGGCACGCCGGTTTTCTTCTCGTTGGGGATGAATTTGCCGCGGGGCTGCTTGACGGCATCGGGGGCGGCGGCCAGCGTGTCAGGCTGAGCGCCGGCGTTGGGGTTGGGCGTGACGGTTTCGAGGCCGGGAAAATGCGGCCGCAGGAAATAGCCCGTGTGCGAGTCGGGCACGGAAGCCAGCTGCTCCGGCGTGCCGTGCCCGACCATGCGGCCGCCGTACTCGCCGCCTTCGGGGCCCATGTCGATCAGGTAGTCGGCATTGCGGATGATGTCGAGATTGTGCTCAATAATAATGACCGTGTTGCCGAGGTCCGTGAGGCGATGCAGCACATCGAGTAGCCGGCGTACATCGTCGAAGTGGAGGCCGGTAGTCGGCTCATCGAGCAGGTAGAGAGTGCGGCCGGTCTGACGCTTCGAGAGCTCGCGAGCCAGCTTCATGCGTTGAGCCTCGCCGCCGGAAAGCGTGGTGGCGGACTGCCCGAGATGGATGTAGCCGAGGCCCACATCGACCAGCGTCTGGAGCTTGATGCCGACCGACGGAATGTCCTTAAGGATGGGCAGCGCGTCGGCGATGGCGAGCTCGAGCAGGTCCGCGATCGAGTAGCCGTTGAAGCGAACCTGCAGCGTCTCCTGATTGTAACGACGACCGTTACAAACCTCACATAGCACGTAGACATCGGGCAGGAAGTTCATTTCGATGCGACGCTGGCCTTCGCCCTGGCAGGCCTCGCAGCGTCCACCCTGGACGTTGAAGGAGAAGCGGCCGGGCTTGTAGCCGCGCTCGCGGGCTTCCGGCAGCTGCGCAAAGAGGTCGCGGATAGCGGCGAATACGCCCGTGTAGGTGGCCGGGTTCGAGCGCGGCGTGCGCCCAATGGGCGACTGGTCGATCTGGATCACCTTGTCGAGCTGGTCGACGCCGATGACCGCCCCGTGCTGGCCGGGCTCTTCGCGCGAACCATAGAGCTCTTTGGCCAACGCGCGGTAGAGGATGTCGTTGACCAGCGACGATTTGCCCGAGCCGCTGACGCCGGTAACGACCGTCATGACGCCGAGCGGGAAGTGCGCGGTGACGCTCTGGAGGTTATGCGAGCAGGCGTCGCGCACCGTGATCCAGCGGCCGGTGAGCGGGCGCGGGGTCAGGTCTTCCGAGCCGTCTTCGCGCAGCCGCGCGGGCCGCGTCACGATGGGGATGTTGCCGGCGAGGTACTGCCCGGTCACCGAGGCGGGGTTCGCCATGATCTCGGCGGGCGTGCCGTCGGCGATGAGAAAGCCGCCGTTCTTACCTGCTCCGGGACCCAGGTCGAGCACGTAGTCGGCCTTGCGAATCGTGTCTTCGTCATGCTCGACAACCAACACGGTATTGCCGAGATCGCGCAGACGCTCAAGCGCGGCAATCAGTCGCTGGTTGTCGCGCTGGTGCAGGCCGATCGACGGCTCATCGAGTACGTAGAGCACGCCGCGCAGGCGCGAGCCGATCTGCGTGGCGAGGCGGATGCGCTGGCCTTCGCCGCCGGAGAGGGTCGCTGCGGAGCGGTCCAAGCTCAGATAGCCCAGGCCGACGGCGTTCAAAAACTCGAGGCGCTCAATGATCTCGCGCTGCAGGCGGTCGGCGATAAGACGGTCGCGGCCGGTGAAGTACATGGCCCGAGCCCCATCGAGCGCGCGAGCAAGCGAGAGCGCGGTATAGTCGGCGATGCTGGTCGGCGTGGGTTCGGCTTCGGACGCTGCCGGCATAGGAATCGTGACGGCGAGCGACTCCGGCCGCAAGCGCCGGCCCTGGCAGCGCGGGCAGCTGGTCGCGGACATGTACTGCATCATGTATTCGCGATAGCCCTCGGATTTTGTCTCTTCCAGGTTGGCGCGGAGAAACGCGAAGATGCCGTGAAAGCCGGTACGGCCAATCTCGTTGGCGGGCGGCCCGTAAAGCAGCAGATCCTGCTGCGGCTTGGTGAGCTCGCTAAACGGCTGTTTGAGGTCGATCTTGTACTTGTCGGCGGCCAGCTTGATCAGCTTGAGCAGGTACTGCGAGCCGGCGCCGGGACCCATGGCGCCGTCGAGCAACGGCTTCGACCAGTCGGTGATGGTCTTGCCAGGATCGAAGTCGTAGATGGATCCAAGGCCGTGGCACTCGGGGCAGGCGCCGTAGTTGGAGTTGAAGGAAAAGCTGCGTGGCTCGAGCTTGGGCACGTTGATGCCGCAGTCCGGGCAGGCCATGGTGGAGGAGTAGAGCGTCTCGTGCTGGTCGCGGCTGGTAGGGCTTTGAATGCCGATCAGCACCAGGCCGCTGCCCATCTGCAACGCCTTCTGCACCGACGCCTCGAGACGCCGCGTGTCGTACTTTGGGCCGGCTTCAGCTAGCGCGGCGTTCACCGTCTCGGCGCTGGTCGGGTCCGGCGGCAGCGGCTTTAGAATGATGCGGTCGACGATCGCCTCGATGGTATGGTTCTTGCGCTTTTCGAGCCGCATGCCCTCGGTAAGCTCGGTCATCTCACCGTCGATGCGCGCGCGGAAGCCCTGCTGGTCGAGCGCTTCGAGCTCCTCGCGGAACTCACCTTTGCGCCCGCGGACGATCGGCGCGAAGACCGTGATGCGCTCTCCCGGCGCAAGCTGGACGATACGCTCGACGATCTGTTCGGCCGACTGCCGCGTGATGGGACGGCCGCAGTTCGGGCAGTGCGGCTGGCCGACCGAAGCGTACAGCAGCCGCAGGTAATCGTAGATCTCCGTGATGGTGCCGACGGTCGAACGCGGGCTGCGTGAGGTAGTCTTCTGCTCGATGGAGATAGCGGGCGAAAGGCCGTCGATGGCATCGACGTCGGGGCGCTCCATCTGGTCGAGAAACTGGCGCGCGTAGGGCGAGAGCGTCTCGACATAGCGGCGCTGGCCCTCGGCGTAGATCGTGTCAAAGGCAAGCGACGATTTGCCCGAGCCGGAAAGCCCGGTCACCACGGTTAGTGTGTTACGCGGAATCGAGACGTTGACGTTGCGCAGGTTGTGCTGGCGCGCGCCGCGGACCGTAATATGCGTAATGCCGCCGCGGCGGAGGACAGGCGCGGACGTAGGTTCAAGGACGGTACTCATAGGCGGAACACGGGCTTCAGGTGCAATATCCAGATTACCTGATTTGAGTCCTCGTACCTATCCGGGTACATAACCTGTTTATTCACATCTGCCGCGTTCCTGGTGCGCGACAATAAAGAAGTTTTACAGGGTGAAGCGCGTGGAAAGTGTGGGTTTAGTTTCGTCGATGATGTTGATCTGTGCGGTGGTAGTCTCGCTGGCGTCTGGAGTTCTGGTCGCGCACGGCCTGTGCGTGGTGATGTTCCGGGTGTTTCGCATGCATGCACGGCAGGTGGCGGCGGCGCGTGCGCCAGGTTCGCAAAGCACCACCCTGGGAGCGGCGCGAAATTAGTCGCGAAGTTACTGCGGGGGCTTTAGCTGTTGCTGCTGCTGCATCTTGATCAACTGCTCGTAGATCTCCTGCGGAGTCTTCACGCCGTTAGGGGATTGCTGCGTGGTAGAGCTGGGATCGGGCGCAACCGGCAGTCCCGTGACAGGCTGGGCCGCAGGCGGGGCGGGAGCCTGCGCAGATGCTGGGGCGAATGTCCGGTACGTGGACTGAGGCCGTTCAAAATTGCGCTCCGGTGGGAGATCATCCTCCCGGCTGGCGTATCGGGAAGCATTGGGATTGGGCGGCGTCGGGCCTCCCTGGCGTGGGGTGAGTACCAGCTCCTCGGGCCGGCGGGCGGAGTCGAAGCGCAGCATGATGTTGCTGCCCGTTCCATCGAGCAGCGCGGAGAGCACCGTCGAGGGGTCGGCCGGGCCGTAGTTTCCGAAAACGCGCTCCTCCGCCACGCCGCCGGTGATCTTCATGCCGGTGACGCGTCCGATCTCGCGCAGAATCTGATTGAGGGACGAGTTGTCTGCATTCACCTGCAGTCGGCCCGCGCTATAGGTCACCTGCGCCTGCCGAACGGGGTACGGAGAGGGCGGCGAAGAGGGAGCAGGAGGCGCACTTGCAGGCGCAGGCCGGGTGGGAGCCGTGGGAGGAAGCGCCTGTCCGGACATACGGGTCGCGGCACTCGGTAGAAGGAGGGCCAGCGTCGCCGTCCATCCCTGCATGGTGCTCTTCAGTAGTTGCCTCCGCACTGGCCTCTCACTCATAACACACCTACCTGTTAGACGACCTTCGCGCACTACGGTCAGTCTAACGCCTACGCGGTGTTCGGCCCCATGCCGATACACTAGACGTACACGCAAGCAGGGAGCAGGAATGAAGGGTTTTCGAGGGTTCGTGGCTGCCGGATTGTTGACCGCAGGTCTGGCGGTTAGCGCACGTGCGGCTGAGGTGTGCACCACGCAGTCGCAGATGAAGCCAGGAGAACGGGAATCGTTGGCCGCTGCCGCAATGTCGCTCGCGCAGGCGATTCAGGCCAACGATCAGGGTGCTCTCAAAAGCAAAACTATCGCGGAGTACCAGAAGGACTTTACCGGTGTCGCCAGCGTTGTGAACGCCACGGCGCCGATGGTGCGCGGCGCGCAGCTGCAGGTCGAGCAGGTGTATTTGCTCGATGCCTCTACGCTCGCCAAGGGTGCGAACGGGGCCAACCCGGACGCGAGCTTTTTCTGCTCGCTAAATCGGTCGCAGGCGACGGCGGAGTTCTCCATTCCGCAACTGCCTCCGGGCCGATACGCGTTCGCCATGGTGCGCATGGAAGAGGCCGCCCCCTGGAGGCTCTCGTTCCTGATGCGGCAGGATGACGGCAAGTGGGATCTCGCCGGGCTTTATCCGAAGGCGCTCACCGCAGCCGGCCACGATGGCGTCTGGTACTGGAAGCAGGCGCGCGCCTTTGCCGCAGAGAAAGAGCAGTGGAACTCGTGGCTCTACATGCAGCAGGCCCAGGCGCTGCTGTTGCCGGCGAACTTCGTCTCAAGCACGCATCTCGACAAGCTGCAGTCGGAGTTGACGGCAGACGCACCGCCTGCGGTGGCGAGCGGGTTGAGTCCAGACGCGCCCCTGGTGGTGAAGGGAACCGATGGCGCCGAGTATCGCTTTACCGCGGTCACGGTCGACGACTCTTTGGGTAAGGACAAGGTCGATGTCTCAGCGCATCTGAAGGTGGATGCGGTGGGAGATCCTGCTTCCGCGCGCAAGCGCAATGTGGAGGCCATGACGGCTCTGGTCGCCGCTCATCCAGAATTCAAACAGGCCTTTCACGGAGTGTGGATCTTTGCCGAGGCACCCGGAGCTTCGCCCTATGCCACCGAGCTTGCGATGACGGAGATTCACTGAGCCAGCGCATGGATTCAGTCCCGTCATACTTTTGCCCGTAACAGACGACTTGCTGGTGCAACGAATGTCTTTCTACTTGCCTTCGTTCCGTCCCCGGCGTTGAATCGGCGTATGGCTCTGAAAAGTGAAAGAGTAGACCTCCGCAGGACGAAGACCGCATGACCTCTGCCAAGGCAGTGAAGACTCTAAGCGAAGCCATCGAGACACGGCGTTCCACGCCGAGCTTCGACGGCTCTCCTATCCCGCCCGAGGACCTCGAAAAAATCCTGAAGGCGGGCCTGCATGCGCCCAGCGGCTACAACATGCAGCCTTGGCGCTTCGTCGTCGTGCAGTCGCCTGAGCATCGCAAACGGCTGCGCGCGGCTGGCTATAACCAGGCCAAGATCGAAGAAGCCTCGGTCGTCATCGTTGCCTGCGGAGACATGGACGGCTGGCGTCAGGATCTGCACACCATGCTTGAGATGGGACTGGCCGGCGGCATGCCGGAGAGCTACGCGGCACAGGCCCAGACCAGCGTCTCAAACTACATGTCGAGCTTTACGCCCGACCAGATGAAGCTGTGGCTTACCAAGCAGGTCACGCTCGCCTTTACGCACATGCTGCTGATGGCCGAAGTGCTGGGCTACGACACGGCGCCCATGGAGGGCTTCGAGCAGGAGAAGGTGCATGAAACCCTGCGTCTGCCGCTCAGCTACTGGGTCGTCGCTCTGCTGTGCGTCGGTCATCTGAAGGGGGCGGACAAGTTCGATGGCGGCCGCTTCGCCATGCAGCATACAGTCTTCAGCGAAGAATACGGTAAGGCGTTGCGAACAAAGTAACTCCATTCGCAGGCGCTCCGGTCAGACAAAGGAGGACGAGATTGTCGATCGGCAAGGGACTTCTTCGTTGCCTCGGCGTACTGGTCATTCTCGTCCTGCTGGCGGCTGGAACGTTCTTTATCGAGCCACTCTGGGTGACGGACAACTTGATCCGGTATAAGCTCTGGCGGCAGCAAGTGCGCAGTGAGTCGATCGAGACTAAAGGCAATCCCGTGCACTACTTTGAGGCAATGCCCTCGACGGGTCCCAACGCCGCGGGTGCCGGCCGCGCTTTGGTCCTGGTGCATGGCCTTGGCTCGCGCGGCGAAGATTGGTCACCGCTGATTCCGTCGCTTGCGGCCGCCGGCTTTCACGTGTATGTCCCCGATCTGCTGGGCTATGGGCGCTCCGCGAAGCCCGATGTCGACTACTCCATCACGCTCGAAGAAGAGCTTGTGGCGGACTTCATGCAGGCCTTGCAGATCAAGCACGCGGAGATAGCCGGATGGTCTATGGGCGGCTGGATCGCGCTGAAGCTGGCGGCGGATCGTCCCGAGCTCGTGGACCGACTAATCGTGCTTGATTCAGCCGGCGTTTACTTTCCGCCCACCTTCGATGCCACGCTCTTTACGCCGACGGATGCAGCCGGTCTGTCCCATCTGATCGCCATGCTGACCCCGCAGTCTAAGCCTCTCCCCGGCTTTGCGAGTCGGGCCGCAATCAAGCGCCTGCAGGAGAATGCATGGGTGGTAGAGCGCAGCCTGCACGCGATGGAGTCAGGGCGCGATCTGATGGACTTCAGGCTGGGCCAGATTCATCAGCCGACGCTCGTTGTCTGGGGCAAGCTCGATCAGTTGATTCCGCTCTCAGCTGGAGAGAAGATTCACCACGACATTGCGGGTTCGTCGATGCTGATCGTGGACGGCTGCGGTCACCTGACGCCATCCGAGTGCTCGAGGCCGGTGCTTCACGGGATGGTAAGTTTCCTGACCGCAGAGCCTCCGCTACACCGCGCGGAGAAGACCGTCGCAGGCAAACCCGAGTAGGCTCACTCGCCCGTCCACTGGTAGGCGCCGGACTGCGGCAGGCCAAGATGCGCCAGCACCCGATCGACAAACTGTCCGGCCATCTCTGCGGTAGTCTGCGGCAGATTGTAAAGCGTGGGCATCACAGGAAAGATAGTCGCGCCGGCTTCGGCCGCGAGCGTCATATTGCGCAGATGGATCAGGTTGAACGGCGTCTCGCGCACGCAAAGCATCAGCGGCCGGCGCTCCTTCAGGGCGACGTCTGCGGCCCGCGTGATCAGCGAAGAGGCAAGTCCATGCGCGATGCTGGCAAGCGTACCCATCGAGCAGGGAAGCACGAGCATCGCCTCGCTCGGGTAGGACCCGGAAGCGATGTTGGCGCCAATGTTTTCATCCGCATGCTGCTGGATTTTGGCGCACGGCACGCCGAGAATCTTCTCGGCAAGTTTGTTGCGGCCGGAAAGCGAGAGTTCCTCCGCAAGCACGCGAAGCGCGGAGTCGGAGGCGACTAAGTCCACATGCTTCACACGCTCGTCGGCTGCCAGCCTGCGCAGCGCCTCGACGGCGTAGAGCGAGCCTGAGGCTCCGGTGATAGCGAGGGTAAGAATTCGCGGTTCTTGCACAGATCTAATTATCGCCTCTGCGTGCTATCTCAACTCGTCCGATTGTTGGAACGCGAAGGCAATGATCGTCGGGCCGCTGTGTGGGTGCTGGGCCTTGTACCTTCGGCCGAGCTCTTCTTCCATAGGACGGAAGCTCGAGTCCATCTCGGCCGCGGCGATTTCGGAATCAGAGGCCTGGGTAAAACAAAGCTCGCACACAGCGAGCCCGGCATCGGGGTCTTCATGGTCGTTGCGGATGGGCGGCCCGAAGGTGCGGCACAGGATAGGCCGATGCGCGTAGAGGTCGCAGGTCTGGGTCGCAGGATCGAGGATGGGACAGGGGTCGGCATGCGCCCACTCTTCAAACAGCTCGATCTGTCGTTCGGAGTCTTCGTGCTGGGACAGAACGCCGCTGGCGGGGTCGCCCGGGAAGAACGGTCCGAGATGGGCGCGGGCAGCGGCGATGCGGGTCTGGACGCGCTGTGCTTTCGCGGAGTCCTCGGCCTGGGTATCAAGCAGTCCGCCGCGCAGACGCCGGGCATCGAGCGCGGAGATCTCAAATACGCCATGGCAGCACGGCGAGCAGCCGGCGTGGCAGACCAGATGAGGGCCAGAGCGCTGGACGGCAGAGACAAGGGCAGCATTAACGATCTGGATCAAACCGGCAGACAAGCTCAGGCCGATTTTGACTGCTTTTCGCCGGGAGCATCGCCTGCACGCAGCGAGCCGAAGCGAGACTCCAACTGCTCCATGCGGCGATCGAAGTTCATGGCACGCGACACGGAATCCTGATGAGCGTTGATCAGCGAAACAAGATTGTCCATCTTCGCCAGGATCAGTTCGTGTCGCAGAGTGGCAATGCGTTCAATGGCGTCGAAGCGCACATTTACATTCTTTTCCGCAGCATCAAAGCGCTGATCCACGTTCTTCTCAACCGCCTCAAACTTCTTCTCCAGCGTGTCCAGACGCACACCGATCGCTTTGAGATCGGGAGCGATCATGTCCTGAAGGAGCTTTCTAGTGTCGTCGAGAGCGCTCATAGGAGGATGCCTTGAGATGAGTTTACAACGAGTGTGGCACAACGGCGGCTGAAGTGGACTGGAGCACCCGCGTGAAGATTGCATCCACGTTGGCCAGTTGGCGCCTGTAGTCGAACGTTCTGGCCAACTTTTCCGGCGACAGCCGATCCGTAATCTCCGGAATCTTGGCGATCTCGTCGCGAAAGACAAGGTCCTCTTTCCAGCTACGCATCGCGTGCGTCTGCACCAGACGATAAGCGTCCTCCCGGCTCATGCCAGACTCGGCGAGATCGAGCAGAAGCTGGCCCGAAAAGATAAGCCCTCCGGTCGACTCGAGGTTCTTGAGCATACGCGCCGGATAGACGAGAAGCTTCTCAATCAGCGTCGCGGTCTTCTGTAAGAGATAGTCGGCCAGCGTGGTTGTATCCGGCAGGATCACGCGCTCGGCCGAGCTGTGCGAGATGTCGCGCTCATGCCAGAGAGCGACGTTCTCAAATGCAGTCTGGGCATTGGCTCGCACCACGCGCGCAAGCCCGGAGATCTGCTCGCTGGTAATGGGGTTGCGCTTATGCGGCATCGCGCTCGAGCCCTTCTGTTTCTCGGAGAAAAACTCTTCGGCTTCGCGGACCTCAGTGCGCTGTAGATGACGAATCTCGGTGGCGATCTTGTCCAGCGTGGAGGCAAGCACGGCAAGCGTAGAGATGTACGCGGCGTGACGATCGCGCTGAATCACCTGGGTCGCAACAGCCACCGGCTTGAGGTCAAGCGCGGCGCAAATTGCCTCTTCGTGCTCCGGCTTCAAGTGGCCGAACGTTCCGACTGCACCTGAAAGTTTTCCCACGCGAAGGTCTTCCGCGGCAGCGTCGAACCGAACCAGCGAGCGCTGAATCTCCGCATACCACAGCAGCAGCTTCAGGCCGAAGGTCGTCGGCTCCGCATGAATGCCGTGCGTGCGCCCGATGGCGGGCGTGTGCTGAAACTCGAGCGCACGCGCCTTGAGCACTTCAGCAAGACGCAAAATGCCGGCGCGAATGATCGCCGAAGCCTCGCGTAGCTGCAACGCCTGCGCCGTGTCCACGACGTCGGTCGAGGTAAGGCCATAGTGCAGCCAACGCGATGCATCCGGGTCGCCGATATGCTCGGCCACCGTGGTCGTGAAGGCGATAACATCATGCCGAACCTCGGCTTCGATCGCATCGATACGGGCGACAGTAAAGTTGCCGCGGTCGCGAATTACATCGGCCGCCTGCTGCGGAACCAGCCCCGCGACGGCAAGCGCCTGGCTGGCCGCGACTTCAACGCGAAGCCAGCAGCGGTACTTGTTCTCGTCCGACCAGATGCGGCCCATCTCAGGGCGAGTATAGCGAGCGATCATCGGCGGCTACTTCGCCACGCCGAACAACTCGGACATCTCCTCATGCAGGAAGCCGCGTCCGGGCTTATAAGGCTGGATCCACTTGCCATCGAGCACAAACTGCGGAATGGCCCGCTTGCCTACGTTCTCCATAACCTGGTCAGCCGCGCCGGGAGTCGTCTCAATGTCGATCTCTTGATACGGAATGTTGTGCGTGGCGAGAAAACGCTTGGCTTCGCGGCAGTCGCGGCACCAGGAGGCGGAGTAGACGAGGAGTTCCATGGCTCCAGTTTACCGCGTCGCGGGCGTGATAGAGGTGAGCACAGCATTCATGCTGCCGGTCCGGTAGCCCTCCGTATCAAGCGTGACATAGGTGAAGCCGAGTGGACGCAGGGCTGCCGTAATGGCGTCCAGAACCTCCATCGTGAGCGCCCGCGAAAGATCCTGCCGGGCGATCTCGACGCGAGCGAGCGTACCGTGGTGCCGCACCCGCACCTGCGGAAAGCCCAGCGCATGCAGCGCATCTTCGGCGCGCTCCACCTGCGACAAAGCCTCACTCGTAACGGCTCGTCCGTACTCAATCCGCGAGGATAGGCATGCAGAGGCCGGCTTGTCCGCGACCTCAAGGCCGGCCTCGCGCGCCAGTTGGCGGATCTCAGGCTTCGTCAACTGCGCCGTCACCAGCGGCGCCACGGCATGATGGAGCGCGGCGGCCTGCTGGCCGGGGCGGAACGGAGCCTCGCCCGGAGCCTGGTCGTCCAGGTTCATGCCGAAAGCAAGGTGAGCAAAATCGTGCTCGCCGCGGTACTTCTCCATCTGCGAGAAGAGCTCGTCCTTACAGTGGAAGCAGCGCTGACCATCATTGCGCGCATAGTCGGGGTTGGCGAGCTCGTCGGTTTGCAAAACGTGAGTCGGTATGCAGTGGGCCGCTGTAAATGCCAGGGCCGCCGCCAACTCAGCCCGGGGAAGGGAAGCAGAGTCGGCGATGACAGCCAGCATGCGCGCGCCTAGCGCTCGGTGAGCCGCATAGGCCAGGTACGCCGAGTCCGTTCCGCCGGAGTACGCCACCAGCACGGAGCCGAGGTCAAGCAAGGTTTGGTGCAGAAGCGCGGACTTTTCCTCTACAAGCATGTGTCTTGGATGATCTCCGAGCCGGTCAATATGCCTGCGCCAGCAACTGTCGCCAAAGTTCCTCGTCCACCGGTACTCCCAGCCGCAGATTTTCCTTCCGCGTCGCCAGCGTCTGCTCCCCCGGGTAGCGGACCGGCTTGGCCGCATCGACCGGTGTTGCCGCGTGCAGGTGGTCGAGCAGAGCAGTCGCCGTAGCTTCAAGCGCCTCCCGGTCCGACCCCAGATGAACCGGATCGATCGCCACAAACACCTGCGACAACCCGGACTCCCGCAGCGGATCGCGAGGAATCTGGTGCGCGGCCTGACCGCCCGAGAGCATCGCCGCAATCAGGTCGAGCGTCATCGACAAACCCGAGCCCTTCCACAGCCCGATCGGCAAAGCGCGCTCGGTCGCCGAGATCGCTGCGGCATCCGTGGTCAACACTCCCTCCGCATCGAAGCCCCCCGGGAACGGCAGCGCCTCCCCTCGCTTTGCGTACGCGCTCAACGTCCCATACGAGTACTGCGACATCGCCATATCGACCACCACGTTCGCCCCGCCCGCACGCGGCACTGCCAGTACGAGCGGATTGTTGCCGACCGTCGGAGCCACCGCTCCCCAGGCCGGCAGGTTCGGCAACGTGTTCGTGAAGCACATGGCGAACAACCCATCGTCCGCCGCCTGCCAGCCGTACGTCCCGCCCCTCATCCAGTGATTCGTATTGGCGAGCGCCACAGCCCCAATCCCGTGCTCGCGAGCCAGATCCATCGCCCTTTGCATCGACGCCCAGGCGTTCAGATTGCCAGGACCAAGACTTCCATCCCAGCGCTCCAGCCCGCCGAAAGCACTCACCAGGCGCGGACTTGCCGACGGCTGAACCACCCCAAGCTTTACCGTCGCAACGAACCGCGGAAAGCGGGCCAGACCGTGGGTGTAGACGCCGTCCCGGGTCGTCTCGGCAAACAGACGAGCACATAAAGCAGCCCGATCCGCGACAAATCCAAGGGGCAGCAACGCAGCTTCTAGGGCCTGCTCGAGATCGGCAAACGCGACACGCAACATAACCTTATGCTACGACGACCGCCGGCCATACACCCAATCACATCGGGCGATCGGCCGGATCCAGGGTCCCGGAGTCCACGGTTTCGGCTTCCTTCACCAGCTTTTCGGCATGTTCGTGGGCGTGCCGGGAGTGTTCCTGCGCCTCCTGCGAGTGTTCGTGCGCCTGTCTAGAAAACTCATGCGCGCTCAGGTGGTCACCCTTTCCGTGGGCCGTAGCTGCGGCGGCGTGGGCGTGGGAGGCAAGGTTGTGGTACTCGGCAGCTCGGTCGTGCGGAGATTGCGGCATGGATTTCGCTCCTCCTGTTTTGGATGCGTGTCGCGCCTGCTGCTATAGCTCCGCGCAAGCAAAAAGCGGCTTCGCAGGTACCATGGTAGAACGACGATGAGCTCCGACCTCATGCCACGCGAAGACCACGCCTGCGCCTTTACAAGTATCGCCTCGCCTGCGGAGCGACAGGAGCGACAGGAGCGACCGGAGTGAGCGCATCAGGCACAGCCGGGCTGACCATTCGCGCCACGGAAGACACGCGCTGGGACCTCGTCTCACTCGGTGAAGTCATGCTCCGCTTCGACCCCGGCGAGGAACGCATCGCCCACACCCGCCATTTCCGCGTCTGGGAGGGCGGCGGCGAGTACAACGTCGCCCGCGGCCTCCGTCGCTGCTTCGGCCTCCGCACCTCCATCGTCACCGCGCTCGCCGACAACCCTGTCGGCCGCCTGCTCGAAGACCTCATGCTCCAGGGCGGCGTCGACCTCTCGCACCTGCGCTGGGTCCCGTATGACGGCGTCGGCCGGGCCTCCCGCAACGGCGTCTACTTCCTCGAGCGCGGCTCCGGCGTCCGCGGCGCCATGGGCATGATGGACCGCGGCCACACTCCCATCTCCCAGCTTGAGCCCGGCCAGATCGACTGGCACACCCTCTTCGCCGCCGAGGGCGTCCGCTGGTTCCACACCGGAGGCGTCATGTCTGCGCTCTCCCCCAGCGCCCCCGCCGTCATTCGCGAAGCCATGCAGGCCGCCCGGCAGCACGGCGTCACGGTCAGCTTCGACTGCAACTACCGCGCTTCCTTATGGAAGGAGCAGGGCGGACGCCAGGGCTCGATCGACGTCAACCGCAGCCTGATGCCTTTCGTCGACGTCCTCTTCGGCCACGAAGGCGACATCGCCCGCACCATCGGCACCTCCTCGCTTGGCTCTCCCTGGCACAACGAAACCAGCTATCGGACCATGGCCGCCCTGGTCACTGAAGAGTTTCCCAACGTGCAGGTCATCGCCACCACGACGCGCCGCCCACGTACCGCCAATCGCAACGACTGGGCCGCCTTCGGCTACGCGCAAAGCGAAATCTTCCGCAGCATGGACTTCCTTGACCTCGAGATCTTCGACCGGGTCGGCGGCGGAGACTCCTTCGCCGCCGGCCTCATCTTCGGCCTGCTCACCGGGCGCGGCATGCAGTGGGCGCTCGACGCCGGGGTCGCCCACGGAGCGCTCGCCATGACCACTCCCGGCGACAGCTCCATGGCCTCTCTCGCCGAGGTCGAACGGCTGATGGCCGGTGCCGGCGCCGGCGTCCAGCGATAGGAGAACCTACATGAAGAAAGCGGAAGTACTCGCAGCCATGAAGCAGGTCGGCCTCGTCCCGGTCCTGCGCGCCGGCTCAGTCGATCAGGCGCTCGCCCTCGCCGAAGCCATTGCCGCGGGCGGCGTCACCGTCCTTGAGATCACGATGACTGTCCCGGGCGCGATCCACGTGATGCGCCGTCTCGCCGAAACCCGGCCTGACCTCCTGATCGGCGCCGGCACCGTGCTCGACCCCGAAACCGCCCGCATGTGCATTCTCGAGGGCGCACAATTCATCGTCTCGCCCGCTCTCAACCTGGCCACCCTCGACATGTGCCATCGCTACTCGATCGCCGCCTTGCCCGGCGCGCTCACCCCTACCGAAATCGTCACCGCCTGGCAGGCCGGCGCCGACGTCGTCAAGGTTTTTCCCGCCAGCGCCATGGGCGGGGCCTCCTATCTCCGAAGCATCAAGGCGCCATTGCCCCAGGTCGAGCTGATTCCCACCGGAGGCGTCTCCCTCGCCACCGCCGAGGACTTCCTCCGCGCCGGAGCTTTCGCCCTAGGCGTAGGAGCCGACCTCGTCGACACGAAGGCGATGGCCGAAGGCCGTCCCGAACTCATCACCGAAACCGCTCGCAAATACGTCGCCATCGTCGACCGCTTCCGAGAGCCGCTCATTGGCCAGGAGAACTCCTATGCGTAAGCGCGATCCGTTCACCGGTACCTGGGTATTTTGTCCGGAGAAGTCCAGGTCTGTGGGCCAGACGCCCGAGCGTTGGGTTCAGACAATCCTGATCGAAGCCAACGAGATCACTGTCAAGGAAGAGATTGCTTTCGGCCGCAGCCCGCAACCGACGATCTCCATTCAGGCAAGATTGGACGGAGAGTCCTACGAGGTCAGCGGCTCTCCGGCGGCCGATCTTGTTGCGTATCAGCGTACCGGCGAACGGAGCTTATCCGGGGTCGCCTACAAGGATGGCAAAGCCTCTGTTCATGAAACGCTCGTCGTTTCGGCAACTGGAGAAGAGCTCTGTATGGAGTACACAATTCATCTCTCCGTTCGCGACGTGTCGGGCGTCGCAGTATTTCGGCGCTTGAATCAGGACCAGCTGAGATCCGCATGACGCCGAAAGCCTAACTTCCTCCTTCTTCGGTGTCGTCTTCTCTCAACGCGTGCGGCCAGAACAAGTAGAGTCGTCATTCTGGCAGAGCCAGAATCCCCGTATTGGGCTTATGTTGTTGCTTGTCTTCCTATCGATCCACCTACATAAGAGCAAGAATCGAGCCGGATAGACCTCCGCAGTATGTCAATGGGCAAACACTCCAAATTCATTGCAACTTACTCATTTCCAAACACTTGTACACACAAGAAAGTTGGCATACTTACCCATCTCAAACCCCTATACTAAGAATAAGAGAAAAGCTCCGGGAGCGATTACGACCGGGGCTCTCCATACCAAAAACACTGAACGATGAAAGTCGCTGAAGTCCGGACCTTGATCTCGAAGTCCAGACTTAGGTTGTTTGCAATCAAGACTTTAGGCTAAAACAGGGGGGAGGGGTGGATACCTGCACCTGTTGATCACAGACGCTTAGCCTGACACCCGTGGTCGGGGCTGCGCAAGCCAGAGCAATGGCTGCCGGATTGGAAACGAGCGCAAAATCTCCGGATCGGTCGGATCGGGATCGAGCGTCCGCCACAAGGTCACATAGTCCGCCTGCTGATACGCCCGCCCCGCAAACACCAGCGCCGGCCGACGCCCAGGCAATAGCTTAAAGTGCGTCCGATCTGCCGGATACGGCCACTTGGCCCGGTTTTCGATGTACGGCGCGAACCGTGCAATGGCCGCCCGCATCCCCGGACCATCCTGCAACTCGTAATCCCACGGACTCTCAAAACGGGTCGTCATCAGCACGCACGCCCCCGCCAGCAGGTCCAGGTTGAACAGCGAGTCGCGAAACGCATTTTCCGTGAGCAGCTCATGGGGAAAGAACCCGCTCGCCTCCAGCTGCGCACGCAGCGTCACCGTCTTGAACCGATGCCGCAGCTCCGTCACCAGCGTGTCATTCCCCGCCAGACGCGCGAACGCCGCAGCCTGCAGAAGCCATGAGCTTCCATGATGATTCTTCGCATCCCGCGCCAGCAGCGCCGTTCGGTTGGTCGTCAGCCACTCCAGGTACTCGGCGAACCACAGCTTCACCTTCGCCAACTGCTCTGCCTCGAGCGCCAAGAACGGCAGCGCTACAGCCATCTCGGCCAGCGCCGACCGATCCGTCACGCCTTCAAACGCAGCGTACGCCGGCGTCGTGGGCAGCCGAGTCTCCGGCTCGAGCAGCCACGCCTGTAGATACGTGTCCGCCTGCCCGCTGTACTTCGCAGCATTTTCCGGGTCGATCTGCGCCGCGGCGGCCAGCGCCGGAATTGCCAGCGTGAATGCAAGGTACTCCGGGCTCTGCGGATCCTTGCTCGGCTTGGGCGACTCGGCGAGTGCACGGTTCGCCGCCGCCAGAATGCGGTCATGATCGATCTCCGCGATCTTTGGTCGCGTCGTCGGCGCCGCTGGCAGAGTCTGAGCCAGCGAAGCCAGCGGGCGCAACATCGACAGCGCGGAGAACGAGAGGAAAGTGCGGCGTGTGCTCATGAGTAGGAACTTGCTTCTGCTCAGCGAAGCGTAGCACGCGTCACTCGACCTTAGGCCGCCAGATTGCGTCAGGCTTCCAGGTTGGCCGGCCGTCCTCCTCCGCGACCCGGTAGCCGACATCCAGCAGCACCTGCAGATCCTCGACGGCTCCACTGAGGTCCCAATCCGGCTTAACCACGTCCGAGGGCTGGTGATAGTCGTGTGCAATGTACTCCGCGCGCTTCTCCGTGCCAAAGCTGCTCGGCTCGCCGACATAGTCAATCCCCGGGCTGGTCTCGATCGACGGGACATTTCCCCGGGCAAACTCATAGTGGTCGGAGCGAAAGTAGAAGCCTTGCTCTGGTGCAGTGTCGCCTGTAACCACCCGGCCCTGTGCCTTCACTGCCTCTGCCGTCAGATCGTCCAAGGTCGAGTTGCCGAGACCTACGATGGAGAAATCTCGAGTTCGTCCCCAGCCCCAGTTGCTGAAGTAATCCAGATTGATGTTCGCCACGGTACTGGCTAATGGGTAGAGAGGATGAAGGACGTAGTAGCGGGCTCCCAGCAGGCCCTTTTCCTCGGCCGTGGGCCAGAGAAACAGCATGGTTCGGCGTGGAGCGGGTTGCATAGTCTTAAAGGCGCGCGCCAGCTCGAGCACACCCGCGCTTCCGGCTGCGTTGTCACTGGCTCCGTGATAGATCTTGTCTCCGACCTGACCATGGTGGTCCCAGTGCCCGCTGTAGATCACGTACTGGCTCTTCAGCTGCGGGTCGCTGCCTAGGATTCTGGCAATTACGTTGGCGGAATCAACCTTGCGTACTCGCGAATGAATGTGAAACGTAGCCTCGGCCGCAAGTGGAGCAGCGTGAAATCCCGGCCGGGCCGCGGCTGCCCGCAACGCCGCGAAGTCGGCGCCGGCTGCCGAAAACAGGGCTGCCGCTCGATCCATGCTAAGCAATGCTTGTGCCTGCACACGGTCGCGCTCGCCGGGGCCGCGCAGGGTCATCACCTCGCGGGTGTAGTTCTGGAACGTCGCCGGGCTGGCCTGTGGCGTCGCGGAGACCAGAATGACTGCCGCAGCGCCGTGGCGGAAAGCGGTCTCGAGTTTGGTTCCCGTGCGCCCGTAGACGGTCAAAGCGCGCCCTAGAAACATCTTTTCGTCCAGCCTCAAAGGGTCGGAGGGATCCACCACCGGAGGATCGCCGCTCAGCAAAACGACTGTCTTGCCATGGACGTCCGATCCGGCATAATCATCCCAGTGATACTCCGGTGCCACTGCGCCATACCCGCCAAAGACCAGTCCGCTCGAAGCTACGTCTACTTTGTCGGCTGGCAGCGCGGACCACGCCACGTAGTCCTGACCGGCAACCAGCAGCATCTCCTTGCCTCGAATCTGCACCTGAAGCGTGCTGTCCTCGGAGAGCGTGCCCCATAACGCGACCTTCTGGACCCAGCTTCCGTCCGGATTGCCTGGCTCGAGCCCGATTGCTTTGCATTGGGCAATAAGGTAGGCGACGCTCCTGGTCTCACCCTCGGTTCCGGGCGCCCGTCCTGTGTAGGCGTCCGAAGATAGCTCGGTGATGTGGCGCAGCAGATTGGCGGACGTGATCGCCGCCTCGGCGCGACTTAGCTGTGTACTGCGACGTTCGGTGTCCTGAGCGACTGCTCGTGAACCAGCGACTAAGCTGACCAGCATAAGAACTGCGGCAAGGATTCTCAAGAACGCTTCCTCATTTTGGCGATACAGGAAGTATATCGGCGCTTCACCGCAAAACTTGAGCCGCCTTTCCGTCGTATTCTCCTCAAGCTTCTTCACCGAGTCCAGGAGTGCCCCTCCCCCTAATGTAAAGTCCCAAAGTCTTCAAAAGAAAAGACTAAGGTCTGGACTTCAAGAGGGTTGAGGTCCAGATTTGCTAAAGGGTCAGCTCCTTGAGCTGACGGTGAAGATAACCCTACTTCCAGTATAGCTACTTGCACAGACCTTTATGACAGCAGGAACTCTTTCAGAATGTATGAGTTAGGTCATGCAGGTACTTGACAGCTCTAAGTGGCTGGAGCTTTTTCCCTGATGGTGGGGTTTACGAATCGGGCGTGCAGTGCCGTTTCTTGAGAGAGAACGCTCATAAAGATGGTGGCACAGCTAACCCATATAGGAAATGGTCGAAAAAGTTCTGCAGATAAGGTTAGGTGTCTGATCCGTTGTGCTGTGAAGCTGCTGATCACATCAGCAGAGGGCGCGGCAGCTGTGATTCCTGGTTGGCAGGGAAGGAATGTGCGAAGAGGTCCGACTGCGTTCCTATCGCATCCTCTTCGGCCACGAAGAGCTGATTGGGCTTGCTGTCTCGATGTGATTCGAGAAAAGTAGCTGTGAAGAAGCTTCCCAGGCCGTCCGCAAACTCAACAAAGATACCGTCTCCCGCTATCTTCACCGCAACGATCTTTGTATCGGTCATCTGCTCTTCGGCGCACTCCAGGACCGCTTGCGAGAGCGCCTCTCCATGGAAAGAAGAACATGGTTTGTTCTCGAAGCAGACTCCTCGAAGGTTGTATCTTCGTCGCCGCCGATCAAGCCCAATCGGGCCGCAATAGCGGTGAGTAGACGCGCTCGACACTTCGACGCCGAGGGCAAGCGGAGACCTCTAAATATCTTTCAGCAAATCAGAAAGGGACATATTGAGACCGATCGCCATGACCTCGAGCAAAGGGAGCGAGATGGATTTGCGGCCACGCTCCACGTCACTGATAAAGCTGCGGTCGATGCCAAAGTCCACAGCCATGCGCAATTGCGTCAGGTTGCGCTCTCGCCGAAGCTCACGCAGGCGCGCGCCAAATCGAGAACTTACGTCTCTTGGAAGGTAATACAGAGAAGGATCGCGCGGGGTACGGGCCGCCAGGGGCGGGGCTTCTCTGACTTGTCGGGAAAGATTCATAGCAGCAGCTCCGGGCAAAGAGGTAAAAAGCTGTAGTGTCCGCTCCCGGTTGCCCGGGTAGCTCAGCGTGTCATGGTTGGTGGACCAGAGATCCTGATTTCCAGCCCGCTTACGACTCCCGTGACTCTCGAGGAACCCCGGTCTGGGATCATTCTGATCGATCGCTTGCGTTAGACACGCCGATAATACGTGAGAGTAGTCGCGGAGTACACATATAGTTGCCGGACAATGACAAACTTTAGTCACCTGCCGCACGTGAACGCTCACCTGTTTCTATAAACGTGCGTACCGCCTCAACGGTTTTCCGCCGGTAGCGTTCCCAGGTAAATGTCTCGGCACGCTGGCGGGCTGCGACTCCCATCCGCGCCAGCTCCGGCCGATGGTCAGCCGCCCAGGCGATCCTTTCGGCCAGCAGATCCGGCCTCCTCGGCTCTACGATAAAGCCCTGTTCGCCGTCTTCAATCAGGTCCGGCGCCGCGGTGTGGGTGGTCGAGAGAATGGGCAAACCGCAGGCCAGCGACTCCAGAAGCACCTGCGCAAATCCCTCCGCCACAGAAGGAAAAACGAATAGGTCAGCGGCCTGGTACGCCTGAACCAGCTCCTCGGCGCTGACCGATGGCCGGATCCTGACCTGACCGGCGAACGGGGTGAACAACGCGAGGTCATCAAGGACGCGGCCGCAGATCGTCAGTTCGACCTCCTTCGTCTTCAGCAGCCGCAGCGCCTCAAGCAGATATTTGATCCCTTTGCGTTGGTTAATCCTCCCGACGAACAGCAGTTTGAGCTTGCCGGAGGCGGACCGAACCTGAGGAGGCGGGCGAAACCGAACGAGATCAACACCATATGGGATAACCGTAATCGCATCCGCGGCGGCTCCATGCTCGATCAGGCTGTCGCGCGTGAAGGTTGAGGCGACTAGAAAGCGGGCCGCCATCCTGGTCTCCTGCACGAGATGGTCGAAGTCCTCCGGCTCCAAAGCCAGCTCCCACTCCTGCTGGAGCGACGCCGCGCAGTCAGGGTGAGCGGCCAGCTCCTCGGACAGGATGCGTCGCATGGTCGCAGGATGGGGATGCATCTGGAACAGCATTGCCGGATGAGGGTAATGGCGGAACGCGTCGAAGCCGTAATAGCTGTAGCTGACCAGCGCGGCATCGCGACGTTCGGCGAGCTGCCCAGCGGTTCGGCCAAGCGTGGCATCTGCCCTCCGCTGCGCGCGCCTGCGCACAGGAACGGGCATTGAGCGCAGCTTCTCGAAGACGAGAGTGCGCAGCCCGGCTAAGAGCGTCATCTGCACCTTTCCCGCCGGGAGGCCTGCGACACCGCGTTGGCGCAGCAGGCGTACCGCCTTAGAGGGCAGCAGGCGCTCAAGCGTCCGCGCCCACCAGCGATCGCTCGTCCAGAAGAGGTCGGTGACCAGCGCCTCCAGGAGATCGGCCTCGTTCAACGCCAGCGCCAGCTGGTAGGCGTCGCGCGCGCCGGCATGCACGACGACCGCCCGCCGGGCAGAGATGCCGGAAGGCGGATCGGCAGAGAGGTTTGGTTGGAGGATATTGCTGGACACGAAGCGCGGACTCCAATCGATACAGAAGGTGGAAGTTAGAGCAGCTTGTCAAACTCCTGCTTCAGCTTTGCAGCCGATCGCTCCCAGGTAAATCGCCCAGCCTGCAGACGTCCAGCTGCGGACAGTTGTTCGCGCGCCCGCTCGTCGGTGAGTAGGTTCGAGAGGGCGGCGAGGTGAGCGTCCGGGCTTGCCGGACCTGCCAGCAGAGCCGCTTCACCGGCGATTTCCGGGATGGAGGAGCCATTGCTGGCCACCACCGGCGCCCCGCAGGCCATTGCCTCCACGACCGGCAGGCCAAAACCTTCATACCGGGAGGGATACCAGACAATGGTCGCGGTGGCATAAAGCGCATGCAAGGCGTCATCGGAGACAAAGCCGAGCAGACGGAAGTTGGGAGCCAGGGCTGCGGCACGCTCGAGATAGACGGGATCATTATGATTGACTCCGACGACGAGCAGGTCCGGGAACCGAATGATGAGAGCGGGAAGCACGGCCAGAATGAGTTCAGCGTTCTTGCGGAAGTGTAACCCTCCTGGAATGAGCAGATATGGTCGGCCGGCAAGCCCCACCTGACGAAGGAACTCTGCTCCAGTCTCGGGAACCGGACCGAAGAAGTGGGGCGTCACCCCGTTATGGACGCAGCGGATACGGCTGGCAATCGCAGGAAAAAAATGTGCGAGGCGCCCGGCCGAAAACTCCGACACGGTGTGAAAGAGGTCTGCCTTTCGCGCCAGGCGGTGGAAGAGCAGCGACCATTTCAGGCGGGTCTTCCAGAAAGCCAGCTCGCGGCGATGCGCCGCCTGCTCAAAGTAGCCTGCGTCGTGCGCGGTCACCACCAAGCGAGCCTTGGTGACGGGCACGTAGGACTCCGCGGTGCAGAAGACGACCTGCGCGTCCGGCCAGAAGCGTTCCGCCCGCGGAGCGTTGACAAGAAACCAGCGTGCCTGCTGCCGGGAGGTGTCATCGGAGAACGTATGGTAAGCGAAGGAGGTCCAGGGCTCGCCGACCAGGGGAAGAATACGAGCCTTATCCTGAGCGTCGGCCAGAATGCGAAGCTGAATGTCTGGCCGCCGGGCGAGATGCTCGGTGAGCTGCCGGGCGGTGCGGCCGGCGCCGGTCGAGCCGTGAATGTTTCTCAGGTGCACGAAGGCTAGCAGTCGCAGTGCTGGTTGTGTCGGGCCATCGCCTTCGGCAACTCCCGGAAGGACCGTGCTTTTATCCGATGCTGCGAGATCAGAGAGCAAGAGGAAAGCTCCGGAGAAAATTCCGAGAACCAGACGTGCCGGCAAGAAGCGCATTCTGTGGCGCGTGTGACTTCGCTCGGAGAGCGTTAGAGCAAACTCGTTCGAGTCTAGTGTATCTGCGACAACCCTTGGAAGGAATCACCCGTCTGACAGCGCGAATGCCCCGACCTGGTTAGAAAGATATTCCCACTTTGGAAAAGCCCTTCGTAGTTCTTACAGAAATTCCGTGAGTTGGCGAGCATATAGAGGATACTAATGACGAACGGAGGCAAACCACCCTGACCTCCGGCACGTAGACCAAAGGAGACTGAGAACGGTTCTTGGCGGAGACTTCCGAGCTGCATAGGTTCGCCACAGAAGGACACACTTTCGATGTCGACGGCAGACGACGCGGCCAATCCGGGGTTCGTCTCAACTCGTAAGCAGAAGAATTGGATAACATGATGAAGTATCTTTTCGCATTGCTACTTTGCTTCACCTTCTCTCTCTCTTGTCTGTGTCCCGCGCAAAGCTCTCTGCAGCGGCGGGATGATTCTTCGGCTGCGTACACTCTGGGTCCGGGAGATCAAGTCCTCATCCAGGTTACGGATCTCGATGATTTCCCAAATCGGCCCTTGCAGATCAATCCGGATGGGGATGTTGACCTGCCGCTCGTTGGTCGGCTTCACGCGAGCGGGCTTACCTTGGCTCAGATGAAGTCGGAGTTGGCTCTCCGGCTGAGCAAATACATTACCTCGCCGCAGATCGTGCTGAATCTTACCCAGAATCAGAGCACCCCAGTCTCGGTTATGGGTTCAGTAAACTCTCCGGGAGTGCACCAGCTGGATGGCCCGAAACATTTGATTGAGGTGATCTCTCTTTCGGGAGGTATCCGGCCGGACGCAGGCAACGAGGTCATTGTGACGCGCCAGGCGGGCCGTCCTCCGCTGACGATGTCTAACGGGCATACGGAGTTGAGCGGCGGGTACAGCACCGGAAGATTTTCGCTCGACGATTTGCTCAATGCCCGTAACCCCGCCGACAACATTCTGGTGGAGGCCGGCGACGTGATCTCGATTCCGAAGGCGGAGCTAGTCTACGTGGTAGGCGACGTAAGGAAGGCGGGAGGGTTCACGTTGTCCAGCCACTCCAGCCTGCCATTGCTCCAGGCGCTTACGCTGGCGGAGGGGATGGGGCCGCATGCCGCGGGCAAGCGCGCCCGTATTCTCCGCCCCGCTCCGGGCGGCGATGGAACTCCAAAAGAGATTGTGGTCGACGTGGACAAGATCATGGCGGGCAAGGCTCCCAATCCACCTCTGTTCGCGAACGACGTGTTGTTTATTCCCAACAGTGCTGCCAAGGCCATCTCGGAGCGGGCGTTTGAAACCGCGCTCGGTGTAGCCGCGGGTGTTGCGATTTACCGGCAGTAGGGTCCCGCAGCGAGATACCTTCCAACAGTTTTTTGGAGATGCCATGTTCAACGAAGAACACGACGAGAGAAGTTTGCGCCGCACCGACCGGCTTCGCGACGGCGGTCCGGTGTTCCTCGCGCCAGCGGATGGGTATGACTCCGCGGCCTCGCAGCGGCAAACGTTACCGGCCGAATACCTGACGACGTTGAAGCGGCATCGGCTGCTCATTCTTGCCTCTGCCCTGGGCGGCATGCTGCTGTTGATTGCCTTCGGCCTGAGCTCGCAGCCTCTCTATCGGGCTAGAACCTCGATCGAGATTCAGGGTCTGAACAGCGACTTTCTCGATTCGCGTAGCGTCACCGTCTCTGGCGACAACACGGCGCAGGCCGCAGACCTGAATCTGCAGACGCAAATCAAACTCCTGCAGAGCGAGACCCTCATGAAGCAGACAGTGGCGGTGCTGAAGGCGATGCCGCATCCGGCTACCGTCGATCGCGACGATCTGCTGTCTAGGCTGGAGCGGACGCTGCATCTTCCGGGAGCCAAGCCCATGGCGTACGACGCGTTGGTTGAAGATGCAGCGTTGCGCGTCAAGGTCAAGCCGATGGGAGTAACCCGACTGGTCGAGATCACCTGCGATTCCTACACGGCATCCTTCTCGGCAAAGTTTTGTAACACGTTGACGTCGAAGTTTGCCGAGGGCGATCTGGATACGCGAACCCTGCAGGCGCGGCGCACGAGCGACTGGCTGAATCAACAGGCGATTGAACTACGGGCCAAGACGCAGGAATCAGAAAACAAGCTCGAAGCGGCGACCGGAGGCAATGGCCTGGTGCTTAGTACGCAGAGCTCGACCGTTGGCGAAGAGCGGCTGCGCGAGCTTCAGGATGAACTGGTGAAGGCGCAGACCGATCGCATGGCGCGAGAGGCCGACGCGCAGGTAGCGAGCCAGGCGCAGGCAGATACTCTGCCGAACGTGATGGATAATCCCGCCTACCGCTCCTATCAAGTCAAGCTCGCGGAGTTGCGCGGAACACTGGCCTCTCTTGTGCCTCCGCTGACAGAAGATAACCCCAAAATCATCCACCTTCGGTCGCAAATTCGTGAGGCCGAAGCCGGCCTCGAAGCGTCCAGTCGGGTCAGCAGCGGACGACAGGTGAACGAGTACAAGGTGGCCCGGCATCGCGAAGATCTCCTGGCTGCGGCGTACCGCGCGCAGGAGGCAAGCGTCTCGTCCGATCTGCAGCGGGCGGCGCAGGTGAGCCTGTTGCGGCGCGAGGTGGAGTCGGAGCAGACGCTCTACCAAACCCTGCTGCAGCGCTCGAAGGAGGCAGGTCTCGCCTCCGCCCTGCAGGCCTCAACGGTGCGTGTGGTGGACGAGGCTCAGATGCCTCGGGTTCCGTTCTCGCCGCAGCGCAAGCTTTCGGCCAGTGCGGGGATCGCCCTAGGGTCTTTGCTGGGCATCGGCTTTGCTTTTTACAAGGATCGTTCGTCGCGCGTGTTCCGCGTCCCTGGCGACGTGCCTCGTTACCTGCACGTGCACGAGTTGGGAGTCATTCCCGCAGCGCAGCCAGGCAATGCGCGCCTGGTAGGGAAGCGGCAGGCGGCGTCCGGGCTGGCTTTGCAGGGGACGGGTGAGCCGGGCTTGCAGCCCGGCAAGGCGCTCACCCTGGCGCGCTGGGAGGACGATTTCTCGCTGATGGCCGAGGCTTATCGGAACGCCACCTTCTCGATCCTGCTCTCTGACTCCGGCAAGCGAACCCGCACCTACGTGGTTTCGAGCCCGACTGCCGGCGAGGGCAAGACGACGGTGACCTCAAACCTGGGCGTGGCCCTGAGCAAGTCCAAGCTGCGCGTGGTGCTGATCGATGGCGACCTGCGCAAGCCCAGCCTGCACAAGGCCTTCGGAGTCGCCAGCAGCTTTGGTCTGCGCAACATCCTGCGCGGAGAGGTTTCGCTCGAGTCGACCCCCGTCGCCTCTTACGCAAAGCGAACCAACACTCCAAATCTCTTTGTTCTTCCGTGCGGCAGCGGCAGCGAGGACATCGTCGGCCTGCTTCACTCCTCGTATGTGGGCGATCTGCTGACCCGTCTCTCGCACGACTTCGACATCATCCTGATCGATACGCCGCCGGTGCTGCATATGGCTGATGCCCGCATCTTCGCCGGACAGAGTGACGGCGTCATTGCCGTCTTCCGCGCCGGGTATACGGATCGCGAGCAGGCCGCTGCGGCTCGCGACCTGTTCGAGCATGACGGCGTCCGGCTGGTCGGGACGATTCTCAATGACTTTGATCCGGCCCGCGAGGGCAAGCCGGGCTACTACGAGTCCTACTATCGCTACCACACTCATCCGGATGCGGTCGAAACAGCCACGGTGGGTTCATGACCTCGTTCGCGCTCGAGAACGCGGGGAACACGGTCTTGCCGGATACGGAAGCCGTCGCAGCCGGAGCTGTGGTCGAGGCTCAGCCGCTTCCGGCCGAGACGCCGGCCCAGGTTCCGTTCCGGACCTCCGCTCTGCCGGACCATGTGACCCGCCATGTCGTGACCGGAACAAGCGCACTGGGGCTCGGCATGGTCATTGAGCGCGGCAGCGGCTTCTTAGCCAACGTGCTTGCCGCCCGCTTCGCCGGCGCTTCCACGTTCGGCGCCTACTCGCTAGCCATTTCGACGGCCAACAATATCTCTACCTACGCGGCCGGCCAGATCGGGTCAACCGCCGCCCGCTTTTCGGGTAAGTACCCGTATGGCTCGGCCGGCTATTCGACTCTGGCGCGCGCGCTCTCGATAGTCTCGGTGACCTCGGCGCTGCTCGCTGCCGCCGGTCTCCTGCTCGGTGCGGGACCGATCGCTCATCTGCTGGGTAAACCGGCGTTGACCCGGCTGCTTGAGTGGGCCGTCCTGTCCGCAGTGGGAATGATTCTGCTGGAGTGCGCGCGTGGTTTCTTTGTCGGGCAGCGCCGCCTACGCGCCCTGGTTCTGCTGTCGGTTCTGGTCGGGGCTGGCATGATTACTCTGTTGCCAGCCGCCGCCCATCAGCACAGCCCTGTGCACATGATTGTCTCGCAGGGACTCATCACCGCCTCGGCGGTCGCTATCTGCCTGCTGCTGGCGCGGCCTTTAGGGCTGTTTGCCAGGGAGGACGCGCCGGCTTCCGCGCTGCCGCTCGGCCCCATGTTGCGCGAGGTCTGGTCGTTTGGCTTCGTGCAGCTCTCTGGTCTTATCTGCTCGAATCTGGCCGGCTGGTGGCTCACGACGCTGGTCGCCCGCGCCGACACGACCCTGGTGCAAATGAGTTTTTTCGCGATCGCTAGCCAGTTGCGTAACCTTGCCGGTATCGCTCCCGGCCTGCTTACGGAAGGCAGCTATGCCGTGATGGCCGACCCCGAAGGCGAACGCTCGCGCACACCGCATCAGGTGATGGCGTTGTGCAGCTTTGCCTCGCTTGGCGTGGCCTCTCTGCTGGCGAGCGTCGGCATTATTGTTGTGCCCTGGGCGCTTCGTCTGCTGTACGGCCATACTTACGATTCGGCCGCGCTGGCCACGGCCTGCGGCCTCGCTGTGGCGGTGGTTCACATGGGCAACTCTCCTGCCGCCGCTCGTTTGACAATCGTCTCAATCCGGGCGACCGGCGTCATTAACACTGTCTGGGCCGTTGTGGTCGCGGGGGCAGCCTCCATCTTCTTCTTTCGCCAGGGCAGCGCTGCGGCTGCAATGACGATCTATTTCCTGGCGCACCTGTTTGCCGGCGGCCTGGTTTTGCTTACGCTCAAGCGCAAGGACCACGTCCCACAGGGCATGATCGCGAGCTACCTGATCGGCGCAACCAACAGCGCGCTGCTGATTGTGTTGGCGTTCGTACGTAACCGCAGTCACTCGCCATGGGGTACGACGGGGCTGATGCTGGCCGTGGTGCTGTGCGCTTTCTGGGCGCTGTTTTCGCTCGGCCGCCGCTACGGATGGCTGCCGCAGATGGCGACCGTGCAGCGCGCCGCCGGCGCCGGCTGGACGCGACTGACCGCATTCCGGAGGCCTCGCCATGTTTGAGCTCATGCTGCTGGCTGCGGCCGCGATCGCCATCGGCGGGACGGTGATTGCGTTCGACGGCAGCCGCGACGTCTTTCACCCGCTGATCTTCATCGGGCCGATGATGGCCTTTCTCTACGGCTGGATGCCGTTCAAGCTCCTCCAGGCCGACGGACTGGCACGTTTCTTCGACTCCGATCAGCTGATCCATGTGCAGACTTTAAACATCTGTGGCGTGGCGGCCTTCGTGCTTGCGTGCCTCAGCGTCGGCCTGCGGGTAAAGCGAATCGACCTGTCCGGCCGGCCGCTGCTTACGCCGCTCGGGTTGCGCCGCCTGATGATCGGCTCGGCGATCGCCGGGACGGTCGGCCTTACCTGCTGGGGCATCTCTATCGTCAACGTGGGTGGTTTTACAGCTGCGTTCAGCAACTCCTACGGTGGCGGCTGGGATGATAGCGGGTATGTACGCGACGGCAATCTGCTGCTGCTGGTCGGCATCCTGCTTTCGATGCTTTCTCTTTCGGCCGGCGGACCCCGCTGGTTGGGCCTTCCTCTGGTCGCGCTGTACGGATTTCCGTGGGCGTCGAGCGCTCTGCTGATGGGCCGACGCGGCCCCACCTTCGCGCTGGTCGTGGTGCTGGCCATGGGCTGGTACTTCAATCGCGTGAAGCGTCCGCCTCTGGTCGCGGTTGGCCTCGCCGGGGTCTGTCTGGGATGGCTGGCGATGTTCCTAGTGACCAATCGCAGCAGCATCTACATTGGATCGGACTTCGATATGAAGACCGACGTGAGCGCCGTGGTCGACAAGCCCGACACTGGCAACGAGTTCATCTACGGCACAGGAACTGTCATCGCGACCGAGAAGCGGGACCACTACTTCTGGATGCGGCGCTACCTAGCTCAGATTATGGTTCGCCCGATTCCGAGCGCCGTCTGGCCAACCAAGTATGAGGACTTTGGCGTACCCGAGCTTCTAAACAATGCAGGTACCGGCGAAGGCTTCGGGGATGCCCTGGGCTGGGTGGGCGCGAACGGTTCGGCCCCTGGAATAATTGCCGATCTCTTTGTCGAGGTGTGGTGGCTGGCTATCGGGATCATGGCGCTGCTCGGCTGGATCTACGGCTTCGTTTGGAGGCGGGCGGTCGAGCGAGGCGGCCCCTGGTCGGCGCAATATGTCATCCTCTCCGCGCTCTCGATCTACCTTGTCATGCAGACGATGGAGGCGGTCATCTTTCGGACGTTGCTGCTTTCAATTCCATGCTGGATCACATTCCGCTGGGCGCTCCGCGAGCCTCATCCTGAAGGCCGCTCACGTCTTTCCCGAGGTCGGGCCGTGCTTGGCCCTGATTCACCCACGGGGTTGACGCATGCCTGACCTTCAACCTGTTGCGACTTCCCGAACACGCTGCCGCGTGGCCGTCATCTGGATTGACTGGTACGCCTATCATGTGGCTCGCTTTCGCGGGCTGAACTCCGCGCCGGCTCTGGCAGGTAAGGTTGCTGGTCTTGAGTTGGTGGGCGGCGTCGGAGTGCACGCCGGACTCAAGTTTCGCGAAGATCTCCCTCCGGAGCTGGCCATTGAGACGCTTCAGCCGCACAGCAGCTGGGCAGAGGCCAACAAGCTTCAACTGGCGCGCGAGCTTTGGCGCCGGCTTTCCGAGCTTGAGCCTGAGGTAGTGCTAGTACCCGGGTACTATACCCTGCCGGCCATCGCGGCCGCTCTCTGGGCAAGGCTCCATCGCTCAGTAAGCGTGTTGATGACCGAGAGCACGGCGTACGATCATCCGCGAGTGGCGTGGAAGGAGTGGGCCAAGGGCTTGCTGCTGCGTGGGCTGTTCGACTGGGCGGTGGCCGGCGGCAAGGAGCATCTAGCATATTTAGACCAGCTTGGTTTTCCCGCCGACCGCACCGCACGCTCTTACGACGTCGTCGACAATGAACTCTTCGCGCAGGGTACAGATGCCTTGCGCGGGCAGTCTGCCGCTCACTTTGGCCTCCCTTCAGAACCATACTTCGTGTATGTGGGCCGTTTTGCCGAAGAAAAGAACATCTCCCGCCTGCTCGAGAGCTGGGTGACGTATCGCCGCGAAGGTGGCAGATGGCCTTTGGTCCTGGTCGGGGACGGCCCTCTCACCTCATCGTTACGGGAGTCTGCCACAGCCTCTGGCTTTGGCGCGGATGTGCATTTTCCCGGATTGAAAAGCTCACGCGCGCTGCTTCCGTACTACGCCTTCGCGGGCTGCTTTGTTCTGCCCAGCACGCGCGAGCCCTGGGGTCTGGTCGTCAACGAGGCTATGGCCGCCGGGCTGCCAGTCCTGGTCTCTGACCGCTGCGGCTGCGCCGTTGATTTGGTCGAGCCCGGTCGCAACGGCTTTGTCTTTCCACCAGGCGACGGAGTTGCTCTAACCGCGCGCATGCACCAGATCTCCTCCTCTAACGCCGCGGAGCTCCGCGCGCTGGGAGCCGAATCACGCCGCCTGGTCAGCCACTACTCTCCGCAAAGCTTCGGGCTCGAGATCGCCCGCATCGCCGACTTCGGGCAGGCTGAGGAGCGAGTGCCGGCTGGTTTTCACAATCGGCCGGCGAACGGCCAACATCTTCCATACAAAGCTTCTGCGATGCAGGACAGCCGAGCCGCTGGTTTGTCCATGACCGGCGCGCTCGAGGGGAGGAAATAACGTGGGATACGCCTTGCCCAGGATGGAGCACACCATGGCTTCCGGACCGGTAGTGCTACCCGTCGCGCGGAGCCGATGGTTACAGGTCGTGACCCATCTCGATCCGAAGTACGGGGGTCTTAGCAGCGCCGTGCCCGCACTTGGCCAGGCGCTCTCGGAGCAAACCAACTGTCGCGCCGAGCTTGCCGCTTTCTGCGTGGAAGGGGAGCACTTTGAGCCTCGCGGTTTTGCGCGATCCGCGGTGAGCTACTGGCCGCAAGGCCGGGGAAGCTGGCTGCACAACCAGCGGCTGAAAAGCAATTTTGCGCAGCGGATTGCAGAGGTGGAAGGTGTGCACATCCATGGGCTGTGGGAGCAGAGCACGATTGAGGCTTGTCGGGCAGCTTCGGCAGCGGGCAAGCCCTATGTCCTCTCCGCCCACGGTATGCTGGAGCGCTGGGCGTTGCGCAATAAACGCTGGAAGAAGCTGCTGTATGCCGCGCTGATCGAGCGCTCGAACGTGAGCGGAGCCGCATGCCGGATCGCTTTGACCGAAGCCGAGGCCGGCGATTACGAGCGCTTCGGCTGTGCCGGGCCGGTTGCGATCATTCCGAATGGCGTCAGTCTCCCCGAGCAGCGGGATGCAGAACCCTTTTTTGCCGAGTTCCCCGAGCTTCGCGGACGACGACTGATCCTGTTCCTCGGCCGGCTCCACCCGAAGAAAGGCGTCGACCTGCTTCTACAAGCCTGGACCGAGGTCGCGCCGCGTCACCGCGATGCTCATCTGGTCATCGCCGGGCCGGACTCCGAGGGGACCCGTGTCCAGCTTGAAGCCGTGGTCGCCGAGCATACTCTCGAAGGCCAGGTGACCTTCACCGGCATGTTGCGCGACGAGAAGAAGTGGAGCGCGCTAGCCGCGGCTGAGGCCTTTACATTGCCTTCCCACTCCGAAGGCTTGAGCATGAGCGTGCTGGAAGCGATGGGCATGGGCCTGCCGGTGATCGTCACGCGGCAATGCAATCTTCCCGAAGTAAAGCAGCACGGCGCGGGCTGGACGATCGAGCCCGAATGCAGACAACTTGTCCGAGCCTTGAGCGAACTGCTCGAAGGCCGCTCCGCAGCCAACCGGGAGATGGGCCTTGCCGGAAGCCGGCTTGTCGAACAACGGTATAACTGGACCGCTGTCGCCCGGCAGACCGCCGAGGTCTATCGCTGGGTTTTGGGTGGGCCTGTGCCCCGCCACGTCGAAGGGAGCTTCCGGTGAGCGCAGCGACGAACCATCGCGTCCGTCTTGGCCGCTACGATAACTCCTGGTACGACCCAGGAGGCACGTTTTTGAAGCGCGCTCTCTGGTTTTTCCTTGGCCAGCCAATTCTGCGCTCGGCTTGGATCCCTTCCTCGGGTCTTCGGGTCCGCTTGCTCCAAGCCTTCGGCGCACGCATCGGGGTCGGCGTGGTGATCAAGCCGTCGGTCGACGTTAAGTATCCCTGGCATCTGGTGATCGGCAACGACTGCTGGATCGGCGAACATTGCTGGATTGACAATCTGACCACAGTGCGGCTGGGCAACGATGTGTGCGTCAGCCAGGGCGCGTATTTTTGCACCGGCAACCATAACTGGAGCGACCCGGCATTTGGCCTGATGATGGCACCGATCCAGCTCGGCGACGGCTCCTGGGCAGGGGCCAAGTGCATGCTTACTCCTGGTGCGGTACTTGGACCAGGGGCCATCGCGGCTGCCGGCAGTGTCGTCTCCGGCACCGTTCCCGAGTTAGAGATTTATGCCGGCAATCCAGCCCGCTTCGTGCGCCGGCGCGAGATGAAGCCGGCTGCCGAAGTGCTCAACGAAATGACTGCGGAGGTGCGTTCATGAAGATCGTCTTTATTAACCAGTTCTTCTGGCCGGACTCCTCGGCCACCAGCCAACAGCTGACCGACCTGGCCACCGGTCTGGCCGGACGCGGCCACGAGATCGCGGTAATCTGCAGCGATGGCGGATACGCGGCGGCCGCCGGTGGCGAACAGCCTCCGGTTGAGATCCTGCGGGTGCGCTCGCTGCCCTTCACACGCGGCCTAGTCGGGCGCGTGCTCTCTTACCTTTCCTTCTACGTCGCAGCTTTCTTGCGCGCGCTGACGATGAGGCGCGCGGACGTAGTCGTTTCGCTCACGACTCCTCCCCTGATCTCGCTTCTGGGCTCCATGGTGAAGATCCTGCGCGGCTCACGGCACTTCATCTGGGAGCAGGACATCTACCCCGACGTGGCTATCAGCCTGAACTATTTTCAGGCCGGCGGTGTCGCTGACCGCGTTGTAGGTCTGCTTGCCGACTTTTCGCGCCGGCACGCGGACGGCATCCTCGCCCTGGGAACCTGCATGCGGGATCGCCTGATCGATCGGGGAGTGCCTGCGGAGAAGATTTACATTACCGAAAACTGGGCCAATGGCGAGGCGATCACGCCGATGGTCCGTCCGGGTGATCCCTCTCGTCTGGTCGTTCTTTACTCCGGCAACTTCGGTCTTGCTCACGATCTCGACACACTCGCCGGCGCCATGCTCCGGCTCAAGGACGATCCGCGGTTCCATTTCATCTTCGTAGGCAGCGGGATCAAGCGTCAGCAGCTGGCCAAGTTTTGTGCAGCCCAGGACATTCACTCGCTTGAGTTGCGTCCCTATGTCGATCGGGACAAATTGAACGAGGGGCTGGCCGTAGGCGATGTCGGGCTGGTTACGCAAAGCGAGGATTGCTGGGGATCGGTGGTGCCGAGCAAAGTTTATGGAATCCTTGCGGCCGGCCGGCCCGTATTGTTTATAGGCCCACGTCGCGCGACCCCGGCGCGGACCATCGACCTGCATCGTTGTGGCTGGCACGTGAACTGCGGCGATGTAGAAGGGTTGACCGAACTGCTGCTCAAGCTTGCCTCGGACTTAGGGGCAGTTCGTGCGGCTGGAGTCCGGGCACGCCAAGCCTTGATGGAGCACTACGATCTTCCGCTGGGAGTGGCAAGGATAGCTCGAATTTTAGAGGGAAAAGATGGCAAACCAGTCTTGCAGCACCTGTCCACTGTTTCACGTGACGTTCTTTTAGAAGCTCCCAACCAGGAACGATAGCTCCCGAGGAGGGATCCATGTTTGCGATTTTGGCTTTAGGAATAACTGCTTTTCTGTTGTGTCTCTGCCTTACGCCCATTCTGCGCGATGTGTTCAAGCGCCTCGACATTCTTGACCGCCCGGATGGGGGCCGCAAGTCTCATGCCAAAGCGGTGCCGCGCATGGGAGGTATCCCCATAGTTCTCTCGTACGCCGGGGCGCTTGGGCTGGTCTACCTATTCGCCCCTAATGGCTCGAGAATTTACATCCAGCACGGTGCGCTCTTGCGCTCGCTGCTGCCGGCCGCCGGCCTGGTCTTCCTCACCGGCCTGATCGACGACATCCTTTGTATTAAGCCTTGGCAGAAGCTGGCCGGGCAGGTCGTAGCCGCGGTGCTCGCCGTCTCGCTGGGCGCCCGTATGTCGATCGGCAACGCTCCGGTTTGGGTTTCGGTGGTACTCAGCATCATCTGGCTGATCGGCTGCACCAACGCGGTCAACCTGATCGACGGCATGGATGGCCTTGCTACCGGCGTCGGTCTGCTTGCGACCACGACCACACTGCTGGTCGCAATTATCAGCCGCAATATGGGTCTCGCTATGGCGACCATGCCTTTGGTGGGATGTCTCCTTGCCTTTCTGCGCTATAACTTTTCTCCCGCTTCCGTCTTTCTCGGGGACTGCGGGAGTCTTACTATCGGCTTCATCCTGGGCTGTTTCGGGCTTATCTGGAGCCGGCAGTCGGGAACGATGCTGGGCATGGCCGCCCCGCTGATGGCGCTGGCCCTGCCGCTCATCGATGTGACACTCGCCATTGGCCGCCGCTTCCTGCGCCGGGTGCCGATCTTCAAGGGAGACCGCTCGCACATTCACCACATGCTGCTTGGTCTCGGCTTCACCACGCGCGGCGCAGCGCTGCTCCTTTACGGAGTGTGCGGACTGTTTGCCTCCTTCGCCCTGTTTGAGAGCTTTGGCGGCACCGGGGTCGGCTGGCCCCTTCTCTTCTTGTTTTGCCTGCTGGTGTTGATTGGCGTCAGCCGCCTCAATTACATCGAGTTCACTGCTGCATGGAGAACGATTTCACACAAGATGATGCTGCGTGCCGTTCAGGAGGAGATCTATGTTCGCGATCTCGAGAAGACTCTTGCGGGTGTCGAGTCAGCGGAGGAGTGCTGGCAGGTGATCCGGCTTATCGCTCAGGATTTTGGATTTTCCTGGGTAATCCTGCGGCTCGACGGAGCGCGCTTCGAAGAGGAATTTACGATCAGCCACCAGACTCCGCTCTGCACGATCGATCTTTCTCTCGGCGATCGTGGAAGCCTGTTGCTGACGCGCGTTTCCCAGACCTCTCGGCCCAGCTTTACCATGTCCGTGCTGCATCATCTGCAGGTCTCGATCTCAGAGAAGCAAGGCCTGCTTGAGGTCAGCGAGAACTCGTTGACGCACGCGGCCTAGGAGTTGGAGATGTCGGACCAAACCGCACCGTGGCATTTACTGCAAGTCTCGGACGTCCTTGATGTCGAGCTTGCCAGTGCCTTGGCCGAGTTGACGCCGGTCATCATGTGGGAGCCGCGACGCACCTTTCTTCCCTGGGTGCGCCGTGCCTCTTCTGCCGAGACGGTCGACGGCATCCCAAATCTCCGGCGCGTTCGCTTCCCGCTCATGCGGGGCTACGCGCGATCCGGGCTGCGCTGGCTTGCTTCAAGCGGCTCCTCCGTCGCGTCGATGATGCGTGCCGAGACTTCTCGGGAAGAGGACTCCACCCTCGTCTGCACCGTGCCGTACTTTGCTTCTGTGGCCGAGCGCTGGAAGGGTCCGGTGATCTACTGGCTCACGGATCTTATCGCGGCGTACGCGAACACGCATGGGGTTGACATTCGCGCGCTCGACCGGCGCATGTGCCGTCGCGCGACGCTGGTCTGCCCGAACTCCGAGCGCCTTCGAAGCTATCTTACCGAGGAAGCCGGTTGCGATCCGCGCAAAATTCAGATTGTCCCGAACGCCACGCGCGCGGCCAATGTGCTCACCAGCATTCCCGAGCAGCCGGGTGCGCTGCCTGCTTCGCTGCGCGACGTGCCAAGACCGATCGCGGGCGTCATCGGCAATCTTGCCGGGAACATGGACTGGCTGCTGATCGAAGAGGTGCTAGACGCTTTGCCGCGGCTCTCGTGGGCCTTCGTTGGTCCTACGAGCATGGCCATTCCAGATAACAGGCAGGATGCCGCTCGCAGCCGCGTGATGCATCACCCGCGCAGCCACTTCGTCGGAAAGCAGTCCTACGGAGATCTCGCCGCGTTCGCGCGCTCCTTCGACGTGGCCGTCTTGCCGTATCTTCGCTGTGAGCCGACCTACTCCGGATCGAGTACACGCTTTTACGAGCATCTTTGCGCCTGCCGCGCCATGGTAGCCACGGACGGACTGGAAGAGCTGGTGCGCAAGCAGCCTTTGCTGTATCTCACGCCCACCGCCCAAAAGATGATCCAGGTTCTTCGCGACCTGGACCAACAGAACTTTGACGACGGACTCACCGAGACACGCTGGCTAGCCAGTCATCAAGCCACCTGGCAAACACGTGCCGCTGCCATGATGGAAGCCCTTCAGCAGCGCCGCTATGGTCTGGACCGGGAGCCCGACTCGCAGGCCTCCTCCCACGGTCGTCTTCTTACCGAATCGCGCTCGTAACCGTCACCGAACGCATGATTCAGAGTTTCGCCGCCACGAGGTTCGTACGTCAGCGCAGGCGCTGCCCATTAGGTCACCGCGGCGAGCCTGCTGCTGACTTTGCCAGACCCGCATCCCGATAGATCGCCAGGACCGTATCGTTGTTGGCGTGCCAATAATCGGCGTGCACCATCAGGATGTCGCCGGCGGCAACGGCGGACGTCAGCGCGCTCTGATTTGCCGCTAAGCTGGCCGGGTTCACGTCATTAATGAGATTCGCACTGAACGCCTTCGGATAGTAGTGGTAAATTTCCCGATTCGTCCCCAGGTCGCCGTGGAAAAGAAATGACAGGAACGGCGCCGTATACGCCGAGTGCTTTGGAGTCGATTCTTCCGGGATCAGCAACGAGTCCGGAAGGGCTGCGGCCGCTTTTTGGAAGATCGACGCATCGAGCACCGCCCCGTCGCTCTCCACGGTGGAATCGAGGTAGAACAGCGTCGCTCCCCAGCGTCGATGCGCATATTGCATCTTGCGAATCAACTCCGCCGTCACGGTCGCATCCGGCAGATATGTCTGTTGTGCCGTGCCGTCCGGTTTGATCGCAAAATGCTGGGGCCGCACGCACACTCCCACCCGGAAGCCCGCGTCGGTCATCGTTTTGAAGTACGCATCGACCAGGTGCATTCCCTTGTAGTGCGAGGTCTGATCCGTGACCACGCTCTCCATCTCCGGCGCCGCGGTCCCAATCTGGTCGGGCGAGCAGACGTAGCTTGTCTCCTGCGGGTATTGCTCTCCTTCGATGTCCCAGGTCACTACTCCCTGGGCGTTCAGGCGTCGCAGATTTTGCACGTTTGCCTCGCTTTGCTGCAGGATGCGCGCCTGGAACTTCGCCAGCCCGCTCGCGGTCGTCACATCGAATTCCGAGCTGTTGCTGTTGTTGAAGTAGCGTCGCGGATTGTTCGGGTAACCCGCCGGCTGGTTTACGTTTCCTGACGGCGAGCTCGCCAGGTACACCGTGCCGATCACCCGGCGATCGGGCCAGTTAAGCAGCGGAGGCCAGGTTGTCGCCCAGTTCTGGTAGGCATCGGCGGCCAGCCTGCCGGTCGAAGTCCCCGCAGGCGCGAACCGTAAAGACACCGTAAAGGTGTCCGTCTGCCCGGGCATGACTGGCCGGTCATTGTGCGGTTGAAACGTAGCCAGGCCATCCGGAGTCGTGCTGCTGATTGCCGCACCGTAAATGTTTTCGCCCGACGACTGAAATCCGCTGTACAGGGGCCTCGAGGCGTCGGCGACTACCGAGATCACTTCGCCTCCACCCCAGTCCGCTGTCGTAACGCTCGGAGCCGTCGTGTTGAAGGCGTATTGGGAGTAGCTGGCGTTTGAGAAACCCGCCGGGAGTTGAGGAAAGTGCAGCAGCAGCGGAGAGATCGTCGCGCCGTCGAAGATAATCCCTGAATCGGGACGATTGGTCTCGCTCACAACCAGGTTGAGCGTATCGCCGCTCTGCACATAGTGCAGGGTGATCTGCCCCCACTTGAAGGTATAGGTCCAAGTCTTTGTTGCCGCGTTCCAGCTACGGCCGTTGTTGTTCTCGCCCCACCCGAACTGGCCATCCTTCAGCACAGTTCCGCTCAGTCCGGTGGACTTCATGTGAAGGATATGGAACGAGTCGGAGGGGTAAACCCCGATGTCCTCCAGCACCTGACCGCGATACGAGAGACTTTGCAGACCGTTGTCGCCAAACCGCACGACGAGCTCATCTCGCACCGGAGCAGGCGTAGTCGCGGCGAGCGTCGTCAGAGACGCGGCAACCAGCAGGCACCGGAGGAGGATCAAGTTGTACATGTGCATCCGGACTTCCTCCGTTGCTGCATCGGTGAACGCAGCATACTACGAAGGCTTAGCAGGCGAGGCGGACGCCAGGTGCGCGTGCACAATAAAACGGTGCGGCGCGGCGCCAACAAAGTCAAAGGGATAGCAGGTGATCAGGGTGAGTTCCGGAGTCTCGTGGATGTCCAGGACGTCGAGATTATTCGGGTCCACAACCTCGGTTCTATCGGTGACATACTCGTACGTCCCTTCCTGGATGATGACCTTGATCACCATCGACGCGGCGATGTGGCGCAGCGGACGAAGAAAGGTATCTCGATGGCCCGCCAGAACAAAATTCCCCAGGCCCCCGGCGTTCGCGGTGCCACGAATATGTCCCACTCCCCGGCGCAGACTGGCTGGGTCATAGTCCGAGAGGATCGGCACCGTCAAATTGAGACTCGGAATCTCGAGCCTGCCGATGACTTGCGCGTCCGAAGCCTGTGCCGAGGCCGGTTTCGTCTCACGCACGGCCTGAGCCGGGAGCGTGCCCGGATGAAGAGCGGCTCTGCGCGACATGGCCGCTTCCGCACCAAGGTACGACACAACAAACAAGCAGAACGCGCCCACTGCGTAGAGGGCGCGTTCGAGCCAAAGTGATCCTGTTCGCGCGGAAGCCGGCTTCCGCCACTGCGGCTTAGGCAACCGTCCTCCGGCGCACGCTCAGCATCGCACCGCCCAGCAACGAACCGGCCCCGAGCAGGATCATGAGGGGGAGTTCACTTGCCGTATGCGGCAGCTCCTTGATGGCGGGCCGCGGCGGGTGATTGCTGGCAACCTGCTGCTGATATTTCTCTGCTTTGATGCCGGGGCCCGTTCCATCGGTGCCGACCTTGGTCGTCGAGAGCATCCAGAGAGTCACGACCTCCATATCGCCCTTCGACAGCGAAGGATCCGCAACGCGGCCCTCCGAGGCGGGATCGATCGCCGGAACCTTGTTGCCATTTGCCTTCGCCAGCGAAACCGCCTCGTCCTTCGGGTAGACGAACTCAAGCACCGGACCCTTTGGAAAGGCGAAGCCACGCAGCGCACTTTTGCCATCGGTTCCCGAGTCGTACGCGATCTTGCCTGCGCCGGACGATTTCGGCAGGCTCGATCCCGCGAGTCCCAGGAAGGTCGCCATCGCCTTGCCCGAAGCACTGTCCACCTCAAGAATGGTTCGGTCGGCAAGTTTGTCGACCACACGGATGGAGTACGAGCCCGGTTTGAGCGTGGTCCCCGGAATCTGCGTTTGTTGACTGACGGTGAAGTCTGATGAGTCGGTGGGAGCGGCCGCGCCTTTATCTACGCCGAGGCCGGCTGCAAACGAAGGCGGGGCGAAGGAAAGTGCAGCAACAAGCAGCATCGAAGTAGGTTTCATCTTGGTAGACTCCTCGGCAAGGGACTCCTTAGGATACGGTCCCCTCGTGTGTTTGGACGCTACTTTCCTTGCGGGTCACTGAGGGAATCGACAAAAGGCGACAAACGGCAGCCTTGGTATTCTCTGACGTCCATTTACGTGAGGATTTGGCTTACTGTTTCAAAGCCGTACCCCGCATCTTTGAGCCGCGGGACCAACTCCCGTGTGGCCGCAAGCGTGGCCGCGATGTCCGGATTTGGCTGGATGTCCCGCCCATCGTGCAAGCAAAAAATCGCGCCTGGCGTCAATTTTTGCAGCAGTCGAGCGACGATCCTGCCAGGCGGCAGCTCCCAATCATTTCCGATCGCCGTCCACATTACGCCATGCAGGCCAAGCCTACGTTGCGCGGCCGCCAGACCGAACCAGCGCATGCCGTAGGGCGCGCGCAGGAGCGTAGGCGACGCGCCGGTCTCCTCCGTAATCCGCTCCTGCGCCGACGCGAACTCGTGCAAAATCTCAGCCGCTCCCAGAAAATTCGGGCTACGGCTCAGCCGCGGACACAGCCTGCGATGCGTGTCGGTGTGATTCCCAATCTCATGGCCTGCCTCCGCCACCCGCTGTGCCACCCCGCCGAGGCGTGCCACATTGGCTCCACACTGAAAGAAGGTCGCGGATATATTCTCCCGCGCAAGATACTCGAGCAACCGCAACGTGCCTTCGCTCGGACCATCGTCGAACGTCAACGCAACCGAACGCCGTTGGCCCGCACCCCGGTAAGAAGACGGCCCGAAGATCTGCGCCGAGCGGCCCCGCACCCCGTAGGCCAAGCCCGCAGCCGCGCCACAGCAGACCACCGTCGGAGCCGCCAGGCTTCGAAACCGAGACCAGCCATTTTCACGGGCAAGCATGCTCTGAGTTTACGCAGGTTTGCCTACACGCCGATCTCCCTGCAGGCGCCAAGTCATTTCTGAATCGTCGTTTCCGCGCCCGTCAGCTTCTTCGACACCGCCGCAGGCGTCGGCAGATCGCTCCGGTCCCATCCTCCGCCAAGCGCCTCGATTAACTGCACGGACGCCGTCATCTCCTCGGTCCGCAGCGAAGCCAGATTCTGCTGGTCATTCAGCAGCGTCAACTGCGAGGTGACCACGTCCACATACGGATCGATTCCGGTCTGGTAGCGCCCCATCTCCAGGTTCACATACTGCTGCGCGGACTGCTCCGCCTGCTGCGTCTGCAGAATCTGGTGCGAGAGAATGCGCACCGCCGCGAGATAGTCTTCCACCTGCTGAAAGGCCGTGAGCACCGTCTGTCGATAGCTCGCCACGTCCGCATTGTAGGTGGCGATGTACTGGTTGACCGTTGCCCGCCGCAGCCCCGCGTCGTAGATCGTCTCCGAAACCTGCGGGCCCACAGACCAGAAGCGGCTCGACCAGTCGAACAGATGCTTCAGCGTCGAGCTCTCCACGCCTCCCGTCGCGCCCAGCGTCACGGTCGGATAAAAGGCCGCATCGGCCACGCCGATCAGCGCATTCGCTGAAGCCATCGTACGTTCTGCCGCGGCAATATCCGGCCGGCGCTCCAGCAGCTGCGCTGGCACGCCCACCGGGATCGCCGGAGGATCGGCTTTCAGCGGCTTGGGCGGAATTGAAAAGTCGGAGGGATTGGTGCCGATAAGCACCGCAATGGCATGCTCATACTGCGCGCGCAGTACCCCTACATTGGTCGCCGTAGCGGTCGCATTTTGCAACGTATTCTGGGCCTCGATCACCGAGATCTGGTCGCCGATCCCCGTCTGATATTGCGCCTGCGCTAACTCAAAAGCTTTTTTGTCCGCCTCGAGAGTCTTGTTGTAGACGTCCTGCAAAGCATCCTGCCCGCGCAATTCAAAGAGATAGACGGCGAGCGATGCCTGCTCGGTCAGGCGCTCATTTTCCAAATCGGCCGCGCTGAGCTGCGCCGCGTACTGGTACTCGCGAATCTGGCTGCGCACCCGGCCCCAAAGGTCCGGCTCCCACGAGACATCGAAGGGTAGGGAGATGATCGAGCTCTGCCGCCCCGTCGAGGTAATCGTCCCTGTCCCGGTAGTGCCGGTGGTCCCGGTCGTGCCTGCCGTTCCGGTAGCATTGGTCAGATTTGAGGAAGACCGCGAGCGTGTGAACGAGGGACCTACGGTCAACGTGGGATAAAGCTGCGACCGCGCCTGCGCCACCAGCGCTCGCGCCGCCACGAAGTTCTCGAAGTATTGCTTTACCGTCTGATTGTCGATATTGAGCCGATCCTCCAGCGCATTCAGCTCGGGATCGTTGTACACCTGCCACCACTTGCCGCGCAGCATCGCATCGCCGGGCTGCGCCGTCTTCCATCCATCCGCCTCCATAAACTGCGCTGGAGACTCCTTATAAATTGGCGGCGGAACCTGCGCCAAAGCTGGCGGCGCATGATATTTCGGCCCGACCCGGCAGCCCGCAAGCAGCAGCGCGGCTACGGTGCAGGCGGTCAGAAAAAGTATGGAAATCCGCGGGCGGTGGCGCATAGTGGCTCTTTGGATGAAAGTCACCTCTCCTCTTTGTTTCAGATGATCACGCGCATTGCCTGGTCACACAAGTTAGACCCTTTCCTGAATGCAATGCTCTTGGCCGACAGGGGGAAAGTGGCGAGCCGTTCTGCTCGTCGATACAATCGTATCGAACTCGCATCGCATCCGCTCGATTGACAATCGATAAGCCGCGCTTCTATAACATTGGACGGCTGCTGCCGCGCCAGACCTGCGGCTGGATAGATCCCCCGAAACCCGCAACCGCGCTAGTACCAGACCAACTGCTTACGAACTCAGGAGTCACTCTTATGCAGCACACCCTCGCTCGTAACCTTCTCCCCAAGACCATCGCGGGCACCATCCTCTGCTTGGTCGCATCTGTCTCTCCCTCAGTCGCGGCCTGCCAAACCGCATCAGGGAAGACCTTGCCGGCAAATACCCGCTTTTTCGTTCCGCCGCCCGCTCCGGGTTCGGTACAGCAAGCCGTCGATCTGCTGCAGCACTTCCAGCTCAGGAACGCTCTCCTGATTGCAGCCACTGAGGCGACCCCGCAAGCTGTATGGCTTACCAGCGGAACTCCCTCCGCGACTGCCGCCTCCGTGACCACGACGCTGCAGCAGGCAAACCTGCAGCACGCCGTGCCCGTCTTCGTGCTATACAACATCCCTGGGCGCGACTGCGGCAGCTACTCCGCTGGCGGCGCTGAGAACACCGCGGATTACGAAGCATGGATCGATGGCGTTTCCTCAGCCATCGGTAGCCAGAAAGCCGTCGTCCTTCTCGAGCCGGATGCCATCGCAAATCTTCCCAGTGACTGCGGCTACAATCCAGCCGTGGTAAACATCCCACAGGCCACCGCCGATCGCTACACGCAGCTTAACTATGCTGTGACCAAGCTCGCCACCGGACCTCAGACGCTGGTCTACCTCGATGGCGGTAACAGCCACTGGCAAGCCGTTGGCACCATTACGCAGCGCCTGGTTACCGCGGGTGTGCAGCAGGCCCAGGGCTTCTTCTCAAATGTGTCGAACTACAATCTCCCTTCCTACGAGGCAAAGTTCGGTACATGGGTATCCGAGTGCATCGCCTTCGGCACCAATGCCGCCGACGGCGGCTGGCGTCTCGGCAATTACTCCTATTGTGCCAGCCAGTATTACTCGCCCCTAGGCACCGTCGATCCTGACAACATCGCGACCTGGATCTACACCGACGAGTGGTTCCAGCAGAATTTGGGAACCGCGGTCCCCACCACTCACTTCTTCGTCGACACTAGCCGCAACGGACAAGGCACCTTCAACGCTACCGCTTATACGAACGCTCCCTACGCCCAACCCGCCTCTGTCATCTCCACTCTGAACAACGGTAACTGGTGCAATCCACCGGCTCGCGGACTAGGTGCCACCCCTACCGCGAACACCGGTATTGCGCTGCTGGATGCCTACTTCTGGGTGAAGACACCCGGCGAATCGGACGGGACCTGCGACTCGCAAGGGGGAGTACGTGCCTGGAACTACAGCATCTACGACCCAGCGGGGTGGCCGACCGATGCAGCCAGCCAGGCGCTCTTCGACCCACTTTGGGGAGTGAATGACCCTGCCGCAGGGGCGTGGTTTCCCCAGCAGGCACTCGACCTCGCCCAGCGAGCGAACCCTCCATTGCTCAAGTAGCACTTAACCCGACAGGCCTGTGCGTCAATTTCATTCACAAGACAATCAGGCCTGCTACAGCAAGAGTAAGTCGCAAAGCGACTTACTCTTGTCTATTTGTAAGGCTCCCCTGGGAAAGTCTAAGTTGCCCAGGAAGTAGTCTTGCCGCGATCAGACCCAGACTGGTGCTGTTTCCCTTGCACGCGCAGCCGCAGCCGGTCCAGCGTCAGGTATACGACTGGAGTCGTGTATAACGTGAGAAGCTGACTGACAATCAACCCGCCGACAATCGTAATTCCCAGCGGCCGCCGCAACTCAGAGCCGGTCCCTGAACCGAACGCCAAAGGCAGTGCCCCAAACAGAGCCGCCATGGTTGTCATCAAGATCGGCCGGAAACGCAGCACGCACGCCTCAAAGATCGCCGCTTCCGTGTCCATGCCTCCCTCGCGTTCCTGCTGCAGGGCAAAGTCGATCATCATGATCGCGTTCTTCTTCACAATGCCGATTAACAGCACAATGCCGATGATCGAGATGACGTTCAGGTCTTCGCCAAAGAGCATCAGCGCCAGCATTGCGCCAACACTCGCTGAGGGCAGCGTTGAAAGAATCGTCAACGGATGCACCAGGCTTTCGTACAGGATTCCCAGCACGATGTAGACAGCCAGGAGCGCAGTTACAATCAGCACCGGTTCCGAACTGAGCGACTGCTGGTAAGCCTGCAGCGTGCCCGCAAACAAACCATGGATTGAGGTGGGCGTGCCCAGCCGCTGCTGCATTGCATCGATTGCCGTCGTTGCATCGCTCAAGGAAATGCCCGGCCCCAGGTTGAATGAGACCGTCACGGAAGGGAACAGCCCCGTATGATTCAGCGCCAGTGGCGTCGTGTTCGGGCTGGCTTTTAACATCGCAAACAGCGGCGTGTTGCCGGTCGCGGTCGCACTTCTGGCAGCGGCATTATGGAAGTACACGCTGTTTAAACCAGCCGGAGTCGACCAGTACTGCGGCGCGACTTCGAGCACCACATAGTACTGGTTCAGCTGCGTGTAGATGAGCGAAACCTCGCTTTGCCCAAACGCGGCATACAACGCAGAGTCGAGCGAGGAAGCCGTTTGCCCAAGTCTCGCCGCCGTGACCCGGTCATACACCAGACGCTCGTCGAGGCCGCCGTTCTGCTGGTCGGAGTTCACATCCTGCAGCCCCGGAAGCTTCTTCATCTCCGCAAACAGCTTCGGCCCCCACGTCTTCAGGTCGTCGACATTGTCTGCTTCGATCGTGTACTGATAAAGCGCGTTGCTCGACCTGCCTCCAATGCGCAGATCCTGCGACGCCTGCAGAAACGTAGAGGCGATCGGTATACGATTCAATTGCGGACGAATGCGATTGATGATGGCTGGCGCGGCAATCTTGCGCACGTTCAGCGGCTTCAGGGTCACGTAGAGATTGCCCGTGTTGGTGGCACCATTACCACCCGTAAATCCGATTACATTCTGCACCGCCGGGTCCTTGCCCACAACTGCCTCTGCACGTTGGATCGACGCGTTCATCGAAGGAAAGGATGAGTCCTGCGCGCCCTGCATGCCGCCTGAGAGCGAGCCCGTATCCTGCTGCGGAAAGAAGCCCTTGGGTATCTTGACGATCAGAACGGCATTCAGCGCAATGGTCAAAAATAATGTCGTAAGCGTAAGCCCCGAGTTATCAAGGACCCAGTGCAGGCTGCGCCGATACTGCTCGAGAATCCAGTCGAAGAAGCGCTCCGTCGTCTTATACAGACGACCATGCTCCACACCGCGCTCGTTTTTCAAGATGTAGGCGCACATCATCGGCGTGGTCGTCAGCGAGATCACCATCGAGACTAAGATGGCGGTAGACAGCGTGACCGCGAACTCGCGAAACAGCCGCCCTACGATACCGCCCATCAGCAACAACGGGATAAACACTGCAATCAGCGAGATGCTGATCGACAGCACCGTAAAGCCAATCTCGCTAGCGCCTCGGAGTGTTGCAGCCATCGGCGTCATGCCGTCTTCCAGATGCCGCGAAATGTTCTCCATTACCACGATCGCATCGTCGACCACGAAGCCCGTCGAGATCGTCAAGGCCATCAGCGATAAGTTATCAAGGCTATAGCCGCACATATACATAACGGCAAACGTGCCAATCAACGAAACCGGCACGGCTACAGCAGGAATCATCGTGGCGCGCCCATTACGCAAAAAGATAAATACGACCACGATGACCAGAAAGATAGAGAGCACCAGGGTTCGCTCCACATCGAAGACAGAGGCCTTGATAGTCGTTGTGCGGTCAAGCACCACCGTCACCTTGATCCCATTCGGAATCGAAGCCTGCAGCGCTGGCAGCTGATCATAGATGCGTTGGACGGTGTCGATGATGTTCGCGCCAGGCTGGCGAAAGATGATCAGCGTGACCGCACGTTTGCCGTTCAGATAGCCCGCCGAGCGCACGTTCTGCACCGAGTCGATCACGTCCGCAACGTCCGACAGACGCACCGCCGCTCCGTTGTGAAAGCCGATGACGATGGGCATGTATTCATACGCGTGCGAAATCTGCCCGTTCACCACAATGTCCGCACTCTGGTTGCCGTCGGTAATCTGGCCACGCGCTAGATTGGTGTTCTGCAGGCTCAGCACGGACTGGACATTCGACATTGCCAGTCCATACCCTGCCAGTTTCTCCGGGTTCACCTCCACGCGTACCGAGGGCAGCGCGCCGCCACCAGGGCTCACCTGTCCAACACCCAAAATCTGCGAGAGCTTCTGCTCCATTACGGTGGAAGCTTCGTCGTAAAGCTTGTCCGGCCCGTACTTGTCTGAGGTCAGGCCCAGAATCATGATCGGCGCATCCGCCGGGTTGACCTTGCGATAGGTCGGGTTCGATGGAAGGTTGACGGGCAGGTAGGTGCGCGCCGCGTTGATGGCCGCTTCCACGTCGCGCGCGGCTCCGTCGATGTCTCGACTTAAATCGAATTGAATTGTTACGCTCGTTGTGCCCAGCGTGCTCGAAGAGGTCATCTCCGTGACGCCAGCGATGTGCCCGAACTGGCGCTCGAGCGGAGTTGCGACCGACGAAGCCATGATCTCCGCGCTCGCACCTGGCAGACTTGCAGAGACCGCAATGGTAGGGAAGTCCACCTGCGGCAATGGCGAGACTGGCAGCACCTGAAACGCGATCATACCCGCGATCGCGATGGCAATCGTCAGCAGCGTCGTGGCGACGGGCCGCGAGATGAAGGGCGCCGAGATGTTCATACAGCGCCCGCAGCCTGCGGGTCCGGCCCGGCACCCTCGGGCTCATTGCCGGTTTCGGTCTTGTGCGGCTTGCGCGAAAAACGCTGGCCGAGATTATCGAAGAAGATGTAAATTACCGGCGTGGTGTACAGCGTCAACACCTGGCTTAGCAGCAGGCCGCCGACCATCGCAATGCCGAGCGGACGCCGCAACTCCGAACCAATGCCCGTCCCGAACGCAAGCGGCAAGCCGCCCAGCAAGGCCGCCATGGTCGTCATCATGATGGGCCGGAAGCGCAGCAGGCAAGCCTCATAAATTGCATCGGTCGAGCTCTTGCCATGGTGCCGCTCCGCCTCAAGCGCGAAGTCAACCATCATAATGCCGTTCTTCTTCACGATGCCGATTAGCAGCACAATGCCTATGATCGCGACCACGCTGAGATCCTGATGAAACAAGATCAGCGAAAGAAACGCACCCACGCCCGCGGAAGGCAGCGTGGACAGAATCGTGACCGGGTGAATAAAGCTCTCGTACAGCACGCCGAGCACGATGTACACCGTCACCAGCGCGGCAAGGATCAGGATTGGTTCGCTCGAGAGTGAATTACGAAACGATGCCGCCGTGCCTTGAAAATCAGCCTGCAGACTGGCCGGCATGTGCATCTCGTCGTGGATCTTGTCGACCGCAGTGATCGCCTCGCCCAGCGCTGCGTTGGGAGCAAGATTGAATGAAACGGTAATGGCTGGAAATTGCCCCTGGTGCGTGATCGAGAGCGGCTCCGTCGTCGTTTCAAAACGCGAGAACGCGCTCATCGGCACTGCATTGCTTGGAGTGGAGCTGTTCGTCGTACTAGCCGAGGATGTTGCTCCGCCGGCCGTAGAAGTCGTGCCCGAGGTAAGCACGTTGGCCGGAGGCGCAAGGACGCTTGAAGAAGGCGTGTACGCTGCGCTTGCAGTCAGGGCGTTTGAGCCCGCCGAAGTCGAGCCCGTGCCCGACGATGATGTCGCGCTCGCCCCGGTCGCCGTAGCCGACGCATTCGCCTGAATGAAGATGCGGCTCAACTTGTTCGGGTCGAGCTGGAACTGCGGCATTGCCTCCAAGATCACGTGGTACTGATTTAGCTGCGTATACATAGTGTTAATCTGGCGTTGGCCAAACGCGTCATAAAGGGTATTGTCGATCGTTGTTGGCGCAATGCCCAACCGTGAAGCCGTCGGTCGATCAATGACCAGCGATACCGCCAGGCCGCCAAGCTGCTGATCAGTCGCCACATCTTCAAGCTCCGGCAGTTGCTTCAGCTTGGTCACGAAGCGGCTGGTCCACTCATCCAGCTCTTCCTGGTTCGGGTCCTCAAGCGTGTACTGATATTGCGTCCGGCTCACGCGATCATCAACCGTAATATTCTGCACCGGCTGCATGAACAACTCTATGCCGCCTACCTTCTCAAGCTTCGGCTGCAGCCTGCGGATCACATCGGACGCACTCGCATCGCGCTGCTCGAGCGGCTTCAGATTGATCGATATGCGGCCGCTGTTGTTGGTCGTGTTGGTTCCATCCGCGCCCACGAAAGAGGACAAACTCTGAACGGCGGGATCCTGCAGGATTACCTTCGCCAACTCCTGTTGCTGGACGGCCATACCCTTCGAGCCAATTGTTTGTGGCGCCTGCGAGATGGCCTGAATCACGCCCGTATCCTGAACAGGGAAGAAGCCCTTCGGAATGATGATGTAAAGAAAAATGGTCAGCAGTAGCGTCGCGAGAGCCACCAGCAGCGTGATGCCTTGATGCCGCAGCACAAAGGTCAAGGTGCGTCCGTAAAACGCGATCATGCCTTCAAAGACACGCTCTGAGGCTTTATAGAAACGCCCCTGCTGAGCCTCAGGATTGTGCTTCAAAATACGCGCCGCCATCATCGGCGTCAACGTCAGCGAGACCACCGCCGAAAGCACAATCGTTACTGCCAGCGTTACCGCAAACTCACGAAAGAGCCGTCCCACCACATCGCCCATAAACAAGAGCGGGATCAGCACCGCGATCAGCGAGACCGTAAGCGAAAGAATCGTGAAGCCGATCTGCTCCGCGCCCTTCAGCGCAGCTTGCATCGGCGGCTCGCCCTCTTCGAGATAGCGCGAGATATTCTCAACCATGACGATCGCATCATCCACCACGAAGCCCGTTGAAATCGTCAGCGCCATCAGCGACAGGTTGTCGAGGCTGTAGCCCAGAACGTACATAGCGCCGAACGTACCGATGAGCGACAAAGGCACCGCAACTGCGGGAATGATGGTCGCTGAAAGATTCCGCAGGAACAGAAAGATGACCATTACGACGAGCCCGATGGTCAGCAGCAGCTCGAACTCGACATCATTCACTGAGGCCTGAATCGGCGTCGTCAAGTCGGTAAGTGTCGTGACCTCGATGCCCTTGGGCAGATTGGCCTCAAGCTGCGGTAGCAGAGCCTTGATGCTCTTGACCACGCTGATCGTGTTGCCGCCCGGCTGCCGTTGCACGTTCAGCACAATGGCCGGCGTCAGATTCATCCACGCGGCTTGCGTGCTGTTCTCCACGCCATCGAGAATGTTGGCGACGTCAGTCAGCATCACCGGCGCGCCATTGCGATACGCTACCACCACCTTGCGATAATCGGCGCTCGTCACCAGCTGATCGTTCGCGTCGATCTGGTAGTCCTGCCGCGGTCCGTCGAAGTTGCCCTTCGCGGCATTCACGCTCGAGCTCGCCACAGCCGTGCGCAGCGACTCGAGATCGATGCCGAACGAAGCCAGCGACGTCGGGTTCACCTGGATGCGCACCGCCGGCTTTTGTCCGCCGCTGATGCTCACCAGCCCGACGCCGTTCAGCTGTGAGATCTTCGGGGCCAGTCGCGTGTCGACCAGGTCCTCTACCTGCGGCAGCGGAATGTTGTTTGACGTGATAGCCAGCGTCAGCACCGGCGCATCGGCTGGATTCGTTTTGCTGTATACCGGTGGCGAAGGCAGATTGGCGGGCAGAAAGCTCTGCGACGCATTGATCGCCGACTGCACCTCTTCTTCAGCCACATCGATGTCGAGCGTCAAGTTGAACTGCAGCACGATGACCGAGTTGCCGCCGGCGCTTGTCGAGGTCATCTGGCTTAGGCCTTGCATCTCGCCGAACTGCCGCTCGAGCGGCGCCGTGACCGTCGTAGCCACTACATTCGGGCTTGCGCCCGGATAAAACGTCAGCACCTGAATCGTCGGATAATCGACCTGCGGCAGCGCAGAGACCGGCAGCTGCGTATAACTCACAATGCCGATCAGGAGGATCGCCGCCATCAGCAGCGCAGTGGCGACTGGCCGCAAGATGAAGGGACGCGAAGGACTCAAGGCGCGCTGCTCCCGCTGCTGCCGATGGTCTTCGGCTGCGGCCGATTGGAGATCGCCACCTTCGCGTTATCCTGCAGCCGTTCGAAGCTGCTGTTCGCCAGCACATCTCCGGGGTTGATTCCTTCGACCTCTGTTATCAGCCCGTCGGTCACTCCTTGCTTGATCGTGCGCGTGTGCGCCACGTTATTCGCGATCACATATACGAAGGCCGTCTGTCCGTTGTGCTGCACCACGGAAGTAGGAATCAACGTCGCATTGTGCAGCGTGTTCACCAGCAGACGTGTGTTCACAAATTGATTTGGAAATAGGCTTGCATTTACATTCGCGAACTGCGCCCGCGCCTTTACCGTACCCGTTGTCGTATCTATTTGGTTATCGAGCGTCAGCAGCGCTCCACTGGCGATCTTGTGTTGGTCGGTTCGATCATATGCATCGACGACCAGCTTCTTTCCCGCTCGTAGTGGAGCGGACACTTGACCGATCGAGTCTTCGGCAATGGTAAATACCACGGTCATCGGCTGAATCTGCGTAATTACCGCGAGCGGCGTCGTTCCGTTTGCAGGCACCACGTTGCCTGGATCGACCAGCCGCAAGCCGATGCGTCCCGTAATCGGCGCGACGATATGTGTGAAGCCGACTTGCACCTCGTCAAACTGTACGGTACCTTCATCGTTCTTGACCGTGCCTTCATCCTGCGCGACGATCTTCTCCTGATCGTCCAGCGTCTGCTTCGGAATTGCGTTGCGATTCCAGGCATCGCGGTAGCGTCCCAGGTCCATCGTGGCTTGCGCCAACACGCCTTGATCACGTTGCAGCAAGCCCTGCGCCTGCAGCAGAGTCGCGCGATACTGGCGCGAATCAACCTCGATCAATGGCTCTCCCTTGCGCACCATCTGGCCTTCACGAAAGTGCACCGCCGTCACAATACCGCTGACCTCGCTGGTGATCGACGCGGTGTAGACCGGGGTCACGGTGCCGATCGCATCGAGGTAAACGCCGATGTCTCCGCGCTCCGCCGTCACCGGGTTTACCGCCGCCGTGCCTTGCCCAGGCCCGCGACGCGGAGAGCTACCTGCGGCTGGTTTCTGCCGGTGCCGGATCACCAACAGAAAAACTAATGCGAACACCAGAAGTAAAGCAAGCCATACAAGAATGCGCACCCACGCACGTCGCTTCGGGGCGGGGGGAGCTGGAGGAGCAGGCAGCTGGTGATCGGCCGGAATGTAGGGCCGCTCATTGGATTCGGCGTGCAACTCGGTCTCCTGTCCTTCGCGCGAGGAATATTCCCGCCGCACTTTCATAGAGACGAAGCAGCCCACACTTTTAGTTGCACCGAAGAGGCTGGTTCCAGACACGTTTACGATAAACGACCGCGACGCCGATAGCCCGCCGCTCCGCGACCGGCGCGCAAGGACTAAACTAAACCTGTGACTGGAATGGACATCACGCAGGAGTTCCGCCGTAAGATCGCGAGCGGCGAGCGCATCTCATCGGCGGACGCGCTCTGGCTCTGGCGCAACGCCAGCGACGATCTTCTGCGCGAGCTTGCGACCGCCGTGCGCAGCCGCTTCCATGCACCGCACGCATGCTCCTACATGATCATGCGCATCATCAACTACACCAATGTCTGCGTCGCCCAATGCGACTACTGCGCCTTCTACCGGCTGCCCGGGCAAGATGGCGGTTACGTGATGAGCCAGGATCAGGTCTTCCGCAAGCTCGACGAACTGCTTGAACTCGGCGGCGACCTCGCGGCCTTCAACGGAGGCTTTAACCCGTACTTGCCGCTGGACTACTACTGCAATTTATTTTCAGCCATTCGCGCCCGCTACGGCGAAGCACTCGAGTTTTACGCGCTCACCATCGCCGAATTCATGTACCTCGCTGACCACGCCAGGCTCGACTACGCGACCACCGCACAGCGCTTCCGCGACGCAGGCGTACGCTGGATCACGGGCGGCGGATCCGAGATTCTTACTGAAGACTTCCGCCGCCGTCACAGCAAGTTCAAGTACACCGTCGCTCAATACTTCGAAGCTCAGGCAGCCATCGTCGAGGCCGGCCTGAAGACCACGGCAACCATGGTCATCGGCTTCGATGAAACCATCGATGAGCGCATTGAGCATCTCGAGCGCACGCGTCGGTTTCAAGATGAGACTGGCGGTCTCGCCAGCTTTCTCTGCTGGACCTATAAGCCTTACTTCACGCAGATTGGTGGGATCGAGATCACCACCGCTGACTACCTGCGTCACCTCGCGCTTAGCCGCATCTATCTCGACAACGTACCCCGCATTCGCACGTCTGTGCTCACGCAAAATGAGCGTGCACTCGAGGGTCTGTTCTACGGGGCCGATGACTTCGACCTGCCCATCGAAGACGAAGTCACGCAAAGGGCCGGAGCCACCATTAATCTGCAGTTCGACAAAATCCTGAACGTCGCTCGCCAGCTAGGCTTCGAACCCACCTATCGCCACGTGGCCAGCGCTCAGGTCCTAACACTCCGCTAGCAAAACGTCGTCATCCTAGCAGCGCCTACTTCACTTTTGCTACACCAGCAGCTTGGCCGTGAGCAGATCTTCAATCCGCACCGGCAGCTGCCGCACCCGCACACCCGTCGCGTGATACACCGCCGCGGTAATCGCCGGAGCCACGCCGGCCAGCCCGATCTCGCCCACGCCTCGTGCGCCATACTCGCCGATCAGCGGATCGGGATGATCGAGAAAGTGCACGTCGATCTGCGGTGAATCTGCGCTCGTTGCGACCAGGTAGTCCGCGTAGTTGTCGTTCACCGCATGGCCATTGCGTGGGTCATAGATGGTCTGCTCAAGCAGGCCCATGCCGACGCCCATCACCACAGCGCCTGCAATCTGGTTGGTCGCCATGCGCTTGTTGATGATGCGGCCCGCATCGATCACCGAAACCACGCGGCTCACGCGTAATTGCGCAATCCCCGCATCCCACTCGACTTCGACAAACTGCGCACCAAACGAGTGCATCGCGTAGTCATTGCGTTTGCCATCCGGTACCGCATGCGCGTCACTGGTCGCCGCAGCCACATTGGCCAGCTTCAGGATCTGCGCAAAGGCCATTCTGCTCGACGCTGCCTGTCCCTTCGCATGCACACATCCGGACGTCATCTCGAGCGTCCCTGCATCGGCATCCAGAAACGGTGATCCCTTCGTCTTCACCGCCAGCCCGAACAGAATCTTCTTCGCCGCCACTGCCGCATCGGCCACCGCGGGAATCACCGTTGCCGTCGCGGTTGAGCCGCCAGACATTGGCCCCGGCACGTACTTGCTGTTGCCCAGCTTGACGTCGATCTTATCGAGCGCCACGCCGGTCTTGTCGTTCACCACCTGCGCGATCACCGTATACGTGCCCGTGCCGATGTCCTGCGTCGCCGTCGACACGCGCACCGTGCCGTCATCCAAGAGGCTCACCGTCGCATCGCTCACGCCGCGCCCCGCACCCCACGAGGCACACGCTACTCCCCACCCGAGAACCAGGTCGCCCTTGCGCATCGATCCAATCTCCGGCGTACGCTTCGCCCAGCCAAACTTCTCCGAGCCTACCTCCAGGCACTCCTTTAAGTGTCGCGAAGAGAACGGCTTCTTGCTGTCCTCATCCATCTGCGTGTCGTGCGCAATCCGAAACGCGACCGGGTCCTGCTTCAGCTGAATGCACAGCTCGTCCACCGCCGATTCGAGTGCAAATAGCCCCGGCACCGCGCCTGGCCCGCGCATTGGCGTCGGCGTGCCCACGTTGCGCTTCATCAGCGCGGAGCTCACCTGCAGGTTCGCCACCGAGTAGAGAAACGGCGTCGCTTCGCCACAGTTCTCGCGCACATCGTCGATCAGCGAAGTGTGGTTGCGATAGTCCTGCTGCAGCGAAACCAGCTTGCCGTTGGCATCCGCCGCGAGCCGCATCCGCTGCTGCGTCAGTGGGCGATGGCCCACGTTCGAGAACATCATCTTGCGCGAGAGCGTCAGCTTCACCGGACGATTCAGCTGACGCGCCGCGCTCGCCGCGAGTGCTGAATGAGGCCAGGGGAACAGCTTGCCGCCAAAGCCCGAGCCGATAAAGCTCGACACAATCTCGAGGTTCTCCTTCGGCACGCCCAGCACCTGAGCCATCACCGCATGGTGATTCACCACGCCCTGCGAGCTCTCATAGAGCGTGAACTTCTTGCCATCCCACACCGCCACCGTGGCATGCATCTCCATCGGATTGTGCGTCTCGACTGGCGTCGTGTACGTCACGTCCAGCTTGTGCGGAGCCGAGTTGAACGCCGCATCCGGATCGCCGCGATGATTCAGCGCCTTTGGACCGCCCGGCGCACCCACGGCCGGAAGCGGATCATTCAGGCTGCTCGCTACATCGAACTTAGCCGGAGCATATTTCACTCGCACCGCGGCCGCGGCCGCCTGTGCCTGCTGAAAGGTCTCCGCCACGGCCAGCGCCACATACTGGCCCCAGTAGTACACCGTTTGGTCCTCAAACGGAGGCCGGCTCTCGCTGTTCCGTCCGCCCGAAGCGTTACGAAACAGTGGCTCGATGTTGCCATGCCGCAGCACCAGAAGCACGCCCGGCATCTTCTCCGCGCGCGAGGCGTCCAGTGACTCGATCGTCCCGCTCGCAATCGTCGCGCATACCGGCACGGCATACACCATGCGCGGGAAGTTGTAATCGGACGCATACCGTGCCACACCGCTCGTCTTCAGCGGCCCATCGATGCGCGGAACTGCCGCCCCGATGATCGCCGTCGGCTCTGCAGGCTTCGCCTCGCTGTTTGCCGCCCGACTGGCCCCACGCTGACTCTGCCCGGCATCGATCAACTCAATGAATTCGCTGAACATCATAACTTTTACTCCTGATTCCGGTTGCCTTACGCGAGCTGCGTGGACATCGTCAGCGCCCGTACCAGGCACCGTTTGGCAAGCTCCACCTTGAAGCCGTTCTCGCTTTGGGGATGCGCATCCTTCATGGCCGCCTCAGCCGCCCGACGGAAGCTGACCGCATCGGCTGCATGCCCTCGCAGCGCCGCCTCGGCCTCATGCGAGCGCCACGGCTTCGTGCCGACACCGCCCAACGCGACGCGCGCATACTCCACCTTGCCGCTGCTCACCTTCATCACCACCGCCGCAGACGCTAGCGCAAACTCATACGCCGCCCGATCCCGCAGCTTGAGATAGAGCGACTTCGTTCCCGGAGGTGGTGGAGGCAACGTCACGCTGGTAATTACATCGCCGGGCTCGAGCACTGTCTCCCGATAGGGAGTCGTGCCCGGTAAGAGATAGAAATCCGCAATTGGCACCGTGCGCGGACCCTTCGCGCCCTGCACCTGCACCGTTGCCTCAAGCGCCGTCAACGCTACGTTCTGGTCCGAAGGGTTGGTCGCGATGCACTCCTTGCTCGTGCCCAGGATTGCCAGCATCCGGTTATGCCCATCGATGGCCGAACAGCCCGTACCCGGATCGCGCTTGTTGCACGCATGCGCCGTGTCACGGAAGTAGACGCACCGGGTGCGCTGCAAAAGATTGCCACCGGTCGTGGCCATATTGCGCAACTGCGGCGACGCGCCCGAGAGATACGCCTGCGAGAGCACTGGATAGTCCCGCAGCACGATCGGATGGTGCGCCACGTCCGCGTTCCGCGCCAGTGCGCCAATCACCAGCCCGCCCGCCGGAGTCACTACCACCTGGTCCATCGGCAGCCCGTTGATGTCGACCACCTGCGCAGGCCGCTCAACGGTCAGCTTCATCATGTCCAGCAGATTGGTTCCGCCGGCCACGAAGCGCAGCGGCGCATATCCCAGAGCCGTGATTGTGCTTGGAGTTTTGACCCCGGCCTGCACCGCATCACTCACCGTCGTCGCACGTGAAAAACTGAATGCATCCATCAGAAAGCTCCTTGCGCGGGTCAGGCCCGGCTGCGTACATGCTGTACGGCGGCAACAATGTTGGGGTAAGCGCCACAGCGGCAGATATTGCCGTACATGGCATGCTTCACGTCGTCATCGCTTGGCCCCACCGGCTCCTTCAGCACCGCCACCGCGGACATGATCTGGCCCGACGTACAGTACCCGCACTGGTAGGCATCGTGCTCGACAAACGAAGCCTGCATCGCATGAAGATTGCCTGGCTGGCCCAGGCCCTCGATCGTCGTAATCTCATCTCCCGGATGCATCGCGGCCAGCGACAGACACGAGTTCACCCGCCGCCCGTTTACATGCACTGTGCACGCGCCGCACTGGCCGTGATCGCAACCCTTCTTGGTTCCGGGCAGGTCCAGGTTCTCGCGCAGGCAATCGAGCAACGTCGTCCGCGGGTCAAGCTGCAGCTTGTGCACCTCGCCGTTCACCTTTAGCGTCACCGGGATGTTTCCCGGCGCACATTCCGGGCCATCGGTTGGGCAAGCGGCCGGAGCGGTGGTGGGCGTTGCAGCCAGGATCGGCGAAGCCGTAGCCGCCAGACCTGCCGCGCCAAGATGCGACAAGAACGAACGTCGAGTTACGCGACCGGCGGCGGATTGCGCCTCATCCGAAGGACGAGACACGCCATCACCCTTTGCCCGTACGAGCTCGGATTCAGGAGGAAGCTTAGCCATGAGAACCTCTGGAAAAAAAGAAGTGGCGGGGGGACTGCTCTCCATTCTGAGCATTCACCCACTCAAATGCAAGTACAGTGCGAGAGCCAGGAGAACGGCAACGACCGAGGTTCGTAAGCCACTGAGACTTCGGCTATTTCTGGCCCTTCAGGTGTGTGACCTCGGCGTCCAACCGGCCCATCTCCCGATAAATCCGGAGAGGTCAGCCTGCATGCGATCCATCCGGCTCTCCATACGATCGAAACGCCGGTCCATCTCGCCGAAGCGCCGGTCCACCTCACCGAACTTCTTATCCATATGGACTTCCAGCTTGTCCACCGCACGCTGATTCCAGAAAATGCCAAACAGAATCGCGATCATCGGAATCCCAACGGTGATTACATCGTGCATGGCAGGCTCCAGGCGAACACACGGAAGCTACTCCATATCCTATACCTCACGGGTGCACCGGCTTGCCACGCACCAGTTCCTCCAGCACTGCATGCACCCGCAGCAGTGACCACGGCTCCGTCACCTTTGTCCCACGCGTCTGCCCGGCCTGATGAATCAGCAGCGCGGGCCGCGGATCAAACGTGTCCTTCGACGCATGGTCGTCCTCTTCCGTCCACGCCGGAAGCCAGTCCCACAGCTGCACCCGCCAGGAGTGATCGCCCTCGACAATCAGTGTCGTATCCTTCCATCGCGGCGAGCTCGCCAGCAGCCTCATCACCCGGCCCAGCTCCAGATCCGCCAGCGCCAGGTTATCCAGGTAAGAGCTGTCGCACCACTGCGTGTAATCTCCGTCCGCTCGGCTCCAGATATTTGGACTATGCGGAATAGCCAGATGCAGATAGACGAAGTCTGCCTGGTCGGTCTTCAGCAGCTCAAGCGCGTGGCTCTCGAGGTCCACATGCGTCTGGTATCGCTGCCGCACATCGTACGAGCATAGATCGCGGTCCGCCCTCGCCCGGCTCTTCACCTCGCGCACCAGCTGCTGCAGCGGCGTGAACGTGTTCATCCAGAAGCTCTTGCGCTGCGCCATCGGCCCATCGACCTTGTCCCAGTTGGTCCAGTAGCAGGTGTCGAGCGCATCCGCATAGATCGTGCAGTACGGGTTGTACCAGCCCACCGCTGCGGTGCGCCACCCATTCTTCTGCGCATCTGCAAAGATCGTCTGGCTTCCATCGAGCGCATGCCAGCCGCGCTGACCGTCGTAGTGGACGCGGAAATGATTCTTCAGCGTAAAGGCAAGATCGTCGACCACCTGCCCCGTCAAGAGCGACGGAATAATCTTGACCGTCTTCAGCCCGATCGGCTGTACGTCCGTAAACAACGTACTCTGGCTGCGCAGCGCATCGAAGTTCGGCAGTGCCAGATCACGCGCTCGATGCTCAAACACTTGATCGTACGAGAGCTCGTCGAAGATCATCCACACAATCAGTGGATGCGTTCGCGCCGGCTGCGGAGTCGCGGTCCAGGCAGCGCTATACTGCTGCGGCAGAGGCCGCCATAGCGTCGTCCACAGGAGTTGAGCAATGCTCGAAAGCGCGAAGAATGCCAGAATGATCCCCGCAAAATCTCCTAGACGCATCAGCCTGCGATACATCTGCGGGAACACAATCAGCAGCAATAGCAGCGTCGCCGCCCACACCACGGTCAACACCGGAATCAGCCCCGCCAGCCATGTCACGGGAAACAGCGTGTAGTTCCGGCTTAGCAGGTAGGGTGGAATCCCAATCGCCAGCAGCGACTCCACCCACGGCCAAAGCCGCGTCTCGCGCAGCGGCGCCAGCACCGCAAACAACACCAGCCCCAGCAGCAGAATGTCGGCAATCTGCGCGAACGCAATCCCGGTCAGCGGCAAAGGCACATGCATGCGCACATCGCGCCCGCCGCCCAGCATCTCGCCGTAGTTCAGCACCAGCACCAGAGACGCCAGGCCCACGCATTGCGAAAGCCGCCGGAACACCCGTTCCCTAATCATTCAACGCTTCTCGAAGAGGTAAAGAATACGCCCGTTCTGTAACGCGAAGCGCTCTTCTTCTCGGAAGAAACCAGAGGCCGCGGCCCGCAGGTCCTCTTCCCCCAAGTGCCCGTAGAGAGAGTCCCGGCCGCGCATCAGGCTTTGAAACATCGGGTCGCTTACCGGCACCCACTCCACAAGCAAATGCCGTTTCGTCAGCCGATGACACAACGCCAAGATTGCCGGGAGCGGGATCTGCTCCATCAGCAGCAGATGATGAATCACTGCCAGCATCATCACCAAATCGAAACGGCCCGCCAGCCGGCTCAGCAGAGAACTGGCCTCGCGATTTTCCCAGCCTGCGGCGGGGGTCGGCCTCGCAAAATCCGCATGGATCGTTTGGATCGAGCTATGCTCATCCTGCGTCCGCAGAAACAAACGCTCCGCAGCCGCAGCATCCCGCTCGAGCGCCACCACCTCTGCGCCTTTGCTCGCCGCCAGCACGCTGTACTCGCCCGTGTTCGCGCCGATGTCCAGCACCGAGGCTGGTCTCAGCCGCTCCAGCAGACCCGCCACCCAAGCATGCTTGGCCGCGCTGTCAGCAGGGGTGTAATGCGTGGAAGTCTGCACATAGTCAGCCCACGCTGACCCTGAGGCTTCCGGCATGGCGGCTTCCGTGCTGCGCCGCAGATTCGTCAGCGTGCGCTTTAGCAGGTGCGCGTTCAACTCCGGATCACCGCCCTGCTTGACTGCGCTCTTTGCTTTCTCACTTGCACCTTTTCGGCGGTCAAGCCACGTAGGCAGCGTGATCGGCCACAACGCCGTGCGCGAGAGACGATGCCGCCAATGCAACGCATCGTAAAGCTCCGCAGGCTCATACCCATCGCGGCGAAAAAAGCTGAGCTCGAGCGGCCAATGCAGCAAACGGTTCATCACCAAAGGCAGGAGAAAGGTGCGAGTAAATTGACCGTAGGCCAGCCAAAGCGAAGAGGCCGGGTCCCAGCGCTCAAATGACAGCACATCCACCAGCACAGGCCGCGACCCAAGGAACAGGACATTCAGCGGCGTCGCATCCTTCAGCACCCAACCATCCGCCAATGCCTCTTCGCAGAGGGTGAGCGTGAGCCTGGCGGCCGCCAGCCACTGTGAGGAAACCCACTCCCATGGGTAGCTCGGAACCGGCACTCGCGGATGCAGCAGTGTCAACCCGTCTGGGCGATTCTCAACGGCCGTCGCGATGATATCACCGCGCGCCTGCGCATGTCGGTAGAACTCCGATGCCACAAACGCAAGCGTCACCTCGTGTGCGGACCGGTGAATCTGCCGAACAGCGGAATTTTCCTCAAGCCGTAAAGATCCGGCTGGATCTCGAAAGGTAGGAAGCAGGTCAGGCAGTTGCGCGTCTGATCTCTCGGTTATGTCTGTCACCTCCGGCATCATGCAAGATTAGCCGGATTACCCTCTTTCGCGCGCACGTCCAAAGCTGGCGTCTTCTCTCCGCGGTGGAAGAGTGCCCGTATCTGCCGCCGGAGAAAGAAACCGGCCGCCGCCAGTACCGAAGCGATGCTCTGCATGGCAAGCAACCCCGAGCCCGGATCGACATAACCCCACGCCTGATGCTCACTTGCGAAAACAAGACATATCCCTATAAAAAGTGACAAAGAGAATGAGAGGAAACGATTCATTCGCGCGGTCTCCTGAAGATTGTGAAGAGCTCTTACCTGTTGCGTGTTGCAGCTTATAACACCGTTCCGAACACTAGACCCGAAGCGTGCAAAACAGTTGCGTGCCGGGTCCGCAGGTGGCGAGCTTTTGTTCCCTCAGATAGACGTACACCAGGGGAAGTAAGATTCATCGCCGCGTAATGCAAAATGCGTCCGAAACAATCCCTTAGACAGACTCCTTGGCCAGCTCCTCGAGAAACGTCTCCCGGTGGCTCCATGCAACGCCGTCCACCCGGCTCAGTCCCGACATGTACCAGAGACCCGCTCCCACATCGCACGCCAGCAGTACCGGCACCGGCAGCCACGGCCGCCCGAGCAGGCTTGCCAGTGCCAGCAGGCCCGCCCCGAGCAGCGCCGCTCCCAGCATTGTCCCGACACTGATCAGCGCACTTAAGGGCGATGCTTGTTTGCGCGCCACCCGGCCCGGATCCATCTTTTTCGGCGACGTGATCGACCGCACGTTCCCGATCGCCGCATTCACCAGGGCCGCGAAGACCACCCAGCATACCGTGCCGAGCGCAATCGGCAGCGGCGGCGCTCCCGAGCTGAACAGCAGCACCGCGTAAAGCAGCGCCACCTGCAGCGCAGCCAGCCCAAACCCAAACAGGTTCTTCGCCAGCACGACCGTTCGCATCTCCACCGGGGCGAGAAAGTAAACCTGCACGCCCCCGGCATCCGCTCCGAAAAGGTTATAAGCGAGCGCCGCAATCCCCAAAAGTGCGTACGCCGCGCCTGCCGGAAACACCATCCCACCCCTGGAAATGCCGCCCATCCGCCCCGCAAACAGAAACACCATCACCAGCGGAGCCAGCAATCCATAAAACTGAGAGGGATTCCGCCGCAGAGAGATCCACTCCTTCTCGATGCACGCCCCGAGCACACCCGACCCGAACCCGTCCACCCCGCGCCCACCTGCCCGCGTTGAGCTGAGAACAGCTTTTCGCTTCCGCGGCAGGCTTGAGGTTCCGCCAGACAGACTTTCGCCGCGATACTCCCGCTCGAGCCGCCACCCCAGCAACGCCAGGAACAGAACTCCATACAGCAGCACCGCGCCGATCTCCGCCCCGGCCACGCCCGTGGCCCCCTGGCTGACGCTGCGGATGGCGGCCCCGGCCATTCCCGGAGGAAGCACAGCCACGTAGCGTTGCGCCTGCTGGTAGAGCTTCATCGCGGCCGAGATCTTCTTAAGCTGCTGGGCATGCGTATCGCGATGGCCTAGGTTGTTCACCGTTATGTTGACATATTGAATGCTGAGCGAGAACGCGAAGATCAGCAGCGTGAACACCTCGCGCGCCCGCCGCGTCGCCAGCCAACGATCCACCCACGCAAACACCATGCGGGTAAACAGCATGTTCGTCACAGCCAGCGCCAGCGCGGCCGCAAACGCCACCACCGCTAGTCTGGGCCTCGCCAGCGTCGCTCCCGCAGCCCCTGCCACCAGGCAGAGCGTGCCCACCACCGTCGACGTACTCAACAAGCCCAGAAACAAACGGATCGTCAGGTACCGCGAAAGGCTCAGCGGAAAGCGAATCAGCGACTCCGGCGTAAAGCTCAGCTGCGGAGGAGAAATCTGAATGCTCACCAGCACCTGCAGCACAAACACCGCTGTGAAAATCACCTCGAGCGCTTCCACCCTGCCGCTCTGCACCGCCGCGTACGACAGCCCGAAGCACGCCGCCACCGGCGCCAGCAGCAGCAACCCTACCAGAGGCAGCACCACCACCCGCGCTACCAGCTCGCCCCGGCTTCCTTTTCGCCGAAACGCATTGCGAAACAAACACCAGCGCAGCTCTGCCACAGCCGCAAACTGCCGCGCCGCCGGTATCGGGGTTTCTAACTCAGCCTCTAACTCAACCAAGACAGCTCCTGCTCCGGAGCCGCCACCCCGCTCGTGCCGAGCACGCTGAGAAAGATCTCTTCAAGCGTCGCCCGGCCCGTCGTCCCTGCCCCCGCATGCCGCGCCTCCACCCCCGCCCGCAACTCCTCAAGCGACCCCTGCGCCACCAGCGACCCGCGCTGGATGATCGCGACGTGATCGCACAGCCGCTCCACAATTTCGAGAACATGCGACGTCAGAAAGATCGTCACCCCGCGCGCAATCATGCCCTGCAGCATCGCCTTCAACGTTCCCGCCGCAATCGCATCCACGCCTTCAAACGGCTCATCCAGAAACAGCACGCGCGGTCCGTGGATGACCGCCGCCGCCAGTGCCAGCTTCTTCTGCATCCCGTGCGAGAAGTCCGCCACCAGCTTCTTCGTATCTCCGGTCAAGCTCATGAACTCAAGCAGCTCTTCGCTCCTTGCGGCCGTCGTTCTCGCATCGAGCCCGTACATTCGGCCCACAAACCGCAGGTACTCCGGTGCCGTCAGCCGCCCAAACAGCGCCAGGCCCTCCGGTACCACGCCAATCTGCCGCTTCAACGCGACCGTGTTTTGCGTAGAGTCCTTGCCCAAAATCTCAATCGACCCCGAGGTCGGCGCCAGCAGCCCAGTCAACATTTTGATGGTCGTCGACTTGCCCGCGCCGTTCGGCCCCAGGAAACCAAAAAACTGCCCTTGCGCCACCTCCAGGTGGACATCGTGAACGGCCGTGAAATCGCCGAAGCGGCGGGTCAGCGCGGAGGTGCGTACAGCAGGCGGTCCAGACATGGCGAGTGCAATCGAGTCTAGCGCAAGCGGCTAGCCCTTCGGATTCATCGAATCCCGAAGCTCCTTGGCCGGCTTGAAATAGGGCACCTTCTTGGCCGGAACGTCTACTTTCGCGCCGGTTTTCGGGTTCCTCCCAATCCGCGGATTCCGCTGCCGCGTCCGAAAGCTTCCAAAGCCGCGAATCTCAATCTTGTCGCCCGCTTTCAAGGCACCCACCACGGAATCGAACAGCACTTCCACGATAATCTCGCCATCGCGGCGCGTAAGATCACCGAGCGCCGTGACTTTCTCAACGAGGTCAGCTTTGGTCAAAACAATCTCCTCGGCGCTGCGCACAGCGTTCAAACAGCAATCATGGCCAAGCTCGCATGCAACCCGCCGCTACCAGAACTTTACTGCAGCCGCCAACCTACTTCCACATGAAGTAGAAGCCGGGCGAATGATCGAGCAGCTTGCCGGGATTCGGGAACAGATCGTCGCTGTCCCCATTCAGCAGCCCCGCCAGCCCCCGCTTCGCGCTCGCCGGTCGCACAACCGCCGGCTCATCCTTGATCCCCACCGACCTCGCCGTATCCATCAGCGCCACCCGGTAGCCACCCAACTGGTCGATCAGTCCCAGGCCTATCGATTGCTGCCCCGTCCACACCTGTCCCGTGGCCAGCGGTTGAATCTTTGCCGCCGGAATGTGCCGCCCGTCCGCCACGTCGTGGATGAACTGTGTGTACATATTGTCCACCAGCGACTGAAAATAGGCGGCTTCCTGCGGCGTCATGTCATGCGTCGGGTCCCCGGCATCCTTCAGCGCGCCGGCGTGAACCACCACGCTCTTCAGCTTGGCCCAGCGCATGAGGTCGCCGTAGTTGGTCCACTCCATGATCACGCCGATCGATCCCACCACAGAAGCTTCGTTGGCATAGATCCGGTCGCACGCGCTTGCAATGTAATAGGCTCCCGAAGCCCCCACCGACTCGACCGAAGCGACCACCTTCTTATGCTTCTCCTGCCGGATCCGCAGCACCTCGTGATAAATCTCCTGCGACGCCGCCGCCCCACCGCCGGGTGAGTTGATGTGGAGAAGAATTGCTTTCACCGAATCGTCGTCGCCGAACTTGCGCAGCTGCGTATCGACCTTGTCCGCATCCACAATCACGCCGTCGAGGTCGATCACCGCGATACTTGCCGAGTTGAACGCCGGCGCCGCGCTTCCGTTAATGCTGCGCATCGCCGACCAGACCACCGCCCACAGCACACCGCCCAGCACCAGCAGGCTGCCGAGAATGATCAGCGGCCAGAACCACGCCGGCCGCGGAGTTCTTGGTGCATACATTGGAACACCCGCGTAGCCGCCCGGAAATCCCGCGGGCTGCCCGAACCCCGACTGCGCATACCTCGGAGGATTCCGGTACGCGGAACTTGCGGGAGAGAAAGGTGGACCGCCGGCAGGAGGCGGCGGAGGCGGGTTAAGCTCGTCCGACATGGATGGAGTCTAGCAGGGAAAGCCAACTGCGAAGAATATGCGTCCAGTGGGATATTCATACGTCTATTCCATACAGTATGATGAACGCCGGACACGCGCGGCACGATTTGTCCCGAACGATGTTCCACATCATACGAAGCCGGATCCTGCCAGGTACCGGCTCAAGAGAAAGCGTGCTGCATGTCACATCCCAAGCTGAGTATCGTTATTCCTGCCTTTAATGAGAGTTCCCGCATCGAGGCAACGCTCGAGCGCGTGATGAACTGCGTCGATGCCCAGGGATGGGACGCCGAAGTCCTGGTCGTCGATGACGGATCGAAAGACGAGACCGCCAGCATCGTCGAGCGCTGGATGGACCTCTACCCACGCCTTCACCTGATCAAAAATCCAGGCAATCGCGGCAAAGGCTACTCCGTCCGCAACGGCCTGCTGCAATCGGCCGGCGACATCGTCATGTTCACCGACGCCGACCTCTCCGCGCCCATGGAAGAGGCCAACCGGCTGCTGGCCGCCATCGAGGCCGGGGCGGACGTCGCGATCGGCTCCCGCTGGATGGACCGCGCGCGCCAAACCATCCAGCAGCCGCTCTACCGCCAGGTCTTCGGCCGCTGCTTCAACGGCATCACCCGCGGCGTCATGGGCCTGCCCTTCAAAGACACCCAGTGCGGCTTCAAAGCCTTCCGCCGCAACGCCGCCCAGGTCATCTTCCGCCTGCAGCGCATCGAGCGCTGGGGATTTGATCCCGAGATCCTCTTCATTGCTTGCAAGCTCCGCTACTCGGTCGTCGAAGTCCCCGTCACCTGGGGCCACGATGAACGCAGCCGCATGAGCTACCTCAAGGACGGCATGAAGATGCTTGAAGAGATGGCCGTCATCCGCTACAACTCGCTTGCCGGCCGCTACGACAAGGCTATCGCTGCCCCGAAGGACACCAGCGGCATGGTCACCGCGCCCGTCACCCACGTCGTCAAAGCCGACGCCCCTCAGATTCAGTAGCGAGGTACGTGCAGTAACGGGTGGCGTGCAGTAAGAGGAGGCGCAACTATCGTCGTTCTGGTAAAGCCAGAATGGCCGTTGTTGCCGCTGCCTGCCTTTGTTGTCCTTGCAAGGAAATCTTCTTTTGTCTCTGTTCTAACCTTTTCAGGAGTAGCTTTGCTCCGTTCCTTCTTCATCGCCCTTTCCCAAAACCCGCAACTCCGCGCCTTCTCCGAGCGCTCCAACCTCGGTCAGAAACTTTCCAGGCGCTTCATTGCCGGTATGACCATCGAAGCCGCGCTCAAAGCCGCCGAACAGATGAACCGCGAGGGCATGGCCGTTTCACTCGACTCCCTCGGCGAGAGCGTTACCGACGCGGAACACGCGCACCGCAGCGCCTCGGTTTACCACCAGATTCTCGACCAGATCGCCCAGCGCAAGCTGAACGCCAACGTCAGCGTCAAGTTGACCCAGCTCGGCCTCGACTTCGACCCCGCCCTTGCCGAGTCCATCCTCGCCGGCATGATTGTGCACGCGGATGAGGTTGGCAGCTTTGTGCGCATCGACATGGAGGGTTCCGCCTACACCGAGCCCACTCTCGCGCTCACCGAGCGCCTCCACCGCATTTGGCCCGGGCGCGTCGGCACCGTGCTCCAGGCCTACCTCTATCGCACCGTCGGCGACGCCAGACGCTTGGTCGAGCAGGGAATCCGCATCCGCCTCTGCAAAGGCGCCTACCAGGAGCCGGCCCAACTCGCCTTTCCGGAGAAGCATGACGTCGACCGGAACTACGAAGCGCTTATGCTTTATCTCGCCACCAGCGGCGTTTTCTGCGGCATCGCCACCCATGACGAAGCCCTCATTCACCGGCTCTGCCGCTTCTTTGAAGATCGAAAGCTCCCGAAAACCCTCTTTGAGTTCCAGATGCTCTACGGCATCCGCCGCGACCTCCAGCGAAAGCTCGTCGCCCAGGGCTTTGGAGTCCGCGTCTATATCCCCTTCGGCCCCGAGTGGTACCCGTACTTCATGCGCCGTCTCGCCGAGCGCCCCGCCAACGTCCTCTTCCTCGCCCGCAATTTCTTTCGCAGCTAACCGCTTCGCATCAAGCCGCCATTCTGGTGAAGCTAGAATCTGTAGTCGCTTTCAGAGCCATCCTCGATAGCTGCGCTAGCGCCCCGCGCCTAGATTTGGCGGCGGCAGCAAGGGCGAGACGTTCAGCAGACTGTTCAGCGTCCCGCGCTCCTGGTCGTTGAACTGCCCCCGAAACTGTGGTGAATTCAAGTACTCTTCGCGCTCCGCCGGAGGCATGGCTTGAAGTGACCAGAACGCGCGGCGTACGGCGTAGGAACGGTCCGGAGGCAAACTCCCCAGTTGCGCTAACGCGGATCGAACATTCTGTCGCTGCTGTGGCGCCAAATGCTCCATCCACTCGGTGCGGGCCAGCGTCCGCTGCCTTTGCTCCGGAGACATCGAGTTCAACCGCGTCACCAGGTTGTGCATGCGCTGCTGCTCCTCCGGCCGCAACTGGTGAAATCCGGGTTCCGCCTCGAGCGCACTGTGCTGCTGCTCCGGGGACAGATTGCGGTGCGCATCCATCCACTCGCCCAGATGCTGCTGCGCGTCCGGCCGATGCGGCACACCTGTTCCTCCCGGACGGCCCATCGAGTTCGGCGCCGGCCGGCCACCCCCAGGCGCACCACGTCCCGGATTCGGCGCCGGCCGCGCGTTGAGGTTGCGATTGGTTCCCTGCACGTACATAGGCGCGGCAAATCGGATCCGGAGACCCGGCTGCCCGTGCGGACCGGCTGCCTGCGCAGCCCGCTCGTCCAAGCCCAGGAAGAACAGGCCCGCCCACAGCATTGTGAGGGCCAACCGGCTTGAGCTTCTGCGCGTCATGGTTTCTATCTCAATGCTGCCTGAAATCCGTCCTGCCCTCACTACAGCCGAACCTTCCTCAGCTGGTAGGCCCATCGGCAGGACCGGAACTGTTTGGAGCCGGTGCACCGCCATCGTCGTTAGCCTGCTGCAACTGATCCAGCTGCTGCATCGCCTGATCGTTGCGATCCAGGATTTGCAGATCCTGCACTGTCGCCGATGCCTGCGGAACGGGAGCCGTCTGGAAGGAGTTCACTCCCACCACGCTGCCGCCGCCAACCACCAGCGCCAACGCCAGCGCGCCGGCTACCATCGGACGGAAGTTGCGCCCGGTATTCAGCTGCAAAGACGTCGTCAGACGCTCCAGCCAACTCATCCTCGGCGCAGCCTGCTCTTCCCGCAGCCGGACCGCTAACTTCTGGTCGAAGTACGGAGTTGGCTCCGGAGCCCTCCACGCATCCAGAGTCCGAAACGTCTCCTGAAACGACACATACTCTTCCATGCACGGTGCGCACACCTTCAAATGCGCCACCGCTGCCACACTCGGGATAGCCCCGGCAGTCAGTACCAAATCCGGCAGTTCGTTTTGAAATTCTTTGCAGTCCATAACTTTATCTCTCCTCCAAAACTAACCCTGAGCTACAAATCCCTTCAACTTATCCCGGAGCGTCTGGTACGCGCGAAACAGCAACGACTTGGTCGCCGACTCGCTCAGCTTCAACACCTCTCCGATCTGGTGATAATCCATGCCCTCGTACTTGTGCATCAGCACGGCCATCTTCTGCCGCTCCGGCAATGCCATTACATACTCGCGGATCGACGCCATTCGCTCGTCGCGCAGCAGCTTGACCTCAATATCCGGCGTGCCGTCCGCCACATCGGGCGTCGTGCCGGTCTCGGAGTCCGCCTCGTCCAAATACACCATCGAGGCCGAACGCTCATGCCGTGTGTCCCGCGCCTGGTTCACTCCCAGGTTGGTGGCGATGCGGTAGAGCCACGTGCTGAACCGAGCCTCCGCCCGGTAGGTCTCCCGCGACCGATATACCCGCAGAAAAACCTCCTGCGCCAACTCTTCCGCGACCGCCTGGTTGCGCGTCATCCGGTACATGAACCCGATCATCGGCTTGCGGTACTTCTGCATCAGGAAGTCGAACGCGGCCATGTTGCCCGCCTTCAGCTCAAGCATGATGGCGGCATCTTCCATGTCCGCGAAGTTGCCATTGAGATGCAATCCGCTGTCCGTTGCTCCCGCCTCGCCAGCCTGCTCGAGGCCGCCTCCACTCAGCTTCACCGGGTTCATCGCCAAGGTTGCCATGTCCGGTCTAACCCCGGTCGGGGAGAAGGGTTGCGTTTCGGCATGCGTTTCCTCAAGCCCTTGCCGAAGCGGACCCTGATTGATTGGCTGCTCCCATAGGGACACCGCCGAGCGCCCGTGCTGCCCCGAGGATCCATTGCGGGACGGAGACAGCTCGGGTTCAGGCGTGCGCGTTGAAGTCGCCGGAGACCGCATGGTCGGTCTATTGTACGTCCGGGCGCAGGCTCAGCCACGGCTTCCGGTCTACAACCAAAGCCCGTCCGCGAACCCCGAACGATGTACCCGATCCCTTGCGGCCCACGCGCAAAACCGAAGACATCCAGCTTAACCAGGGCTAACATAAAGCCATGCAAGCAGAGATCACGATCTCGAAAGAGGATTACCTCAAAGCCATCCTTGAGGCCGACAGCGAAGGGCACACCGTTATCCCTGCGCTGCTGGCCAACTGGCTCGACGTCTCACCACCCGCCGTCACGAAAGCCGTCAAGCGCCTGAAGCAGGACGGCTACATCGCCGACAAGTCCGCCGCCGGCCTGCGTCTGACTGCCAAGGGCAAACAGACCGCCTACCGCACCGCCCTGCGCCACTACCTGGTCGAACGCATGCTCTCCGAGATCTTCGGGATGGAGTGGCACCAGATTCACGCCGAGGCGGAGCGGTTGGAGCATGCAGTTTCCCCGGCTTTTGAAGCCAAGCTGCTCGAAAAGTTCGGCGACCGCACTGATTGTCCGCACGGCAATGGCGTTCTGCCAGAAACCTCGGCCGAGCGGCGCAGGCGCGGAACCGTCGCCCTCTCGGAAGCCGCCGAGCGCGCGACCTACCTCGTCGCGAGCCTTTACGAGCGCGATCCGAAGCTGCTCGAGTTCTTCCACGAACTAGGCATCGGTCCTGGCACCGAGGTCCATCTTCTCGGACGCAACTACGACGACACCTGGACCATCAAGAGCCTCACCGGCCAGGCCACCATCGGCAGAAGCGCGGCCGAGCGCATCTGGCTTAGGCCTCTGTCCCCGGGAGAACCAGTGCTCTCAATTCTGAGTTAACCAAGGTTCATCATCTGTGCCATACTCAAGTCAAACGGCATGCCTTCCGCCACCGAAAAACCCACATCCGGAGCTTCCACCTCCCACCCCGATGGATACTCCTCGGTCCGCGTCTCGCAGTCTCCCCGCGTCTGGCGTCGCGCTCTAGGCTTTCTCGGGCCGGGCTTCCTCATCGCCGTCGGCTACATGGATCCTGGCAACTGGGCCACCGATCTCGCCGGCGGATCCCGTTACGGCTACACCCTGCTCTTCGTCGTGATGGCGTCGAATCTGCTCGCGATCCTGCTGCAGAGTCTCGCCATCAAGCTGGGCGTCGCCGCTGAGCGTGATCTCGCCCAGGCCTGCCGCGAAGAATATAGCCGTCCCGTCAGCTTTGCCCTCTGGCTCTTCGCGGAGATCGCCATCATCGCCTGCGACCTCGCCGAGGTCATTGGCTCTGCCATCGCCTTGCAGCTGCTGTTCCATCTTCCGCTCACCCTGGGCGTCCTTTTGACCAGCACGGATGTCCTGGTGGTTCTGCTCTTGCAGCGCAAAGGCTTCCGCTATCTCGAGGCGCTGGTCATCGTCCTTATCGGCACCATCGCCGTGCTCTTCGGAGTCGAGGTCTTCTTTTCCCATCCGGAGTGGCTGCCCGTCTTCAAGAACCTCGTCGTGCCTTCGCCCGCCATCGTCCGCGATCCCGCCATGCTCTTCATAGCCATCAGCATCCTGGGGGCGACGGTCATGCCGCACAACCTCTATCTGCACTCCTCGATCGTGCAGATGCGCGACTACCCGCGCACCCTCGACGGCAAGCGCGAGGCTATCCGATTCGCCAACCTCGACTCCGCTCTTGCTCTCACGCTTGCCTTGTTCGTCAATGCTGCCATCCTCATCGTCGCTGCCGCCGTCTTCCATCGTGGCGGCCACCCGGAGGTCGCTGAGATCGAGGACGCCTTCCGCCTGCTCACGCCCATGCTCGGTTTTGCCGGCGCCAGCACCATCTTCGCCGTTGCGCTGCTTGCCTCCGGCCAGAACTCCACCCTCACCGGCACTCTCGCCGGCCAGGTCGTCATGGAGGGATTTCTCCGCATCCGCCTGCCCGGATGGCTGCGCAGGCTGATCACGCGGTCACTTGCCATTATCCCGGCCGTCTTCGTCGCTGCCCTCTACGGCACGAGCGGAACGGCGAAGCTCCTGATCCTCAGCCAGGTCGTGCTCAGCATGCAGCTCAGCTTTGCCGTCTTTCCGCTGGTGCGCTTCACCAGCGATGCGCGCCGTATGGGCCAGTTCGTCAATGGTCCAATGCTTAGATCCCTTAGCTACGCGGTCGCCGTACTCATCGCGGGGCTCAACCTCTGGCTCCTGGTGCAAACTCTTCACGGAAAGTCCTGACGGAGCATGCGTTCTCCGGCAACCAGATACCATATTCCCAGCGGCAATCTGCTGTTCCGGAGACACCGATAGCATGCACAGAACGAGCTTCTTCGGCGCGGCACTCCTTTGCCTGATCGCGGCCGCCCACGCTGCAACACCCCCATCCACAGACCGCTGGACCGCAGCCCAGGCCAACGAGTGGTACGCCCGACAGCCCTGGCTGGTCGGCGCCAACTACATTCCCTCCGACGCCATCAACGAGCTCGAGATGTTTCAGGCCGCCACCTTCAACCCCGCCCTGAACGACAAGGAGCTTGGCCTGGCCGAGTCTATCGGCATGAACACCGCGCGCGTCTTCCTCCAGGACCAGCTCTGGACCCAGGATCCCGTGGGCTTCAAGACGCGCCTCGATACCTTCCTCGCCATCGCCTCCCGCCATCACATCCGCCCCATCCTCGTCCTGTTCGACTCCTGCTGGGAGACCAATCCACATCTCGGGCCGCAGCACCCGCCCATTCCCGGCATCCACAACTCCGGCTGGGTGCAGAGCCCAGGCAAGCAGCGCCTTCTCGACCGGCAGGTCGAACCGGAGCTCGCCGCCTATGTTCGCGGCGTGGTCGGCGCCTTTGCCAACGATCCCCGCGTGCTCGCGTGGGATGTGTGGAACGAACCAGACAATCGCGGCGGCGACCAGATTGCAGATGAGGCTGCCAAGGTTCGCAGAGTAGACGAGCTGCTGCCGCTTGCCTTCGCCTGGGCGCGCAGCGTCCATCCCACGCAGCCGCTCACCAGCGGCGTCTGGACAGGGAACTGGTCGGACCCCAGCCGGGAAAGTGAGACGACCAAAATCCAGCTCGCCGAATCCGACGTGATCTCCTTCCACGACTACGCCTGGCCCGAAATCTTTGAGGCCCGCATCCGCGAACTCCTGCCTTTGGGCAGACCCATCCTCTGCACCGAATACATGGCTCGTGCCAATGGAAGCACCTTCGACGCGTCGCTGCCCATCGCCAGCAAGTATCACGTCGCGGCCATCAACTGGGGGCTGGTCGCGGGCAAAACCCAGACGTATCTACCATGGGACTCCTGGCAGCGGCCCTACGTGCTCACCCAGCCGACCATCTGGTTCCACGAAGTCTTTCGGCAGGACGACACTCCGTACCGTCAGCACGAGGTTGACCTGATTCGGCAGCTCACCGGCCGCGGCACGCAGGCGGTCTCTTCGCAATGAGCAAGGCGGCGCCCGAGCTCAGGGCTGTGTCGCAGCTCAAGGCTGTCTCGCAGCTCAAGGCTGTCTCGCAGCTCAAGGCTGTCTCGCAGCTCGAAGCCGTCGGCCTGGCGCTTGCCGGCTACACCTTCTGGGTGCTTGCTGACACCAGCTTCAAGATTGCCGGTGCCTCCACTCTGCCCGCCTACGAGGTTGCCGCGTGCGTGGGCCTGGCGATCATCCTGATTCTGCTTCTGCGCGCGATCCTGACCCGCAACGTGCGCGTTCTCCGGCCCGCGCATCCCGTACCGCAACTGCTTCGTTCCTGTCTCGATCTAGCCAACACGCTCTGTGTCGTCGTTGCTCTGCGGCATCTTCCGCTGGCGCTCTTCTACATCCTGGTCTTCTTCGCGCCGCTCGTGACCACGCTGCTTGAAGCAGTTTTCCTGCATGAGCCGCTCGACTGGCGGAAGGCCCTTGCCATCCTCGTGGGCCTCTTCGGCGTGGTCGTCGCCGTAAACCCTCTCAGCCTGAATCGCACCGGAGACTGGACCGGCTACCTTGCCTGCATGGTCTGCGTTCTCGCCTTTTCTATCAACATGGTCTGGTCGCGCGTCATGACGCAAACCGAGTCTCCCGAGAGCCTTACCTTCTGCTCCGGTCTGCTCACCGCAGCTTTGGGCGTCTTCGCCATGCTGGGACACGCCGCTCCTGTCCATCTCCGCATAGCCGGTGTGCTCGCCGCAACGGGCCTGTTCTGCGTCGCGGGCAGCCTTTGCTTCTTCGCCGCCCTAAAGCATGCCTCGGCCGCCACCGTCTCGCAATATCACTATAGCCAGCTTTTGACCGGCGCCCTGATCGGCTTCCTCATTTGGCATGAAAGGCTGAGCGCCTCCATGCTCCTCGGGGCCGTGCTTATCGTCGGCTCCGGAGGCTACACCGCGACCCGCGTCTATCAAGCCCACGCAAACCAGCCTGCCATGAAGCCTGTCTAGCGCAGCAGGCGGCCTCAGCGGTACTTGTCCAGCAACAGGTTGGCCACATAGATGACGACCGCGCCCAGGAGCACCGCCGGCACCAGGCGGATTCGTGACGTGTCGTAGCGGCGAAGCTCCGGGAGAAAATCCGCCGTCGCCATGTGCAGAAAGAAGCCGGCGGCCAGCACCAGCAGAAACACAGAGTTCAGCGTCGAAAAGTGCCACCACACGGTCAGCAGCACACCGCAGCACGGAGCAAGCGCGTCGGCAACGAGAAACAGGTAGTCCGAAAACTTCGGGCGCTCGCCGCCGGTTGTAAGGATGACGGTATTCATGCCATCGCCGAGATCGTGCGCGGCAATGCCGAACGCCACGGCATAGCCGGCCGTGTTCGACGCGGAGTAGGCCGCACCAATCGCCAGACCATCCCGAAAACTGTGAAAGATGAGCATCCCCGCACCCGTCCGCCCAAGCACCGTCCGCTCCAGGTCCCGGTTTGCCCGGCGCTGCGCGAGAACGTCCAGGGCATTCTCGAAGATGTAAAACAGGAGGTAGGACATGAGCATCAGGCCCAGGACATTGGCGCTATTCAGCCCGGTCCGAGAGCCGAGCACGATGGCCTCCGGCAGCAGGTCAAGAAAGGCCGCGCCCAGCAGAAGCCCCGCTCCCGCAGCAATCAGGAGAGAGATGTGTCGCCGCAGCCGTACAGCCAGAAAGCCGCCCAGCAGCGTGGAGGCGATTGGAAGAACAAGCAGGAGGACGGGCACCTCTCCATATTATTACGATCACAGTCTCATCAAGCGGTTGAGCTCTCTCCTTCTTCGGCCACGCGCGGTCCATTCATGTCCAGCTCCCGCCCAACCTTCCTGAAGGCTTCAAGGTAACCGGGCAGGATTTCTTGACCGCGGCTCTGTACTGCATGCCGCTGGACTAGGCCACTCGATTCGTATGCGACAAGGCTTTCCTAGAGCTTGTAAGCCTTCTTCACCAGCCCCACCGTAAGCTCCCGTGCCAGCTCAAACGCCTCCTCCTCGTCCAGCCGATGCTCCGCCACCAGCCGCGCCAGGAAGGCGCAATCTACTCGCCGCGCCACATCGTGCCGCGCAGGGATCGATAGGAACGCGCGCGTATCGTCGTTGAACCCGACCGTGTTGTAGAAGCCTGCTGTCTCGGTCGCTGTCTCCCGGAAGCGCATCATTCCCTCGGGCGAATCGTGAAACCACCACGGCGGACCCAGGCGCAAACACGGATAGTGTCCGGCCAGCGGAGCCAGTTCGCGCGAGAACGTCGACTCATCGAGCGTAAACACGATGAACGTAAACCCAGGCTCGTTGCCGTACTTCGAGAGCAGCGGCCGCAGGCTCCGCACATACTCGGTCGAGGAAGGAATATCCGCACCCTTATCCCGCCCGAACTGCTCATACACCTGCCGGTTATGGTTGCGGATGCTGCCCGGATGCAGCTGCATCGTCAGCCCATCCTCGACGCTCATCCCGGCCATCTCGGTCAGCATCTGCGCCTGGAACAGCTCCACATCGCCCGGCCCAAGCCGCCCCGCATAGATCCGTTCATACAGCCGAGCCGCTTCCTCCAGCGGCAGGTCCGCCGTCTGCGCGGTGAGGTGGCCATGGTCGGTCGCCGTCGCTCCCATCTGCTTGAAGTATGCCCGGCGCGACCGCAGCGCGCTCAGATAGCCCTTGTACGTCGACACATCCTCGCCCGTTACTTTGCCCAACAGCTCCAGGTTCTCGCGGAAGCCCAGGTACTCCGCGTCGATCACCGCGTCCGGCCGAAACGTCGGCAGCACGCGTCCGCCCCAGCCTGAGTCCCGAATTTGCCGATGCCACTCGAGGTCATCGGTCGCCGCATCCGTCGTCGCCAGCACCTCCAGCTGGAAGCGCGCAAACAGCGCTCGCGGCAGGAACTCCGGCTCCTTCAGCTTGCGGGCAATCGCCTCATAAAACGCATCAGCGTTCTCGCCATTCAACCGCTCCGTCAAGCCGAACAGCGTCTCGAACGCATAGTCGATCCAAAGCCGCGTTGGCGTGCCGCGAAATAAGAAGTAGTTCCTCGCAAAGATTCGCCAGGCCTCCCGCGGGTCTACTTCCTTCGCTGCACTGGGATCTCCGGAAGAACCCGCCTGCGGAATCCCCAGCGACTCCATCGAGATTCCCTGCGAGTACAGCATCCGAAAAATATAGTGATCTGGCTGCAGAAACAGCGCCGTCGGGTTCGGAAACGGCTGGTTCTCCGCAAACCACCGCGGATCGGTATGCCCGTGCGGCGAGACGATCGGCAGATCCCGCACCGTCTCATACAGCTTTACTGCCAACGCCCGCGCCGAACCCTCAACCGGAAAAAGCCTGTGCTCATGCAACATCGTCTTCCACCCTCAAACAAATTTCCTGACCTGCCCCAAGCAGCCTATCAAATTGGACAATGCACTGCCCGCAAAAGAAAAGGCACCCTGACTGCGGGGTGCCTTTCTCTCCTGCCAACCAGCTGTTACGGAATGTAATACCGCATGCTCACGTGAATCATGTTGTTGGTTGCGCGCCCGGAACCGAGAGTTCCCGTCGGATACGTTCCCGCCAAGACTCCGCGCCAAGCCGACTTCTGCAGGTTGCTGTAGGTCGCCTGATACTGCAGCCGCCCATACTTCGGGCTGTTGACCACACGATAGGTGAAGCCGAACATGCCCTCCTGGATCTGCTTGGTCGACGGCGAGCAGTTGGCCACAGAACCCGGAGCGCCCGAGGTCCCGCCCGCGCCAATCCCGGCCGCCGTGCCCAGCGTCAGCGCATAGCAGCCCGTCTCCACCGTGTTCGGCGTACCATACCCGATCAGCGTTCCGGTCGGGCTCGCATAGTATGTGCGCTGGTTATACTCCGCGCCGTAGTACGCATACACATCGAGCTTCGGCGCCGGATGCGTCTCGAGCGAGAACAGCCCGTGATAGTTCCGGATCGGCTCGAGCGTCCCATCCGGATGCACCGTCACATCGCCCAGCTGCGCCGAGCCATACCGCGCCGTGCCATCGCCGAACATGCCCTGCACCGCCACATCGGCAAACTTGCTCGCCGAAACTCGCGCCGCGCCGAATGCACCGCCACCGAGCGTCGTGTTCCGCACTACGGCCGTCGAGTTTGTGATGACCGTCGTCGTCCCCGTCGTCGTGTAGATCAGCGGATTCAGCTCATCGCGGAAGAACCGCGCCAGCCCGCCCACTTCAAAGTGCGCATGCGGCGCATCGAAGGCAAACTTCGCCAGCACATCCGGCGCCACGTTGTTCGCATAGGTGCCGTTGAACGCGTTGTACAAGCCGCCACTCTGGCCCGCGCCGCCAAAGATGAAGTTGGTCGGCGCATTCTGCGTCGTGCCCAGCTGAATCTGCGCCTGCTCAAGCGCAATCGCCAGCGTCGCCCCAGTGGTCTGGTTCGCGCCGCCAAACTTCTGCTGCAACCGGATCCCCGGCTGCCGCTCCCAGCTAAAGCCGACCATGTACTGCGAGTCGACCGTGTTTGGCAGCTTCTCCGTCCGCGTATCGGTCGATTTGCCGTCCTCGGTCACCAGCGACCACGTCTGCCCACCCGTCACCGCGAAGCCGGAGTTCGTCTCTGCCTTGCCCCACACCTGGCGCACGCGCAACGTGTAGCTGTTCGACTGGTTGTTATTCGACGTCGCGCCCGAGCTCAGAAAGTCCGTCTCCACGTAGCCCGAAAGCTTGAAGCTCGCAGCCTTCCCTTCAAACAGCGCACCCAGACGGCTCTGCCGTCCGGTAAAGTTTAGCTCGCTGATGTGCCCTTCGTTCGACCCCGGATAGGGCGTCGTATTGAACGGCGTATTGATGTCCGAGTTCAGCGAGCGCTGCCGCCATACACCTTCGAATGCGAAGAAACCCACCGGCGTCAGCGTCACGCCCTTGTAGTGAATCGACGCCGGGCTCTCGATCTTCTCGTTCAGCTCCACCTTGTTCGCGCTGATCGTCGACGCCAGCCCCGCATTGGTCGTCTGCAGATCGCTCACGTTGGTCTTCAGAGCCTGCACTGCGTCTGCGTTCTGCTGCACGGTCGCGTTCACGGTCTGCGCCGCCTGGGTCGCGCTCTGCGCCTGCGTCTGAGCCGCCTGTGCATCGGCCTGTGCCTGCGCCAGCGCCGCATCCTTCACCGCATTCGCCTGCGTCAGCGCGTCGATCTCTGCCTGCTGCGCGGTCTGCTTCTGCTGCAGCTCCCGCAGCATCCGGCTGGTCTCGCTCTCTGCCGGGGCCTTCTTGGCCACCGGCTTCCGGCGCGCGGTCCGCTTCTTGGCTCCCGGCTTCCCCGTCGCCCCCGCTTCCTTCGTAATCACCGTCGTCTTCGTTTCGCCTGGAGCCACCTTGACCGTCTTGGTCGTCGTGCTCAAAGGCTCCTGGGCCTGCATCGGCAACGCGCCCACCATCAGCATTGCCGCCATTGCCGCTGTCATCTGCTTCGTCATGGAACTCCTCGGAAATCTTTCGGGCAGCAGACCTGCGCAAAGCCGGCAGCCAGCCGGTGCTTCCACGCAAACGTCTCTGCCTGTGGCTCCAGACTCATCGCTTTGTGTTAATTCCCGGAGAACCCTCTGTGAATGGATGAAGAAGCCTGGGTTAACAGAAGATGAACCAGGCCATGCGCCTGGTCCCCTGCTCAATCGCTTCGTTTACCCTCAGTGCATGCGCATTCTCCGGCCAGCCCTTCGCGCCGTCTCAGCCCTTGCGGTCTGTTCCATCCCCATCGCCCCAGCCCAATCCCTCCCACTCATCCCCACCCCCCGGCAGGTCCAGCCCGGCGCGAGTCAGCCCATTGTGCAGGGCTTGCGCATCGTCTGCGCCTCCTGTGCTTCCGATCCCGACGACGCCTTCACCCGCCAAGACCTCGAAGCCTCTCTCGCCGCCCGAGCCATCCCTCTCACCGGCGCCTTCACCCTTCAGCTCACCCGCAGCTCGTCCCTGCCCCCGGAGATGACCGCCGAAGGCTACACCATCACTCCCGGCCCCAACTCCCTCACCCTCTCTGCCTCTAGTTCCACCGGCCTCTTCTACGCCGCGCAGACCGCCAAGCAACTCATCCAGGGCGATGGCCCCGCCGCCACGCTTCATCTCGCCACCATCCATGACTGGCCCGCCATGAAGTACCGCGGCCTCCACGATGACCTCTCCCGCGGCCCCGTCCCCACCCTCGCCTTCCAGAAGCAACTCATCCAGACCCTGGCCGCCTATAAGGCCAACGTCTACTCGCCCTACTTCGAGCACACCCAGCAGTACACCTCGAACCCCCTCCCCGCACCCCCCGGCGGCAGCCTCTCCCCCGCCGAAGCCCGTGAGCTCACCGCCTTCGCCGCCCGCTACCACGTCACCGTCATCCCCGAGCAGGAAGCCTTCGGCCACCTCCACCACAACCTCACCTGGGAGTTCTACCAGCCGCTCGCCGAGACTCCCCACGGTGCCGTCCTCGCCCCCGGCCAGCCCGGCTCCCTCACTCTCATCCAGCAGATGTTCACCGAGCTCGCCGCCGACTATCCCGGCCCCTTCCTCCACATCGGCGCCGACGAAACCGCCGACCTCGGTCTAGGCCAAACCAAATCCGACGTTGATGCCCGCGGCCTCGGCCCCGTCTACCTCGACTTCCTTGAGCGCATCGACACCGCCCTCGCGCCGCTCCACCGCCGGCTGCTCTTCTGGGGAGACATCGCCCAGTCCATCGTTCAACGCTCCACTGCCTACAGCGCCAACGCCGGAGCCTCCTCGCCCGATCGCCTCGACCCCGACATCCTCCGCAACGTGCCCGCCGCCTTCAAGCAAAACACCATCGCCGTCGCCTGGTGGTACACGCCCAACCCCTCCGGAGGCTTCGCCAAGTTCCTCACCCCCTTCACCAGCGCCGAATTTGAGACCTGGGTCGCCCCCGGCATCAACAACTGGTCCGTCGTCTACCCCGACTACAACGACGGCCTCACCAACATCCAGCAGTTCGTCGCCGAAGGCCAGCGCCAGCACTCCACCGGCACCCTCAACACCATCTGGAACGACGACGGCGAATCGCTCAGCAACAACAACTGGTACGGCATCCTTTTCGGCGCCGCCGCCGCCTGGCAGCAAGGCCAGTCGCCCCTCGAACCCTTCGAGCAATCCTTCGCCCAGGTCTTCCACGGTGACCAAACGGGCGACCTCAACCAGGCCCAGCTCGCCCTCATGCAGGCCCACGCCCTCCTTCGCCAGGCCAAAATCGGCGACGGCTCGGACGGCCTCTTCTGGATGGATCCCTGGTCGAAAGACGGCCAGGCGATCGCCGCCAAGTTCCGCCCCACCATCCGCGAAGAGCGCCTCGCCGCCGAGCGAGCCCTCACCCTCATTGCCAAGGCCCGCGCCGCCTACCCCGCCCCTTCGGCAACTCAGCCCGGTGCCCCATTCATCGCGTCTTCCGCGATGAGTGAGATCTTCAACGCCGCCAACGCCTTCCCCTCGAACCCCACCACTCTCCGCTACCCCGACGCCATCGACGCCCTCGAACTAGGCGCCCGCCGCCTGGACCTCATCGGCCTCAAATTCGAGCTCACCGACGAGATCGTCGCCGGCTACAACCGCGCCCTGGTCGCGCAGGCGAGCTCCGACCGCAAGCTCCACTCCACCGTAGGCAAGGAGCTCTCCGACATCCGCGGCGTCAACGGCCGCCTCGAAGACATCCGCGACACCTACGCCCTGCTCCGCGATCTCTACGAGCAGACCTGGTTGCGCTCCAACCGCGCCTACGCTCTTCGCCCTGTCCTCGAGCACTACGACGCGACGGTCCAGCTGTGGCAGGCACGCAGCGATCGCTTCCGCACCGCGGCCCGCCAGTACGGAGAGACCAAAGTCCTGCCCGCCGCCGCCGACCTTGGCTTGCCTGCCGGACACTGACGGTCGTCAATGAAGGGTGAATGCCTGAACGGAGCAGGTTGCTCAGTTCAGGCATTCTTTGCCCGTCCTACTGGGGGGCGGGTCCTCGAACTACCTGCACGAGATTGTCCGTGGTGATCTTGCGTTGGAAGGCGGCCTTGACCTCGGCTGCGCTCAGGTCGAAGTAGCGCTTGGCGGCGCGGAAAGGCTCGTTGAGCGGCAGGCCGATCTCTGCCCTGGCAAGCAGGCCGCCGGCGACCGAGTCTTCGCTCGACTCGCTCAAGGGCAGCTGGCGAAGCAGGAGCGCCTTGGCTTGGTGCAGCTCGGCGTCCGAAACATCTTCTTTGCGCATCTGGTTCAGGTCGCGCTCAATCAGGCCGCGAGCCTTTGAGACATTGCCCGGATCGCAACCGTAGGTAACCGTGTAGGTCGCCCGGGTCTTCGAGGCGCGAAGCGAGACGTCGACGGTATAGACATAGCCGGCGATCTGGCGAAGGTCATGGTAAAGGCGAGTGGCGTAGAAGCCCCCACCAAGAACATGGGTTCCAAGTTGCAGCGGGTAGTAGTCGGGGTCAAAGCGATTCAGGGCAAGCTCTTCGGAGAGCGTGACCGAGTCCTGCACCTGCTGCGCGTCGGCGACGTTTTGCGAGGAGGCCTTGTTGACCGGAACAGCGGGAAGCGTGGTCTCAGGCTTTGCTCCCGAGGCCTTCCAGGCGCCGAACCACTTCTCGATGACCGTTCTTGCATCCTGCGGCGTCACGTCGCCGACCACGACGATGGTGGTCATGTCCGGCCGCATGGTTTGCGCGTAGAACTGCTTCACGTTGTCGAGGGTAAGCTTGTTGATCGAAGCCGGTGTGGCTTCGCGCAGCGAGGGATCCGAAGCCGGCAACAAGGCGAGATCGAGCACGCGCGAAGTCTTGTAGCCAGGGCTTTGCAGATTGCCGGCGACGAACTCCGAGGTCTGCTGCTGAACGGTCTTGAAGGCGTCCGCGGGAAGCGCCGGGTGCAGCTCGTTGTCGGCCAGCAGCTCGACGCCGCGCGAGAAGTTCTCCTTGAGCACGCTAAGCGAAAAACGCGCTCCGGCGCTTTCGTTTGCGGCAATGTCATCGAGCGCCTTTTGGAAGGCGAGGCGGTCAAGTGTGGTTGTGCCGTAGGAGTAGAGGTCGTCGAGCACGTTCGAGACGCCATCCTGCCCAGCGGGTGTCTCGAGATCGGGATTGCGCTTGACCGAGCCGAGCACAGTGACGGTCGGGCTGGTCGTGTCGGTGCGCACGATCAGCCGGATGCCGTTGGGCAGCATCGTGTCGGAGGTGGAGACGGTGTTCTCCGGCAGCTTGAGCTGATTAAGCGAGGCGTCGGCCCAGGCGGGAAGCTGCACAGGCTTGGTGGGCGCGGAGGTGACCTCTTCACCGCCGCCGAAGCCCTTCGATGCCGAGGGCTGGCCGTTGGGCGCAGGCTTCAGCACCGCCGTAATGGTGTTCGCGTTGAGCAGATACTGCCTGGCGACACGGTTCACATCGGCGAGCGTGACCTTGCGGATCGCGTCGAGATCTTCGTCAGGCGTGGTGCGGCCTTCGGCGGCCAGGGCGTTTGACCAGAGATTGGCGAGGCCGGGGATGGAGTTGCGTTGGAACTCAGCCTGCGCAATCTCGCTGCGCTTGGCAGCCGCGACGAGATCCTCGGGTACTCCCTTCTGCGCGTAGCCGGCGAGAATTTGGCGCATCTCGCCCAAGGCTGGCTGCGGGTCGGCGCCCGCAGGAACGACGATGACGCCGAAGCCCGCGCTGGCCTGCGGATAGTTCTCGGCCATGGCGAACTGCGCGGCCAAAGCCTTGCCGGCGGGAACCATGCCGTAGAGGTCGCCGCGCTGGCTGCCGAGTACGTCGGTCAAGATCTGGACGGCGGCGTAGTCGGGCGAGTCGGTGCCGGGAAGACGGTAGGCCACGAAGCCGAGGACGTAAGGGAGATTGCTGTCGAGGGTGAAGGTCTCGGGCTTGACCGGCTGCAGGTTGACGGCGGGGTGAGCGGGCAGCGGATGGCTGGGGATGTCCCCGTAAAGCTGCTTGATCTTGGCAAGCGTCTTGTCCGGGTCGATGTCACCGACGACGACCAGGATCGCGTTCGAGGGGGTGTACCACTTGCTGTAAAAGTCCTTTAGCATGGCGCCGTTGGTGGCGTCGAAAGAGGCTTTGGTGCCGAGTGGATCGTGTGCGTAGGGGGTGTTGGCGAAAAGATCTTCGTTGAGGCGGCTGATGAATTTGTAGGTGGGATTGGAGAGGTCGCGGGAGACCTCCTGCTCAATCGCTCCGCGCTCCTGGTTCCACTCGGCGTCCGTGTCGTCAACGCCGCGCAGGCAGGCAGCCTGGGCCTGGAGCGCGACGTCGACGTCGGCAGCAGGCACGGTGGCGTAGTACTGGGTGATGTTCTGCTGGGTGTCGGCGTTGTTCTGGCCGCCAAGCTCGGCATAGATGGCCGCCGTCTGGTCGGCGGACATGCCGGCGCATCCGCGAAAGGCCATGTGCTCCTCCGCATGCGCCATGCCTGGAAAGCCGGCGGGGGTTTCGTCGCCGCCGACCTTGAAGTTGGCCTCGACGGTGACGACGGGGGCAAGCGAGTTGCGGATGATAACCACCTGCATGCCGTTGGGCAGGGAAGCTCGGGTGACCTTCAGGGCGGTATTGGCCGGCTGCGCACCAAGGAATGCGCCTGACAAAGCAGTCAGGAACAGCAAGGACAGACAAGCATTGCGTGGAACGGTCATCTCGTAAGTACCTCAGCGTCTCGAACTTCAAGTATGTTGTTTTGGACTGGACCCGGGCCGTGAAGGTCCTTTGTGGCGAAGGCGGAAATGCGTACTAATGCGGTTGCGTTCGCAGCAGTGCTAGGATACAAGAATGGAAATTAGCCGACCCATCTTGAACGATGCGACCTCGCCCTGGGCAGACTGGGTGGGTGTCGGCGCGTCCATGGTATGCGTTCTTCACTGTATCGTAACGCCGTTCCTGCTTTCGTTTTCCTCGGTGCTGGCGCACTTTCTGCCATCGGAAGAAAGTGCGCATCGCTGGCTTGCGATCGGAATCGCGGCGATCGGTGCCATCGCGTTGCTGCGCGGCTTTCGTCTTCACCGTCGCGCGCGTGTACTGTGGATGGTGGGAGCTGGGCTTGCGTTTATCTTTGGCGGCGCGTGGTGGGGAGACCTGCTGCTGCATCACTGGTTGGAAGTGGCCATTACGTTTACCGGCAGCGCCTTCATGATCTCCGCCCATCGCTTCAATCATACCTTCTGCCGCGAGTGCATCTGCGCCCGGCCGGTTTGCGGCGGCACGGCCGCGGGAGCATCCCGATGATTGCCGCACAGCGCTGCGGGATGTGGACGGCAACGCTTCTGTCCGTGCTGGCTCTTGCTCCTTCCATGCAACGCCGCATGGTTGCTGAAGCGACTCCCCATCGTGTGGAGAGCCGGCTGAGGATGCACCAGGTGCATACCGGTGAGTCGATCGACGTGGCTTACAAGGTGGGCGACGAGTATCAGCCGAGCTCGCTTGATCTGCTGAATCACTTCCTGCGCGACTACCGCACGGGGGACGTTGCGGCGTACGATCCGCGGGAGTTCGACCTGCTGCATGCTTTGCTGATCACGCTCCATCGGCCGGATGGATTGATCGACGTGATCTGCGGCTACCGGACGCCGGCGACCAACCAGGCTCTACGCAACCGCGCTCCGGTCACGGGTGTTTCCGAGCATTCGTTCCACATGGCCTCGCAGGCGATCGACATCTCGGTCCCTGGAGTGAGCACGGAACGTCTGCGCGACGCGGCGCTTTCGCTCGGCATGGGAGGCGTGGGCTACTATCCTTCCAGCCACTTCGTGCATGTGGATGTCGGGCCGGTGCGCACCTGGTCCTTCGGCGTGCGACGGATTGCCAGGCGGCGTTCGCGACGATAGGCGTGAGCCGCTGACAGTGGAACAAAACAGTCCTCACAGAGTGTAGAGGTGGTTGGGACGGCACCCACCCGATTCCGTAGCCTGACGCAACGCCGACTTGGGTCCTGTCTCTGCGCGGACCTCAGGATTAGGATAGTTGGCATGAGCTTATTGTTTGCAGTGGGATCGCCGGAGACGGAATTGTCGACGGAGCAGATACGCGCTGGGCTGGTGGAAGCGCTGACCAGGCTGGACTCCGGCAGGAAGCGCAAGCGGGTGCTGGCTGTGCCTCCGGACTTTACGCGGATGCACTCGATGAGTGGGCTGCTGACCGAGATGGCATGGCAGTTTTATGGCGATCGGCTGGCCGATGTGCTGCCCGCGCTCGGCACGCATAAGGCGATGAGCGACAAGGAAATTGCTGCCATGTTTGGAGCTACGCCGCGCGGCTTGTTTCGCGTACATGACTGGCGCAACGACATCGTGACGCTGGGCGAGGTGCCGGGTGAGTTGATGCACGAGGTCAGCGAAGGCAAGCTCGACTACACATGGCCGGCGCAGGTGAACAAGCTGCTGCGCGATGGCGGGCATGACCTCATCCTGTCTATCGGGCAGGTGGTGCCGCATGAAGTGGTCGGTATGGCCAACGGCGCGAAGAATATTTTCGTGGGCACGGGCGGCGTGATGGGCATTCATCGCTCGCATTTCCTGGGCGCGGTATATGGGATGGAACGCATGATGGGGCGCGCGGATACACCGGTACGGCGCGTGCTCGATTACGCGAGCGAGCACTTTGCCGGGGCGCTGCCCGACATTGTGTACGTGCAGACAGTGGTGAACAAGAATGCTGAGGGCAAGCTGGTGATGCGCGGGTTGTACATCTCGAACGGCAACGAGGCGTTTGAGTGCGCGGCGCAGCTGAGTCTTAAGTGCAATTTCCTGATGATGGATCGCGAGATTAAGAAGGCCGTCGTGTTCTTAGACCAGCATGAATTTCGGTCGACGTGGCTGGGCAACAAGAGCGTGTACCGGACGCGGATGGCGCTGGCGGATGACGCGGAGTTGATTGTGCTGGCTCCGGGAGTGCATGAGTTTGGCGAGGACGCGGCCATCGATGCGCTGATCCGCAAGTACGGCTACTGCGGCACGCCGGCGACGCTTGAAGCGGTGAAGCAGGACGCGCAGCTGGCGGCGAACCTGAGTGCGGCGGCGCATTTGATTCATGGCTCGAGCGAAGGACGGTTTACGATTCGCTACTGTCCGGGGCACCTTACGCGGGCCGAGATCGAGGGCGTGCACTACGAGTACGGAGATCTCGCGGACTATCAGATGAAATATGATCCGGCGAAGCTGGCAGATGGGTGGAATGTAGTGGGCGGAGAGGAGATCTTTTTCATCTCGAATCCGGGTCTGGGACTGTGGGCGTATGAGGGGCGGTTCACGGACTAAGCAGGCCAAACTGCGCGTGGTTTGCCGTCGTTGGGACGACTGGTATGCTTGGGTGCGATAGCTTGGTTCGACCAGTGCGTACGCGCATGTTCATGAAGCGGAGATGAGATGAGTGATGAGTTGGAACTGCCGCGCTTTTCTGTAGGCGTGGGTGATCGGTTTGCGCATCAGGCAAAGGCCCAGCTGCAGGCGTGCGTAATGGCGGCCGATGCCGGCGTCGAGGTGGTGCCGGTCTGGAATAAGTCGAATCGGGAGCATACGATTATTGGCTCCGAGCCGACGGCCACGCGGACTGCGGCCGATGCGGCGGTGAAGGAGTCGGGCTGGACGAAGCCGTACTTTCTCGATGCCGACCACATCAACTTGAAGACAGTGCAGCGCTTCCTCGATCCGTGCGACTTCTTTACGCTCGACGTGGCCGATCTGATTGGGCAGGCGGCGAAGCCGGAGGACGTAGCAGACTTCGTGAAGGCGCATCCGGAGCTGATGGGCGAGGTGCTGATCCCGAACATCGAGCAGCCGTTCAAGACGGACCGTGCGTTTGTCGAGGGTGTGGCCAATAAGTTTCTGGCGGCGGTAAAGCATGCGGGCGAGATCTATCGTTTTCTGCTGGAGAATAAGGGCCGGGGGCGGTTTGTGCCGGAGGTCTCGATGGATGAGACCGATTCGCCGCAGACGCCGGTGGAGTTGCTGGTGATCCTGGCGATGATTGCCGACGAGGAGATCCCGATCCAGACGATTGCGCCGAAGTTTACGGGCCGGTTCAACAAGGGTGTGGATTATGTCGGCGACGTGGCGCAGTTTACCAAGGAGTTCAGCGAGGACCTAGCGGCCATTGCCTTCGCGGTGAAAACGTATGGGCTGCCGAAGAACCTAAAGTTGAGTGTGCACTCGGGTTCGGACAAATTCTCGATCTATCGAGCGATCTATGAGGCAGTCAACAAGTTCGGCGCGGGTGTGCATTTGAAGACGGCAGGGACGACGTGGCTTGAGGAGTTGATCGGGTTGGCGGAGGCGGGTGGCTCGGGGCTTGAGATCGCGAAGGAGGTGTATGCGGAGGCGTTTGCGCATGCTGATGAGCTGACGGCTCCGTATGCGACGGTGATCCAGATTGAGGAGGCCAAGCTGCCGTCGCCGCAGGAGGTAAACGGCTGGACGAGCGAGCAGTTTACCAATGCGCTGCGGCATGACGAGAGCCATGCGGCCTATAACCCGAGCTTCCGCCAGCTGCTGCATGTGGGCTTCAAGGTCGCGGCAAAGATGGGTCCGCGCTATCTCGAGGCGCTTGAGGCGAATGAAGAAGTTGTGGCGAAAAACGTGACGACGAATTTGTTTGAACGGCACATCAAGCCGGTGTTCCTTGGGCAGTAAGCGGGGGCAGTGATGATTGTGGTGTTGATGGGTGTAAGTGGTTCGGGCAAGACGACGATCGGCACGCTGCTGGCGCAACGGGCTGGCGTAATCTTTGCGGATGCGGATGATTATCACTCGCCGGCGAACAAGGAGAAGATGGCGGCAGGGCATCCGCTGGACGATGCAGACCGGCAGCCCTGGCTTGAGTCGCTGAACCGGCTGATGCGCGGGTGGCTGGAGGCGGGCCAAGGGGGTGTGCTGGCCTGCTCGGCGCTAAAAGAAAACTATCGTCAGACGCTGGCTGCGGAGATGCCCGAGGGCACAGTGAAGTTTGTGCTGCTCGATGGCTCGCCGGCGATGATCGCCGAGCGTCTGGCGGCGCGGCATCATGAGTTCATGACGCCCAAGCTTCTGGATAGTCAGTTGAAGACGCTGGAGCGGCCGGCGGACGCGTATACGGTGGAGAACGACCGTGCGCCGGATGTGGTGGTGGATGACATTCTGAAGCATGTCGGCATGCCGAGTTAGCACCTGCATTTGTAACCGATTGGGAGACAAGATGGCGAGTTCGCTCTTTGATTTGGCGGGTAAGGTTGCGGTGGTCGTAGGTGGGACGTCGGGCATTGGGCTGGCAATGGCTGTGGGGCTGGCCGAGGCAGGGGCCGATGTGGTGGCTACTTCGCGACGACAGGAGCAGGTGGAAGAGGCTGCGGCGAAGATCGAGGCGTTGGGACGGAAAGCGCTGCGGCTGACGTCTGATGTGGGCGATCGCGCAAGCCTGGAAGCGCTGCTGGCGGGAACACTGAAGGAGTTGGGCAAGGTCGATATTTTGATCAATTGCGCGGGCAAGATCAAGCGCGAGCCGACGATCTCAGTCTCGGAAGAGACGTGGAACGACATCATGGACACGAACGTGACAGGCACGCTGCGGGCGTGCCAGATTGTTGGCCGGCACATGCTTGAGCGGGGCTCGGGCAAGATCATCAACATCGCTTCGCTCAATACGTTTGTGAGCTTGAAGGAGGTGACCGCGTATGCATGCTCGAAGGCTGCAGTCGGCGCGTTGACGAAGTCGCTGGCGGTCGAGTGGAGCGCGCAAGGGGTGACGGTGAACGCCATTGCGCCGGGGGTATTTCGCACGGCGCTGAACCAGAAGCTGCTCGATGAGAGCGAGCGCGGGAAAGAGCTGCGGATGCGGACGCCCATGGCCCGGTTCGGCAAGACGGAGGAGCTGGTGGGGTCGGCGGTGTTTCTGGCGAGCGAGGCTTCGAACTTTATTACAGGGGAGATTCTCGTAGTGGACGGTGGATTCCTGGCTAGCGGGGTCAATCAGTAGAAGAAACCCCGTGTCCTCTCACGCCCCCGGTCTATCCACCTGCAGTACGGCGAGCTCGTTACCGCTAGGATCGGTGAAGTGAAAGCGGTGGCCGCCTGGGTAGGCAAAGATGGGAAGCGTGATGGTGCCGCCGGCCTCACGCACGCGTTGCTCCATGTCTTTCAGCCTGTCCGTCTCGATGATCGCGAGCGGCGCGCTCGGTCGGCCCTCGCTGCCCGCATGGAAGCCTGCCTCCAGGCCCGCGCCATGGACAGCGGCGTACTCCGGGCCGTAGTCCTCGTGGGTCCAACCGAAGAGCGAGCCGTAGAAGCTCTTCATAGCCGGCCCACTACTGGCTGGTAGCTCCAGATAGACAATTTGGATATTTGCCATCGGTTTACCTCACACGAAGTTTTCGGCGGAAGTATGCCGATGAGTGGCACTCTGGCAGGCGGTGGATCGTGCAGTGTGGAGCGGGAGACGGGGATCGAACCCGCAACCAACGGCTTGGGAAGCCGCTACTCTACCATTGAGCTACTCCCGCTCGGTACTTCCATACTATAGCCGTTTCCCCAGCTACACCGATACGGTTAGGTGGCGATTTGTTCTGTGGCTTTGGACATCTTGGCCGTGCGTTCAAGCTTGTCCCAGTTGAACGGTTTCCCATCGACGGCGCGCTTGAGCGTTTTGAAGAGGACGACCGAAAAGACCTGGCGGTAGGTGAAACGCTGAATCCAGATGTGGAACAGAAGCCAGAAGTCACCCTTGCTGGCGGGGTGCTTGCGCTCAAGCGTGAAAGCGAGCGTGGAGGCAGCGAAATCGATAAGCAGGAAGGCGAGAAAGAAGGTCAGGAGTTTGTAAAAGCTGGTCGTCGAAGCGGTCTCCGGGTGGAAGTGTTTGTCGAGAACGTAGTGGAGGACGCCGAAGATAAACATGAGGTCGATGAAGGGCGAGACGAGCGGCAGCAGGATTTGGAAGATGAGGATGTTGGGCAGGGCAAAGAGACCCATGGCGCGGTTCTTGGTGATGGCTCCGCGATGCTTCCAGATGGCCTGCAGAATGCCGAACGACCAGCGGAAGCGCTGGCGCATAAGTCCGTCCATGTTGACGGGAGCCTCGGTGAAGGCGAGGGCGCGGTCCTCGTAGATGACGGAGTAGCCCTGCTCGAGCAGGTTCATGGTGAGGTCGGCGTCTTCGGCAACGGTGTTGGTGGGGTAGCCGCCGCCGGTTCGGACTGCGGAGGTGCGCCAGGCGCCGATTGCTCCAGGCACGACCATGACGACGTCGAAGAGGTCTAACGCGCGGCGCTCGAAGTTCTGGCTTGTGATGTATTCCAAAGCCTGCCAGCGGGTCCAGAGGTTGACGCGGTTCCCGACCTTGGCGTTGCCGGCAACGGCGCCGATATGCGGGTTGGCGAAATGGCAGACCAGGTTCGAGATGGCGTTGTGAGCAATTACGCCGTCGGCGTCGATGCCGATGTAAATTTCTTCGGTGAGGCGCTCGAGGGCGTAGTTAAGGGCGTCGGCCTTGCCTCCGTTGGGCTTGGTGAGGACAGTGACGCGGCCCTCCGCGATCTGCTCGGCGTAGGTGCTGCGGGCGACCTCGAAGGTGCGGTCGGAGGAGCCGTCGTCGATGACTACGATGTTGATGTTTTTGTAGTTGGACATCAGCACGGAGCGGATGGTTCGGGCGATGACCTTCTCTTCGTTGTAGGCAGGAATCAGGACGGCGACACGCGGGCAGAAATCTGGCGTGGCGAAGTTCTTACGCTTGCGCAGGCGGTCGACGGTGGCGCAGAGGCCGATGATGATGAGCCTGCCGCTCATCAGGATGTCGCCGACATAGAAGATGTAGATGACGAGGTGATTGAAGAAGCTGAGGAGGAAAAAGGTGATCGAGTCGGCGCGAGCCTGCCAGCGTTGGCGTGCGGTAAGCGGCGGCATGACCTCGGCGCGGGTGAGGCCGACGAGCTCGGACACAGGGACGATGGTGTAGCCGCGGGCGCGCAGGGCAGCGATCAGCACGGGCAGCGCCTGGACCGTAGCGGAACGGTCGCCTCCGCCATCATGCATGAGAATGATAGAGCCGCGGTCGGCCGGGTGGGTGTCCATGTCGGCGAGCCGCGTAAGGACGGAATCGGTGATCTCCTGGGGTGTCTTGCGGGGATGCTCGTCCCAATCGTTGGTGTCAATCTGGTTGCCGACGATGGTGTAGCCGAGGTCCTGGATGTGTTCGACGGGAGCCGCCTGGTCGTTGGTGTCGGGCTGCTGGTCGATCGAGTAGGGAGGACGGAAGTAGAGGGGCTGGACGCCGAGTTTCGAGCCGAAGAGTCGCTCGGTGAGCTTGAGCTGGAGGTCGAGCTGGGTGGTGGAGATTTCGCTGATGTCGGGGTGGGTGTAGGTGTGATTGCCGATCTCGTGGCCTTCGGCGAAGACGCGCTTCAAGAGGCCGACGTTGTCCTGGGCGGACTCGCCAATCATGAAGAAAGTGCCCTTGACGCCGTAAATCCTGAGCACGTCAAGGATGCGCGGAGTCCAGTCGGGATCGGGGCCGTCGTCGAAGCTGAAGGCGACCTGGCGGGGGTGGTAGCCGTAGAGCTCGACGGTATAGGGCAGAGGGTAGGACTGCATGTTTTCCGACGTGACCATTTTGAAGGGAAGCGAGACCTGGTCGTCGTCATCGAGGGTGAGGGTGCGATGGCCGGATTGGGGCTTGCGCGTGACGCGGAGGACGTCGCCGACGCCTTCATTGTCGATGTCGTAGCCAGGCTCGACGATGGCAAGGTCTTTGCTGGGGTCGGTATGGGTGGGCTTGTCCCAGATCTTCCAGAGGGAGTTGTCTTCCGAGCCAAGGCGCCAGAGCGAGAAGGTCTCGATGCCGAGTTCGCGGGCGGCGCGCATTTCGTTGAGGACGGTGACGGCATCGAGGAACCAGACCTGGTGACGGATGTGGGCGTCGTCGTCGTCGTAGGCGAAGTGTGCGTTGAGCGCATCGGGGTCGAAGGTGATCCGGGCACCGGAGTCGGAGGCGGCCTGCCAGGCTTCCGAGGTGGAGAGCCACAGGGCGCCGAGAACCTTCGGATCGGGATTCGGAACTGAGGTAGCGGCTCGTTGGGTGGAGCGTCTGCCGGGTCTGCCGGGTGCGGGAGGGATCGGCTGGGCGGTGGTCCAGTCATAGCCGAAGCTGCCGATGGCGAGAATGATTTTCTGCTTGGGGACGACTTTCAGCGTCTGTTTAAGGTTGTCGAGAAACCAGTCCTGGCTGGCGATGGGACCGGGCAGGGTGGTGGCCTGGTGCTCGTCATAGTTCTGCAGTACGAGGCCGTCGCAATGGGCGGCGAGCGCGGCGAGGTCGAAGGTGGGATCGCCAACCGGGACGATGACGTAGAGGCGCTGGTTGTGGGCGTGGAAGTCCTGGTAGAGCGCGGAGACGAGGGTTAGATAGCCAGGCTGAGTCGCGGCGTCGACGTTTTCAAAATCGAGAGTGAGGCCACGATAGCCGGGATTGGCGGCGAGGAAGCGGTCCGCCTGGTGTTGGAAGTTGGCGCGGGAGGCGTCGCTTCTCAGGAAGCCGGCGAGCGACTCGGAGTAGGCCTGTTTGACGCTATCGTAGTCGTCGACGAGGGGAAAGACTTCGGTGTCCACGCGATTTTCAGCGATGGCGCGGGCGACTTTGTTCTCCTGGTCGACGGAGTGAACGCCGGCTTTGTCGATGACCGCGAAGGGGGTGAAGTCGCCGGCCGAATAAGCGGTCAGGTTGCCTTCGGGGCCAACAACGTGCAGCCACTCGGGGAAGAGGAGGTCGATCTGCTTGATGTGCTGCTTGAGCGAGGAATAGCTGGCAGCGTCGTAGTCGACGTAGTAAGCGGCGCGCAGGCCTTCGCCAGAGTTGAGAGGGACGTCGGAAGGCTTGATCTCAGTTTTGCGGTGGGCGTTGCGCGCGGCTTTCAGGCCGGGTTTGACGACCGGTTTCGGAATCTCGGTGAAGGCGCGATAATTGCGAGCCTGGGAGGTGAGACGAAGCTCAGGCAGAGGCTTCATCTGGATGACGCCGACGGTAAAAATGATGCCGAGCAGCAGACCCGCGAGCGCTAGCACGTCGAAGATGCGCCGCAGCCGTTTCCAGCGCTTTCGTTGCGGATCATAGAAGACGGAGTTGTTCATTGCTGGGCAGGAGTGCGCATGATCTATGGCTCATCGTATGCAGGACGAAGGGGTGAGTCAACGCAACGAGCGGGATAGGATGAGGGGACGATGGGTGATGGGCAGGAAGAAAGTGGTTGGCGGGTGGGCGAACGGATAAGCGTGGCCGGGGCGCTGGTGGTGGGGTTGGCGCTGCGGCTTTGGTTTGTATGGCGGCAGGGGTATCTGGCGGGCGACACGCTGGTGTACGGAGATATCGCGCGCAACCTGCTCGCACACGGGGTGTATGGGTTCTCGCAGACGGTGCGGGGAGTGGCGGTGGCGCCGCGACCAACGCTGATCCGGCTGCCGGGCTATCCGCTGTTTCTGGCGGCGTGCTTTTGGGCGTTCGGGGTGGGGCAATATACGGCGGTGATGCTGGTGCAGGCGGGGGTGGACCTGGGCAGCTGCCTGCTGGCGGGTGGTGTGGCCGGGCGGCTGTTTGGTAGGCGGGCGCGGGTGGCGGCGGTGTGGCTGGCGGCGGGGTGTCCGTTTACGGCGAACTACGTAGCGGCTCCGCTGACCGAGACGCTGACGCTCTTTTGTATGGCGGTGGCGTTTTATGGGCTGGCACGCTGGCGGGGGCGGGTAGTCGAGGAGGGTTGCCGGGGGGTGAATCGATGGCTCTTGGTGATTGCGGCGGCGCTGGGGTATGCGATTCTGCTGCGGCCGGAGCAGGGTCTGCTGGCGGCGGCGGTAGTGCCGGCGATGGGGTGGATTCTGCTGCGGCGCTGGGGGGTGCGGGGAATGGTGGGGCCGGTGCTGCTGGTGTCGGGGCTGACGCTCGCGCCGCTCGCGCCATGGACGATGCGGAACTGGCGGACGTTCCATGTGGTCCAGCCGCTGGCGCCGCGGTCGGCGATGGATGCGGGCGAGTTCAACCCGGTGGGGTTCAACCGATGGTATCGGACGTGGGCGATCGAGTATGCGTCGACCGAGGCGGTGTACTGGAAGTACAACGGGGACGAGATCGAGCCAGGAGTGCTGCCACGGCGGGCGTTCGATTCGGCGGAGCAGTATCGGGAGACGGCGGCGGTGCTCGAAAAGTACAACCAGACAACGACCGCGACGCCGGCGCTCGATGCGCGGTTCGAGGCGCTGGCGCGGGCCCGGATTGGAGCGCATCGGCTAGAGTACTTTGTGGGGCTGCCGGTGGCGCGGGTGATGAACATGGCGCTGCGGCCGCGGACCGAGATGCTGGCGCTGCCGGTGGAGTGGTGGCGGTGGCGCGGGCATGTACGTGGGTCGGCAGTGGCCGCGGGGCTTGGGCTGGTGAACCTGGGATATTTTGTGTTGGCGGGGGTGGGGCTCGCTCGTTGGCGAGGAGACCGGGTGATACCTTGGGCGATGGTGGGGACGGTAGTTTTGCGGGTGATGCTACTGTTAACGATCGATAACTCGGAGCCGCGGTACACGCTCGAGATTTTTCCGGTGCTGGTGGCGCTGGGGAGTGGAATTTGGGCGGAGCGTGGACCAAGAACGGAGCGCAAAGGTTGCAAAGAGAGACCCGCAAAGGTCGCAGGGGTCTAGGCGTTGTCCACATATAGTTACTGGCCGCAGGTTTTGCCCTTAAAGGTGAAGGGCTTGGTGTCAACCTTTTCGTTATAGCGGATGTGGGTGTAGGTGGCAGTCTGGATGTCCTTGGTCGTGCTCAAAAATACCTGCTTGAGCGAGACGCCGCGCGCTAGATCCATCCATAGAGTGATCTTTTCGAAGTTCGCGCGTACGTTGGGGTCCTTGGCGACGAGTTCTAATTTCTCGACCTTGATGCCGTCCATGAGCTCGGGGCCGAGGTCGGTGATGTTCCAGGCCTTAGTCAGGTCTTTGCCGCTGCCGCCGAAGCCGAGGGTAAGATAGGTCTCGATGCCGGGCCTGGTGACGGTAACGAAGCAGTTATCACTTACCGTGAAGAGACGGAGGGAACCGCCTTTGTACTCGGCGATGCGGGCCTTTGGACCAGTGGTGAGCAGGCCCATATGAGGGGAGCCGTGCTCACTCGTGAAGTAGATGCGGCCATCCTGCTCGTCGTCGTTCGACCTAAGGTAGTGGTTGTAAAGAACCTTGTGAAAGTCGGCCTGGGCCGAGATGAAGCGGGTGCTGGCCTGGTCGAGTTTGTCGAGGGTGGCCTGCAACTGTGCGGATGGCTGCTGGGCGGATAGAAGTGGAGAGAGCAGGGCGGCGAACAGCAGAGCGGCAAGCTTCATGGAGACCTCTGGGATAGGCACCCGGGTTCTACGCGGCAGGTGCGGTGAAGAAAAATACGGGGATTCTGACTTGGCCAGAATGACGGCCTGCTTAGATATAAGAGGGCTGCTCAGCGGAGAACCCAGACGTTATAGGCGACAACGTGGCCGCTTGAGTCTTTGACGGGCTCGTAGCCGTCGAGGGCGACCTCACCGGAGATGGGTTCGATGACACGGAGGAAGGCGGCCTTAAGCTCCGGGTCGGTGTGAGCGTTGCCGATGTCGTCGGCGCGGATCTGAAAGAGGAAGCGTGAGGCGCCCCCACGAACGCCGGCCTCTTTGACGAGGACCTCGCTTGCGTGCAGGGCGACGGTCTCGACGGGTCGGTCCTTGAAGTCGATAAAGTGTGGCGTGACGAAGAGGAAGAGCAGGATCGCGGTGACCATGACATCGTAGTGGAAGCTGCCGCGCTGGTAGGTCCAGAAAATGTAGCTTTTGAAGAGCTTGCCCATCAGGATTTGCCTTTCTTGAGCCATGGGCCGGCCTGCTTGCCGATGATGGTTTGCTGGTCCATGTAGGGGATGAGCGCGTCGGGGATGCGGACGGTGCCGTCGGCCTGCTGATAGTTTTCGAGGATGGCGAGGTAGGTGCGTCCGATGGCGAGGCCGCTGCCGTTGAGGGTGTGGACGAACTCGGGTTTTTTGCTGGCGGGGGCGCGGAAGCGGATGTTGGCGCGGCGGGCCTGGAAGCCTTCGAAGTTCGAGCAGGAGGAGATCTCGCGGTAAAGGCCCTGGCCGGGGAGCCAGACTTCGAGGTCGTAGGTCTTGGCGGAGGCGAAGCCCATGTCGCCCGTGCAGAGAAGCATGCGGCGGTAGGGCAGGCCGAGGGCTTCGAGGACGGCCTCGGCATCGCGGGTGAGGCTCTCGTGGGCGGTTTCGGAGTCCTGGGGACGGGTGAACTGGACGAGCTCGACCTTCTGGAATTGGTGCTGGCGGATGAGGCCGCGGACGTCCTTGCCGTAGCTGCCGGCCTCGGATCGGAAGCAGGAGGTGAAGGCGCAGAAGCGGATCGGGAGGTCGGCGTCGTCGAGGATCTCGTCGCGGAAGATGTTGGTGACGGAGACCTCGGCGGTAGGGATGAGCCAGTGGTCGTTGTCCTGCGGCTTGCCTTCGTAGGGGCCGCGGTCGTCGGCGTGGAAGAGGTCCTCGGCGAACTTGGGGAGCTGGCCGGTGCCGAAGAGCGAACGGCTGTTCACCATGGTCGGCGGGAGAACCTCGGTATAGCCGTGCTGGCGGGTGTGGAGGTCGAGCATGAAGGCGGCGAGGGCACGCTCGAGGCGGGCTCCCTGGCCAAAGTGGACGGTGAAGCGGGAGCCGGAGATCTTGGCGGCGCGCTCGAAGTCCAGAATGCCGAGAGCCTCGCCGATCTCCCAGTGAGGGCGTGGGGGGAAGTCGAAGGAGGGCGGGGTTCCCCATGTTTTCTGGACGACGTTGTCATGCTCGGAGCGGCCCTGGGGGACGGAGGCGGCGGGCAGGTTGGGCAGGGTCTGGAGCAGGTCGCGGAGGCGCTCGTCGGCCTGGGCTGCGGCGGCTTCGAGGGCTTCGCCGCGCTGCTTAAGGTCGCGGGTCTGGTCGGTGAGGCCGGAGGCGTCGGCTCCGGATTTCCGCAGAGCCTGGATTTCGGCGGTGAGGCGGTTGCGCTCGGCCTTGAGAGATTCGGCCTCGGTGATGGCGCTGCGGCGTTCGCGGTCGATCAAAGCGAAGTCGGCGAGAGCGACGGGGTCAGCGCCGCGGGAGCGCAGGGCGGCTTCAACTGTCTCCAGGTTGGTGCGGACGTAGTTCAGGTCAAGCATCGGTTTGATTCTATCGGAGGGAGAACCACAGGGACGGAGCGCAACGAGCGCAAAGGGTGCATAGAGAGCGCGGAGCGAGGTTGGCTTCTAGAATGGAGAAATGGCTGAGGGGAAGAAGTCGCCTGGCGGGCCGGATATGCGGGTGACGATCGCGGGCGTGGAACTGGCGTCGCCGGTGATTGCGGCGAGCGGCACGTTTGGCTATGGGGTGGAGTTCGAGGAGATCGTCTCGTTCGAGCGCATTGGCGCCTTTGTGTCGAAGGGTCTGTCGTGCGAGCCGATGGCGGGGAACCCGGCGCCTCGGATCATTGAGACAGCCTCCGGGATGATGAACGCGATCGGTCTGCAAAATATGGGCGTGCGGGCGTTTGTCGAGGAGAAGATGCCGCGGCTGCGAACGACGCGGGGCGCGGTGGTGATCGCGAATGTATTCGGGTTCACTGTGCGGGATTGCGTCGAGGTGATCGAGGTGCTGAACGATGCACCGGGAATCGCGATGTACGAGCTGAATGCTTCGTGCCCGAACACCTCGCATGGAGGCATGGTGTTTGGAACGGACCCGAAGCTGCTGGAGGACCTGGTCCAGCGGACAGAGCGGGTGTCGGCGCGTCCTCTGATGGTAAAGCTCTCGCCCAATGTGACGTCGATGGCGCAGATGGCGAAGGTGGCGGAGTCGGCGGGCGCGCAGGCGTTGTCCCTGGTGAACACGTTTCTGGCGATGGCGATCGACCCGGAGACGCGACGGCCGCGGATCGCCAACGTGACCGGCGGGCTTTCGGGGCCGGCGATCAAGCCGATTGCGGTGCGCATGGTGTACGAGGCGGCACGTGCGGTAAAAATCCCGGTGGTGGGTCTGGGAGGGATTATGCGGGCCGAAGATGCGGTGGAGTTCCTGCTAGCGGGAGCCACGGCGGTGCAGGCAGGAACGGCGAGCTACGCCGATCCCCGGGCGGTCGAGAACATCGCGACGGGGCTGAAACGCTGGTGCGCGTCGCATGGAGTGGAGCGTGTGGCGAGCCTGACGGGTGGGCTGCGACTGTAGAGCTCAGGCGCGGATGAATTTCGGGATGCGCTTGACCTGGGCGTACTGGAGCAGGATATAGGCATCGGTCATACCGGCGATGTAGTCGGCCACGACACGGGGCAGACCGTCGGCGGCGATCTCTTCCATGTAGCCCTCGGGAAGCTCGTCCGGATAGGCAGTCCAGAAGTCAAAAAGCTCGGTGACTACCTCTTCGGCTTTGTCGTGCTCGAGTTCGAGCTCGGGGCAGCTGTAGAGCGTGCGTTGCAGATAGCGCTTCTCCTGCTGGCGCTCAGCCTCGATCGCAGGCGAGAAGGTGGCCAGGCGGTGCGGGTGGCTGCGAACTTTGGCCAGGGTGCGGAGATTGTGAGTCTCAAGGTTCTGGCGGGTAGTGGCGATAAGGTCGGAGGTGAGGACGTTCTGCATCAGCTGCAGGGCTTCGTGGAAAAGAAAGCGCTCATCCACGCCGGGATGCAGACGCTCGACCTGGGCGAAGCAGCGGGCAAGGATCGCTACGTGCTCGCGGATGTGGGTGATCTGAAGCAGGCCGGATTCGACGCCGTCGTCAAGATCGGCAGTGAGGTAGGCGATCTCGTCGGTCAGGTCGATGATCTGCGCTTCAAGCGGCGGGCACTGGTCGAGGAAGTAAGGGACGAGCTCCGGGTGGTTGGCCGAGGTGTAATCGCGAGAGTGCTTGATAATGCCCTCGCGGACGGCGAGGGTGAGGTTAAGCCCGCGATGGGCAGCGTAGCGCTGCTCGAAGTGCTCAACGATGCGGAGCGCGTGCAGGTTGTGATCGAAGCGAAGGTGGTGGCGCTCAAGGCAGCGGTTGAGGGCGCGCTCGCCGGCATGGCCGAAGGGAGGGTGCCCGATGTCGTGGACCAGGGCAAGCGCTTCGGCCAGGTCCTCGTTCAGGTCGAGCGCGGCAGCGACAGCGCGAGCAATCTGCGTGACTTCCATGGTGTGGGTCAGGCGCGAACGGAAGTGATCGGAGGCGCGCGAGGTGAAGACCTGGGTCTTGCCGGCGAGCCGGCGAAAGGCGCGCGCCTGCACTATGCGCTCCCGGTCGCGCTGAAAGGGAGAGCGATCCGTGTGCGGCGGAGCAGGGAAGGCACGCGAGAGCAGAGTCGAATCGGCTTCGCTGACGGCCTGCGGATTGGAGGAAGAGGACATAAACCCCTTCCAGTTTATCGGATGGCCGTCGACCCAGACGTTAACGAGCCGGGTCATCGGAGTGCTACGACTTTTTGTTTGTCGTGGAAGAGTTCCGGGCCAGCTTCACGCGAGCGTCATCCAGCTTATGGCGGACCTTGGCTATGTCGGCGGGATCGGCATCGGCAGGCAGCGAGTGAGCATACTCGGTCATCGAGCGCTCCCACTGGCCGACGGCAAGCTGCAGACGGCCGGTTTTCTCGTAGACCTCGCCCAGATGGTCATGAATGCTGGCGTCGGTCGAGGTACGCTCAATGGCTTTGTGCAGGTTTTCTTCAGCCGGGCCATACTGGCCTAGCTTGTAGTAAACCCAGCCAAGCGAGTCGAGATAGGCGCCGTTTTGCGGATCGAGTTCGACGGCCTTCTTGATCATGGTGAGAGCTTCCGGCAGCTTCACCCCCCGGTCCGCGTACATGAAGCCGAGATCGTTCAGAACAGTGGCATTGTTGGCATCAAGGGCGAGAGCTTTCTTGTACTCGGCCTCCGCGGCGTCGTAGTTCTTGTCGTGATCAAGAACGGTTGCGCGCATGAGGTCGATGCCCAGCGTTTGATCGGGCGTCTGCGTCAGCTTTTCGGCTTTGTCGAGCTCGGCGAGCGCGTCGGTAGAGCGCTTGAGCCGGAGGTCGATGATGGCGATGTCCATCAAGGTCTCGCGATCAGCGGGGGTGCCGTTGAGCTGCTTGTTGGCAAGCGCGAGGCCCTGGTCGGTCTGGTTCGTATCGACGAGCTGCATGGCGTACATGAGCTGGACGGTGCGATCTTTGGGCAGAGCGGCTGCCGCTTCCGAGGCGACCGACGCGGCTTCTTTCCACTGATGCACATCGCGATAGGAGTCGACGACGCCCTGATAGCCGCGCGCAACGAAGTCCCCGCCCATGGCAATCATCTGCTTGTATGCACCGACGGCGTCGGCAGTCTTGCTCTGCTCGTTGTAGACGATACCGAGGCGATCAAGGAAGATCGCGCGATTGCTCTTCTCCGGCTCGGAGTAGGCGGATTTTTGCGTACTCTCAAGTACGTTCTTCAGGGTTGCGACGGCTTTGTCATACTGGCCGAGCGCGTCATACAGGACGGCCTCGTTGAAGGAGAGTTCCAGGTTGCCAGCGCTGTTGTTGGCAGACTTGGCTTTGGTCAACGTGGCGAGGGCGAGATCGTAGTGGCCCTGGCGGCGCTGGGTCTCCGAGAGATGCACCTGCGACTCGGCATCGGAGGGGTCGAGCGCGACGAGCTGCTCAAAAACGGTTCCAGCCTCTGCCAGCTGGTTGTCTGCAAGCAGCGCGGCACCAAGGGCCTTCAGGGTATCGGGGTTGTCGGGCTCTTCGTCCAGCGAGGCACGGTAGGCTGCAGCCGCTTCTTTTAGCTTCTTGAGCTGGTCGTAGCTGGCTCCGAGCGCAAAGTCGATACGCGCGCTGCGGTCGTCGGCGGGGATGGCCGAAAGGGCGTTGACGGCTTCCTGCGACTGACCTTCCTCATCGTAAAGGCGAGCCATATTAAGGACGGCGTCCTCGGAATTCCCGTCGAGCCCCTGCGCAAGCTTAAACTGGGCCTCGGCCTTGGCCGTGTCGTGGTGAAAGCCGTAGAGCTGGCCGAGCACGAGGTGAGTCTCTACGTCGTTCGGCTTGAGCTGCGCTAACTTCTCGTACTCACCGATGGCGAGCTGTAGCATCTCGGCCGTCTGCGCACCCTGCATGTCGCCGAGCGAACGAAGGTAGACCTTGCCGAGCAGGGTGTGTGCGGCAATGTCATTGGGGTCCTTCTTGACCTGATCCTGAGCAGCCGTGACCGCCTCGCGAATGCGGCCGATCTTGAAGTAGAGGTCGGCAAGTCCGTTCTGTAAATATTTGTTTTCGGGGTCGGCGTTCAAGGCGAGCTTATATTCTTCTACGGCTTGCGCGGCGTAGTCTGGCCGGCCGTTATTGACGGCCATCTCCTCGTAGAGGTGCGCCAGGCCGTCATGATAGTAGGCCGAGGCATGATCGGGAGTTGTGGCGGGGGTCAGCTGGACGGATTTGTCGCGCGCCTGCAACGGCTTTTGCGTCTGCTGGCCGAAAGAGGTCTGCACCGCGAGTAGAAAAAGACCAAGCGGAAGAAGAGAGACAGACGGGCGGATGCTGAAGGCGTGGCGCAATGTCATAGGTGTCTTTATCCTGTACCGCTGCTTGCGCTCGGTCCCGAAAGGCGCGGGAACTATCGTTTAGACGGTAAACCGCCGCTTTTGGATGCGAACTGCCGGCTCCATTTGGATGGCAGTGTACACCGGGACTGGCCAGCGAGCACTCCCACGCTTGGAAAAACCCGGGTGTGCGGCAAAGGTTGTTGACTGGCGTGCTAGTGGCGGAAATGGCGGACGCCGGTAAAGACCATGGCCAGGCCGAGGCGGTTGGCAGCTGCGATGACCTCTGCGTCGCGGACCGAGCCGCCGGGCTGGATGACGGCGGTGGCTCCGGCCTGGGCGACGACTTCGAGGCCGTCAGGAAAGGGAAAGAAGGCGTCCGAGGCGGCGACGGAGCCGGCGAGCGGAAGCACGGCCTTCATGGCGCCGAAGCGGGCGGCGTCCACGCGGGACATCTGGCCAGCGCCGATGCCCACGGTCTGGCCGTGACCTTCCGAGGTGCGGGCGTAGACGATGGCGTTTGACTTGACGTGTTTCGAGATGCGCCAGGCGAAAAGCAGGGCCTGCAGCTCTTCCGGGGTGGGTTGGCGGTCGGTCGCGGTGGCGAGGTCGACTTCGGTCGTCTGGCGGTGGTCGGCGTCCTGGAGGAGGAAGCCACCCGAGATCTGTTTGAGCACACGCGGGCTGCTGGCCGGCGTGATCTGGAGCAGGCGCAGATTCTTCTTGGCGGCGAAGTGGGTAAGGGCTTCGGGGGTGAAGGAGGGCGCGACGATGGCTTCGACGAAGAGCTTGGCGATGGCCTCGGCGGCCGGCCCGTCGACCTCGCGATTGATGCCGAGCACGCCTCCAAAGGCAGAGACTGGGTCGGCGGCGAGGGCGCGCGTGTAGGCGTCGAGCACGGAGGTGCCGGTGGCCGCGCCACAGGGATTGGTGTGCTTGATGATGACAACGGTGGCCGGAGTCTCCGGGGAGATGGGGAACTCCGAAACGAGCTCCCAGCAGGCGTCGAGGTCGACGAGGTTGTTGTAGGAGAGCTCTTTGCCTTGGAGCTGCCGGGCGCCGGCGATGCCGGTCTGCGAGCCGTCCGTGTAGAGTGCGGCGGCCTGGTGGGGATTTTCGCCGTAGCGGAGAACGGCAGATTGGCCGGCGCGGATGCGGAGAGTCGGGGGGAGTGCAGATGTTTCTTCTGCGAGGGATTCGAGGGTGGAGGCGATGGCGGAGTCGTAGGCGGCGGTGAGGGCGAAGGCCTGTTTGGCGAGGCGCCAGCGAGTGGCGTGGGTGAGGGAGCCGGCGTTGGCGGAGAGCTCGGCGATGAGCGCGGGGTAGTCGGCGGGGGAGCTGACGACGGCCACGTCTTCAAAGTTCTTGGCCGCGGAGCGGAGCATGGATGGGCCGCCGATGTCGATGTTTTCGATGAGCTCGGCAGAGGTGACGCCGGGCTTGGCGGCGGTCTTCTCAAAGGCGTAAAGATTGACGACGACCATGTCGATTGCCTCAATGGCGTGGCTCTGGACGGCGGCGGCGTGCTCGGCGTTTTCGCGTATGTGGAGGATGCCGCCGTGGACCTTGGGGTGCAGAGTCTTGACGCGGCCATCAAGCATTTCTGGGAAGCCGGTGAGGTCGGAGATATCGCGGACGGGAAGGCCGGCTTCGCGCAGCATCTTGGCGGTGCCTCCAGTTGAGACGAGGTCGACCTGGTGGGCGGCGAGAGCCTGGGCAAGCTCGAGGAGGCCGGACTTATCGGTGACGGAGAGGAGGGCGCGGCGGATGGGTTTTAGGCCGGAAGTCGCAGGGCTCGGCGCGGCGTCGGTGATGCATTCGATGTTCACGAAGTTAGTTTAGAGCAGTTCACGGCGAGGATGGAGGCAGGCTCGCAAGGCCGATTGGTTAGGATAGGGGGCATGATGAAAACGGGCTTGGCGGCGCTTTGGCTGGGTGTGGGTTTGGCGGGGGCGCAGACGTCCGCCTGCAAGACGATTGTGCCGGGCGATCAGGATGCGTTGGTGGCGTCGCCGGCGAATCACACCGTGCTCTACGAGAACCAGGATGTGCGTGTGCTCGATGTGCACTCGAAGCCACATACGCGGGAGGCTCCGCATACGCACCAGATGCCGGGTGTGATGTACATCGAGCGCCAGGGGGCAGGGACGATGAACACGCCTGAGAACCCGGCCGGCGTAAGCCATCCGACGGACCCGAACTTCAAGCCAAGGGTGATTGCGACCAAGCCCCAGGGGCTGCACTGGACGGAGAACACCGGGGAGGTTCCATTTCACGCGATCCGGGTGGAGTTGAAGCATCCGGGGTGTCGGCCGGTGGGGGAGAAGCAAACTCCAGCGCCAGGGGAGGCGGTCGCCGCGGGCAGCACGCATACGCTGCTCTACGAGGATGCGGAGGTGCGGGTGGTTGATGTACATGTGCCCGCGCATGGCACGGATCCGTACCTGACGCACGCGTGGGCGGGCGTGTTCTATGTGGTGGGAAGAGAAGAGGTGCTGCCCGCCAAGGCAGAGCCGCGTGCGGTGGAGGCGATGAGCGATGGACCCCTACACCTGGTGCAGTTCGAGCTGAAGTCTGGCCCGCCGCAGCCATAAGACCAGGCGGCGGGATCGCTTCAGGCGGCGTTGGGTTCGCCTACCTCGGAGAGGGCCTCGAGAGTTTCCTTGCTCAGGGCTTTCTCGTGGAGCAGGAGTTCGGCGGCGCGGACGCGTGGGTTGGCGTGGAACCATGTGTGAAAAATATTGGCCCGGAGCAGATTGGTGACAGCGAGCAAGGCCATGCCCTGGTGGTGGGCCATCCAGGAGCGAACGAGCTGCGGCTCCCTCGGGTTGCCGGTGTAGTCGGCGGCTTCGTAGAAGCCATAGGCGCCAGTCCAGCCGAGGGCGGCCATACGGCGCAGATTGGCGAGGCCCTCTTTGCGGAGTAAAGGAAGAGCGAGAAAGGTCGAGTAGGGGGAGATGACCGGTCCGTCTTCGGCTCCGTACTTGAGGGCAACCTTGGGAATGCCCCAGGCCTGATAGCCGTAGCGGCCCGCTGCGTCGGTGGTGGCGAAGCCACTCTCAGAGATTCCCCAGGGGATGCCGCGGACGTGCGCGCGCTGGATGCGGGCGACCGACTCAAGCGCGTTGACAAGCAGGGTGTTCGGAAAGCTGCGCATCCAGAGCGCAGGCATCATGTACTCGAACATGGTGCCGGTCCAGGAAAGCAGCGTGGCGCGGCCGCGCACCAGCACGTGGGAGCGGTCGAGGCGGAACCAGGCCTGCTGCGGGATGTCGCCCTTGGCGACGGCGAGGAAGGAGGCGATGCGGGCTTCGGAGGCGAGGAGGTCGTAGCAGGCGGAGTGCAGTTCGTGCTTCTCGCCGTCAAAGCCGATCGAGAGCAGCTGGCGCTCGGGCACGAAGAGAAAGCCATACTGCATGGACTCGGCGAAGTGCTCGGATCGGTCGATGAGGGTCTTCAGGTCGCGCTGGAGCTGGAGAACATGCTCCGTGGCGAGCGGAAGGCGGGCGGCGAGTGACTGAGCCGGAGCCGAAGTTGCCGGAGACGTGCTGGAGAGGGCAGCAGACACTTCGCGCAAGCGCTCGTCCAGATGCTCGATCGTCGGGAGTTGGCTGCCCAGGGCAGGATGCAGGGAGCGTAGCTGCGCATACTCAGGCAGCAGCCAGGGCAGGTAGTGCTCTACGGTGGTGCGAAGGGCTTCGCGGCGGCGGAAGCGTTCGGCGTCTGGCCAGAACTGGGTTGGGCCGGCTGAGGGCGCGGTGCGCTCGTCAAAGAGCCAGTCAAGCGCTTGATCGAGGGTGAGCGCAGAGTTCCGGCCGAGGGGATCGAGAGCGGCGAAGCTGTCCGGAGTCAACAGCGGGTGCTTGAGCAGGTCGAGGCAGCCCGCGTGCAGGGTGTAAAAGGAGGCGGCCAGATTGCCGCTGTCGACGGTCGAGATGGTGAGCGGCGGGACGGCTTTGAGAGTCTCGATGTCGTACCAGTTGAAGATGTGGCCGCGGTGTTTCTCGAGCAGGTCGTAGGTGGCGAGGGTGCCGAGCGAGGCTTCGACGAGTTCGGGGACAGTGAGGAAGCCGAGCTCGCAGGCCGCCTGGCGTGCGTTGAGCAGCATGCCCAGGTTGGTGGGAGAGAGCTTGCGAACCTGCAGGAGCTCGCGCTCTTCGACATTGTCGGGGATGAGCCAGCGGTTCTCGGGTCCGCCGAAGTCAGCATAGAACCGCCAGAGGAGCAGGGCATGCTCGCGCAGGAAGGACTGGTCTTCCGCAGTGAGCGGCCCGGCGAGTTGTCGGGGCGACGAACTGAGCCAGGTGGCAACGAGGGGAGCGACGATCCAGAGCACGAGGATGGGGCCGGCGAACCAGAGCGCGTGGCGGTCCTGACGCGCGAGGACGACGCCGAGCAGGAGCGCTAGCGCGGGGGAGAGATAGAGATAGATGTCGAGCGAGTTGCGGCTGTGACTCGATTCGGACTGAGCCGCGGTCTCCCATTCAAGCAGCCGCTGGCCGGAGTAGAGACTGCGGATCAGGGTGCGGACGATGGCGTCGACCGAGAGCATCATCTGGTGCGCAAGGAAGGTCAGGTTGATCAGCGCGAAGGCGAAGGAGGAGGCGAAACGGGTGAGCGCGCTGCGGATCGCGGCGAAGCTTAGGCCGGCGACGGCTTTGCCGAAGTCAATGACGAGTTGGACGAGCGCTGGAAGGAGCAGGAGGAGAACCGTGACGAGCGTCCAGTAACGGGCGCCGCCGGGCAGCACGAACCAGCCGAGAACCAGCAGGATAAAGGTGAATGGCTCAATTAAGCTGCGGCGGAGATTATCGAAGATCTTCCACTGCGAGATGAAGCTGACGGGATTGGGCACGAGCTTGCCGGACTCATCCGGAACGCGGCCGAAGAGCCAGCGGAGGATCTGCCAGTCGCCGCGAATCCAGCGATGGCGGCGGCGGGCGTGTGCGTGGTGCTGTGAAGGGTAGTCGTCGATGACTTCGACATCGGTGACGAGGCCGGCGCGGACGTAGGCTCCTTCGATGAGATCGTGCGAGAGCAGCGCGTTCCGCGGGAAGCGGCGGTCGAGAACATCGTGCAGGACCTTGACGTCGTAGATGCCTTTGCCGGTGAAGATGCCCTCGCCGAAGAGGTCCTGGTAGACGTCCGAGACGGCGCGAGTGTAGATGTCGAAGCCGGTCTCGCCGGAGTAGATGGCGGCCAGGCGCGAGCGCGAGGCGGAGGAGACGCTGACGCCGACGCGCGGCTGCAGAATGCCGTACCCGGCCGTGACGACGCGGGAGCGCGGGTCGACGATGGCGCGGTTGAGTGGGTGCGTCATGGTGCCGACCAGGCGGGCGGCGGTGGCGCGAGGCAGCTGGGTGTCGGAGTCGAGGGTGATGACGTAGCGGACGCCTTCAAGGACATGCAGCGGCCCGGACTTGATGGGGAAGCTGTCGAACGCGTGCAGCAGCAGCTTGTTGAGATCGAGAAGCTTGCCGCGCTTGCGCTCCCAGCCCATCCAGACGCCCTGACGCGCGTTGAAGACGCGGTGGCGATGAAGGAACAAAAAATGGCCGCCGCGGCCGTTGGCGTATTTGGCATTGAGGTTTTCGGTGAGATTGAGGGCGAGCTGGACGAGCGGGTCGCGCTCGTCGGCCGAGGGCAGGGACGCCGTGTCGGGAAGGTCGGAGAGGATGGCGAAGTGCAGATGCGGGTCTTCGTTCGAGAGATAACGCGCTTCCAGATCTTCGAAAAGCTCCTGGACCTGGCCCTCGCGCAGCAGCAGCGTGGGAACCACGACGAGCGTGCTTGCATCGGCCGGAAGACCTTCGGAATAGTCCATCTTGGGCAGGGCTTCGGCCTTGAAGACGGAGAGGACAAGGGCGTTGACGAGTTCGACGGCTCCCTGAGTCACGGGGAAGATGGTGAGGAGCAGCGCGCCCATGAGGGGCCAGAAAGCATGCGTGGGCACGAGCGGCGCGATGATGACGATGATCAGCAGCAGCGCAAGAACCATCACGCTCAGGATGTAAACGTCTTCGTTGTGCCGGCGAAACCACGTGCGCAGGCGGTCAGCGGCGGGCGCGTGATAGCCGATGCGGAGCTTGAGCTCGAGCACCCCCTCCGCGATGAGATAGAAGCCAATGTGCTGGGTGCGCAGCGTGCGCCGGGGATCGATCTCACTGACGCGCTGGGCTTCGCGGGCGAGCTCGAGAGCGGTTTGGGCAGTCTGGAGTTCGTCGAAGTCCGCGTAGCGCGCCAGCTGGGCGACAGCGAGATAGTAGCTATGCCGCGTCTCGTCGTCCATGGCGGCAAAGGCGCCGGCTGGATCGCCGCGCAGGATTGCGTGGAAGGGGATGAGGGATTCGAGCAAGCCGCGCCACTCATATTGGTTGAGCCGGCGCATGCTGTGGAGCGGCGCGGAAAACGGCGACTGCTCGATGGGCGGCATGGGGCCGTCGGCGAACGCTTCTTCGGCGCGATCGAGGATGAATTCCAGCTGGGCAAGCTTGAGAGCCTGCGGGAGCAACAGGACCTCGTCGAGCTCGAGCGGACGGGTGCGCTGGACCTCATGCACGTAGAGTGAGAGCGACTGGGCCGACCAGATGCCTCCGCATCGCCAGAGATACGCTTCCGCCAGACTGGTAACGCGGGGCAGGGTCTTGGTGTGGTGCTGGTGAACGTGGGGCAAAGAGCGGAAGGCTTCGGCGGCGCTGGTGGTTGACACAATGGCCGCTTCGAGCATGCGGGTACTCTCAAGCAGCTCCAGCTCCGGGGTGAGGGCCTTGCCGTGGACGCGAGCTTTGGCTTGAGCGAGCAGGCCCTTCAGCTTGGCGGCGAGCTCCTTCAGCCGGACTTCAAGGCCGGTATAGCCTTTGCTGGAAGGCATGGATTCCCAGCTCTCAACAAGCTGCTGGGCGTGCTCGCGCAGGTCCTCTTCAGAGACCGAGGGCTTTTCCGGAAGGCAGCCGGAGGCTTCGGCGGGAGTGGTGTGGAACTGCTCGCCGTGGCCGGAGACAGCCGTTTGCTGGTTCGGATTGTTCGTCACTTCCACAGCGTGTCCTCCGCGAAGCGTTCGTGGGCAGAGAGTGGAGCAGCTCCACAGTTGGTACGAAAGAGACAGGTTGCTTATCGGTAACTGGCCGCCTGCATTTCAAACATGCCGGCGTAGACGCCGCCACGCTCCATCAGATCGTGGTGGTCGCCCTCTTCAATTAATTGTCCACCGGAGAGAACGACGATGCGATCGGCCATGCGGACCGTAGAGAAACGGTGCGAGATCAAGAGCGCCATCTTGCCTTGGGTGAGCTCGGCGAAGCGCTCGAAGACCTCGAGCTCGCTGCGGGCATCGAGGGCGGCGGTGGGCTCGTCGAGGATCAGCAGCTGGGCGTCGCGAAGATAGGCGCGGGCAAGCGCCATCTTCTGCCACTCACCGCCTGAGAGCTCAACGCCTCCTTCAAAGCGCCGGCCGAGCATCTGGTCGTAGCCATCGGCCAGCTTGGTCACGACGGTGTCGGCGAGGCTCTTGTGGGCGGCGGACTCGATGTCGCCTTGCTCATAGGGCTGGTCGACGCGGCCGACGCCGATATTTTCTCGCGCCGTCATCTCAAAACGCATAAAGTCCTGGAAGATTACGCCGATATGACGATGTAGGTCCTCAAGCGAGTAGTCGCGGAGGTCGACGCCGTCAAGCAGGATCTGGCCCTCTGTAGGGTCGTAGAGGCGTGTGATGAGCTTGACGACAGTGGTTTTGCCCTGGCCGTTTTCGCCGATGAGGGCGATGCGCTCGCCGGGAGAAAGGGTGAGGGAAAAGTCTTTGAGGACTTTGCGCGTAGTGCCCGGATAGGCGAAGGAGACGTTCTTGAACTCGAAACCGCGGCGGATAACGGAAGGGCAGGGAAAACCGTCGGGCTTGGACTGGACGGTGGGCTTCATGTCGAAGAAAGCGAGGAGGTCGGTGAGGAAGAGCGCCTGGTCGGCAATGCCGGAGGCGGTTGAGAAGACCTGCTGTAGGTTCGAGCTGGCCTGCTGGATGGCGGCGGTGAGAAAGGTGAACTGGCCGATGTCGTAGCGTCCGCCCAGGGTCTTCCAGATGACGAACACGTACGCGCCGTAGTAGCCGAGGGTGCCGACGATGCCGAGCAGGCCGCCGACGATGAGCTTCGACCGGGAAAGCGCCACGTCTTCCAGGTAAATCTGGCGGGCGAGGGCCTGGAAGCGGTCGGTGAAGAACTTGTTGAGGCCGAAGAGCTTGACCTCCTTCGCACCCTCGCGGCTTCCGGCAACCTCGCGGAGGTAGTCCATCTGGCGCTTGGCGGTGGTCTGGCGAAAGTTCTTGGCGTAGCCGAGAAAGGCGAAGTGGGTTTCGCCGAGGAAGGAGGGAAGCACACCAAAGGCGAGCAGTAGCACGACCCACGGCGAGGCCCAGGCGAGTGCCGCCGAGAAGACCAGCGTGGTGAGCACCTGCTGGAAGAGCCGGCCCATCTGCTGGATCATGGCCAGACGGTCGGTTGCCTGCACCCGGGCGCGCTCCAGGCGATCGTAGAAGAGCGGGTTCTCGTAGGTGGTCAGGTCGAGCCGCGAGGCCTGCTCCATTACGCGTACGCTGACATGCTGCGTGTAGCGGTTGGCGAGCAACGCGTCCGAGTAATCGATGGCGCGGGTCAGCAGGCCGAAAACGATGTTAAGCCCAACCTCCGAGCCGACGAGAAACCAGAAGTTGGCGGGAAGCGCCTGGCCGTGGAGGTGGTTGGCGATAGCCTGGATGATGTACTGCGCCACCTTGGCGATCGCAAACGGTAGAAGCGCAACGACGAGACGGAGAACCAGGCCCCACGTGACCACCGCCGGACCGGACTCCCACAGAATGTGGAGCACGGGCGGCATGTTTTTGAGCGCGGCAAGGCGCTCTCGCCAGGGATTGCTTTGGGCGGGAGCCTGGGGTGTGGGTTCGCTCATGCGGCGGCCGGGTTCGTCGGTCGGGCTGGAATCATCATGTGTCGGTTAGCTGATTCGACGGTGGAGAGAGCCTGAAAGTTTGCTAAGCCCAGTTGCGTTCCTCCGCTTCATCGTGGGCCGCGTCATCGATGTCGCCATCCATCCGCAACTGGAAGTAGCTGTTGAGGTACATGCACAGGGTGAGCAGGCAGAGATTGATACCGAAGAGTGCCTCGGTAAGTTCAGCAAGCCGGCTCTCCAGCCGCGGTGTCTCCATGCTGGAGATGGCGGAGACGAAGACGTCCAAAGAGCCAATGGTTCCCTGCACGGCGGCGAGCCCGCGGGTCAAGCAGCGTTGCACCAGTAGCACCATCACCGGGATCTCGCTGGTCTGGTCGGAGACAGCGGCGCGCTCCATCAGGGTCAGGGCAGTCCATGTGCCAGCAGGTTCCTGCCTGCGAGCTGGGCTGCCTCGAAATAATGAGATCTGCCCCATGCGTCGGAAGAGCTGCAGGCCGAGGCTGGGCGGCGGTGAAGAACGTGCCACGGCGAAACGATTGGGAGTTTCGGGATGAAAATGCAGGTAGCGCTCCACCTCGCGGCGGTTGGCCGCCTGCAGGTAGCCGGCATTGACGGTTACCTCAAGCAGGGTGCGCGAGATGGACAGGATCTCCTCGACGCAACCGGCTTCCGACAGCAGTCGGACGGCGCGGGCGGACTGCCGAATCTTGAGAATGGAGGCAAACAGCAGCGTCAGGTGGATGGAGCCGTCCTGTCGACCGATCGTCTGCTCGAACATGCGCTCGAGCAGCGCGGAGAAGTTTGTCAGGCGGGCAATCTGGAGCTTGACGTTCTCCTGAAAAGCATCCTCGATCATCTCCGCCTCCGCACCCTAGGACGACGGAGGTCGACCGTTCACGACCGGGTCCGCGCTGCACCTGCTGATTGAGAAGGTAAACGATGGCCCTGCTGATACAGTCCACGGGCGCCACTCATGTAGGCTATCGACGACTGGCTAGATCTTGGTCTGACCCGATCTTTGGCGTCCCCGACGGGATTCGAACCCGTGTCATCGCCGTGAAAGGGCGGTGTCCTAGGCCTCTGGACGACGGGGACGCGTGTAAAGCGCTTCCTATTCAAGGGTACGCAGGCGGGCGGCGTCTGTCAAAATTCCGAAGCTCTCCGCATCCTCCAGAGAAGGAGCGAATCTAAGAAGCAAAACAGGTTGTTGACAGCATAGAAGCAGCAGGAGGTCGTGTGGTGTTGGTACGTGGGAGCTTGGCTTCTCAGATTCCGGACAAGAGATCGTCAGTGGAGCATTTTTCTTGGTGGGTTGCAGGATTGTTCTCTGTTCTGATGATGAATCCGCTGGGCTGCAAACCTGCCGCGCCGCCCGCAGCTGCTCCCCAGGCCATGCCGGTGATGGTGGCTCCGGTGTCGCTGACCTCGGTGCCGAATGCCGATACGTATGTGGCGACAGTGAAGAGTCGGCGCTCGGCCTCGCTCTCACCCCAGATTGACGGCAACATCACGAAAATTTTTGTCGCGAGCGGCCAGGCGGTCAAGGCTGGGCAGATCCTGATGCAGATCGATCCGCTAAAGCAGGTAGCGGCGGTGGATCAGCAGCTAAGCGCGCAGGCGCAGTCGCAGGCGACGTACACCTTCAACCAGGGAGAAGTGGAGCGTCAGCGCAAGCTGTTTGAGGCTGGCATCATCTCCCGTCAGGCGTACGATACCGCAGTCCAGAATTTTGGAAGCTCGAAGGCTGCTTACGATGCGAGCGCCGCCGGAACTTCGGTGCAGAAGCGGACGCTGGCGTACTACCAGATCCGGGCCCCCTTTGCAGGAGTTGTAGGAGACATTCCGGTGCACGTCGGTGACTACGTGACGCAGGCAAGTATTCCGCCGATTGTGCTGACGACGATCGACGATCCGGCGGGTCTCGAGGCGTATATCTATGTCCCCACGGAACGTGCGGGGCTGGTGCACCTGGGGCTGCCGGTAGACATCCTGGATACCAGCGGCGCCGTGCTGGCGAAGTCCACGGTGACGTTTCTTTCGCCGCAGGTGGACAACAGTATCCAAGGCATTCTAGCGAAGGCGGAGTTGCCGGCGGGCAGCAAGGTACGCAACCAGCAGGTCGTCAATGCACGGGTAACCTGGAATTCAACGCCAAAGCCGACCGTACCTGTGCTGGCCGTCACCCAGATCGGTGGACAATCCTTTGTCTATATCGCCAAGGCTGCCGGCCAGGGATTCAGCGCGCACCTGGTCCCGGTCACGCTCGGTGAGTCTATCGGCAACAATTATCCGGTACTGGGCGGTCTGGCGCAGGGAGACCGCGTGATCGTTTCGGGACTCCAATTCCTGGGCGAAGGCGCACCGGTGCGCCCGATGACCGGGCCGCCGCCCTCGGCCAGAGCGGCTGTGACCCCGGCAAGTTAGGCGCACTTGTACATGTTCGATAGCAAGCGACGGGCCGAACCAGGCCCGTCCTCACCGCAAGGAATGACGAGGGTACGGGGTTGGTAGATTTCTTTATTCGGCGTCCGATCTTCGCCACTGTGTGCGCGCTGCTCCTGATCCTGGCTGGCGCGGTTTCGATTCCCACGCTGCCGATCTCGCTTTACCCGCAGCTGGCGCCTCCGCAGGTGGTGGTTAGCTCGAACTATGTCGGTGCGAATGCTTCGATCGTCGAGGCGGCCGTGACGATTCCGCTCGAGCAATCGATCAATGGCGTTGAGGGCATGCGGTATATTTCCTCGGTTTCAGCCAACGATGGCACGTCCGCCATCACGGTGACCTTCGATACGGGCTACGACCTCGACATCGCCGCGGTGGACGTGCAAAACCGCGTCTCTTCAGCAGCTGGACGTCTGCCGGCCGCGGTGAACAACACAGGCATTACGATCACCAAGGCGAACTCGAATTTCGTGCTGGTGGCGGGATTTATTTCGCCGGACAAGTCGCTTTCGACGCAGTTCATTTCGAATTACATCGACGTTTATGTTCGTGACGCATTGAAGCGGGTTCCGGGCGTCGGCGACGCAGTGCTCTTTGGCGAGCGCAAGTATGCCATGCGCGTCTGGCTCGATCCGGCGAAGCTGGCGGCGCGTGGACTGACCGCCCTCGACGTCACGACTGCGCTGCAAGAGCAGAACGTCGAAATCGCTGCCGGTCAGACGGGCCTGCCGCCCAACAATGGCAAACAAAGCTTCCAGATGGCGGTGCGCGTGGTCGGACGTCTCTCTGATCCGCGCCAGTTTGAGAACATCATTTTGAAGAACCAGGCGGGCGCGACCAACGGTGCCGGGGCCGGGCTGGTGCAGCTGAAGGATGTGGGCTATGCGCAGATTGGCGCAGAGAACTACAACACCTCGCTGACCTTCTCGGGAGGCGAAGCGGTCGGCGTCGGCATCGAGCAGCTCGCCAATGCAAACGCCCTGGATGTGGCCAACCGTTGCCGCGCGGTGCTTGCGAATCTGCAAAAATCCTTTCCTCCGGGAATTCAATTTCAGATCGCGGTAGACACGACGCAGGTAGTTTCTGACTCGATCCGTGAAGTGGTAATTACGCTCGGCGAAGCGGTCGTCATTGTCATCCTCGTAATCTTTCTCTTCCTGCAGGACTGGCGCGCGACCATCATTCCGGCGGTAACCATTCCAGTCTCGCTGATTGGCACGTTTCTATTTATCAAGGCGTTCGGCTTCTCGATCAACTCACTAACCCTGTTCGGTATAACGCTGGCCACCGGACTGGTGGTCGACGATGCCATCGTCGTAATTGAAAACGTGCAACGTCACATCTCGGACGGCGACCCGGACACCCATCATGCCACCAGCATCGCCATGAGCGAGGTGACGAGCGCGGTCATTGCGACTTCGCTGGTGCTGATTTCGGTTTTTGTGCCGGTCAGCTTTTTCCCGGGCACAACGGGAATACTGTACAAGCAGTTTTCGTTGACCATCGCATTTTCGATCGCCATTTCGGCATTCAATGCGCTTACCCTTTCGCCGGCGCTTGCGGCCATTCTGCTCCGCCCCGAGCAGCATCATGGAGGTCTGCTGAAGCTGATCGACAACGCCATCAAGGGTTTGGGGCGGTGGTATGCCGGCGTTATTACTTTCCTGGTGACGCGCTTCAAGACAGCGATGACAGTGTTGTTCGTTGCGGGACTTGCAGCCACGGCGTACATGTACAACCATGTGCCTACGGCGTTTGTGCCATCTGAAGATCAGGGCTATTACCTGTGCATCGTCCAGGCTCCTCCGGGAGCTTCTCTGTCGTACACAGCGGACCTTGCGGAAAAGGCGTCCACAATCATCCGGCAGAACAAGGATGTTTACGGCACGTTCTCCATCATGGGCTTTTCGCTGTCCGGGGGTTCTTCGCCGAACTCGGGCATTATCTTTGCGCCGCTGACGCCGATCGACGACCGCACCCGGCTGGGCAAAGGACACTCCGCGCATGACATCGTGGCGGCTGTGGCACCGAAGCTGTTCGGTGTGCCGGGCGGCATTGTGGCCGCGTTTGAACCACCGGCCATTCAGGGTATCGGCTCCGTCGGCGGATTCCAGTTCATTCTGGAGGATCAAGGCCGCAACACATTCGGCGACATGGCCAACGTGGTGAATAAGATTGTCGGTTCGACGCGGGCTCCGGGCTCGCAGCTCACCGGGATGTACTCTCCCTTCACGGCCAACGATCCGCAAATCTCGGTGACGGTCGATCGCGAAAAGGCCAAGGCAATCGGCGTGAGCATGACCCAGATCACAGCGGCCATGAGCACGTTTATGGGGTCGACTTACGTGAATGACTTCGACTTCAACAACCGCTCGTACCGGGTGTACGTGCAGGCCGACGCGCAATACCGCAAGACAGCGGCTGATCTGCGCGAGTACTACGTGCGCTCGGACTCGGGTGCAATGGTGCCGCTCGATAACGTTGTCTCGGTGTCCGAGACCTCCGGGCCGCAGGTCATCTATCACTACAACCTGTTCCGTTCGGCGGAGATCGATGGTGCGCCGGCACCAGGGCTTTCTTCCGGCCAGGGCCTTGTGGCCATGCAGCAGCTCTTTGAAAAGAACAAGCTGGCTGGCATGACCTACGAGTGGACGGGCCTGGCGCTTGAAGAGGTCGAGACAGCCGGGAAAGCCATCATCATTTTCGGACTTGGACTGCTGGTGGTATACCTGACGTTGTCGGCGCAGTATGAGTCGTTTGCGTTGCCGTTCATCATCCTGCTGGCGGTGCCGATGGCGATCCTGGGCGCGCTGGGTTTGATTGCGTTGCGCGGGCTGGTCGATGACGTATACGTGCAGATCGGGCTGGTTATGCTGATCGGTCTGTCGGCGAAGAACTCTATTCTAATTGTGGAGTTTGCCGAACAACTGCTTGGGCAGGGACGCACCATCGCGGAAGCGGCAATCGAAGCGGCGGAGTTGCGTCTTCGACCCATCCTGATGACGTCGGTGGCGTTCATTTTGGGCGTGATGCCGCTCTACGTGGCTACTGGTGCGGGCGCGCTGGGCCGGCACTCGGTGGGTACGGCGGTGGTGGGCGGCATGGTGCTCTCTACCGTGCTGAACCTGCTGTTCATCCCGGTGCTGTATGTGCTGCTCAAGACTTTTTTGGGACAGTTTGGCGGCAACAACAAGCGGCCGATTGCCGGAGCAGTTGAGGAAGCGCACGAACTGCCCGCGGCCACGATGTAGGTTTCTTCTCCCCTTTTGTGCGAGTCACTAAGCCCCCCGGTCACCACTCGGGGGGCTTTCTATTTACAGAGTATTGATCGCGCCGTCATCTCACGGGAACGTCTTCGCGGCAAGGTAGACCTCACAGCCGCAGGACGTTGACAACACCGATTGAGAACGAGTGCATTGAATCTCTCCTACTTGCGTTTCACAAATCCAGAAAGGATTGTTGTTTGTAATGAAGATGTTTTCTCGTGTTTGCCACGTCGCTCGCAGTCTCCATCGTTCCACCGCCTCAGTTGTGCTGGTTCTCTGTACCTCTGTTCTGCCCGGTCAGACTGGCACCGGCATCCTGCAGGGGATAATCACAGATCCGCGCGGTGGTGGAATCGCCAAGGCTTCAGTAACCCTGCGCAGTGAGGTCAGCGGCGGCGTGGTGACCAGCACGACCGATGAGGCCGGGCGTTTCGTTGTTGACGGGCTGGTGGCGGGTCCGTACACCTTGGAAGGGTTTGCGGCAGGTTTTTCGCGGACGGCCAAAAAAGGGGTGCAGGTGAAGGCGGACCGCACGGATGCCGTCACGCTTGCGCTGGAGCTTGGTTCGGCGAGCGATGAGATTGAGGTCGACGTGAATGCGATCAGGTCAGTCGCAGCAGCACTGGCTCCAATGGATGCGTTGTTGAATGAGACCTCCGCGCGAACGGAGGTGACGCAGTCCTTTATCGCGAACTTCACATCGCCTATTGCAGACTACGGGGAGGCGCTGCAGATGGCTCCATCGACGTTCACGATCAGCAGCGACGGCGTTGGTCTGGGACAGTCGAAGACCTACTTCCGCGGCTTTCCAGACGGTGATTACGACATCGACTTCGACGGCATTCCGTTCTATGACACGAATACCCCGACGCATCACTCGTGGGCGTTCTTCCCATCCATGTTTCTCGGCGGGATTGACTTTGATCGCAGTCCGGGAACGGCTTCGACCATCGGACCTGCGCCATTTGGCGGGTCGATCCACCTGCTCTCGCCAACTCTATCGCCGCTTCAAAATGTGCGTGCGACATTTTCGGGAGGATCGTTCAACACGTATCTCTACGATGCGCAGTACGACTCGGGTCTGTTTGGCCCGGGAAAAAAGTTCAACATAACGATCGATGTTCACCACATGCAGTCGCATGGATGGCAGACGCTGAATAACCAGAACCAGAATGGCGGAGATATTAAGTTCGAATACAAGCTCTCGCCCAAGACGGTGCTGACGGGTTACTCGGCGGTGATCTGGGTCGATGCGAATACACCGAATTTCTCGGCGACGCGCTGCCAGATGTACGGTGTCTCGGCGACGAATGCTTATAGCTGCACGGTGTCGAAGGCAAGTCAGACGCTGCTGCCGTTCACCGGTGCAGGCATTAACTTTCTTAATACAAATAATTCCGATGCAAAGCTGTATCTCGATACGCAGTATAACTTCTACCACGTGCCGACCGACTTCGAATACGTCGGGCTGCACAAAGAGTTTGGGCATAACTTCGCATTAGACATCAAGCCCTACACCTATAGCTACGACAACTCTGAGATCTATGCGAAAGCGACCACCATCACTGATTTGCCGGCAAGCGCGTTTCTTGCAGCGAACGGGTATGCAGCAGGCACATATTTCGGGCTTCCCGTTGCTCCCTGCAACGTTCCAGTCACGAACTCCAAAGGTGTCACAGCCCTCCCTTGCGCGGTGGATAAGTACAACAGCTATCGGAAGTATGGGGAGACCAGTGTGTTGAGCCAGGTCTCGAAGCTGGGTATTCTGCGCGCTGGCATGTGGTACGAGTGGGCAAAGACCAATCGGCATCAATATCCCACCGATCCGCTCAATCACTTTCAAAATCAGGCGCTGCCGAACTTCGCAGAGAAATTCGTCACGGAATCCTACCAGCCGTTTGTCGAGTATGAGCTTCACGCGACGAGCAAACTCTCCATTACGCCGGGCGTCAAGTTCGCTTACTACACCGTGGGAACGCAACAGTTTGCCGACAACGGTACGACGATCGGAGGCCTGGTCCCGGCAGGAAAGACACCGAATCCGGCTAGCTTTATTACGAACGGGGGCAGCTACTTTGCGACGCTTCCTTCAGTGGCCGGTAACTACCGGTTGAAAAATAATTGGTCGGTCTTTGCGCAGTTCGCGCAGGGAAGTGTTGTCCCGCCTTCAAGTGTCTTTGACTTCAACCAGGGTACGACGGGTAACTCGATTGCGGTATCCGTGCTTCCCAAGCAGCAGAAGAACACCACGTACGAGGCTGGAACGGTCCTCAAGCTGAGGAAAGTGACCTTCGACGCAGACTACTTCCACGTTCATTTTGATAACGGCTACTCTTCGGTGGTCACCCAAGCCAGCGGCGGTGAGCCCGTCTACTTTGCGACGCCTCCCTCCGTGACACAGGGTGTGGAAGGAGAGGCGAACGTCTATATTGCGCATGGGCTGAGCTTCTACCTCAACGCGAGTTACGACAGTGCGGTGTACAGCGGCGGCAGCCTGAATGCCACCTGTCTCGGATCCACGGCGACGTGCGCAACGGCCGGTACCTTGGCGGTCAACACCCCGAGTGGCCTCAACGTGCAGCAGACTCCTTCCGATATTGAAACCGAAGGAGCCATGTATCAGAAGGGAAGCTGGGATGTGGCTTTCTTCAATAAACGGGTCGGCACTTACTTTGTGGATAGCCCGAACGGCTACCACAATGCCTATACCGTTAACCCTTTTACGATCTCGGACGCTTACGTGAACTACACCATTCGTAATGGCGGACGATTCAACAACACCAAGCTTCGACTGGACTTCACCAACCTATTCAACAACAACAATATTAATGGGATCACTTTGTTCAATACCTCGACGCCGGTGAGTGTTTCGGCAAACGGTACGACCTATTCGAGCCCGTTCCTGGCAGCACCTACTATGCTCGCCGGAGCCGACAACGTCGCCGTGAACGCGGGACGCAGCATTCTGTTGACGGTGACCTTTGGAAATTCTCTGAAGCGTTAGTCGAGTTACGAGAAAGACAAAGACCCGAAGAGAGTGGCTCTTCGGGTCTTACTTATGCAGGCGTTCCAATCTAGTTGAAGCCGCGGCGGGAGCGGGACTTTGGATCCTCGAAGTCGCGCTCGCGGACACGCTCCGCGAATTGGCTCGCATCGGTGTTGCGCTGCTTCTTCTCGGCCGCCGAGAAGCTCCGTTCTTCCGAGCGGCTGATGCGCTTATGCGCGGTCATCCCTTCGAGAAGGAACTCGGCGGCACTCACGGCAAGCTCGGGGCTTGACTTGGCGTTGATGTGAAACGGAGCGAGCTTGTCGAAGAGTCCCTGAATCTGCCGGAGCTCGGTAAGCGAGGAAGCGGAAGGCTGGGTGTCATTGAGCTGGACGGTGCCGCCAAGGTTGAACCACTGTTCAATCTGCTGCGTGTTGACCGCGGGAAAGTGCTGGTCGAAGATGCCGGCGACGGCTCCGCGAATGATCTCGCGGACAACGGTGTCGGCACCCTTCATTTCACCTTCGTACTCAAGCTCGATCTTGCCGGTGATGCCCGGGAGTGCTGCGTAAATGTCGCCGACGCGAGGAACGACGAGGCTCTCACCATGGATAAGGGCGCGCCGCTCGGCGTTCGAGACGACGAGCTCCATGGTAGAGATGGGCAGGCGCTGCGAGACTCCGCTGCGCTTGTCTACCTTCTTGTCGTCGCGCGCGGCAAAGGCGATCTGCTCGACGATCTGGCGAATGTAGTAGGGAATCTCGATCTGCTGGATGGTCTGATCAGTGGCATAGGAGCGCGCGGTCCACGCCTCCTGCTCGGTGATCGAGATACCCTCTTCAATCGACTCGGGATAATGAGTGCGGATCTCGGAGCCGATGCGGTCCTTCAGCGGTGTGACGATCTTGCCGCGGGCCGTGTAGTCTTCGGGGTTCGCGGAGAAGACAATAGCTACGTCGAGCTCCAGCCGGACGGGGTAGCCCTTAATCTGCACGTCGCCCTCCTGCATGATGTTGAAGAGCGCAACCTGAATTTTGCCGGCGAGGTCCGGCACTTCGTTGATGGCGAAGATGCCGCGGTTGGCGCGGGGCAGCAGGCCGTAGTGCATGGTGAGCTCAGAGCCGAGCTCCTGTCCGCTGCGCGCGGCCTTGATCGGGTCGACGTCGCCGATGAGATCGGCCACGGTCACGTCAGGGGTGGCGAGCTTCTCGATGTAGCGATCTTCAGGCGTCATCCAGGCGATGGGAGTATCGTCTCCACGCTCGGCAATAAGGTTCTTCGAGAAGCGGCTAAGCGGAGCGTACGGATTGTCGCGGAGCTCAGAGCCGGCGACGTAGGGCGAGAAGGGGTCGAGCAAGTGCGTCAGGGCGCGCAGAATCCGCGACTTGGCCTGCCCACGCAGACCGAGCAGGATAAAGTTGTGCCGGGAGAGCACGGCATTGACGATCTGCGGGACGACGGTGTCGTCATAGCCGACAATGCCGGGGAAGAGCGACTCCTTGGACTTGGCGGTCTCGCGCAGACGCGCAATCAGATTGTCGCGGAGCTCATCCTTGACGGAGCGAGCGACCGAGGCCGGGGTGTACTGGGAGTTGCGGAGTGCGCCAAGAGTCGAGGGCAGAGATGCTGAGTTCGCCATAGATCAAGTATAGATGGTCACGGTGGGGGAATTGTAAGCGTAGGCCTGCGTCTTTGGTGAGGTCGAAGGCAAGCGGCGGCTATGCGGCCTGGGTTTCCGGCTCCCCGGCATGCTGTTGAGTGAGTCCGGCGTCATCCAGGAAGTCGGACTGGTCGTCGCTTGTCGTGCCGTAGGCGCGGCGTATATGTTCTTCGAGCAGTAAAATGGCGGCGACGCTGGCGAAAGAGCAAAGCTCGCCGTAGATGCGCGTTTCCAGTATGACTCCGCTGACAAACATGACGGCAATCCATGCCGGGAAGATGTAGAGGTAGTTGGCGAAGCGAATCGGCCTGAGCCGGTGGCGCATCACCCAAACGATCGGCAGCAGATAGCCGCAGATGTTGAGCAGCGTCGGCAGAAGGCGCGGCTTCAGGCGGAGCAGGTTTTCCTTGACCCGGATGTAGTCTTCAGCGCGGCTGTTATGCGCGAATGTGTGAGCGAGAAAAGCTTTGATTGTGATCCAGAACAAGGCAAGCAGAGCGACTCGCACCCAAGGAAGGTTTCTCAAGGTGAAGCGGCTGCGCAGCGAAAATGCCCGGTCTGTGGTTCCGGTGGAGGCGGCGTCCAGGAGGTAGATCCCGATCAGGAACAGCGTCGTTTCGCGGTTGAAGGTACCGAGGATCACGACAGCCGCGAGCGGCCAGAAACGCCGTGTGTAGATGTAGTAGAGCCCGGCGGTAAAGAAGGCGAGCGACGGAAGGTCGTAGGGGTACGAGTAGTTTGCGTCAATGTGAATAACGTAGGTCCAGAGCGAGACGACCAGGAACGCCGGGTACACCAGCATGCGGAGCAGGCCGCTGCGGGTAACGGCGCTGTATAGGCGCGTCACATAGAAGCCGGCGATGGTGAATGAGAGGAGACTTACGACGTAGAACCCCAAGGTTTGCGGGGTGGCGGCAGACTTGATCGCTGGATCGAAGCTGGCGGGGCGCGAGACGGCCCTCATCATCCAGGCAGAGTGCTGGATGGGCCACATAATGGCAATGGGCAGAACGCGCTCCTGGAAGGGCAGGCGTTCATGACCGCTCAGGTAAGCAGGAAGGTTAAGGTAAAAGTGTGTGCTGATGACGTAAAAGCGGATAAACTGCAGGGTCGCCAAGGCGTAAAAGGTCCAGAGCAACAATACTTGGGGCCGCCGATGAGTCAAGGGAAGTCTCCTGAAACGAAGCCATGTTCCTCTTTAGCGGACGACGTTCGTTCGAGGACACAAAATATGCGGCTTATGCATTTGCTTGTTACACGCCATCAAGCATTGCCGCTAGTTCTGATGCAGCGTGGGCGTTGGAGGTTCGTTCTGCGACGGCCAGTCCTTGCTGCAGGCGTTCGCGGGCCTGGTCCATGCGCCCGAGTTGGAGCAGCAGCTGAGCCGACATCTGGTACGCGGGCACGTAGTTCGGCGAGCTGGCGAGAATGGAGTTGTACTCGTCAAGCGCCGACTCGGGCTGGTTGGCGGAGGCCAGAGCCATCGCCAGGCCGTAACGGGCGAAGGTGTCGGCCGGGTTCTGACGCAGGATCTCCGAGAGAGTCGCAATTCTGTCCATCTCTATTATGTTGCCGGGTGCAGGCGGGCATGGCAAGCCAGGCAGCGTCTACCCGGTACACTGAAATCATGATTCCTTCCGGTGTGACGAGAAAGGTAAGCGAGTCGCAGTCCGAGCGCAGCGAAATAATCTTCCCGGCCGATGCGAATGCCCTGGGAAACCTGTTTGGCGGTCGCCTGATGCAGTTCATGGACCTGACCGGGGCGATGGCGGCCTCGCGCCATGCTCGGGCGTTTACCGTCACGGCCTCCATGGACCACCTGGATTTCGTGGCGCCGGTGCATGTGGGCGACTTGCTGATCCTGAAAGGGAGCGTAAACCGCGCGTTTCGGACCTCGATGGAGGTGGGCGTGAAGGCGATGGTGGAAGATGTCCGCGAGCAGAAGCTGCGCCATGTGAGCTCGGCATACATCACGTTTGTGGCGGTCGACCGGGCGGGCGAACCGCTGGTGGTGCCGCAGCTGGAGCTTGAAACGGATCACCAGCGGCGGCGGTATGAGGACGCCGGACGTCGCCGCGAGATGCGCGCCGGGGAGACGCTGCGGCGCAAGCGGCTGCGGGACGAGTTGACGGTGAATTGGCATCTGTAAGGCCTGCTATGTTCGTGCGATTCGGCATGCTAAAACATGTGCGGCCGCGGTTTTAGTGGTTTGCCTGTGCCTTCCTTTGCAGGGGCAGGCAACGGCGGTAGCGGAGTGGAAAGATGATCCTTACCGCAACTTTCTCGGTTACTGGACGGGAAAGATTGTGGTCAATCCTGACAAGTTGCCCACAGATGTCTTCATAACAGTCACTGAAGAGAAGGCCAAAGCGCGAATGCGGTGGGACTATATCTTTGGCCATCCGGGCGAGAAGAAATTTGAGAGAATCAGCAAATTTATCGTTCTGTCTCCCACCGATGCGAAGATGCTGATGCATTTTGGATTAGAGTCTGAACGACTCTTTGATACTCCCGGTCTTGCTGCGTTCGCGCAAGCCGGTTTCGGAACTCTGGTGGCATCTGAGACATCTAATCAACAAAATTACTGGCATGTGAAACACGTAGTCGTGAATCGAGTGGCAGTGACTCTGCAGCCGGAGACCCTTTCTTATGTCTGGGAGATCGTCAGCGGCGGCAAAACAAAGGTTTACTCCGCTTTTGAGTTCAAGCGCTCTGCCGCAACCATGGCTCCAGCCAATGGAATGCAGGAGAAATAGCTAGAGGAGAATACATGGCACCACCGCAAGCACCACAGCAAGGACCTACCCCGCTTCCAGGAATTAACCATGTCGTCGCCGTCGGCAGCGGCAAAGGCGGCGTTGGTAAGACGACCGTCGCGGTCAATCTCGCGGTCGCGTTAGGCAAGATGGGCTATCGGGTAGGTCTGATCGACGCCGACATCTATGGGCCGAATGTGCCGATGATGCTGGGCGTGTCGCGCCAGCCGAACGTCGTCGGGGAGAACCGCATCGAGCCCATTCTGTCGCACGGGGTGAAGTGCATCTCGGTGGGTCTGATCTCTCCGGGCGACAAGCCGATGGTGATGCGCGGGCCGATGCTGCACCAGATCATCCGGCAGTTCCTGCAGCAGGTGGAGTGGGGCGAGCTAGATTACCTGATCGTCGATCTGCCCCCGGGCACGGGCGACGTGGTCATCTCGCTGGTACAGACCGTGCCGCTGACAGGGGCGGTGGTGGTGTCGACCGGCTCAAGCGTGGCGTTGCAGGATGCGCGGAAGGCGCTTGAGATGTTTCACCAGGTGAAGGTGGAAGTGCTGGGGATGGTCGAGAATATGTCGCAGATGCGCATGCCGGATGGCACGCTGCTCGATGTGTTTGGGGCCGGTGGCACGGAGCGGACGGCAGCGCAGTTTGGGCTGGAGTTTCTGGGATCGGTAGATCTCAATCCCGCGGTGCGCAAGGGTGGCGACACGGGAATGCCGGTGGCGCTCGCCGGGCCGGGGAGCGAGCTGGGCGGGGCGTTTTTCGCTGTGGCCGAGAAGGTGATTGCGGCGGCGGAGCGGGTGGCTGAGGGAGAGAGCGACGTGCTGGAGATCAGTTAGAAGGTTCGCTGGACCCTTGACGGCCAGCGTAAACTCTTTCTATGGGAGTTTTCACGGTGGCGGATATAACCGGGCGTCAAAGGGCAATCCTCATGACCATCGTCGCTCGCTACATCGAGACCGGGGAACCCGTGGGTTCAGGCACGATTGCCAGCCAGATCGGTACGGCAAGTGCAAGCCCGGCGACGGTGCGCAGCGAGATGGTGGCGCTCACCGAGGCCGGACTGCTCGAGCAGCCGCACACCTCGGCGGGTCGCATTCCGACCGCGCGGGCATTCCGGTTGTTTGTCGATTCGCTTGCGCCGACACACACCCATGCGCTTTCCGAGCACAGCCGCAATGAGATCGACGCGCACTTCGCCGATGTGGCCGGGACGCAGGCGGTGCTCGAGCGGACAAGCCATGTGCTGGCCACGCTCTCAAGTGGCGTAGGGGTCGCGATCGCGGCCATGCCGGGTGGGGATCAGCTGGAGCATGTGCATTTTTCGCGGCTTGGGGCGTTGCGGGTCCTGGCCGTGGTGGTGACGCGCGGAGGCATGGTGCGCGACCGGGTGCTGGCGCTCGACACGGACTTGTCGCAGACGCAGCTCGAGACAGCCGGAAACTTCCTTAATGAAAATTTTCGCGGCTGGGAGATCGAACGGGTGCGCGCGGAGTTGCGGCAGCGCGTCGAAGATGAGCGTCAGCAGTATCACAAGCTGATGAACTATGTGGAACAGCTTTGGGCGCAGGCGGTTCCAAACGCCACCGGTACGCGGCAGACGATTTATGTAGAGGGCGTGGCAAACCTGGTGGGTGCGCAGCCGATCAACGGCGTCGAGGATCGGGAGCATCTACGGGAGATGTTGGGTGCGCTTGAGGCGAAGCAGAGGTTGGTCACTTTGCTGAACGCATACATCGACGCGCGTCAGGAGAGTGTGCGGGTGGTGTTCGACCTGGAGGAGCAGGCGCCGGAGATGGCTGGGCTGGTACTGATTGCTGCTCCGGCGCGGCTTTCGGGAGAGCATTGCGGAACGATCGCGGTGATTGGGCCGAAGCGGATGCGCTACGAACGCACGATGACCGAAGTCGGCTACCTGGCGCAGGTGGTTGAGCGACAGGCGTTCAGGATGCGGTGAGCAGAGGGGTGAGGTCAGGCAGCATGCGCAGTAAAAGCTGGGACAGGGTGACGCGATGGGCCGGCATCGGCAACAATGGTATGGACGCAGAAAAGAACAAGACTGGAGATGAAACCGTGAGTGAAGTAAAGGACGGGTTGGACCAGAATTTCGGCACGACAGCCACAGTCGACAAGATGGAAGCGGGCATGGAAGGCGTATACGAGAGCGCGGAGCCGGAGCCTGGCTCGGAGGCCGACCGCAGCGTGGCGTACGAGGCGCAGATTGCGCAGCTGCGGGGCGAGCGGGACCTGATGACGGATCGCCTGGCGCGGCTGCAAGCGGAGTTCGACAACGCACGTAAGCGCGAGGCCAAAGAGCGCGCCGATGCCCGCGAGTACACGATCGGCAACACGGTCGAGCCCTTCCTGGGTGTGATGGACAACTTCCAGCTCGCGCTGAAGGCAGAAGGCACCGTGGACCAGTTGCGCAGCGGAGTCGGGCTGATCCTGAAGCAGATGGAAGAGGCGCTAAAGGGGCTGAGCGTGACCGCGGTCGAGACCGTCGGCACCCAGTTTGACCCCCGCATCCACGAGGCGTTGGGCAGCATCGAAACCAGCGAGCATCCGGATCACCAGGTCCTCGAAGAGATTCGGCGCGGCTACAAGATCCGCGAACGCCTGCTGCGTCCTGCGATGGTCAGAATTGCGGCCAATGCAGCACAGGTGAACGACTGAGTCTCGCACCCCACGAACCCTGAAACCCACAAAGCGGGAACCGACAAGAGATGGCATCAGCGAACGTGACCAAAATCGATTACTACGAGTTGCTCAGCGTGAGCAAGACTGCATCCGACCAGGAGCTGAAGACGGCGTATCGCAAGCTGGCGATGCAGTTCCACCCGGACCGCAATCCGAACAATCCCGAGGCTGAAGCGAAATTCAAGGAGTGCTCTGAGGCGTATTCGGTGCTGAGCGATCCGGAAAAGCGCGCCGCCTACGACCGCTATGGGCACGCTGCCTTTCAGGGCGGCGGCGGAGGAGGCAGTCCGTTCCAGGGTGGAGGCTTTGGCGGGCAGGACGTTGGAGACATCTTCGGCGATTTGTTCGGCGAGATGTTTAACATGGGCGGCAATCGCAAAGGTTCGCGGGTCCAGCGCGGACGCGATCTCCGCTACGACCTCTCGCTCGAGTTTACCGAGGCGGTCTTCGGCGTGGAGCGGGAGATTACCGTACGCCGGGCGGAAACCTGTACCGACTGCGGAGGCACCGGCGCGGCCAGGGGCAAGCAGCCGACGACCTGCCCGCAGTGCAAGGGAGCCGGCCAGATGAGGTTCCAGCAGGGTTTCTTTTCCGTGGCGCGCACCTGCCCGCAATGCGGTGGAACCGGTACGCTCATCACCGACCCCTGCAAGACCTGCAACGGCCAGACGACGGTCGAGCGGGAGCACACGCTACTCGTCAAGGTGCCGGCGGGCGTCGAGCAGGACACGCGGATTCGGTATACAGGTGAAGGCGAAGCGGGGCGCTATGGCGGCCCTTCAGGCGATCTCTACGTCGTGCTCGCGGTAAAAAAGCACAAATTCTTCGAGCGGGACGGAGACGATCTGCATTGCATGATGCCGATCTCGTTTCCGCAGGCGGCGCTTGGAACCGAGCTTGAGATCGAGACACTCGAGGGCCGGGAGTCGATCAAAATTCCGGAGGGCGTGCAGAGTGGACGCGAGTTCCGGCTGCGTGGCAAGGGCGTTCCCCACCTGAATGAGCGAGGCAAGGGCGACTTGATCGTGGAGGTTCGAGTGGAAACGCCGAGCAAGCTGACCGGTAAGCAGAAGGACCTAATGCGGCAGCTAAGCGAGACGATGGTGGTCGAAAATGAGCCGCACTCGCGCGGGCTGCTGGATAAGATGAAGGACATTTTCAGCTAAGAGGCGAGCGCTGCTCCCGCAATCGCGACGGCGGCAATAGCAGCTGTTTCGGCGCGCAGGATGCGCGGGCCGAGCGTGACGTGGGTCCAGGCATGTTCCGTAAACAGAGCCATCTCGTCCGCGGTCCAGCCGCCTTCAGGACCTATGGCTAAGGCCAGCTCGCTTGCTATATTAACGCCCGGGCCGAGCGCCTCGCGAAGGGTGACCGTCTGTTCCGTCTCGCTGAGCAGGACGCGAAGGGTCGCCTGTTCCGCCTCGATCGCAGGCTTCAGCGGCATGGGCGTCGCGATCTCCGGGACCTGGGTGCGGCGTGACTGCTGAGAAGCTTCATGCGCGATCCGTCGCCAGCGTTCAACGCGCTTAGCGGCCGCCTGGGCCAGATGCTTTTCGGTACGCCGGGCCAGGACTGGAGTGATGCGTGCCACGCCAAGCTCGGTAGCCTTCTCAACGGCCCACTCGAAATGGTCGAACTTGAAGACAGCCAAATAGAGATGCAGCGGAAGCGCGGCGTCGGACTCGAGCTCTTCCCGCAGGATGAACTCGACGCGGTCCGGGGACACCGAGATAATTTCGGCGCGGTGAAGAAAGCCGCCGGCAACGACGTCGAAGATCTGGCCGCGCTCGGCTCGGAGGACACGCGCGAGATGTGCGGCTTGATCGCCGGTGAGCGCAGCATGGGTCGGGTGTCCGGTTTCCGGGGAGAAGGTATCGGCGATCCAGCGACGTCGGGTCATAGACGTTTCAAGGCTTCGGGAGCGTGACTGAGACGCTTTGCTGATGATATAGGTCGATTTTGATGACAGCCGACGTACGCGCGTCCCAGAGGCTCTGCGGAAGATTGAGGCTGAACACGCTGACACCCTGGGCGGACTTGCCTGGCTCGATCGGAGCGTCTGTAAGCGGCGACGCCTGCACCAGCGTTTTCAGCTTGGGAAGCGATTGCTCCACAGAGGCGATGTCCTGTTTGCTGAGCGCTCGTTCGGTAAGCTCTGCGCCGGTTGAATCGGTGAGCGTAAGCGAAACATTGTCGACGTAGACTGGCGTATGCATCCCGTTTTCAATGCGGAGAGTGGAAGCAACAAAGAGCGTCTGTGCGACTTCATTCTGCCCCACCACGATCGATTGTGCCTTGTACACGGTAGTGGTCGGAAGCAGGTCAGTGTGGAGAGTTTCCACCTTTACCGAAGTTCTGGGAAAGAAGTGAATGGTGAGCAACGCCGCGAGTGCCGAAGCCAGCACAGCGACCACGAGAGGGACAAATGAGCGACGCTCCGGCGAGGCAAACGTGGGAGTACTCACCGCTTCCTCGCCGCGGCGTGAACGTCAATGCTGGACAGCATATTCCTCGAGGAGAACGGAGATTAGCGCGGCTGTGGGCACGGCGACCAGCGCACCTACGATTCCGGCGAGCGCGGTGCCGATCAGCAAAGCTACCAGGACTGTCAATCCCATCAGGTTGACCGAAGATCGCATGATACGAGGAGTGAGCACTGCATTTTCCAGGTTCACATAGATGAGGTAGAAGATAAGGACGCCGAACATCTTCGGCCATGAGTCGAGCGACGCGCTGATCAAAGCCAGCGAGACGCTGAAAGCAGCTCCAGCGATGGGAATGATGTTGAACAAACCCATCATCACACCGAGCAGCACAAAGTATCGGACATGCAGAAAGCCGAAGACGATCAGTGAGCATACGCCAATGCTGAGCATCAGCAGGCCCTGTCCAAAGAGCCACTTGCTCATCTTCAGCTCAGCTTTTTTTAGCGTTCCGTCCAACCGCGGGCGGTCTGGAGCCGGCACGATGGAGAGAAAGAATTCGTAAGCGTGATCGCCTTCCAGGATGAAGTAGATACAAAGGAAGACAGCCGTGAGTATGTCGAAGATATGGGAAAGCCAAAGCGGAAGTGAACTAAAGAGATACGCTCCCGCTGCACCTGCGAAATTTTCTACTTTTGCGCCGAGCTCATCCACGCCGAATTTATCAGCCATCGGCAGCTTCTTAAGCTTCGCAATCAGACCGGGAATACGCGCCGGGAGATCAACCAGAAAGCCGCGCAGGTCTCGAACCACGGGAGGTAGGCCGATCGTGAAGAAGAGGGCAAGCACCACGACCGCAGCTACCAATAACAGCAGGACCGCCACGGCACGAGATGGCTTATAACCGCGAATGCTGCGGCTGGTGACCCACTTGACGGCGGGTCCTAAAACGACCGCGAATAAGGCGGAGACATAGATGATCTCAAGCTCTTTGCTGAGCTTGTAGCACAAAGCCAGCAGCAGAAAGACCGCGAAGCAGAAGATGATGTTGCCGCGAGTTGCGGCCCGCTTCTCGCCTGCGGCGGAGGGCGGCGCCAGAGTACTCGTGGGCGGGTAGGAGCTTCGAACTTGAGGCAAGGTAGACACGTTCGACTCCTGCAGCGAGGGATGTAGGTTACTTCCATCCTAGGATGCACTCAACCTGCAAGCGGAAGAAGGTAGGCCTAAATTTTCGCATCGCTCCGTTACTTCGCTGCGTCTGGCAGCCGTTGAAGTAGCCACAGGATGGCCTCGGCGGTCTCTGCCGCGTCTTGCTGGCCGGTCGCGACGGTGTGCTGGGCCAGCCTCCGATAAAACGGCACGCGCGCGCGGAAACGTGTCTCGGCTTCAGCGGGATGGGTGAGGACAGGCCGCAGGTGCTCCGGCGCGGCGAAGGTCTGGAGCATGCAACGATCATAGAGTACCGGGAATGGAGCTTCGAGGTAGATCAACAGCGTTCCGGGAGTTTGTTCCAGCAGAAGGCGGTTGGTCAGGGCCTCCGGCGTGCCTCCACCAAGCGCGAGCACCGTGCCCGTTGGCGCGAGCGCATTGGCCAGCGCGCTCGATTCCAGACGCCGGAAGTGGGCTTCCCCGTATCGTGCGAAGAGTTCCGGGACCGACGCTCCGCTACGAAGTTCGATGTGCGCGTCAAGATCAAGGAATGTCCATTGCAGTTGGCGGGCAAGTAGTCGGCCCACCGAAGTTTTCCCCGCACCCATGTAGCCCATCAGGACGATTCGCCGGACATCGGCGGGCGCAGTAGCTGGAGAGAGCCTGGTTGGGTCAGCTTGGAGGACGTTGCCGATCATTGGAAATTCCTTTCAGGAGTGGAGATGGTACGGAGCAAACGAAAGCCGCGACCTGTGTGGTCGCGGCTGGGAGGAAGAGGAGGAATGTGCCGGTTACTCGTTCAAGAGACGCACACCCGAATCATCCGCAGCCGCAGAAGGCACCAATAGCTGCGGTAGCTAAATCGCGTTGCGGTCGGGATGAAGTGCCCTGACATTCTGAGGATGAGACTACACCCGTGACGAGGAAGGTTGCAATGATTCTCTCACTCACCCGCAAACGGAAGCGGCGGACTAGAATCTGGTAGAGCAGCTTACGGACGGTTTGGCCATGGGATTGAGAGACGAAGCTTTCGAAGTAATGTGCCCGGAGTGTCTGGGCGTGTTGAAGATCGATCCTGTAACGCGCGCCGTCATCGCGCACACAGCTGCGCCGCGCAAGAAGACATTCGAGGATTTAGGCCAAGCCAAAAAGGCGCTTGCGGAGGCCGACGCGCGGCGCGAGTCGGTTTTTGCGCAGTCGATGGCGGCGCAGAAGAACAGCGAGGACGTGCTGGCGCGGAAGTTTGCGGAAGCCATGAAAAAAGCCAAGGAGAGCCCGGTCACGGAACGGCCTTTGCGAGAGTTTGATCTCGAGTAAGCAGCGCCCGCGTGCTTTCGTCTCCTCTCTTCAGACCAGCCGTTGTAAGCGAGAGTGGAAAGCTCTGAAAGCGAAGCCAGAGGCTAAACTAGGGTATGCCTCCCATTCTGAATGCTCAGGGCATCTCGAAGCGCTTCGGCGCGGTTCCCTTATTTGACGATATTTCTTTTACAGTTTCAGACGGCGATCGCATCGGGCTCATTGGGCCGAACGGCGCTGGCAAGTCGACGCTGCTGAAGGTGCTGGCCCAGGAAGAAGACCCGGATGCCGGGGAAGTGGCGACGCGCAAGCGGGCGCGCATCGGCTACATCCGGCAGGAGTCGACGTTTGCTGCCGGGCTAACGGTGCGCGATGTGCTGGAGCGCGCGCTGATTGCCGGCAACGTGGCCGAAGCCGAGCGCGAAGGCAAACTGCGCGAGACCAGTGGGCGGGTCGGCTTTCCGGAGACGACGGCTGAGGCGGCCACGCTTTCAGGTGGCTGGCGCAAGCGATTGGCGATTGCTGAGGCGATGGTGAGCGGGCCGGATATCCTGCTGCTCGACGAACCGACCAACCACCTGGATCTGGCCGGAATCGCGTGGCTCGAAGAGACGCTGCGGGCGGCTCCTTTTGCATGCGTCATGGTCTCGCACGACCGCTACTTTCTCGAAAATGTGGCGACGGAGATGGTTGAGTTGAACCGCGTCTACGCCGAGGGCTTGCTGCGGGTGAAGGGGAACTACACGAAGTTTCTCGAAGGCAAGGAGCAGTACCTGGAGGCACAGTCGAAGCTGCAGGATGCGCTGAAAAACCGGGTGAAGATTGAGACGGATTGGCTGCGACGCGGGCCGAAAGCGCGCACGACAAAATCAAAAGCGCGCATCGACAGCGCGAACGAGTTGATCGGGCAACTCAAGGAGGTCAACCAGCGGACGCAGACGGCGTCAGCCGGAATCGACTTTTCAGCAACCGAGCGGCAAACCAAGCGGCTGGTCGAGTTCGACCACGTGCAGTGCGTGCTGGGCGAAGGGCCGACGGCGCGGACCATCGTGGATGACCTGAGCTTCCTGATCACGAATGGCGTGCGGGTGGGATTGGTCGGGCCGAACGGCAGCGGGAAGACGACGATTCTGCGTCTGCTGCGCGAGGAGATCCAGCCGACTCGCGGCGAGATCAAGAAGGCTGCGTTCCTGAAGACGGTTTATTTTTCACAGACGCGTGAGCTCGATGAGGCAGTGACGCTGCGGCGGGCGCTGGCGCCGGACTCGGACTCCGTCGTGTACCAGGGTCGCGTAGTGCACGTGGCCAGCTACGCAGCGAAGTTTCTGTTTACCAGCGAGCAGTTGAACCAGCCCGTCGAGCGGCTGAGCGGAGGCGAGCGAGCGCGCGTGCTTATCGCCAAGCTGATGCTTGAGCCGGCGGACCTGCTGCTGCTGGACGAGCCGACTAACGACCTTGACATTCAAACGCTTGAGATTCTGGAAGAGAGCCTGCTCGAGTACACGGGCGCGCTGGTGCTGGTAACGCACGACCGGTTTATGCTCGATCGCGTGTCGACGGTGGTGCTCGGGCTCGATGGCAAGGGCGGCGCTCAGCGCTTCGGGGACTACTCGCAATGGGAGCAGTGGCGCGGGGAGAAGGTGGAAGAGGCGATCGCGCCTTCGCCGGGCAGCGCCGGCCCAGGTGTCAGCGCGAACGGCACGAGCAAGAAGAAACTCTCGTACCTGGAAGCACGCGAGTATGCGTCCATTGAGCAGAAAGTGGACGATGCGGAAACTCGCCTCAATGCGGCGCGGGATGTGCTCGATGATCCATCGGTTGCGACCAATGCCGAAGCGCTGACCAAAGCGTTGCACGAGATGGAGCAGGCTCAGGAAGAGGCAGACGGGCTCTACCAGCGATGGGCGGAGCTGACCGAGAAGGCAGGCTGATCGCCCTCTCGGTTTGGATACGGGTTTGGGCTCAGGCGATGAGTCGATTGAGGCTGCGCACCGCAAGCGCGATCGCTGCCGCATCGCCGCTCAGTGCTACTGGCAGGTCCGGAGCGCCGGCGTTTTTCGTCAGGCCTTGTCTTGCGTAGAAGCCGCCGTACGTTCCCACGGCAGCGCCCAGCGCGCCGATGGCAACTCCGCCCCACACCGGCCGGCGAAGCGCCGTGGCGACAATGGCACCCACCAGCCCTCCCAGTGTCAGGCGTCCGAAGAGCGCGACCGGATCGGTTCGGTTCGGCGTGTTGGGCAGCTTGTCTCCGACGTATTCGCCGATTGCTGCTGCGGTCGTAAGGCCGACGCAGGCGGGATGCGCAACCCACGCAGCCCAGGTGCCCTTTAACGGAAGCTTGCCCTGGTACGCGAACCACGCAGTTACGGCAATAGGGGTAAACGAACGCAGGCCCGCGCTCACACCAAGGAGCGTGGGTGCAACATGTGCGACGACGAGTGATTCTTTCATTCAATCTCCTGTTCCAGTCTTTTACTTCAAGAATGCTCCACGGTATGGATGCAGGAATGCGAATGGCCCGCGTACGGACTGGGTGCGCTATTCTGCAAACCATGAAGAAATGTTCGCTGGGTTGGACAGTTCTGTTGGCTTCGTTCGGGGCAGCGGCACAGGATACGGCGCGTCCCGTGGTGCTACGCGCGGCGCATATGCTCGATGTGCGAGCCGGGCGGCTGGTCTCGCCTGGACTGGTGGTCGTCGAGGGAGGCCGCATCGTTGCCGGACCTCCGCCAGCCAACGCCGAGACGATCGACCTTGGCAACATGACGCTGATGCCGGGCATGATCGACGCACATGTTCACCTCTTCCTTCATGTAGGCGCAGAGGATTTGCAGACGGTGGAGGAGTCTGTGCCGCAACGGACGTTGATTGCCATGGATGCGGCTCGCGCGGATCTGATGGCGGGCTTTACGGCGGAGCGCGATATGGGGACCGAAGGCGCGGGCTCGGCCGATACGGCTGTGCGCGAGGCAATCAACAGCGGCTTGTTTCCGGGGCCGAGAATGCGCATGAGCGGCAACGCGATCGACCTGCTGGGCGGCCATGAGGATGCGATCCACTACAACCCCGCGCAGCATATTCTGTCGAACGCTGACTATGCGGATTCGGCCGACGAGATCGTGAAGGTCATCCGCGAGCAGCGCAAGGAAGGCGCGGACTTCACCAAGATGTATGAGACCGGGCGAGACCACTTCGCGGACGGTGTGTTCTCGACTCCGTACCAGTACACGGAGGCCGAGCTGCGGGCGGGTGTGACGGAGGCTGCGCGGTTCGACCCGCGGCCGGGACACGGGGTCGCGGTGCATGCCACGGGCGAGCCTGGCACCGGCTACGCGGTCGCGGCTGGGGTGATGTCGGTCGACCACGCCTATCAGTTGAGCGATCAGACCATGCGCATGATGCGAGATAAAGGCATACCGGCGGTGCCAACCTTCGCCATCAGCGAGTACTTCGCGGATCACGCGGCCTCGCCCGAAGCTGCCGCGCACCGCAGGGCCGAACAGGCGTTTCACGCGGCGGAGTTCAAGAAACAGCTTGCGGCAGGGGTACCGATGGCGGTCGGCTCGGATGTGGGGCCGTTTCCGCATGGAACGCAGGCGCGGGAGCTGGAGCTAATGGTCTCGTACGGGATGTCCGCGCCGGACGTGCTGAAGGCAAACCTGATCAACGGTGCCAGGCTGCTGGGGTGGGAGGAGCAGATCGGCGAGCTGAAGCCTGGCTTCTACGCGGACGTGATCGCTGTACCGGGAGATCCAACAAAGGATATTTCAGTCGTGACGAAGGTGGGGTTCGTGATGAAGAACGGCGTAATCTACAAGCGGCCCTAGCTACTTCTCATCGGCCGTGGGGCCGAAGGTGCTGGGGACAGGCACGTTCATCAGGCGCAGGTAGACTCCGAGCTGGGCGCGGTGGTGAATCATGTGGTTTAGGGCGGCGTTGCGATACGCCTGATAGCGCGGCATGGAGAAGACCGTATTTCCCTGGCGGCTGAGTGTGAAGGTCTCGGCGAAGGCCTCGTCCGAGGTGTTCTTGAGCGCTTCGACAGATCTCGCGGCGAGCTCTTCGAAGTCTGCCATCAGCTTGTCTTTGGTCTCCATGCGAAGGATCTTGCGCGGATCATCGGGGCCGCCGGCGTTCACGTTCGCGTGGGTGAGAATGACTCCGACGAAGCCGGCTAACTCGGCAGTGTGGCCGGCGAGACGGCTGAGTGGCATCGACTTCTCATGCGACTTGAAGTCGTTCTGGCCGTCCGGCACGTTGGCGAGGACTTTGCGTGTTTTGCCGATCTCGGCTTCGAGTTCGGGCAGCAGCAGTTCACTGAGCTTCATTGTTTTCTCCTGGTGCTAAATGCCGGTGGTATTGAAGCCGCAGTCGACGAAGGTGATCTCGCCGGTGATGCCGCTGGCGAGCGAGCTTGAGAGGAAGGCGGCCGTGTTGCCGACTTCGAGCGCGTCAACATTCCGGTGCAGTGGAGAGCGCTGCTCGACAGCGTTGAGGATCGACGAAAAATCGCCGATACCGCGGGCGGCGAGCGTCTTGATAGGGCCTGCGGAGATGGCGTTGACGCGGATGTTCTTGGCGCCGAGGTCGTGGGCAAGGTAGCGGACGGTCGACTCAAGGGCGGCTTTGGCAGGGCCCATATTGTTGTAGTTGGGAAAGACCTTGTCGGCGCCGTAATAAGTGAGCGTGAGGATGCTTCCGCCTTCAGTCATCAGCGGCTCCGCGGCGCGGGAGAGCGCAATGAGCGAGTAAACGCTGATGTCGTAAGCGATGCGGAAATCTTCGCGTTGCGTGTTGAGGACAGTGTTCTTGATGTTCGGAGCGAAGCCGATGGCGTGGACGAGAATGTGTACCGTGGCGTACGCCTCGGCAATGCGAGCGAAAACAGCCTCAATCTGCTCGTCATAGGAAACGTCGCACTGGAAGGTTTTCGCGCCGGGCAGCTCAGCGGCGAGCGCTTCGGCATCGCGCTGCAGGCGCTCGGACTGGTAGCAGATGGCGAGCGAGGCGCCGGCTTCTGAGAGTTTCTGGCAGACGGCCCAGGCGATGCTGCGTTTGTTGGCCAGGCCGAAGACGACGGCGACTTTGCCTTTCAGGTCAATCATGCTTGCTTGGGACTCCTAGCTTCGTCGTTCAGGATAGCAGCCTAGGCCAAAAGAAAGTCGTACTGCTCGCTGCTGAGCGGGACGACCGACAGCCGAAACTGGCGGAAGAGGATCGAGTCGGCAAAGACAGCTGCCTCCCGAAGCTCCGCCAGCGTCTTCTCCTGCTTCAGGCGTTTGCCGGCTTTGATCACGACCTTCGGGTTCTTGGGATCGGCGGCGTCTACCGAGACGACGGAGGCGGTCCCGACGACAACCTTCCCGGTATTTGAGTGATAGATGACCAGCTTTTCGCCCTTCTTCATGCCGCGAAGCGAGAGCAGGGCCTGGTTATTAGAGATGCCGTCCCAGACGGTCTCGCCATCCCGCAGCAGGTCGTCGAAGGAATACTTTTCGGGTTCGGTTTTGAGCAGGAAGGGCATGACATCAGCGTACCTAGAGAACCACGCTTCCGTACAGCCATCCGGCTGCGCTTTACAGATTGAAGAGCTCGCGAAGCCGCTTGGTCTGGTTGCGGCTGACGGGGATTTCGGTGCGCTTGGGGTCGTCCATGCGGAGCTGATAGCTGGACTTAAACCAGGGGACGACCTCATGGATGTGCTGGAGGTTGACGACGAAGGAGCGGTGCGCGCGCCAGAATGTTTCAGGGTCAAGCAGGTCCATCAACTCTTCAAGCGTGCGGCAGTTGGACTGGCCGGCGACGGTCGGAGTGGTGACGAGGATGGTGCCCTCGTCGATAGAGGCAAAACAGATCTCCTTCTGGTCAACCAGCAGGAGGCGGTTATGCGCGCGAACCACCACCTTGCCAGTGCCCACCCTGGCGGCCGCGGGCAGCTTGGTCTCTTCCACGAGACGAAGCAGCGCATCGAGTTTTGCGGCGGTGTCTAGCGGCGTGGGTGCCGGGAGTCGAGCGCGGGCTTTCTCTACCGTGCGGGCGACGCGCGTGCGGTCGAACGGCTTGAGCAGGTAGTCGACAGCGTTGACCTCAAAGGCGCGGACGGCGTACTGGTCGTAGGCCGTGGCAAAGACGACCTGAGGAAGCGGAGTCTGGTTGTGCATCAGCTTTTTGAGGACGCCGAAGCCGTCGAGGCCAGGCATCTGGACGTCCAGGAAGACGACATCCGGAGCGTGGAGATCGATAAGTTCAACGGCCTCGATGCCGTTGGCGCCCGTGCCTACGACCTCGACATCGCCCGTGGTTTCGAGCAGGTATTGAAGCTCCTGGCGGGCGAGCGGCTCGTCGTCGACGATGAGGATGCGTAGGGGCACTTCAAGGATTGTAGTCAGGTGGCGCCAGGTAAGGGGATGCTAATCGCGATACGCGCGGAGGCGAGCGGGCGATTCGTCCTGCTGGAGGTCGTGGCCACACTGCTTGCAGAAGACGTCCGTGATTTCCACACCGCGAAAACACTGGCCGCAGACCGGAGCCATCTGGAACTGGCACTGCGGACAGAAGTGGTAGCTGGAGGCAATTTCCGTGGCGCAGTGCGGGCAGCGCGAGAGCATGGGCTGGCGAAGAAGGAAGTAGACTACCGCGCCGATGCCGCCGGGCATCATGATGACAATCAGCATCCAGAGCGGCGCGGGCATGTTGCGTCGCTTCACGTCGCGGCTAACGTATCCGACGAGCAGGACGTAGCTCGCCACGAGGGTACCCCACGAGTAGCCCATCAGCAGCCGCATGGGCAGCATCTCGTGCTTGTGGTGCGGAAGCACGCCATGGAAGAGGTACTGCATGGCGGCGAACGCGGCGACGGCGAGCACAATCGACCAGGCAGGGATCATGCCAAGATCGTCCGAGCGGCCAGGCTGCCGAACCAACGCAGCATCGTCAGTGCGGCTGAAGTTGGCGGATTGATTCTCAGATTGCCAGGGGAGTTTCATCGTGCATTGTTCTCGTGATCGGCTTTGAATCCGCTGGACCCGCCACGCCGGAACCAGAGGACGGCAAGCAGAACCACGGAAATGGGCAGACACCAGATCATCAGGACAAGTATCTGCTGGTTGGCGTCGGGCAGTCCGGTGGGGGAGAGCTCGTACTGGTCAAGGATGCTCCAGATGGCGCAGACGAGGACAACGAGCAAGCCGCCGCTGACCGTGAGCGGAATCCAGAGGCTGCGAAACGTTTGTTTGCGTGCCTCGATCGTCTTGGCGCGCTCTTGCACGACCCGGCGCGTGCGATTGACGATGGCAGCAGACGCCATCACGCTGAATGGCGTAACGGGTCTCTCGGCAGAGGAAGGACGGACAGGAAGGCTCATCGTACCCCCTGGGTATGCGTCTGCCGCAGGCGCTCCACCTCTGGCCTGAGGGCGGCCAGGGCGCGGTAGAGGCGTGACTTGACGGTCGAGAGTGGAGCACGGGTGACGCCGGCAATTTCCTCGAGCGACATCTCTTCATGGAAGCGCAGCGTGAGGACCTCGCGGTAGTTGGGCTCAAGCTGCAGAAGCACTTCGGCGATCTCGGCGCGGTCTTCGCGGCTGGCGAACTGCTCGAGCGGGGAGGGGCCATCGATGGCCACTTCGAAGGGCCGCTCGTCATCTCCGGCGTCGCTCATCTCGTCGAGCGACGCCATCTGACGCTTGCGGGAAAGATCGATGACCAGATTGCGTGCAATGGTGAACAGCCAGGTGTCGAAGCGGGCTTTGCCGTTGTATTGCGCTCCACGAAGCAGGACCCGCATCCAGGTCTCCTGGAAGAGGTCTTCAGCAACCTCCCGCTTCCCCGTCAGGAAAAGCAGATACCGCAGCAAACGGTGCTGGTAGACGTCGATGAGGTGGTCGAGCAGGGCGGGATCGTTGCGCTTGAGGCCGCGGGCGATGGCCAGGTTCTCCGCCTGCAGCAGCTCTAGGCGCGCGGCTTCTTCATCCCGGGAACGCGCGGTGAGGGCCGCCAGTGTACTCGCCATAGTCACACTCCTCAAGACGGTGGTGTTTTGCGGAAAGTTGCAGGACCGGGAACTGTTCTGCTCACTTTAGTTTAGCCGTAAACTTGATGGATGGAAGTGATTTACGGCCTCCACCCGGTAGAAGAGGCGTTGCGCGCGGGAGGACGGCGCTTGGAATACGTGCTGATGGCGCGCGAACGCACGGCACGGCACGAGGTGGTCCTCGAGCTCTGCCGCGTGGCTGGCGTGCGGGTCTCGCAGCAGACAAAGGATCAGCTGACCAGGCTGGCGAAGAGCGACGCGCATCAGGGCGTGGTGGCCGCAGTGCGGGAACGCAAGTTTCTGGCGATTGAGGATCTCCTGGGTGCCAAGGGGCGGTTTGCGCATAGATTTTTTCTGGCGCTCGATGGCGTCGAAGACCCGCATAATCTGGGAGCGCTGCTGCGTTCGGCCGACGGGGCGGGGGTGGACGGAGTGCTGCTGCCTGAGCGGCGGACGGCGCCCATCTCGGCCGTCGTCGCCAAGACCAGCGCGGGGGCAAGCGAGCATGTGCCGATTGCACGGGTAACGAACCTGGTGCGAGCGCTCGAACAGATGAAAAAGGCAAATGTCTGGGTCATCGGCCTTGACGAACGGGGGACGCCGGACTACACGGACTTTCCCTTCGACCGGGACTGCTGCCTGGTGCTGGGGGCCGAGGGCTCGGGTTTGCATGAGCTGGTCAAGAAGACGTGCGATCACCTGCTGCGCATTCCGATGGCGGGCAGTGTGTCTTCGCTCAACGTGTCGGTAGCAGGCGCGGTGGTGATGTATGAGGCTCTGCGGCAGAGGACGCGACCCGCTGCGGCGGTGCGGGTGGAAGCTCCAGCGAAGCCGCGCAAGGGATTGGGGAGCTGATGAGGTTCAGGGCAAGAAACGGCGCGTGGGCGGCTTTGCTGCTAGCTGGCGGTCTGCTGCGGGGGCAGGAGCCGGCGCCGGGGAAGGTGATATCGGCGGCTCCGACTCAATTGGAGGTGGCTCCGGACGCGTTGCCCAAAGTTGCGGTGACTAACGACGAGCGGACTGCAGTCCTCCTCACCGCGACGCGACTCGATTTGCACTTGACGCCGGCTGAGAGCAGGGAAGAGGCACGGGCGACGCTGACAGTGCGGAACGTGAGCGGGGGTGCGTTACGACGTTTTCCGTTGCAGATCTCCGGCTCGCTGCGGTGGGAGAGCATCGCGGCTAGTACGCCGGCCGGGCTTCGGACGGTGGCGTTTACGCAGGCTCCGGTTGCGACCGACACGGACCACACAGGATATGCGCAGGAGGCGGTGCTGACCCCGCAGGAGCCGTTGGCCGCCGGCGCATCCATGACAGTGGCGGTGCTCTATGCGGGGGAGATACGGCAGTCGGCGCAGCGATTGGAGGTGCTGGGCGTGCCTGCTGCCCGGGCCGCTGCGCAGGATTGGGACGCTATCGTCCCGACCACGGACGCGGGAGCGACGGCGATTCGTGGCTTCGGCAACGTGCTCTGGTACCCGGTGGCGGCAGCGACGGCGACGCTCGGCGACAGCAACCAGCTGGTGCAGGTAGAGGCTCGGCAGCGATTGCTCGGGTTGTCAGCGACCATGGAGCTGAGGGTGACGGTGGAGTACACGGGCGACCCGCCCAACGGGGTAATCTTCAACGGCGAGCTGAAACCGCTCGATCGCGTGCCGGACACCGATACCGAGCTGATCGACGCGACGCGCGGGGTAGCCACGGCGAAATTTCCTGCGGCGAACGTCGGATATCGAGCACCAAGCCTGTTTCTGACGGCGCAGACCGCGGTGACCACCGAGGACGAGCTGCTGGCGGTGGTGACGGCGCGTTCGGAGGCGGTGCAGAGCTACGGTTCGGCGGCGGCGCAGGTGCGGCCGCTTCTGGCGCAGTGGCTGGGGCCGACCCCGCGGATGCCGATGCTGCTGCTCGACCATGCAGGAAACCGGTTTGAGGATGCGGGGTTGTTGGCGCTCGCGTTGGAGCCCGGGCAGTCCAATGCGCACATTGTCCCGGAGTTGATGACGCCCTTGACGCATGCCTGGTTCGGTCCGGCGCGCGGAGAGGTTCAAAGGCCGGCACTCTGGCTCGATCAGGGGCTGCCGGAACTGATGGGCCTGCTCTGGACCGAGCGGACGGCGGGCAGACCGGCGGCGCTGGCCGAGTTGGGGCAGGCCTCGGCGCTGCTGGCGCTGGCGGAGCCGGATCTCGCGGCGCACCCAGAGGCCGTGGGCGAACCGCTGCCCGAAGCGACTGCGGAGGTGTATCTGCGGCTGAAATCGGCGTCGGTGCTTTGGCAGCTGCGCGAGCTGCTGGGTGATCCAGTGCTGCGGGCCTGCCTGGCAACGTGGCGGCACAGCGTGAGCGTGAACCCGAAGCTCGAGGGCGAGGCAAAGGCGTTTCAGCAGGCGCTTGAGGCTGTGGCAAAGCAGGATCTGGCATGGTTCTTCGATGACTGGGTCAATCGGGATCGCGGCCTGCCGGACCTGACGATCGTTGCGGCGACTCCGCGGGCGTCCTCGGCGCAACCGGGCAAGAGCGCGGGATACCTGGTGGCGGTGGAAGTTCGCAACGACGGGGACGCGGTCGCAGACGTTTCGGTGACGGTTCGTGGCGTGACAACGAGCCAGACGGAGCGGCTCAGGATTGCCGCCCATGCCAGCAACTCGGTGCGCGTTGTGTTTGAGGATCAGCCGCAGTCCGTGCAGGTGAACGACGGAAGCGTGCCGGAGGTGAGGACCACCCTGCATACGGTCGAGCTGAAGCGCTAGGCTCTTTGTTTGCTCAGTGAGGATGTTTGCGGCGGGCCGGCGTTCGGGCGACGGGCGCAAGGGTCCAGGTTTGGACGCCGAGCCAGGGACGCGTGCCGATCAGGTCGACGCGGATAGGGGCCTCGAGCGGGGGAGCAAGCTGCGGGTCGGGTATGGCTCCCGCGGGGAGAGCTTCCCTCAGGCCATCGCCAAACTGGGGCAGCGCAGAGGCAAGGGCGAGTAGGCGGCTGCGCAGCACAGAGCCGTTGAGGTGGAGATGCAGACCGGCGCGGTCAGCCTCGACCTCCACGGTAGCCGGAGTTGAGCCGCCCAGATCGAGAGCGATGGAGCTTACGGTCAGCTCGCCGGCGGAAAACTGGCCGTCCAGGTCGGCGCCGGTCAGGAAGGGTTGGGCGTTTGGCAGAACGAGTTGCGCCGCGGGAATGTGAAACGTGGCTTTTGGCGTAGCGCAGCAGGAGAATTCACTCGAGAGCTGACCGCCGGCGACAAGCTGCGCCGGAACCCGTTGGCTGACGAGGCGAAGCGCTGCGAGCAGGCGATCGGCGGGCAGGTCGGTGATGGATCCGTCGAGGCTGGCCGTGGAGGGCTTCAAGAGCGCGGGTATCTCCCCAACGAGGGTGAGTCCAGCGGTCGGAGTCGCCGCATCAGGCGGCCAGGCGCAGCGTATTTCTGACAGCCGATGGAACAAGTCGCCGGCCCGTGCCTTGCACGCGAGGCTGGCGTCCAGCGTCTGGGCCGGAACGAAGTCGGCGCGGCGGATGCCCGTGAGTTGCAGGCGAGTCTCGAGTGTGTTTGCCCCCAACGTGCCGAGTACGCTAGCGTGCAGGTTCATCTCGCCGCGAAAACCTGCGTCGGCACCGGTAAGCAGGGTGCTGACCGCGCCCAGTGGCGCAAGCGACCAGTCAACGGAGAGGTCGACCGGCACGTTGGGCATGGCTTCCGCTTTGCCAAGCGCGCCCTGAAGGTGCAGGCGGCCGGTATCTGCGGGAGCGCTATCGGTACGGGTGGGATGGCCTTCCAGGCGAAGCTTCCACTGCTGCGGCTGGGGAAGCCAGAGCGCGAACTCGGCGTCAGTGAGCGAAAGAGGAAGTTTCTCGAGGTTGCGCTTGACGTTGACGCGGGCGTTGGCGGCTTCGATGTAGGGAAACCGCGGCGCGGGGCCGACCGCTTGCTGAGCGGTAGGGGCGGCTTCCATGCGCGAGGCCTGCAGGAGAATGCTCTCGATGTTCCAGCGGCCGTCCGCGCGCTGGACGAGGTTGAGGCTGGTTTCGTCAAGCGAGATGCGGGAAAACTCGACGCGCCGACGCCAGAGGGAGGACCAACGGAGAGTGGCGCGCACGGAGTTGGCGCGGATAACGGGTTCAGCGCCGAAGGCAGGGTCCTCGCTGACGACGAAGTTGGTCAGCGTCAGCGCGGGCAGAGGAAGCAGCGACAGCGTAAGGGAGTCCATGTGGACAGGCCGCCCCAGGCTGGCGGCGATGCTGCTTGCGGTCTGGCGGCGGAAGCGATTGACATTGAGCAAAGGTGGCAGCACGACCGCGAGCAGCACCGCAAGCAGGACGCAGAGGACGTACGCGACACGGCGTCGGTCCGGAAAGTGCAGGGGTCTCGGCTCGAGGTCTTCGGGGTCGAAGTCGGGCTCGAGTTCGGGCAGGACCTCGGCCGTGTCAGCCTGGGAGTCGGCCTGGACTCTACGTTGCCCGGGTTGCCGGCCTGCTGCATCGTGCATCATGCTGTGCTTCTTCCCGGACGCTACTTGATCAGGTGCAGGGTGCGCTTCCAGCGGGTCTTGTCGAACACGTGCAGGGCCGTGGTAAAGAAGGACCCGACGCGCGCGCCAAGACTGGCCTGCTGCTCATCCATTTGATCGGCAGTAGTCTGGAACGACCAGTAGTTGAACAAGGGGCGGCCGAGGATGTTTTCGCGCGGAACGAAGCCCCAGTAGCGCCCATCAAGAGAGTGGGTGCGGTTGTCTCCCATGGCAAAGACCTTGCCGGGAGGAACGACGAGGTCGCCGTTGACGAGGTGGTTGGGCAGGTCCTCGGACCAGACTTCGAGGTTGGGCGGGGCGCCGTTGGCGGGGAAGTCATCCCGGGCAGGCTCGTAGGCGTCCTGCGGGTCTTCGTCGTTCTGGACGGGGCGCGCGTAGGGCTCGTTCTGGGCTACGCCGTTCAGGTAGACGATGCCATGCGAGAGATGGAGGTGGTCGCCGGGGATGGCAATGGCGCGCTTGACGAGAACTAGATCGGGGGTCTCGGGATTGGGCTTCAGGAAGACGATGACGTCGCCGCGGCGGATGTCGCGATAGTGCTCGAAGAAGGCCCACCGGGTGGGCGGGGCGAAGGTCATCCGGTCGACGAAGACGTGGTCGCCGATCAGCAGGGTATTTTCCATCGAGCCAGAGGGGATCACGTAATTCTGGAAGATGAAGGTCATCAGGAAGAGGCCGATGGCGAGCACGGTGCAGATGGAGGCAACGGACTCGAGGGGAGTCTCGACTTCGGCCTCTTTGGGGGTGGGCTCGTCCAACGGATCGTTGAATGTCTGCCGCTCTTCGATCATCTCTGACTTCATGCGCTGCGCTCTCCGCGGACTGGTTCGTTCTTCAGTGTAAGTCCAAGGGAGAGTTTGGCGTGGAGATTTCCTGGGCGGTGCAACTCAGGAAGGAAGGAGAGAGCGCAAGAGCGCCAGGGGTGAGCGCTAATGAACGACCCGGAATGTTCGGTCCCAGCGGGCGATGTCGGTGTGGGCAGGTGTGGGTGGCAGCGGGGTGACCTTGTCTTCGGACTCCTCGGTCCCGGGCTGGCGCCAGGAAAAATAGATAACCAGCGGCTTGCCGACGATGGCGCTGCGTGGGACAAAGCCCCAGTAGCGGCTGTCCTCGCTGTTGTTGCGATTGTCGCCCATCACGAAATAGGCGTTCGATGGGACGGTGATCTCACCCTGGTGGACGAGGTTGCGGAGGCGAATCCACCAGTTGGGATTGACGGTGGCGTCCATGGCATGGAGCGAAGGGAAGTCGTCGCGGTAGGCGTCGGGGGCGACCGCCCGGTGGATAGCGTAAGGCTCGCGCTGGGGCTCGCCGTTGAGGAAGACGATGCCGTCGTGGAGGTGAATGCGGTCGCCGGGAAGGCCGATCACTCGTTTGACCAGATGGATTGCCGGGTCGTCGATCGGGTCGTGGAAGACGACGATGTCGCCGTGCGCGATGCCGGACGGCGGCAGGATGCGAAGCATGCCCGGACCGTCAAGCTGCTTGTCCATGAGCAGAAAATCGCCGACTAGCAACGTGGGTTCCATGCTCGAGGAGGGGATTCGTATGGGCTGGACGGTGAACGTCATCAGGAAGAGCGCAAGGATAAGTACGTAGAGCAGCGACTGCACCGAAGGCAGAACGCCCGAAGGATCAGGACGTGTCCGCGTGGTGTGTACGGGCGAGGCAGCGACGGAGAATACGGTGTCGGCAGAAGCGTCGCCCGGGGCGGTCTCGAGGGTCGCAGCGCGGGCCGTGGGATCAGCCATGCCGGGCCTCGTCCTGCTGCAGTTGGTCAAGGGCGAGGCGGGCGGCCTTCTGCTGAGCCTGCTTTTTGGTCGAGCCGTCGCCCACGGCGAGGGGTTGGGGGCTGGCCGTGCCTTCCAGCCGCACCTCAACGGTAAAGACACGCTGGTGGTCGGGGCCAGACTCACCGACGAGATAGTATTGGGGACGTCCGAGGCGCTGGGCCTGAAACCGTTCCTGCAGAGCCGACTTATAGTCGCCGACGGCGTGGTTGAGACGCTCGCCGGAGGAGTGCTCAGGGCTGGGAAGAGCTCCGGCCAGGACCTCCGATTCCACAAAGCGGCGAGCAGCTTCAATGCCGCCATCGAGGTAGAGCGCGGCGATCAGCGCTTCGACGGCGTTTGAAAACAGGGCGACGTTGGTGCGGCCGGCGTTCTGCTCGGCGGTGTGTCCGAGGCGAAGCCAGCGGCCCAGACCAAGCCGCGCGCCGACCAGCCCGAGATGCCTGCGGCTGACGACGGCGGCGCGGAGGCGGGTCAGCTCGCCCTCGCGGCAGGCGGGGTAGCGTCGGCAGAGAGCCTCAGCGGCAAGCAGACCAAGGGCAGCGTCGCCGACAAACTCCAGTTGCTCATTGTCATGCGCGGGGTTGGCGGGATCGTGATGACGCGCTTCGGGCGCGGTGTCGTAGATAAAGGAGCGGTGCGTAAGGGCGAGCTCTAAGAGCTCCGGGCGCTCAAAGCTGTGACCGAGCAGACGTTCCAGCTCCGCAAGGGGAGCTGCCGGAACGGCGGAGGCATCCGGATTTGAACGGGAACGACGCGCCATAACCAATCTACTGTCTACTCTACCGCCGCAACGCGGAAGTCCACGGGGTCGTGCGAAGAGCGCAACGAGCCCGCCCGAGAGGTGCTTATGCTGCTCGCTAGGATGCATGACGTCCGACTAACGAAGAGGAGGGTCGGGTTTGTAGCTTTCCTTTTCTTTCTTTCCGGTGGGGTCGAGCGGCTCTTCTTCCTCTCGTTCGCGCGCTATCTTCGGCACGGCGTAGGGAGTCTTCAGGCCGGTTTCAGCAGCCGCTTTAGCGTCCGGCGTTAGTCCAGGAACCGAGAGAGCCGCATGGTATTCCGTAAGAGCGTGCTGCCGCTCCGTCGGCTCCTTGGCGTCGTAAAGCCGGCCAAGATAGATGTGCGCCCAGGCAAGCGTGTGCGGATTGCGGGCCGTATGCACCACCTGCTCGAACTGCTCGAGTGCATCCTTGGGGTCGCTTTCCAGCAGAAGCACGCGGGCTTTGACGAACAGGGCATCGCCGTGGTCCTGGTGCGGGTCCGCGAGCGAACGGTCGGCGAGCGACTCGGCGCCGTCCAGGTCGCCTTCCAGCAGCTTCTTCTCGGCCAGCATCAGCCCGGTCGGCGCCGGACGGACACGGGTGACGAAGTCGGTGGAGCCTTGCGGCAGAAACTGGATCTGTTCCGCCTGGTGCCGCACCCGTTGAACGTCCATGCCGTACACCATCTCGCCCATGCTCTCGGTCAGGCCCTCGGGGCTGTGCTCGAGCAGAGCAAACTGGCCGTAGAAGTAGTCCGCCAAGACCCAGCCCTGGCGCATGTCCAACTCCACCTGCCTGCGCCGAAGCACCTCGGCCTGTCGGTCGTAGGAGGTCATCTCTTCGTCATACCGGGCAAGCTCGGCGCGGGCGCGGGAGCCGGTGGGCTTTACAGGCATCGGTCCGGCGTCGAGCGTGCGCGCTTCGATTGCCTTGATCATGCACTCGGTAACAAGCGCGACCACGTCAGACTTGAAGACAAACTCGATTGGAGCTTCCTGCACTGGTCTAAGCAACGGTGTAAGCCGCGTGATGGACTGGGCGCGGGCGTAGACGAGAGGGTCGAGCACGTATTGAAGATAGAGGTGGCGGATCTGGTCCAGCTTGACCGTGCCGGCGAGGTCGGGAGAGGTGACGATATCGTAGTCGCTGGCGTAGATGCGCGCGTTGGGTGTACTGGGAGAAAGCATCGGTTCGATCAGGATCAGCAGACGGCGGCCGTCATAGCTGCTGACCGGAACCTTGAGATACACGTTAGTGGCGAGGATCATGCGCGTCATGGGGTCGTGCACGCGCTCGACAATTTCGGTGTACTCCGGGCGGTGTTTTAGCCAGATGGAGTGGAGTGAGACCTTGTCGGCAAAGTCGCGCAACAGGGGCAGGATGTTGACGACGCTCAGAGCGTCAGGAGGCATCTCGGTCTCTTCCGCGACAGGCTTCAACTCGGGCGGAGGGGAAAGATAGAGGGCAAGCGAGATGTACTGGGCCAGTGCCCGGCCTGGACTGCTGAGTTCGTGGTCGCGGACGTAGCCGCAGAGAGCATCTCGGCTCTGGCGGGCGAGCGCCGACTCGGCTAGAGCGGCGTCCACGTCAGCACGGACCTGGGTGCGGACGGGAAGCGAGTTGGCGAGTCCGGCGTCGTAGCCGCAGGCGTTGAGCGCAGTGGCGAGATCGAAGAGCGATTCGCTGGTTTCAAGGGTGATGGCAGCTCCCCCGGCCTCCGGTTGACCGGCACGCGCACGCGCTGGGCCGGCGCGGTTAGGCGCAGGCGTGGAGCTTGAGGAAGAAGATTGGGCCGATGAGGAGGTCTGGGCCGGAGCTTCCGTGGCGACCAAAACAGACAGAAGGAAAAGAACTGGAAGAAAACGCATGAAAGAGTCCGTACGGGAGGCCATCAGGGCTTAGACGATCCCTGCCAAGCATAAGAGAGTAGAGATGTGCGGCGCAAACGGCTCAGCTGCGAGCCGTCACGGAGACGCCGGAAAAGGTAAGCAGGACCTGTCCGCGCACCGGCTGGCCAAAGACGCGGGCGGGCTCATACACCTGGAGCAGCAGCTGGTCGCGCAGTTGGACGGCTGTCGAAGCGTCGACAGGGCCGGAGAGCAGTCTGTAGTTGAAGACGCGTCCTGCGTCGTTGATCTCGGCTTCGACCACAATGGTGCCGTCGGAGAGAGTCGAAAGCGGCTGCAGCCGGGCCGCGGAGTAGAGATAATGAGGAGCGGTAAGCGCCCCGAGGGGTTCGTCGTTGGCAAGCACCGCCTGCGGCGCAGCGACAACTCCGATGAGCAGCACAAGACTACCGACCAGCACAAGTGCGCTGGCAAAGCCGGCGGAAACCTGCAGAAGCATGGGCCGAAGGTGGTTTTCCCAGCGTACGGTGAAGCTGTCGGCCCACTTGGTTGTGCGGCGCGCACTCTCGTGAGAGATGGCGAGGCGGAGCTTAAGGCCAAGGTCCTCGGGAGCTTTCAGCGGGCCAACCGTTTCCAGCACGCGTTGCAGGCCGCGCCAGGTGTCGAACTCCTGCCGGCACTCGGCGCAACTGTCAAGATGCGCGGCGATCTCCTGCATCTCGCGGCCCGTAATGGCTCCGTCCAGGTAGCTTGAAAAGGACCCGCGAACCGCATGACATACCGGGGTGAAGGTAGCTTCGAGAAGGCTCATCGTGCGCCTCCGGCCAGAACGCTTCCGAGCCCGTCAGCAACCAGGATCTGCTTGAGGGCAGCGCGTCCGCGGGTAAGCCGGCTTTTGACGGTTCCGGCAGGAACATCGAGGATCTCCGCAATCTCCTCATAGCAGAAACCCTCCATCTCGCGCAGCACCACAACGGTGCGAAACGCGGCCGGAAGCTTGCGGAGAGCGTCTTCTACGCGAGCCTTCAGCTCGCCGCGAGCAGCGTGGTCGTAAGGGGAGCCGGCCGCGTCGGCGAGCAGAGCGCTGAGGCTCAGACTATCGTCGCCATCGTCGGTCTCGGGCGTGCCAGCCGGCGTGTCGATGGTCAGCTCCTGGCGCTTGTGCCGACTCCACCAGCGCCTCTGGTTAGAGGCCTCATGGAGCGCGATGCGGTAAAGCCAGGTGCGCAGGCTGGCCTCGCCGTGGAAGCTGCGAATGCTGCGGAAGACCTTGATGAAGACTTCCTGCGTGATATCGGCGGCGTCGGCCGGGTCCTGCAGGCTGCGGGCGATCAGCGAATAAAGAGGTTGCGAATACTGGGCGATGAGCACGCCGAACGCCTCTTCGGAGCCCGCCTTGAGCGCAGCCACCAAAGCTGCGTCCTCGGTACGAACTCCTAACGCGCTTACCAGATTGCCCATGAGTGTGCCCGCCTGCATTTCGAGTGTCCTTTAGCGTACGACTTTGGTGGGATAGCCTGCAACCTTTGTTTAGGCGAGTGGGAAATCGTTGAACTGGAAACTGCGCCGCCGGCGGCCGAGTGCTCGCTCACTCTGGGTACTTAGACACCACTGCCCCCAACAAATGTTCCCAGAGGAGGGACGTTCCCGCTATTCCCCGTTTGACTCATAAGCCGACGTGCCGCAGAATGGAGGAAGTGGGCCTGTGGCGCAGCTGGGAGCGCGCTTCCATGGCATGGAAGAGGTCATCGGTTCGATCCCGATCAGGTCCACCAATCCTTACAATAAACTGGCTGCTCTCGACGTACAGCTACGGCTGGCGTCCGCATGTCTTGCGCAAAGACGGCGAGAGGTCTCGGACGGAACTTCGCAAACGTGACGAAAGAGCCGCTTCGTAAGCCGAGGTCGACCCCGAAATTCCTTCAACGGCTCAGCCCCGCGCCTCGATGTTTGCGTAGCTGGAGGGAGTGCGACCCACCGAGCGCGTAAAGGCTCGGGTGAAAGCAGCCCCAGACTGGAAGCCGACTAGAAAGGCAATCTCTGCGACGCTGCGTTCTCCTCGGCGCAACTCGTCCTTCGCAATCGCCATGCGCCATCGGTGCAAGTACCGCATCGGGGCGACGCCCACCAGGCTGGTAAACCGCACATTGAAAGCAGAGCGCGAGCATCCGCACCGCCGGGCTAACTTTGCAGTCGTCCAGGCGCTCGCAGGGTTGCCATGCAAGGCGATCAGTGCTCGTGCGATCACCGGGTCCCCAAGCCCGTAGAGCAGGCCTGCTCTTGTGGGCTGTATGTCTACAGCCTCACGCCTCAGGAGTTCCACGAGCAGCACCTCCATCAAGCGAGCGACAACAAACTCGCTTCCAGGACCGGACGCTACGTTTTCCTCTTCAATCATCGCAAGAAGCGCGCGTGTTCGAGCAGACGTCGTTTCACCTGAAGCGACATGAAGAAAAGGGGGCAGAAACTGCATCAGCAGCTCCTCGTTGGTCGTGTCGAACAAGAACCGACCTCCGCGAATGGTCGCTGCCTTTGTTTTGCCGACACCGACGCGCATGGTAGTGGAACGTGTCGTGGCTACCAGGGTTTCGCTGTCCACGGGTTCTGCTTCCTGGTCCGACGCCAGGACGAATGGCGCGACGGTACGAATCAGCACGAAGTCGCCTGGAGTTAGGTCGAACGGCTCTCCATCTGACCGCAGAAGAAGACAGCTTCCGTGATCAACACGAAAGAACAAGAGGTCATGACGTTCGCGAAAACCAACAGCCCACCTGCCGGTCGCCTGGATGGCGCCCCATAACGTCGCTTGCGGCCGCAGAAGTCGGATCACTTCCAGCAACGGATCGATACTTGGACGGTTAGTCATTCTTTCCGGCCTCTCCGTCATCGACCGGAGATAGCCCGGCCGTCTAGCGTGGTGTTTGCGCAGCTGTTACCAAGCAGCCAGCGCGCAAAGGAGTTCCTATGACCGACACGGAATTACAAGCAGTCTTCCAAGCGTATCTCGACGCATTCGCCGCGACTTCGCCGGCCGAGCAGGAGCGGCTGCTGCGCTCCAGCGTAGCGGAAGATGTGAGCTTTACCAACCCTGGTGCAGACAGCCGTGGGCTTCCGAATCTCCTCAATCACATCGGCAAATTTCAAATGCGCTTCCCCGGCTACCGTTTTCGTGTGAACTGGTTCCGCCAGCAGCACAGCCAACTCCTGGCGGAGTGGGCTCAGGTAAGCGCGGACGGTGTACACCTCGTGACGGGTCACAGTTACGGACGCGTCAATGAGCAGGGCCGCATCGCTCATCTGGCTGGTTTCTGGAGCCCTGGAGCCGTGTAGGAGTTAGAAGAGAGGGATTGCCATCGTCGTAAACGCCGGAGCTGAGGTGATCGAATCTGACCTTGCCGAAGCAGGAATCAGTAGAGAACCCCTTAATAGCCGGGGTTCGCTTACGAAAATCGCAGAATCTCTTTCGCTTATCCGTGGAATGCGCGGCGCAAAGCCTCACTGCTATCCCGAGCCGCGGCGATCGACACGCGCGCTTTCGGACACGTCGGGGCAAAGCCGTGGTAAGTGCCCGGATAGACATGCACTTCGATCGGTACCCCGGCGAAAGCAAGGCGCTGCGCATAGTCCAACTCTTCTTCCATGAGGAGATCCAGTGCTGCAATCGAGAGATAGGCAGGCGGAAGACTGCTCAGGTTTTCGGCTCGCGCGGCAGCGGCATAGGGGGACACATCGAGGCCGCCGACAGCGGTGCCAAGCAACGCGGACCAACCGAACGCATTATCTTCTCGTGTCCAGGCGAACGCACCTGTCCACGGGTTGTCATTTGGGCGCCCTTCAGTGCGGTCGTCAAGCATCGGTGAGACGAGATGTTGAAACAAGAGCTGAAACTCTCCACGGTCTCGCACCAGCAAGGCAAAGCTCGCGGCCAACCCTCCACCTGCGCTCTCACCCATGACTCCAACGCGGCTGACATCAAGCTCAAGCTGCGTGGCATTCTCATGAAGCCATCGCAAGACGGCATAGCAGTCTTCCACAGCACCGGGAAACGGCGTCTCTGGCGCCAGCCGGTAGTCAACGGAATAGATGACGCAACCGAGATCGACAGCCAGCTTGCGGTGTTCGGCTCCTTTTCTCTCTGGGGATCCGACCACATAGCCGCCCCCGTGCAGGTGAAGTAAAACCGGTAAGGGACCGCGATGCGCCGCCGGGCGGTATGCCAGGACACGTACATCTGGTGCATTTGCCGGGCCAGGAATCTTCAGGGTTTCTACCGAAAGAGCGGCGTCGTCTGCCGGCAGGGCGGAAATCGCTTTTGCCAGCATGCTGGACCGGACTTCAGAGAGCGTGTCTCTGCGAAAGGCGGGAGACGGAATCTGCCTAGACGGCGGAATCAACTCGGGATCAACAAAAGCTAGCGTGTCCATGGTTTGCAGTCCTTTCAGCTCCTGATCAGCCAGGCGAGCTTCGCCCGTAAAGGCAAGCGCGACTTTGTCGTTCAGAGCATTGCGCGTACTTGAGGGTATCCTCAACTCATGCAATAGCTCTAATATACGAGGGTGCCCTCAACTGTCGCAAGCCCGAATCGACGTCAGCCGAAACAGGCGCGCGCCGCGCAAAGACGAGCCGCGTTCCTGGACACGGCTGCACGCCTGATCGGAGAGCGCGGCTTTGACGCGGTCACCATGACAGCCGTCGCCGAACAGGCGGGCGCTTCTATAGGAACACTCTACGACTACTTTCCCGACAAGCAGGCGCTCGCCCAGGCACTTGCAGGCAAATACGTAGACGAAGCTGACGAACACTGGAAAAACCTTCTCGGAGGCACCATCCCGCGAGGAAGCGATGAACTCGCAGATCTCTTTGTGGATGGAGCCATGAAGTTTGTCCGCGAACGACCTGCGTACCTTCCGCTATTTGGTTCGCCTTTCCTAACCTTTCGTTCACCCGCAGCAAGACAACATCTGCGGAAGGCATTTACAGTTGCGATCCTTCGGTTGACTCCTGAACTCACCAGGGAACAAGCACTGCTGAAAGCACAAGTCGTCGTGGAACTAATCAAAGCAATGTTGACTGTCTGCCAACAGGTCGCACCCAAATTTCGTGACACAATCAATACGGAGTTCAAAAGCCTCTTGAGGTCCTACATGGACGAAAACTTCGGGACCACTCGAGTCGCGCCAAAGTAGGTTATCTCCTCGTCCATCGCGCCGTTTGCACGAAACTGGTTAAGACGTTGCGGGTAACAGAACTACATGCAGGCCATTTTCACGGTTACAGCCGACTACACGGCCAGTTCACTTTCGGTTTAACTTTGAACTTATCGGAGGGTGTGACAATGACCAGCTTCTCTACCTCGCGTGCCAGCGAAAGGGCCAGCCATAAGCGCCCCGGGGAGAAGCGGTCCTGCAGCACGTCTGTCCAGTGGCATTCGCTTCTGGTCCAGACGTACGACCAGCCTAGCGTTGTCGATGCGTATGAGACGCTTGCGTCTCCAGACTTCCTCATCGTGCTCGTCGAACGCGGCGAGTACAACTTCGAAAGCTTTTCTTCGGGAACCTGGAAACGGGCAACCTATCAACCTGGAGTTGCCGGCATCACGGCACCCCTTACGGCCAATCGTCTCCGTTGGCACTCATCAACAGAAGCAAAGTCTCGCGTCATTCGAGCTTACATACCGGCCGCGTTTTTCGAAGAGGCTGCGGAGGAGTTTCGTAGAGCAGGTATCAGGAGCCGGGCTCTTTGCCAGGATGCTCTCGCCATCCATGATTCGACCGTAGCATCTGTACTTCTTTCCCTCTCGGCGGCGGCCAGGGCGGGAATGCCGAATATCTACGCCGAGTCTGCAGCGCGCTATCTGGCCACACATCTTATGTCGCGCGCTCTCGGGCTTGGGTCAGCTGAGACGGATCGAACAGGTTGCGAGCTGACCGACCGTCGATTGCGGCGCACGCTTGAATTTATGGCATGCAACTTCGCGGAACCACTAAGCGTGGAGCGGCTCGCCAAAGAAGCAGGTATAAGCCCCTTCCACTTCTCGCGGTTGTTCAAGCTGAAAGTAGGAATCACCCCCCACCAGCATCTGTTGCGATTGAGGGTGCGGCGTGCGGAAAAGCTTCTGAAAAAGACGGACCTTGCTGTAGCGTCGATCGCCGCTGCGTGTGGCTACGCTCACGCCGGACACTTTGCTGCGGCATTCTTCAAAGTAACCTCCAAAAGGCCCGCCGAATACAGGCGCGGTGATTGAGCTTTGGCTATAGAGCAAGACCGGGCTTACACTTCGCAGGTTTGGGACTAGCTTTATGCCTGAAGCAAAGTAGGCTCAGGTACAGCAGCAGCGCGAGACGCGCCGCCGCATTCCCAGAAGGTTTCCTACTCGCAGCAAAGCGACATACCCGTGCACCTTAGAGCGCGGGTACGCTAACCCGCAACGAATAAACCAAAGAGGAACTTAGAAGTGCGAAAGTATCCGCTCGACCATAGCAAACCGGAAGGCACAGCCCCTGCTTGGAAGGACCGTCCCGTACGTGCCACGCGCAGGGCGCAGTTCTGGGTCCCAAGCGAGCGCTTCGTCTTGGGAGACAAGACGTACCAGCGCGGGCCGTTGTTCGTCTCATGGGAAGCTCCCGAGACGGTCACGAAGCCGTATCCCATCGTCCTGATTCATGGTGGAGCGATGCAGGGAACAGAGTGGATGGACACTCCGGATGGCCGGCCCGGCTGGGCGCAGAGGCTTGTCGAAGAAGGCTATGCCGTGTACACCCTCGACCGCCCAACGCAAGGTCGCTCCCCATTTTCGACGGAAGTGATCGGAGAGATGGGGCCGGCGTTTACCTATCAGGAGGGCGAAGAAGTTTTCTTTCCTGCCAAGGTAGCAGACAAACACACACAGTTCCCCATCGATCCTGCGGACGACGAGGCCTTGGGCGCCTTCATCGCAGCTTTTGGTCCTCTGCCCGTAGACATCGAGCTGTGGCAAACGATGGACGCCGATCGTATCGCCAAGCTACTGGACCGCATCGGTCCGGCAATCCTGTTCACCCATTCGGCATCTGGTTCAGACGGCTGGCTGGTGGCGGATCGCAGACCACAGCTCGTCGCGGGGATCGTCTCTGTCGAACCGATGGGACCGCCGTTCGGGCACACTCCCAATATCGGCGCTCTCTCCTGGGGATTGACGGCGGCGAGCATCACCTATGATCCGCCGAAGGCTTCGTCCGGTGAGGCAAAGTCCGCGGACCCCGCCTCACTCCGTATTCCTGCGCTCCAGGGCGTTCCGGTCGCGGTCGTCAGCGGTGAGGTTTCGGCGCAGGCCGCATACGCGCCAAAGATGGTCGCGTTTCTTCACAATGCAGGGGCTGAAGTCGAACTGCTGCATCTGCCGGATTTCGGCATACTTGGGAACGGCCACGGCCTGATCTACGAAAAGAATTCAGATGAGGCGCTACAGCCTGTGCTGCGCTGGATGGAAGAGCACATCACACAGCCCAACGCCGAAGCGGAAGAACGCGTATGACGACACTGATCGTAACCTATGCTGGTCCGAAGGACTCCCGGTTTGACCGCGAATACTACTGCAATCACCATCTCCCGCTGGTAAACAGAACCTGGAAAGATTACGGACTGGAAATAATTTCCGCGTTCTTCCCGCAGGAAAACACCGTGGCAGCAGGCGAGGGAACCGGCATCGTTGCCCTATGTCTGTGCGGCTTTCGCGACAACGCATCTCTGCGCGAAGCTTTAGCCTCAGCGGGTACGCCGGCAGTAATGAACGATGTGCCGCATTTCACAGATCTTCAGCCCAGCCAGAACCTGCTATGTAAGGTGCCATCCGCGAAAGAGGCGAAGTGAGATTCGAACCGATACGCCTGATCTCGTGCCCGGCCGCGTCGAAGTCTCATCGCCATCTGCTTCGGGGGTCTTATGTCTAACTTCGAACTGGATCGGCGAGAACTGGTAACGGGCCTGCTTGCCGCGGGCGGGGCGATCCTCCTACCGGAACGTCTAATGCCCGCTGCTGAGGCGCTTCAACCTGACACGTCTCTCATCTCCGGCAAGCCGTTGCAGCACGCGGATGTGACATTGCAAATCAACGGCACCAGGCACCAAGTTGCATCAACCGACGTCAATACCACACTGTTAGACTGCCTGCGCGACCGCCTGCATCTGACGGGCACCAAGAAAGGCTGCGGCTTGGGCCAGTGCGGTGCCTGCACCGTACTGGTCGATGGACGCCGCGTAAACAGCTGCTTGCTGCTGGTCATTATGCTCGAAGGCCGGGAGATCACGACCATCGAGGGATTAGCCGATGGCGATCGCTTGCATCCTTTACAGGCAGCCTTCATCGAGCACGATGCATTCCAGTGCGGGTACTGCACTTCAGGACAGATCATGAGCGGGGTAGCCTGTATCGCCGAGGGTCACGCCGGCTCCGACGATGACATTCGTGAATGGATGAGCAGCAATCTTTGCCGCTGTGGCGCCTATCCGAACATCGTTGCGGCTGTCCGTCAGGTGGCACGAGCGGGCGCGCTTTGATTCCATTCGCCTACGTGAAGTCTTCTACTGTTTCCGCAGCCGTGGCCAGCGGCGCGCAGCACTTGTCCAACGCTGATCAACGCGCTGACGCCGATTTCTTCGCCGGCGGCACCGACATGATGCAGTTGATGCAAGAGCGTGTTCGAAACCCTTTCGCCATCGTCGACATTAACAGCCTGCCCGCAATGGCGGCTATCGCCTTCACGCCGCACAGAGCTAGGCTTGGCGCGCTGTGCCGGATGAGCGACGCGGCGGCACATCCCGAAGTTCTGCGGCATCTGACCGTCGTGTCCGAAGCGCTGCTGGCCAGTGCTTCGCCGCAGGTCAGAAATCTCGCCACGCTTGGCGGCAATCTCCTTCAGCGTACCCGGTGCGGCTACTTCCGCGATGTGGTGATGCCGTGTAATAAGCGTCAGCCAGGCTCTGGGTGCCCCGCCGTCGAAGGCAGCAACCGCCTGCTGGCAATCCTGGGCACGAGCGAGCACTGCATCGCGACCTATGCGGGAGATTTCGCAAACGCCTTACTGGTGCTCGACGCTGAGGTTGTCATTGCCGGCACACGCGGCGAGCGGCGCATGCCCATCGCCGAGCTGCATCGCCGGCCCGGCAACACACCGCATATAGAAACGCAACTGCAGCCAGGGGAGCTCATCGTGGCGATCGAAGTTCCTCTACCCTCGGCTGGTACGCGCTCCGGCTACCTGAAGGTGCGTGACCGTACCAGCTTCGCATTTGCCTTGGCCTCTGCGGCTGTCGCCATGAACATACAGCCCGATGGTGTCATCCGTGAAGCGCGCATCGCGGTGGCCGGAGTGGCGACTACCCCATGGAGGCTGCACGCTGTAGAAAGGCGGCTGATCGGGCGGCGTTTCGACGCCGCGCTCTGTCGCGACGCCGCGTCCGTTGCAGCCGAGGGTGCTATCTCCCGCGCACAGAACGCGTACAAGATTCCGCTGCTGCAGAATACCGTGGCCCGCGCGCTCGAGCGCACAGGAGGTCTGGTATGAGTGCCATCATCGGGCAGCCGATCGACCGTATTGACGGTCCGCTCAAAGTCACCGGGAAGGCGCAGTACGCCGCCGAGTTTGCACCCGAAGGTCTTTGTTATGCGGCGCTCATCGAGAGCACCATCCCGGCGGGTTCCGTCGCGTCGATGGACACGAGCGCTGCATGGAAAGCTCCGGGAGTCTTGTTTGTGCTCACCCATGAGAACGCGCTCAAGCTGCCGTATTTGCAAGCGGCGCAGCGTCCAGCGGTTGAACCTGTCTCAGGTGAGCGGCTCCACGTTCTGCAAAGCAATGAAGTGCTCTTCTGCGGGCAGCCCATCGGTGCGGTCGTTGCGGAAACGCAATCGCAGGCCGAGTATGCGGCGTCCCTTGTCCGCATCAGCTACGTCCGGTCGGGCGACCCGCAGACCACGTTCGACCCAGCGCGCCGTCAGCCTGCTTCTGAAGCTGCGGCCAAGAAAGGCCGCGGTCCGAGCACCATGCAGGGAGATCCCGACACCGCCTTCGCGTCCACACCCATGCGCGTTGACAGCACCTTCCTCCAGCCGCGCGAGCACCATAACGCCATGGAGCCGCACGCGACGGTTGCAGAGTGGACCGGGGACAGACTTACGCTTTGGGACAAGACACAATGGGTCTACGGTGTAGTCGATGAAGTTGCTCGCACATTCGGTATTCCCACGGAATCGGTTCGCGTCATTAACCCTTTTGTGGGTGGCGCATTCGGGTCCGGCCTGCGCACCTGGCCTCATGTCGCCATGGCAGCCATGGCAGCCAGGCTGGTGCAGCGGCCTGTGCGACTGGAGCTCTCGCGCCGCCAGCTTTACTACGGCGTGGGGTATCGTCCTGCCGCGGTGCAACGTGTGCAGCTGGCAGCCGCTCATGATGGTACTCTGCAGGCAATCCACCATGAGGCCGTCGGTCAGACCTCAACCTATGAGGAGTTCGCCGATGCAACGCTGGATGTAGGTGCATCGACCTATGCCGCCGCGAACAGACGAACGCGCTATGACCTTGTGCGTATGCACGTCAATACGCCGACACCTATGCGCGGCCCGGGTCACTCCACCGGCCTGATCGCGCAGGAGATCGCAATGGACGAGCTTGCGGCGCAGCTCGGCCTGGATCCCGTCGAGCTTCGCCTGCGCAACTTTGCGGAGGAACACCCCTCCAAACATCTGCCCTGGTCGAGCAATCGGCTGCGGGAGTGCTACCGAATCGGAGTGGACAAATTCGGCTGGAAGCGACGCTCACCCGCGCCTTCCTCAATGCGAGCAGGACGCTTGCTGGCCGGCATGGGAATGGCTGCAGCCTTGAATCCATCCCCGCGCTATCCCGCGCAAGCCTCGGCTACCCTGCGGATAGACGGTACGGCCACGGTCCGCTGCGCAACCAGCGATATGGGTCCAGGCACCTTGACGGCAATGACGCAGGTGGCGGCAGATACGCTTCGCCTGCCCTTGCACGCAGTACGCTTCGAACTTGGAGACTCGACTCTGCCCAAAGCCGAAGAGCATGGCGGGTCGACGACAACTAACAGCATCGGGAGTGCAGTACAGGAAGTGTGCACGTCTCTTCGCTCGAAGGTAGACGCGCTGGCTCAGCAGCAAACCATGGATTCACGTGATGTTGGCGCTGTGCTTAGGAAAGTAGGCCTCGATCAGCTCACCAGCACTGCGGACGTCAAACCCGGCGATCAGAAAGAGCATTATTCCAGCTACTCTTTCGGCGCGGTGTTTGCGGAAGTCCACGTCGATCCTGACTTCAAGACTGTTCGCGTGGAGCGGCTTCTCGGCGTCTATGACGCGGGCCGCATCATCAATCCGAAGCTCGCGCATAGCCAATGTATCGGCGGCATGGTGCAAGGCATCGGCATGGCTCTGCTCGAAGGTGCGGAGTGGGATGCGCGATCCGGCCGCGTCGTAAACGCAAATATTGCCGAGTACCTTGTCCCTGTGTGCGCGGATGTTCACCAGCTGGACGCTATCTTTGTTCCCGGTGAAGACACCGTCATGAACCCGCTAGGCACGAAGGGTCTCGCGGAACTCGGTTTATGCGGGGTCGCACCGGCAATCGCCAACGCCGTTTGGCATGCTACGGGGAAGCGCTTGCGCGAATTGCCGATGACTCCCGATAAGCTCTTCCAGCATGAAACCTAAGCCCTCGTAGAAGTGTACCGCTGGATAAGAGAAAATCGCAGCTTCATCGGCGTTCCCTGAAGCACCAAGAGGCAAAGGGTTCAGTGCCTTCTGAGGCACACTGATTCCTTAGCTGCTCTGCGCTTGAGGCAGGAGAACCGCCTTCGCGCCGGGTTGAGTTTCGTAGGCCATCGCCTCCTGAATCTGATCGAACCGGAAGACTTCTCCTACCTTGGTGCGAAACAGCGGATCGGCTATTTGCTCACGCAGGTACTCGAGCGCATGCTGCAACTTCGCCGTATCGCGAACCGTAGCACTGTTGAAGTTGCTGAATGGCTTCATGGTAAGGTTCTTGGCCATGTAGGTAGCCGAGGGCACCGCAACCGGAGTCGCTCCGGAGAGAAAACCGTAGAACCAAACAGTGGAGTTCCGCGGCAGGCGTGGAGCGATGCGGGTGATGAGCTCGCCGCCTGCCCCATCGAAGACAGCAGTGGTTTTCAACGCTGCAGCGAGTTGCTCAAACCTTGCGTCGAAGCCGGCGTTACAGGTGACGAGCACATGCTCACATTGCTGTGCCCGCAACGCCTCCGCAGCCCGCTCGGAGCGAACGATAAAGAGAACAGGAACATCTCTCCGGCGAGCGAGAGCGGCAAGAGCAAGCCCGGTGGCGGAACCCCCTACTGTGACAATCACGCCGGTGTGACCCTCGGACGCTATCTCCTCAAGAAAGGCGTGGGCTGTGATCACGTTCACAAGCGAACCGGAGTAATCGGCGGTCAAAAGCTCTTCCGACAGGATGACACAGCTGGTCACGGGAATCACTGCGCGCTCAGACCAGAGCCCAATGGTCTCCGCGCTGGGTGTCAGCGAACGATAGACCGCGACTTTCTTTCGAACGTACTCAGCACCAACGCCAGCCCCAACAGCGAGCACGCGACCCGCAGCCGAAGCACCCCAAATGTCATGTCTGCTGGTATTCAGGCCGCTGGCCGCAGCCGGCATTTTGAGAAAAGTCTTGTCACCGTGATTGATCGCGGCAGCATCGATTTCGACAAGCAGATGGCCGCTCGGCGCGTCTGCAGGTGTTGGCACTTCGCAGACCGCCAGTTCACGGGAAGCAGTCACAGTAATAGCTTGCATATTAAATCTCCTCTGCGGCTGCTTCGTTCACAAGTAAGCAAGCCGCTTGAAGATCATCACAACGCGAACGCTTACCTTTTACAAGTACGGATAGTTTTGTTAGTGTCACTTCCATGGAGTTTCCCAATCCATGCCCCGTCGCCTTCACCTCCCGAATCCTCGGTGGCAGGTGGAAGTCTAGGATCGTCTGGGCTCTCGTGCGAAACGGAGTGCTCCGCTTTTCGGCCTTACGTCGCGCTTGTCCTCCAATCAGTGACCGCATCCTGACGAAAGAACTTCGAGAGCTCGAGGCATGGGGGCTCATCTCGCGCGAGGAGTATCAAGTGATTCCGCCGAAGACGGAATACCGCCTGACGGAGCTTGGCAATACTCTACGTCCCATCATGGATGCCATGGCAGAATGGGGACTCGCACATCGGGCCTTCCTGGTGGAAGGCCCTGATGCGGAATCCGCCTCCTGATCCGCCAATCCAGCGGGCATTAGCTCTTGCGACTTTGGTACGTAAGAGCTCTCCGCTATGCTCAATCAGCGAAGCGCGGCTACGCCAGCATGATCTTGTCCGGGGTAATCGGGTAGCTCCGGATGCGCTTGCCCGTAGCGTTGTAGATGGCATTGGCGACCGCCGCCGCCGCACCCGTTATCCCAATCTCCCCAATGCCGCGCGCCCCAAGAGGATTGAACTTCGTATCGGGAATGTTGAGACAGGTCACGTCGATCGTACCGATGTCCGCGTTGACCGGCACATGGTACTCAGCAAGATTTTCGTTGGCAGTGCGGCCGTAGATCGGGTCAATGTGCGACTCCTCATGCAGCGCGAACGAGACGCCCCACACGATGCCGCCCATCAACTGGTTGAGGCCCGTCTTGTCGTTCATCAGCGTTCCGATGTCGTACGTGGCGACAATGCGGCGCACCTTCACCATGTGCGTGTCCTTATCGACGGCCACCTCCGCGAAGACGGCTCCCCAGGAGTTTGCGGTGTACGCCTCCGCGCTCTCGCCCTTTTCTGCAGAACCCATGGCTTCGATCGGCTTGCCACCGTTCTTCGCGACCAGGTCCGAGAAGCTGACAGATTTTGCTCCGTTAGCCTTGGCACAGACACAGCCGTCCTTCGTCTCAAGGTCGCTCGTCTTCATGCCGTTCAGGGGTCCGGAGGGATCGTTGACGGCGATCTCATAAAGCTTCAGCTTGGCCTGGCTGACCGCATCCTGCACGGCCGGCGTCACGGAAGCGGTAGACTGCGACCCTCCCGAAACCGGAGCCTTGGGCAAGGTAGAGTCGCCCAGTTTTGCCTCGATGAGGTTTGGGTCCATGTTGAAGGCGGAGGCAGTCGTCTGCGCCAGCATGGTGTACATGCCCGTGCCCAGGTCCTGCGTGCCAGAGCCGACAAACACTTTGCCGCCCGGCAAGATGCGCACGACGGCCTGCGCGGAGGAGCGATTGGCCGGGTAGGTAGCGGTCGCCATACCCACGCCGATCAGGTTATTGCCCTCGGTCCTCTGGCCGGGCGTGGCCTGCCGCTTGGCCCAGCCAAAGCGCTCGGCGGCCTGCGTGTAGGCGTCCTTCAGGTGTTTGCCGGTCCAGTCGCGGTCGTGCGAAGGATCCTTCTCGGCGTAGTTGACCATCCGCAGCTGCAGCGGATCCATCTTGAGCTTCTCTGCAAGCTCGTCCATGGCAATCTCGAGCACGGCCGTGCCCGGCGCCTCGCCCGGCGCACGCATGAAGGTGAAAACCCCCAGATTCATGTCGACAACCTTGGCAGACACCGCATTGGCCTCAGACATGTAGAGCATCTTGGTCGGGCCCTCGGCATGCTCAACGAAGTCTTCAAGTACCGAGGCGGTCATGCGTACGTCCTGCTGCATGGCGAGCAGCTTGCCCTCCGCAGTCGCGCCAAGCTTGATCTGATTTACCGTGCTCGGACGTCCACCGACAGGACCAAACATCTGGTTGCGGTCCAACACCAGCTTCACTGGCTTGCCCGTAACCTTCGCAGCCATCACGGCCAGTGGCAGATGCGACCACGATGAACCCTTGGAGCCGAAACCGCCGCCGGTGTTCGGACACTGCACGCGCACAAAGTCCAGCGGAATATTGAAAAGCTTGGCAACAGTCATCTTGACGCCAGAGATGTACTGGGTCGAGTCGTAGAGGTTCAGCTTCTCGCCCTCCCACCAGGCAATGGTTGAGTGCGGCTCCATCGGGTTGTGGTTCTGGATCGGAGTTGTGTAGGTCTGTTCAAGAATCACGGACGACTTGCTAAAGCCAGCCGTGAGGTCGCCGCGCTTATTTCCCGCAGGCTCTTTGCCGGGGTTCTTGGGCCAGCGAGCTTCCGCCAGGCGGCCGTGAAAGTCGAGCTTGGCCGGCTGCACGTTGTACTTGATCTTAAGCTGGCGGGCGGCGAAGCGAGCCTCGGGAAGCGACCTGGCAACCACCAACGCGATCGGCTGGCCGTTGTAGCTGACGTCCGCATCCTGAAGCACGGTCAGTGTGCGCCGCGCCGGAGGCTGTGGTGGAGGCATCGGCAGCTTGGGAGCGTTGAACGGAGTCAGCACGACCACCACCCCAGACGCCCGCTCGGCAGCCGTGCGATCAATCGACGCCACCGAGCCGTTCGCAATCGTCGACTGCACGATATACGCGTAGAGCAGGTCCTTCGATGTAAACGGTTCCTTGAACTCGGCCGCGTATTTGGCCTTGCCCGTCACTTTCGACAGGCCTTCGTAGCGATGATCCATCTGCCGAAGACGCGGGTTTGGGGCGTCCTGCTTGGTTGTTTCCTGGCCCATCATGCTTGTGCTCCTGTTCCTTGGGCGGCGACGGTCAGGGCGCGGACGATGCCCTGCTTTGCCATCTCGATCTTGAACGTATTGTGCTCGTAGCCCTTCGCCCCGCGCAGAGCGATCTCAGCAGCTTCGGCAAAGGTTTGCGCGTTCGCCGGTTTCCCGGCGAGCACATGCTCCGCTTCGACCGAGCGCCACGGCTTGTGCGCGACCCCGCCCAAAGCCAGACCCGCGGACTTGATCGTGGTCCCGTCCAACTCCAGGCCGGCAGCCACCGAGATCAGCGCGAAGGCGTAGCTGTTGCGGTCACGTGCCTTCAGGTAGTACGCGTTGCGAGCGAAGCGTGGCGCCGGCAACGTAACCGCCGTGATGAGCTCGTCTGGGCGCAAATTGGTTTCGATCTGCGGCGTGCTTCCGGGCAGGCGGTAGAAATCGGCAACCGGGATGCTACGCTTGCCCTTCGGCCCCTGCACCAGGATCGTCGCCTCAAGTGCCGCCATGGCGACGTTCATGTCCGACGGGTTAGTGGCGATGCAGGTCTCGGCATTAGCCGGCCCTTTGTCAGTCTGGCCAAGAATCGCGTGGATGCGGTTGTAACCCTGGATTGCTCCACAGCCGGAGCCGGCCGCGCGTTTATTGCAGGCCGGGAAGCTGATATCCGTGAAGTAATAGCACCGGGTGCGCTGCAGCAGGTTGCCGCCGGTCGTCGCCATGTTGCGCAGTTGCGGTGAGGCGCCGCTGAGCAAAGCCTGCGAGAGCAGGGGATAGCGCTGGCGGATCAGCGGATGGTCGGCAAGCTCAGAGTTGCGCACGAGCGCGCCAATGGTCACGCCGCCGTCGGGGTTCGACGTGATCTCGGTCAGCGTCAGGTGGTTGATGTCTACCAGCGTCGCCGGCAGCTCAACGCCGTCCTTCATCAGATCGATGAGATTTGTGCCGCCGGCCAGGAACTTGGCCATCGGGGCAGAGCCTGCGTGAATTGCGGCCTCAGGGGCGGAGACACGTTCGTAGTTGAAGGGATTCAAGCGCGGGCTCCTTTCGGCAAACCAGATCCGGGCTGGGTCTGGGCGTGGCGCACGGCCGCGACGATGTTCGGGTAGGCTCCGCAACGGCAGATGTTGCCGCTCATGCGCTCGCGTATCTCGTCGTCGGAGAACTGCGGCGTATCGGTCTGGCCACTATGCCAGCTAACAATTGAAAGATTTTGCTTGGCAAACTCGTCAATGGCCGCAACCGCCGAGCAGATTTGCCCGGGAGTGCAATAGCCGCACTGGTAGCCGTCGTGCTCAAGAAAGGCGGCCTGCACCGGATGCAGGTTCTCGATCCCCTCACCATGGGCAAGACCTTCAATCGTCGTGATCTCGGCTCCCTCGGCGGCGCACGCCAGGGTCAGGCACGCGTTCACACGGCGGCCGTCAACCAGCACCGTACAGGAGCCGCACTGGCCATGATCGCAGCCCTTTTTGCTTCCGGTCAGGTCGAGATTCTCGCGTAGCGCGTCGAGCAGCGTCGTCCGCGTATCGATCGTCAGCGGATGCGTAGCCCCGTTGACCATAAGCGTGATCGGCCGGGTCTGCTCCGGGCGCGGTGTCGCCGCAAGCGCGGGAAGACCAACCGCGGTGGCCGCCGAGAGTACGCCAGCACCCTGGATAAAGGTACGCCGGGTAAGCGCAGCCTCTGGCGAGGAGTGCTCTTCTTCCTGGTCAAGTTCGGTTGTAGAGAAAATCGTAGGGAGCATCGTCACCTCGGGAGTTGTGTCAGCGCGGCAGGGACGCACGCCAACAAAGAGGTAGATGGAGCGGCGCTCAGAAAGGATTCCTGTATGGGGCGGACCTGATTACCTGACGCAAAGCAGAGCCGCGACAGTTTACGACCAAATCGAAATTCTCTGCAGATCGCGAGTTCTGCGTCTTCGCAGGCAGATGATCCGTATAAGCACCGTTACCCAAAATTCAAGCAAAGTCAGCGATCCGGCAAACCTGGGTCGCGGGAGAGCTTCGTGATTCGTTTTCATGTGCGTTCTGGACTGGTGTTACTGGCGGCAATGAGCCTGACGGCGGCGATGGCCTCCGCGCAGAATCCAACCGGGCGGCGAGGCGCGGCCACCGGGACAGAACCGGGCCAGGCAGCCTCCACCGGCGCGGCGCCCGAGCCAAGCCTGCCCATCCCGCCCGAAACCTCGTCCGTCACCAAGCACGACTGGAGCGCCGGCGGCAGGACGATTCACTACACGGCCACCGCAGGCAACCTGCTCGTCCGGGACGAGGCTGACAAGCCGATTGGCAGCATCTTCTACACGGCGTACACGGCCGATGGTGCCGATCCGAGGACCAGGCCGGTGACATTTTTCTACAACGGAGGTCCAGGCTCGGCGACCATCTGGCTGCACATGGGGTCGCTCGGACCGATCCGCGTGATCACCGAGAGTCCCAGGGCGACCGGGCCCGCGCCGTTCCGCTGGGTACAAAACGAATACAGCCTCATCGACCGGAGCGATCTCGTCTTCATCGACGCCCCTCTGACGGGCTTCTCGCGAGCCGTCGGCAAGGGAACTCCGAAGGACTTCCAGGGCGTGGACGAGGACGTGCGCGCGTTCAACAAGTTCATCACTCGATACATCACGGTCAACCAGCGTTGGAATTCGCCAAAGTTCCTGTTCGGCGAGTCGTACGGCACAACGCGTTCCGCCGCGCTGGTCGCCTCTCTTAATAACGATGGCATCGAATTCAACGGAGTAACACTCCTCTCGTCGATCTTGAACTACAACGAACGTGCGCCCGGCTACGACATTCAGGAGGTCGGCTACTTCCCCTCGTTTGCCGCCATCGCGTACCAGCATAAGAAGGTAAAGGCGACCGGCTCCATGGCCGAGTGGGTTGAGCAGGCACGGCAGTTTGCCAGCGGGCCGTACCTAGTCGCGCTGCACAAAGGCGACAAGCTGCCGCCAGCCGACTTCGACGCGATCGCGCAGAAGGTGGCGTCGTTCACCGGGCTCAGCGTCACCTACGTGAAGGAGAGCAATCTCAGGATCAACTCGACGCGCTTCCGCAAGGAGCTGCTGCGCGATGAAGACGAAATCCTGGGCCGCTACGATGCGCGCTTTGAGGCTCTGGACGCTGACCCTGCAGGCGAAAACCCCGGCTTCGACCCGTCCGACACCGGCATTACTGGCGTGTACGTAGGGGCATTTCACCAGTATCTCGGGCAGGAGCTGAAATTCATGAGCGAGGAGCCGTATCTTCTGCACTCAGCCGGAGGCGGCGGAGCCTGGAACAACAACCACATCCCGAGTGGCGGAGGCGGAGGAGGCGGCGGCTACGGCGGGCGCGGACAGCAGCAGCCGGACGTGGCGGTCGACCTGGCCGACGCCATGCGCAAGAATCCTAAGCTGCGGGTCTTCTCAGCCAATGGCTACTTCGACCTGGCGACCCCGTTCTTCAACACCGAATACGACCTCCACCACATGCTCCTGCCGCCATCGCTCGCGAGCAACATCCAATTCGGCTACTATCCCGCCGGGCACATGGTGTACCTGAACGTAGAGGCGCTCAAGATGCTAAAGGGTGATATGGAGAGGTTCTACGGCGAGTCTGTCCAGAAGTAGCTGGCGTATGCGGTTGATTCCTCCGCACATTCAGCTTAATATAGACTATTGCAGCTTTTGCAGAGATCGAACCTAAGGAACAGGATTGATGGCGAAACGTCGTGGTAACCCAAATTGGGGAAAGCCGGAGCCGATCGGCCCGGTGGTACCCACTGTCACCTCCTTTGAGCAGGTGGTGAAGGAGTTCAAGCTGACTCCGGACCAGTACATCCGCTCCACCCGGCTTCGGGAGTGGGCGCGCCGGAACAAGAACTCGAAATACATCCCTGAGGCGCTGCTCGAAGCCTGGGGATTTGAGATCGAGTCCACCCTCTAAGCCGACCATATTCTGCGACCGACGCCGCCTTTGCTGGGCGGCGTCGCCGTGTCTCGGGTAATAATATCTTCATGGTCAGCAACGACGCATCGTTCGCCACGATCGAGCAGGCAATCCAAGCCATTCGCGCCGGCAAGATGATCGTCGTTGTCGACGATGAAGACCGCGAGAACGAGGGCGACCTCACCCTGGCAGCAGAGTTCGTCACCCCCGAAGCCATCAACTTCATGGCCAAGTACGGCCGCGGCCTGATCTGCCTAACCCTCACGGAGGAGCGCGCCGACTACCTGCGGCTGGGGCCTATGTCGAGCGAGAACACCTCGCGCTTCGGCACGGCTTTCACCGAAAGCATCGAAGCCCGCGAAGGCGTGACCACCGGAATCTCCGCCGCCGACCGCGCCCACACCATCAAGGTCGCGCTCGACTCGCGTTCCACCGCCCAGGACCTCGCCCGTCCCGGCCACGTCTTCCCCCTGCGCGCGCGTAAGGGCGGCGTGCTGGTGCGTGCCGGGCAGACCGAGGCCTCGGTCGACCTCGCGCGCATGGCCGGTCTCATCTCAGCCGGGGTCATCTGCGAGATCATGAACGACGACGGCACGATGGCCCGGGTCCCGGACCTGGTTAGATTCTGCGCCGAACACGACCTCCTCATGGTCACCGTGGCCGACCTGATTCGCTACCGGCTGCAGCATGAGCGCTCCATCCAGCGCGTGGGCGAGGGCCTGCTGTCCACCGCGCATGGCGACTTCCGCATGATCGCCTATGAGAACGAGATCGATCATGGCGAGTCGCACGTGGCGCTCGTGCTGGGCGACGTGACCACCAACGAGCCGATTCCGGTCCGCGTCCACACCCACTCGCTCGCTGAAGACGTCTTCGGGCTGGCCGGCGCGGATCACCGCAGCCTCATCGATGAGTCGCTCCGCATTATTGCCCAGTCCGGGTGCGGAGCCTTCGTCTACCTGCATAACGGCACGCGCGGCTTTGGTCTTGACCGCACCGTCGAGCCGCACCGCATCCTTTTTCAACGGGAGCAGCGCGCGCGCGAAGGCGAAGATCGCAGCACCCGCACGCTGCGGCAGGTCGGCCTCGGCGGCCAGATCCTCTCCGACCTCGGCATCCGCCGCATCCGTTTGCTCACGAACACGCCCACTCACGTACCCGCGCTGCAGGGCTTTGGCATCGAAATTGTCGAGCAGGTAGCCATCCCAACCGACGCCGTCCCCAGACTGACAACCGCCGGGGCAAAATAAGCTTAGACGCAGCCGAGCCGCCACAACTTGCTCAGCCCGCATGCCTCCATCTCGGCCTCGAAGCTGCCCTGGTCGACATAGCGAATCGCCTGCATCCCCGCAGCGATCGCCCCTTCGATGTTGTCCTCGCGATCGTCCACAAACAAGATCTCGGCTGGCATGACACCGAGACCGTCCGCGGCGTGCTGGTAAATCTCCGCCTCGGGCTTGGCCAGCAGCAGCGTGTGCGACCAAAGCAGAAAATCGAACTGCGTCAGCCAGGGAAAGCTTTCAAGCACGCCAGCCATCATCGCGTCGCCTAGGTTCGAGAGAATGCCGGTCTTCGTCCCGGCCGCCTGCAATCGCTGCGCCCAATCGATCATCGGCTGGTTCGGCTGCGTCCAAAGCTCTGTGTCGGCCTCGATCAGCGCCGTAACCTGCTCATGCCTAATCGCCAGGCCAGCCTCTTTTCCAACCTCCAACCAATAGGCCTCGCCTGTGTGCGTACCGCGATCGTACGCGCGCCGCGGAGCCCAGTACGCGGATGAAAAATCTTCTTCGGATAGCTCCGTAACCTCACGCATCCGCGCCCACGCCGGGGCATGCGGAGGCCCGGTCAGCACCTGGCCATAATCGAACAAAACGGCAGAAATAGAGGCAGACACAGCCCTATTGTAGACAAGAGTTTGGCCGATAAACTCAGCAGATGGGTTCGTTCTCCGCACGCACGGCTTGGAACACAGAGGAGAGCGCACTGGCGCGCGCCGTGCGCGAGGCCCGCGAACAGGGAAGGAAATTGGTCGACCTGACCGTTTCGAACCCGACTGTCTGCGGCTTCGACTATCCAGCGAATGCGGTGCTCGGGCCGTTTCAGAATGCTTCGTCCTTGGTGTACGACCCCGATCCTCGCGGCCTTCTGCTCGCCCGTGAAGCCGTGGCGCGTTACTACGCCGACCATCATGCGGAAGTCGCCCCGAATCACTTGATCCTGACCACCAGCACCAGCGAGGCCTATAGCTTCCTCTTTCGGCTGCTCTGCGACCCCGGCGACGCCGTCCTGGTCGCTCAGCCCAGCTATCCTCTGTTCGACTTTCTAGCCGATTTGCACGATGTGCGCCTGGACAGCTTTCCCCTCTTCTACGATTTCGGCTGGTGGGTCGACTTTGCGGAGCTTGAGCGCAAGATCACGCCGCGCACCCGGGCCGTCGTCCTGGTCCATCCTAACAATCCAACCGGTCACGCCACCGGCGCAGCGGAACGCGAACACCTCCAGGAACTCTGCGCCCGCTGCGGACTAGCTCTGATCGTCGACGAAGTCTTCCTGGACTACGGGCTCTCGGGCGAGATCCCTAGCTTTGCCTCCGGTCCGCATCCGGGGCTGACCTTCGTCGTGAGCGGCCTGAGCAAAATCGCCGCGCTGCCCCAGATGAAGGTCGGCTGGCTCGCCTGCTTTGGACCACCGGCTTTATGTCAGGAGGCGTTGGCCCGCCTGGAGGTGATTGCAGACACCTTCCTCTCTCTGAATGCGCCGGCACAGTACGCGCTCCCGCACTGGCTTGCCGCAAGACACGCGATTCAGCTCCAGGTCCTCGACCGGGTCAGGACGAACCACGCCCAATTTGCGGCCTTCCACAGCTTGCAATGTTTGCGTCTGGATGCGGGTTGGAACGCGATTCTGAAAATCCCATCCTCCGCGGCCTCGAACGATCCTGCACTTGACCTAATTCGCGGGCCAGGCGTCGTCACACAACCCGGAGACTTCTATGGCCTGCCCGGCCACCGATACCTGGTGGTAAGCACACTTGAGCAGGTGGAAATCACACGGGAGGGACTAGGAAAGGTGAACCATTGGTGTGAATCCAACAAGTTAACAGGAGATCGACCAGAGGCAAGTAAAACTTGAACAAGATCCGGTAAATCATTCTCATCAAACGCCTTGCAGGAAAGGGTTCCGTTCCCTCTCAAGCTCGATGGATGTCGCGTCGCCATGGCCCGGGATCACCAGGGTCGGGTCTGGCAGCACCAGCAAACGATCGTGGACGGACCGGATCAGGGCTTTGCCATCGCCTCCGGGAAGGTCCGACCGGCCTACCGAACCGGCGAACAGTGTGTCTCCGCTCAGCAACAGGCTCTCGGAAGGGAAGTACAGGCAAATGCTCCCCGGCGTATGCCCCGGAGTATGCAGAGCCACGCCGTCTATCCCCTCCACGTGAATCTGAAGCTCGTCGGTCAGATCTGCATCGGGCGCAGATACCTCGGGAGACGCCATGCCCAGCCACGCGGCCTGCGCATCCATCATCGCCACCAGCGGTAGGTCCCGTCGATTGTAGAGGATAGTCGCTCCCGTCAGCCGCTGCAGCTCTTGGGCCCCGGCAATGTGGTCGATATGCGCGTGGGTGACAAGGATCTGTTTCACTGTCAGGTGATGCCTGGCCAGGAGCGCGAGGATGCGGGGAAGATCGTCGCCGGGATCGACGACAATCGCCTCAAGCGACTGTTCATCGCCAAGGATGGTGCAGTTGCATTGCAGCAGACCGACCGGAAATGTCTCGCGGATCATCCGTCCCCCGCGCTCCGACTACTTCTTGGAAGCCGGCGCGCTTTGCGTGGACTTGATGTTAGAAAGCACGGAGCGGTCAGAGCCGCCAGTGCGGGAAAGAACAATCGAGAGGCCGATCGACGTAAGCATGAACAGGATCGCAGCGTAGCTGGTCAGCTTGGTCAGCAGGTTCGCAGCGCCGCGCGGGCCGAAGGCGGTCTGCGAGCCCTGTCCGCCGAACGCGCCCGCAAGATCTGCCGACTTGCCGGTCTGCAACAGGACGACGCCGATCAGAAACAAGCTGATAATGACATGAAGCGTGACGAGCAGGTAGAGAAGGGCGGTCATGAGCGGCTGTCGAAACCTTTGTTGCCCGAAGGCGGAAATTTGGTGCGGAGGAGGGGACTTGAACCCCTATGCCAGTGAAGGCGCTAGCACCTCAAGCTAGTGCGTCTGCCAATTTCGCCACCTCCGCAGGGAGCCGGAACTCCGGACAACGGCTGGCGTTGACTCGGTCCGGTGTGACGTCGATCCGAGGTCAATTGTAGCATTCAGCCTTCCGTCGTCGAATGCCGAACTGCTCAGAAGTACCGCAGCAGCTCAGCAAACGAGGTCAGCTCCAGCAGCTGCCGATCCTGAGGCGGAGCCGCCACCACCTCATGCTCCAGCACCCAGGTAAAGTCGTGCGGAATGAACACCGCGTTCAGGCCCGCCGAGAGCGCCGGATTAATGTCCGACTTGGGACTGTTGCCGATCATCCAGCTTCGCTCCGGCTCGCACGCGTGATGCTCAGCCAGCGCGCGATAGGCGACCACCGTCTTTTCCGGAAGCACCTCTACGCCGCTGAAGAACGGCTCCAGCCCAGAGCGTTCGAGCTTGTCGCGCTGCTCGGCCGTGTCGCCCTTGGTGACCAGGATCAGCCGATGCCGCTCCGCCAGCTGCGGAAGCGTCTCGGCGACCTCTGGCAGCAGCTCGATCTCCTGATTGCCAATCGAATCGACGAAGCTGACGATGCGCTCGTGCTTGTCCGGAGTCACGGGTCCAGTCGTCAATTGCTCGAAGCACGTGATCAGCGACCTCCGGAAGCTTTGCAAGCCGTACCCGTGCTGTTCAATTGTGGCTCGTTCAATCAGGTTCAGCCGCTCGCGTACCTCTTCCGGGGTATGGACGCGGTGATCGAGAAAGGAGATAAAGGCGGAGATGGCTCGCTCGAAGTAAATGTTGTTTTCCCAAAGCGTGTCGTCGGCGTCAAAGAGCAGCGTCTGCCCCGGTCGTGGCGTAGAGGAGATCATCACAGCTCGATTGTAGCGAGAGCGGCTCGGGGTGAGGTCTGCCTCGTCAATCCCACAGAGTAGGCAGTCTAGCTGCGCCAACCGCGGCGCGCTTGAGGTTTATGATGATCTCGGCTTTAACTTCTTGGCCATCCCTGTTTTCCACGTGTTGACCGCCTGCGAGAGGGCTTCCGATGGCGCCGGAGATCGGCCGGAAATACGGACCGTACGAGATACTCAGCCGGCTCGGCGGGGGCGGCATGGGGTATGTCTTTCGCGCCTGGGACGCCCGCCTGCACCGCGAAGTCGCCATCAAGCTGCTGCACACCGAGTACGCCATGCCCGGCATGCGGGAGCGCTTCCTGCGTGAGGCCCGCGCCGCCTCCGCGCTGAACCACCCCCATATCTGCACCGTCTTCGACATCGGCGAGCAGGACGGAGACCCCTACCTGGTTATGGAGCTGCTCGAAGGCGAGACCCTGCGTGATCGCATCCACGCGAGCAGCCTGCCCGTCGAGGAGCTGGTCTGCATCGCGCGCGAGGTCGCCGAAGCCCTCGGCGCCGCGCATGCCAAGGGCGTCGTACACCGCGACATCAAGCCGGCAAACATCTTCCTGGTTCCCAAGCCCAACAAAGGAATTCAGTCGAAGGTGCTCGACTTCGGCCTGGCCAAGATCGATAAGGCCGGCCCCGGCGCGCGTGCCTCCCACTCGCTCGACCTCACTGCGGTCGGATCCACCGTAGGAACCCTGGCCTACATGTCTCCCGAGCAGGCGCGCGGGGAACCGCTGGACTCCCGCTCGGACCTGTTTTCGCTCGGCGTCGTCATGTACGAGATGGCCACGCGGCGCGTCCCGTTTCAGGGAGCGACCAGCGCGCTCGTGTTCGTGCAGCTGCTCAACCACCCTCCCGAACCGGTCCGCAGCTGGAACGAGGCCGTCCCGCGCGAGCTCGAAAAGATCATCCTCAAGCTCATGGCCAAGGAGCGAACCGTGCGCTTCCAGACCGCGCACGAGCTCGAAGAAGCGTTGACAAAGCTTTCGGACAAGAACTCCGGCTGGCTCCGCAAGGCTGTCTCGACCGTACCGCTGGTGCGCACCTCTGATCCGGTGGCGCGGGACAAACGGCCGCCGTACCGGCGCGACTCCGAGATTGACGCGGCTCGCGATCCGTCCACACCGCGGTTTCCACGCCGTCCGGCCCTACGAACCCCGGACCACGCGTCACCCAGCCCCGCGCCGAGATCCGCGAGTGGCTCCCAGGTCCTGCGCCCTGTTGCCCGCGTCCCAAGCTCGGACAGACTGGTGCAGCCTGGCGGCCATCGCGCGGAGTTTAGCCCGCCCAGTTTCCTGTCCGGGACCGCCGCCGAACGATCCGGCGCAGGGCTGGCCCTCGCCCAGGAGTCCCGCAGCCGCGCTATTCCGCTCGACTCCACACCCCAGCCGACGCAGTCCTCCGCAGATGAAGCGCTGACCGACCTGCCCGGACTGTTTGAAGAGGAGGACCCCAGGCCCGCACGAGGCCTCCGTTCGCTGGCCGGTCCGGCGCGCCTGGCAATCCTCGCGGCAGCGCTGCTGGCGCTGGTCGCCGGCGGCGTCCTCCTGCTTAAACGCGGGCCCTTTCGCCAGCCATTGGTTGCCAACCAGGACTCCGTCATTCTCACCGAGCTCGACAACCGGACCGGAGATCCGCTGCTCACCGGCTCCGTCACCCAGGCTCTGCAGCTTGCCCTCGCCCAGTCGCCCTATCTCAGCTTGCGCAGCGCGGACTCATACCAGCTCGCACGACGCGCCCTCGTCGCTGAGACCGGACCGAGCGGCGGCCAGCCTCTGGCACAGCGCGCTGCTCTCCGCATCGGAGCCAGATTTTATCTCTTTGGCACTATCTCCGGCGCTAGCCCTCCCTACCTTATCCACGTCGACCTGCTCCAGACCTCCTCAAACGAGCTGCTGGCCAGCGTCGATCAGAAGGCGTCCAGCCTCGAGAGCCTTCCGGCATCTATCGACCAACTGGCTCTCTCGCTTCGTCGCGTCGCCGGCGAGAGCGACAGATCCCTTCACGACTCCTCCGTGCCGCTCAGCCGTGAAGCCTCCGTCAACCTCAAAGCCCTGCAACTGCTCGATCAAGGTAATTTGGCGCTTGCGAGCCGTCAGACTCTTGCCGCTATTCAGCTCTATCAACAGGCCGCGGCCGCCGACCCGCAGTTCGCCGACGTCCAGATGCGGCTCGCCGTACTCTATCGCCGGCAGCGGGCCGAGGTAGCCTCTGGTGAAGCTGCCCGGCTGGCCCTGGTCGCGGCTGAAAGCGCGAGCGAGCGGACCCGGGCCTTCGCCCAGTACGAGTATGAGATGGACTCTACCGGCGATTTCGCCCGCGCCGCCACGGTGATTCGCAATTTTCTGAGTAGAAGTCCCCACGATGCCGCCGCCCTCGAGGTCCTGGCCCGAACCCTGGGCCTCGAGGGCCGCATGGCGGAGTCTCTGCAGACAGCGCAGCAGGCCTACGCTGAAAACCCGTACAACGCGGAGGCCTATCGCCAGGCGGAAAACGCCCTTCTCGCACTCGACCGCTACGAAGCCGCCGAACAGGTAGACGCCCAGGCGCAGAAGCTCGGCATCGAGAGCAACGGACTCACCTTGACCACCATGTACCTGGAGGGCCGGCAGGAGGGACTTCCAGCCGCGGTCCAGGCCACGCAGACGGCAGCCACCGGGACGCGCTCGGGCTGGACCTACGGTTTGTACCTGGACAACATCGGCCAGCTTACCGCCGGCAGCGCGGTCTGGCGCGATCGCGCACGACGTGCCGCGCAGGTGCCCGGACTGGGCTCCGCCTCGGCCTTTCTGCTGGCGCAGGGAGCTCTTGACCGCGCGCTGCTCGGCGACTGCAAGCAGGCGCTCGCGCTCACACATGAGTCGGCCGACCACCCGCAGGGCATGAACACGCTCTACAACGCCGGCATCGCGGAGGCCGTTTGCGGAGATCAGTTCCATGCCGGGCAGATCATCGACCGCCTCGAACAGGCCTACCCGCGCAGCTTCGCCGTGCGCGGCTTCTATCTGCCCGACCTCAAGGCGGCCCTCGCCCTGCACGACGGCAACCCAGCCGCCGCGCTTGACATCCTCAAGCCGGCCCGGCAGTTCGATCTCATCTCGCTTACCCCGCTGCTGCGCGGACAGGCGCACGTTCTGTTGCACCAGGTGCAGATCGGCATCGTCGACTTCCAAACCGTACTCGCCCACCGAGGCTTGCCGTTCGTAGTCGGCAGCGTCGTCTATCCGGTTGCCGAGATCGGCTTGGGGAGGGCCTTCGACGAAATCGGAGACAAGGGCAACAGCGCCCAGGCCTATCGCACCTTTCTCGAGCTGTGGCACTCCGCCGACCAGAACCAACCGCTGCTGGCCGAAGCAAGACGGAAGACCCGTTAGGAGGCGGGCATCACACCCGGCGACCCCTTCGCCGCGCGCAGCCCAACCAGGGCCACCATCTCCCCAAATCGCGGGTCTCGCCGAAGCGGTTCGAACAGCGGATCGACCATCAGGTTCATCACCTGCGAATCGTGCTTCGCGCACAGCCGCTCAAGATCTCTAAGCGAAAGCTCGGTCTGTCCCAGTTGTGCCTCCGCCTGGGCCATACCGTACGTCGGGCCGTCGGCGTGTCTCTGGGCCGCCTCCTCGCTTGCCAGGATCGACCTCCACATAGCCTCATCTCCACCGCGGTTAAACGCTGTCCGCGCAAGCCCAAACAGGCGCCGTTGCTCGGCACTCTGCCGAAGTTCCGCAAACTTCTGCATCTCGTCCAGATACTGCTTTAGGTCGCGAGGCTGCATCAGGCTCAGGCGGGCAAGCGTGCGGTGCGGCGCGGGAGCGTTTGGCTCCGCCTTCAGCAACGCTTGAAGCAGGCGAACCGCCTCGTCGCGCTGGCCGCTCAGGCCCAGGGCGAAGGCGCGGCTGGACTGGATGGCCGAGGAGGTCGGCTGCAGTTGCTGCGCGCGATTCAGCTGCTCAAGCGCCTCCTGGTAGCGGCCCTGGTGCGTCAGCAAAGAGCCATACCAGAAATGAGCAAGCGCACAGGCCGGATCGAGGCGGATTGCCTCCTGAAAATGACTTTCGGCGAGGCCCGGGTTGCGCGCCGAAAAAAAATCGATGTACCCAAGCGATGCGTGCGCCTCCGGAAGTCCTGGATCAAGCGAGATCGCCTGCGAGGCTGCCCGTTGTGCCTGGCTGTAGGCCTCGTCGTCCGGCACGGAGGCAAACTCATGGAGCATCAGGTATGTATTGGCAAGCTGGGCGAGGGCCGGTGCGTGCCGCGGATTGTGAGCGATCACCTCAAGCAGGTTGCGCTTTGCCTGCTCGAGAGAGGCCGGCGTGCGCTGCTCAAAGAAGTACAGGCTCTGCAGATATTGCTGGTCGAGCTCCGCCCTGGGCGACCTGTCAGCGCTGGCTTTCAGAGCCGGTGCAGGTGCAGTCACTGACAATTTCTCCGCCGGCCAGCGCCGAACGACCGTAACTCCCAGGACTCCGCCGGCCAGCATCAGCATCAGGGTTGTGGCTTTCGCACTTCCGCTCAGCCGTGCACGAGACGCGGACAAGAGACCAGCCGGCTCGTGCGAAGACGCAGGCGCCGCTAAAGCATCTTGCGCTTCGAGGTGAAAACCAGGCGCGGAGTTCTGACGGCCGTCCGGTTCTTCCTCTCGCAAGTCCAGCGCAGCAGGCAAGGGAACTGCGGCATCGGCCGAGAGCCACGCCTCGAGCTCCGGAATCAGAATGTAGACGTTCGCCCGTCCGCTCCCAGGGATTCGGCGCACAGGCAGGCCCCGCTGCTTTTCCCAGCGTTTCGCCGTACGCTCATCGCGGCCGAGATAAGTGGCTATCTCCTTCCAGCCGTGGAGCTGGTCCTTTGCGACGTTGCTCAAGTGCGCGATCCATCCCCAAGGCAGCTATTGTAGCGCGGCCCGACCTTACGCAAAGAAATGGCCCGGAGCGATCTCCGGGCCATTCAGGTTCATCCAGCAATCCAGCCTCACTGAACTGGGGCAACCCGCCCATCTACCTCTGGCCGAATCGTATCGATCCAGGGGTCGATTACGATCTTCGTTACCTGTTCCTGCTTCTTCTGCCAGATCGGGTAGAGCTTTGGCGCCTGCTCGATGCCGATGATGTGCGAGATGATGAAGCTTGGGTCAAGCTCGCCTCTTTCAATGCGCCCCAACAGCGGCTTCAGATACTTGTGCATGTGGGTCTGCCCCATGTTCATGTGGATGCCCTTGCCGAAGGCTGCACCGAAGTTCACTTTGTCCAGCACGCCGCCATACACCCCAGGCAGCGACAACGTGCCCCCCTTGCGGATAGCCTGGATCGCCTGGCGCAACACAAACGGCCGATCCGTCTCAATCATCAGGGCCTGCTTCACATTGTCATACACGCCGGCCACCGTGGACGAGTGCGCCTCCATTCCCACCGCATCGATGCAGCAGTCAGGGCCAACGCCGCCACTCAGATCGCGCAGCGCCTCGACGATGCTGGGGTCGTTCTCGGCATAGTTGATCGTGATTGCACCGAGATCGCGCGCAAGCTTCAGCCGCTCCGGAAACCGATCGATGGCAATCACCTTCTCCGCGCCAAACATCTTGGCGCTCGCCACGGCAAACAGCCCAACCGGACCGCAGCCCCAGACAGCGACCGTGTCGCCTGGCTTGATGTTGGCGTTGTCCGCGCCTTGGTAGCCGGTCGGGAAGATGTCTGACAGGAAGAGCACCTTATCATCCGGCAGATCATTCTCGATGACGATCGGGCCCACGTCCGCGAACGGCACCCGGGCGTACTGTGCCTGGCCGCCGGCGTATCCTCCATAAATATGAGAGAAGCCGAACAGCGCCGAACCCGAGTAGCCATAGAACTCCTCGGCAATGTGCGCGTTTGGATTGGTGTTATCGCACAGGCTCCACATATCACCTTTGCAGAAGAAGCAATTACCGCAGGCAATCGTGAACGGCACCACCACGCGGTCGCCGCGCTTCAACTTCTTAACCTCGGACCCTACCTCTTCCACGACACCCATGAACTCATGCCCGAGGATGTCCCCCGACTCAAGCGTAGGGATGTAGCCCCCGTACAGGTGCAGGTCACTGCCACAAATGGCGGTCCGGGTTACGCGGATAATTGCATCTTTCGGGTTAATGATCTCGGGGTCCTTTACCGTGTGGACCTCGATCTTTTCTTTACCCATCCAACAAACAGCCTTCATATCTTCTCCTCTAAACTCCTGTACCGTGTGGCTGGCGTGGGTTAGCTGCGCTCGCTGCTACCGGGCGGAGTAGGATTCGTCTCACCGTACATCCACTCCTTGATGCCTCCGCTGATGCCGCGCGGTCCGTGCGCCTGTCCTGCGACAGAAGGAATCTCACCGGCCTCCGCCATCTCCTTGAAGTGGCGAAGATTTTCCTTCACGGTCTGCGCAGGTCCGCGCGCCACGATCGAGGCAATCGCATTGCCCACCCGGCCCGCCGGAACCTTGACCGTCTGGATCAACGTGACCAGCGTTCCGCGGCCCGAAGCCGCCTCCTCAAACGTCACCGACCCGTACTGCTCCACCTCCGGAGAAATCGACTTCCAGGCAATCTTTCGCCCCTCGATGTCTTCCTTAATCTCAGAGTCGAACTCGATTTGCTTGCCGTCCTTCTCTTCCGGATTGCCGATAACCCAATGCGAGGTCTTGGCGCCAGTCGGCGTCACGGAGATCACATGCTCCTGCCAGCGCGGAAACCTCGTCACGTCCGACCAGACCTTGTAAAGCTCTTCCGCTCCGGCGTTGATCGTCTGCACCGCATGGGCCGTCACTCGCCCGTCCTCAATCCCTTCGGGCAGCGGAGCATAAACCGTTCCGGCCCGACTTACTTCCTTCACCGTCTGCATTCGATTCTCCTTGGGATCCATCGTGCCATGCTTAATTGCTCGGCTTGGCCATCTTCTCGTGCATCGCCGCCTTCACGGAGTCGGGAACGAAGTTCGCCACCGCCCCCTCCAGCTTGGTCTTAAAGCTCGCCGCGTACACGTGCTTCTCGCCCTTCATCAAGGCCTCGAAGCCCTGCTTGGCCACGTCATACGGTTCGCTCTCCTTCTTGCCTTCCTGCCCGACCTGCGTGTCGTCCATGCCGGCTCGGTGGAAGAAGTCCGTGTCGACCGGCCCCGGCTGGAGCGCTGTCACGGTGACACCCGTATCCTCGAGCTCAGAGCGCAGGCTCTTGGCGAAGGAGAGGTCGAACGCCTTTGAAGCCGCATACACCGCCTCGCGGGGGGCGATCATCTCTGAGGCAATCGACGCCGTAAACAAAATCCTGCCCGCGCCGTTGGCCACCATATGCTTCACCACATGCTTGGCCATGTGCACGGTCCCTTCGACGTTGAGCCGAACCAGGTTGATCTCAGCCTTCAGGTCCGTCTCCTGGAACAGGCCGCCGACGCCAACCCCTGCGTTCAGCGCCGCCGCATCGACCCTCCGTCCCGAGGCTTCGACCGCCTTCCAGAACTCGTCCACGCCTTCATAGGTGGCGAGGTCGCACGACACTGCCGTTACGTTCACACCAAGAGCCTTGAAGTCGCTCTCCGCTTTCTCCAGCCGCTCGCCATTCGAGCCGATAATCAAATCAAAACCGTTCTCGGCGAACACCTTCGCCAGGTTGTAGCCAATGCCGCTTGAGGCTCCCGTGACAATTGCAAGTTGTTGTGCCATCTTCAAATCTCCAAGTGTAGTCAGATCCCGCTAAAAGTCAGCCGCATCCATCAGACGAGCCCCAGGCTTGCCGAGCGGCACTCCTTGAGAGCCACGCCTTACCTGCGGGGTTGCCCCCTGTCTGCAGGCCTATTTGGAGCGCCCTTTTCCTCACCGCGCCAAGGCCGGTACCGGGGGAAGGGAAGCCCCGGAGTCATAAAATAGACCTATGGCCGCCGAGTTCACGCACCTCCATCTCCACACCGATTACTCGCTCCTCGACGGAGCCTGCGACGTCGACAAGCTGCTCACCCACGTCGACCACATCGGCCAGAAATCCGTCGCCATGACCGACCACGGGAACATCTTCGGCGCCGTGCACTTCTTCGATTCCGCCAAAAAGAAGGGCATCAAGCCCATCCTCGGCTGCGAGCTCTACATCTCCCAGGCCGCCGACCACCGCGCCAAGGGCGAAGGCGACAAGTACAACCACCTCCTCGTGCTCGCCGAAAACGAAGAAGGCTACAAGAATCTCGTCCGGCTGACCAGCGAGGCCGCCCTGCACGGCTTCTACCGCAAGCCCCGCGTCTCCAAGGCCTTTCTTGCCCGCCACACTCGCGGCCTCATCGGCTTCTCCGGCTGCCTCGCCGGCGAGGTCTCCCAACACCTCATGGCCAACGACTACGACAAGGCCAAAGCCACCGCCGGCCACTTTGAAGAGATCTTCGGCCGCGGAAGCTTCTTCCTCGAAGTCCAGGACCATCACCTCGGCCCGGACAAAGCCGTCGTCGAGGCCATGTTCCGCATGGAGCAGGATCTCAACATCCCGCTCGTCGCCACCAACGACTCACACTACATCGAGAGCGGCGACAGTCGCGCCCACGAAGTCCTGCTCTGCGTCCAGACCGCCGGCTCCATGAACGATCCCAAGCGGTTCAAGTTCGACACCGAAGAGTTCTACATCAAGACCGCCGACGAGATGGCGCGCATGTTCCCCGACCACCCCGAAGTCCTCAGCCGCACCATGCAATTCCCCGAGCGCTGCAACCTCAAGCTCTCGAAAGTCGACAACCCCTTCCCGGAGTTCCCCGTCCCCGAGGGCATGACGCTCGACAGCTTCTTCGAGCAGGTCTGCCGCGAAGGTCTGCAGAAGCGCCTGGCCATTAACGTCGCCCATCTCCGCGCCCGCGGCCTGCTCCGAAAAACCGAAGAGGACTACCACGCCCGGCTCGACCGCGAGATCGAGTGCATCAAGGCCATGAAGTTCCCGGGCTACTTCATGATCGTCTGGGACTTCATCCGCTACGCCCGCGAGCAGCGCATCCCCGTCGGCCCCGGCCGTGGTTCCGCCGCCGGCTCGCTCGTCGCCTACGCGATGGAGATCACCGACGTCGATCCTCTCCAGAACGAGCTCCTCTTTGAGCGCTTCCTCAACCCCGACCGCATCTCCATGCCCGATATCGATATCGACTTCTGCATGAATCGCCGCGGCGAGGTCATCGAGTATGTGCGCCGCAAGTACGGCACAGACCAGGTCGCGCAGATCATCACCTTCAACACCATGGCCGCCAAGGCCGCCATCAAGGACGTCGGCCGCGCGCTCGACATGCCCTACGGCGAGGTCGATCGCATCGCCAAGATGATCCAGGGCCGCATCGGCGTCACCATCTCCGAGGTCCTCAAGGACAACGGCCCGCTCTCGCAGGCCTACGACGCCGAACCGAAGATCAAGGAGCTCATCGACACCGCGCTCCGACTCGAAGGCCTCGTCCGCGGCGCCGGAGTCCACGCCGCTGGCGTCGTCATTGCGCCCAGTCCACTCACCGAGCTCGTCCCCGTCACCCGCACCAAGGACGAAGCCATCGTCACCAGCTATGACATGGGCGCCATCGAAAAAATGGGCCTGCTCAAAATGGACTTCCTTGGCCTCACCACGCTCACCGTCATCGACGACGCGCTGCAGCTCATTGAGCAGACCCGCGGCGAGCGGATCGATCTCTCCACCATCCCGCTCGACGACGCGAAGACCTACGAGCAGGTCTTCCACAAGGCGCTCACCAGCGGCGTCTTCCAGTTCGAGTCGGGAGGCATGCGCGACATTCTCAGGCGCTACAAGCCCAACCGCGTCGAGGACCTTACCGCCCTGAACGCGCTCTACCGCCCCGGCCCTATGGGCATGATCGACGACTTCATCGAGCGCAAATGGGGCCGTCGCGCTGTCGAGTACGAGCTGCCCGTCATGGAGCAGATCCTCAAAGAAACCCTCGGCGTCATGGTCTACCAGGAGCAGGTCATGCAGGTTGCCGCAGCCGTCGGCGGCTACGCGCTCGGGGAAGCCGACCTGCTCCGCCGGGCGATGGGCAAAAAAGATCACGCCGAAATGGCCAAGCAGCGTGAGCGCTTCATGTCTGGAGCCGCCGAACGCAAATACTCCAAGGAGAAAGCCGGCAAGATCTTCGACCTCATGGCCGAGTTCGCAGGCTATGGCTTCAACAAGTCGCACTCCGCCGCCTACTCCCTGCTTGCCTACCACACGGCTTACCTTAAGACGCACTACCCGGTCGAGTTCATGGCCGCGCTGCTCACCAGCGAAACTTCGAAGCCCGAGAATGTCGTCAAGTACATCTCCGAGTGCCGCGAGATCAACATCCCCGTCGTCCCGCCCAACGTCCAGGTCTCGGACGCCAACTTCACCCCGGTCAAGACGGCCTCCGAAGAAGCCATCGGCTTCGGCCTCGCCGCCATCAAGAACGTAGGCCACAACGCCATCGTCTCCATCATCGAAGCCCGTACAACCTTGCGCGCCGAAGGCAAGTCAGGCTTCCAAAGCCTGTGGGAGTTCTGCGAGAAGGTCGACCTGCGTCTCCTGAACAAGCGCGTCCTCGAATCCCTCATCAAATCCGGAGCCATGGACTGCTTCGGCAAGCGAGCCGCCGTCATGGCCGCGCTCGACAATGCCATGGAGCGCGCCCAGAAAGCCCAGAAGGACCGCGCCGCCGGCCAGCACGGACTCTTCGGCATCTTCGACTCCGATTTGACCCAGACCTCGAGCAACACCGTCGAAGCCCTGCCCAACGCCGCCGAGTGGGACGAACACACGCGCCTCCAAAACGAAAAAGAAGTCCTCGGCTTCTTCGTCAGCGGCCACCCCATGGACAAGTACCGCGAAAAGCTGCGCAACCTCAAGACCGTCGACACCGTCACCGCCTGCGAGATGAAGCCCGAGCCGCAGGTCTTCCGCCGTGGTGGCAACGGCCCCGAGCCCAACGAAATCTCGATCGCCGGCGTCATCACCGGCCTCAAGGTAGCCAAGTCGAAGAAGTCGGGCGAGTTCTACGCCCAGGCGTGCCTCGAAGACACGGTTGGCAAAATCGAGCTGATCGCCTTCCCGCAAAACTACGAGAAGCTCGCCGAAAAGCTGAAGATCGACGTACCTGTCGTCATCCGCGGCTCGCTGCGCGGAGAAGAGGACTCCGCGCCCAAGCTGGCCGTCTCCGCCATCCAGGCGCTCGAGGACGTAAAGCTCAAGCTTCCCGACGCGCTCCGCATCAAGGTTCCCTTGCATTCGCCGGATGCCGCGCTGCTCGACAAACTCTCGCGCCTGTTCCTCGACTCTCCCGGCAAGGGCAAGCTGCTGCTCGACTTCGAAGAGCCGGGCGAGTTCTGCGCAGTCCTCGAGCCGAGCGCAGTCATGGTCGCGGCCGACCGTCTCTTCATCGACCGCGTCGAAGAGCTCGTGGGCCGCGGCGGCGTGCGGGTCATCCAATGAGGAAACTTGCCGACAAGCCTCTCGCCTACGCCCTGCTGCGCGTCTCGTTCGGGATCAACTTCGCCGGGCACGGTTTTATCCGCATCCTGAACGGCGTCGGCGCCTTCGCCGCAACCACCGCCGAGCACATGGCAAAGAGCCCCCTGCCGCATGGACTCAATGTCGGCTTCGGCTACGCGATCCCCTGGATCGAAGCGCTGCTTGGCGTCGCCCTCGTGCTTGGTCTGCTGACGCGGGCGGCACTGATCGCCGGAGCCACCTTTATGATGGCGCTCACAGTAGGTGTCACCTCCAACCAGCAATGGGACGTAGCGGGCCAACAGCTTGTGTACAGCATCGTCTTTTTCCTTCTGCTCTATCTCGTGGAGTACAACGAGCTCTCGCTCGACCGCCGGCTGCGGCACGTTGAATAACCGCCATCCGGATACAATAGAGCACGATGGATGAGCAGGAAACAGGCAAACCGGCGCAGGCAGGACCCGCGCTCGTTCCCGACGCATGGCTACGGACGGAAAAGGCACGCGATCTAGCGCGGCCGTATCCCAAGGACTACATCGACGCGCTCTTCACGGATTTCACCGAGATCCACGGCGACCGCGCCTTCGGAGACGACAGCGCCATGACCTGCGGCATGGCCTGGTTCGCCGGCGAGCCAGTCATGGTCATCGGCAACCTCAAGGGCCGCACCACCCGGGAGCGCATGGCCCGCAAGTTCGGCATGCCGGACCCCGAGGGCTACCGCAAAGCCCTCCGCGCCATGAAGATCGCCGAAAAGTTCGGCCGCCCCATCTTCACCTTTATCGATCTCACCGGAGCCTACCCGGGCATGAGCGCCGAAGAGCGCGGCCAGGGCGAAGCAATCGCCCGCAACCTCTTCGGTATGTCGACCCTGCGCGTTCCCACGATCGCCACCATCACCGGCGAAGGAGGCTCCGGCGGAGCGCTCGCGCTCGCGGTCTCTGATCGCGTGCTGATGCTTGAAAACGCCATGTACTCCGTCATCTCGCCCGAGTCCTGCGCGTCCATCATGTGGAAAGATGCCGGCAAAAAGCAGCAGGCAGCCGCCGCGCTGAAGTACACCGCCGCCGAGGTCAAGGCGCTCGGCTGCGTGGACGACGTGATCGCCGAACCCCAAGGCGGAACCCAGGCCGACCTCCCCGCCGCCTTCGACTTGGTCTCCCAGTGCCTGCACAAGCACTTCACCGAGCTCAAGGCCCTGCCGGTCGACGACCTGCTCGCACGGCGCTACGAAAAGTTCCGCAACATAGCCCAGTTCTACGCAGAGGCCTGACCGGTGGCAGCCGGCAGCTTCGCGAACGCTCCGCTCTCGAAGGGCATGCAACTGGCCTTGTGCGTGGTGGCCCTCACCTGGGCTGGAGCCGCCGACATACTCGCCTCAAAGTCGGCCCAGGGACTCTCCGTACGCTTTCATCTGGGCAGCCTTGACTCTTTGCTTTCCGCCCTGTTTCTGCTCTTCCTCGTCGTGGTCGGCTTTCACATGCTGGACTGGATCGCCACCCGGGGACGCTTTGAGCAAGAGGTCCTCCCGCTGCCCAGGCGCGCCACCGCCGCAGCCGAGTGGGGCGTAGGCACCGCCGTGGGCTGGGGAACCGCCCTGGCCGCCGTGCTGCCGCTCGTGCTCAGCGGCCATCTGCACGCGCGCCTGAACCTCCAGGCCAGCGGCCTCGCACCGATCCTGGTCTCCCTGGCCACGTTGCTGGTTGCTTCGCTGGCCGAAGAAGCCGTCTTCCGCGGTTTCCCGTTCCGCCGCCTCATTGAGGCCGTTGGGTCCACCTGGGCGACGCTGTTGCTTTCGCTCCTGTTTGCGCTCGTGCTGGTCCTGGCCGACCCGCCACGCAGCCTGGCCATCGCGCTGGTCGACGAAACCCTCTTCGGCGTGGTGCTCGCCATGGCCTGGCTCCGGACACACGCGCTATGGACCGGCTGGGGCCTCCACTTCGCCTATCGCGTCCTCGCCGCGATCGTCTTCGGCCTGCCCATAGCCGGCCGCGGCGTCTTCGGCTCCCTGACCGACACCTTCGCCACCGGTCCGCGCTGGTTGACGGGCGGTGCCTTCGGCCTCGACGCGGCCCTGCTCACCGCCTTTGTCCTCCTCGCCGGCATGGTCGCGCTCTACCGCGCAACGCGCCAGTACGCCTGGGAGTACACCTTCCCCCAGCTGCAACCCGGAGGATACGAGGTCACCGTAGCCCCTCCTCCCGCGCACGCCGCCATGGAGAAGGCCGCACCTCCGCCACCCCTCGTTCAGATCCTGCCCTCGACTCCAAGGAGTTCAGATGATCGCCTCCCGGGCTCTGAACCGCCAAAATTCGCCTGACCAGGCAGCCGTTTTTGAGGCAATCACGCTTTCCGTGTCCTAACACCAAAGTCCACTTGCAAAAGCGGCTGATAAGAGCGCACTCTGTGAGCATCTAAGGATGCGTCTATATGAGACTCGCCAGGCACGCTCATCTCGCCATCAAGGGTTCGGGCCTCCTGCCAGCCACCTTCTTCTTTGCCCTGGCAGGCTTTCTGATCGCGCCAGCCTCGGCGCAGGTGTTTACCGTGGGCGAGAAGACGGCCACCGCCGGCATCAAGACCGATTTAACGCCGACCCATGTCGAGTTGCCAGACAAACCCATGACCGAGCGCGGCCGCCGCGAACTGATCCGCGACCTCGATGCCGAGCAGGGCTTTGCCCATCGTGTGCTCCCGCTCGGAACCATCCTGACGCTCGAAGCCAACGGCAATCTCACGCCGCGCGCTGAGCAGTATAAGGAGGTCGTCTACAAAAAAGGCCAGTCCGCCGCGCCCGGCGACCGCGTCATGGTCACCGCGCTTGAGATCAAGCCCGACCGCATCATCGTTGACCTGAACGGCGGCCCTTACGTCCGGCACAGGTTTTTGCGTCACATCCAGATTGGCGTTGGCGCTGCGACCACCGCGCCGCCCGACCTCAGCGAGCAGGCTACCGGCTGCCGCATCATGCTGGTCTTTGAGGGCCGTCTGCCTGAGGTCTCCGCCCCGGAGGTCAAGGCGCTGCTTCAGCCCGTGGTCGACTTTGGAGCCAAGACCGGGGAAATCGCCTACTCGGAAACCCTACCCGCCCCCATTAAGAGCGCCATCGACTCGCACGAGGTCTTGGTCGGCATGAACCATCGCATGGTGCTCGCCGCGCTCGGCCAGCCCGAGGCCAAGCTGCGCGAAGGCGCCACCGAGGGCCGCTATGAGGAATGGATCTACGGCCACCAGCCGCAGCCGGTCAAGTTCATTCGCTTCGTCGGCGATCGGGTCAGCCTCATCAAGATCGCTGCGGTTGGCAAGCCGATAGAGATCCACGACCAAGACGAGCTGGCCGGCTATTTGCCCCCGGCACCCACACGCACGGTTGCCCTGGGCGACGCGCAGCCGACCAAGGACGAACGGCCCGGCCCACCCACCCTGAAGCGCCCCGGCGAGACGCTCCCGGCAGAAAATGGTGGCACCATGAACCGAAAAGTCCAGTTTCCTGACGAGCGCAAGCCCGATACCTCCACCCCGGCGGAGCCTGCCCCCTCCAGTCCTGCCGCCGGCAGTGTACCGCCGTTGCGGTGACCGGTCGCGAGTATTTGATGTAATCTAGAGTTTCGGCCTGAGCTGCGGAAACCGCGTTCTCGCGGGAGAAGACGGTTGCTTTCACGTCTTCGCACACGCACCCCGGCCAGATCAAACTGTATCAGGGAGAGCAACCATGGCAAAAGTAGCCAAGACCGGCGACCGCCAAAAGGCCGCGGAGACCAACAGGGGCACAGATTGTCCGAAGTGTTCGAAGCCAACGCGCATCGTTAAACGGGTCAAGGATCGTGAGCGAGGCGTACCCGGCGGTGTGTATATCTCCTGCTCGGCGTGCGACTTCTTCGAGAAGCTCTAGTCAGTCCCAAGGCGGAGGAGCTACCAGCCTCCGCCTTAGCTTTGCCTGGAACCCACCTCGGCGACCTCTGCCAGCATGGCCGCAAACGTAGCTGCCGGATCCTCTGCACGCGTAATCGGCCGTCCTACCACAAGCTTCGAAGCTCCTCCCGCCATTGCCGCCGCCGCCGTAGCCACCCGGCTCTGATCGCCAAGCGCGCTTCCTGCGGAACGAATCCCTGGCACGACCAGCAAGGGCTTTTCACCCAGTTCGGTTCGTAGCCGAATCAGCTCCTCTGACGAACAGACCAGCCCCGAAATCCCCGCGGCAAGCGCCAGCTTTCCCAGCCTCAGAACCTGTTCTTCGATCGGCACGTCTACGCCTACACCGACTAGCTCTCCGGCGTCCATGCTGGTCAGCACCGTCACTGCCAGCAGCGTGGGGGCGTCTGGCAGACCCGCCGCAGCCTCCGCTGCAGCCGTAAGCATTGCCCGTCCGCCCGCCGCATGCACCGTCAGCAGGGAAGCCCCGCAGGCCGACACCGAACGCACCGCGCTCGCCACTGTATTGGGAATATCATGCAGCTTCAGATCGAGGAAAACCTCGAATCCGTTTCTTTTCAGCTCACGGACGATTGACTCGCCCTCTGCCAGGAAGAGCTCAAGCCCTACCTTGAACCAGCGGCACTGTCCGTCAAGCTGTTCTACCAGCTTAAGCGCCGGCTTTGCCGAAGGGAAGTCCAGCGCCACAATCAGCCGTTCGCGCGGATCGGGCAGCGAAGATGCATCCGGCATAGGGGTTGCTCCGGCATAGCCTTTGGTGACCGGCGTTATACGGCTCCGACGGGGAGCGACGGCAGTTTGAGTTGCGACTGCACTTTGCCCATCAGGCTTCCGGGCAAGGGGAGGATCGGTGCCGAGGCCACTTCCAGCCGCACCCGACCAATCCCGGTCAGCCCGACCGCGCGCGCTGCGGCATAGGAGAGGTCCACGATCCGATCATCAACCATGGGCCCGCGATCGTTTACCCGCACCAGCACGCTGCGCTGATTGCGCAGGTTCGTCACCCGCAGCCAGCTGCCGAGCGGAGCGCTGCGATGGGCGCACGTCAGGTCATTCATGTCGTACCGCTCACCGGTTGCGGTCGCGTGCCCTTGAAACTTCAGGCCGTACCAGGAAGCCTTGCCGGTCTCAAACCAACGGTGTAGCGCGGCCACGGCCGAGGCTCCGGGCGTAAGGCGGCTGGCGGGGCGCGGTCCAACCGCGGGAGGTGCGGCCGCTCCGGCAAGCCCCGAAACGGTGACCGCTGCTACGATCGCGGGAGGTCCAAACCGCTGAAGCAATGCGACGAGCTCCCTTTTCTGAGCGCGTAAATGCCCTACGACGTTCCGTTCAACCATGGTCCTATTGTCTTTACCCGGGAAGGCTAAGTCAATCACACGGAGGAACTTAGCTCTGTCTACGCTTGCCTCTACAGCGCGCTTCTGGTATTGAACTTCAGCAGCGCCCGTCCGTTCAAACGGGGCACTGGAGGCCATTTTCTGGGCTTGTCGAAGGCTTATCAGAACCAATCTTTTTAGAAAATACTTTTTTAATTTCGATCCGATGCTGAGCAAGGTCTCTGAATGAAAACACTCCTAACCATCGCTGGCTTTGACCCATCGTCCGGCGCCGGAGTGACCGCCGATCTAATGGTCTTTGCCGCGGCAGGTTACTTCGGCGCCGCCGCCATCACCGCCCTCACCGTGCAGTCCACCCTCGGCGTCCGGGCAAGCCACCCCGTCAGCGAACCGCTCTTGCGTGAGACGTTGCATTGCCTGCACGAGGATCTGCCCCCGGCCGGCATCAAGGTCGGCATGCTTGCCCACGCCGCGAATGTCGACGCGGTCGCAGAGTTTCTCTCGTTCTCAAAAAGGCGTCGGCAGCACATGCCCGTCGTCCTCGACCCGGTCTTTCGCTCCAGTTCCGGCCGCGCGCTGCTGGACGCCCATGGCCTCGCCCGTCTCAAAAACCACCTTCTGCCGCTCGTCGATTGGATCACGCCGAACCTGGCCGAGCTTGCCGAGCTCGCCGGCCTGCCCGCAGGCTCTTCCTCCGAGATGGAAGCAGCCGTGACCGCTCTCCGGGCACGTTTCCCGCAGCTCGGCGTCATCGCGACGGGGGGCCATCTGGACACTGCCGACGACCTCGTCGCAGCGCCGGGGCAGGCGATGCACTGGCTGCGAGGCCCCAAGCTCGTCTCCCAGGCCACGCACGGAACCGGCTGCGCCTTTGCAAGCGCGCTCCTCTGCGGACTGGTCGGCGGCCAGCAGGGACTCGCCGCCGCAGAAGGCGCCAAGCACTTCGTCACGCAGGCAATCCTCCGTGCCGAACCGATCGGCCACGGCCAGGGGCCCATGAATCTGCTCTGGCCACTGCGCACGCCGCCTCCCGTTACTTAAGAGCAAAGTATTCACTGTCCCAACTCAAGACAGTCGAGTTTCCGCCGATAAGGCAATCGGAGGAGCTTTCTAATGCCCGTCTCAACCATGCCGGAACTCAGTCACGCCCAACTCACCGCCCAGTTTGCCGCCCAACTTACATCCGGTCGATCCGCTCCGGTTGCCCAACGCGCAGTACGACACGCGCGTCCGACCTACGTTCGCCGCAGGGCGTCGTCCGAGCAGGGACGCGCCCTCGAAACTCTCGGCCACGCGGTCGAGTACCTGGTGGACTCACGCATTCGCTTCAACGATCCGCTAGCCTCAGCCGGAGAGCGGGAAGCAATCGAGATCCTTATGCGACTCAATCGCGCAGTTTTCTCCGAGTGTCCTGAGGTCGTGCCGTTGAGCCGCCGCATTCGTCAGTGGTTTGCCACGCGTCTGTCGCGTGTCTCAACCTTCTGAAACGAAGTCGAGCCCCAGGGCCTGTTAGCTTGGAGACATGGCGCTTTCTCTCCTCGTTAATGGCGGGACTCGGCAGATCGAAGCTCTTGAGGATGGCAGCACGCTTGAAGCCGTCGTGGCGCAACTTAGCTTGAAGGCTGACCGGGTCGCCATTGAATGCAACGGCGAGATCGCACCCCGAAGCCACTGGCCGCAGCTGCTTATTCACGCGGGCGATCGACTGGAGATCGTACACTTCGTCGGCGGCGGCTCCCGACCACTCTGACACGCCTACAGGGATCGCTACATCTCCCCTGCCGTCGTTCCGCATCTCACCGACCGAGCCGAACGGGAACAGGGCCATCTTAGCGCAAGCGGCCACGAGTCGGCCTCTGGAGCAAAGTCACATGAGTTTGAAGGAAGCACTTGGTTTCGGTTCGGACAAGAAGATTCGTTACGCAATTGTCGGGGTGGGAGACATCGCCCAGGAAGACATGATGCCCGGAGTGGAGCACACCGGAAACTCCGAGATGACCGCGCTTGTAACCTCCGATGCCTTCAAGGCAAAGGAGCTGGGCAAGAAATACGACATCCAGGCCACGTACACCTACGAGCAGTTCGAGCAGGCGCTTGGCTCCGGCACCTTCGACGCCATCTATCTGGCTACGCCCAACTGGCGGCACACCGAGTTCATCGTGCCTGCTCTCCGCGCCGGAATCCATGTGTTAACCGAGAAGCCCATGGAGGTCTCAACTGAGAAATGTCGCGAGATCCTGGATGCGGAAAAAGCCTCAACCGCCAAGCTTATGGTCGCCTATCGTCTTCACTTTGAGCCCGCTACGCTCGACACCATCGACAAGGTGCGTTCGGGCGATCTAGGCTTCGTCCACCTCTTCTCCTCCACCTTCGCGCAGCCCATCGATCCCGCCAATCACCGCGCGCACTCAGGCAAGCTGGCCGGGCCCGTTCTCGACATGGGTCCCTACCCCGTCAATGCTGCCCGGTACATCTTCGGCGACGAACCGACAGAAGTCGTCTCGGCAACAGGGTCCAAGCATCCGGAATCTGGCCTTGATCAGAACTTCGCCGACACGGTCGTAGTCACCCTGCGCTTCCCCGGCGAGCGCCTCGCACAGTTCAGCCTTTCCTACTTTGGCAATCCCACCAACTCGTTCAGCGCCGTCGGCACCAAAGGCAGCGTTGAGCTCGACCCCTCCTACATGTTCGGCAAGTCGCTCGAGCAGACAACGGCCATCGGCGAGAAGAAGTCCACGGAATCCTTCAAGAGCACGGATCATTTCGGTGGCGAGATGAAGTACTTCTCGGACTGCATTCTCAACGACACACATCCCGAGCCGGACGGCGAAGAAGGCTTTGCCGACGTCCGCGTCCTAGAAGCCATCATCCAGGCCGTCGAAACCGGGCAATCCGTCCAGCTCGAACCGTTCACCCGCACCCGGAGGATCGACACAAAAGCTCAAAAACAGACACTCTCAGCAGTCTCCTCGCCGGATCTGGTCCATGCAAGCAATCCCGCCCGAGGTGTCGAGAAGCAGGCGAAAAATTAGGCAAGCCCGAAGCACCGATCGAGTACGATCAGGCGTTCGGGCCGCATCCATGGCTGATCACGATTGATTTGCGCCACTCTTCCATCGTCGCGTAAATGATGCAACTCCTCCCGGTCGCTGTGTCGATGCGCCAAGTGAGGTTGCCCTGCCGGTACCATTGGTAAGGCCCGCTTCCCGTGGTGCGCACACCGGTCTGCGCATTGGGCGATAGCGTGTCGGAATTGGGCTGCTTCACGCTATCCGTCAGCGCCAGGGCAGGCTGCGGCTGAATGCCTGAGCTTTGACCACCAACAAGACGCGTTGAACTTCCCCCCATTCCCGACCCAGTCGTTTGCGCGCTTCCGCTCGCCGGCGCTGAGTCCTGGAAATCCGTTGCTGCCTCTTCCCGCGAAGTCTTGTTTTTACGGTCGCTCGCCCCATCCGCCGTCTCGCCGGCGTTCTCTTTCAGAAACCGAGCATGTTCTTCGGGCGTCATGCAGCCGTCGCAGTGCACGTCTCCATTGCCGAGCTCCTGGGCGTCGTTGTGACGCCTCCACACGAGAAATCCGCCGATCAGCACAGCCAGCAGAACGACGGTCCCAACGATCCTTCGACCCATGTACTCCTCCGCATTCGCCGCACCGCCGGCTGAACGAATTGCAGGCTCCGGCACCACGCACCTGTTGCCCCTATTCTAGTGCACGACCCTTCCCGCTTTTCACTCTGCACTAAAGTGTCCGCCCGTTCTTGACCGACCCATGCCGAAGCCGCCAGGCCGCATGCCCGTCCTGCCACGTGCGCCGCGTTATGATAGGAGGGTGCTGAAGTACTCCATCGTCGTTCCGTTCCACAACGAGGAAGAGAACGTCACCACCCTCTACGATCGCCTGAAAGCCGCCATGGAGCTGGTCCTGGCCGAGTCTCGAGACAGCTTCGAGCTTGTCTTCGTCGATGACGGCTCGCGCGACCGCACCTACCGGCTGCTCGAAGAGATCGCCGCCGTCGATTCCCGCGTCCTCGTCATCAAGCTCCGCCGCAATTTCGGACAGACCAGCGCCCTCGCCGCCGGCTTCGACCACGCCCAGGGCGAGTTCATCCTGGCCATGGATGGCGACCTGCAGCACGACCCCGACGAGGTACCGCAGTTCCTCGCCAAGCTCGAAGAGGGCTACGACGTGGTCTCCGGCTGGCGCTCGCAGCGCAGCGACAACTTCGTTCTTCGCCGCATCCCCTCGCGCGCCGCGAACTGGCTCATGGCCGCGCTGTCGGGCGTTCCCATCCACGATTTCGGCACCACCTTCAAGGCCTACCGTCGCGACATCATCCAGTCCATTCCGCTTTACGGCGAGATGCACCGCTTCATCCCCGCGCTGGCCAGCTGGTACGGCGCCAGCATCTGCGAGATTCCCATCTCAAATCCGCAGCGCATGGCAGGCAAATCGCACTACGGCGTCTCGCGCACCTTCCGCGTCTTCTTCGACCTGCTGACGATCCGCTTCCTGCTCAAGTACATGACGCGTCCGCTGCACTTCTTCGGCAGCATCGGTGCGGCGGGCATGCTCTCCGGGGGTGCGATCGCGTTCTGGCTGCTAGCGTTGAAGCTGATCACGCACGGAGACGTCCACAGCAACCACGCCCCGCTGTTTTCGCTCGCCAGCGTGCTGATCCTCGGGGGCATCCAGATGATGGGCATCGGCCTCCTCGGCGAGTTGCAGGTACGCCACTTCCACTCCGCAGACCGCCGCGCGCCGTATGCGGTTGACCGCGTGCTGCGCTTGCGCAACTCGGAAGAGTCGCTGCTGCGGTGAGTGCCGAAATAGATCATGGCTTTCGTAAGAAGGCGCTTTGCCCTACCGCGGCTTACACCAGCTCTAAATTCCAGGACGGCCAACTCACCATCTCTGAATAAGATCCTTCGGAACGAGTGGCGCTTCTGCCCCGCCTGCAATCGATACCGGAGTCGAGACAAGTGACGGCATCTCCTTGTAATTCGAAGAAGCAATCAGCCAGCACAAGGTGTTTTGTCCAATGAGCGTGCACGCGGCACCCCCATGCATCATCTTTCCCTCGCCTAGCGCCTTTGCGGCAGCGGAGCCCTGGGCGAAGGCCGAGTCATGCGCGGTTAATTTATAAGTCACAGCATCTTCGGTCATTGGCCGACCAAAGACGCGGAGCAACTGCATCGTTCGCTGCGCCTCTTCTCCCAGTTGATCACCCACGGCCGGTTCATGAAAGCAACTGTGATCTATGCGGCGAAGCAGAATAAGTCCGACGTCGTTCGTGTTCAGCGTCGATAAATTCCTCTCAAGAACTAGAGGGAAGGAGATGCAGCGCCGCGCCTGATCCTCGCTCGCATCTCCGGTACTTTGCGCTCGAACCTTTTCGAGAGCAGACGAAAGCTGCTGAGAGGTGACAAAATCTGATGGATAGCGATAACTGACGTCCGTGGCGGCGTCGTGATAAAGCGTCATCGGACCAGCAGCTCCAGGCGTACCTGTTGTCTGGAATAAAGTAAGAAGAGTCCAGCTTAGAAGCTTCTGCATGGCGAGAGCATACTTGACCCGAGCGCGATCGGTAAGCATCTCCCGCATGAGAAACTAGCTGTATGCCCCTGAATGTAGGAATCGTCGGCTTGCCCAACGTAGGCAAGAGCACCATCTTCAATGCGCTCACCTCCGCCAAAGCCCAGGCCGCCAACTATCCCTTCTGCACCATCGAGCCCAACGTTGGCGTGGTCGTCGTCCCCGACACTCGCCTCGATCGCATCGTCAGCTTCGTCAAGCCAAACTCCATCGTCCCCACCACCATGGAGTTCATCGACATCGCCGGCATTGTCGAAGGCGCGTCCAAGGGCGAAGGTCTCGGCAACCAGTTCCTCGGCCACATCCGCGCCACCGATGCTATCCTCCACGTCGTCCGCTGCTTCCACGACGACGAAGTCATCCACGTTGCCGGCAAGGTCGATCCCCTCAGCGACATCGACATCATCAACACTGAGCTTCTGCTCGCCGATCTCGACACCGTAGAAAAGCGCAGCGTCAAAGCCCAGAAAGCCGCCAAGGCCCAATCCGCCACAGCCGCCGCCAAAACCGAAGCCGAGACCCTCACCAAGCTCCTCGACGTTCTCAACGCCGGCAAGCCCGCGCGCGTCGCCGAGCTCACCGACGATGAGCGCCTCGTCGCCCGCGACCTCTTCCTGATCACCATGAAGCCCATGCTCTACGTCGCCAACGTGGACGAGGCCGGCATCGCAACCGGCAACGAGTACACCGCGGTCGTCGAGAAGCGCGCCGCCGAAGAGCACAGCGAAGTCGTCCGCATCTGCGGCGCGATGGAGGCCGAGATCGCTCAACTCGAGCCCGAGGAGCGCACGGAATTTCTCGAAGCCGCCGGCCTTGAAGAGCCCGGCCTCAACCGCCTCATCCACGCCGCCTACCGCCTGCTCGGCCTCTTCACCTACTTCACCGCGGGCGTGCAGGAGGTCCGTGCCTGGACCATCAAACGCGGCACGAAGGCGCCCGGCGCGGCCGGCGTCATCCACTCCGACTTCGAGCGCGGTTTTATCAAGGCCGACGCCTACCACTCCGACGACCTGTTCCGCCTCGGTAGCGAGCAGGCGGTCAAAGAGGCCGGACTGCTGCGCTCCGAGGGCAAGGAATACACGGTGAAGGACGGCGACATTCTCTTCTTCAAGTTCAACGTGTAACGGCCGCTACTGCCCCGGAGAGTACGTCCGCTCGGTGTGCCGTTTCAGCTGATCGGGATAGAAGTACACCTCGCGCAGCCGCCCCGAAGCATACCGTTCCGCCTCGTCGTCGAAGTGCCTTGCATCCGGATGTCCGCTCTCTCCTCCGGCTGTCACAGCGATGGCATGCACGCGTGGCCCAAACTCCACAATTGCGACGAAGCTGTTGCCCGACGTCCCATACCACTTCTTCGTGTCCGGATACTGCCGCGCCCCAAAGGAAGCCAAAGATCCCCACACAGATGAGGTGAAAGGCACAGGAATACTTGGCGCCTGATCGTTGAACGGCTGCACGATGTCTCCCGTCAGCCGCTGAAAACGATTGATCTGCCCCCACGGCGTCTGCCACGCACCGAAGTCGCTGGTTAGCTTGTCGACCGCCGTCGAGAGCGCGGACAGCAGCGCCTCCGGAGACACCTGCGTCGCCACATACTCCTCGCTCGGCATCCCCGCCTTTCGCGCAGCAGGAGCCGCGGACTTCATCAGCTCCGTCCCCCAGAACACCGCTACCGACGTCGCCACCGAGTCCGCCGCCCAACGATCATCCCACGCGCTCAGCACCGCCATCGCCGGCCTAAGCCTCGCGCGCCGCGGATCATCCTGAGGTGTCGCCGCGAACGCCTTCGCCAATGCCGGCACCGTCCGCGCAAACCACGGCAGGTAGCTGTCAAACGCCGCAGCCAGCAGCGTCTCCGTCGTAAAACCCGTATGCCCGTCCAGCACCCGCATCGCATGCACCCCACGCGCGGACTCCAACCCCTGCTCGACATAAGCAGGGAAGTCGGCTTTGTTCAGCGAGCTCTTCCCCGCGCCGTTCCAAGGCGAATCATTCACGTTGAACAGATAACCGCTTGCTGGATTCTTGAGCTGCGGTACCTGATCCAGCGGCGTCAACCCATGCCAGTCCGTCGCCGGGTCCGAGCCATCGACCGGATGCGTGTAGTCGAAGCGAGAGTCGCGCTGCGGAATAAAGTTGCCGTGCCAGTACGCGATCGTCCCCTCCGCATCCGCATAAATGGTATTGTTCGACGAGTTCGCCATCAGCTCCATCGTCTTGCGATACTCGGCGTACGTGCGAGCCTTCGTCCGCAGATAGCTCTGCTCCAGCGCCTTCACTGGCGTATTCATCAGCTGCACCGTCACCAGGTTCTGGCCGTCTTTGCGGATCACCGGACCATGCGAGGTATAAAGCGCGGTAAACCCCCTGTGCTCTTGTCCACTCGCAGATTTGTAACCAATCCGGATCGTCTTGGTTTTTAGCGGACGCGTCTCCTTGCCGTACGTGTAGTGACCTGGATCGGTGCGCGTTTCCACGTATTCGTCCACTGCATCCACGTTGCTCGACGTATGCATCCACCCCGCGCGATCGTTGAAGCCCTGGTAGACGAAGAACTGCCCCCACGTCACCGCCCCATACGCATTCAGCCCCGCATCGCTCGTCATCTGCAGCTCAGACCGAAAGAAGAATGAAGTATGTGGATTGATCAGCAGCAGCGCATGGTGGCTCGCGGTGTTCGACGGCGCGATCGCAAATCCATTCGACCCGCTCGGCTCACGCTCCGGCGCCTGCACACTCGACACTACAGCAGGCGCTGCGGATCCCTCATAGAACTCCTGCAGCCGCCGCAGATCGACCTTCTCAATATCCCCGCCAATACTCCCCTCGGTAAATGACAACGCCATCCACGGCTCGAAGCGCGTGAGCACTCGCGGCTTCACCTCTGCGTGCTCCGCCAAGTAGAAGTTGATGCCATCCGCCCAGGCGTTCATCAAGCTCCTGAGCCACGGCGGCGACTGCGCGTACTCCTGCTTCAACTCCTCAGGATCATCGAACAGTCTCTGACGCAGGTCCTGCCAGATCGCCTTTTCGCCCTCCGCCTCGGCTGTGCGGCCCAGCGCGGTGAGGTAGTTCGCTTCCACCCGCGGGAAATCATCTTCGCACTGCGCATAGATCATGCCGAAGACCGCGTCCGCATCCATCCTGCCGTGCACATGCGCGATGCCCCAGTCGTCGCGCGTAATGTTTACGGCCTTCGCCTCGCGCTCCCAGCGAGCGTTGTCGGCCGTCTGCGCCAACCCGCAATCACAGCAAAGCCACGTCAACGTGACCAGCAAGAAACAAAGTTCGCGTGCAGGCATTCGATCCTTTCGCTGCGAGGCCGTCTCACATAGAGGTATTCTGCTTGCTTGACCGGTGCAATCAGCCTAGCATTTGAAAACAGGCAAGCACGGCTGCCGGTGGGTGACCAATGCGAGCAATCCAGATTTTCAGCAATGGGGGCCCCGAAGTTCTCACGTTGTCCGACCTTCCCGACCCAGAACCCCGAGCCGGCGAAGCCCTCATCCGGATCGAAGCCTCTGGCGTCAACTTCATCGACACCTACTTCCGCGAGGGCCGCTACCCGGCAACGCTGCCCTATACGCTCGGTCAAGAAGCCGCCGGAACCATCGTCGCGATCGGCCCGGACGTCCACGGCTTCGCCCCTGGCCAGCGGGTCGCCTGGTGCGGCGTGCCGGGTACCTATGCGACGATGGCTGTCGCGCCCGTCAGCCAACTGATCAAGATTCCCGACGCAATTACCACCCAGCAGGCCGCCGCCGCCCTGCTGCAAGGCATGACCGCGCACTACCTCCTGCACGCCACCTACGTGCCACAATTCGGTGACCACATCCTGATCCACGCCGGAGCCGGAGGCACCGGCCTGCTGCTCATCCAGATGGCACGGCGGCTGGGCGCGAAGATCATCACGACCGTCTCCACCGAAGCAAAAGCAGCCCTGGCGCGCGAAGCCGGTGCGCACCACGTCATCCTCTACACCCAGGAGGACGTCCCTGCCCGCGTTCGCGAGATCACCCAGGGGGAGGGCCTGCCGGTCGTCTATGATTCGGTCGGCAAGTCGACCTTCGAGCAATCGCTCCAGACCCTGTGCCCGCGCGGCACGCTCGTACTTTTTGGCGGAGCCTCCGGGGCCGTGCCGCCCTTTGACCTCATCCGCCTCTCGCAGATGGGCTCGCTCTATGTCACGCGGCCGACTCTGCGCGACTATGTCGCCACCCGCGAAGATCTCGAGCAGCGTGCGCGCGACATCTTCCGCTGGGTCGCCGACGGCTCGCTCAAGCTGCGCATCGCCCACACCTACCCGCTGGCCGAAGCGGCGCAGGCTCACCGTGAGCTTGAAGCTCGCGCCACCACCGGCAAGCTCCTGCTGATCCCATAACCCGCTTGCGCGCCTGCCACACTCGGAACTCGCCTGGGACCACGACGCCAGGAAAACTCCTGCTTGCGGCGCTGCTGCTGGCTGCCCAGCCGGCCCGAGCCGTCATCGTGCGCGGCCACGTCACCAGCCCCGCCGGCGTACCGCTTCCCGGCGCACGCGTGCAGCTGATCCGCCTTACCGGAGGCGCGCGCAGTGCCGCCGACACCATCTCCGGCGCGGACGGCGCATTTGAAATCCGCAGCAGTCTCGCCGGACGCTTTCTCCTGCTCACCTCCGCTTCCATCAACACGCAGCAGTTCAAGCCCCAGGTGGGCGAGCCCTTCTACGCCGGCCGCACCGATCTGCTCCGCTTCACCATCGCTCTCGACACTGCCGCCATCACCGCGCAAGCGACCGCTCAGCAGACCGGCCTCGACACACCTCTTCAGCAGCTTGCCGCTCCCACCGCGCAGATCGCCCCCGACCGCCTGCTCACGGAAGCGACGCCGCTGCTCGAAGTTTCTGCGCTGCCTGGAGTTTTCGTCGTCCAACTGGGCCAAACCGCTTCGCCCGCCACGCTTTTTCTGTGCGGCGCTCCCGTCGACAAGCTGCTCCTCGACGGCACCGCCATCGAGCGATTGGGCGGCGGCTTCGACCTGGGCCGCCTCACCTCCACCGGCCTCTCCGCGGTCGCCAGCCGGCCCGCCCTTGAGCTCACGCCCGGCCCCAACCCGCTCGAGGGTCTCGACGCCGAGGCCGGCGTCCTCGCGCTGCACACCGCGCTCGCTTCCACGCTGCACCCGACCCTGGTCTACTCCGGCGATGCAGGCAATCTGTCGACCGTTCGCAACGAAGCCGTCCTCACGCTTGCGCATAGTCGCGTCGATGCACTCCTGGCCTTTTCGCGCCTCAACACCGACAACAACCTTCCCGCCGCCCCCGTCCACCTCATCACCTACGCGGCCAACGTGGGTTACTTCATCTCCGCCGGAACCAGCCTCCGCGCCACTCTGCGCGACGACACCGCCGCCTCGCCCCTGACCAGCCCCTTCGCCTTCTTCGCAGTCCAGCCGTCCGGCAAGGAAGCCGCGCAGAACCTCTACTCCACCTTCGCCTTCGACACCCACACTTCCTTCGGCTGGCACAACCAGCTACGCTACGGGCTGGCTCGCGAACGCAGCGAAACCTTCGACTTCTTCACTCCCGCGACCGGCCTGCCCGTCACCATTACCGGCGCCAACGGAGACTCGGCCACCGGAGTCGCCACGTTCCTTCAGCGTCCACCCCGAGAAGACCTCGTCAGCGACCGCGACCAGTTCGCCTATCAGACCGACTACGCCTTCGCCCCGTTCCTAAACGCATCGCTCACCGCCCGTTACGACAGCGAGCGCGGCGCCGACCTCCTCGCCATCGGCTCCGAGCGCCTGGAGCGCATCCACCTCTTCGCCGCAGCCTCGCTCGCCGCTGAAGTGCGCCACCGCCTCTTCGTCCAGGCCTCAGGCAGCGTCGACCACAGCAGCCTGCTCGGGCTGGTTGGCACACCGCGCCTCGGCCTCACCTACACTCCTGTCCGCCCCGGTGCCAGGCGGTTTCGCGGCACCAGCCTTCACCTCACCGCCGCCACCGGCGCCCGCGAGCCCTCTCTCGCCCAAGAGCTCACAGCCCAGTTCGGAACCTCAGCCGCAGCCGTCTACGCCCGCTCCCGAGCCTTCGACGCCGGCATCGACCAGAACCTCTACCGCGGCAAGCTCACCCTGCGAGCTACCTACTTCCATCAGCAGTTTTCGCATCAGGCTGAACTCCTCAGCCAGATGCCGATCCAGCTCTCAGACGCCCTCGCCTACCGCACCCAAGGCCTCGAGTCTGACCTCCGTTATCAGCCGCTCCCACGCCTGCTCGTCCATGGCGGCTACACCTACTTGGCCTCGCTCGTCGAGCGCTCCGCGGCCACGCCCGTTTTCAACCCGCAGTTCGCCGCCCTCCCGATCGGAGCCCTGACCGCCCTGCCCGGAGCCCGGCCCTTCGAGCGTCCCGCAAACTCCGGTTTCGCCGGCGTGCAGTTCACCGGTCCAACCCTCACCGCGGGCCTCCACGCAGTCCTCGCGGGCAGGTCCGACGGTTCAACCGGCCTCGTCGCCAATCCGGGGCTACTGCTGCCTAACCGCTATCTCTCCCCCGGCTACACCGCCCTCGACGCGTCCTTCACCTACGCCTTCACTCGCCACCTGACCCTCTACACGCAGTTGACCAACCTGCTCGACAACCGTCAGATGGCTCCTCTCGGCTATCTCTCGACGCCCTTCCTCATCCGCACCGGACTGCGCCTTCGCCTCGGCCGTGAGTGAAAGTCCGGGTGCTCCCCTTGCATCTCCGGGCGGCATTGGACGTCTAATGGGGTGGAAGTTTCGAAGGAAAAATCATGACCGTAACCCAGTCCGCCTTGGCAGCCTTGCTTCTCAGCACTCTCCCTTGCGCAGCGTACGCGCAGGGAAGCGAGGGCCTTCTCCCTACCCAGATGCTTGTCCGCACCGACTCAAAGAATGCCGTCGCGCCCACCCAAAGCACCCTTACCCTTCAGCTAAACTCGAAGTCGACCGCGCTCGCCTCGCTTACTCCCGTCCAACCCGGCGGGGTGCAGATCGCCCTGCTGATCGACGACGGCCTCAGCCGCGGTGCGGGCATCCAGCTCAATGATATCCGCGACTTCGCCACGTCGCTGCCGCCGGCCTCCGAGCTGCTGGTCGGCTACATGCAAAACGGCACGGTCCGCGTCGTTCAGCCGTTCACCACCGATCACGCCGCTGCAGCCAACAGCGTCCGCCTCCCCCAGGGCGTCCCCGGCGAGTCCGCCAGCCCCTACTTCTGCCTCTCCGACTTCGTCAAGCGCTGGCCCGGGGTCGCGGAGGACGGCTCCTCCGGACAACGCAAAGCCCGGTTCGTCATGATGCTGACCAACGGAGTCGACCCTTATAACGGCTCCGACCGCATCTCGAATCAGGACAGTCCCTACGTCGCTGCGGCCGTCATCGATGCGCAACGCGCCGGCGTCTCCGTCTCCTCCATCTACTATCGCGACGCCGGCTTCCGCGGCGGCAGCGGCTCGCTCAGCGGCCAAAGCTACCTGCAGCAGGTAGCCGACGCAACTGGTGGTCAGCTCTACAACATTGGTCCGATCAATCCCGTGGAGATCAAGCCCTTCTTCAACGAGTTCCTGCACGACATCTCCGAAACCTACATCGCTACCTTCAACGCGGACGCAGCCGCCGGCGGCAAGCAGCACCTGGTTCGCGTAAAGGTGGGCAGCACCGTACCGAAGCTGAAGCTGCGCCACCCGGATGAAGTCCGTCCCGGCAATCTGGAGGCGCCGGTCGCTTCCACCGCACAGTACAGCGGTCCCGCACTCCAGTAACTCCGCCCGCACCTTGCGCGTCCTGATAGGCTCTCCCCATGGAGAGACTGTTCAGGGCGCGCCTCGCTTTCACTCTTGCGCTTAGCCTGGTCCTCCGTCTACCCGCCTCAGCCGCCCCTCGCAAGATCATTCTCGATCAGGACGCTTCCGGCCCCGGAGGCACCAACCAGATGGCCCTGATGCTGCTCCTGCAGTCCCCTGAAGCCCAGGTGCTCGGCATCACCATGGTCAGCGGAGACGCCTGGGAGCCCGAAAACGTCGCGCACACCCTGCGCATGCTCGAGCTCATCCACCGCACCGATGTTCCCGTCCTCCCCGGAGCCGTCTTCCCGCTCGTCCGCACCGAGCTCGAAGCCGGGATCGAACGCATGACCCAGGGAACGCAACCCTGGTACGGCGCCTGGGGCGACGTTACCGCCAAGACCAGCAACCAGCCCCACCACGTGCCGGAGGTCATCCCGCCCCTGCCAGAGGGCGCGCCAACCACCAGGCCCGCGGAGGAAGACGCCGCGCACTTCCTAGTCCGCCAGGTCCGAGCCTACCCGCACCAGATCTGGATCTATGCGGGAGGTCCGCTCACGAATATCGCCCTAGCACTCGCACTCGAACCGCACTTGGCCGAGCTAAGCGCCGGCATCGTCATCATGGGCGGCAGCCTCGCGCCGCGTGGGGACGACCCGGAGTTCCTCGCCCACCCCCGCCACGAGTTCAACTTCTGGTTCGATCCTGAGGCCGCACACATCGTCCTGCGCGCGCGCTGGCCGCGGATCGATCTCACCCCGGTAGACGTATCGGTAAACGTGCGCTTCACCCCGGAGATGCTCGCTGAGATCGCCAAAAGCCCTCAGCCGGCAGCCCAGTACATCGCCAAGTACTCGCACGACTTCTACTACATGTGGGACGAGCTCGCCGCCGCGGCCTGGCTCGATCCGTCGCTCATCACCAAAGAAGTTCCGCTCTACATCGATGTCGACCTGAATCGCGGCCCCACTTACGGAGACATGCTCAGCTGGACTGAGGCCGAGAAGCCCATCAGCCCTCCCCGTCCCGCGCATGTCCAGACCGAGGTAGACGCGCAGCGGTTCTACCGACTGTTCCTCGAACGCATGCAGGCGCCTCCAAACATCCCTGCAGCTCGGCAACCACAGGAGAAGGTCGTTGGCTCAGGTCCTAAGTCCACTCCGTAACCATCGGTCCCATCAACTTGCTTGACCTCTCCTCAGCACTCTATCCCATGCCAGTCCAGTAAACTTCGGATTGGAGTGTCGCCAAACATGCCCGAACCCGCCCCCATCCTCCACCCCCAGATTGAAGACCTCGCCAACCCCTTCGAGCTTTTCGACCACTGGATGCAGGACGCCAAGGCCACTGAGGTCAATGACCCCAACGCCATGTCCCTCGCCACCTCCACCCCGGACGGCATGCCCTCGGTTCGCATCGTTCTGCTCAAGGACGCCGATGAGCGCGGTTTCTCCTTCTACACCAACGGTGAAAGCCAGAAGGGCGGCGAGCTTCGCGCCAATCCCTGCGCCGCGCTCTGCCTGCACTGGAAGTCCCGCCAGCGCCAGGTGCGCATCGCCGGCTCCATCACCGAGCAGCCGACCGAAGCCGTCGACGCCTACTTCAAGCGCCGCAACCGCATGAGCCAGATCGGCGCCTGGGCCTCACAGCAGAGCCGCCCTCTCGGCAGCCGCGAGCAGCTCACCGCCCTCACGCACGAGTACGAGCAGAAGTTTCCCGGCGAAGTGCCTCGCCCGCCTTACTGGACCGGCTTCCTCCTCCAGCCAAACCGCATCGAGTTCTGGCAGGAACGCGACTACCGACTTCACGACCGCATCGTCTTTACCAATCCAACCAACGGCACATGGGCAAAACAGCGTCTGTACCCGTGAGCACACCTCTATGACTGAACTGACCCAGATCGATCGCGCAGCGCTGATGGCCGCCGTTTCCAAACTTGAGGGCAAGACTCTCGCTATGAACATCGCCGCCAAGATTGGCGTGCCGGTCGAGGCCTTGCTGCGCATGCTGCCCGGAAACGCCCAGGGGCAAATCGGCATGGCGGTCGACAAGGCCTTGCAGGCTTGCCTGCACGTGGCGCTCAACTTCGGGGGCGCGGCCGATGGCACCTCCGCCAGCAAGCGCGCACACACCTGGACTACCGCCGCCACTGGAGCCGTGGGAGGCTTCTTTGGCCTGCCGGGCCTCGCCTTTGAGCTTCCCGTCACCACCACCGTCATGCTGCACTCGATCGCCGGCATTGCCCGCAGCCAGGGCGAGGACCTCTCCGACCCCGCAGTCGCGCTGAGCTGCCTGCAGGTCCTCGCGCTTGGCCCCGAAGGCAGGACGACCGATGCGCTCGAAAGCGCCTACTACGCCACCCGCGCCGGCCTCGCCCAGGTCACGCGCGAAGCCGCTGCCTTTCTCGCCCAGAAAAGCGTTAGCAAGGAAAGCGCGCCTGTTTTGATCTCGTTTCTCTCCCGCATCGGCACACGCTTCGGCATCGAGGTTAGCGAGAAAGCCGCCGCCCAGCTCATCCCCATCGCTGGAGCCGCCGGAGGCCTGGCCCTCAACGTCCTCTTCACCGACCACTTCCAACGCATCGCCGAGGGTCACTTCACCGTCCGTCGCCTCGAACGCGTCTACGGCCCCGAGCTAGTCCGGCGCGAATACGACCAGCTCCGCGCCTGATCTCCCCTGCCTACTTCTCCGGAACCGACCAGCCAACGCCAGTGACCGCCAGCGTCGCCTGATCGGTCGCTTGGCCGCTAGCCTCATTCGCCAGCGCCGGAAACTCCTCAAACAGCCCCGGCGTTTTTGCCCACACCGGCAAATCCTGCATCTTGTAGCGGTAGCTCACCTGCGTCTCAACGAACCCGTTCGCCTTCGCGGGCGGCGTAGACGAAAGAATCTCCGTTACCTCACGATGTCCATAGCAAAGGTGCGCCCCCACGCGCCGGCCCTCCGCCGTCAGGATGTACCGCGACACATGCATCGCCGGCTCGCTGTGCGCCTCCACAATCTGTGCCTTGGCCAGCGCGTCCATCTGCTTGGTCTTCACCGGGTCGCTCGTCTCGAGCGGAAACGTCATCGCGCCGTCCAGCAGGCAGTCGCTATGCTCCAGAAAATAAGCGTTCAGCGTCTTGATGTAATTCTCATTCGTCGGCTTGGTCTTCGGGTTGTCGCATCCCGCGCATTCCAGAAGGAGCAGCAGAAGCACAGGCAGGGCAGTCGTTCGTTTCATGAACTCCCATGCTACGCCTAACTTAGGAGCGAGCGAAGTCAATATAGGCGTGCACCGGATCGGTACTCACCAGCGTCACCGTCGTCGTATCGCCCACATCCAGCCCATCCGCCCCGCGCACAATCTTGCCTTCGACCGGCGGCCGAAACACCCGGATGAAGGTTCCCTTGTCATTCGCCCCGGTAATCACGCCTTCAAACTGCTGTCCCACGCGTCCACTGAGCGCCACCGCAGCCACCCGCTTCTGCATCGAGCGCTCCACCTTCCGCGCAGCCGAATCGCGCTCGTTCAAATGCTGCGCGACCCCCGCCAGCTCCTCATCCGTATACGGCGCCGGCCCACCCGCCAGCATAGCCTTCACAATCCGCTGCGTTACCAGGTCCGCATACCGCCGGTTTGGCGCCGTCGAGTGCGTGTAATCCAGCGCAGCCAGACCAAAATGCCCGGGCTGATCGTCCTCCCCACCCCGCGCCAGCACGTACTCGCCCGGCCCCATCAGCTTGATGATCGCTAGCGAGAGGTCCGGATAGTGCACCGGATCGGCCTCGCGCTGCGCCTCGAGAAACGTGTTCAGAGCCGCTGAATCGGGAGCCGCTGGCAGCGTCGTCCCCTTGCCCGCCACCAGCGTCACAATGCGCCCCCAACGCTCCGGCGACCGCACCACCCGCCGCAAGCAGCTTCGCCCGGACCTGCGCAGCGTCGCCGCCATCGTCTCGTTCGCTGCAATCATGAAGTCCGCAATCAGGTCCGTCGCGCGGTTTGCCGTCACTGACTCGATCGACTGCACCTTGCCGGCCACCACAACCGGATCGGCTTCCACCCGCTTGAAGTCCAGCGCCCCCATCGCCAGCCGCTGCCTGTGCAGCCGCTGCGCCGCCTCATCCTGCAGCCGAAGCTGCGCCGCTAATGCAGCGTCTTCAAGCTTCGGCTCCGCGCGCCCATCCGCACCCACCTTGCCCTCCAGCCACGGCCCCACGCTCGAATAAGCCAACTTCGCCCCGTTTCTCACCCGCGCCGCGTAGATGGCCGTCGCCGCTGGCAGCCCCGAGCCGCCCACCGTAAACTCGCACACGATCGCCCGCCGCACCTGGCCCTCGTTCAGGCTCGTCAGGTCGGTTGAAAGCTCCGTCGGCAGCATCGGAAAGTTATGCACCGCCGTGTAGACCGTCTGCGTCTGCGCCGCCGCCACCGTGTCCAGAGGCGTGTCTTTCCCGACCGCCGCAGCCACATCCGCAATCGCCACCAGCACCCGGATGCCCACGCCATCCGCCGCCCGCTCCGCGTACTCAATCTGATCCAGATCGCGCGAGGTATCGTTGTCGATCGACGACCAGAGCAGGGAAGTCAGGTCCTTTGCCGCGCCGTCTTCCTCCGCCAGACTCATCCGGATCGCGGCCACCTGCTCCGCGCCACCCGGTGCCTCGCTCAGCGTAAATCCTTCGTGAACCATCTCAGCCCGCGCAGCTGCGGCCAGGTCAAAGGGCGGCGTTGTCGTCGATTGCATGCGCTTTGCAGACTATCACCCGTTCGTATCACGCCTTCGTCAGACCGCTCAGCTACACTCTCCTCACCATGTTTCTCCGCCTCCTAGCGCTGCTCTTCGCCGCCGTTCTCGGCACATCTTCCGTTCTTGCGCAGGACACCCGCAACGTCACCGAACCGCATTACCCAACCCCCTGCAAGATCCTCTACGCCCAGCTCTCGCCACACAACGGCACCCTACCCGAAGAGACCATCGAGCGGCACTACCGCGACAACGACCGCATCGAAAGCGCCATGGAAGCCTGTCCTGCCGGGCAATCCGTCATTCTGCACTCGAGCAAAAATGGCCGCAACGTCTTCCTTATCAGCCCACTGCGTCTGCGCGCCGGAGTCACCCTCGTCGTCGATGTCTCGGCCGCCCTCTGGGGCTCGCGCGACCCGCGCAACTACGACGTCCAGCCCGGAAGCTGCGGCATCGTCGGCACCCGTGGCCCAGGCTGCCTTCCTCTCCTCCTCGCCGAAGACGCCCCGCACTCCGGGCTCATGGGCGGCGGCGTCGTCGACGGACGCGGCGGCGCCAAACTCCTCAACGGCACCGAGACCTGGTGGGACCTCTCTCATCGCGCCAAGGTCGAAAACGCCACCCAGGCCGTCTCCCGCCTGCTCGTCGTCCGCCGCTCCAACGACTTCACCCTCTACAACATCACTCTCCGCAACTCGCCCAACTGCCACGTCACCACCGAAGCCACCGACGGCTTCACCGCCTGGGGCCTTCGCATCGACACCCCACAGTGGGCCCGCAACACCGACGGTATCGATCTCCAATCCGGCTCCACCAATCTCTCCATCCTCGACTCCTATATTCGCTCCGGCGACGACAACCTCTCCCCCAAAGCCACCCCCGCCGGCCCCGTCACGCACATCACCGTCCACAACACGCACCTCTACAACGGCCACGGTTTCGCCATTGGCAGCCAGACCTCCGGCGGCATCAGCGCCATCCGCGTCGACACTCTCTCCATCGACGGTTCCGAGAACGGACTCCGCATCAAGAGCGATCGCAGTCGCGGCGGTCTCGTCCATGACGTCCGCTTCGAAAACGTCTGCATGCGCGCCGTCTTGAACCCCATCGTCTTCAATCCCTCGTACACCTCCTTCGACGGCATCAGCATCCCGGTCTATCGCGACATCCTCCTGCACAACGTGCACAGTCTCTCCCCCGGCGCACTCACGTTCGCCGGCCTCGATCCCGCCCACCGCCTCGAAGCTTCGCTCGACAACGTCGTCGTTGACAACGTGAAGTCCTCCGACATCTCCGCCCGCCATGCCACGCTCCTCCTCAAGCACGGCAATCTGGACCCCATCGGCGAGGACACACACGTCAACGGCTCCGATGGCGGCGGCTCCCCCTACTCCTGCGCCAACGCCTTCGTCCCTTTCCCCATCAACACCGCCTCCCCAGTCTCCGCCGAACTCATCCCGCCCGCCGACACCACCTTCTACGTCTCCGCCGACGGCACCGGCGACTACACCTCCGTTCAGGCCGCGCTCAACAAAGTCCCCGCCACGGGAGGCCTGGTCCTCGTCGCCCCCGGCATCTATCGCGAGCGAATCATGGTCCGCCCCTCCCACGTCACGCTCAAGAGCGCCAACCTCGACCCACGCAAAACCGTCATCGTCTTCGATCTCAGCCACGGCACCAAGGGGCCCGACCAGGGCAGCAGCGCCACCGTCCGGGTCCAGGGCGATGACTTCACCGCCGAAAACATCACCTTCCAAAACGACTTCAATATGACCCATCGGCAGGAAGAACAAGGCTCCTACGCGCCCGCGCTCGCCCTCAGAGGCGACCGCAATATCCTCCACAACGTCCGTCTGCTCGGCAATCAAGGCACCCTCCGTCTCTCCGCAAAGAACTGTCCGCAATCAAGCGGCGCGGCCTGCGAGCAGACCCGCACCTACCTCTCTCAATGCTTTATCGGCGGAAATGTCGGTTTCATTAGCGGCGACGGCACCGCTTTTTTCGATGGCTGCGAGATCCACTCCACCCCACACTCCCCCGACGGCTTCATCACCGCCCAGGGCAAGCACGAAAACCAGCAGCAAAGCCTCTTCGTCTTCCGCGACTGCCGCCTGACAGCCGACCCCGGCGTCAGCAACGTCCAGCTCGGCCGCCCCATGCGCGATCTCGCCGAAGTCATCTTCCTCAACCCGCAGCTCGGGCCGCAGATCACCTCGACCGCCTGGCGCGAGTGGGACCCCGGCGTCACCCACCGGCTCGAAACCGCCTACCTGCGCCTCTATCAGCCCACCGGCCCCGGCGCTCCCACCACCAGCCTTACGCTCACCCCACGCGAAGCCGCCCGCTACACCCCGCGCGAAATCCTCGCCGGTAAGGACAAGTGGAACCCGGCGCCGCCTAAATAGGCTCTACTCGCCCAAGTCCGCAAACAAATCCGTTCCCACCTCTGCCGCCTGAGGCTCCTTCACCGCCGCCAGCAGGTAATGCTCCGTATGCCCAAACTGGTCAAACATTGCCTTACTGCTCTCGAGCAGCGGCCGCTGCGAGCTATGCCGCGTAAACGCCTCGTGCTTGCGCGCCTGCACGCTCCGGATATCGAGCGCCAACGTCCAGGGTGAGGGCAGCGGAGCCGGCCGACCCTCCGCAAAGTAACTCGTCGTCAGCAGATACAGCCGCTCGCCCGCATGCACCGGCCCAAGCTCCGGAAACCGCTTCGCCGAAGCCGCCCAGTGGAATGCCGCCGTCGTGAACATCGACGTCATCGTGTGGTCCGGATGCGTGTTCAGCCCGCCATCGGCCCCAAACGTCAGCACCACCTGCGGCTTATACTCCCGCATCTTCGCGACAAGTCGAGCCGCCGTCGTTGAGAAATCCGCGAACTCCAGCCGCGCATCGCCAAAATCCCAAAGTTCATGGTGACTCACCCCCAGCACCGCGCAGGAGTCCGCGAACTCCTGCCGTCGCATCCGCCCGAGATCCGCGCCTGAAGCCGCGTCACCCCGATTCGTCGCCGCCTGCCCATCCGTCAAGCAGATTACGTGCGTCTCCACCCCACGCTCCGCCGCCAGCGCCAGCGCTCCGCCAAAGCCAAAGCACTCGTCATCCGGGTGCGCCACCACCAGCAATAATCTCAAGCCCACGCCACGCTCCCGTCCATCTCTCCGTCCAACTCCCCCTCGTCGAACAGCAACTCGCCCGACTCCAACTCCGCCTCAAGCGCCGCATCCGGATCCGCCGCCCGCACCGGGGCAAAGCTCCGCCGATGCAGTGGCGTAGGCCCATGCTCCCGCAACGCCCGCCGATGCTCCGGCGTGGCATACCCCTTGTGTGACGCCAGCCCATACTGCGGATGCATCGCGTCCAGTTCCCGCATCAGTGCGTCCCGGTACACCTTCGCCACCACCGAAGCCGCCGAAATCGAGAAGCTCAGCGAGTCACCATAGAACAGCTTCTGCTGCGGGCACGGATGATCCACCCGCATCGCGTCGATCAGCAGATGATCCGGCTCGACGCTCAGCCCCTGGATCGCGGTAAGCATCGCCAACCGCGTTGCCTGGTAGATGTTCACCCGGTCGATCGTCTCCGCATCCACCGCCGACACGCTCACCGCTACCGCCATCTTGCGAATCCGCCGGTCCAGCCGCTCCCGCTGCTCACGCGTCAGTTGCTTTGAATCTGTCAACCCTGCCCTACCCAGGCTCGCCAGCCGTGTCGGAAGTACCACGGCCGCCGCCACCACCGGCCCAAACAACGCCCCGCGCCCCACCTCATCCACCCCGGCAATCACCGTCGCCCCACGATGCCGCAGCGCCTGCTCCGGCGCGTCGCTGCACACCACCAGCCGCAGGCACTGCTGCTTCAGCACGGCCGGTGACAGCTTGTTCGGATTCGGAAAACGAAACAGCAAACCCATGGAAGTCCAGTCTACAGCGGCCATAAGCTACAAAACAAAGCCACGACCCGAAGGCCGTGGCGTATGTGGAAGACGTGGAACAGATCTATTTCGCGACAGTCGGCTTGGCCACTACGCGCTCCACCTCGCGCAGACGAGCCGCCTTGCCCCGTAGACCGCGGAGATAGAACAGCTTCGAGCGCCGAACCTGGTACGAGCGGACTTTTTCGACCTTGTCGACAACTTTGGAGTTGAAGGGGAAGATGCGCTCGACGCCCTGGCCGAAGCTCATCTTGCGCACGGTAAACGTGCCCTGCGCTCCGCGACGGCAGGCAATCACCATGCCCTCGAACGCCTGGAGCCGCTCCTTTTCGCCTTCCTTAATCTTTACCTGGACCCGGATCGTATCGCCGGGAGCAAACGCGGGGAGATCGGTCCGCGCGTGCTTTGCGGCCAGCTTCTGCATAATCGGATGAATGGACATGACTGCTTTCCTGTTCAGAAATCGAGTCTTCAGTATACAACGGAAATTAGCTCGAGCCGCTCACTTTATCTCGTCTTTGAGAGTCTCCAGGAACTGTCGATCCTCTGCCGTAAGCGTCGCCCGCTCAAGCAGATCCGGCCGATTGCGCCAGGTCTTCTCAAGCGACTGTCGCCGCCGCCACCGCCGAACCTCCGCATGATCTCCGCTCAGCAGCTCCTCCGGAATCGCATGCCCGCGAAAGTTCGCCGGCCGCGTGTAGTGCGGGTAATCGAGCAGCCCGCCCGCCCCATGCGTCGCCGGAGGCACCGCCCCCCGTGCATGCGCATCGCCCGGATCGTCCGCGCCAAAGCTCTCAAAGCGCGCCGAATCCGGATTGCCCAACACCCCCGGCAGCAGCCGCACCACCGTATCCACGATTACCGCCGCGGCCAGTTCGCCGCCCGAAAGCACATAGTCGCCGATCGAAAGCTCGCGATCGCACAGCAGCTCGTTCACCCGTTCATCCACGCCCTCATACCGCCCACACACCAGCACCACACGGTCGAGCTCCGCCAACTCAGCCGCCACTGCCTGCGTAAATCGCCTGCCCTGCGCCGAAAGCAGCACCACCGACTCCCGCGCCGCTCGCCGCTCCCCAAGCGGGGCCAACCCCAGCGTCTCCAGGCACGCAAAGATCGGCTCCGGCTTCAGCACCATCCCCTCGCCGCCCCCAAACGGACGGTCATCGACCGTGCGGTGACGATCGTGCGTAAAAGTGCGCAGATCCTGCGTCCGTACCTCCACCAAACCCGCCTTCACGGCGCGGTTGAGCACGCCATGGCCCAAAATACTGTGGAAGAACTCTGGAAAAATGGTCACCAACTCAAACCGCATCACGCCGGCTCGTCCCGCGCCGCCTCTTTCAAAGCCGCCTGGTTCAACTCCACCAAACCCTTAGGCAGCGCCATTTCGATCCGCTTGCGCTCCGGGTTAAGCGCCACCAGAAACGTCTTTACATACGGGATGAGCACCTCGTCGCCCTCCGCCGTCTCGACCGTCAGCAGAGGCGCCGCCTCCACCAGTCGCCGCGCCCCATCCGGCGTCATCGCGAACTCCACCCCCGTCACCTCACCCACGCGTTCCGCCCCGTCGAACACCGCACAACCCACCAGGTCGCTGACGTACTCCGCGTCCTCTTCGAGCGTCACACGCTCCGACTCCGGCACCAGAACCTCCAGGCCGGCAATCTCCTCAGCCGCCGAGATCGACTCCACCCCCGCAAAGCTCAACACCACGCGCCCGTGGTTCCGCCCGACCGGCAGCCAGTGGCCCAGCACCGTCATCGCCCGCGCCTCGTGCTCAGAACCCGCAAACCCAGGTTTGGCCAAGAAAACGCGCGCCTCATCGCTGAACCGCTCCGGAAAGTCCGTCAGCAGCTCCGCCAGCACCTCGCCCTTGCGCCCTTGCGGACGGAGCAACGCGGCCAATATCACCCAAGAAGTGGCTTCGGAGACGGAAATATCCATACTCCCAGCATACGACCCCGGCCTAAACCTGCGGCTGCGGCTCGTCCACGCGCTGAATGTCCAAGAGAAACCGATGCTGCGCCTTCATGCTCGCCGCACCCAGAATGGTCCGCATCGACCGTGCTGTGCGGCCCTGTTTCCCAATTACCTTGCCCAAATCGGCCGGAGCCACGCTCAGCAGCAGCATCGTTCCATCTCGCTCCGGGGCCGAAACGACCGTGACTTCATCCGGCGACTCAACCAGGGCCCTCGCCATCGTGGTAATCAGCTCAACCATCGATCGAGCCAGCCCATCCCGCTCTGCTGCATCCGCCATCGTGCCTACCCCTTGGGAGAGTGATTCGACTCGCACGCTGTCTTGAACCAAGCCCCCATCTACCGTGAGGGTCTCGAGATCAAGAGCAGGGAACCGTTCGAGGGTCGTTCCGTGACTCTTCGGCCGTTTGCTCTGCTGCGTTTCCGTCGAAGCTGGACCACTCGAAAGCGCCCAGCCTGCGATGAGTCTACGTCAATTCATCCAGTTTCCTGTTGCCCTGAAAGGTGCTTCGAATCTGATCTTTAGACACAAAAAGCGGTAACCGGATCATCCCCAGGAAGGGTTACTTCAAGCCGCCGCCGCAACCTCTGGCACGCTTCCGGCCGGAGTCGCTGGAGCGCTCGCCAGCAGCTTACCCACTCGCTCCGACAGCTGGGCACCGTTGCCGGTCCAATAGTCAATCCGTTCGCGCTTCAGGATCACAGTGGCCGGCGTCGTACGCGGATTGTATGTGCCCACGACCTCGACCGAACGCCCGTTGCGGGCACGGTCCTTCTCAATCACCACAACGCGGTAGTGCGGCTGCTTGCGTGCGCCTACGCGCGCCAGACGAATCATCAACACAGGTAAAACCTCTCAGAAAGAAAATGATTTGGAGAGAGTCCGCAGCCAGAGGACAAACAACTAGACCGCAACACGAGCGAACTAAACTCCAACCCTACAAGTATGGGGGAAAGCGAGTCAAACCGCAATCATCTGTCACTGTTTCGCCGCTCTCACACTCCAAAAACCATTCCCGATCCGGGAATGCCTCCTACGCCAGGGGAGGGTACAGAAACCCAAGCACCCGGTCCAGCCTCTCCGCCCAAGCATCTTCCGTGTGTACTCCGCCCTCCACCACCGCCACCGCCAAATCCCTGTCCGCGCTCCAGCCCAGCCCCACCAGCCTGCGGCCCAGCAACTCCGTATCCCGCACATGCCGCAGACCCTCGGCCGTCCCGATGTCCAGCCAGATCCGCAGCGGAGGCTTCGGCCGCGCTGACTCCGCAACGTACGCCAGAATACTCCGCTGATTCCACCACAGGCTCGGCGAAATCACCGCCAGCCGCGTAAACACCTCCGGGTACCGGAAGCCCAGATACAGGCTGATCAGCCCGCCCAGCGACGACCCACCCAGCCCCGTCCGTGCGGCCTCCGGCTCCGTCCGGTAGCGCCCATCCACCCACGGCTTTAGCTCCTCGACCAGCAGCCGCCCATACCGGTCGCCCTCGCCTCCGCCCATCCGCGCATCCTTGGTCGGCGTATACTCCGCCATACGACGCAGCCCCGTATTGCCTACTCCCACCAGAATCACCGGTTCCGCCCCGCCGGTCGCTGCCATCCGGTCTGCCGTCGTCCCGGCCCGCCAAGTATGGCCCGGAACATACGCCGTCCGGTCGTCGAATAAGTTTTGTCCGTCGTGCAGGTAGAGCACCGGAAAGCGCCGCTCCGGCTCCCGCGCATACTCGACCGGGAGATGCACCGACACGGTCCGGTCGTCCGGCAGGATCCCCGAATGAAAGTGAAAGTTTTCGAGCCGCTCCAGTCCCTCGCCCTCGGGCCAGGGAATCGCCGTAAAGCTCGGCGGCCCGTTTGCCGTCTCCGGCGCACTCCCCACCGTCCCCGAGCCCCGGGCAGGGCTGTACTGCAACGCGGCAGGAACAGGGAAACGCGGCTTCAAGCGAGAAAGGTCCTTCGGTACGCTAAAGTAAACTCACACACCTTAGCCAGACTAGCAGGGCCGCTCGGAGGCACAAGACGTTGGTCCAGCGCAGGAAACTCGCATGAGGCGCGACTACCATAGGTGGTTTTCGCCCTCGCTCGGCCGCGACATGGAGATGCTCGTCTACGGCCACGACGGCCTCCCCGCCATCGTCTTCCCGTCCTCCTGCGGCCGCTTCTTTGACTTCGAAAACCACGGTATGGTCGCCGCCGTCCAGCACAAGCTCGACTCCGGCCAGCTGCAGCTCTTCGCCGTCGATTCGGTCGACGCCGAGAGCTGGTACAACCGCGACGTGCCCCCGCGCTGGCGCATCGCCCGCCACCTGCAGTACGAGCACTACATCCTCCGCGAGGTTCTGCCTTACCTTCGCCAGGTCAACCACAACCCCCTGCTCGCCGCCCTCGGCTGCAGCTTCGGCGGCTACCATGCCGCGAACATCGCCTTCCGCCACCCGCATCTGTTCACCGCCATGCTCTCGATGAGCGGCGCCTTTGACCTCTCCAGCTTTCTCGGCGGCTATCACGACCAGGATTGTTACTTCAACCTGCCCACCCAGTACCTGCCTAACCTCCACGACCACGGCCTGCTCGAGCGCATGCGCCAGAACACCTACATCCTCGCCACCGGCGTCCACGACCAGTGCTGGGACCAGAACGAACGGCTCGCCCGCATCCTGCGCAACCAGGCCATTCCCGTCCGCCTCGACGTCTGGGGCAACCAGACCGGCCACGACTGGCCCTGGTGGCAACAGATGCTCCAAACATACGTGTAAAACACTAGTGAGCGACAAGAGCTAAGCAATCCATTCACTCACCGCCCACCTAGTACACTCACCGAGAGCCTCAACCAATGCTCCTTCTACGCAAGCTGCTCAGCGCCGCTGTCTCTCTTCTGGCCCTTGCCGCAGCGGCCCAGGTGCCTGCACCCGCGCTCACCTTCGACGTAGCCTCAGTCAGGCAGAACAAGACTGATGCCCCGCAGCGCAGCAATGTTCCTCTCGACTCGGGCAACGTCTACTCCACGATTGATCCACGCGATGCCCGTACCGTGGCCAGCGGTTCCTTCACGGCAATGAACCAGCCCCTCTGGGGCTACCTTGTCTTCGCCTACAAGCTCTCCGGCACCCAGGAACTCGCTCTTCGCTTCAGCTTCTTCAGCGGCCTGAAGTCCAACGCACCGGCCTGGGTCACCGGCAGCTTTGATTCTTCGGCCGATCGCTTCAATATCGAGGCCCGCGCCCCCGCCAACTCCACCGTCGATCAGATGCGCCTCATGTTGCAGGCCCTCCTCGCCGAGCGCTTTCACCTTGCCGTCCACCACGAAACCCGCAGTGCTCCCGTCTTCGGACTCACCCTCGTCCACGCTGGCGCGACCGGTCCTCATCTCCAGCTCCACCCGGAATCCGACACCTGCCCCATCGCACCCCCGTTACCCGACCAGCCCAGCTCGCCAGTCACATCGTCCGCCGTAGGGGACCTGCCACCCGTCTGCGGAGCCATCGCCCACGTGCTCTCCTCCACCAACCCACGCAGCAGCGTCGGCGGTCGCGGCGTTCCCCTCAGCCTGCTCGCCACCTCGCTGCCCACCATGACCGGCATGGCGGCTATCCCCCGTCCCGTGGTCGACCAGACCGGCCTCCCCGGCCTCTACGACTTCACTCTCAAATGGACGTCCTTCCCCGATCCCGAAACCGGTGACACCGCAGCATCCTTCCACGCAGCACTCAAGGACCAACTCGGTCTCGAGCTCAAGCCCACCCAGGCGCCCATCGACATCCTCGTCATCGATCATATCGATCATCCGTCCGAAAACTAGTCCACTCACTCACCCCAGGAGACCAGACACCCATGAAGAAGATCGGCATCCTGTTCGGCCAGGAAAACACCTTCCCCGGCGCCTTCGTTGAGCGCATCAACTCCATGCAAATCGATGGCATCCGCGCCGAGTTCGTCCAGCTCGGCGGCATCCAGATGGACCAGCCCTCCGGCTATGCCGTCATCGTCGACCGCATCTCGCACGACATGCCCTTCTACCGCGCCTATCTCAAAAACGCTGCCCTCACCGGCACCCAGGTCATCAACAACCCTTTCTGGTGGTCGGCCGACGACAAGTTTTTCAACTACGCGCTCGCCGCCAAGCTGGGCGTGGCCATTCCCCGCACTGCGCTCCTGCCGCACAAGTTTTTCCCGCCCGAGATCAACGCCCAGTCCTGCCGCAACCTCCAATTCCCCCTCGACTGGCAAGCCATCTTCGACTACGTCAAATTCCCCGCCTTCCTCAAACCCCACGACGGCGGAGGCTGGCGCGACGTCTTCCACGTCCACGACGCCGACCAATTCTTCGGCGCCTACGACCAGACCCGCGACCTCTGCATGACCCTCCAGGCCGCCGTCAACTTTGAGGAATACTTCCGCTGCTACGTCGTCGGCCAGTCCGAGGTCCACATCATGCCCTACGACCCGCGCCGGCCGCACGCCGAGCGCTACATTCAGGACCCGCCCCACTACGACCCCAAACTCCTCAAGCGCGTCCAGAAAGACGCCCTCACCCTCTGCAAGGCCCTCGGTTACGACCTCAACACGGTCGAGTTCGCCGTCGAAAACGGCATCCCCTACGCCATCGACTTCATGAACCCGGCCCCCGACGCCGACTACCACTCCGTCGGCCCCGCCAACTTTGAGTGGATCGTCGACGCCGTCGCCCGGCTCGCCATCAAGAAGGCCCAGAACCCCGTCGCCCCCGAACTCCGCTGGGCCGCCCTGCTCAACAACACACCGAAACCCGCCAGCCCGTCGCCCAAAAAGCCCAAAACCGTCGCAAAGAAATCAGCCAAGAAGTAGTCCGGAGCTCCCCATGCGACCCACCTTCACCCTCGGCATCGAGGAGGAGTACCAGACCGTCGATCCCGAAACCCGCGACCTGCGCTCGCACATCGCCACCGAGATGCTCGCCCAGGGTAAACTCCGCCTCGAAGAACGCGTCAAGGCCGAGCTGCACCAGTCCGTCATCGAGGTCGGCACCCGCATCTGCCAGAATATCCAGCACGCCCAGGAAGACCTCTTCGACCTCCGCCGCAACATGATCCGGCTCGCCGAAGAGAACGGCCTCATGCTCGTCGCCGGAGCCACCCACCCCTTCGCCGACTGGCGCTCGCAGGAGATCTACCCCGACCCCCGTTACGACCAGGTCGTTGAAGACCTCCAGCTCGTCGCCCGCTCCAATCTCATCTTCGGCCTCCACGTCCACATCGGCATCGAGGACAAAGAGTCCGCCATCCGCATCATGAACTCGCTCCGCTACTTCCTCCCCCACATCCTCGCCCTCTCCACCAACTCCCCCTTCTGGCTCGGCATGGAGACCGGCTACAAAAGCTACCGCGCCAAGGTCTTCGAGCACTTCCCCCGCACCAACCTCCCCGACTACTTCGCCAGCTACTCGGACTTCGAGGACTACGTCAACCTCCTCGTCAAGACCAACTGCATCGACAACGCCAAAAAAATCTGGTGGGACATCCGCCCGCACCCCTTCTTCTCGACCGTCGAGGTCCGCGCCTGCGACATCCCCCTCCGCGCCCAGGAGTCCATCGCCATCGCCGCCCTCATCCAGGCCACCGCCTGCAAGCTCTGGCACCTCCACTCGCGCAACGTCGACTACCGCCAGTACGCGCGCCCGCTGCTGATGGAGAACAAGTTCCGCGCCGTCCGCTACGGCATCGACGGCAAGATGATCGACTTCGGCAAGCAGATCGAGGTCCCCGTCCGCGACCTCATCCTCGAGTACCTCGCCTTCGTCGACGACGTGCTCGACGAGCTGGGCAGCCGCAAGGAGATCGAGTACATCCACACCATGCTCGAGCGCGGCACCGGAGCCGACCGCCAGCTCAAAGTCTTCCGCGAAACCGGCAGCCTCAAAGCTGTCGTTGACTACATGGCCGCCGAAACCCGCGAGGGTTTGTAACGAAGGCCCGCCGTCGCCTGAAAGAATGCCATCTCGGGATCTATGGCACTCAGTGCTACACTTCAGATGGATGAGACCGGCACAATCCAGAACGCTGTCGGTTTACAAAAGCAAGGCGTTCGTCCGCTTCGCCAGGAAAGCTCGTATTGCTGACGCCGATCTTTGGTTGGCAGCACAGCGGGCGAACGATGGTCTGGTCGACGCTGATCTTGGTGGAGGGGTAATCAAGCAGCGTATAGCCCGGGCAGGGGAAGGGAAGTCTGGCGGCTCACGGTCCATCGTTCTCCTCAAAAAGAACAACCGTGCCGTGTACGTCTATGGGTTTGAAAAGAAGGATGCAGCAAATATCGACCGTCGGGAGCTGGAGGCGTTTCGAGAGCTTGCTAAAGTGATTCTCGGCTATACCGATGTTGAGATCGAACAACGAGTGAACGATGGAGCGCTCTTCCACGTGGAAGAGCCGGGAGAAAGCAATGCCAAAGAAACATCGCAGTGATGCCTTGGCTGCCATTCATGAAACCGCAGCCGATCTGCACCGTGTCGGCGGGATGGATCAAAAGACGATGCGCAAGTTTGACGTGCTGTGTCTCACGCCCATCCAGGAGATGACGCCTAAGAAGATTCGCGCTCTGCGAGCCCGCGAGAAGGCCAGTCAGACGGTCTTTGCCGCTTATCTGAACGTCACACCCAGCCTGGTCAGCAAGTGGGAGCGTGGGGAAAAGCATCCCCAGGGAGCTTCTCTCAAGCTGCTCTCCCTCGTGGACAAGAAGGGCTTGGAAGTGGTGGCCTGACGCTGAGTGCAGTTGTTACACGCTCATTTCAGTGAATACAAGGCAAAGTTTGTAGGACCGTTTTAGGCAAGAGGACCTCACCCTTAAGATGCCTCGCCTTTGTTGACGACGTGCTCGACGAGCTAGGCAGCCGCAAGGAAATCGAGTACATCCACACCATGCTCGAGCGCGGCACCGGAGCGGACCACAGCTGAAGGTCTTCTGCGAATAGCGGCGGCCTCAAGGCCGTCGTCGACTACATGGCCGCCAAAACCCACGAAGGCCTGTAACGAAATGACCATCCACTTAGCCGAGGATTTACTACAATCCCGGCGGCATAGCATACGGTCTCAAATCATTAGGCCAATGAGGAGAAAATTCTGTACCAGGAACCATTGAATAGTTAGGCAGTGCTCCATCTTCTACAAGCGGCGAGAACGCGCCAGGTCTTGTAGCAGAAATCCCAATGAAAAAGTCAATACTGCCGTCCGGTCGGAAGCTCAAGTTGGACCCATCGCTTCTTCCATCAGCATGGCGCCGATATGTTCCGATCATGCCATTGGGCCAGTACGTGCGAAATCCATCAAGTGAGTTGTCGTCAAATGTAAACTCGATGACCGCTTTATAGTAGTCATCGAAAGGCAGGATCTTGCCGCGAAAATCTAGGAACAATTTTTTTTGGCGACTCCACAGCGAGAGCAGCGCAGAATGAAACGCAAACGCTTCATTGGTAACTTCAGCCAATTCATCGAAGGGAATCAACGTGGTGCGCATTCCCTGGCGCTTCGACAGCCAACTACCGGAAAGCAACCGAATGCTGTCGTCATAAAGCGCATAATCAGAATGGAAGATAGCGTTGCGTATGGTCGCGTCATAAGTACCTTCCAACGCAGCGCCCACATCGGGCAAACCAGCTTGTACAGCTAGTGCTTTAATGTAAGTGATCTTCTTTATAGGCGTGGCAGGCTTAAAGCGAAAAGGTTTACCGTTCTTTCCACCATAACGTTCATTCAGGTGAGCAAGTGGATGCATGACATATGGTTGGGCCAGCTTTAAACGCAGAAGGTTGGCAAGTAAGTCATAAGGCATGCTCATCTCTAGCAAGTGTGCGTAGGAAAACAGTGTGAGCCGCGCGTGCGTGTTGCTAGGAGTTGGAAACTGTTCCAACGGTAACTCCATCATTTGCAGATGTCTAAAGTCCCGAAGCAGGGCTACGGATTCTGTATACGAATCCCACCCGGTATCTTGTAGGCCAGTCACGCGAACCATCGTGCACGCCCACTCGAACACGCGATGTACTTCGTTGTAGGCGTCGTCCCAAAATAGAGGGTTTAAGATGTCGGCGTATTGACGAACCTTGCTTTGCGAAAGATCTGAAGCTTCGTTCTGCTCTCTTGCCATAACTGTTTTATATTATTTGTGACGAAGTTGGAAGCGCTTGGACCTGGTTGGCTGTCCGTTCGGCTGCGAGCTAATGAGTTCAAGAACAGACTGAGAATAACTGGTCCAAACAACGCTTCCGCCACAACTACGAATCGTGCGGTGTCCGTAATGGGTACTATGTCTCCGTGCCCAAGAGTCGAAATCGTCACGAAGCTGAAGTAGAGCTCGCGGGCGAAGCTTCGTTGATTTGGGCCCGGGAACCCTGCTTCTGTAGAAGACAAAGACCAAAGGTTCGTGTAGTCATGTTCATACATTCTCAGACACGTCGTTGTATCTGGCGTTTTCGCAGCACACGGGAAGGTCTCCGAGAGCTCGCGTTTATTTCCTTCGATCTGCTCAGCATGCACCTCTACCTCAATCAGGGTGTCTGTCCTGAAGCGCCCCGGTTCAAGTTCCCAGGGGTGGAACGTCGCTTCTTTTCTGAAGGAGAGTGATACGGTATCTTCCGCCTCCATGAACGGCGGTTTAAAAAACGGGCGAAAAGTCACTTTTGTGCCATCCGGTTTGGACGCAACTGTGAAGAGCCTTGGCAAATATCTACTCTCGTTAAGAAAGAGGGCTTGAGCAAAGCTCGGATGCTGCTCTAAGAATGCCCTCTGGATATCGTCAGCAACATCCCTCCTCTGGGCTTCCATCTTTGGCTCGTATTTGGCCGTGGTGTTATAGAACGCATTGGACGGCTCATATGTATAAATCATAGCGAAGAGCACTACCGACACAACATAGAGAGAGGCAAACAGGGTGCTTGAGAAGCTGCCTAGCCAGCGCGCAAGCTTTCGAAAGCTCTTCAAGGGCTTTACTCCTCACGATTTGCGCAGTGGCGCTTGATACTCAAACAGCCTACCTGTTCAGGCTCGCCTCTCGCTCCTAAACGACCGCTATCGCGAACAGTAGTGCGCCGGCCCCGAAAAAGCATGAGCAGATCACTTCGCATTCATTCTCTGACCCAAGCGTATCCTCAGCACATGTCCCGCCTCCTCCTGCCGCTCACCCTCCTAGCCACCACCACCGCAGCCCTGAGCCAATCCCCCGCAGCCCCCGCCAGCCCACCCACCCCCGAGCGCCACGAGTTCGTCCTCCACAACTTCCACACCGAGTCCGGCGCCGTCCTGCCCGAGGCCCACATCGTCTACGGCACCTACGGCACGCTCAACGCCGACCGCTCGAACGCCATCCTGCTCCCCTCGCACTACATGGCCAACCTCACCGGCTACGGCTTTCTGCTCAAGACGCCTGCCTACCCCGCCGGCGCGCTCGACACCACCAAGCTTTTCCTTGTCACCTCCGAGCTCTTCGGCAACGGCCGCAGCTCCTCGCCCTCGAACACCCCGCCACCCTTCGACGGCCCGCGCTTTCCCGTCATGACCATCCGCGACAACGTGAACGCCGTCCACCAGCTGCTCACCGAAGAGCTGCACATCCAGCATCTCCGCGCTGTCATCGGCTTCTCGATGGGCGCGCAGCAGGCCTTCCAGTGGGCCGTCAGCTATCCCACCTTCATGGACAAGGCCGTCGCCACCAGCGGCACCGCTAAGACCTACGGCCACGGCATCGTGCGGCTCGAAGGCCAGATCGCCGCCCTCACCGCCGATGAAGCCTTCCTCAACGGCGACTACAAGACCGAGCCCACCAAGGGACTCGCCGCCTTCGGCATGGTCTGGGCCGGCTGGCTCTACTCGCAGGAGTGGTGGCGCAAGGAGCTTTGGCGCACCGCCTCCGCCCCCGGAACCACCTTCGACCAGTACATGTTCAGCTTCCGCAAGCGCTTCAGCGCCGACGCTAACAACTACATCCTGCAGGCGCGCACCTGGGAGTCCAACAACGTCGGCAACACCACCCTCGCCGATGGCAAGCCCACCCACTTCAACGGCGACGTCGAGAAAGCCCTCGCGTCGATCAAAGTCCCACTCCTCTACATGCCCTCGGCCACCGACCTCTACTTCCCGCTCGAAGACGCGCAGTACGAAGCCCCCTTCATCCCGCACGGCACGCTGATGCCCATTCCCTCTCTGTGGGGTCATCCCGCCGGAGCCGGAGCCAGCCCCGCCGACAAGCAGTTCCTCAACGAAAAGATCGCCGCCTTCCTCGCACAGAATTGATTGCCCCGCCTGTTCCATTTGGGAACGAGACTGCAAAGATCCCGGGCAAACCCGCGTCCGAAAGCGGTATCCTACGAGCATGTCAGTCAATTCGCTCGAAAACCCAGTCGCCCCTGTCCCCACGGGACAGTCCGCTCAGAGCCCGGCCCAGCCGTTGACTGACCTGCTCCTGGTCGCGTCCCCTCCCGAGTTCTCGGAAGGAGCCCGCAACGCCGTGCGCACCTGCCTCAAGGTCCAGTCCGGCGAGCGCGTCACCCTCATCACCGACCGCGCCTGCCTCGCGATCGCAGCCTCCATGGCCGTCGAGCTCGAAGCCCTCGGCTGCGCCTGGCACGGCTTCGTCCTCGAAGAGCTCGCCCCGCGCCCACTCGACGGCATGCCCGCAGCCATCCTCGAAGACATGGAGTCTGCCCAGGTCAGCATCTTCGCCGTCGAAGTCCAGCCCAACGAACTCCGCAGCCGCATGCAGATGACCGACGTCGTCAACCGCCGCCGCATGCGCCACGCTCACATGGTCAACATCACCCCCGAGATCATGACCAGCGGCATGCGCGCCGACTTCAACGCCGTCGACGCCCTCAGCCAACTCGTGCTCGACAAGGTCCGCAAGGCCAGCTACATCCGAGCCACCACCTCTGCCGGCACCGACATCCACGCCCAGATGAACCCCGACTACCGCTGGTTTAAAACCTCCGGCATCATTAGCCAGGAAAAATGGGGCAACCTCCCCGGCGGCGAGTGCTTCACCGCGCCCGGCGAGGTCAACGGCGTCTTCGTTGTCGATGGAGTCGTCGGCGACTTTCTCTGCAAGCAATACGGCCTCATCACCGAGCATCCGCTCACCATCTCGATCGAAGGCAACCGCATCGTCCGTGCCACCTCGCCCAACAAGCAGCTCGAGCAGGACTTCTGGGCCTACACCCACACCGACGAAAACTCCGACCGCGTCGGCGAGTTCGCCATCGGGACCAACATCGGCGTCGAGCGCGTCATCGGCAATATCCTTCAGGACGAAAAGTTTCCCGGCGTCCACATTGCCTTCGGCGATCCCTACGGAGCCCACACCGGCGCCAAGTGGAAGTCCGCCACCCACATCGACGTCGTCGGCCTCGGGTTTAACATCTGGCTAGGCTCCGCTGCCGGCGAAGAGCAGATTATGCGCGACGGCGACTTCCTCATCGGCGGTTAGGCTCACGGGACAGGAGGCTGAGTGAACTCTGCTTCGCGGTTGGACGAACTTCGCGCGGATTTCCTCGCCAACAGCACGCAGTCCATGCCGCTTGCCGGAATCATCTTCTGGACTTGCGTTGGCGTGGCCTCCCTCAAACTAGCGCCAAATGCTCTCGCGCTTTTGGTGCTCTTCGGCAGCGGAGCGATATTCCCCTTAGGCATGCTCATCGATCGCCTGCGCGGACGCGCGATGCGCTCCGGGACGGGTAGCAACCCTGTCGTCGCAATGTTCCTGCAATCCCTCGGACTGGTCGTTTTACTGTGGCCTCTGGTCATTCTCGCGGCACGCGCTTCCAGGAACGCCAATCTCGTCGTTCTTGGCGGAGCCATTCTTATGGGAATCGTCTGGATCCCTTACGGCTGGGCGGCGGACGACCGAACTGGCCTGGAGCACGCCATCGGACGCGGCATACTGTGTTACGCGGCGTTTCTGTACGCGCCCGCTCCATACAAGGCATTGGCAATCAGCCTGGCGGTCGTTCTAGCTTACCTCTACAGTCTCGTTCGTATGAAGCGGCCACTGGCACTGGCCCGATCAGAATCGAGCTAACGCCGAATTCAGTAGAGATGGGATTCTAGGCCGGTTATGTTAAGGTTCAAGAACGATGGCTGCAGCCAGGTGCGCAGTCGCAACCATCCACTAACTCATGCTCCAACCCTATCGCCAAACCTTCAACCAGCGCCAGTTCTCCCCCACTCGCTACGCCGAGCTCCTCACCTCGCTCAACCGCCTCACCCGCACCGAAATCCAGTTCCGCATCGCCGAAACGCCCGGCTTCTTTCCCCGCGCGCTCCTCGAACAGATGGCCGAGATTGGCCGCCAGCTCACCCATCAGCTCATCGACGACCCCGCCTACCTCGCCCGCGCCGACGCCGCGATCCCCCCCGAGTACCGCGTCCCCAACGACACTCCCCGCCCCCACTTCATGACCGCCGACTTCGGCCTCGTGCGCGACGAGAACAACGAGCTCCAGCCCAAGCTCGTCGAGCTCCAGGCCTTCCCCTCCATCTTCGGCTACCAGGAAGTCGCCTGCGAGCAGTACCGTAGTATCTTCGGCCTAGACTCCACCCTCGCCTGGCGCCCCGGAGGCCTCTCGAGCGAAGCCTACTGGTCTCTCCTCAGCCGCACCATCCTCGCCGACCACGACCCCGAGAACGTCGTCCTCATGGAGATTGAACCCGAATCCCAGAAGACCCTCCCCGACTTCCACGTCCACCAGGACCGCCTCGGCATCCCCATCGTCGACGTCGCCCGCATCAAGCGAGAAGGGAATCGCCTATTCTACAACCGCCGCGGCGTCTGGGTCCCCATCGAGCGCATCTACAACCGCGCCATCGTCGACGAGTGGAAGCGCAAGAACATCCACGCCGCCTTCGACCTCCGCGACGACCTCGCCGTCGAGTGGGCCGGCCAGCCCAACTGGTATTTCCGCATCAGCAAGTTCTCGCTACCCTTCCTCAAACATCCCTCCGTCCCCGCCGCCGTCTTTCTAGACCAGTGGTTCGCCGGCGATCGTGACACCCTCCCCCGCGACCGTGAGCAGCTCATCCTCAAGCCGCTCTACTCCTTCGCCGGCCGTGGCATCCAGTTCGCCCCCACCGACCGTGACCTCGCCGCCATCCCGCGCGCCGAACGCTCCTCTTACCTCCTCCAGGAGCGCGTTCACTTCGAGCCTGTGATTGCCACTCCGCAAGGCCCGACTCAGGCCGAGATCCGCGTCATGTATGTCTGGCCCGAGGGCGCGCCGGAGATGATCCCCGTCACCCACCTGCTCCGCCTCGGCCGCGGCCTCATGATGGGCGTTGACCACAATCGCGAGCAAGCCTGGGTCGGAGGCTCCGCCGTCTTCTTCCCCGAAAGTTGACGCAGATCCTGCCTGCATCGCAGCCATCCAAGTACGTCGTCGGTCTGCACAGCCAGACTTTCGGTAATCGTTCTTGTTCGACGACCGGTGAGCATCAGGCAAGTTACTCTTTGATCCCTCCTCTGCGCGCTTTGCGCATCGTCTGCGTCTTTGCCGCTTCATTCTCGCATACGCCCTTGCTTGTGCAACTGCCCGAAAGTGGTACACCAGGTAACGGTACCGCCGGCAGTTTCGTCGTAAATCCGGCTGAAGCTGAGGTACACTTCTGCCGATACGTACCATTGAACAACTCGTACGCCCCCCAAGAGGACACCAAATGAGCGCAGTCGCTGTAGAAACCGATCAGGTTCGAACCGCCGTTCGCTTCCCCATGCGCCTCCCCCTCCACGTCACCACGCCGCACGGGCAGATTTACGCGCTAACAGAAAATATCTCCGCCAATGGAATTCTCTTTACCGGGCCGACCGTTCCCGCCGTCGACAGCCGCATCGAGTTCACCATCCGCATGCCGGCCGCCGTTATGGGAACCGACGAAGATGTTTCCATCCAATGCGTCGGCCGCGTCGTCCGTCATCAGAGGCAAGGTGAAGAGATTCAGGCTGCCGCCATAATCGATGAATATTCCTTGAGGGCCGACGGATGAACGTGATCGACATCAGTTCCAGTGAATTAATTGAAAGCGAAGAGGATAGCGAAGGTACCGCCGCCATCCGCATCATCCTCGCTGACTCCCAGGTCATCTACCGGGTAGGCATGCGCAAAGTCTTTGCCCTCGAAGACGACATCCGCGTCGTCGCCCAGGCGGAGACCCTGCCCAATCTCTACGCCGCGCTCCATCGCTTTCCCACCGACGTCGTCTTTCTCGAGGGCGCGCTGATCGCCGGAACCGTCGACGCCATCCCGGAGCTTGTCCGGCACGCGCCCGAAGCCAAGATCATCGTCCAGGTCAGCGAGAGCGATGAAGCCAACACCGTCGAGCTCTATCGCCGAGGGGTCCGCGGAGTCGTGCCGCGCTCCATCTCGCCCGATCTGCTGATCAAGTGCGTCCGCAAGATTGCCGACGGCGAGACCTGGATCGACAATCAATCCATCAGCTGGGTCATCGAAGCCTATCGCTCCCAGGCAACCAGTCTCACCAATCCGCGTACCCAGCCCAAGCTATCGAAGAAAGAACTCGCCATCATCAGCTGCATTACACGCGGCATGCGCAACAAGGAGATCGCCTATCAGATCGGCACGACCGAGCAGGTCATCAAGAATTATCTGCGCAAGGTGTATGACAAACTCGGCGTCTCAGACCGGCTTGAACTTGCCCTTTACTGCCTCCATCATCAACTGCTGAAAAAGTATGATGAAGCCGAAGCTCCACCTCCAACCGCGGACAGCAACCTTCTGCAGGTGCGCGCCAAGGTATAACGCGAGTTGCCTGAGCAGAAAGTCGAGTTGTCATTCTAACGAGGCTAGAACCTAGGAGTTGTTTGTTTGGCCATTACCTGCGTCTCCTACTCGGCACCGACCCGACCCAGGCCCACCCTGCGTCACGCCTGTGCGTTCTAACTCACGCCGGATGCGGCCAGCCCACCAGAACCACCTGCCAGACATCCAGCCGCGTCAACTCCACTCCCAGCTGCGCCGCACGCGGTATCAGCAGATCGCCCACCCTTGCCGTCAATAGCGATTGCGACCCGAGAATCGCCTCGCTGGGCAGCTCCGTTGCCGCCATCCGCAGCGCCTGCCGCAGCTCCAGATAAAACGCCCCTGCCGCATCCGAGCTTTCCGCCACAAACCGCGCCGGATCGACAATCTTCAACTCTCCGCCCAGGCTGACCCGGATCCGTGCCTCATCGAGCGCAATCAGCTCCTGCCCCGGAATCTGCAGCGGCTTCGGCCGCATATCCACCCGCACCAGGCTGCGCCCAGGCGTCATCCAATACCGGCCCGGTGCCAGCACCTTCTCGACTGCCGACCCGCGCAGCACCACACCCTGCTCAAACGCACCGACAATCACCCTTACCGGCACAGCAAAGATCCTCCCGTACAGCCGGTACAACAGTCCCAGCGCCGCCGCAAACAACACCGCCTCTACCGTCACGACTGCGGCGATCTGGGCGAAGTTAATCACGGCTCTCTGCCATGGTATCCGGCCCACGCCACGCTTTCAATCCGTCTTTTCGGGTATACGCCCGTAACCCTCCATTCGCTCTACAGTGCAACAATAGAGTGCATGATTCTGTCTGAAATTCCCGAAGCCCTGACCTTCGACGATGTGCTTCTCGTCCCCGCTTACTCGGACGTAGTTCCCACCCAGGTCAGCACGCAGACATGCCTCACCCGAACCATCACCCTCAATACTCCCCTTATGTCCGCCGCCATGGACACCGTCACCGAGAGCCGCCTTGCCATCGCCATGGCCCAGCAGGGAGGCATGGGCGTTGTCCATCGCAATCTCACCATCGAGCAGCAAGCCGTCGAAATCGACAAGGTCAAGCGCTCGGAATCCGGCATGATCGTCGACCCTGTCACCATCTCGCCCGAGGAAACCATCGCCTCCGCCCTCGAGGTCATGCGCCGCTATAAGATCTCCGGAGTTCCCGTCACCAAAAACCGCAAGCTTGTCGGCATCCTCACCAACCGGGATCTCCGCTTCGTCTCCCGCACCGACCTCACCATCGACTCCGTCATGACCAAGGAAAACCTCATCACCGTGCCCGTTGGCACCACCCTTGAAGAGGCCGAGCACATCCTCCACCAGCACCGCGTCGAAAAGCTTCTGGTCGTCAACGACGACTACGAGCTCAAAGGCCTCATCACCGTCAAGGACATCCAGAAAAAGCTCAAGTACCCCAACGCCTCCAAAGACGAGCAGGGCCGCCTTCGCGTCGCCGGAGCCATCGGAGCCACCGGCGACTTCCTCGAGCGCGCCGCCGGCCTCATCGAAATGCGCGTCGACGCCCTCGCCATTGACTCCGCGCACGGCCACTCCTCGCGCGTCCTCGAGGCCGTCCGCGACGTCAAAAAAGCTTTTCCCAACGTCGCCCTCCTCGCCGGCAACGTCGCCACCCACGACGGCGCCCTCGCCCTCATCGACGCCGGAGCCGACGCCATCAAGGTTGGCATCGGCCCCGGCTCCATCTGCACCACCCGCATGGTCACCGGCGCCGGCATGCCCCAGATCACCGCCATCAGCGAGGCCGCCCGTGCCGCCTCGAAGCAAGGCATTCCCGTCATCGCCGACGGCGGCATCAAGTACTCCGGAGACGTCACCAAGGCCATCGCCGCCGGAGCCAGCGTCTGTATGATGGGCTCCCTCTTCGCCGGCGTCGACGAAAGCCCCGGCGAAACCATCCTCTACCAGGGCCGCTCCTTCAAGGCCTACCGCGGCATGGGCTCCCTCTCCGCCATGGCCCAGGGCTCCGGCGAGCGCTACTTCCAGGGCAAAAACGACCTCGACGACTTCGGCGACGTCGAGCGCCCCAACCTCACCGCCCGTGAGGGCTCCACCCAGAACCGCCTCGCCAAGTTCGTCCCCGAGGGCATCGAAGGCCGCGTCCCTCACCGCGGCCCGCTCGAAGCCATGGTCTACCAACTCGTCGGCGGCCTCCGCTCCGGCATGGGCTATCTCGGCTGCGCCACGATCCCTGACCTCCAGGCCAACGCCCGCTTCGTCCGCATCTCGAACGCCGGCCTCCGCGAGTCGCACGTCCACGACGTCGTCATCACCCGCGAAGCCCCCAACTACCACGTCGAGTAACCCACACATTCCAGGTGCCCATCTCAGACAGTCTCACCGTCTGAGGTGGGAGTGTACGAACCCCAATCAACCCTTACAATTCCCAAACCATGCCCTCCGTCTTCCTCACCAAGCCCGACCCCCACTCCCTCCGCGCGCTCACCCGCGGCTGGCGCCAGATCTGGATCTGGCTCCCCGTCGTCTTCGCCCTAGGCATCATCTTCATCGAGTCCACCGACACCTTCTCCGCCGCAAACACCAGCAGTTGGTCTCGTCCCATCATCGAGCGCTGGTCCGGCCCCATCTCGGACGCCAACTGGGCCCTCTACCACCACATCGCCCGCAAGTGCGGCCACTTCGTCGGCTACTCCCTCGTCTGTCTTGCCTTCCTCCGCGCCTGGCTCCTCATCCTCGGCCGCCGTCTTCACCTCACCCTGATGGAGTGGCTTGTCCCTTCCAACGTCTACGCCGTCGCCTCCACCATGTGCATCGCCGCCTCCGACGAGTTCCACCAGACCTTCCTGCCCAGCCGCACCGGCAAGCTCTCCGACGTCTTCATCGACACCAGCGGCGGCATCGTTCTCTGCTCGCTCGCCGCTCTCGCCCGCGCCCTCGCCACGCCGCGCCAACAAAAGACCAGTCTAGACCTGGCATCCCGCTCCATCCACTCCTGAAGCAACCAGGCGTGTTCGCACGCTCTGGCCTTGGTTGTCATCTCGAAGGAGATTCGCGCCTGCTCCGGCACGCATTCGTGTGCCCCATGCATCGCAGTTCCATCGCGATGAATGGGAACCCACCTTTCCACCGGCCGCCTCCCGCAAGAACACGTGCTCACGCATGCCGCGCCCCAACGTATACTGAGGCATCCTGCCACCATCTCTGCCCCGAGGTGAAAACCGTGCGCCCCTTTGCGCTCCCGTCCCTGCTCCTCATCCTCGCCTCGTCCGTGCCCGCCCTCGCGCAGCCCGCCAGGCCTTCGCTCCAAACCCCAGCCCTCTCCCCCGACGGCAAGGAGATCGCCTTCGCCTCCGGAGGCGACATCTGGACCGCACCCGCAGCCGGCGGTGAAGCCCGCCTCCTCATCGCGAACGCCGCCGACGACTCCCGGCCCCTCTACTCGCCCGACGGCACCAAACTCGCCTTCATCTCCACCCGTACCGGCCTCGGCGACATTTACGTCCTCACCCTCGCCACCGGCGACCTCGCCCGCCTCACCTTCTCCGACTCCCTCAGCAACCTCGACGGCTGGTCCCGCGACGGCCAATGGCTCTACTTCACCTCTGCCACCACCGACGTCCCCGGCCAAAGCGACATCCTCCGCGTCCGCGCCACCGGAGGCACGCCCCTCGAGGTCTCCCGCGAGCGGTACGTCAACGAGTTCGAGTCCGCCCCCTCCCCCGACGGAACCCAGCTCGCCCTTCTCGCCAAGGGCATCTCCTCCGCGCAGTGGTGGCGCAACGGTCACGCCCACATCGATGAAACCGAGCTGTGGACCATGCCGCTCCACGCCCCCTCGCCCACCCAGCCCGGCTACCGCCGCATCCTGTCCGCCGACGCCAAGCACGCCTGGCCCATGTGGTCGCGCGACGGCAAGATGCTCTTCTATATGTCTGACAAAAGCGGCGCAGAAAACATTTGGAGCGCCAATGCCGCAACCGGGGCCGAGCAACAGATCACCCATTTCACCAGCGGCCGCTGCCTGTGGCCGACCATTTCCTACGACGGCAAGTCCATCGTCTTTGAGCGCCAGTTCGCCGTCTGGAAGCTCGACACCCACAGCGGCAGCGCCAGCCAGCTGCCAATCGTCCTGCACGGCGCACCCAGCGCGGACGCCGTCATGCATCTGCCGCTGACCCATTGGCAGGACCTCGCCGTTGCGCCCGACGGCACCAAGCTCGCGGTTGTCGATCAGGGCGACATCTTCGCGGCCGGAACAAAAGAGGGCGGGGAAGCGCAGCGCCTCACCCGAACCGACGCCGCCGAAAGCACGCCGCGCTGGTCGCCAGACTCCTCCAAACTGGTCTACCGATCGGAGCGAGACCACGGCTCCAGCCTTTATCTGTACGATTTCGCGAAACAATCCGAGCGCCCGCTCACCCACGGAGCCGACCTCGACATCGACCCAACCTGGTCACCCGATGGCAAGAGCATCGCCTTCATCCGCAACCGCAAGGAACTCCACGTCCTCTCGCTCGAGCCGCTCAAGGACCGCATCCTCGCCCACGGAGAGATCGAAAACAGCGTCCTTGCCTGGTCGCCGGATTCCCAGTGGATCGTCTTCGTCCCCACCGGGGCGAACGGCTTCAGCAATTTGCATGCCGTGCCAACGACTGGCGGTGCCGAGCCGCGTCCACTCACCTTCCTTGCCAACGGAGAAACAGCCTCGCGCCTGGCCTGGTCGCCCGATGGCAAATACATCCTCTTCGACACCTCGCAGCGCAGTGAGGTCCCGCAGCTGGCGCGCGTCGATCTCGTGCCGCACGTCCCCGCCTTCCGCGAAGATCAGTTCACCGAGCTCTTCCGCCAGCAGTCCTCGCCCGGCGCGCCCGATACGCCTCCCAACGCCCCGGCCGTAACTCCTCCGTCACAGCGCCCCACGCCGGACGAGCCACCCGTGACTCCTCCCGCTGAACCGAGCCCCGAACCCGCCCGGTCCTCCGACACTCCCACCCGACAACCCCGCACGCCCCGGATACCTCAAAAGATCGAGCCCACTCATATCGTCTTCGAAGGCATTCGCAGCCGCCTTACCCTGCTGCCTCTGCACCTTGAGCTGCGCGTCCCCGTCATCAGCCCGGACGGCAAAACCCTCGCCTTCATCGCGACGGTCGCCGACCAGACCAACATTTACACCTACTCGCTCGATGAGCTCTCCCGCGAGCCCGCCTCTCCCCGGCAGCTCACCTCCACCTCCGCCTTCAAGTCCTCGATCGCCTGGTCGCCGGACTCCCGCACCCTCTTCTACCTGGAAAGCCAGAACCCCATGACGCCGGCTCCTGGCGGCGACTCTCCCTCCGGCATCCGCGCCATCTCCGTCGAGACTCGCGTCCCGCGAACCATCCCTGTTACCGCTTCGATCGACGTCGACTTCAACCGCGAAAAAGAGGTCGTCTTCGAGGAGGCCTGGAGCACCCTCGACCATCGATTCTTCCGCGCCGACTTCAACCATCACGATTGGACCTCCCTCCGCGCAGAGTGGGAACCCTACATCGCCGGAGCCCGCACCGGACCCGAGCTGCGCCGCAACATCAACCTGCTCATCGGCGAGCTCAACAGCTCGCACTCAGGCATCGCCAAACCCGCGGCAGCTACCGTGCGAACCGCCAGGCTTGGCCTCCGCTTTGAGCGCGAGCCGTTTGAAGCCAAAGGAGAACTGATCATCCGCGAGGTCGTACCGCTCGGCCCCGCCGCACTCGAGGGCTCTCTCCATCCCGGAGACCACCTGCTCGCCGTCGACGGAACCCCCATCCAGCCCACAACGAACCTCGACGCGCTGCTTGAAGACAAGGTCGGCAAGCGCGTCGTGCTCCAGGTTCAGACAGCGGGCCAAACCGGGAGCAAGACCCGCGACGCAATCGTTCGTCCGGTCACTCTCCAGGTCGAGTCCGGCCTGCTCTACAGCGGCTGGGTTGAGGAGCGGCGCGCCTACGTTGAGCGCATCTCCGGAGGCAAACTCGGCTACGTCCACATCGCCGCCATGGGAGACCGCGATCTGGCGCAGCTCTACGTCGACCTCGACGCCCAGAACGAGAGCCGGCAGGGCGTGGTCGTAGACGTGCGCAACAACAACGGAGGCTACGTCAACGGGCGCGTCATCGACGTCTTCACCCGCCGCAACTATCTCGAGATGACCCCGCGCGACGGCACCACCATGCCCAGCCGGCAGGCACTCGGGCAGCGCGCCCTCGGCATTCCCACCGTCCTCGTGACCAACGAATCGACGCTCTCGGACGGCGAAGATTTCACCGAGGGCTACCGCGCGCTCTCGCTCGGCAAGGTCGTCGGCACGCCCACCGCCGGCTGGATCATCTTTACCGGCTCGCAGCGCCTCATCGACGGCTCAGCCGTCCGCGTTCCAGGCGACAGAATCCGCGACCTCAAGGGCGAAGACATGGAGATGCATCCCCGGCCCGTGGATGTCGACGTAGCCCGTCCTCTGGGCGAAACCGAATCCGGAGAAGACGCGCAGCTCAAGCAAGCCGTCAGCACACTGCTCGGCCAGCTCAAATAAATTTTCCCGCTCATTCGTCTTATCCCCAGTCCTTCTGACGAGCCAGAAGGACTGTACTTGCATCGTCCGTCTGACCACGTTACCGCCGCTGCACGTATGAGTCGTCATTCTGGCAAACAGTCATGCTGCTAACCGTCATTCTGGCGAAGCCAGAATCCCCGTATTCTTTGTTGGGTACGACACTTTCAGCGAATAACAGGGCTCGCTCACCGCACCCGCACAGTAACCGGCTTCCTTGATCATCATGCGCAGAAATTGGCTTTGCCTTTGTTCTTCTACACACCACCAGCTCATCGATCCAGCCCTGCGCTTGTCAAGCCCCAAACACTTATATCCAGATAGCAACTCCCGTACTTTGAACCACTTACGCACCAAACAAAGTTGGCATACTTACCCTGTCCGAACCTCTACAATAGAAGTAGACATAAGAGGAGCCGTTCCATGAGGTGCCAGAACCAACGAGGCTTCAGCCACGAGGCCTGAGCACCGAACCTGCTCGGTTCAAGTACAGACCAGGCACCTTGAAGTCCAGACTTAACTTGAATAGTTTGAAGACTTTAGCCAAAAAGGTAGGGGGAGGGGAGGTATATCCTTGACCAGGGCAGGGAATCAGCAGCCTTAAATGCAGAACGGGAATAGCCGAAGCCATTCCCGTCGCAGATCTGTTGGTGAAATCGTGGGACCGGAGCCGCTCACGATGCCATGGAATTAGAGAGGCTGAACGTCAGACGCCTGCCAGCCCTTCGGTCCCTTGACCACGTTGAACTGCACAGCCTGACCCTCTTGGAGGCTCTTGAAACCGTTTGAATTGATCGCCGAGTAGTGCACAAACACATCCTCGCCGTTCTGACGGCTGATGAAGCCAAACCCCTTGGCATCGTTAAACCACTTCACAGTTCCCTGTTCCATTTTCGTTATTTCCTTAAAGCTTTCTTGAATTTGCCGCTAGCAAACAGATTCGGGGTTCGACACTCAGTACCGCGTTGCAGAAAACCAATCTGTTCCAAACGATGTACCAACTTTAGCATGCTTGACAAGCTTTCAAACAAAAAAGTTTCTTTTTCCTTGCTGACGAAATTCCTGGGCCTGCGTCCAACCGCCGCTCAACCCTGCAGCCGCGCCCGCACAATCTCCTCGCTCCGCATCAAAACCTCGTCAAGCGACATCTCCGTCGAATCGAGAACAATCGCTCCATCGGCCGGCCGCAGCGGACTCAGCTCCCGGCTGCGATCGCGCAAATCCCGCGCCTTCATCTCGTCGAGCACCGCCGCCTCCGTCACCGGCGCCGCCTCATGCTCATGCGACGCCACCTGCCGAAACCTCCGGCTACCCCGCACCTCGGGCGCCGCATCCAGAAAAATCTTTACCTCCGCATCCGGGAACACCGCCGTGCCGATGTCGCGGCCTTCCATCACCACTCCACCCGCCGCGCCCAGCGCCCGCTGCTGCGCCACCATCCAGTCGCGCACCAGCGCATGCACCGAGGCCCGCGACGCTGACGCCGTCACATCGGCATCCCGAATCCGCCGCGAGACGTCCATGCCGTCCAGCAGCACGCGATTGCCCTCGCGCGTCGGCTCGAGCGCAATCTTCGTCGACCGGCAGAGCTCCACCATCGCCGCCCCGTCGTCCACATCGAGATCGCCCTCGATGGCCTTGAGCGCTAGCGCACGGTACATCGCCCCGGTCTCGAGGTTTAGGAACCCAAACCGCCGCGCCAGGTGCGCCGCCAGCGTACTCTTGCCCGCACCCGCCGGCCCATCGATCGCAATCACCGGCCGCGTTCTACCTTCTGCCATGCTCGCTTACCCGTTCCCTTCCGGACGCCGCCGCTTGGTCGGGGTGAACCCCGCACCCGGCTTCCCGCCACCCGCCGCCTTACGCGGAGCACCCGGTTTGCGAAATGGTTTCTGGCCGTCGGCAAACTTGGCGAACGGACCGCCTGCCTTCGCGAATCCTGCCCCGCCCGGCTTCTTGCCGAACGGCTTTCCCCCAGCCGGCTTGTCTCCAAAGCCCGTCCGCGGACGCTCACCCCGCGCCCCGTCCGGCCGCTCAGAGCTGCGAGCCGGACGCGCGCCCGCCGACCTGCCTTCAAAGCTCCTCCCAGCCCCCTCCGGCCGGGCACGAAACGGTTTACCTTCCCGCGGCGCGTCGAACTTGCGGAAGACTTTCCGCGGGGCCTCACCTTGCGAGCCCTCGCCTGCCGAGCCGCGATTCCGACTGAAGCTCGGCTTCGCTCCGAACGCCGGCTTATCTCCAAACCCGCGCTTCGGTCTTGCCGGGTATGAGCCCGCGGAACTGGACGCTCTCTTGAATCCTCCAGCCGCGGGACGCTCTCCAGCATCACGCCGAGGCGGCCGTTCTTCACCTGCCCCAAACTCACGCCGGGGCGGCCGGCCCTCACCCGATCCAAACTCACGCCGAGGCGGACGCCCCTCACCCGTGCCAAACTCACGCCGAGGCGAACGCCCCTCATCGCGGCCCGGCGCAGGCTTTCCGCCGAAGCCTTCGCGCTTGCGTCCAAACGTTCCCGGCTTGCTGAACGTCCGCCGCGAAGCTTCACCACTCTCCGGCCGAGGCCGCGGAGCCGGGCGCGCATCGCTGCTTCCATTTGCTCCCGCGGCCAGCGTGTCACCTTCCGGACGCGGCCGCCGATCCTCGTTCCACGGCTTGTCAAAGCGCGGCTTCGCGAACCCGGGCTTACCTTCCCGCTGAAAGGGCCGCCGCTCGCGATCGCCTGCCTCCGGCTTCCTGCCAAACGCCGGCCTGGACCCGAACGACGGCCGCCCCGCGCTCTTGCTGCCCGAAGTCTTCGACCGCAACCCCGTACCGATTTTGCTTCCCGGTTTGGCGGCAAACTTCTGTATGCGCGATCCAGACTCCTCCACGCCGGCGTTCTCGGCGGCCTCTGGCTTGTTCGCTCCCGAAATCGCAGCAGCAAATGCTGGTAGCTCGCCCGTTACGTGCAGCAGCGTCTTGCCTTCGATGACGATCGTCTCCAACTGCCGCGCCGAAAGCAGCGCGTGAATCACCTCCCGCACCCGCGAGCGCGCAGCCAGCGGGGAAAGAAACGTCTCAATCTCATCCTCGGTTGCCGCCAGAGCCTGCCCCAGGTAAAGCGAGATGAGCGCACTCAGCGCGCTCGGCTGCCCGGCGTTCGCGCCCGCCTTGATCTGCTTGGTAAAGCGCGCCGTGGTCAACTCCCACAGCGTCGCCGCCTGCGGTCCTGACCCTTCCGCCTGCGGCACCGGAAGCACGCGCAGCTGCCCCCAAAGCTCGGTAAGTGCGCGCAGCACGGCAGTCTCGGTCACTTCTTTCCCCAGCTGCGTCGCCAGATCATAGGCCGAGAGCGTCACCTTGGCCGCGAGCATCTCATGCGTCGCCAGCGCGAGCGGGGAGACCTTTACCGCGCCCGAGGTGGCCGGCGGCTGCTTCCAGGTCTTGTTGCCGCGCAGCGTAAAGATGTAGGAGAATACGGCCGCTGAAGCCACATAGTCCGGTACGTCCGTCCCGATCCCTCCGGCTGCGCCCAGCAGGTTCAGAGGCACCGCGCTTCCATCCGCGATCAGCCTCGTCAGCAGGGTGCGCGCCGCCTCCACGCCGCTCAACTCTGCTTCTGCATCAAGCTTTTTACCGAGCACTGCCTCCACCCACGAAGGCGCCGGCGCTCCTAACTGGTGGACCCGCGGCCCGTAGGCTACCAGCCCGCTCCGGTTGAGCCACGCGCGCAGAGCCTCCGTCGTGAGCAGAGGCTGTTCATCCTGGTGCCAATGCGTGTTGCGCTGCGTCGCAAGCTGCTCGGCGGATGGAGGCGCGGGAGCTGCGGCGGGTCGCGGCGTCGCTCGCGCGCCACTCATCTGGGGGGAGCTCGTCTCCGAATCCTGAGCGTCTATCATGTGCGGTGCCTTCCTGCCCAGACGCCAACTGGCACGGCGTCGATGAGCTCCCTTCGCCTGAAGGGAAGTGTCCTGAATGTCAAAAGTGTCAACAGAGCCGGCTAGCCTTCCGCACGCCTGTGCTGCGGAAAGCAAGTCGCCGTCCTTCAGATGCGCTGAAACGCTCGTTCAATCTCTTTATGAGAATACCTGAGTGCGATCGGCCGGCCGTGCGGACAACTGGTGGGATGCTCCGTTTTGCCCAACTCCGTCAGCAGCCACTCAATTTTCTCGCGCTCAAGCGGCATATTTATCTTTACCGCCGCGTGGCACGCCATGCTGGCCGCGATCCTGCGCCTCCGCGCCTCAGCGTTCTCTGTCTGCTGCAGCCGGTCGTCGAGGCCGAGTACCTCCTCGAGCATGCCTTCGAGTTCCTTGCCTTCAAGCCCCACCGGCGCGGCCTTCACCGCCAGCGTGCGAGGCCCGAACGGCTCGGCCTCAAAGCCGTTACGATCGAGCTCTTCGGCAATACGCGCAAACGCCGCCATCTGCGCTGGCAGCAGGTCGACTAGCAGAGGCATCAGCAGGCGCTGCCGCTGCACCTGCTCGGTATCCCGCTCGCGCAAAATCCGCTCAAACAGAACGCGCTCATGCGCCACATGCTGGTCAACGATCCACAATCCCTCGTCGTTCACCGCCAGGATGAACGAGTCGCGCAGCTGGCCGAGAGGCTTCAGCGTAGCCAGCGAGTGGAGCGACGGCTCCTCGATCACGCGACCGCCATCCCGGGTTCGCTCCACCGGCAGGTCGTAGCCGACCGCGAGCGAGCTCTCCCCAAAGGCCAACCGACCTGGCGAAGGAGCCACAGGAACCGGCTTCAGCCCGAACGGGGCGCTGTCGTCGCTACCGGTAAACACCTCCGATTCCGGAGGCAGCGTCGGCTCAAAGAAAGGCTGCGAGGGACCACTCGGCAGCGGACTTACATCGAGCAGCAGGCTCGCGCTGGCACTGGCATAGTTCGCGCCCGTCAGCGCAGAGGCGAAGCTCGCCGCCGGCCGCGTCTTCATCAGCGCGGTCCGAACCGTGTCGCGGAGAAAGTCATGCACAAACGTCGGCTGGCGAAAACGCACCTCGGTCTTAGCTGGATGCACGTTCACGTCGACCTCGCCCGGCGGCATTTCAAGAAACAGCAGCACCACCGGGAAGCTGGTCGGCGGAATTACGTTGCGGTAACCTTCCGCCAGCGCGTGCAGCACCAGCTTGTCGCGGACCAGGCGATGGTTCACAAACACATAGATGGAATTCCGATTGAGCCGCTGCAGTTCGGGTTTCGAGACGAAGCCACTAACGCGCAGAAAGCCCGGCTCCGGCGCCTCGTAGTCCTCCTCGCGCCGCCAGGGCGGAGGCTCCGGTAGCCCGGCGCGCGTAAAATCCATCTCTGCCGCGGTCTGGATCACTAACCCGGCGGTCTCCGCGCCGAAGATCTGGAACAGCCTCTCGCCCGCATCGGCTACCGCGGGCGCAACCAGCAGGGCCTGGGTGGACGTGTGCAGTTCAAAATGCCGCGTCGGATGGGCCAACGCATAATGTGTCACCAGGGCTGCGATGTGGCTCAACTCGGTCGACTCCGACTTCAGGAACTTGCGCCGTGCCGGAGTATTGAAAAACAGATCGCGCACAGCGATCGTCGTTCCCTCGGGCAGGCCGGCTTCTTCCACTCGGAGCATTTTGCCGCCGGCCATCTCGACCACCGTGCCGGTCGCGTCGTCGGCAGAGCGGGTCTCGAGCTCCACCCGCGCGACGCTGGCGATACTTGGTAGCGCCTCACCGCGGAACCCCAGCGTGGCGATCGACAGCAAATCGTCCGAGCTGCGCAACTTGGAGGTGGCATGCCGCTCAAAGGCCAGCAAGGCGTCGTCACGCACCATGCCGCAGCCATTGTCGACCACCCGCATCAGCTTGCGGCCACCGCCCTCAACCTCGATCCGAATGCGGGTCGACCCGGCGTCAAGCGCGTTTTCGAGCAGCTCCTTGACCACCGACGCTGGTCGCTCCACGACTTCACCCGCGGCAATCTGGTTGGCCACCTGGTCGGAGAGTACGCGAATCCTGCCCATCCAGAAATTGTACGGTGCCGGCCTGTCCGCGTTTTTGCGCTAACTGCTCTTGCGCGCCGTGCCCGCGGCGTCCCGTCCAGCCCCCGGCTTTCCCCTTTTGCTATTCCGCAAGAAACCGAAAAGCACTGCTCCAATCAGCAGCGAGGCCATCACAATTAGGATCAGTACCGCCATCGAAGAATCCTCCAGGTCATAGGAGGCTTCGGGGTACGCAGGTGTTGTGCCCGGAAGCGAAGTGAGTCGTGACCGAATTTCGTGCCGCTCACAAAATATGATCTGCGTGCCTGCACTTCGAAGGTCGGCGGATCAATCCCTCGGGGGAGCTGGCGGCTCGGGTTGTTGCGGCTGCGGCGCGTCCGGATCCAATTTGTTGTAGCTCGGCAGCAGCGTTGAAGTAGCGCGGAACTTGCGGTAGTCGCCGATCTCTACACGGCCCTCGCCATTGAGCGAAAAGAAAAGCAGGTAACGCATCTGCCCGCGCGCGTGGAAGCCCTGCGGAAGCCAGACCTCGTTGTTGATCTTGACGAACGTGCCCTCAAACGAGGTCCCCTTCTTCACGCTGGCTACCAGGCCGCCGGCAATCTTGAAGTCGTTCGCGAAGTGCCCTTCGGCGTGCTGAACGACCTTGTCCTGTTCATCGACCCACACGGTGCCGGCCAGCTCGTGGAAGACGCTTTCGGCCGCATTGTGTGTCTTGGCCTTGGGATTGCCGTTGTAGTCGATGACGACGGTATTCCGCCCGTTGACGACCTGCCGCCGAGGGTTGGAGAACGTCCCAAGCTCGAGAATGCGGGACGCGGTGACCAGATCATGGCCGCGCGGATCAGTCTCCTTGCCCTGCGCGTCAGCCTTCTCGCGCCGCTGCCGGGCCTTCGCGGCCTCTTTGTCCACGCGCTCGGACTCCTTCTTCTGCTCGTCCGAGCTCAGCGGTTTGCCGTCGAGCGTGACGGTACGCTCGATCGGAACGCCGTCGATCCAGAACACGTCCGCCTCGCGCCGCTTGGTTTTTTTCAGCCCCTGGTGACTGTCAAACTCCTGCAGCTGCTCGGTTTCACGGTAGGTGTAGTTTTGGGCGAGCGCCTCGAACCTGCGTTGGTTCGCCTCTACCTGCTGCATCAGGGCGGCAATGTCGGGCAAAGGCCGCGAGTCCGTCTCCGGCGTCGAAGATGTCTGCGCGCAAGCCCCAATAGGCGGTAGAAGCAGGAGCAGACCGGCAAAAGCATGTGCTTTCAAAAGCATAGGGGGAACGTGTGTGCCTGGTTTGGACGGCGGCCTAAAGGCAATCGTCACTAGGACGTTCCGTCCCTGGTCCATGACCGCACCGGCTGGGCGATTACCGACAAGGTGGGATGCCCATCCGCGGCAGTTAGGTCTAGCATACTCAGGTGGCGCGGAGGCAGCTTCGCGCATCGTGAAGACTAAACGGCCCGCCGCGATTCTCCCGAACCGCGCGGGTGGGGATGAGGGAGAGATGGCAGCGAAGGGAAAGAAGACGGCGACAGGCGTGCAGGAGCAGAATGGACTTGAGACGATCGGCAATGGCGCGGGTCCTGGCGTGCCTGGAGAACGGCGCGAGGCGATCTTCGACGTCTTCCGGCGCTGGGGCTACTTGCAGACCACGCTCGATCCGCTTGGCCAATATCTTCCTCCGGAGCCGTTTCCGGTCGCCGTTCCGGAGGGCGAGGAAGACGCCGCCGCCGAGGCCCGCAGCTTCTACTGCGGCACGATTGGACTCGAGTTCATGCACATGGCCAACGCCGAAAAGCGCGAATGGCTAGAGGCCCAGATGGAGCGCGAGGCGCCCGCGGTCGACCAGCGCAAAGTGCTCACCGGTCTGATCAAGGCCGACCTTTTTGAGCAGGTAATCCAGTCGCGCTATCTCGGCACCAAGCGCTTTTCGCTTGAAGGCCTGACGGTCCTGATCCCGTATCTCGACCGCACCCTGGAAGTCAGCGCGGGCGTGGGCGTCACCAAGGCGGTGATCGCCATGAGCCACCGCGGACGCCTGAACGTGATGGTCAACACGATCGGTCGCGATGCGTCGGAGATTTTCACCAAGTTCGAGGACGTCGACCCGCGTAGCACCATGGGCGGCGGCGACGTGAAGTACCACCAGGGCGCGACCGGAGACTACGTTTCACCCGACGGCAACAAGATCTCACTGCACCTGGCCTCGAATCCGAGCCACCTTGAGGCCGTCGATCCTGTCGCCCTGGGCCGTGCCCGCGCCAAGCAGACCCGGGTCGAAGACGAGCTGCACGCCGATGATTTCGGCCTCTCCGGCCAGCTGCAGGTGTTGCCGGTCATCATCCACGGCGACGCCGCGTTTGCCGGGCAGGGCATCCTGGCCGAGCTGCTGAACATGACTACCCTCAAGGGGTATAACGTCGGCGGAACCATTCACGTCGTCGTGAACAATCTGCTTGGCTTTACGGCCACGCCTGAAGAGTCGAACTCCTCGCGGTTTCAGACCGACATCGCCAAGCGCCTGCCCATCCCCATCTTCCATGTCAATGCGGAAGATCCCGACGCCGTCGTCCGCGTGGCAGCCATCGCGGCCGAGTACCGCCACAAGTTCGGCTCGGACGTCGTGGTCGACCTGATCGGCTATCGGCGGCACGGCCACAGCGAGGTGGATGACCCCACCGTCACCTCACCCAAGCGCTACGCGATCATCAAGGATCTTCCCGAGCTCTACAAGACCTACGCCAAGCGGGTAGCGATCGATCCTGCCGCCGAGGTGGCGCAGGTGCAGGAGATGTTCCTGGCAGACCAGAAGGAAGCTACCCAGGCGGAGAAGACGTCCAAGCTGGTCGAGCTGCCAGGCTACTGGTCAAAGTATTGCGGCGGAGCCCTAAGTGCGGCGGACGCGGCGTTAAAGACCGGCCTCGATGCGGCCAGGATAAAGGATTTGACTGGCCAGCTGTGCGCGTTTCCGGAGCGCTTTGCCATCCATCCCAAGGTCAAGAAGCTCTATGAGCAGCGCGTGGAGATGGCTGAGGGCAAGCGGCCCTTCGACTACGGCATGGCCGAGCTGCTGGCGTTCGGCTCGCTCGTCACGGCAGGAACGCCGGTCCGCCTAACTGGCCAGGACTCGCAGCGCGGCACCTTTAACCAGCGCCATTCGGTGCTGACCGATATCGAGACCGAGGCCAAGTTCACGCCGCTCGAACACATGGCGGACGACCAGGCGCGCTTCGAGGTATACAACACGCTGCTCAGCGAGGCCGCCGTGCTGGGCTTCGAGTACGGCTACTCCCGCGATTACCCCGAAACCCTCGTGCTGTGGGAAGCCCAGTTCGGCGACTTCGCCAACGGCGCCCAGATCATCATCGACCAGTTCATCTCGGCCGGCGAAGCGAAGTGGCATCTGCTCAGCGGCCTGGTGATGCTGCTGCCGCACGGGTACGAGGGCCAGGGGCCGGAGCACTCGAGTGCGCGCCTGGAGCGCTTCCTGCAGCTCGCCGCGCAGGACAACATGGTGATTGCGCAGCCCTCGACCGCCGCGCAGCACTTCCATCTCCTGCGGCGGCAGGCGCTTCGCAGCTGGCGCAAGCCGCTCATCGTCATGAGCCCGAAGAGCATGCTGCGCCACCCCGACGCGTCTTCGACGCTGGCTGATCTGGCCGCGGACCGCTTCCTCAACGTTATTCCGGACCGCTTGGTCCAGAATCCGCGCCGTCTGCTGATCTGCTCGGGCAAGATCGGGCACAATCTCCGCGTCGAGCGCGAGAAGCGCAAGGACACAACCGTCGGCATCGTCTTCCTCGATCAGCTTTATCCCTGGCCGGAAGAGGAGATGCAGGCGGCGCTCGACATGCACCCTGGCGCGGAGGTCGTGTGGGTGCAGGAGGAGCCGGCCAATATGGGCGCGCTATTCTACGTTATGCCGCACCTGCGCCGCATGGCTCGGGATCGGGTCGTAGTCTCGGTCAAGCGCCGCGCCAGTGCCAGCCCCGCCACCGGCTCAGCCAAAGCGCACGATCTTGAGGAGCGCGCGCTGCTGGACGTAGCCTTCGGAGCGAAGAGCTAACGATCCGCTCTCGTCAATGAACAAGCCCACCGGTTCTGCATCTGAGCTGGTGGGCTTTGTTGTTCCTGGAGGTGACATTGAAGATCCTGACCGCGGCCGAGATGGGCGCGACCGACCGGCGTACCGCCGAAGCGGGTATCTCGTTCGGTACCTTGATGGAGAACGCCGGGCAGGCAGTTGCGACGTTCATCACGCGCCACTACCCGGAAGCCGCGCACGTCCTGGTGCTCTGCGGCAAGGGCAACAACGGAGGCGACGGCTTTGTTGTTGCGCAGGTTCTGGCCGGCGAAGGCGTTGGCGTGCGGGTGCTGCTGGCCGGGCGACAGGAGGACGTCAAAGGGGAAGCCGCCGAGGCGCTTCGTACCCTCAAGCAGGCGACCTCCGAAGATGTTGTCGGTGAGTTGGGAGAGCAGATCGACACGGATGAGTTGGCCGAGCTGCTCGGCGAGGCGGACCTCCTGGTTGACGCGGTGGTCGGCACCGGCTTCAAGCCGCCCTTGCGTGGCGCAGCCGCCGCCGTGCGGGATGCGCTCGAGAAGACTAAGGTTCCCGTCGTCTCCGTCGATTTGCCCAGCGGCTGGGACGCCGACTCGCAGGCCGAAACCATCGAGGGCTCCTTCCGCGCCGACGCTGTCGTTACGTTTACCGCGCCGAAGTTCGCGCATGTCTTCGGACATCTGACTGCCGGTGTCTTCGGCCCCGTAGTTGTAGCGGATATCGGCTCGCCCGAGAGCGCTATTGAGAGCGCCGGCGGACTCACCTGGGCCGGTGCGTCCAGGACACTCACCGAGAAGCCGCGCCCGATCAACTCAAACAAGGGCAAGTTCGGGCACGTGCTGGTCGTTGGTGGAAGCTACGGTACGTCCGGAGCGCCCAGCATGGCTTCGCTCGCCTGCATGCGTGCCGGTGCCGGTCTGGTAACGGCAGCCGTTCCGCGCGGCATCGTAATGCCGGTGGGTGGCATCGCGCCGGAGCTGATGGTGCGCGGTCTCGACGAAGGTCCCGAAGGCAGCGCAAGCCTTGCCAATCTCAGCCGGCTGGACGAGCTGCTCACCGGCATCAAGGTCCTTGCGATCGGCCCCGGGCTGTCGACGCGCGGCGAAGCCTCTGCATTCGCCCGCGGCCTGGTTGCGGAGACCAGGCTGCCGATCGTGATCGACGCGGATGGCCTGAACGCCTTCGACGCGGAAAAGGTCAGTGCGCTCGACGGTCGCGGCCGGACAGTGGTTTTGACCCCGCATCCCGGCGAGATGGCGCGCCTGCTTGGCAAGACCGTCAAGGAGGTGGAGGCCGATCGCGTCGAACTGGCGCGGCGCTTCGCCACTGAACATCAGTTGACCCTCGTGCTCAAGGGCTGGCGCACCCTCGTCGCTCACCCGGACGGGCGCATCTCGGTCAACACCACCGGTAATCCGGCGCTGGCCAAGGGAGGCAGCGGCGATATCCTCACCGGCATAGTCGCGGCCATGCTGGCGCAGTTTCCGGACCGTGTCGCCGAGGCAGTGGAGGCGGCCGTGTACCTTCACGGACTTGCCGCCGATCTCGTTGCCCAGGGCATGGATGAGCGAACCGTGCTGGCAACCGACGTCATCGACCGCCTGAGCGCGGCTTTCCGCTACCGGGCACGCGATGAGGACGGCCTGGTTTGGCTTTGCGGCGTGCGGAGCGAGGCTGTGGAACGATGAGAGAGTTCACCCGGGAGAAGCGCTTCAAAACCCGCTCCGTCGGCGGCACGCTAGCGATCGCGCACACAATTGCGGAGATCCTTGCCGCTCCGCGCGTCGTCGTACTGCGGGGCGAGCTGGGCGCAGGCAAGACCACGCTCGTCAAAGGTTGGATGGCGGCGCTCGGCGCCGGCGCTGAAGAAGACGTGACCAGTCCGACCTTTACGCTGGTGCACGAGTATGCCGGCCCACGTGTGAAGGTGTACCACCTCGATCTCTACCGGCTGGAGACGGAGCGGGAACTGGCTACGCTGGGTCTCGACGAGATGGCCGCCGAACCCGGAGCACTGGTTCTGGTGGAGTGGGGAGAGAAATTTCCAGCCGTGCTCGAACGCGCCGATGCGGAAGTCCGGATCACGGCCCTCGAAGCCGACGAACGCAGCCTGGAGATTCGCTGGCGGGATGCCTGAAGAACCTGTGGATGCGAGAGGAAAAGCGTCCGACGGGAGTTGCGTGAGGGCAACTTTCCCGCGCAACCCGAACAGGAATGTGATGCGGAGCCGGACAAAATCGACTAGCTTTTAACGATGGACACTCCAGCACGTGTACTCCTGATAGGAAATACGGAGGCCAACTTAGACGCCCGTGCGGCGGTACTTCGCAGCTTTTGGCAGGTAGCCACCGTTTCGGTCGACGCAGGTGAAACGCCTTTGCTCGACACCGACCTGGTAGTTGTCTGTGAAACGTTGCCTGAACCGGAACGGCAGCGATGGGTGGAGCGCGTACGGCTTGAGTCCTCGGCGATGCTCGTCGTGAAGCTGAACGGCTATGACGCCGGACCGCATGCCAGCGCGGATGCGACCGTCGATGTGGAGCACGGCCCCGGGGCGCTGGTCGCCACCATCTACGAGCTCTTGACGGAGCGCGGGCTTGAAAGCCGGGGTTGGCCCTTTGCTCCGCGTGACGTGCCTGTGCACTGAACGCGGTGGGAAGTCACGCCGCGGACCGAAGGCCGTTGAAGCGGAAGATCGTGCAAAATTCGTCGCCCGTCGATCCATACTCAGTTTGCTCGGCGATCTCAGCCAAATCGGCCAGGTGGTCTTCCGCACTCATGGGAACCATGCCGTTGAATAGGCGTGTGAACGCAGGGTTGCGGTCGAGCACGGACGCGTGTTCCGCATTCACGTAGAGCAGGTCGAAGCTGCCCGGCCGCTCGGCGAAGTGGCTTTCAATACGCGCCAGGAATCGGCGCAGCACCGGAGCCTCAAAGGGATGAAAGAGGAAGCCAACCGTTGGCGTGGAGGGCAGGGGAGCTTCGAGCGCGTCTGCCTGAAGGAGCGTCACGGGAGCCAGCGGGCTGCTTTCAGGATGGTCCGCAAAGAGGCGCAGGTTCGCCCGAGCGATGCCGGCCAGCGTGGGGTTGATCTCGATGCCAACAATCTCTCGAAACGGATGCAGGGAAGCGGTCAGCATTGCGCGGCCCTTGCCTGCGCCGACATCGAGAAACGTATACGCGTCGATGGGGTAGGGCGGCGAGGTCTGCTGCCAGAGGTCGAGGATGCCATCGAGAATGGAGGGCGCGATCGCGTAGTACGCCGTGATGTGCGCGTCGTTCGGGTGCCCGGTCAGCAGGCTTGTCCGCGGGATGAGACCGCCGGTGTCGGTGCCGTACTGGCGGTCGAAAGGATAGACAGGAGGAGCTTTCGGCAGCTTCGAGCGCGTTGTCCGGACCCGTCGCTGGATAGGTGGCATGAGGAATTTTAACCGAGTGACAAGTCAGGGTTCTACGCCGAGCTGGGTGAGCAGGAAGGCGTAGTCGAAGGCGATCTCCTTGAGGTAGTCGTAGCGGCCGGAAGCTCCGCCGTGGCCGGCTTCCATGTTGATGTGCAGCAGGAGCGGCGTGTCGTTTCGTTTCAGCCCGCGGAGCTTGGCCACGTATTTGGCGGGTTCCCAGTACATGACCTGAGAGTCATTGAGGCTGGTCTTGACGAGCATGGCAGGGACGACCTCAACAGTGAGCCGGTCGAGGTTCTCATAGGGCGAGTAGCTCAGCATGTAAGCGAAGTCTTCCGGCTCGTTCGGGTTGCCCCATTCCTCGTACTCGCCGACGGTGAGCGGGAGGGAAGCGTCAAGCATGGTGTTCATCACATCGACAAACGGAACATGCGACAGGACGGCGCGAAAGAGCTCGGGACGCAGGTTGACGACCGCGCCAAGCAGCAGGCCGCCGGCACTGCCGCCTTCGATGGCTACGCGGTCGGGTGCGCCGTAACCCTGCTCGACGAGCGCTTCGACCACGGCGATGAAGTCGGTAAAGGTGTTCTTCTTGAACCGCATCTTGCCGGCGTCGTGCCAGGTGTCGCCGAGGTCGCCGCCGCCGCGGATATGAGCGTAGGCGAGCGTGACGCCGCGATCAAGCAGTGCCAGGCGCGCCGGGCTGAAGCCGACTGGAAGCGCGTAGCCATAGGAGCCGTAGCCATAGACGTAAAGCGGGCCGGCCGCTGCATCGGCGCGGAAGTCGCGGCGGTAGACGAGCGAGACTGGAACGTTTGTGCCATCTTCAGCAGGGACCCACAGCCGCTCGGAGGCGTAGCGCGCCGGGTCGAAGCCGCCCGGGATCGCCTGTTGCTTGAGGAGCGTGGACTGGCCGGTGCGGGTGTCGAAGTCGTAGACCGACGGAGGCGAGACGAGCGAGGTATAGCTATAGCGGAAGAGTTGGCTCGAGAACTCGCGGTTGTTGTGGGTCGCGGCGGTGTAGGTGGGTTCGGGAAACTCGATCAGTTGCGGCGGGGTTGCGCGAAGATCGGGTTGAGGATCGTTGCCGAGCGAGTAGACAGCGAGCGTGGGCAGGCCGGCGCGGCGCTCGGAGAGAACGCAGAAGTTCTGGAAAAGGTCGAAGTCCTCGAGCGGAATGTCCGAAGCGCCGATGTAGGCTTCGCGCCAGTGCTCGCGGTCGGGGGTGGCCACAGGCGCGGTGACGAGGCGGAAGTTGCGCGTCGTGTCGTTGACGCGAATGTAGAAGAGGCCGTCGCGGTGGTCGGGGAAGTACTGCTGGTCGTCGATACGGGGGGCGACGAGCTGGAGCGGTGCGCCGGGGGTGTCGGCAGACAGGAAGCGGCACTCGGTGGTGGTGTGGCTGCCGGTTTCGACGAGGATGTATTTGCGGTCGCGGGTGCGGCCTACGCCGAGGTTGAAGCGTTCGTCTGGCTCATGAAGCACCAGCACCGCCGGTTCCTGAGCGCCGAGAGTGTGGCGGAAGAGCTTGTCGTGGCGCTTGGTCTGCTCGTCCTCGGTGGTGTAGATGAGGGTGATGGAGTCGGCGGCCCAGACGAGCGAGCCGACGCGCTCGGCGGTATCGGGCAGGTCCTGTCCGGTCGCGAGATCGCGCAGGTGCAGCGTGTACTGGCGAAAGCCGGTGTTGTCGGTCGTGTAGGCGAGCAGGCGTCCGTCGGGACTGACCGCCATGGTGCCGACCGCCATGTAGGGCTGGCCTTCGGCAAGCTGGTTGACGTCGAGCAGGATCTGCTCGGGCAGGCTTGGATCGAAGCGGGCTTCCGGGCCGGCTGTGGATGCCGGCCGGCGGCAGTGGATGGGGTACTGGCTGCCTTCGACGGTGCGGCTGGAGTAGAAGAAGCCGTGGTCGAGGAAGGGAACCGACTGGTCGGTTTCCTGGATATGGGAGAGCATCTCGGCGTAGAGCTTGTCCTGCAGCTCTGCGGTTGGCGCCATCACGCTCGCGGTGTAGGCGTTTTCCGCGTGGAGGTGCGCCAGCAGTTCGGGGCTCGCCTTGTCGCGCATCCAGGCGTAGTCGTCTTCAAGCGTCTGGCCGTGGAGAACGGTGGGTTGAGGCTGGCGGCGAGCGGCGGGCGGTTCGAGAATGTTGGCGTTGTGGCTCATCAAGTGGCTTGTCAAGGCTCCAGACAACAGGATACAGTGCAGCGATAAGCGGGCGTGTTCCGCTGAGTCGTTCGCACCGAGGAGCTTTCTATGAAGTTAACCTGCGTGACTCCCGCCTTCTTTGTTGTTCTTTTGTGCGCTCCTGGATTCTTGCGCGCGCAGACCGATCCAAACGCGATGCCGCCGGGTTCGCAGCCAGGTTCGCCAGGCGCGGCGAGCCACGCTTCGGCTCCGGGTACGGTCAGCGGCAGCACGCTGGCGGCGCAGGACAGCAGCACGAATGGCGGGACCGTGGATCCAAACCACATGAAAGACAAGATGTTCCTGCGCAAGGTCTCCGAAGGCGGGATGGCGCAGGTGCAGCTCGGGCAGTTGGCCTCGCGGAAGGCGAACAGCAACGACGTGAAGAAGCTCGGCCAGAAGATGGTCGACGACCACACGTCATTGAACAGCGAACTGGGACCTCTGGCGCAGGAGATGGGCTTGAAGGCGCCGTCGCACATGAACAAGATGGATCAGGCGGAGTACGACAAGCTGAATGGTCTGTCGGGAACGGACTTTGACAAGGAATACCTGATGTTCGAGACCCAGGACCACCGGAAAGACCTGCGTGAGTTCAAGCGCGAAGAGGCCTCGACGACGGACCCGGGGCTGAAGGATGCCGCGGGCCAGGGGGAGAAGATGATCGCTGGGCACCTGCGCATGCTCGAGAAGTTGGACGCGGCGAACGGGGTAGCGGTCTCGTCGACGCCACAGTAGCCCCTTGCGCGGAGACACGGCGTAGACTTGGGTGCGATGCCTCGTTTGCTTCCACGCTGGATGATTGCGGTGTTGCTGTTCTTTTCTATGCTCGCGATGCGTGCGCAGAAGGTGGCGGACCTCCCCGCGCCTACCAGCTACGTCGAAGATTTTGCGCAGGTGCTGACACCCACCGGGCAGCAGCAGATCGAGGACTTGTGCCGCGAAGTGCACAGCCAGGCGAATGCGGACCTGGAGGTTGTCACGATCAAGTCGCTCGACGACGGAGAGAGTGTCGAGGACTTCACGGTTGCCCTTGAAGAGAAGTGGAAGATCGGCAAGAAGGGCGTCGATCGCAGTGCGCTGATTGTGCTGGTGTTGAACCCGCATCGTCTGCGGGTGGAGACCGGTTACGGCTTGGAGGGAATTCTCCCCGACGCCAAAGTGGGCCGGATTCTCGATCAGGCAACGCCCTTTGCTGCGCAGGGCAACTACGATCAGGCGTTGCTGACAACGACCGAAGACCTGTCCGAGGTGATTGCCTCGGACGCCCACGTGACCTTGACGCCGATCGTGCACCAGTACCGGCAGGCGCCGGTGGACGCGCAACGCGGTGGCCCGGGACAGCTGGTGATTGGGATCGTCTTCGTCGTCATTATCGTGATCCTGGCGATGACCGGCAATCTTGGTTGGGCCTTCTATCTGGTGATGAGTCTGATGGGCGGCGGAGGTGGCGGCGGCGGTGGCGGAGGCAACGACGACCGTGGCGGCGGCTTCGGAGGATCGGGCGGGGGCGAGTCGGGCGGAGGCGGAGCTTCGAGGGATTTCTAAGCGCAGTGATACAGTACAGCCGGGACGAAGTATTGGAGGAACAATGAAGGGTTTGTGGGTAGGGCTGGGAGCCGCGGCGGTCTTCGTAGTGGTTCTGCTGCTGGTCGGCGGAAGCTACGTAAGCGCGCGCAACCAGATGGTGTCGAAGACCGAGCATGTGGACGCGATGTACTCGGATGTGAACGTGGAGCAGCAGCGCCGGCTGGACCTGATCCCGAACCTGGTCGCTTCAGTGAAGGGCTATGTGGCCGAAGAGTCGACGGTGCTGACCAACATCGCGAATGCGCGGGCGGGCGTAGTCGCGGCTGGCAGTGATCGGTCGGCGAGCATCAAGGCGAACTCGGCGCTCGACGTGGCCATCAGCCCTTTGCTGCGGCTGCAGGAAGCATATCCGAACCTGAAATCGAACGAGCAGTTCCGCACTCTGACCGATGAGCTGGCCGGAACGGAGAACCGCATCCAGGTAGCGCGGCGCAGATACAACACGGCGCTTGAGGACTACAACGTGTACGTCTCGCAATTCCCGAACAGCTTGTGGGCGGGCTCGAAGTTTCCGCGCCGTGACGAGTACTTCAAGGGTGATCCAAGCAATGCCGTGGCACCGAAGGTCGACTTCGGCAAGTAGGCTCGGCGAGCTGTGGACCTGTTGAGCCGTCGCATATGCGGCGGCTCTCTTGTCTGCAGGGATTGTGTAGGACCGAGAGGGAGCCATGAAGATTCTGTACGCCGGAGGGCAGGCTCCGGGTAGCTCCAGCTTGTACCGGCGTTGGGCGCTCGAGAAGCTGGGGCATGCGGTGGTGCCGTTCGACATCCACGCGTACCTGTACGAGCACCCGCTGCTGCATAAATTTGCGTTCCGTCTGGCGGCCGGACCTAAGACCGAGGCTCTGAATCGCGATCTTCTGCAGCTTGCGGAGCGGGAGCGACCAGACGTCTTCTGGGCGGACAAGGTGCTTCAGCTACAGCCGCGAACGCTGCGGAAGATGGCGGCCATGGGCATTACAACCGTGAGCTACATGATCGACAACGCGTTCGGGCCGCGGCGCGATCCGGGCTGGCGGCTCTATCGCAAGGATGTGCCGCTGTTTGACCTGCACATCACGCAACGGGACGTGAGCGTGCGTGATCTCGAGGTGCGGGGGGCGCGCGCGGTGATGAAGGTGCAGACAGCGTATGAGCAGACGATCCACTTCTCACCGTCCGAGCCCGTGGCAGAGATCCGCCGGGATCGCGGCGTCTCGTTCATCGGCACGCCCTACGACGATCGAGCCGAGGTGTTGACGCGGCTGAGCGGGGCGGGAATGCCGGTGGTGATCTCGGGCAATTCGCGCGCGTGGCAGCGGGCGCTCAGCGCGGACGCATTTCAGAGGCTGTATCGAGAAGGGGAGCTGTACGAGCAGCAGTACCGTGAGGCAATCTGGCGATCGAAGATCAACCTGAGTTTCCTGACACATTCGAACCAGGACGAGTACACGCATAAGAGCTTTGAGATTGCGGGCTGCGGAGGCTTCTTGCTGGCGGAGCGTTCCGAAGGCCATGCCCTGAAGTTCCGGGAGGATGAGGAGGCGGTCTTCTTCTCAGGATATGACGAGCTACTTGAGAAGGTGCGGCGCTACCTTCCGGACGTCGCGGCGCGTGCGCGAATCGCGAAGGCCGGGCATGCGCGCGCGGTGCGGGATGGCTACCACAACGATCACCAGGTGGCGCTGATGATGGAACGGGTGCGAGCAGTGCGGGAGCAGGTGCAAGTGACTCAAGGTGCGTCGGCAAGCGGGTCGGCAAGCTCGGGCAGCGAGGCGAGCAGGGCAGCAAGATCGCGTTTGAGATAGGAGATTTTGGCGCGAACATCTTGGATCATGGCTGCGCGATCTTCAAAGTCATCGATGCTTAGTCTCAGCAGCTCGGAAGGCCGGCTGGTTACGCGGTCGATCTTTTCTTTGCTCGTGAGCGAGTCGATCCTCTTCACCTGAATCCAGGTCTGGATCAGCTCCTGTCTTCGGGTCAAACCGTCCGGCTGTGTGGGCGCAGTCTGGTTCAGGAATGTCCAAATGAGAGCGGGGAACTGACTGTTGGGCAGAGTGGTTCGGTCGAAGAGCTGGGCGAGCATATCGGATTCAAAGTCAAAGTGGCTGCTTTTTCCTGTTTGTGCGTGAATGCCGGCGAGCGCGAAGCTGGCGGAGAGCGCTCCTGCGCCGATGCCGATGGCCGCCGCCGGCTTGGTGAGTTGGGAGGACAGCTGGAGCCCGGAGCTGGTCGCGCCAAGAGATCCACCGATGATGATGCTGAGCAGGTTGGCTCGGCTGACCGCGCGGTCGCGGCGGTCTGCGAGATAGCCGTGCACCTCGTTGGCGCGGGCGATCTCGTTATCCATTTGGGCGATGCTCGCGTCGACCTGCAGCGAAGCGATGGTGACTTTTTCGGAAATACGTTGATGCAACCAGAGGATCTGCCAGCGATCGGGGGAGCTTTGAGCGGACAACGCCCGCAGTCTGGCGATGTCGGACTGAGCGCCGATAAGCTGCGAGGTGCTCTCGAGAGTGGGGGATGGGGATGGCAGCGATGCGGGAGCTTGTGCCGGAGCGGCGAGGGGGAAGAGCGCAAACATCGCTAAGCCGCGGAGGAGGAGCTTCATCCAGACCATGATCCCATGCCGGAGGCGGCGGCGAGCAGACTTAGAGCAGCTTGCCTTCGGAGAGGTCGCGGATGAGGCCGAGGTCGGCGGCGAGGAAATCATAGCCTGGCAGGGCAGTGAGCGGGGACCATCGAACCTCGTTGAAGATGCGGTTCTCGATGGTGCCGGTAAAGTTATCGACGACGAAGAACTGCAAGTCGATGGCTCCTCCGTTGCGGTACTTATGGCGGATGCCGGCGACCCGGCGGCCGATGGTGGCCGTGATGCCGAGCTCTTCGTCGAGCTCGCGCGCGAGGGCCTGCTCGGAAGTTTCGCCATCCTCGACCTTGCCGCCTGGGAACTCCCACTTGAGGCTCATCGGCTGGTCCGGCTTGCGCTGGCAGATGAGGACTTCCGGATGGAGCGGGGAACCGTTGGAGGTGTCCGGTTCAGGCGCGCGCAGAATCAATGCCGCCACTACAAGCCGTGTTGGCCTTTGCAGTGGGCTCTCTCCGCGACGATCCAGTTTCCGTATCGGCTCTTTCATCCGGCTGCCCTGTTAGACGATGTTCAATTCTCATTGTCGCAGCCTGCGCCATGCCGCGTTAGTGGTAGAGCAGGTACGGACGGCGATTGGTCTCAAACGCAAGGACACCTTTGCGCCAGGTGTCGGCGATCTCGCGCGGATCGCGATCGTGCTCAATTGCTTCGAGAGTCTCGTGGTTGAGCAGAATTGTCCTGGTCTTCTCAAGCTGGAACTGCGCTGGGTAGAGGTGATGGAGAGCCGACAGCAGCTCGACTCCCAGTTCTGGTGAATCAAGGCGGGTACGATCTGTGACGGTCAAGTGGATTGCCGGAATTGTCTGGCCGTGGAAGGGATAGTGCTCGGGGGTCTCGGCGATGGCGAGCGTTGAGGCCGCAAAGGTGACGCCGGGAATGTGGCGGGCTTCGAGGTAGGCGGTGAGCTCAGCGGGGTTGACGAAGAGCGCGCCGAAGTTTTCGTAAGGGGCGGGCGAGCCTCGACCGACGCTCATATTGGTGAACTCCATCAGCGCGACGCCGGGGTAGACGATGTTGGTGGCGGCGGATTTCAGGTTCGGGCTGGGCGGAATCCAGGGGAGGCCGGTGTCGTCGAAAAATTCACTGCGGTTCCAACTTTGCATGGGGATGACGGTGAGATCGGCATGGAGGCCGGGCTGGGTCGCGGGCGCGACGATATGGCCTCCGTCGGCGGCGACGTTATCCGGTACGCCGAGGACGACGGCGCGGCCGTCGAGCAGGCGCGGGTCGAGCGGGGACTGGACGGCATAGGCGTTGAAATAGCGGGCAAGCTCGCCGAGTGTGAGGCCGTGGCGGATGGGAATGGGGGTGAAGTTCAAGTAGGACTGGGTGCCGGGGTCGGCCGTGGGCCCCTGGACGGCGAGGCCGCCGATGGGGTTGGGCCGGTCCAGGATTACGACGGGGACGTGGGCTCGGGCGCAGGACTCGAGGAAGTAGCCGGTGAGGGTCTCGTAGGTCCAGAAGGGAACGCCGGCGTCGGGGAGGTCGATGAGGACGGCGTCGAGTTTGCGTAGGTCGGACTGTTTGGGGTGCTTGTCGGAGGCTTTGGGGCCGTAGACGGAGATGACGGGGAGATGGGTGGTGGGGTCTTGCTCGGAGGCGAGGTGCTCGGTGTCCTGGGCGGCGTGGAGGCCGTGCTCGGGAGTGAAGACGGTGGTGAGGGCGATGTCGGACGAGGCGTGGGCGAGGATGTCGATGGTGCGGGAGCCGTGGGCGTCGACGCCGGATTGATTGGTGAGCAGGCCTAGGCGGAGGGGGGTGCTGGGGGCGTGGGGGAGGGATTCTAGGGCGGCGAAATGGGTGGATTCGAGGACGTCGATGCCGGTGAGGGTGTGAGGCGCGGAGGAAGATGGTCGAGCTTCGCTCGATTCTCCACCCTTCGGATCAGATTTAAAGGATGGGGCACCCGTCGTGGACAAGCCGAGAGCCTTGGCGACGGCAGTGGCAACCTGGCTGCGCAGGGGTGAGATGCTGGGGCCGCCGCGGGGATGGACGGAGTTGGCGAGCAGGATGACATAGGTGTCGGAGGTGGGGTCGATCCAGAGCGAGGTGCCCGTGAAGCCGGTGTGGCCGAAGCTGCCGGGATGGCCGGCGGTGGTGATAGGGAAGAGCTCGCCGCGGGGGCGGGAGAATGGGGAGTTGAGGTCCCAGCCAAGGCCGCGCTGGGCGGTGCCGGTCGTGGTCTGGCCGTTGGGCAGGAAGATGGTGGCGGTAGTGACGGCGGTTGCAGGTGCCTGTGGGGACGTGGCGAGTTGCAGGGTGGATTGCTTGAGTGGGAAGGGGCCGGTGTTGTGCAGCAGCTTGTCGAGCAGGGCTTGGGCGAAGAGGCTGGTGTCGTTGGCGGTCGAGAAGACGCCGGCGTGTCCGGCAACTCCGCCCATGCGGCGAGCGGTAGGGTCGTGGACGGTGCCGCGGAGGAGGTGGTCGAAGTCGGGATTGGTGGCGGCGGTGCCTTGGTCGTCGTGGGCGGTGGGAGCGGTTTGCGAGTCCAGCGCCGCGGGTGACCAGGTGTCGGGCAAACATTGCACAAGGATGCGGGTTATGGGCTTTGGATCGCGCTCGACGGCAGCGCCGACGCGAAGGGCAGGGCCGCAGACCTTGTCGTAATCGTGGTAAGCGGTCTGGTGCATCCCGAGGGGATGGAAGATGTGCTCGCGGGCGTAAGTCTCGAGAGGATGGCCGGAGAGGGATTCGACCAGGGCACCAAGCGTGATGAAGTTGATGTCGGAATACTTGAAAGTCTGTCCGGATGGACCATACGGGGTCGAGTTAAGAGCCCGCCGGATGCCCTCGGCTTTGTCGGGTTTGGCCAAACCCCAATCATCCTTGAGGTTCACATCTTCCGGCAGGCCGGAGTAGTGCGTCATCAGCTGGCGGATGGTGATCTTGTCCTTGCCATTAGCGGCAAAGTCGGGAAGGTACCTGGCTACGGGAGCATCCAGATCCAGCTTGCCCTGCTCAGAGAGCTGCAGGACCGCGGTGGTCGTGACGAGGACCTTGGTAAGGGAAGCCATGTCGAAGATGGTGTCTTCGGTCATGGGTTCCACGCTTGGTTCGAGGGCTCGGTTGCCGTAGGCGTGCTTGAAGACGATGTGGCCGTTGTGGCCTACCACCAGCACGGCTCCCGGGAGCTTGTGCTGGGCGATGGCGTCGGTGATGAGGGTGGACGCAGGGGTGAAATTGTAGGCCTGGCCTTCCACCGCCGCTGCGGAAGATCGAGAAGCAGTTCCCTGCGCGTCGCTCCGCAAGGACAACCAAGAGAAACAGAACAACAAGGCGGCGGTCGTCGCCAGTGGTTTGAGGCGAGGCTTCGGAATGAGAACGCTGAAGACGGAGCCGAGGACGAAAGTCGCAACGGAGCCGATGAGGACGTACCAGGTGAAAGCGACGTGTAAGGTCGACCAGGCAATGTAGTAGGTTGCCTTAGGAGTGGTGTAGGTCCATCCTGACATGTTGGAGTTCGGGATGAGCCAAAGGGTGAGATTGAGCGCGAGGCCGCAAATCATGCCGAGAATAGCTCCAGTCTGGGTAGCGTGACGCGTGAGCGTACCGAGCAGGAAAACGCCCAACAGACAGCCGTAGGCGACCGAAGCGATGCTGAGCCCGGTTTCAACGACGTGGCCCTTGCCTCCGGCGTGGATGCTGTAAACCGCGATGGCGAAGAGGATCAACGCCCAGAAGAGGGTCGCGGCTCGGGAGAGCAGGGAGGTGTTGAGCGCGCCAAGGCGACTGTCCTTGAGAGGAAGCTCCCGGGATTGTTGCCAGGGGACGAGGAAGTCGATGACGGAGGTACTGGCGAGCGAGTTCAAGGCGGCGGACAGGTTGCTCATGGCAGCGGCAAGAATGGCTGCCACCAGCAGGCCGGCGACGCCGTGCGGCATCTGTTGGACGATGAAGGTGGGGAAGATGTGGTCGTTGGTTTTGAAGTGCGTCGGATGGCTGCCGTAGAAGACGAAGAGGCCGACGCCGATCAGCAGAAAAAGCGTGAACTGGAGAAAAATGACGGCACCGGACGAGAGCAGGGCGAGGCGGGACTCGCGCAGGTTGCGGGCGGCGAGCATGCGCTGCACCATGAGCTGGTCGGTGCCGTGGCTGGCCATCGTTAGGAAGGTTCCGCCGAGCAGGCCGGCCCAAAAGGTGTAGGAGTGGGTGAGATTCACAGCGAAGTTGAGCATGTGAAACTTGCCGAGCGGCGCTGCGACGGCGTGGATGTGTTGCCAGCCGCCGGCGGTCTGATGACCAATGGACCAGAGGGCGACCAGGGTTCCAGCGACATAAAGCGCCATCTGGACGACGTCGGTCCAGATGACGGCGGCCATGCCTCCCTCGAACGTGTAGAGGAGGGTCAGGCCGCTGATGATGCCAATGGAGAGAATGTCCCCCGTGCCGATGGCGAGGCCGACGACAATCGAGATGGCGAAGACGCGGACACCCTCGGCGGCGGCGCGAGTGAGTAAAAATAGCCCGGCGGTGAGCTTGTACAGCGTGTGCCCGAAGCGCTGGTCTATCAACTGGTATGCGGTGAGCATCTCGCCACGGAAGTAGCGCGGCAGGAAGAGCAGCGCGACAACGACGCGGCCAAGCATGTAACCGAAGACGATCTGCAGGAAGCCGAGGTCGCCGGCGAAGGCGACGCCCGGGATGGAGATGATAGTCAGAGTCGAAGTCTCGGCCGAGACAATAGAGAGCGCGATCGCCCACCAGGGAATCTTGTTGTCAGCGAGAAAGTAGCTCTTCAACGAGGAGCCCTGTCCCAAATTGCGACGGAAGCGAAGGCCGAAAAGAGTAATGCCGATAAGGTAAAGGGCAACGATAACGAGGTCGGGCGTGGAGAGACGCGAGTGGGCGAGGTGGCTGGCGGTGGTGCTGGTCACGCTGGGCGGCAAAGGGTGGCACTCCTGCGGTATTGCGCGGTGGCTCGGTGAAGGTATGATAACGGGCTTACGAGGGCAAGAGCGGGGACGAGACGGATGGCGTATTTTGTGGGGCTTGATTCCGGAGGAACCAAGACCGAGTGTTGGCTGGGAGATGAGCGGCAGGTGCTGGCCCGTGCGGTGTGCCCCACCGTGAAGCTGACGCGCGTGAGCCAGGAGGTAGCGACGCAGCGCCTGCGCGCGCTGCTCACCGACGTCTCAGCGGCCAGCGGCGTGCGGCTGGAGCAGGTCTTGCGGACCTGCGTAGGTGCGGCAGGGCTCTCGATTGCCGAGGTGCGCGAGTGGGTGACGCGGGTAGTGGGGGAGATGGTCGGGGGCGAACTGCTGGTGTGCGGCGATGACGAGATTGCGCTTGACTCAGCGTTTTGCGGCGGGCCGGGAATCCTGGTCATTGGCGGTACTGGTTCGGCTGTACTGGGACGGTGTTCGGATGGCAGGAGGTTTAAAGCAGGAGGATGGGGGCCGGGGATCGGGGATGAAGGTTCGGGTTTCTGGATTGGGCGGGAGGCGGTGCGAAGAGCTTTCCTGGCGATGGATGGCGGCGTCGAAACGGGGTTGCTGGAGGCGGTACGTCGAGCTTGGGGAGTAGAGGACCTGAACGGGATGGTAGCGTATGCGAACCGGCTTCCGGGGCCGGAGTATGCGGCATTGGCTCCCGTTGTGATGCAGTGTGCGGAGGCAGGAGACTCGGTAGCAGGCGAGGTCTTGCGTATGGCGGGCGATGAGCTTGCCGGGCAGGTGGGTGTCGTGTGGGCGAAGATGCGTGAGCACTGCGAGCGCATGGGCAAGGTGGCGTATACGGGCAGCGTCGTCGAGAAGATGGAGCAGGTGCGGCGCCAGATGGAGCGCAGGATTGTGCAGCGGTGCGCGGGATTGAGCGTCCTAAGCGGTGCGGTCAACTCCATGGAAGGAGCGATGTGGCGGGCGCGAGGCGGAAAGGCGGATTCCTTGCTTCGCGAAGGATGAGCTATCCGCTTACGCGGAGAGTCGTTCCCCCCGGATCCAGGTGGCTTCAAGGCGACCTTCGGCGGAGTACTGGTTGAAGCTGGCGGGCTGGCCCTCACGAAGGCTGCCGATAGAGTCGGCAAAGCCGAGAAAAGCTGCCGGGTGGCTGCTGGCGCAGCGAACAGCGACCTCGAGCGGGCAGCCGGTAAATCGCTGCAGGTTGGCGACGGCCTGGTCGAGAGTGAGAACCGAGCCAGCAAGCGTCGCGGGACTTTCGGTCAGGGTGCAGCGGCGGTCGCAGACAGTGACGGCGAGCGGGCCAAGCTGGTATGAGCCGTCGGGCATGCCGGTAGCCGACATGCCGTCAGAGACGAGGATGGCCTGGTCGGCCTTTAGGCGGAGCCAGAGGCGCACGAGCAGCGGCTCGACGTGGATGCCGTCGCAGATAAGCTCGGAGTAGAGGCTGGGCGTGTCCAGCACGGTGCCGAGGACACCGGGGTCGCGATGGTCGAGCGGGCGCATGGCATTGAATGTGTGCGTCGCGGAGGTTGCGCCGGCGGCAAGGGCGGCCACGGCTTCGGCGGCCGTCGCGTTGGTATGGCCAAAGCTGACACGCACGCCGGTCTGGGTGGCATGGCGGATGAGCTCGGTTGCGCCAGGAAGTTCGGGCGCGAGAGTAAGCAGGCAGATGTGGCCGCGTGCGGCCTGCTGAAGGCGATCGAACAGAGTTATCGAGGGAGGTTGCAGGAGATCGCTCGGGTGAACGCCGCGTTTGGCGTGGGAGAGGAACGGGCCTTCCAGGTGAATTCCGATAGGACTCGCTTCAATCGAGGGCGTAGGACGTTCGATAGCCTCGGAAAGCGCTTCGAGGGCGCGGAGGGTGTCCTCGACGGAAGCGGTAACCGTGGTGGGCAGGTAATGCGAGGTGCCGCGGCTGGCGAGGAAGCGCTGCATGGAACCGAGGCCGGCGGGTGAGGCATACATGACGTCCTGTCCGGCCGCGCCGTGAAGGTGGATGTCGAGGAAGGTGGGCGTGAGAATCGACTCGGAGTGAATGGTAGTGTCGGTCGAAATGTCAGCGATAAGCCCGGAGGAGTCGATGGTAATCGCCGGGTAGGCGACGGTGCCGATGGCGGTGATGAGCGTGCGGGCGGTGAGGATGGGCATGCGAGGAGGCAGAATCGCCTTCTACTCTAGCGTGTTCGCAGCAAGTTTGTACTGAAGCCGGTCGGAAAGTAAGTTCTAAACAGCAAGAGTAAGCGGCCGTTAGCCCTTGTATCCGCACACACACACTTTGGTGCCGGGAGGGGGGGTCGAACCCCCACGAGGTTGCCCTCGACGGATTTTGAGTCCGTTTTTTGCCCTTTTGCAGGCTCCTGCATGGAGTCGCGGAAACTCGCAAATTCCTAGTATTCATGCAGGTATTCGTCACTATGGCGTGTTGCACTGAATCGCACTAAATCGCACCAAATTCCGGTACAAACCGGCACCAAAACCGGCACCAAAGTTTTGCCCATTTTTTGCAATCGCGTCCATCGGACTTCCGCTTTGATCGCGCCGATTGTGAGCGTACGAGGTGATCGGCTATGGCCAGAGTTTACCGTTTTCAGCCTTGGAAACCGGCACCAGATTTGCATCAAATCCGCATAAACACTACCTATTCGAAACGCCCCGACCGGCACCAAACTCCTTTTGGGTGCATTCTCGGCTTTCTAGCAGTCTCGCCATCAACAGATCGCCGCCCTGGCATTGCGCTCAAGAGTCGTGGCATTATGCCTAAATGTTGAGAGAGGATCTCCGCTGCGGAGAGAAATACGGGTTTCGAGAGAGGCCTCTTTATGAGGACGCGCCGCTGCAGTGCATTCAGCTTCTGAAGCACATTCGCGGCAGAAAGTGGCAAGTCCGATGGATCGATACGCACCCTGGTCTGACCGACTAGGTCGACTCGGCTCAAATCCTCATCCCTTGGTCTGAGCGGAAGGCATACCTCCAGGAAGAGCGAGATCGAGAAGCGATGAGCCGACACAATGAAAGCGTCGGGTTCCAGCAAGATTCTGTATTAGCGGAGGCGGTCCACGATGGGTTCGAAAACATCGGCGACCAAGGGCACTTCGACGTTAAGCACGGTTCAATGAGTGGCCCCATCGAAGCGATCGAGCGACTCCGGGTCCGAGCGAAACTCACGGAGGAAGAATTGAGCGCTGCTACTCCCTACTCGTATATCGAACGATCGGGATGGCTGCGTCTGCCTTACGAATGCGCGGTGAACTTTGCTCGTGCTTTTGCCATGCAGGAGCCAGCCGGCATTCTCGCCATCATTGACTCGCTAGAGCGAGACTATTCTCTTAGCGCGAGCAAATCAGAGAACGCCTATCAGATCCGCTTCTCAACCGTTACAGGGCAAGTTGGGCTCTTGTCCGACAGTGGTGCGGGCAAGATGCGGCCATCGCCGCCAGAGAGCAACGTATCTCCTACCTTGAGAAGCTCCTGTGGGATGCCGTGTATGTCCTACAGAAGTCTGGGCACGATTTAGAAGCGGCGAAGTTGCGCCGCAGATTGGAGAACGAGTGATGGTGCGAATGTCTATTCCGGTTCGGACCGCCATCACGCGTTTGCTGTGATTTCGGCCGACGTGAGTGATTCAGCCGTGCGTGCGGAGCTCGCAGCGACAGTTCTGCGCGCGTTCGTTCGCATCAGCGAGAGATGAAAGCTGAGCGATCGAAAGACTCGTGGACTGCAAACGAGCATCCGGCACTCGGTCAAAACCTATTGACCCGCATCTCGCTCTTGCTGGAAATCTACGGCTCGTTGAAAGCGCGTTTCGGAGATACATCGGCACGAAGATGGATCACTCATGGCAACCGAGGACCCGTTTTTTAAGCCGCTCTCCGCTGGCTGTGATGATTGATCGAGGCATCCCCCGGCATCGTCGAAGTTCGCCGGACTCTTGAAGGTCTCCAGAGCTAATCCAAGGTGGCGGCTCTCGCCCTCCGCGAACTGAGATGGCCACACCGCCTCATGTGCGCCCTTGCCTTCCAGTCGCTCTGTGACGAGCTTTCGGTATCTTTAACAAAGCGTCGAGCGATTGGGGCACCTGACCCATGGCAGCATCTGACGCTGGCCTGTCAAAATCGTCGAGGCAGCCCAACGCCATAGCGAGGCTGAGCAAAGAATGCAGGGAGATCAGCCCTTCACGCTCAAACCGTTTCAAGGAAGCTAGACTGACTCCCGCTCTGTCCGCGAGATCGCGTTGCGGCAAATTCATCGCGAGTCTGCGAGCCTTGAAACGACTTGCGATTTCAGCTTGCACCTCGCTGATTGTCCTCAGAGTAAGAGCCAATATGTTGTCCCCTTACGGCAATTTTACCGGTTAGGAGTTCACAGATGAACTCTTAATGAGAGATCAACATGTGCTCTTACAGCCCCTAAACCCTGGACACATCACTCATTACTGCTGGAAGCGCGGCCTTACAAGCGAGACTGTCGGTCTTCCTTAATCGCTTTGAGCCACCGAGCGAAGGTGAAGTCAGCTTCACTGATGCTCCCGAACAGATAGGGCCGCAGTTCCTCTCTGTAGCGTTGCTCAAAGACCTCCAGATCGAATGGCGTGGTGCGTGCAAGAAACAGCATGTCTTGGAAGTCGCGATCGTTATCGCGCTTCAGCTTGCAGAGAGCGATATCGTAGGGATCCATCACGAAGAGATGGATGTTCTCGAAGACTCCCTCATAGGTCGGAGCGAGCCTCTCCTCGTATTCGTACGGAACCTGTGCAATGCCAACGAAGTCCAAGTAAACGCGATGCTTCCTAGCTAGAGAAGACCCTTTCCCTCCAGCTTCGAGAAGTCGGTTGCGCGAAGCGACGGGCGCTACGTCGATGACGTCCAAGTCAACCGTCGTTCGTGCGGAACCATAGTGCTGGGTGACAGCGAAGCCGCCGATACAAGGGATCTTTGTCGGCTCGCCGGCGATTGGATCAAGTTCTCTCAGGAACGAAAACCACGGCTCAGGCAGCGTAGTGCGCAAGGTCCACCTCCGAGAGTCTGGTATTGAGGTTCCAATGCGCAGCTAGCTTCGACCTCACCGCCCGTACATGTTGTTTACGGGATAGAGGCCACGACTCTTGGCACAACGTATCTTCCTTCACGAGACGTGCATCCTCTAGTTCCCGTAACACAGACTCTAAGACACCCCACACAACGGAGGCGTCGTTCTGATGCGCCATATTGTTCGCAAGCGATACGACGAATCCGAGTCGGTTCTGGCGGTTCCTTAGCTTCACTTCTCGAAGGAGCCAAGACCAGTCAAGATGGGAATACGTCAACACGAGCCAAGGTAAACCTTCCGTCGTACGCACATCGAGGTCGGCGTGGTCCAATGCATCGAGAAGCAACTCGGCTGGATTGCGAAGACAACCAGACAGATGTGCGTATCCTGGATACCCTAGCCTTCCAAGTTCCGATGCGAGCGTCTCATCGCTGTGCCTCGGCAGCGGATTCACTGGCAAGGCCGTCGCATCTCCCCCAAAGACCTCTGCTGCTCGCCGCGCCACTTCAAGACTGACATTCCTCTTCCCGGTCTCCATGTGGGAAAGCATGGGCTGCGATAGCCCGAGGAGCTTCGCTGCCTGGACCTGAGAGACACCCTGACGCTTGCGGACGGTTTCCAATGCGAGTCCGGTCATACAAATCGCCTCATGGCTTATATTACACCTTGTGTAATATAGTGATCGATAGATCAGGTGGCTATCGATCGTCGCAGGGGTCCGGCTGCGGGTTCGACCGAGGAGCAGATTAGCCAACCATCCAATTGCTGTTCTCACAATGAGAACGGTCGTACTCAATACGAGAACACAGTCCGAGGCATCCCAACCCATGACCCATCACGCAGAATCCGGAAGCGAAGTTGTCTGGCGCAACGCGGCTCGAACCTGCGAGCTCTGCCGTGACGGTGAACCGGAAACGGTAACTTGTTGAAAACTTGCGTAGCGGATGGGTCGTTTTAGCACTATCGGAACACTAAGGAACAGTTACTGGACCCTTATCGGAACCGTGAGTGCCGACCCAGGACCTCTGCGTCGTTGCGTGACTCACGGCACTGCGGTGCCGCTCGATCACTGGGTAGCCCGAAACCATCACTTGATTGTTCTTGGGTGATTGCTGACGATAACGCGACATTTCGTTACCGATCTGATCGCGATGAGTGCAATGGCGATTTCGTATCAACTCGGAGGCACCACCGACGAGAATCGCGTTCCACGTTACCGAACAGAGTGGCTACGAAACACCAAGCCCCCATGAGGTTACGGGGGCTTGGTGTGCTGCATGGAAAGACTACCCTATCGGCAGACCCGCTAATTTGGCATATGTCACGGGGTTCGCGTATTCGTATCCCTCTGCAATCTGGCCATCTCGGATCACGAATTTGAAGATGTAGACGTTGTTGTAGGCGGTGCCGTCCTGGGCGATGTAGTCGCCTCTTGACTCCACAAAGACATTGCTGCCGTCCATGCTAAGGAAGTACCTGAGATCGAACATCTTGATCTGCTTGAAACGCTCCAAGACCTGACCCTGGTACTTGGTGACGGCTTCCTTGCCCTCGTAGGTGAACCAGTTTTCTTGTCTCCCTGATGCAGCCAGAGGGAAGATGTACACCGCATCGTCTCTGAACAGCTTCATGGTTGCGTCGAGATCATGGCGTTCTTTGGCGGCAAAAAACGCTTTCGCGACGTCAAGCGCCGCGGTTGAACTTTCCTGCTCTTTGTTGCTCATATTTTCTCCTTTTACGTTTATGTTTTAGCCCAGGACAGCTTAGTGCTCGCGTTAGCGGCAACCTCTGGGGCGCTACTATAAGGAACACCGGTCAGGTACGCTTTCAGCTTGACCTGAAAAGATGCATTCCGGGCACGGTTCACCCCAGGAATAGCGAGGGCCCGTACGCAATGAAGAAAAAACAAAACACGAGCAAGACAGGCCAACGTTCCAGTTCTATGGTCGGCTCAGACGCAGAATCTGTCAACGTATTGACAGACCGCTTTGAGACCCTCAGTGACGACGCCCGCCGCTTCCGGCGTTTCACCCGCGCTGTTTTCGCCGCGCATGCAGCTGTGCTAAAACATGGCGACGCAAAAAACGCGCGCTTTCAGCAAAGCGCCGCGCGATGGAGAGTGCTCATACGGATCGAACTGGGTGATATTTCCGCGTCAGCTATCGCCAAGGTGACCGGCTACTCGCGTCAGTCCGTTCACAGGCTCTTGGCTGAGTTGCAAACAGAAGGTTTGGTTCGGACATCGGCAGACCCTGCCGATCAGCGTAGGTTACTGCCTCAACTCACCATGAAAGGTCGGAAGGTGCTCATGGGCATGGAGTCTGGTTTCAACGTGTGGGCTGAGGAACTGGTAGTCCGGTTAGAAGCATCACGTCTTGAGCAAACCTCCAAGTTCCTCGAAGAAGCTGTAATCGTTTTGCAAAGGGAGGAAGAGGCCGGAAGGGAAAGGGCTGTCCGACGATGAAGGGTCGGTCCAAGGATTCGTCCGTGCACTCGCGTTGAAGCAATTCGGTCTCAGCTGTGCTAACAGGCCAATACACTCGTTGTGCAAGTTCAAGGCGGAGCCCAAGCTCGAAGCCGTGCCGATGAGCGTGAGGCTGCGAATGATTTCAGGTCGGGTAAGTGCGGTGACCTGAGCGACCATCCCGCCGAACGAGATACCGATCAGATGGACCGGAGACGCGTTCAGCATAACGATGAGGTCGGCGACGACGTTGGCGGCATAAGCAAACGACCAGCCGGACGGGCTTGTTACTGATCGCCCGTGCCCCGGCAAATCAACGCGATCACGTTGTAACTGGCAGCCTGATGACGGCCGGCGCAGCCAATGTCGAAGACGCCGCGTTCCGAGTCGGTTACAGAGCCCCTCCCAGTTCAGCCGTGAATACAGCCGCATGTTTGGTTCGCCGCCGCGACGCGACGTAAACCTGATCAAGCGCCTTGCTGCTTGATCAGAACGCTTGTTTGAATGCAGAACATGCAGACAATCTGCACTCAGTCCTGTGGTGCCGGACTGGGAAGTGTCTCGGCCCGAGCGGCCTCGAAGAGCCTCGCCTGCTCGACTGACGAGAGGTGCGTTTCACGTCACCTATCCGACAGAGTGAACCGTTTCACAGCCACGAACTTCTTTGGAGACATGCCGAAAGCTCTTCTGAAAGCAGCACAAAAGGCGCTCGGGGACTCATATCCGACGTGGAGTGCCACTGCACCCAGCGTGTCTCCCTCTTCCATGAGTCTGTGCGCCGCTAGTCTCATTCGCCAGCGACTGAGGTAGGCAGTGGGCGTTTCCCCAACCACTCTCTTAAAGTTCTGGGCGAGCGCAGTCCGAGACAGCCCTGCGGCTCGTGCCAGCTCTTCGAGCGTCCACGCGTGAGCGGGGCGTTCATGCATACAGGCGAGCGCTGTTCTGATCTGCGGTTCGGCAAGAGCGGCGAACCACCCCGGACCATGGCTACTCTGCTCCTGATGTAAACGCAATGCGTCGATGAGCAACGTATACGCTACCTGCTGCGCGACCAGCGTTCCGCCCACCTGAGGTTCGCGCATCTCGCTTAACAGGCGCTGCACGCCCCACCGCATCGAGGCGCATTGCTGATCCCCGGTAAGTAGAACGAGTGGGGGTAAGGCATCCAGGAGAAAGCCCGCATCACCCTCAAGATCGAAATGGGTCCCAAGCAGAAGAAAACCTTTCCCCGGTGTCACCGCAAGCACGCCCTGGTGCCGAGCTATTCCCGAGACGATCTTGCGTGCATCCACTGGCGGCCGGTCTAAATCGCTGGCAATGACGAAAGGCTTTCCATGCGGCAGCAGCAGGCAATCTCCCTGATGAAGCTGAACCGGGTGCTCACCCTCGACCGCCAACCAGCAGGTTCCTTCAACGACCATGTAGCACTTGATCCCCTGGTAGGCAGGCAATTGCAGAGACCATGGATCGCCTGCGGAAAGCACGCCGGTCACATAGGCCCGTGGCTTGAGTAACGAGAGTACATCCGAAAGGAGGTCCATAAGATGTGTACGCATACGACATGAATCTGTACGGCTAAGTATTGATCGTACCGAATAGGCGGCCTAAGTTGGTTTGTACAGACCTCTCGCGGTCCTGCAAAGGAGAGCAAATGCCAGTAGCAGCCAGCGTCCAGACAAGAACTATTCGGTTTCACAATTACGGTGAACCGATCGAGGTGTTGCGGTTGGAAGAGACAACTCTGCCGGCGCCCGCGAGTCAGCGTGTTCGCGTGGAGGTCAAGGCCTGTGGTCTCAATCCGGCCGACTGGGCCTTGTGCCGCGGTCTGTTCGCCGGAAGCCTTCCCCGTGGAATCGGTCTGGAGGTAGCTGGAATCGTCGATGCCGTCGGCGAGGAGGTAACGGACGTAGCGGTCGGTCAGCTTGTGTTCGGTCCAGTCGATTTCGTGAACACCAGCAGCGCGGGGGCCTCCGACTATGCCATCTTGCAGCGCTGGACGCCCGTTCCCACTGGGCTAGACGCGCTTACTGCTGCGGCTCTGCCGATGGCAGTCGCGATTGCCTGTGGCAGTTTGGATTGCCTTGGCGTCGGGGCGGGAAAGACAGTGTTGATCAACGGCGCAGGAACCACGGTAGGTTTTGCGGCGGTGCAGATTTCATTGCTGCGCGGGGCACACGTGATCGCAACGGCTGGTAACACGTTCGCACACCGTTTGCGGGGGCTCGGAGCCGTCGTAACGTCCTACGGAAACGGCTTGCCGGGAAGGATTGCGGCACTACCCAGCAGCTCGCCTGACCTGATCCTTGACACTGCCCCGGTGAGTGGTGCTCTGCCCGCGCTCGTTCAGATCGCCGGCGACCCAAAGCGGGTCATGACGATCAGCGACTTCGCGGCTGCAAAGATCCTGGGTGTTCGCTCCAATCTTGAAGAACCCGGCATGCGCATACCCTACGACGTTCTGCCGGAATTTGCGGGTCTCGCTGCACAAGGCAGGTTCTCCATTCCGATTGCCCGCACGTTCGCTCTTGACGAGTGGAAGACGGCACTCTCCGTCAGCGAAAGCCAAAAGGCGCGGGGGAAACTGATCCTCCTACCCTGATGTTCTCCGTTGTCGGTACCCGCAAGGTGCACAAGGCTGATCAATCTTGCCCGCCTCGATCGTCCGGGGCTGAAGCGGCTCACCTGCGGCAGAAGCGTTTCATAGGACTGAGTCGCGCAAGCGGATGAGTATGCCTGCCGTGAACAGGCGGCGTGCGTAGTCGTCTTGCGAGTCACGCGAGGTGCCTGCTGAAAAGTTCAATCGTACTTTGGGGCGCTGAATCATTGAAGAAGCGCTCCAGGTTCTGTGCAGTCTCACGAGCAAACTTCTTGCTCCGGGGAAAGAGTTCGCTTTCGTAGGCCGCGAGTGCAGCTTCGGAATCCGAAGGGTGTGCGATCAGGGCCAGGGCCAGTTCGGAGCCATCGTACATGGCAAGATTGGCACCTTCGCCTGCGAAAGGAGACATAAGGTGCGCCGCGTCTCCAAGAAGGGTTACTCCCCGCACCCGCTCCCACTGTTGATCGACCGGCAGAGCATGGATCGGGCGAAGCAGTGGTTCGATGTCACTATCCGTGATGAGTGCCGTGAGCTGCGGAGCCCACCCTTGGAATTCATCTGCAATAAGGGACAAGCTGGATTTGGCGTCACGGGAGCGCATGGACGCGACCCAACTCTCTGGCCTGTTCAAAGCGACATACGTTTTCAGCGTTCCATCCCCGTTACGGTGCGCGAGGATGCCCTTGCCCGGCGCTACTGCCATACAGGTGCCAGTGCCGATCAGTTCTGCAGTTGCCTTGTGGCGTGTGTCGCCGTCAGAAAGAAATGTTTCGATGAAGCAGGTGCCGGTATATAGCGGCGTCGATTCGGATACAAGTGGGCGCACCTTCGACCACGCTCCATCAGCTCCAGCAAGTATTCCGGAATGAACTTTGGAGCCGTTGGAGAAGGTCAGCTCGTGTGTTCCGTTACCGATCGCCTCGACGGCCATCAGCTTGTGATCCCATTCGATCATTTCACCGGGAATGGAATCGAGGAGCATCCTCCGCAGTTCGCCGCGATCCACTTCCGGGCGTTTGTCGTTCTGTCCTCCGGCTTTGTCGAAGAGAATGTTCCCACTCTGGTCGACGATGCGCTTCGCGTCCTCGCCAGGACGAATGAGTGGAAGAAACGACTCGTACAGACCGGCAGCTTTGAGCGCGATCTGTCCGTTGTACTCGTGAATATCGAGTAGTCCGCCTTGCGCTCTCGCATGAATGGACGCTTCCGCTTCATAGACCGTGGCAGCAACGCCGTGGCGATGGAGAACACGGGCGAGCGTCAGGCCACCAAGACCTGCACCAATGATTGTGACGTGATGTCGCATATATGCGCTCCTTTACTTGGCCGGCTTTGCGGGCTGACCGTCGCAACTTGCAATTTGCAGTTGCATGGGAGACGCTGGCCGAATCACAAGGGGCGTGACTGACTTGTACTCGACAGCCTAGCAGCCGAGTGGCTGAGATTAGACCGTCGTTTTCCGCGACTGAGGTCAGACTAATGCATCCTTACGGAGCGACGCAATCCCCTACCTTCGAAAGACCTGATGTGCTTCCCTTAGCAAACATGCATTCCTGACAAGTCGGAGTGTGGAGGATATCCGCCTGACTGCCGCAGCAGGTTCATCCTGCTCAGGCTAGTACCTCTTGCCTCGTCCCATATGCTCTCCTTGTCCCGTCTCTCTCTTATCCATGGCACATTTCAAGCGGGCACTCCAAGGCGATCACTCGGGTTTCGTTAGGCTGGAATTCCTCAAACGGTATCGCTTCATTTTTGTGCGACTTCCGCACAGCTGCATCGAGCACCAAGTCTTCGCCGCCGCCTTGGACGCATCGTAATAAGAAGCGCGGCAACTGGGCTCATGGCAGAGCTTGAAGCGGCGCCATAAGCCCTGTTGCAAAGCCTCTAAGACCATGAGCAGCAGACTCGCGACCGGGTCAGCTTGGGCGTTCGTAGCGAGTGCTACCTGACCATTCTCGCTGATGTGCGGGTAAATGGCATAAATGCCGATGAGCTTGTTCAGTACTTCGTGTCCGGCCGAAAGATTTTCTTCCACATCTACGCCGCTATTTGCGCATTGCAATGACCGAAGAGCTGTATGGAGCTGCAGCGCGCGGCGAAAGCCTGACGCTCCAGCAACGAATGCGCCATTTGGCGATTTGCGACGAAGCCACGCGTCCCAATGACTTCGATCAGAGTCGAAGTCATTCCATAGAAAGGATTCCAAGTAGCGAAATTTGGCGGGCGTATCTGGGCGATGTTCGGGCATGCTGAGCTCTCGTTTGCAGTTTAGCTTGTTACCGCTTAGAGTGTTTACATGGTAACACCGCAAGGCGGCAAAATAACTCGTCGGGAGTTTGCGTTAGCACTTCCAGCAGCGGTCGGTGCACTACGGCACGTCAGGTTGGAGTTTTGTGGAGATCAGAAGATGCTCGGAAAGCCGTTTCAGATCCACTTCAGCAAAAGCTTAAGAGATGATCTTCTACGCCGCCTCGCCGCGACTCGATGGAGTGATTCTGTCACGACGGACTGGCAATATGGGATGAACAAGGCGTTCTTGAAGACGTTGGTAGAGTATTGGCAGACGACGTACAGCTTCAATCTTGCTGAGCAGCGCTTGAACGAAATGCCCCAGTTCCGTGCATCCGTGGGAGGCTTTGGTGTCCACTACGTTCATTTGCGCGGCAAGGGGCCAAGACCTAGACCATTGCTCTTGATGAACGGATGGCCTTCGAGCTTCGGCGAATACCGGCGGCTCGCTCCGATGCTTGCGGACCCAGCAGCGTTTGGTGGTTCTGCGGATGATGCGTTCGACGTTGTCATACCCGCGCTCCCGGGGTTTGGCTTCTCGGACCGCGGAATCAGGCCCAATCAGGTACAGGCAGAGGATTTGTTCAAAAGCCTTATGACGGAACAACTCGGCTATACGTCTTTTCTCGCTTCGGGAACTGATATCGGCGCCGGAGTAGCAACTCGCTTGGCAATGAAGTACTGCAGCACAACACAAGGAATTCATATTGCCTCTGTAGTTGACCCGCTTTTGACAGCGGCGTCCCCACCGTTGACGGCCGCCGAGCAAGCCTACAGAAATCAGGCCACACGCTGGGAGGAAGAAGAGGGAGCTTATGAACATCTGCATTACACACGGCCTCAAACTCTTGCCTTCGCGCTTTCGGATTCGCCGGTGGGCCTAGCCAGCTGGATCGTGGAGAAGTTCTATTTCTGGAGCGATCACGGTAGCGATTTCATCGGCACCTTTCCACTAGACATGTTGATCGACAACCTTATGATTTACTGGACCACAGAGACAATCGGCTCTTCGATGCGTGTTTACTACGACCATCGTCATTTTCGAGCCCCTTTCGGGTTTGACGACCGGGTTGATGTACCGACTGCGGTCTCAGCATGGCCGAAGGACTTGGTAATCGCGCCTAGAGAGTGGGCAGAGCGCTTTTACAACGTTCAGCAGTATTCGAAGCAACAGCACGGTGGCCACTTTCCGGCCTGGGAGGCACCAGATGCATACGCGCATGATCTCCGCTCGTTCGCAAGATCCTTGACTTGGAATTGATCGCATTCTCTACGTTGTAAAACTTCGTCACCGACGAGTTCAAACCTGCACTGCGAGGACTGCAACTCCTGCGTAGACGGGCGCGAAGCTGGTTTGTACATATAAACGGCAGATCACCCCTGCTGCGCTTGCTTTCGGTCGTATTCAGCGCGCGCCATTTCTATGAAGACTCGCTTTTGTGACGCCCATTCGGCAAGATGCGCAAGCGGTTTCGTAAGAGATCGTCCAAGGGTGGTGAGTTTGTATTCGACGCGAGGGGGTATCTCGGCGAAGGCCGTGCGCCTCACCAGACCGTCTCTTTCGAGGGTGCGTAACGTCTGGGTCAGCATACGATGCGAAATCCCGGGCACTGCCCGTTGCAATGCGTTGAATCGCGACGAATCCAATGAGAGGACGCCGACAACTAAGATCGTCCACTTGTCACCCACTTGAGACAGCACGCTGGCGAGCGCTTTGCACCCCTCATGATCCTCCGATTCGCGTTCCGGGAAAGCCGTCGCTTTCTTTGGCCTGTTCACAGTTTTCATTGTTGACTCGGCTATGAGGATACGCACTAAGAAGTGCGTTCTTGTTTCGTTCCACGCACTATTCTATCGTTACTCGCAGAGGGTTCCTAGCCAGCCTTGCGACGGCTTCAGGGAACGGCGAGGACAGATATGAATGTCTCAGAAGAGCAGAAACCGATCGACAAGGCTCCCGTTGCAGGACTGCCGGGCTTCACCCACGGCATCGCAGCCGTAAATGGAACGAACGTTCACTATACGGTAGGAGGATCTGGGCTCGCCCTCGTTCTGCTGCATGGCTGGCCGTACACATGGGAAGTGTGGCGCAAGTTGATGCCTCTGCTGGCTGCCCGTGGCTATACCGTTATCGCTCCTGATCTTCGTGGACTTGGCGACTCCGACCTGGAAGAGAGCGGATTCGCCAAAAGCAATGTGGCCGAAGACGTTCATCAACTGATTCGCTCACTCGGCTTCGAGCACATCAATCTACTCGGAATGGACATCGGGATGATGGTCGCCTTTGCCTATGCTGTGAAATATCCCGAGTATGTCGATCGCCTGATCCTCACTGAATCGTTGATCCCGGCGTTTGGGCTTGAAGAGCTCATGAATCCCGCGACCGGAGGCTATTGGCATTTCGGCTTCCACATGCAGGCGTCCATAGCTGACATGCTGACCAGCGGAAAAGAAGAGGCCTACCTGCTGCCCACCATGGGAATGATGTCTGTTTCCTCCGACGCAGTTGCGACGGCCAAGGCCGTTTTTCTACCCAGCTATAAGCGCCCTGGGCGAATGCTCGCTGGATTCGAACATTACCGCACGCTGCTTGATGACGGAAAGGAGAATAGAGGCCACCTCAAGCAGCCGCTCGCCATGCCTGTACTCGTTCTGAGCGGCGAGCGCGGTATCCCGCACAACCAGACCCTGGATTGTGTCCACCAGGTAGCGACGAATATCCAAAGCGACATAGTTCCTAAAGCCGGCCACCTTTACGCGCACGACAATCCGGACTGGGTTGCTGAACGACTGCATGCGTTTCTATCTCAAGACATTGGTGCGCAACAGTAATCAGGCCCAACATTTCGCAATGTGAGGAGTGTCGAATGAAAGTAGCTGTTTTCGGAGCAACAGGAAGGGTCGGTGCGCTGGTTGTCCAAACCTTGCTGGATCGCGAGCATGAAGTGGTGAGTGTTTCCCGCTCTACGCTCAGCCAACACTACCAGGGCCACGTTGAAAGCCGCACCGGTGATATGACCGATCCGGCCTTTATTCAGTCCGTGATGTCAGATTGTGACGGACTCATTTTCTGCGTCGGGCAAAGATTGAAGTCGCCAACGAATCTTTTTTCCAAAAACCTTTCACCTTCGGACATCCGTACGCAAATCGTCGGGCCGATCATGCGGGTCATCGGCTCCGATCACTCCAAGAGGTTCGTCTACCTGAGCGCATTCGGTGTCGGGACGGACCTGAAAAAGCATGCCTTAGTGTTTCGCCTTGTCCTTCGTCTTAGTAGCCTCGGGAAGTCCTATGAGGATCACAACCAAGCGGAGGGCATCGTGCGGACATCCAAGACCAACTGGACCATCGTGCGACCACCGGGTTTGACTGATAAGGACGATGTAGTTCCCTTGGTCGATTCTCGGGGAAAATGGACGTCATTTATGACGGTCACCCGCAAGTCGGTAGCGAGGTACCTCGTGGAGACGCTCGAAAACAGGGATATGGACCGTGAGACCGTTACAGTCGTTGAGAAGCCAAAATCTTGAGGAGGCGATCATCCCGTCAAGCGGCCGAGCTCTGATCCCTTAGGAGCGGACTGGAAGCGAAGACCTCGCGGAGAGTGCGTCATCTTCGGCAACCTAGAACTCAGACAGGCTTTGCGCGTGCTTACCGATCTTCTTCAGCATGCTTTCCAAAGCCTGTCTTTCGACCGGCGTAAGGGATGCAAAGACATCTCGAAGATACGCGGCGTGTGCCTTGAATGCAGGCACAATGATTTTCTTGCCCTCCTCCGTGAGACTCACTGTACGGACACGGCGGTCTCGTTCTCCTTCCTGACGGTGAACGAGATTGCGCGTTTCAAGGCGGTCGATGGCGACGCTGATCGCGCCTGCTGTCAACGATACCTTCGGTCCAATGGTATTTACCGCAGTAGGGCCTTTATGGAGGAGCACTTCGAGAACACGGAAATCTGTGCTGCTCAACCCTGACTGCTGAAGCTTCAACTCTCCTTGTCTCACAATGCTGCTCACAGCACGGAATAAGACCAGCCCAAGATGAGCTGCTTCGTACGAGGCATCTTCGACTTGTGAGGATCTGGTCCGCATCCTTTCCATTCTAAACTCATCCGTTATATCGACGTCGATACAATATAACGATAAAGGAGTAATGAGGATGACGACGAGCAAGTCGAAGACAATCGGAATATGGGTGCTCAGGGTTTTGCTGGGCCTTGCGTTTCTTGGCGCGGGTATCGCAAAACTCACGGGGGCGCCGCCCATGGTCGCAATCTTCACAAAGATTGGAATGGACCCATGGTTGCGGCTGCTGACAGGCGTAATCGAAGTCGGATCCGCCATCTGCCTTCTTATCCCAAAGCTGTCCTTCTACGCGGCAGTGCTGCTTGCAATCACCATGCTGGCGGCGGTCGGATTTCACCTCACGATTCTTGGAGGCAATCCTGCTGCGCCCATTGTTCTTTTCGTTCTGGCCTCCTGCCTTGCATGGCTGACCCGTTCCCAGCAACAGCGGGTCGATTAAGCATGGAGATCGGGATCGACAGTTTCGCTGCGTTCACGTCTCGCCATGGCGGCTCACAAAAGCTCAGCGGCAGCGAAGCCCTGAACCGTCTGCTTGACCGTATCGAGTTGGCCGATCAAGTTGGCCTTGATGTCTTCGGCATTGGGGAGCACCACCGGCCAGAGTTTCTCGACTCTGCGCCGGCGGTCATCCTCGCTGCGGCTGCTGCCAGGACGAAGCGAATCCCTCTGACCAGTGCTGTCACTGTCCTGAGTGCAGTCGATCCAGTCCGGGCTTTCCAGGCCTTTGCCACACTAGACCTGATCTCCGCAGGGCGCGCAGAGATGGTCGTTGGACGTGGCTCCGCCATTGAGGCCTTCCCGCTGTTTGGTTACGACCTCGGCAAGTACGACGCATTGTTTGCAGAACACCTTGATCTTCTTCTGGCAGTCAGGAAGACAGACCGGGTGCATTGGGAAGGCTCGTTCCGTCCAGCACTCAAGGGCGAGGGCATCTATCCGAGGCCGCTGCAAGACCCCTTTCCGATCTGGCTAGGCGTAGGCGGCACACCCGCATCTTTTGTGCGTGCCGGTACACTCGGCCTACCTCTGATGGTCGCCATCATCGGTGGCGATATCGGCCGCTTCAAGCCCCTCATAGATGTTTATCGTGAGGCAGGGCGTCGCGCGGGTCACCAGCAGGAAAGTCTGAAGGTCGGCCTGCATTGCCTCGGCTTCGTAGCCATCAGCAAAGGGCAAGCGGCTGAAGAGTTTTACCCTGGCTATGCGCAGATGGTGAACACCATCGGACGAGAACGCGGATGGCCTCCAGCTTCGCGGACGGCTTTCGACTCGCAATGTATTGCCGATGGAGCCTTCTTCGTCGGAACACCTCAGGAGATCGTAGACAAGCTGCTTCGTGCAAATCGCATGCTGGGCGGCATCAGCCGGGTCAGCTTCCAGATGGACAATCAAGGTCTCTCCCATGAGCAACTCGCAGAGGCCATAAAACTACTTGGGACAACGGTCTTGACGCCGTTGCGCAGACAGGCGGCTGATCTCTCTGGGGCTTAAGGGAAGAAGCACCTTACTTGAAAAGCTTAGCTCAAGCCACCAGCAGTTAGTCAGTGCACGCGGGACTCCTTCTCATTCCCTGAAAAGTTTACCTCGCCCGGACACCTCTCGCTCAATGCTGATCTCTGGGAGACTGGCAAACATAACGCGTTTAGGCGGGGGATCAAAAGGGGGTCTTTCGACGTCGACATAGGTTTCGACGGTGACGCCGTCCGGCGCACGATCCCGCTGCGTCTTTCGTCATGCGTCTGCTCCCGGAAAGATCTTCGGCAGAGGCTGCAAGTCTATCCGTATTAGTTGTGCGTTCTGAGGGCCGCCGGGCGGTGGCGAAGCTGTCCCGCCGTCCATGATGAAGTACGCCACATTTCCGTAATCCCCTGGGCTTCTTCTCCAAGCTCCGCTCGAAGGTCCAATGAGACTTTCGTTAAAGGGATCGCCCGCAACGCTCTGCGTGAAGCCGCTATTCAGACCGGGATCCATCGATACAACATCGACCGTATTTTGGCGATGTGTGCTAAGGTACACAACGGAAGCATCCTCATCGAGGCAGAAGTCATCGCCCATCCTGCCCGCCGCGACCAACTCAGGTGAGGTTGCCGGGTCAAGGGTGCCCGCATCAACCTTGACCCGCATCAGGAGTTTTTTGGCTGTGGCTGTGTAGTAAAGGAAATTAGTTTTCGCGGCGTACCGCACGCCGTTCACGCCGGGCTGCTCTGGCTTCATCTTGCCCGGGAAGTAGCCCATACTTTCATGCTCCAGCCAGACGCGAATCCCCGGCTCGCCTTTATCTGCCGCGAGGTCCATCCGCCAGATAAGACCGGCGAAGCAGTCCGCAATCAAGATCACACCGGGGCCGAGCAAACAGCACCCATTCAGCCCACGCGCCTGCTTCGGAAATTGGCGAAGTACCTTGGGTTCTACAGGCGAGCCGGGCTGCCACTCGCGAAGATCGAGCCGATGAGCGAACGATTCGTGCGTCGTATACAGGTTGCTGGAGAACACCAAAAATACGTTCGCTTCAACTTCCACAATCCCAGTCAGAGGCTGCTCAAAGGTGTGAATGCAAAGCGGGGTAAGTTCTTCATCGCCGGTCTGGGCTGGAACGTACCACAACTCTCTCGTGTTCATCGCGGTGACTAGAACAGAATTGTCCGACCGAACTGACAGATTCTCCAGGAAGTACTTCTTTGGAAACCGGGCTACAGTTGTCAGCTTCGCCTGCGGTGCTTGGTTGTGAGACATGGTGCGACCTCTCTAAGATTGGTCTGAGCGAACGAGCCAGCCTTCGTCTGAAGGACGACCCGCACATGAACGAGCCTACTCAGGAACGGGAACTCGGAATACGTTGAGCAAAGACGATATCGTGCAATAACAGCCGGCGAGGAAAATGAGGTCCACGATTCCGACGACACCGAAAGCGCTGATTGCTTCCTGATAGAGATCGTCACGAATCTGGCGCTCTGCCGTTAACTGCTTCGTAAAGCTGTGTGCCAGTCGCTCTTCCGGCGTCAGTTCATCGGCTTTACCGCCTTGAGCCAGTGCCCGAATCGCATCCTGAGACAGACCGGCCTTTTTAGCAACGGCGAAGTGCGCGTAGCGCTCGTAGTCTGATTGATAGACTGCGCCCACGGTGAGAATGACCACCTGCCGCACCCGTTCGCTCAGCGTTGTGTGCTCCTGCTCCGAACCCTGCAAGGCGAGAAAAGAGGACGCGATCTCAGGACTAGCGAGAATCGTGTTGAAGGGACCAATGAGCTTGCCGTCGGCAAGCTTGGCCTTAAACCCCGCAGACTCAGCCCAGGGCACCATCTTCTTGACGATGGTGTTGTAAACGGCTTCCTGAGCCGGCGTGAGTGCCTGCGGATCAAAAAGTGGGATGCGTCCGCCGAGACTATCGTCTGACATCGTCATATTCCGGCTCCTTACTGCCTGAGACCGACTGCATCGGAGGGCACATCAAACGCCATCAGGGTTAGAGAAACGGCGGTAAACCAACCCATGAGCACCGTGACGTCCACGATGCCGGCATCGCCGAGCAAATCCTTCGCTCGCTGATACATGCCTGTCGGAACCACCCGCGGGGCGGCCAGCGTGGATGCGAGCTCGTACACGATCTGCTGCCGCGGGTCTTCAAACGACGTGGGCAGGCCCGCGATGATGGCTTGCACCTTTGCGGAGGCAAGATGACCCTGCTCTTCGCCGATACTCTCGTGCTCGAAGTTTGAGTATGCCGCCAGCCATCGGCCGTTGATGACGTTGGTCGCTATCTCGATCTCCGCCTTGGAGAGCGAAGAATCTGTCTGGTAATACTTGCCCGTGGGCACAATCGTTTTCGAGAGCGCGGGGTTTGAGAGCCAAATTTTGTGGGGGCCGGGTACCTGTCCGCGGAGCTTCATAGTGAAGTCATACGCGTCGCGCATCTCGGGCGCCATCTGTTCGACGGGGGTCTCTTCGTAGCGTCCGAAGCTGCCGAAACTTGATTTGCCTGACATTCTGTGTTCCTCCGCATGCTTGGGAGTCTGCAAGTTCTCATCCTGCCCACAGCAGTGATCGCCATTGCTACACTCTGTACAACGTGCCGTTGTCCTTCGTGCTGCCAATGCGAATTATGATGCTGGCCGAAACGGCTTGAAGCTTCGTATTTCGCGATCAACTCAATCGCAAAGGACGATCAACATGGAACTCCGCCACCTACGATATTTCACGGCCGTTGTCGAGGCCAAAGGGTATCGAAACGCATCGCGCCGACTCCACATTGCACAGCCTGCCCTTAGTCAGACCGTGACCGATCTTGAAGACGAGTTGAGCTTGAAGCTGTTCGAGAGAAAAGGTCCTCGAGTAAAACTGACCGCCGCGGGCGAAGCCTTCTATCAGGAAGCGAAGCGGACGCTTGCTCAGGCCGAACATGCGGTGACAGTTGCGAAGCGAGCCGACAAGGGGCAGACAGGTACGCTGAGGATCGGTTTCATTCCGTTTGCGACACAACACTTCCTTCCGGAACTCATTCGCTCCTACAAGCAGCAGAGTCCGGGCATAGAGCTGTCCATCCGCGAACTGACACCCGCGAGGCAGTTAGAAGCCTTCGCGAAAGGTGAGTTGGACGTGGGGTTCACGCGGGAGGTCGGAAGTGCTAATCCTGCCTATGTCTCTCGGCTGCTGTTTCACGTCCCTTTGATTGCTGTTCTCCCACAATCGCGGAGCGTCATGAACGGGCACATCCACATCAGGGACTTGGCGAAGGACAGGTTCATTCTGCTCGAACGGCAGGAGTCGCCTTCGCTTTTCGACAGCGTCCTCTCTCTGTGTGGCGATGCTGGATTCTCGCCGCGCTTCGACAGCCATTCTCACCTGGCGGAGTCGATGTACATGCTGGTGAAGGCTGAAGAAGGAATAGCTATCCTGCCCGCCTGGGCGCGGTCGTTCGCCATGCAGGGTCTTCAGTGCGCCAATCTGTTGCCAGACACAGTGCAGGTAGAACTCGTGCTTTTACGAAAACGCGACGCAACCTCGTTAGCGCTTCGCTCTTTCGTTCAACTCGTGGAGACCGATCTACAGCGAATCCAGGAAAAGACGGCCCTTTGGCGTTGATGACCATGACCTCAGAATCATCGTTTCCGCGAGTTCGGTCGACAACCCTCTCGCAGTACGAACGTGTCGGCGCACTTGGCGTCGTTTACACGGTTGCTGACGAGAATGCGACTAATAAGGTGGTCCGCCGCTTGCTTCCTCTGTCTTGGCAGAGGATAGTGGGTAGCAGCTTCCAAGGAGAATCACCGCTATGCAGATTCATTCTGCTGGTATCGACCTGGGTAAGACGACCCTCCACCTTGTGGCGCTGGGCGCAGCCGGCAAGGTATGGTGGTGAGGAACTGGAGCGGATCTCCGCAGCCGATGCCGGCTGCACCCGCATCCGACAGATTCCGGGCGTAGGGCCAGTTGTGGCTACAGCTATCGTGGTGGCGATCGGTGACGGCGCTACCACAGCCAGGTAACACCGAAGCTGCTCTCGCAGGATATGAGAACGATCTCTATATTAGAAGCGAAATGTTTGCCCGGCAGACAGCCGAAAACCTCAAAAGGTTTTTTGACGAGGGCGCCCCGCAGAGTACCGTCGATCTATTTCGCGAACATCAGAAATGAATTGATCGAGACCGAAACAATGGTGATAAACGCCGTCTCGCCGCTTAGCCGCCGAGTGATGCTTTGAATGCGAACGGGACGGCAAACTCTTTCGCTAAAGTTCAAGGACACGGTTCATCATTCGCCGAACGAACACCTGACTTTGTGGCGGATGCTCTTCGCTAAGGAAAAAGTCAGCAAATGGCCATTTCAATTGCTGCGATCGCTCAATCAAATTCAACGAGTCGCGAGCGCCGTCGCAGAGTGTCCAGGACGCTAACCGGTCAAGCGCCGGGACAATCTCGCCAGCCCCTGAGATCCTACGACAGCCCCTGACCATCTGCATGTGACGGCTCATTCCCGGGCACTGCCAGTGCTTCGCGAATTTCCAAAAGGCTGTCGAACTGCGCGTGACTCAGCCAATCATCTTTTCCATCACAATCTCCGCGAGTACTGGAACGATAGCGTGCTGCTCTGTACTGCCAACTTCGTCAAGCAAAGCAAGGATTGCCCCTTCCCCACCTTTCACGCCCGCTTGATCCAGCCACGTGCCTCCATTCTCGTAATAACGTGCGACAAACGTGTTCGATCCCAGCGAATTGCGTGGGCCTTCCTGTTGACGCATAGAGTTCTGCGGGATCTGCGCCAAGATTGACAGAATCCCGAATTGACCGCCTGACATTCCTGTCGCTTCCAAGAGAGATCGGCTCACACGCAGGCTCGTCTCCTCGACCAAGTAACGGAAGCTTCGCCAAGAGTCGAGTTCCTGTGCGTCAGCTCGCGGAGCGTACCACGCGTTACAAACCGCACGGAAGCAGGGCCAACAGCCGCCTCCGCGCTTCGGATCCGAGCCGCGTCCGGAAGAAAGTAGCTGCGAACGGTCGAGCCCTCGATGACGAGGAGCGGTTTAAAAGGCCTGCTAAACGCGGCCGTCGCCAGCTTCTCCAAGTGCAAAGACGAACCCGCTTCAAGCGGTCGGCCTGCTCTGAACGCGTGAAACAGCGAAGCCCGCGGGACATGCCCTTCTCGACAGAAAAGCAGAAGAACGGCTAAGCCCTGGCCTTAGCCGCCTGCGCCATCGCCTGGTCATTGCGTTGCGCGTAGAGCTCGTTATAGGTGCCCTCCCGCTCGGCAAAGCGTTGTGGGTAGACGCGTTTGACCAAGATTTCGCCGTTGGCTGGCGGATTCGCCATCAGGTTCATGACCTCATCAATGAACTCCTTGAGCGGCATGGCATTGGGGTCGGAGAGCTGGTGAGCTCCGGTCAGCTCCGTTTGCAGATAGGGTGGCACAAGTTCAAGCACGGCGACCGAGGTGTCACTGAGCTGTCGGCGGAGCGACTGCGTCCAAGCGTGAATGGCTGCCTTTGTGGCGCAGTAGGATGCAAACGGCGCAATGGGAACAAAGGCGAGCCCGGAAGCCACGGTCACCACCGTGGCTTCGGGCTGCGCGAGCAGCCCCTGCAGGAGGGCCGCGGTGAGACGCAGCGGACCAAGCAGGTTGGTGGTGATATTCGCTTCTGCGGTCGCCAGAGATTCCGGTCCCGCCTTCAAGTTTTCCGGCTTCATGATGCCGGCGTTGTTGATGAGCACATTCAGCTTCGGGGCTGCCTCCTTGATTGCGGCTGCGAAGCGTTGAATTTCCTCAGGCTGATCCAAGTCGAGAAGCATCGCGCGTATCCCTACATTCGCTCGCACCATTTCGTCGAGAGTGGATTGACTGCGGCCTGTGATGATCACCTGATTGCCCGCTTGGTGAAAAGCCTCCGCGAGACTCCGGCCGATGCCGGAAGTGCCGCCAGTAATGAGAATCGTATTGCCTGTAAGCTTCATTTGCTTCTCCTATGTACAGCCGTCCATCATGGGATCGTGATCCCACTTACCTCTACGAATACTGAGCCTGCTTCAAGTCCTCTATGAGTCCGGGCCGCGTGGGGTGCCAGTTCAGCTGTTGCCGTGTCTGCTGGCTTGAAGCCGCCATATCTGCGCCCACGAACATCGCGGCCGGACCGAAGTGGGCTTGAGCTTCTTCCGGCGACAGACCGGCTACTGGAACGTGCAACCCCTTGCCAATCACTTCAGCAATCTGGCGCAACGCGATGCCCTCTTCTGCAACCGCATGGTAGCGGCTGCCTGACTCATGTCGCTCGAGCGCCAGACGGTACAGATGAGCCACATCGAAGACGTGCCCGGCTGCCCACCGGTTCAGACCATCGCCGATGTACGCTGAAAGCCTCTTCTCTCGCGCTACGCGGGTTAAGTAGCTGACAAAGCCCTGCTTCACAATGTTGTGAACTTGTGGCAGACGAACCACCGACACATTAACTCCACGGTCCTGCAGCGCTTTGCCTGCTATTTCCGTCGCGTTGCGCGGCTTGCGTTGTGTAGGATCGAAGAAGTTCTCGGTGGCGAGTTGGCCGGGTGCTGCAATCCCCATTGCCGCCACGGACGTGATCAACAGCGGACGATCCGAACCCACGAGCACGCTTCCCAAAGCCTCAATTGCCCGGTCTTCTTTCTCGTTACTTTCCTCGAACTTCGACATATCGTTGTTGAAGGCGCAGTGAACCACGCCTTCCGCCTTCGCCGCACCGCTGCGCATACTTTCCAAGTCCTCCAGACTGCCGCGGTGTACCTCGGCTCCTGCTGCGGTCAGAGACTCCGCACCCGCATCGGACCGCGTCAGTCCAATGACCTGATGGCCGGCTTTCATTAGTTCGGGAACGAGGGCAGAGCCGATAAAGCCCGTGGCGCCTGTAAGAAAAACTTTCATAAGTTGCTCCTTGAAACGGGTTCGTGCTTCAGTGCTGAGGGCGGCGTCTGACTGCCCGCCCTTCTATTGAATAGATGGAGTCTCAATGGGATACGGACTATGCTGAAAGGGCGCATTACTAGTTCAATCGTACGGAGGCGTATGGACCCACTCTCTGAAGTGCTGTCGCTGCTGAAGCTCAAGAGCTATTTGTCCGGTGGTTTTGTCCTAGACGCCGGATCGTCTTACGCGATCCCGGCCTATAAAGGAGTGAAGTGCTACACTCCACTCTCAGGTTCGTGCTGGCTCTCAATTGCAGGCTCTTCTGAACCCGTGCTAATGCAGGCAGGAGACTGCGTCATCCTGCCTCGCGGCCTGCCTTTCCGTCTGGCTGCAGAGAAGGAACCGTCCCTCGTCGACGTACGCAGACTCGAAGTCCGGAAGCCTGAGGATCCAGTTCTCTACAAAAGCCCAGGAGTTTGCTCCTTTATTGGAGGCCATTTCTTCTTCACCGGTAGCTCTTCGGAGATCCTGTTGAAGTCACTGCCTCCCGTCGTGCACATCAGCAAGGATTCCGATAAGGCCGCAATTCGCTGGTCTCTCCAGAGCATCACGGAGGAACTTCGCGACCCCCAGCCGGGAGGCTCTATCATCGCGCAACAGCTTGCGCTCATGATGCTGGTCCAGGCCCTCAGACTTCACCTTCGCGATGCGGCATCGAAAGGCGCCGGCTGGCTGTTCGCTCTTGCGGACGCGCAAATGCGCGTTGCACTGGCCTGCATACACGACGATCCGGCACATCCCTGGACTCTGCAGGAACTCGCCAACAGGACAGGCATGTCTCGCACCGTATTCGCTCAGGCCTTCAAAAAGAAGGTTGGCGAGACCTCGATGCAGTATCTAACGCGCTGGCGCATGTCGCTTGCGGCCGCTCGTCTCAGAAGCTCAGACGAGCCTGTCTCTAGCATCTCTTTAGCGGTCGGTTATGAAACAGAAAGCGCCTTCGGCAAAACCTTTCGTAAAGTCATGGGCTGTTCCCCTCGAGACCATCGGAACGCCTCCAGATCAACGTGGAAGAATGATGTCTGAGCTCACGGACAGCCAGCCAGAAAAATGCGCACGAAAGGGTTTAGGGCGGAAGCATGGGCTTCAGCCTCTCGAAGAGTAAGCAAACGGAGAGGTCTTCAGACCCGGACGCCTACGCTGCGGAACAACGAGAACTGCGATACCGACGGGCCATGGCAGCGAAGGCGTTGCAAGAGCCGTGCCTCGGGTACCAAAGAATCTAGTTTCCATGCTATGGAACTCCAGCAACTCCAGCAGCATTGAGCCCTACACAACTTCCCACAGTGCGACTTAGCAGGGTCGATTTAGGCTCAATCGTTAGAGCCAGGTTCGCGCTCGGTACCGCTCGTATTCAGAACCAAAGGCTTGATGGAGAACGGCAGCCTCGCGTCGAGCACGCACGATCTGCACCGGAATGATCACGATAAGCAGCAAAACAGGCCACCACTTAGCAGAGATCAGCGCCAAGGCAATCAGCAGAACGGGACTGGCAAGATAGATAGGATTGCGGAAGCGCGCATACAATCCGTTTGTAACGAGCCGCCGTGCTTGAGGAGTGACCGAAAACGACTTGCCCAGCTGATAACGCGCTACGGCGACCCAGGCGAGGACAAGCGCGAGCAGAACCGCGCCGACAATCCGCATGGGCGGCCACCCCAAATGCGTGCTTCTTGCGACAAGTACGACAATGCCAATCTCGACGATAGCAACGACAAACAGGACGATGCGGGCTGTACGCATACAATCACGATAGCAGTGCGGTTTCTCACCCGCACCCACTTAGCCAGCCATGCTCGATTCAATCGCTCAGGAGAGAACGATGCGGCCTTTCTTCGCAATAGGGTTTCTCGCATTTGCAACACCAGTGTTTGCACAGGGAACGGCTGAAAACTCAGGTGACTCAGCTTGTGAAGAACTTTGGTGAAGCCGAACAGGCGTACGATGCCGGAGCACTTTCGCTGCTGATTAGTGACTGGTTCATCGAGGTATCTCCTGCAGGGGAGATAGACGGGCATGATCGCTTTCTCAGCTTTTACACAGCGGATAAGAAAGTGCCCTGGCCCAAGTTCTCCACAAAAGAAGAGCCTATCCGCGTGTTCGGGGATACGGCGATTGACATTGTGACTTTTCACTACGACATGCCTGGGCCGAATGGCTCAACTCGTTCCATGGAGATTCGCTCGACGTTTGTGGCGCAGCGTGCCGACGGTATCTGGAAGCTGATTCAGGTTCAACACACCGGAATCCGATCCGCCCCGGCTGGCCAATAATCAGCCCGTAAACAGGGTTGGTCCTGCTAAACGCGTTTATCGGCAGTTGAGGACAGGTACTCAGGGGAAAGTCCAGAAGGAGGAACTTGACTTCTGGCGCGCAGTCGGCGAGCGGAGGCCGGAATGGCGGGATGAGGGTGCAGGGAGAAACCCAAGCGGTTTCTCCCTGCCGCGCGCGAAAGCGCGCAGGCGGGGGCCGAGGTCAGATTAAGAACTGGCTAGGCAGCCCAACGGATCGCTTTTGCAAGCGTGCGTCTAATGTAGCTGTTCTGGCGAGTGTGGCTTGGATCACGCGAAAGATAGTCGCGAGAGAGCGCGGCTGCGATGTCAGACTCGGACCAACCTTGGGAACAAGCGGCGATACAGAACGCCATGTCTGCGGCGGCGGGGCGGCCCTGATACCGTGGCGACGAACGGAAGTGGGAGAGCGAAACGGCGACCGGAAAACGAAACGGACGGGCTGCGAAGCTGAGTCGCAAGGTGGCGCGTTCCTGCTTCGCCCTCTTGTGAAGCGCTTCAAGGTCTGAACGCAGGGCGTTTGCGTTTGGCAGCGGCTGGCCGGTGTGACTGATGAGACGGGCGAAGGGATAGAAGCCCTAAGCTTTGCGGTACTGTGGCTTGCGGTTGGTGAAGCCGGGGGCGCGTCCGAACCTGCGCCAGTCGGCGGCGCTGGGGTCTGCGCCGAACCGTTCCGCGAGGGTCTTTGCGGCAAGTGTGCCAAGCTCCTTGGGAAGCGGCTGCGCATGGCGAAGCCATGCCTGGAAGCTGCCGGGGCTGGTTTCGACAACGGCGGCGGGGGCGTAGCCCTCCGGCACAAGACGGTCAAGCGCGCCGGCGGTCAGGTCGTCCAAGAGCGTGTAAGGGCTTTCTCCGGTCGGACGGATATAGATGTGTGCGCCATTGGCGTTGCGGTACTTGAGATAAGGAAGCATCCGGATGATGCGGGACTCGGGAACGGCTTCGAGGCGATCCATGCCTCTGTCGTTCAGGATGCCAAGGTCGTAGCCGGTTGCTGGGAGCGCGGCGAGTAGCTTGCGGATTGTGCCTTCTGTCCTGTTCATGGTGGGCCTCTGAGTTGCTGGTGAGTAGGAACGGAGCGGGAGCCTCGCGGCTCCCGCCCTGTGTTAGGCGGCGATAGAGTTTTCGGCGGGTTTGACCTTGGCTTTCTTCGTTGCGGCCTTGGCTGGCTTTATGGGCGTCGGCTCCTTCTTCTTGGCTGCGGTGTTCTTCATGGCCTTGGGAGTGAGGAAAGCGGCTGCGGCCTCGGTGAGGAAGTCAGGCTCGTTTTCGCGCGGGATGCCTCGATGTCCAGCAAGGGCAAGCCGAACGGCAAAGCTGGTTAGCTTGTCGTCTGCGGTGCCTTCGATGGCCGTTAGCAGAACTTCCTCGGCACTGCGGCGGTCGTTGTCGGGGTCTTCGCTGATGTCCGTCGCAAGGTCATCGGCGAAGGTGTAAGGGTCGAGGTTGACGAGGGCGCGAAGGATGACGCGTAACTGAGCGGGGCTGAGCGGGGAGGGAGCGTTGGCGACGATCTGCTCGAGGGTCTTCTCCCGCTGCTTGCGGAGTTGATCGCGTTTGGCGAAAGCGGCCTCGCGTTCCTGCTCTTCGCGCTCCTCCTCCTGACGGCGTTCTTCGGCCCTGCGTCCCTCTTCCTGCTGGTGGGCTTGGCGTTGTGCTTCGTACTGCTGACGGCGTTCCTCGGCCTGTTCGTCTGTCTCGACTTCGGGCGCGGGTGCCATTACGGGGGCGGGGTGTTCGGCTGCACGGGCTGCGGCGCGGGGGTCGTGTACCGGGCAGTTGTTGTCCGTGCAAACGGTGAGGTTTGCGCCTACGCGCTTGCCGTAGACCACGATTGCGGGTCGGGCGGCGGCGCATGCGGCTACGTACTCGGCGTCAGGATTCTCGTGGGTGGTGTCGATTTCGCGGAAGTGTCCGCGCTGCACGGCTTCCGGTCTCTTCTCACTCGGCTTGCGCCATCCATCCTCGATCTGTACCAGTTCGGGACGGGCTGCGACTTCGCGGTCAATGTGAGCGTTTACCTTGGTGTGGAAGCAAGGGGCGTCAAGGCAATGGTCGCCCTGCACGTCGGCAAACAGGCTCGTGTTGAATCCACTGCGGCGGGGGCAAGTGATGCAAGCTCCTGCGGTTGGGTTTAGGGTCGGGTCGTCCTTGTCGAATGGGGCCTCGGCAAGGGAGAGATAAAGGTTGGTTTGAATCCACGCTGAAAGGTGCTTCGCGGGGAGCAAGTGCGGTTCCTTGTCCTGCCAATCCTTGCGCCAGCACTGCTCATAGGCCGCTGTCTGCGCCTCGTGCGGAAGTCGAGCAAGCAGGTTTGCGTGGGAAGCGGTAATGCGCTCGGCACTGAATGCCTCTGCGATGGCAGGGGCAAGCTGCAGCAGGGACAAACGGGCGTATACATGGGCTGCGCTCTTGCCCGACTTTTCGATCAGCGCGGCCACGTCGTAACCCGGCATGTCCAGCAACCGTTGAAAGCCTTGCGCCTCCTCGTAAGGGTGCACGTCGACACGCTGCGAGTTCTCGACCAGCTGCCACTCAAGCGCTTGGGCGTCGGTGATGTCGACAATACGGGCGGGGAGAGAAAACAACTCCGCAAGCTGCGCGGCACGGAAGCGCCTGGCTCCCGCAACAATCTCGAAGCCCTGCGAGTTGGGGCGTACGGTGATGGGCTGAATCAGGCCGTTGGTGCGGATGCTCTCGGCCAGTTCGCCCAGCTTGCACTCATCGAACGTGCGGCGGGGGTTGGTGGCTGACTCGTGAATGGTATCGATGGCGATGTATTGAAATTCGCTGCTGTTCTGCATGGTGCCCTCCTGTGGGCGTGGTTGGGGTGAGGGTTTGCGGAGCGGTCGCCGTGTATCGGTTTCCGCTCCGTGACGGAACGGAAACTGCTAGGGGCGAGGGTTCTTTCTCTGCATCTCGAATGCTTCGGCGTATCCCTGCCGACGCAGGTTCCTGTCCCACAACTCGGCGAATCGTTTGTGCTCCTGGTGAAGCTCCACAAGGTGCACGTAGTTCGGGCCGACGATATTGCGGCTCCACTGCTCTACTCCGGCATAGTCGTTGCGGTAGTAGAACGGGTTAAGGTGTGCCCCTCCCCCGATGCCTAGCTCGAAACACATCTCCGGGTCGCGCATCAGGTCGCCATTCTGTTCGCCATAGTGGGCGACAGAGATTGCGGGGAGCCCCATGGGGCCTGACTCGTCCATGCCCTCAATGACAAGGGCCATGTAGGGAGCGTTTTCGATCTTGAGCGAGAGGCCGGGATACCAACCTCCCGCTGCGATGAGGATTTGGAGGATGGTTTGCATTACGCCACCTCCGCGAGTACGGCGTCGGTGGTGCCTTCGGTCGCCGCTGCTGCCTCGTTCGGCTCGGCGACAACCTGTTCCGTCTCGATGGCGGAAAGAATCAGGGCTGAGGTCTTCTGAATGACTTCCAAGCTCTCGGCCAGAAGCGCGGCGTTGCCGTGGTAAAGCTGGATGTAATCGGCTGACGAACGGCCAGCGTCAAGGCCGATGGTCTGCGACACCACAAAGGCGATAGCCTCGGCTTCGGTCTCGCGTACGGTCTTGGTGGTTGCCGTCCTGCGCTCGGCCTTGTGCAACATCTCATGCGCCAGCTCGTGAACAAGAGTGCTGAACTCCTCGGCTGGTTCCTGACCGGGGAAGATGGCGATGCGTCCGCCGTAGCTCATCCCCAGAGCGGGAGCGATGCTGTCCTTGAACTCAAGCTGAATTCCCTGCGCGATGGTGAAATCGATGAGGCGTTCGCGGTAGGCTCCAACTTCTCCCTTCACGCGCTCTGTCAACGCGGGAAGCTCTGCGCCTTCGGTCTGGCTCACGTCGAACACGTAAGCATTGCGAAAACCCACGAGAACGGGTTGGTTTTGCCGGGTGATGTCCTTCTCGGCTTCGCTGTCCTTCTTGCGGCGGATGCCGATCATGGGAGCGAGAATGCGAATCCCCCGCTCTCCCTTCCTGACCTTGCGGCCAAGCTGGTTCCACGCGTAAAGTCCGGCAACGCGGGTCGCATTCGGCTTCTGCCGCGCAATCTCAAGGATGTTGCCGAAGCTGTAGTTGTGGAATCGGCCCATCGCGGTGAGGTAGGCGGTCAAGCCTTCCGAGTGTCCTGCCTCCAGCTGCTCGATGAGGGTCTGGACGTTGGCGGCGATAACTTCCCGTGCAGTCTGCTTCTGTTCTTTGGGGTTCTGGCTGATGGGGGTGACGGTGCTGGTGGTGGTGTTCATGGGTGCTTCCTCCTTGGGTTCTGGCTTCTGCACTTCCGCGTTGAAACGCGGCATGTACATGCCGAACGCCACCTGGCGAAGGCGGGGGTAGCAAGGTGCAAGGGGAAGGGGTCTCCCCACCCTTGAAGAGGAAGCGGAACGCTGGAACGGAAAGGGCGAAGCGCAGCGGAGGTCTGCACAAGCGAAGCGCGGAAGATTGGGGATGCCCCTTGCGCCGCGCGATCGGGGCAGAGCCCCTTAGCGCACGGTCTGTTCAGTGTTTTTGATCGCGTAGCGGACGTTTACAAGGGTGGGCGTTGCGGGCGGGAAAGGCCCGCTGAGGTGGGTGGCGGAAAGACGCGCTAGCGGCTGGAGCGAGGGAGGAGACTTCGCTCCCTCACGCTCAAGGATCGAGGGGTTCCAACATACAATGGATCACGAATAGAAACCGAATTCGAACCGTTTCTCTGGAATCCTGAGGACTTGTCTCATGAGCCGTTTCAATCCACATTTCCCGCACGCAGACAAGGTTTTTAGCGCAGCTCAACAGTGGGCCGAGAGATGTCTATTGGAGCAGCAATCGTTGTTGTTGGAGAATCAGCTGCTTTGGACCGCAGAACACTTCGCCGCTTTAAAGACCAACTTTATCGACCGACCCGATACGAGCAAGAGAGACTTCTATGAAAAGTTGACGGATCAGTTAGCGCCCTGCGCGCCTCTGGACGTAGCTCTGATGGCGGAGGTTTTCTGGATCGTTGAACTTGCCCCAAATAACCTGCTGCCCGGAACGAAGACCGCTAGGATACAAACCATCTGGAACATGAAACCTGCAGGTCCGTTCCCAGGAGACTCAGCCTTTCTGAACGAATCCGTGCTTGGAGGCTTGGGTAGCGCCGGGATGGGATTTAATCAATACCTTCCCTGGGAGATGACTTTCGCCATCGAGGCATTTGCTGAATTCGTCGCGAAGCCCAGAGAGGATCGCGAATCGCTTCTCTCAGACGGGCTTCGTTTTGCGGACTGGCTCGACGGCGTCTCAAGTGGGAAAGGAAGGCAGTTTTACCACACACTTTGCCACCTTCTGTTCCCAGATTCATATGAGCGAATCTTCAGTCAGAGCCACAAGAACAAAGTTTCGCGATTTCACAATGTTTGGAAACCAGAGATGAAGCAGAGCAGACCTGCTTTGGACGCAGCGCTTTTGACTCTGCGGGAAAGGCTAGAGACTCAATATCCGGGAAAGGTGGACTATTACGCCCCGCCCGTCGGCAGTTTGATGCCCGAGTCCAACGACGATGTTCCAGCTCCCGTCGCTCCAACAAGCGCTGTATTGGGTTCATCAGTCGTCGTCGGTGAAGTCGTCAAGGCAGAAGAGCACGAAGGAGCCTTACCGTCCTTGCGTAAAGCCGACAACCTAATCCTCTATGGCCCTCCCGGTACGGGCAAGACCTTTGAGATGGAGCGTCGAAAGCAATCCGCCTTCGACAAAGGTGAAGAGTTTTCTTTTGTCGCGTTCCATCCCAGTTACGCATACGAGGACTTCATGGGCGGGTTGCGTCCTGTAGGGAACGAAAACGGAAGCGGCTTTTCCGTGGTGTTCCGAAAGGGACCGTTCTTGCTGCTCTGCGAGAAGGCACATAGCCGACCAACCGAGCAGTTCACGTTGTTTATCGACGAAATCAATCGCGCGAACGTGGCAAAGGTTTTCGGAGAACTCATCACGCTCATCGAGCCCAGCAAGCGGGTAGTAGCGGGCAGCACAGCAAACGATTCGGGGATGTGGGTGAGTCTTCCTTACACGAACGAACTTTTCAGCGTCCCCGACAATCTGAATATTGTTGCCACAATGAACACGGCTGATCGATCGATCGCCATGATGGATCTTGCACTAAGACGCCGCTTCCGATTTCAGGAATGTACCCCTCAACCATCCGTCATTCAGCCGGAATTTTGCGGAATCATTCATCTTCCATTACTCTTGCAGACCATCAACGACCGGCTTGAATTTCTCCTCGACCGCGACCACTTGATCGGGCACTCCGTATTTATGGGGATAAGCTCGCTCGCGGAGCTGAGAGAGGTTATTGCTCAAAAGTTGATCCCACTTCTCCAAGAATACTTCTTTGAGGATGCCGAACGGATGCGCTTGGCCCTAACGGGAACGAGCAAAGACACTCCCTTCTTCTCGGCCCGCAAGCTCATGCCCGGGCGACTGTTTCCAGGACAACGGGAAGAAATTGCCATTGAACCACGTACGTCCCTAAGAGTTACCGATAGTCAGCGGTGGACCGAGGCGGACATATGCGCCCTGTATACACAGAGCCACGTCGGCGAACAATCCAAAGGCGGGCAAGAAAATTTCGATTCACCAAATGTGCCGTCTGAGACCGCAACTGCAGATGAGTAGTCTTCCCACGATTGTTGTTCAAGAGCACACGTTCATACCGGTGACCGACGAACGCAAGTGCGGATTGTCATTATCAGAGGGCGATGCGCGTCTCTTGGATCGGCTGACAGCAATGCGGCCCGGTTTCTGCCAACGAGTTGTGGGTGGGATCAAGCTTGCGCAGTATTGCGGAATTGTTCGTCTCAAGACTTGTGTCCTGGAGGTTCTCCCGAAGATTGGAAATGCCGATACCTCGACTCAGGTCAAAGCAGCAAGATCTAGGACGGCGCTCCTCAACATGCTTCGGCGGTCCCCCGACATTACGATAACTGAGGCGGGGACGGCCTCTCAGAATGTAGCGCCCGAATCTCTCTTAGATGTGTTCATTGCTTCATTTCTTGACAGCGCGCTCGCACGTGCGCGGCAAGGATTGCTGAGTCGTTACGTCCCGATTGAGGCGGAAACGGTGGTGTTGAAAGGACGTTTTGACGCGACCGCTCAGATGCGTCAGCGAATCGATCGATCTCATTTTCTCCGTTGCGTTTACGACGATTTCACGGCGGACAATGAATATAACCAAGCCATTCGCGCATCGCTGAATATATGCCGATCATGGATTTCAAAAGAGTCTACGAAGCGCTTATGGTCCGAGACGAATTTCAGATATTTGAATGTTTCTAGCAGAACCATTACGGTTGCAGACGTACAACGCTTGCCAAAGGATCGAACAACGAAACACTATCTGACGGTCCTGTCATGGTGCGAGATTCTTCTTCGCTTCTGTAGTCCAGGAATGGTCACCGGCCATATTGAAGCTCCTGCGTTGCTTTTTGATATGAACAAGCTCTTCGAGTCTCACGTAGCTGTCATTGAAAAGAGGCTGGCGGATGAGGCGCATGTTGTTGTGCGGAATGGCGTTTCGAGACCTCTGGCGATGCGGGACGAGGTCGGGGTCTTTTCCTTGAAACCAGACATTACCGTTTGGCGTGCCCTTCCGGCTGGCGAACGAGGCGATCTAGTTTTCATAGTCGATGCAAAATGGAAGCATCTGAACCCAGCAGCGAAGGATTGGGATATAGCTGCGTCGGACGTCTACCAGATGCTTGCATACGCCGTCCGATACGATTGCCGCTACATTAAACTGGTCTTTCCGAAGCCAGATGAGCTAAGTACCCTAACGGACGGCCCCGTCTTCAGGATAGTTGTCGCCGCTCTCAATGAGGATCGTGAAATCAAGATTGAAGTGGTGCTTATTCCGATCTTTGGCGCAAATCTCGAGGAATTGAATCGCATTTCGAGATCGGTTCGTCATCCTTAACCCTGTAGCGTCGAAGATCACGGCTGGGCGTATGCGTTGGTATTTCAGCTCGGTATGTCCTCCAGATCAACTGGCGTCAGGCAGGGAGTCGAGGCGGAACGGAAGGGCGAAGGGCTGCACAAGCGAAGCGCGGAAGCCTGGGGATACTCCTTGTGCGCGCGAGGGGCGGAGCTCCCCTTAGCGTTTTCCCCTTTTGGTTCTTCTCGTGGCGCGTTGCGCGGAGGGTGGATCTCCCCGCTGAGGTGGGTGACTGCAGGCGGGTAACCGGCTGCAGTCAGGAGGATACCTCCTTCCTGACAACCCCGCTCCAAGCGGTCTCTTGTGGGAAAATGGCTTATCTCGCAGCCAGCGAAAACTCAGAGCGTGCAATGGTACTCAAACAGGGTTTTGACCAATTCGGGCAGGGGCTTCCGTGAACGTATTCAGTCTGGATCGCCACCTCATTCGCGAATATGCCTCGTTTGCACGATCTTTCACCAAGATTCGCGCCCACGACATTGCTGCACAAGTCGAGCACATCTATGCCCAGGGAACTTTTTGGCCGGAGCCACTGGTAAGTATTAATCCTCACTATCAGTCTGGATCGACCCTGGCCGACCTAGTCCGTGCCGGTGATCTGTGTGCCGATATTGAGAACGTCTTCAGGGTTAATGGAAAACAGGTCAAGCTGTACAAACATCAATCGCAGGCAGTAGCAAAAGCGCGACAAGGCCAAAGTTTCGTAGTAACGACAGGCACCGGATCTGGAAAATCGCTCTGCTTCTTCATACCGATCATCGATGCAGCGCTACGCGCACACGCTTCAGCTTCTGGGACGAAGCGAACTAGAGCGATCGTTATCTACCCCATGAATGCGCTTGCGAACAGCCAAATGAAGGAATTGGAAAAGTTCATCGGAGAATCCGGAGTTCCGGAGTCTCGAAGGCCCACCTTCGCCCGCTACACAGGTCAAGAGAGCCGAGAGCAGCGTGAGGCAGTTTCCAGAAATCCTCCAGACATTCTCCTGACGAACTTCATGATGCTTGAGCTCTTGATGACTCGTCAGGATCCGTTGGATCAGCAAGTCATCGCAAACGCTGAGGGTCTGGACTTCATCGTCCTCGACGAACTCCATACATATCGAGGAAGACAGGGTGCCGATGTGGCAATGCTGGTCCGCAGATTGCGGGATCGGCTCTGCCGACAACGCGCGCCAGTTTGCATCGGGACTTCCGCAACGATGGCGAGCGAAGGTGGGCCTGAAACTCGTGCGGCTGCCGTTGCTCAAGTTTCGTCGCGTCTATTTGGTTCCACAATCTCCCCTGATTCCGTTATCGACGAGAGTTTGGAACGCGCGACAAATCCCTCATTGAAGTTGGGGAGTGCCCTCAATCGTGCGCTGACGATGCGGCTAGAGGATGCTTCGGAGGGAGACGTGACCGATGATGCACTAGAGCTCGATCCGTTTGCAGCCTGGATTGAGCTGCGGATGGGGCTCGAAGATGGTCAGAAGCTGACTCGGCGTCCACCCGTGAGACTGAGCGAGGCTGCGAAGCTCTTGAGTAAAGACACCGGCAAAGACCAACAGCTTTGCCGCGAACGCCTGGAACAGATGCTTTCAGTTATGAGCCGACCTAGCGAGCAACGGGGTGGCACTGGTTCACGAGCGTTCCTAGCGTTCAAACTGCACCGTTTTATTTCTGGCGCGGGACGGGTGTATGCGACGCTTCGGGCCAGGGGAGAGCGCTTCGTCACCTTAGACGGACAGCTTTATCATCCTGACGATCCAGAGGCGCGGCTCTACGCCTTGGTGTTTTGCCGAAGCTGTGGCCAAGAGTTCCATCCCGTTACGCTCACCCGACGCAATGGTCATGATGAAGCTTTGGCTAGACCAATCGATGAGCTGCCTGTTAAGGATGACAACGGAGGTGACCGGGCCGGCTACCTGACGATGGTGCATGTTGGGGACATCGACTTCAGTTTCGCCGGGGACGTGCAGGATTACCCCGAAGATTGGCGCGAAACCGCGCGCGGCACCGAGCGAGTAAGTCTGGACAAGCGCGATTACCTGCTTGAACAGGTTAGGGTGGCCGCGAACGGCCGTGTTTCGGCTAATGGTGCGCTGGCATGGTTCATTCCGGGCAAGTTTCGGTTTTGCCCCTGCTGTAAGGAACAGGTCGCTGCTCAAGCCCGCGAGATTAACAAGCTTGCCGGTCTCTCAGGGGAAGGTCGGAGTTCCGCTACGACACTCCTCACGTCAAGCGCATTGCGTTGGATGATGTCCGAGCAAAGCGATCTTGCGGTTCATACCCGGAAGGTTTCTGGCATTTACGGACAACCGCCAAGATGCCGCACTGCAAGCGGGTCATTTTAACGATTTTCTTTTCGTCACGCTCTTGCGCGCGGCGATCTTCGCTGCGGTTCGTGACGCCGGACCGGATGGACTCGGGGAGGCAGAGTTTGGACTCCGTGTCCGCCAAAAACTTGGCTTCCTTGCACTCAATAAGGACCGTCGTAGAGAGTGGATGGCTGATCCTGAAGCGTTGGGTTCACGACTCAACGATGCGGAGCGTGCAATCGGCCAAGTGCTTGTTCATCGGATTTGGGCGGATCAGCGACGGGGCTGGAGGTTTACAAACCCCAACCTCGAAGAGCTTCATTTGGTAAGCGCCAATTACTCAGGGCTCGATGATTTCGTTTCGGATGAAGCCCAGTTCTTAGAAGCTGTTCCGGAGCTGCGCGAGGCGTCTCCAATAATTCGGAAGCGGATTTTCACTTGCCTCTTCGATCACATGCGCCGGGGACTCGCGCTGAGCGCTGACGCCCTTCAGCTCAACTCACTCGAGGTCTTGTCTAATACTTCTCAGACACATCTACGCGCACCCTGGAGCCTTACGCGTGATGAAGCGAAAAATGAACGTTCGGCCGCCACACTCGTACAAGGGACAGTTCGGGCCAACTTCAATGATGAAACGCTGTTACTGCGATCTGGCCCAGGGAGTAGCCTCGCACGGCAACTTCGAAAAGGAGATCTTTGGCAGACCCCGCGACTTTCTGCCAGCCGTTACACGGCTGTCTTGGCTTCCATGATTCGGTGCGCGGAAGGCAACTACGGATTCTTGAATCGCGTTCAGACGGCATTCGACACGCAAGGTTGGCAGCTCAATTCGTCAGTGGTGCGCCTTTATGCGGGTGTGGAAGCGCCCAACGCAAACACCTATTTCGTTGGCCTTTATCAATCCTTGGCCGAAATCTTGGACGCAGGCGGCGATGGATTATTTGGATTGGAAGGTCGTGAGCATACTGCACAAGTCGATCAAGACCGGCGGCAGTGGCGTGAGAATCGTTTCCGGTATGGGAAGGAGGATCGCGAGTTTCTCGCAGAGAATCCAAAACGATGGCTTCCTGAGGAGACCGACGCATTCTTGCCGCTTCTATTTTGTTCCCCGACGATGGAGCTGGGCGTCGATATTTCAGCGTTAAATGCAGTTTACTTGCGTAATATCCCTCCCACACCGGCCAACTATGCGCAGCGCTCAGGCCGTGCGGGACGGTCCGGACAAGCGGCCCTCGTCGTGGCCTACTGTGCCGCGCAGAGTCCCCATGACCAGCATTACTTCTCAAAGCCAGAGGAGATGGTGCGCGGGATCGTGAAGGCTCCTAGCTTAGACCTTGCGAATCGCGATCTCGTTGAGTCGCATTTACACGCCGTATGGCTGGCGGAATCGCGTCAAGAGCTTGCATCTGATATCCCGCATGTGTTGGATCTACAGATTAATGAACAACCCCTAAAGTTGAGGTTGCAGCAAGCTCTCCAGGTGACAGGTCTTACTCAATCTGCCTCGGTGGCGATGAAGCGGATTCTCGACAGCATCGCCGATGAGTTGCCCGCAGAACGTGCGCCCTGGGCCGCAGAGCGACAAGCGTTTGCAGAGGAAGTTAGCGCCGGATCGCTTGACCGTTTCAAAGCAGCCTTTGGACGTTGGAGGCAACTCTATCAAACGGCGCTACAGCAATTGACTGATGCCAATCGAAGGTCAGAGATACCGGGACTTTCTGCCAAAGAACGCCGCGATGTGAAAGTTGAACAATCGCAGGCGAACGAGCAACTTGCTCTTTTGGAACGGGGTACATCTTCTTTTGGTTCCGACTTCTATACGTATCGCTATTTGGCGACAGAGGGCTTTCTTCCCGGTTACAACTTTCCGCGGCTCCCGCTGTACGCATATGTCCCTTCAGCGGGTAACGGTAAGGGAACGTTCTTGCAACGCGCGCGCTTCTTGGCTATTGCGGAATTCGGCCCGAGAAGCATGGTGTACCACGAGGGCAGAGCTTATCGAGTCACGAAAGCCAAACTTCCGCCAGGACGCCAGCTCGGAGAAACCGGCAATCTCGCTACAGGGCAAATGTATATCTGTGAGAATTGCGGAGCGGCTCACATCGAAGAACTGGAGCGCTGTGTGAATTGTGGCCGTAGCCTAGCCGGCCTGAAACCTATTCAGAATCTGTTGCGCATCGACAACGTGGAGACTCAACCAGCACTGAGGATCACTTCAAATGATGAGGACCGTCAGCGGCAGGGCTTTGAAATCCAAAGCGTCTTTGAGTGGCCGATGCGCCAAGGAGTCCTGGATATCCTGTGCGCTACAGCGCAGCTAGAGGACGAGTCAATCCTCAACTTGGACTATGGGGCTGGCGCACGCATTAGTCGAATTAACAAAGGTCTCCGCCGTCGAAAGACCAAGACGGAACTTGGCTTTTGGATCGATCCGGCGACCGGACGCTGGGGCAAGGGGCAAGATGAAAGCGATACGCCCGATCCCGACGTGCCGACAGCTCAACTGATTGTTCCGTTTGTGCAAGATACCAAGAACGCATTGCTCATACGTTTTGCGGACGGAAGGCCAAGCCTGGCTACGTCGGCAACCGTACAACATGCTCTACTTCGCAGCATCGAACTCACCTTTGAACTAGAAGAGGGAGAGACTGCTTCCGAACCTCTACCTACTGCGGACACCCGGCGTTCGATCCTGCTGTACGAAGCTACTGAAGGAGGCGCAGGCGTACTCAGCAGGATATTGCAAGAGCCGACGAAGCTGGCGGAAATTGCGCGTACAGCAATCGAGCTGATGCATTATGAAGGTATAGAGGGTGCCGCCGCGGGCGGCGACCCAGGGCTCCTCGTGACAGTCCCGAATGCGCATTGCGTCAGAGGGTGCTATCGGTGCCTTCTTTCTTATTACAATCAGCTAGACCATGAACTCATTGACCGTACAGATGAAGCGGCACTCGCACTTCTTCTCCGCCTAACCCGCTGCATTGTGACTGCGACTCATGCGCCGGGATCAACAATTTCATCACCGTGGCACGAAGCCGTCAAGAAGTGGGGTCTGCCTGCGCCGTCTGGCACGCCGCTGCTTGCTGAAGGTTCTGAGTTTTCGCTGGTTTGGAAAGAACATCGTGTGGTCGCAACTACCGAGACCCCCCATAGCGAGACGGCCAAGGTGCTCAGTGATATGGCCTTTGACGTTGTTGTTCTGCCAGCCATCCCCCCGGCTGAGGCCCCACGGGAGCTTCTGGAAGCTCTGGGAGTATCCGCGTGAGCGTTACATTTTCGCCAGGAGACCTCGTTCGGGCGCGGGGGCGTGAATGGGTCGCACTGCCTTCCGTTGACAAGACACTTCTTTCCCTTCGTCCGCTCACGGGCAGCGAGTTGGATGTTCAACTCATCGACCCCATGCTCGAATCGGACCCTGTCCTTCCGGCTCAATTTGACCTTCCGCAAGCGGAGGACCGGGCAACACAAGACGCGGCTTTGTTGCTAGGCGAAGCATTGCGGTTGTCACTTCGCCGAGGGGCGGGACCATTCCGCTCGGCTGCTCGGGTCGCGTTTGATCCCCGAGCATACCAGTTGGTGCCATTGCTCATGGCGCTCCGCCAGCAAACAGTTCGGCTCATGATTGCGGATGACGTAGGTATCGGTAAGACCATAGAGGCGGGCCTTATTCTGCGTGAGCTCGTCGATCGTGGAGAAATTGACCGGTTCGCTGTCTTGTGTCCGCCACATCTGGTTGAACAATGGACTGGAGAACTGCATAGCAAGTTTGATCTTGACGCTGTGACAGTCACAGCAGCCTCGGCAGCTCGGCTTGAACGGGGATTAGCACAGTCGCAGTCTCTCTTCGAGGCGAACCCATTCACCGTCGTTAGCTTGGACTACATTAAGGCCGAAAAGCGACGCGACAGCTTCGGACGGGCATGTCCTCCGTTTGTGATCGTTGACGAGGCACACTCCTGCGTTGGCGCCCACCTCGGGCGTCAGCAGCGATTTGAGTTACTTCGGAAAATTGCGGAAGATCCGAACCGGCACTTGCTACTTCTGACGGCAACCCCTCATAGCGGTGACGAGCAGGCATTTAGCCGCCTCTTGTCGTTACTCGATCCGCAGTTCAGCAGCAGTTCGCTCGAAGACGAAGCGTCTCGCCGTAGATTGGCGCGGCATTTTGTTCAGCGGCGTCGAATCGATATTAGAAGCAAGGATTGGGGCGAAGATCGCTCCTTTCCCCCTCGCCACGACACAACAGAAAAGCCCTACCGGTTCAATCCTGCGCATCAGGCTTTTCATGACAATGTCCTGGACTACTGCCTCGGTGTCGTAGAGGGCGCGGGCAGCGATAAGCGGAATAGGCGGATGGCATTCTGGAGCACGCTTGCTCTCATGCGATGTGTCGGGTCTTCGCCCGCCGCCGCCCATAGCGCTTTGCGTACCCGATTGAGCGACGTAGCGGTTCTGGAAGAGCAGCTTTGCGACGATGACGAAGCCGAAGGACTGGATGTCGAGCCTGCCGCTGTCGTACTTGATGACCCAGCGCTGGCGGCTTTGGTTCAACAAGCGGAGGCTCTGACGACGGCTCCAGATCCAAAGCTGAATGCGATTACAGAGCTCCTGCGTCCCTTACTCAAAGATGGCTCCAACCCAATACTCTTCTGTCGTTTCATCGCTACGGCAGAACACGTCGCTGCTGGGCTTCGCAAGGCATTTCCCAAGCTTTGCGTCGAAGCAGTCACAGGATTGCTGACGCCCGAAGACCGCCGTGCACGAGTTGAGTCTATGGGAAGCGCACCCCAGCGCATCCTTGTTGCGACCGATTGCCTGTCAGAGGGTATCAACCTCCAGCATCTCTTCGATTCCGTTGTGCATTACGACCTCTCTTGGAATCCGACGCGGCATCAGCAACGGGAAGGCCGCGTAGATCGCTTTGGACAGTCCAAGGTTGTCCGATCTGTGCTTCTTTACTCTCCCGACAGTTCCATTGACGGGGCGGTTCTTCAGGTTGTGCTCCGCAAGGCCGAAGCCATCCGCAAAGCAACTGGCGTTACAGTACCTCTGCCGGAAGAGCGGTCCGCGGTGGCCGGTGCTCTTCTAAATGCCTTGCTTCTTCGCAAGGGGCGTTCGGAGCAACTTCGCCTCGACCTCGGTATCGAACTGTCGGCGGATACGGAGGAAGTCGACCGTCGCTGGCGCGACGCCGAAGAGGGCGAGCGTCGCTCACGCGCAGTTTTCGCCCAGAACACTCTTCGTCCTGATGAAGTGATCCCCGAATGGCAGCGTTGGCAAACCCTCCTGGGCGGACCTGAAGATGTTCGGCGCTTTTTGGCGCGGGCAATGGGGCGGCTCAATGCCGGACTTGAGCCCTCGTCCGGAGGAACCGAATTGGCGCATCTGGAAGCCTTGCCTCCAACGGTTTTAGAGCGACTCGCTGCGCGGGGGCTTCAGGGAACACTGAGGATCACGTTTCAGGAACCTGCACCCCCTAATGCCGAGGTGGTTGTTCGCAGCCACCCCCTACCCTCAACACTGGCCGATTTTCTGCTTGAAAGCGCTCTGCAGCCAAGTGAGACCACGGGCCGATCACTTGGACGTTGCGGCGTTTGGGCGACCAAGGATGTGTCTTCTCAAACCTTCGTTCTGCTCATGCGTCTCCGTTTCAAGCTGTTCGTCCACGGTCGTCAGGAAAAGCTTTTGCTGGTCGAAGAAGCCGGCATGCTCGCCTTCACCGGGAATGCGGACGCACCTACCCACGTCGGAGATGAGGCGTTTGAACTACTTCGTTCACCTGCAACCGAAAATCTGGCTGCCGTTGCTCAGGAACGCATCGTTCGGCAGGCTCTTACACGTATCGAAGTAATGCGAGGCGCGAACGGCCCAATAGCGGCCTGGAGTGCCCGGCTTGAAATGTGCCAGTGGATAAGAGAGACACTGGACAAGGAG
>CAXTLR010000001.1:0-926117 GCA_964245195.1 uncultured Acidobacteriaceae bacterium | reverse complement strand
CTCTCCTTGTCCAGTTCTCTCTTATCCACTGACACAGTTCAAGCCGGGCACTCCATAGCGTGAGACTTCGGTCGCCGCGACGCTCCCAATAAGAGGTCAGGAGTGAAAGCCATGAAATCTCGGCAGGTCACCCGAGCCCGCGCACTGACTTCTACCCGCAAGAGCTTGGCAACCCAGTAGAGCTGCGTTATCAGAAAACGCGAGACAAGAGGACAAGCAAGCTTGAGCTCTTGTTTTCCGTCACGCCGTTCACGCTGATTCCAATTCAGTTCGAGCCGCCGCAGCAAGGTCGCGAGTATCAGCGTCCAATGGGTGGCTGCGTCGACGAAGTCTTCGAAGCGGTTGTGGGTGGAGAATTGATCGGCTGGCGCGAGATCTCTGAGCCAAAGCTGCAAGCCCGATGAGTCTGAGTTCTTCGTAAATCCGTCCAGTAGATGCCGCATCGGATTCCATTGGAAGTATCCCAGAGCGGCAAGGCGGAGCACTGCTTTGTTGATGATCTTATCGTCAAATCCCGAAAGCTGCGGAGGGATTGCGAGCGGCAAGACCGGACGGTTACGTTGCCGGGAAGACTGGGTCTTTGCGCAACATGTCTTATGACTGCATTCTGTCTTCGGATCCCAAGATGGCTCGATGCGAGCAGCAAGAAAACGAATCCCGAAGTATTGCTAAACAGTGATGTAGCGGTAGAAGGCTTCTGACTCAATCAGACAGCCGAGAGATTCCCGGGCTGGGATTCTGTCTGCCAGGTCGACAGAATCTGGATCGATGATACCGATCTCGTAGCCAAGCTCGACAAGCGATAGTGCATCGAGTGCCGCGTCCAAGCGGTCTCGCATGGCGATCGCGTCTCGATCCTTTTTCCACCGTATTCGCCGTCTTCGTGCGAGCGCAGAATGATTTGTAACTGTTGTTCGGATTTAGATGCAGCTCGTCCAGGATGCTGTAGAGCGGATACTGCAGCGATGTGGCCGAAGGGTGCTTCTCACTTGACCTTTCCATCCACACGCGTGCAAAAGGGATTCTCTTCCTGATTCGATCAGCCGCCGTGTCCTTGTCCATGATTGGTCCCCAGAAGAACGGTCAAAGGTTCTGGTTGACATTTGGGCACCCGATAAAGACGCACTGGCGGACAGTGAAATCCCGTATACGCTAGACGCTGACGATTGTTTGCGAGACCAAGACCTGGTCGGGGCCGGGATCGCCTCCACTGAGGTGTGTGCTGATGTCCAAGCTGTGCTGCAGCTTCAGGGACCTCAGCTCCAGCATTGCTTGGTATGGACGCCGCTGCCAGAACTCGAGAGAGCTTTGATGAATTCCACCAGGAGCATCGAGCCGAGAGCGATTAGGTTTCTTCGTTGCGGACTGTGCGCTGATGCCGCCGATCGTGATGGCGCGGTCCGGAAATGGCGCATTCGCGCTAAGCGCGGTCCAAACATGGGATTGAGTGGTTGGATCAACGGTCAGAGTCGTACGACCGAGATTAACGTTCATTCGCGAAACTCCTCTGGTGAGAAGTAGTTGCCGTTGGAGTGCACAACGCCTTTTACGGATTCTCCATTGCCTGCCAAGTTCCGGGGCCGACTATACCGTCCGGCACCAAGCTCTTTGCGCGTTGGTAAGCTCTTACCGCGGCTTCCATCGCTGGCCCGAAGATACCATCCGCGGGAGAGATTCCAACCTTGTCCTGAACTTCGGTTACAAGGTTTCCCTGGTTGCCGCGGCGCAGGGTAGGACGACCTGGTTGACAGTTAGGTGAGGGCGGTGCCTCGCGTACGATGGAAGGCGGCTGGTCCGACTGGCCGATGCCTGCTAACGTCGCCCGGAACGCTGCCATGTCGAAGCCTGGGTCGGTCTTTCGTCCTTGCGGGAGCGCATACTCCTTGTGACCAGCGCACCACTCCGCGCCGCGGCCCAGGTGACTCAGGATCGCCGCGAACCCGAAGTGATAGGCTTCCATCTGGATTTGTGCCCATGGATCGCTCTGCAACCCTGTGTTTTCCGCCTCAATGCCGAGGAAGTGCGTATTGCCCGCGGCTATGCCTTTCCACGAGCCCGCACCTGCGTGGTTGCAACGTCCGGCGGCGATCACGTAATACGTGCCGTCCCTTCCCAATCCCAAGTGGGCGAGCGGTCCGCTCAGGTCCGGTCGACCCTGAACCAGGGTGTTCAGGCTGGGCATATTCAACGTTTGCGCACCGGCCGTGTGATGACACAATATTCCGTATAGAGCGCCCATGTCTCCATGACCGCGGTATTGCCAGCCATCCACCGGTGCAACCTTCAGGCCTGCCTTTAGCAGCACATCTGGCAGCCAGGTTAGCGAGTAAGTCATGCGTGGACCCTCCTGTCGCAGCCGGTAGCATCTCGTCGGTCGTTACGTCTCCCATCTTGTCTATGTCACAGCCGTCCTGATCTGCGTCCGTGCTGAGTGCTGGAGTCTGGGATGTCTGCACGGGCGGCGCCAATCCGGCCTCGGCGAGCGGGGGCATCGCTGCCGGAAGCACTCCGGTCTGGAACGGCGCAGGTGTCGAGGTATCGATGATGGATCATCCGTCTGACGATCTACTGAACTTTCTTCCGGGTTCTTCTGGTGCGGTTTCACCGTGACCGCACGACTATTGGTCGGTTCAACAGATCGAACCAGAATGGGGCCCCGAACGAGACCGCAAATGCTGTCAGCACCCAGCCTGCAATGTCTGAGAGCCCGTTCTGTTCTAGTTCTGAACGCACACCCTCGTGCCAGCCAATCAACGTATAAAGATTCCCGACTTGCTAAGTCGCGGCTTTGTAATCCGTCATTCCGCTGCTGGCAGCTCTTTGTGCACTGGCCACAATTAGTTCACCTGCAGTGCGGTCGCGAAAGAGCAAAAAGCCGATGTGAATGGTGTTGATGTTTAGTGCGACGGCCATGGCAAGCCCAAGCAGCAGCAGGATCAGCTGCGAAGATCGCTTGTACCATCCCTACACTCGATCCATCGCGCTGTTATACCAAGCCTCAAGGTCATCTGTAGCTGCTGCAGGTCGCCATCCGCGTGGTCTACCGCAATCAGCAGCGTACGCTGCCCTCCCGGGTTCTCAATAGGTCCGATATTGGCGCGAATTGCATTAAGCGTCACCGGATGCGCGGCCGCAAAAGTCGTCTCCGGCCCGCGCGCCGCCATATCCATCAGCGCTAGCGCGAAGCTGCTGCTCGGAATTTAGGAGGGCAGGTTGCGTCCCCGAGTCAGCAGGAGCCCTCCCGACTGCAGCCCTGGTTCGGAAGGTTAATCGCCGCTGTAATGGCTGTAAATCAATGGGTGGTTATAGAACTGCCTGACCAGTCCGGTCCCGTCCCGGTCTCGCAGCACCTCTCGCAGCCCAGCCTCCAAATGCGAAGCACGGGTTTTAAGCCAAATCTCCAAACCCTCGCGCATCGCGCTGGCGAGCAGACTTACGAGTAGAAAGACGAAGACGATGCCAATGGCAACGTCGAGAATCGTTGACCCTAACACGACGGCGAACTCCGAAGTGGATTGTCAGCACCGACGGGCCCAGATGTTTTTGTTTAGGTAAGCATAACGACCGCAGCACGCGCATGTCTGCGCGGCGGGACCTACTTCTTACGGGCCCATGAGTAACGGCTGTTCTGAGACGCTCTCTAACTTATTGGACAAATAAGCCTGCGTCAAGAATTTATGCAAGGTTCTCTTGTGCCGTGAGGGCGGTGCGCACGACGACAGAAAGGCTGGCATGACGAACCGAAAACCTGGGGCTCGCGACGTGCCGATGGATCGAAGTAGATTGCGCGTTGTGCTGCTGATCGAGGAGGTTTGATCGCGACTGGAAAGCTTCTTCCCTCTCGCTTGAACTGGACGAACAGAAGACCTTGCGATGCCGAGCAGGGCAGCTTTCATGAAGTTATTCCTTGTGACATCGTTTCGCAATCTGGTCGCACCAATCACACATACGTGTACAAAAATGACGTTAATCGGGATAGTTCTTTCGCGATGATTCAGAGTCAACTTCACTATCCCCGCGCTTATCTTGACCTTTCTTATAAACAGAGATGTTCGAATGCCGTGCATGACAAAGACGCAGGTCGATCCGCTATTGAAACCCGTCCAGAAGCCGCTCAGCGAGACAGCTTTAAAGCTGTTCGCCGAACGCGGCGCCGAGGTGTCACTGAGTGATTTCGCGCGGGCAGCGGGTGTCGCGGGTGGAACGATTCACAACAACAGCGGCTCAACCTCTGAGGTGTTCGCGCAGGTCGCAGACCAGCTTGTCCTTGACATGCATCATCGCGTGGTAAAAAGCTCTGGCAGAGATGTCGACCCGGTTCACCACCCGGCGAACGGGATACGATTCTTTGCCCGCCGAGCACATGAAGAGCCACACTGGCGTCGATTCATCAACCGCTTTGCGCTTAGCAATCCGGCCGTCTTCGGGCTTTGGCACGGACCCTTCATCAACAACCTGCTGCGAGCGATGAAAGCCAAGCAGTACGAATTCGAAGCCAATCGCCTGCCCACCGTGGTTGCCATAATTGCCGGCAGCGTACTGGGAGCGATGTTCCTCGTTATGGAAGGTCACAAGACCTGGCGCGCGGCTGGCACAGAGACGGCGGAACTGGTTCTTCGCGCGCTTAGAGTTGAAGCGAAAGAAGCGGCAAGGATCACGGTGCTGCCTTTGCCGGCGCTGCTTAAGGCGGAGAGCGACAAAGGCGTCGCGAAGAACGTTTATTACCGGGAAAGGCAGTCAGGAACGTCCGGACGAGTGGGTCGCGAAGCTCTCGGCCAGTATGACCGTTCGCCTCTAGCTTTCCGTAAGACGCATCACATTTTTCGAAGGAACACACAAGGAGGATTCATGAGTGCTGTCGCAGCAGAAGTAGTTCCCGTATCACAGGAGAAAAGGCAGAAGAATGTTGTGGAAGCGGCGCGGGCCCTGGTGCCTTTCCTGCGGGAACAGCAGGCGGAGTCCGACCTCCTGGGCCGCGCCCCGGACGAGACGGTCGCGAGGCTCAAAGCAGCGGGCATCTACTCGCTGACGACGCCACGCGCCTACGGGGGTCTGCAGACCGACCTGACAACCTGGATGGAGGTGATCACCGAAATCGGCCGTGGCGACGGCGGCGTCGCGTGGGGCGCCAGCCTGGTCAATTCCTGCAACATGTTTGCGGCGTACTTTCCGCGGGCGGTCGCGGACGAGATCTTCGCAAAACCCGGCACCTGCCTTTCCGGCGTGCCCATGCCACGTAAGGCGAAGACCCGCAAAGTCGAGGGCGGCATTTTGATCGAGGAGGGCATGTGGATGTTCAACTCCGGCGTGTACGTAGCGGACTGGGACCTGCTCGGCATTCCGGTCGTCAACGAAGCCGGTCAGGTGGTCGACCACTGCATGGCAGTGGTTCCCATGGCTGACGTGAAGATTCTTCATGACTGGGACACGATCGGATTGCGCGGGAGTGGAAGCTCGAGCGTGTCGGTTGAAGACGTGTTCGTGCCCAACTCCCGCCTGCTCTCGGTGCCGAAGGTGGCGGCCGGCATGAACGAAGGCGGCTTCAAGGACGAAGCTCTTTACAAATCAGCGATGGTTCCGGTCATGGCCATCATCCTGGTGTTTCCCGCGCTCGGTCTGGGCATGCATATGCTCGAAGCTACGCTGAAGTCGATCGAAGGCAAGAACATCGCGTATACGGCTTACAACAACCAGCTGGAAGCGCCCATAACGCACCTCCAGGTGGGAGAGGCGAGCGCCAAGATCGACTGTGCCAAGCTTCTCGTGGCCAGGGACTGCGCGGAGATCGATGAGTGGGCAACAAAAGGCGAGATGATGCCGTACCTCGACCGCGCACGCGTCCGCCGGGATACCGGCGCTGCGGTCAAACTTATCTGGGAAGCCGTGGACATTCTCGCGTCGGCTGGTGGCGGCTCGTTCTCCCGGCGCAACAACATTCTCAACCGCATCTGGCAGGATGTACGCGTCTCCAACATGCATGGAATGACCGTACCCGCCACGAACACCGAACTCTACGGCCGTCTGCTGAGCGGCATGGACTCCTTCGGAATGCGGGTCTGAGCGACGTGTTACATCTGCGTCAAGGGGCGGTGGCCGCTTGACGCAGCGACAGGAAAGTGAGGAAGCATGACACCAGAACAGGAATGCATCGATCGTCTGCTCGTCGCCGAGTTGATCCAGCGCGAGCGAGCTGCCCGGGACGGCGGCCTTTGGCAGGAGATGGCCGATTGCTGGGATCCAGAGTCGCATATCGATACCTCCTGGTTCCGCGGCACGGCTGCGGAGTTCATCGCCGCCACGGAACGCAACGCTGCGGTTAGTAAGACCCTGAGCTTTCACCAGATTGGTCCTTCTGTCATCACCCTGCGGGGAGACCGCGCGATCGGCGACACCGGTTGCGCGGTCCACGGGATGCTAACGCTTCACCAGGCGGATGTGGCCGTCATAAGCCACACCCATCTGCTGACGCGGGCCCATAGGGTACAGGGCAAGTGGCTGCTCGCCGGCGTCAAGGTGCTGTACGTGCGAGACCTGCTGGTCCCGCGTAATCCTACCCAGGTCCCGCAGATGGATAATGCCGTCCTCACCGGCTTCCGCGATTCATACCGCTATCTCAGCTATGTGCTGTCGCAATCCGGTCACGTGCCCCGAAACGATCTGCCCGGTGTTGACCTGCCGGAAAGCGTCACCTCGTTGCGTGCCGAGGAGAACCTCTGGCTCAAGGGCGGCCAGCAGTAGGAAGTCAGTCGTGGTTCAGAGGAGGCTTTACCGGGAGATCGATCCGGAGCTGATGGTGTTTTGGCAGTCAACAATCTGCTGCGAAGCTGAAGTAAGGACGTGCAAGAGTGACCTTCCTTGCGAGCTTACGTGGAGCTGACGGCTGCAGGTCACAATCCAGACGGAGCCATGTTATGGCGCTACAAACTAGGAGGCCTAGCCAGCGCTTCCACCACTTTAGACGCCCTGAGGCGTCGTCCTCTCTCACGATAAAACTGTCAACCACAGAAAAGGAGTTTCGATGGGTATCTTCAATACATTCGGTGCAGTGTCGGGGCAAATGTCTGCCAAACAGGAGCACCTGCAGATAGCGAATGCACTGCTGGAGGAGTTGAAGGTGCCGGGCAAGCTCGCAGCGATCCTCTCTTCCCTTAGAGCGAGCGAACACGCGACTCTGTTGCCGCGGTGGATCGCTGGCGAAATTTCTCCAGTCACCGCAAGCGTGGTGCAGCAAGGGCTCAGCAGACTACGCTCATACAGAATTTGGAAACTAGAACGAGAATGCCGAGCGGTGTCGTTAAAGCGGGTATGGCGGTCCTGTTGCCCATCGCCGTCTGCCAGCTTGCCCAGGATGGCTCGGTCACCGCCGAAGGTGAAGCGGCCGGAGAGATTCCCAAGAACTTCGACAACCTCGTCAAGGCGCTTCGCTAGAGGATCGCGAGGATTTAGCCCAACGAGATTCTTCTATGTATCCCTGATTTGGTTTTTCCTGATTGGAAGGCCTCGCAAAAATAAGTCGGGGAATCCTGTAGGAAGTGCTGCCGGTATACGAGGCAGAAGGAAGTTCCTGGCGCGTGATATCGACATCGACCGCGATTCTCTTGCGGTTGCTGCCGTAGATGACCATAAAAAGACCTTAGGAGGACATTCCAGTGACATCCCTGTAGGGACCTATCGTTAGGATCACTCTATTGCAGAGCTTGCTCCAGTCTTGCATAAGAGCAAATGCAAAGTTGTAAATTCAGTAGCACAGGAGAGAACTAATGTTGAAGAGCTTCTTGAGAACTTTTGGCATCTTCGGCGCAGTCAGCGTTGCTTGTCTGTCAGCGCAGGGTCAGCACTACACGTTCACTTACTTCCAGGACCCATCTCCTAACGCATACAGCACCATGGGAACGGACTTGTCGCCTAGTGGCGAGTTGGTAGGCTGGTATACCAACTATGCGAATGGGGTTTGGGGATTCTCTGAAATCGGTGGCACCTACAGGACGATCAGTGTTCCGTCTTCAGGCTCACCAGATACTGTGATTAACGCAATTAATGTTCAGGGCACGCTAGTCGGCTATGGGGCCTCTGCCGGTTTCCTCATGGACTCATCGGGCAATCTCACTCCCGTTCAAGTTCCCGCTTCCCTGAAAGCCTCTTCTATCTCAATGCCGGTAGGAATTAATTCTTTAGCAACGGTGGTCGGGAACTTCTCGGTGGCCAGCGGAGCTCAAAGAGGATTCATTCTCCAGAATGGAAGCTACACGGCCTATCAGGTACCTGGCAGTTACAGTACGACCCTTCACGACATCAACGATAACGGTGTCATCGTCGGCAGCTACCAAGCCAGCAGCGGCGGAAATGCGACAGGCTTCCTGCTTGAAAACGGAACTCTCACCAAGATTCAATACCCGGGAGCATCCGGCACCGTAGCTACCTCGATCAACGCGGCCGGCCACGTCGTAGGATACTTCTACAATAAGAGTCAGGTTCTTCTGCCTTTCTACTTCGACGGAATGACCTATACCCAAATAGCTACTCCTGGAGAGTACGCCTGCACTATCGGTCACATCAAGGCATCCGGCAATATTGTAGGTACCTGCACCAACACTTCCACTTTTGTGACGCAAGCATTCGTTGGAACTGTCGCTACAAATTGATGCATCGTGCTTTTCACATCTCGTGAAGATACATGTCGGCTATCGCTGCCGCCCCTCGTGGGCAGCGGTAGCTTGATCCTTGCCTTACATGCCACACAACAACTCCGGTTGACGTAGGCAGTTCCGCAGACGCCGTTGTGCGTACCTAAGACAACTATCCTCTGTTGTAATCTGACCCAAGCTCTACGTTGGCATTCGGTGATGTATCATTCGTTAGCCAATCTGCTTTACCCTGAGGTTCGTATGCGAGCAGCTCTCGCCCTCCTCGCGTTTCTCTCCGTCTCGTCGCTGGCTCAGACGCCTGCCGTCTCGAAAGCCTTTCTTCTCGCCGACGTCCACACCAGTCCGTTCACGTCCAACCCTTTCATGCACGGCAACTCCATCCAGGGCGGCCTCTATTTTCTTACGCAGGCTACCATGGTGGATCTCATCGCCACTGCCTACGGAGTCGATGCAGCCAACGTGCAGGGCGGCCCCGCCTGGCTAGAGCGAGACCGATATGACATCCGCGCCAAAGTCCCTCCCAAGACCACACAGAACGACGTCAAGCTCATGCTTCGCGCTCTTCTCGCCGACCGTTTTCACCTCGTCGTCAAGACCGGCAGTGCTCCCATGCCCACTTACATCCTCTCCGCTGGGCCGGGAAAGCCGAAGATGACCGAATCGGAAGGCACCGGCGAAGGCGCTTGCATCCCTCTCCCTCCGCCTCCAAAGCCTTCGCCCGGAGCTCCGTCCTATATCACCGTCAACTGCAAAAACCTCACCATGGCCGCATTCGCCGATACCCTCCATAACTTCGCCGGTGGATATTTGGATCAGCCTGTGATCGATGAAACCAACCTTGCCCGAGCTTGAGATTTCACCATCAAGTGGACCGGTCGTGGCGAGCTCGAGAAGCAGGGTGCCGACGGCATCTCCATCTTCGCCGCCGTCGAAAAGCAACTAGGACTCAAGCTGGAACTGAAGACCGCATCTCGTCCCGTCTTCCAGGTTGCGAGCGTTAACGAAACGCCTACACCCAACGCCGCGAACATCGCCGAAGCCCTTCCCGAGCCGCCTGCGGCCCCCTTCGAGGTCACCGTTGTCAAGCCTAGCGCCCCCGATGAGCAGGGATACGGACGTATCAACGGAGACCAGATCGAAACTCGCGCCATCCCCCTCATGTTTCTCATCACCTTCGGCTGGGACCTTAATCCAAACAACAAAGAGAGCATCGCCAACGCCCCCAAGTGGCTCGACACCAAAAAGTTCGACATCCTTGCCAAGGCTGGAGCGAATGTCCGGGTCGACAGATTCTCTTCCGGGAACCTCATCAACTACGAAGATCTTCGTAACATGCTTCGAGCTATGATCACGGAACGTTTTCAGCTGAAGTGGCACATGGAGAACCGCCCCGTTACCGCCTACACGCTTACAGCGGCCAAGCCCAGACTCAAGCCTACGCTCGACCCCACCGAGCGTACTCGATGTAAGGAGGGCCCAGGCCCGGACGGCAAAGACCCCCGTGTTACAAGTCCCGTCCTCAACCGACTTATCACCTGCCAGAATATGACCATTGCTCAAATCGGCGACTAACTCCAACGCGTAGCCAATGGCTACATCTACAACACTGTCGTTGACGGAACCGGCCTCGGGGGCTCCTACGATTTCACGCTCAGCTTCAGCTCCGCCGATAAAGTTCTACCCACTGCCGGGGACGCCGGCAACAGCTCCGACCCTAACGGCGCCTTGTCCGTCTTCGACGCAGTCAACAAGCAGCTAGGGTTGAAACTGGAAAAGACCAGGCGTCCCTCCCCTGTCCTGGTCATCGACCATCTTGAGGAGAACCCCACCGAAAATTAGGATTGTATAAAAAAGGCGGGCCGGCTAACAAGTACGTACGTTCCTGCCCTGGTGGCTCCTATAGACGTAATCAAATTACATCGGTTCGGGAGACGACTTCGGGCGTCCACGCCTTCCGGGCACCTTCGTGGCCGTTTCGCTCTTCCCTGCACTCTTCTTCGCCCCTCGTAGCTCCCATAGGAAGGCACATCCCTCACCACGATCTTCGGCGGCGCAATAGGGCAACTCATTCCAGCTGCCACAATAGCTTTTACGAACGAATTGCGTAGCGCGGTCGCTTGAGCCCTCCGTTCAGCCACTCCCTTGCTCTCCGGACTCGTCCCTTGCCCCAGGGCCGTGCCACAGGCCACAGCCGCCATAATCCAGCCTAATCTCCGCGCCAGCACCTTCAGCATCACGTCTCTCCTCATAGCACCCGTGCGGATAACCATAAGCGCGGACGCCCGCGATCACCAGAATTTCCTCTCCAGCGCACCTCACCCTGGTTTAAGCGGTGAGCTCTGGGCCGCGTGCATTAAGTCATCCCCAACCTTTTGGGCCAACTCAGCGGCTCGCCGGCGTAAGGCGCGTTCTCGGGACCTGGCACAGCATCGCGTTCGGGAGCGTCTAATCGAAGAGACGAAAGGCTGTCTACAAGGAAGGAAAGAGACATCATGGGAGAAAAAATGAACCGTCTGCCTGAGCTGCCGCCTGACGCCTTCCTCAAGGAGGACGGGGGCGACGACGCCGCTTTCTACGCACCCGCCCGGCTGGTCACTCACATCGACGAAGCAGCGACGCTGGCGCTCACTGCTTATTACCGAGCCACCCTGCCGGCCGGAGGCGTGCTCCTGGATCTGATGTCGAGTTGGGTCAGTCATCTGCCGCCAGAGATAGCCTTCACCGAGGTGATCGGCCAGGGCATGAACGCCCTTGAGCTAAGGAGCAACCCCCGGCTGAGCCGGAGCTTCGTGCAGGACCTGAACCGCACCCCCGTTCTGCCGCTACAGGCTGAGAGCTGCGATGCCGCCCTCTGCTGTGTCGGCGTCCAGTATCTACAGCGTCCCTTGGAGGTGTTCGCCGAGATCTTGCGCGTCCTCCGGCCAGGCGCGCCCTTTATCGTTAGCTTCTCCAACCGCTGCTTTCCGACCAAGGCGGTGGCGATCTGGCAGTCGCTCGACGCTCGTGGACATGTCGCCCTGGTGCGCCTCTACCTTGAACGCGCCGGCTTCCGCGACATCAGTGCAGAGGTACTTCGAGATGGCTCTGAGAGCGATCCGCTCATCACGGTCACGGGGCGGCGTTGAAGGGCTTCCGGAACCCATTCTTGCTTTCAAGCGAACGCGCCTAGCACGTCGCTCAGCGCCTTGACCGGATGGAGATGATCGGGCAGGCAGCCCTTCAGCTTGCCACAACGCTGTTCATAAGTGGTCCGCCGCTCTGCTTCTGAAGAGGATTGTGGATGACTCAGACACGCATCACAAATGGGTGGAAAATATCAGACTGTGCATCAGGCCATTTGATAATCACAGTCTTCGGCTAATCTCGTGTAAGATCGGCGCACTATGGCACTTGCAGTGGAAATAGCCCGACTCAACGCGGTTTCGGCCACGGTTGCGCTTGCAGGGACATTGACCCTCGGAACAAACCTTAGGATCGCCGAGGCGACCATACAGGACCTGGTCGCGAGCGGCGCCAGCCGTTTGGTGCTCGACCTGACGGCCTGCTCCTACGCCGACAGCGCCGGGCTCGGCTTTCTCATGCATACTTCCGGAAAGATCGCGGAGCTCGGCGGCACCTTGCGGCTGTGCGGAGTCGGCATCCGCATCGCGGAGTTGCTGCATATGACCCGTACCGACTCGCTGCTGCTGATCGACCCAGACCGCGAGACCAGCCTGCGTCACCTGTAGGCAGGAACCCCACTGCGCATGATGAGACAGCCGGAGCCTGATCGACACATGAACTTTGACGAGACCCTACTGGCTCAGCAACAGGTCATCCGGCTGCAGGCGCTGCTTGAGGCCAGCCGCATGATCCACTCGACCATCGCTCTTGAGGAAGTGCTTACGACCGTCCTGCGCATCGTTGTTCGAGAGCTTGAAGTCACCGGCGCTTTCTTCGCCCGTACACCCCACTCCTACGGGGATTCTTCTGAGGAAGCCGATCCCGACCTGCTCACGCCCTTTCCCCTCTACGATAAAGCCGGTGTGATCTTCGACGAACTTGTGATCGTCCGCCCACCGAACCATACTCTAAGTTTCGATGAACTCGACTTTCTCGAGTCGTTGGCCATTCAGGCCTCTGTTGCTATCGAAAACGCTCGATTCCACCAGCGTTCGCTCGAATGGCAGCGCGTGGAAGCCGACCTTGCAGCCGCTCGCAACGTGCAGCGCTCGCTTCTACCGCAAACGATGCCGAACATTCCCGGCTACGACCTCGCCATGCGCTCCGTCACCTGCTACGAGGTCGGCGGCGACTACCTCGACATACTCCCACCCCCGCACAGCCAGCTTCATGCTCCCGTCACCATGGTGGTCGCTGATGTCGCCGGCAAAGGCTTGGCTTCGGCCCTGGTCACCACCAGCTTTCGCTCGGCCTTCCGTGCGATGGTCAATGCCGGGATCCCACTGCTCGAGATCGCCACGCGCATGAACCTGCTTCACTACGGTGAAGGCGAACAATCCCGACGCCGCTACGTCACTGCATTCTTTGTTCAACTCGATCCGCTCAGCGATACCATGCACTTTGTCAACGCGGGCCACAATCCGGCGTTTCTGATCACACCGAAGAACGGAGACTCGGACGAATGCGTTATCACCAAACTCAGCGCCTCCGGAACCCCCGTCGGCCTCATTCCTTTCTCCACCTATGCGGTCGAATCCCACCCGCTCCCACCCGGCTCCCGTCTTCTCGTCTACACCGACGGGTTGACTGAAGTGTTTCGTGGCGAGGAAGAGTTTGGTGAGGAACGTCTTCTGCATTCCTTTTGCGGCGCGAATTCTGTAAAGTCCGAAGGAGTCCTCGAATCGCTCTGGTCGACGCTTGACGCGTTCTCCGACGGCCAGGAGCAGACCGACGACATGACCGCGCTCGTCCTCCTGCGTCGAGCCGTTGCACCAGCACCAGAGGAGGCGGCCGTTTGAGCATAACGGGCATCGAGCAGGCTGAGAACGATCACACCATTGAGCTTCGGCTGCCTTCAAAGCTGGGCTACGAAAAAGTCGCGATGAACACTGCGGCCAGCGTCGCCAAGCTGATGGGCTTCGCCGAGGATCGTGTCGAAGACCTCAAAACCGCGGTCGCCGAAGCCTGCATCAACGCCATGGAGCATGGCAACAAGCTCGATGGCTCCCTCTCCATCGGCGTAGTCCTGTCGATCGCCGATGACTCGCTCGAAGTCAAAGTGACCGACACGGGAGACGGCCCGCAGCACGCCACTCTTCCGCCGGACATCGACAAGAAGATGCTTGGCGAAGAAGATCCCCGCGGCATGGGCATGTTCCTCATTCAGGCTCTCGTCGACGAAGCCGAATGGGTCAGCTCCCCGCCATCCGGAAGCTACGCCCGCATGGTCATCCACCTTGACCGTAGCAACTCCTAACCCCAGGAAAGTAGCGGAGAAACGAAAAATGCAGGAGCAGCTTACTAAAGTAAAAGTCGAAGAAGTACCCTGTTCTGCGGGGTCGTCGATCACGGTCATCCGCTTTACCGGCGATATTACGAGCACCTCGCAGGTCGCCGTGACCGGCACCTACGAGGCGCTTCCTGAATCCGCCAAGCGCATCCTCCTGGACTTCTCCAAGGTGGAGTACCTTAATTCCTCCGGCATCGCTCTTGTCATCCAAATGATGATTGCTGCCAGTAAGAAAGGTCAGAAGATCGTCACCTTCGGCCTCAATCCTCACTTCGTCAAAGTTTTCACCATGGTCGGCATGACCAAGTACACCAGCCTCCACCTCGATGAAAAATCCGCCTGCGCCGCCTTTAACTAACTCACCATCACCGGAACCTTTACAGATATTTTTGGCCCCGCTTCACAGCTTCACAAACCTATTGGAAGGAGGAGACCGCGTGCGCTTCGTTGTCCGCGATATCGAAGACCGTATACAGCTTTGTGATCTGCAGCAGATCGTGCACCTTGTTGGTCAGGTGCAGCAACTTCAGTTCGCCGTCCTGATGTTTCACGGTAGTGTAGGCGCTCACCAACTCACCCAGGCCTGAGCTGTCGATGTAATTGACGTCTTTCAGATTGAGCAAAATCTTTTTCGATCCCTTGCCCAGCACTTCGTGCACCGCGTCGCGCACTGTTAGAGAACCCTCACCCAGGGTGATACGACCGCTAAGATCGAGAATGGTAACGCCATCCTCCTGGCGTGTTGTGAACTTCAAGCTCATCGCAATTCTCCTTGTAAATTCGTTTGCGCAAGTTGACCGGTTGAGAGATGCCTGCCATCCAAACAGCGAGTCAACCGCCGCTGCCCGGCGCTCAGACGAGCGGTATCTCCGTTGTAGGACTGAACTTGCGAAAGTGTACCTCATCCAAATAGATTCGCATCAGGGCATGCCGCGGCGCGACTCCTGATGACGCACAGTGCAAGCTGAGCGGCAGCTAAACTATGATCGGTACACCCAATGCGCCTTCTCCGCCATCTGCACCTGACGGCCAGTCTGCTGCTTCTGGCTCTTTGGCCAGCGATGCTCCACGCCCAGGCGACGGATATCAGCCTGGACCGGTCTGACCTTGACGGCACGGCAACCTTTCAAATTCCCTGGCGCTACAGCGCATCGGAAGTCCCAGGCATCGCGTCGCCGGCCTTCGACGATTCGGCCTGGTCCAGCCTGCCGGCCAAAGCGTTGCTGCCCGCAAGAACACCGGACCCGAACCATCTCTGGATCAGGATGCACATCCGCATGGCCGTCCATGGCCGTCCTCTTGCCCTCCTGCTCAACACGAAGGGCAGCATTCCTTACCAGGTCTACGCGAATGGCAAACTGATCGGCGAAAGCCCCGGAGTCGCGGGCGGCGATCTGCAGCGACCCAGGCCCTTTGCCATGGCGCTGCCGTCCAGTCCGGACACACTGCTCGCCATTCGCTTCGTGGCCCCGCACTTCTACCGCATCGCGTTTATGCCGCTCGTCTCGCTCGATCTCGGCAGCCCCTCCGCCCTTGCGACCGACGCCCAACTGCACCGCATCCAGGAGTTCGACGAACAGTTCACGGCGCAGATCCTCGGCGTTGTCTTGTCTCTCGCACTGGGTCTATTTGCCGGCGTTCTCTATCTTGCACAGGCGGGCCGGCCGGAATACCTGTGGCTTGCTGTCTTCGGCTTGTTGCAAGCCAACTACATTGCTTGCCGAGTCGCTCTCGGCTCCGGAATGTGGCCCTTCTCCGCGATTGCACTGTTCATTTACCGCTACGTCGCCGGGTTCGCGATGATCTGCTTTCTTGAATTTCTACTCTATCTTGCTCGTGTTAAAGGCCGTCGCCTGGCCCGCCCGTTTCAGGCGGCCTCGCTGCTGATCCCGCTCCTGGGCTTCTTTTCCGAGCGCCTGTTTGAACTCGCGCTGATCCTCTTCCTTCTGATGGTGACGGCGTATCTCGTCAGCCTGCTCGTGCGCGCCTGGCGCCTCGACGTCACGGAAAGCAAGCTCCTCGTGCCGTCGTTCGGTTTTCTCGTCTGCATCAATTTTCTTTCTTTTCTCTCTCAGGTTTTTCCTGGGCACTTCTGGTACCCGCGCGTGCTTCATCTTGGCAGCGTCGGTGTCGGCGCGGAAGATGTCGCCGTTTGGTTTCTGCTTGCGAGCCTGATCGGCGTGCTTCTCTTCCGCTTCATCCACGTCAGCCACGACGAGCAGCGCTCCTCGGCCGAGTTCGAAGCCGCACGCGATGTGCAGAATATTTTGATCCCGGAACAGGTCCCATCCATTCCCGGATTTGTGATCGACAGCATTTACCAGCCGGCGCAGCAAGTAGGCGGAGACTTCTTCCAGATTATTCCGCTGCCGGGCGACGCCGGCACGCTCATCGCGCTCGGCGACGTCAGTGGCAAAGGCCTGCCCGCAGCCATGACCGTAGCCGTGATTCTGGGCACCCTGCGCACCGCGGCGGATTACACCTCTTCCCCGGCTGCCATTTTGAACGTCCTCAATCGCCGCCTGCACCATCGCGGCGTTGGCTTTACCACTTGCATCGTGCTCCGGCTCACCGCGTCCGGCGAAGTCTTTATTAGCTCTGCCGGACACCTGGAGCCATATCTCGCGGGCCAGGCCCTTGCCCTCGAAGCGTCGCTCCCACTCGGGCTCTCGTCCGATGTCGTCTATACCGAAAGCTCGGTCCTGCTCCCGCGCGGTCAATCCCTTACGCTGCTCACCGATGGTGTGGTGGAGGCGTTCCACCCGCATACCCGTGAGCTCTTCGGGTTCGACCGGACGCTCGCCATTAGCGCCTGCTCCGCGCGCGAGATTGCCGCTGCGGCCCACCGCTTCTCCGCGCCTGCGCCGCAGTCGGATGACATAACCGTCCTGACTGTTGCGCACGCCTGATTTTCTGCTCGACGCTGTTTCCTTTTTCCGTTACATTCTCTGCATTCCTTCCCTCAGGAGCTCATGCATTGCCTGTCATTCCTGCCCAGAACTACGCCGACATTCGCTCGCAGCTCAAGACGGGCGACGTCCTCTCCTTTGAAGGCTCAGCCGGTCTGGACGTTCTCATCAACCTCATGGAAGGCGGCGGCTACTCGCATGTGGGTATGGTGCTGCGCGACGAGCAGGATAATCTCTGGTTCTGGGACGCTCCCGGGAACGATATCGAGTTTCCCGACCCCTACAACAAGAATGCAATGCACCCTGGCACTCGTGTCGCGAATCTCGATTTACTGCTCGCACACTACGTATCTATCATGAACATCAGCGGCTTCTCCTGGTGCCAGCTCACTCCGAACCACCCTATCGACTACGCCGCGCTCGTCACCTGGATCACCGCTAACGATGGGTTGCCCTTCCCCGGCGACGGTGCGACCTTTCCTCACTGGTTCACCGAGCTCATTGCGAAGATATGCCCCACGCTGCCAGCCACCACCCTGGACGAATCGGCCGGACTGCTCCTCACGTATCTCACCGGCAGCGTGCTGCACATCCCCACCACCGGCTATTATTTCTGCGCCCAGCTCGTCGCCGCGACCTACATGTTTCTCGGCTTCCTTCCAGAAGGTCCTCTGCCGGCCAACGGCTACGCTCCCTCGTTTTTCGACAGTCAGCCGAAGCCGCTCCCGATCCAGAACGCTACCCTCAGCCTTCCCACTCCAGTCCTCTGGAATAACTACGTTCCAGCTCCATCTGCTACAGCTCACTTTCCTCATGCGACAGCGTGTGAAAGTTGAACCCTTTGTAGCGCCCTTCGAGCAGCACATGGTGCATCTCGATTACCTCGTCACGGCCATGCCAATGCATGCCGACGACGCTCATCCAGTCGCAGTCATCGGTGAGCATTGCGCGAACGGTGGACATATCACACTTCGCCCAGACTCTTTCTAATTGCCAGCCGAAAGCATCAGTGATCTCGCCGGGCCGGAAAGTGGCGGATGCCAGCGCCGTTAGGGCACAGCAGCAAAGAGCGATAGCAACCGCACCCAAAAGCCTCATGCCGACGAATGAGCGACGCCACTCACGGTTGCGCGGTCGAACGAAGAATCACTTCTCCTATATTGACCCCATCCGGCTGGTCTATGACATAGGCAACCGCTTGTGCGACCGTCTCAGGCGACATAGCAAATCGCTCACCGGCCTCCTTCATCTGTTGCTTGAGCTCGGGTGATTTCATATGCTCGACAAAGGCCGTATCCGTAAATCCTGGTGCGATAACACTCACGCGAATCTGGCCAGCCAGTTCTTGCCGCAGACCATCGGAGAGAGCCAGCACTGCGGCCTTTGTCGCCGAATAAACAGCCATATTTGGAGAGGTCTTACGTGCTGCGGTTGAGGATGTATGAATGAAGTGACCGAATCCCTGGCTTTGAAAAACAGGCAGCGCCGCCGCGATGCCATACAGCACGCCTTTCAAGTTGACGTCGACCATTTGCTCCCAATCGTCCACCGCAAGTTCGCTCATCAGACTGATCGGCATGGCTCCTGCGTTGCTGAACAGTACATCCAGCCGCCCGTAAGTCTCCACAGCTTTAGCAACCAACCGCACAAGGTCCTCTCGTTTACGAACGTCGGTGACGCAATAGCTTGCGCTGCCTCCCATAGCCCCAATCTCGTCTGCAAGCGCCACGAGGCCTTCCTCACTCCGTGCTCCCAAGACAACGCTCGCTCCGCGTTGAGCGAGATGAAGCGCCGTCGCGCGACCGATGCCACTGCTTGCACCTGTAATTACAACTACCTTCCGCTCCACCATGAACGCTTCCTCCTGCATCTCGGTAGTGTGTCTGTGACGCCTGGCAAGAGCAAAGGCGCACTTTGATAAAGCTAGCTGTCGCCTTTCCGAGACTACACCGACTCGCACTCTCTCTCGATGATGTGCTCGGGACCTTCTCCGGCGACGGTAGCGAATGCAATGTTCCACTATCTACAACCAGTATTCTTTGCGGAGATTGTCGCCATGCTCTGGCTGCTGATTGTGGGAATAAGGGCACAGGGAGTCAAGGCAGCCTTGTAAGTTCTGCTAAACGCATTGCTCGTCAGCTATCAACGCGCCTACAGCCTAACGCTCCACTGGGGAGCTTTTAGACCTTGTGACTTACCCACGAAGCAAACCAGACAGTCAACCGACTCGTCTGAGCTTGCACCGTGGCTTACAGACTCCAGCGGAGGCCGCAGTTGGCGCAGGCGGGGGGTGGGGCGCTAGTGAGTAGGCCTTCGCGGAATTGCTGGTAGTCGTTGCCGTTCCAGATCTCGCGGAGGGAGTTCTGCGTGGCGTCGCCGAGGGTGAAGGAGCCGTAACCCTTCATGCTGAAGGGGGCGATGCAGCAGGGCAGGACGCGGCCGTTGGCGGTGATGTACATCAGCGACCAGGGGCGGCGGCAGAGGGACCAGGGAGCGTCGTCACGCTGCTTACGGATGGATTCGCCGGGGTCGACGGCTCCGGAGGCGGAGAACATGACGCCTAGCGAGGTGGCGACGTCCTGCGCTTCCTGGATGAGGGCCTCTTCGCGGGTGGTGGTGTGCTCGAACAGGGCGGACTCGGCGCGGGCGAGAGACTGGTCGCTCAGGGGGTCATCGAAGAAGACGAGGCGCTGGAGGTAGACCTCGAAGACGCCGACGCGGTGGGCGAGGCGGACGAAGTTGGGGAGCTGGTCAACGGTCTCACGCAGGCCGGTGAGCCAGAGGCTGACGCGGGGCTTGGGCGCGTTCAACTCGCGCTGGAGGCGAGTGAAGTTGCCAACGTTTTCGACGATCTTCGCGAAGAAGTCCTTGCCGCGAACCATTTGATAGACCTCGGACTCGGCAGCGTCGAGCGAGACGCGGAGCTCGTCGAGGCCGGCGTCGATCAGCGCCTTGCCGTTGGCGGCGTTGAGCAGGGTGCCGTTGGTGTTGAAGAGGACGTAGATGTTGCGGTCCTTGAGGTACTTGACGCGCTGGGCGATGTCCTTGACGAGCATGGGCTCGCCGATGCCGTGGAGGACGACGCGGGCGATGTTGGGGTACTGGTCGATGAGCGAGGTGAAGAGGTCCCACGGCATGTCGGCCTCGGGCTCGAGCTGCTCGTAGGTGCGGGGGCAGGTGGTGCAGAGCAGGTTGCAGCGGTTGGTGGTCTCAAGGTAAAGGCAGACGGGCTCCTGCTCGGCGACGGTGGTGAGCGCCTCTTCCGGCTTCTGGAAGTAGCGGCGCATGCGATTCTTTTCTTCCTCGGCGGCCTGCGCGGCGGGGCTGAGGGTGTCGGTTTGCTTGTCGAGCAGGTCACTGGGCGGAAGAATGGGGAGCAGGGTGCTCATAGAGGCCTCGGAGAAGGGAGACGGTTGAAGAAGGTTCGGGTTTGGGGCAGGCGGCGCAAGGCTAACTCAATGATAAAAGCAATAGCGACAGAGGAGTAAAGGATCTCATTGAGCAGATACTGCTTTGGTCCGGAGCCTACCGCGATAGATGTAGTACAGAGATAGAACAACCCGCCGATATAGGTAAATAGCGTGAGCGACGGCATGAGGACGAGAAAGGGGACGAGCCAGGCGACGTACCAGGGGTAGTGCGGGGAAAAAAGGAGCATCAGGGCGAGGCCAAGGCCGAGCGCAGGTGGCAGGAAGGCTGCACGCGGGGTCGTAGTCCAAGTTTGGGGTGGGCAGGCAGTGCGCCAGGCCCAGATGGTCAGTGCGAGGAGGATGACGACGGCGAAAACTAAATAGACGTTGTTTGAGAGCGTGTGCAGGCCGGGGAGGTGTTGGGCGAACTCGAGCAGGAAGTACCGTGAGCCGGTAGCCATGCCCTCTTCCTGGACATAGCCTCCAAGGAAGCCGAAGACGAGGCGTCCGGCGGAGAGGTAGAGGGAGTAGGTGAAGGCGGCGAGGGCGACCATGGTGGCAGGCATCTTCCAGTCGCCGCGCCGGTAGAGGGCTGGAAAGAGGACGAGGGGGTAGAACTTGGTGAGAACGGCAAGGCCGAGAAAAAGGCCTGTTAGGACGGGCTGGCGGCGATAGCGAAAGAGCAGCGCGAAGACGAGGAAGGCCATGACGACCGAGTCAAGGTGGCCGGAGCTGCCTATCTCCCAGATGAGCATGGGAAACCAGGCATAAAGGAGAGTCCACTCGCGAGGGAAGCCGAAGATGCGGAGAAAATGGATGAGGCCGATGAGGGTTAGGCCTTCGAAGAGGACCATGGCCATCTTCATGAAGGTGACCGTTGGGGATATCCAGGTGATGCAGTAGAAGAGAATCTGCGCGACGGGAGGGTAAATGGTGTGCGCGTAATCGCGGCGATTCATGTTGTTGAAGAGGTCGTAGTTGGGCGCGCGGAGGAAAGCGAGCGTGGGGCTGCCGGGAACGTAGCGGTATGGACTGATATGAGCGTGCTGGACGACGCCGTCCCAGGCGTAGCGATAGACGTCTGAGGACAGCTCGGGGTCTGGAAAGAGGACGACGAGGCGGCAAGCTATGGCGACGGCGAGGATGATGGGGAAAGTAAAGCGATCGGTGTTCGAGGGCTTGAGCAGGAAGATGAGGACAGCGCCGACGTAGAGGATCAGGTGAGCTGCGGAGCAGCCCGAAAAGCCGATGCTGTAATGGTCGTACTCGCGGATCAGTTGGCGGGTGTAGGCGATCATGCCGAAGCCGAGCAGGAGGAGCGCGATGTTGGTGTGCCAGGGGCGGAGTTCGCGCCAGGAGGCCGTTCGGGTATGCATGGCAGAGAGGTTGGCGCTCGAGACGCTCACGCAGACTTTCCTTGGCTTGCGGCAGTTTGGTGCATGTCGAAGAGAAATTGGCGGGTATGTGGCGCAGAGTAGCCAGGGAGCGAGGTGAAGGCGGGTGCCTGGTCTTGAAGTATCTCGGCTTCGAGCAGCGCGAGAGTTGCAGCATCGTCGACGTCGTACCAGAGGGGGAGTTCAACAAGTTCAAGGCTTGCTTCAACGCAGCGCTGGCGAGTTTCGGCGAGGACGGTGGAGGTGCTCCAGGAGATGCGGTCGAAGGGCTCGGGGTGTGCCTGCTTGAGGCCGATGAGGTAATAGCCGCCATCGTGCGAGGGGCCGAGGATGACGCGGTCGCCCGGTGCAGCGAGGGCCTGGACGGCCTGAGCGTAGGCTGCCGCCGGAACGGTTGGCGAGTCGGAGTCGATGAGGCAGACGGAGCCGTAGCCAAGCGCGAGAATGTCCTCTGCGGCGTAGAGTAGTCGCTTGCCGAAGCCGTCACCGCGCTGCGGGACGAGGGCGAAGGTATCAGGCAGAAGGCCTGCGAAGAGCACTTCGTCCCCGACGGGGGTGTAGGAGATCAGGCCGGCTCCGTGCGTCACGGTGGCGAGATTTTCCGTGGTGTCGCGGAGAAAGCATATGTTGAGGGCGGCGGTCTGGTCGAGGGTGAGCGGAGGCGAGAGGCGGGTCTTGACGCGGCCCGCTCGGGGCGCCTTGGCCATAACGGTGAGCGCGCAGAGGTGGCGCAGCGCCGGGATGGGGTGCGCGGGATCGAGGATAGGATATGGGCTGCGAGTGGAGGCGAGGACGGACATGCGCTAGAAGGCGCCTCGGAGTTCAAGCACCCGGGCCTGGTTGAGGATGACGTCTTCGAGGGCAGAAACGGTCAGGCCTTTCTGGCAAACTGCGTACTGATACCAGTTGTCGGCTTCGAGCTTCATCGATCCCCAGGGCTGGGTGGCAATGAGCGCTTCAAAGTCGGGGCGGCTCATCACGTCAGCCTGCTGCGGCTCACGGTACTTCCCGGCGGGACTGGTGGTGAGGCGTGAGAGCAGCCAAAGAAAGGCGAGCGGGAAGCGGGTGCGAAAGCCGGAAGTGGGCTCGGCGATGAAGCAGCGGCCACCGGGGCGGAGGACGCGGAAGACCTCGCCGACGATACCCTCTTTGTCGGGCACGATAAGAAAAAGGCGCGAGACCACGATGGCGTCGATGGAGCCGGTCGGATAGGGCAGCGCGTGGGCGTCGGCATGCTCAAAGCTGCAGTTCGGCAGACGGAACTTGCGGGCGCGGGATTGAGCACGCTTGATGAGGTTATGGGAGAGGTCGATACCCGTGGTGCGGATGCGGGGAAGTTCCTCAGACAGACGGCATGCGTAGAAGCCGGGACCGCAACCGAGTTCCAGCAGATGGGTGCCTGGGGTGGGTGGCTCGTCGGGGAACAGCGATTGAACGATCTCCGGGGTGTGATCGCGAAACAGATATTCGCGGCAGAGCGCGTAAAACCACGCGCATCGCTCGAATAGACTATCCGGTTGCATAACGGTCCGGCCGGTCGGGTTACAGTTGCTTTGATCCATTCGCCTTTAGAAGTCCTCCTGCCCTCGTCAGAAAAAGCGCTCTCGCTGAGTGTAAATCGAGACCCGTACAGGGTGAACGCCGCAGCATGACGCCGAACCTTTGCTTGTGATGCCGAAAGCGAGGTTACGTGACATCCCGCCAGTCCAGGACGACCTTGCCGGAGTTTCCGGAGCGCATGGCGGCGAAGCCCTGCTCGAAGTCGCGCCAGTTGAGCCGGTGAGTAATGACGGGCGAGATATCGAGGCCGGACTCGAGCATCACGGTCATCTTGTACCAGGTCTCGTACATCTCGCGGCCGTAGATGCCGCGCAGGGTGAGCTGGTTGAAAATAACCTGATTCCAGTCGATGGCGACCTGCTGAGAGGGAATGCCGAGCATGGCAACTCTTGCGCCGTGGCTCATGTTGGCGAGCATGTCGCGGAAGGCACTGGGGTTGCCGGACATCTCGAGGCCGACGTCGAAGCCCTCGGTCATGTGCAACTCGGCCTGGACCGCGGCGAGCGACGTGGCGGTGGGGTCGACGGTGCAGGTGACGCCGATCTTTTCGGCGAGTTGGCGGCGATACGGATTGGGGTCAGAGACGACGACGTGGCGGGCTCCGGCGTGGCGAGCGACGGCGGCAGCCATGATGCCGATGGGACCAGCCCCGGTGACGAGGACATCTTCGCCGAGGACCGGAAAGGCGAGCGCGGTGTGGACGGCGTTGCCGAAGGGATCGAAGATGGCGGCGACTTCAGGCGCGATGCCAGGCGCGTGATGCCAGATGTTCGACATGGGCAGGACGATAAATTCGGCGAAGGCGCCGTCCCGTGCGACGCCGACGCCGCGGGTGTGGGCGCAGAGGTGGCGGCGTCCGGCGAGGCAGTTACGGCACCGTCCGCAGACGACGTGGCCTTCGCCGCTGACGAGTTGGCCGGGTGAAACGTCAAGTACGTTCGCGCCGATTGCGACAACCTCACCGACAAACTCATGGCCGATGACCAGGCCAATGGGAATGGTTTTGGACGCCCAGGCGTCCCAGTCGAAGATATGGAGGTCTGTGCCGCAAATGCCGGTGAAAAGGACGCGGATCTTGACGTCGTTGATGCCCATCTCGGGCTCGGGAACGTCCTGGAGCCAAAGCCCCGGGGCGGCTTCCGCCTTGACCAATGCCTTCAATCGAATGCCTTTCGAGCGGTGACTGGGTGTCGGTCCGCCAGCCTTAGTTTACAAGGCTCGGCTCAGGGCGATGTTGTTCAAATATTTGCATCGGGCAACTTATCGCGTCGTCTCCGGCTCTTGCGCTTCCCTTCTCCTGTCTGCTGCGTCTCTTCCGGCAGTGCTACGGCGAAGACAGAGACGACAGCCTTCGCCGGCCTGAACGGATCACGCATTACGCGGCCCAGAATAACCCTAGGAGAAGACCAGTGACCTTGAATCAGAAGAGAACCCCAGCATACGTGCGGATCGCAGGCGGCCTGCTTGCGTGCGCTTTAACGGCAACGGCCTGCAGCCAGACGCCAGCCCAAGCCAGGCCGATCACGCGCGCAGAACGATCAGATCTGCGCGAAGCCGCACCACTGACGACGATTCACCTCAAGAATGCGGTCCAGCCTAACGATGGCAACGAAGTCCTGACTGCATTGCGGCTGATGCTTGATCCCGCCGTGAAGCTCTACCTGGTGCCGAGCGAGAATGCGATCGTCCTCAAGGCGCTCCCCGAGGAGATTGCGACAACCACGAAACTGATTAGTGAACTCGATGTACCGCGCAAGGAGTACCGGCTGGTCTACACGCTGACCGAGACTGACAACGGCAAGCGTCTTCCGCCGCAGCACATCACGCTTGAGGCGACGGCCGGGCAACGCGTGCTGCTGAAGCAGGGCAGCAAAATCCCCGTGATTACGGGCAAGTTCAACGAGTCTACCCAGGCTGCCGAGACGCAGATGACGTATCTCGATGTAGGTTTGAATTTCGACGCCACGCTCAATCCGACTGCTAATGGCGCGGAGATCAAGTCGAGAATCGAGCGCTCGAGCGTGGTGGAAGACAAGCCCAGCGCGGGCGGTGTGCAGGATCCGTCGCTGCGCCAGACGCTGCTGGACAACGTCACTTATTTGCCGCTGGGTAGACAAGTCACGCTGGGGTCGCTTGACCTGCCGGACAACACGCACCACCTGGATGTCGAGGTGAAGCTGGAGATGGTGCCTTAGGGAAGTCTGATGTGCTGCGCCTGGCTTGCAACTCCGCGATTAACCGCGGATTTTTCTTGGACGACAACAAAAGGCTTGGCCACCTTACGATGCGGGCATTGCTGCGGGTTAGATGTTTCGAGCGATGCCGATGAGACCCATGGCGCGCCCCGTGTGGCCATGTTCAGCGCGGTGCGAAAAGAAGCGGCGGCGGCCTGCGAGCTGAGCGCAGGCCGTGCACTGTTGAGAGAGGAAGATGCGCTCCGACGAAAGACCAGCGGCGAGCATCTGGCGGCGGTTGGCCTCGGCCAGGTCGAGGTGGCATGCGTCTCCGTGCTTCTTGAAGAGGTGCGGGGCGTAGGAAAAGGCGGCGGCGAAGCGGGTTTCTACCTCTTCGCCAACCGCGTAACAGCAGACGCCGATGGCGGGACCGATGGCGGCGGTGAGGTCTTCTGGGGCGGAGCCAAACTCGGCGCGCATGCGGGCAATGCCCTGCTCGACGATGCCGGCGACCGTACCGCGCCAACCAGCGTGGAAGGCGGCGACGACGCGGAGGCGGGTGTCCGCGGCGAGGACCGGTACGCAGTCCGCGGCCTGGATGCCGAGCAGGAGATCCGGTACGTCCGTCATCAGGCCGTCGGCCGTGAGAGTACTGCGGCCGTCCGCTGTTTGGAAGCTGGAGTCTCCTTCGCGCAGGAGCTCGATGTGGGTGCCATGGACCTGGTGGGCGATAACGAGCTGCGCGAGAGCGTCTCCGGTCAGGGCATGGACGGCGATGGCGCGATTGCGGCGAACCAGGCCGGAATCGTCGGCGGAGGTGAAGCCGAGATTCAGGTCCCCGTCCTCGGCGGACGCCGCGCCGTAGACCGTCGATGCGCCGCCATGCCGCTCGCTGAAGCCGTGGCGAAGCCAGGGGAACGCGCTCCAGGCGGAAACTTGCATCATGATGACCCTCCAAAGTTCCCGCTTTCCTGCAGAATATGCATACTAGGCAGGATTCCTTTCCCGGCAGTTCCCCGTCTAAGAGTGGGTGCCTGGGTCGCCCGAAGTCTCGCGCAGGCCGTTGTGCTCTTTTGCCAGGACGCTTCTGTCCAGTCTTAAGGTACGGGCCTGAAGCAGTTGCATCGCGTCCATGTCCTTTGTAAGATACGCGTTTGCACCACGGGAAAAATCATTGACCAGCGCCACTACCCAGCATCTTCGTTCCCGCATCAGCAAGGTGTGCGCCTCCGTGATCGGGGCCTCGACCGCCGAGCTGATCGACAAGGCTTCGAGCGTCGTCAAGGAGACGCCGTTTCTTGAGTTTCGCCTGGACTACTTAGAGAAGCCGCTGCAGGCCACAGCAAAGATCCAGCAGTTTCTCGCCGATAACACCGCAGCGACGGTGATCGCCACCTGCCGTCGCGCGCAGAACGGTGGCAGGTTTGAGGGCTCGGTGACGTCCGAAGTGGACGTGCTGTGTAAAGCCGCGCAGGCTGGCTGCCAGATGCTGGACCTCGAGCTTGAGTCGGCGGAGGCCCTTAAGAAGGGCGAGCTGGCAAAGCTGCGCGAGACGGGTGCGGGGCTGATCCTTTCCCATCACGACTTCGAGCAGACCGGCGATTTGGACGCGATCCGAAAGCGCATGGAGCCTTTCCAGCCGGACTTCCTTAAGGTCGTTCCGACGGCGAAGATGCTGGTCGACAACGTGACGCTGATGCGCTTTGTGGAGCAGGTGAGCGACCAGGCGCACATCGTCGGCCTGTGCATGGGAGACGCGGGCGTGATCTCGCGGGTGCTGGGGCTGCGGGCCGGGTCAGAATTTACCTTTGCGGCGGCGACGGCCGGGGAAGAGACTGCTCCCGGACAGATGACGGCGCGCGCGCTGGTCGAGACGTACCGCGTGGAAGAAGTGGACGCGGCGACCAAGGTGTATGGCGTGGCGGGCGATCCGGTGGGCAAGTCGCTCTCACCGAGGATGATGAACACGGCGTTCCGGCGCGAGACGGTGAACGCGGTTTACGTGGCGCTGCAGACGGCGAGCGTCGAGGATCTGGTGGCGCTCATTCGGCAGGTTCCGGTCCAGGGGGTGTCCATCACGATGCCGCACAAGCAGGCGATTCTGCCGCATCTGGAGCACATGGACCCTCTGTCGCAGAAGATCGGCGCGGTGAACACGATTTTGCGCGCGCCGGATGGCAAGCTATACGGGTTCAATACGGACGTTGCGGGGATCGTGGTGCCGCTAGAGAAACGGCTGTCGCTGAAGGGTGCGAAGGTGCTGGTGCTGGGCGCGGGAGGCTCGGCACGCGCGGCGGTGTTTGGCCTGCGCGATAAGGGTGCGGAGGTTTTCCTGCTGAATCGGACGCCGGAGACGGCAGTTAAGCTCGCCAAGCAGTCCGGGGCCAAGGTGATCAAGCGCGAGGCGGTGCGGAAGACCTCGTTCGACGTGATCCTGAACGCCACTCCCGTGGGGATGGCCGGGCAGAACGGCGCGCCTATTCTGACGGCAGACGATCTGAAAACGAAGTATGTCTTCGACCTGGTCTATAACCCGATCGATACGCCGCTGATCCGGCTGGCGCGACAGCAAGGGATCCCGGTAATCACCGGCGTTGAGATGTTCGTGCAGCAGGGCGCGCGGCAGTTTGAAATCTGGACAGGCAAGCCGGCCCCCGAAGAAGAGATGCTGCGGGTAGTGGTGCATGCTCTGCGTCAGCAGGTAGAGACTTCAGATGCTGCGGCACCTGCGCAGCCCGAAATTATGCCGGTAACGAAGAAAGCCAAGATGAGCAAGACCTCGTAGGCTGAAGACTTCAGCTGACTTGAGAGACCTGGGCCATTTGCTCGTCGAGCGTACGAAGGATGGCGTCCGCGTTCGGGTCGAGAACGATGGGAGGCTTGCGCAGCTGGGTCTGCTGCTCGAGCTCGGCATACGCCATGCCGGCCTCTTCGCCCGCCGTAAGCAGTTGGTGCTGGTGGAAGGCGATGGTGTAATCGGAGTCTTTGAGGGTGTGCCCGGTCAGGATGAGGACGACGCGTTCTTCCGTGCCGACCCGGCCGTCCGCGACCAGCTTCTTGAGACCGGCGAGCGTGACGGCGGAGGCGGGTTCGCAGCCGATGCCCTCGGCGCCAATCTGCGCCTTGGCGAGCGCGATCTCGGCTTCGGAGACCTGCTCGCACCAGCCGCCGGTAGACTGGATTGCGTGCACGGCCTTGTGCCAGGAAGCGGGATTGCCGATGCGGATGGCGGAGGCGCGGGTATCGGCGACAACGGGCGTCAGGTCGCGGCCGCCGTTGTCGCGCACGGAGGTGAAGAGCGGGTTGGCGCCCTCGGCCTGCACGATAGAGATGCGCGGCACGCGAGAGATGAGGCCGAGCTGGCGCATTTCGGCGAAGCCCTTGGCGAGCGCGGAGGAGTTGGCGAGGTTGCCACCGGGAACGATGACGTGCTCGGGGACAAGCCAATCCATCTGCTCCAGCATCTCGAAGGCGGGGGTCTTCTGGCCTTCGAGCCGGTATGGGTTGACCGAGTTGAGCAGGTAAATCGGCTGCCTGCGGACGAGCTCGTTCACCAGCCGGACGCAGCCGTCGAAGTCGGTGCGGAGCTGCAGGGTGAGCGCGCCGTAGTCCATGGACTGCGAGAGCTTGCCCCAGGCGATCTTACCCTCGGGAATGAAGACGATGGAACGCAGGCCAGCGCGCGCGGCGTAGGCGGCCATGGCGGCCGAAGTGTTGCCGGTGGAGGCGCAGGCGACCCACTGGAAGCCGCGCTCGGCGGCGACTGACAGCGCGGCGGTCATGCCCGTGTCTTTGAAGGAGGCGGTAGGATTCATGCCCTGGTGCTTGGCAAGGATCCAGGGGATGCCGAGCGACTTGGCGGCGCGCGGCAGCTCGTAGAGCGGGGTGTTGCCTTCGCGCAGGGTAACGACCTGGTCGAAGTCGCGGACGATGGGCAGCACGTCGCGGAAGCGCCAGACGCCGGACTGGTCGATGGCAAGCGACGAGGTGCGGCGCTCCTGCCAGAGCCAGCGCAGGGCGGACGGGTTCGGAACGCTGGCGGAGCGGGTCACGGGTAACGGCGGAGCCTGCGCGCCTCGGACCTCGCTTTGCGTCTCGCTCCACGGATACACGACCTCAAAGAGCGAGCCGCAAGCCGTGCAGCGAAAATCGGACGCGGCCTGCTCGCCGGGTATGCGCGAGAAGCAGCCGATGCATCGAAGCTGATGAGTGGAGATCATCCTTGAGCTTAGGGTATATGAATCGGGCGCACTTCTGTCGACGTGCCGTAGCATTGCTTTGTCTACTTGCGTGCGGCCCCATGCTGGTTGACGCCCAGGCACCCGCGAAGACCGCGATTAGCTTGCGGATTGCAGCCGCGGCGGACCTGCAACCAGTGATGCCGGTGCTGGCGCGGGAGTATGAGCAGCAAACGGGCGTGAAGCTGGACGTATCGTTTGGCTCGTCAAGCACGTTGGCCACGCAAATCCTCCATGGCGCACCGTTCGATGTTTTTCTCAGCGCGGATTTCTCGTTTCCGGAGAAGATCGTGGCGGCAGGCCTGGCAGACGGGAAGGAGCCGGTCTCTTATGCAACGGGCAAGTTAGTGCTTTGGGCGCGCAAGGACTCGCCAATCCAGCCGCTGAACCTGGATCTCCTGACCGATCCACGGGTAACTAGGATTGCGATCGCCAACCCGGAACATGCTCCTTATGGTTTCGCAGCGTCGCAAGCGCTGATCCACCTAAAGCTTGCGGACCAGCTAAAGCCCAAGCTGGTGACCGCGGAAAACATCGCGCAGACCGGCCAGTTTGTCGAGTCCGGCAACGCCCAGATGGGGTTCTTATCGCTGACGCTCGCGAAATCGGAGCACATGCAGCAAGTCGGAACTTACGTTCTGGTGCCGTTTATCTACCCGAAGATTCGCCAGTGCGGCGTGGTGGTGAAGAACTCGCACCATTTGCCGGAAGCGCAGAAATTTCTCCAGTGGCTGACCTCACCCAAGGTGCAGGATAACCTGCAGCGCTTTGGGCTCGACCCGGCGAGCTAAATGATCTCATCTGTATAGAATCGCAGCATGGACAGGCAGGCGCTTTGGCTGACGCTGCGACTGGCGGCAACTACTACACTTGTGCTGCTGACCTTCAGTCTGCCGCTTGCCTGGTGGCTTTCGGCGGCCGGCCAAGAAACCCGTACCTGGGGCTCACGCATGAGACGGAGCCTGGTACAGGTCCTGGTCAGTCTGCCGCTGGTCGTTCCGCCCACGGTACTCGGCTTCTACCTACTTATGAGCTTCGGTCCGCTGACCGTGGTGGGACGCGGCGTAATTCGGCTGCTCGGCCATCCTTTAGCGTTCAGCTTCGAAGGCCTCCTGGCGGGATCGGTTCTCTACAGCCTGCCTTTCGCCGTCCAGCCCCTGGTTGCGGGTTTCCAGGTGATCGGCCGCGAGTACGCGGAGACCGCCAGCCTGCTTGGCGCCGGACCGATTCGCACCTTCTTCGAGGTCACGCTGCCCCTGGCGAGACCGGCTCTGGTGAGCGCCACCGTGCTCACCTTTCTGCATACGGTCGGTGAGTTTGGCGTCGTGCTCATGCTCGGAGGAAATATTCCGGGCGAAACGCGCACCTTGTCCATCTCCCTTTTCGACCAGGTCCAGGACGGCAGCTACGTCGCCGCGAACCAAACCGCCCTGATCTTAATCGGAATGGCCGCCCTGGGCCTTATCTTCCTTTATAGCCGTCCCTCCTGGACACAGCTTGCTTCATCCCGCTGAAGCCGCCGGAGTGGAGCTTGCGTCTCGGCTCCAGGGAAGCCGGACAGAGTACGACGTCAACCTGCTGCGCCGTCTCGGCCCTCTTACGCTCGAAGTAAGGTTTACGCTTACCGCGGCCTGGACCGTGCTGTTCGCGCCTTCTGGTGCCGGAAAATCCAGCGTTCTGCGCATGATCGCAGGACTTGACCGGCCGGATCGGGGTCGAGTGCTGGCCCGCTCTTCTGTGCCCGGCCAGCCGCAACGAGAACTTCTCCTGACTGACACACAGTCCAAAGTCTTTGTGCCTGCGCACAAACGTTCCATGCGCATGGTGGCGCAGCGGCCCACGCTGTTTCCGCACCTCTCGGTCCTCCGAAACGTCCAGTACCGAGCCTCGCCTGTACGTCGCGACGAGAAAGACCGGCGAGAACTCGCCCCCACGCTGAACGTTTTCGACCTTTGCCGGATCACTCATCTTCGCGACAAGATGCCCTCGCAGCTCTCTGGAGGGGAAGCGCAACGAGTGGCGCTGGCTCGTGCGCTTGCAGCCGCGGGCGGCAACCTGCTCTTGCTCGATGAAACGTTCACGGGTTTGGAAGCCGAACTGCGGGAGGACATCATTCGCGATCTGCGTGCCTACCTGGCAAGCCGCGGCATTCCGGTTCTGCAGGTAACTCACGACCTGGGCGAGGTCTTCTCGGCCGGGGCGGAGGTACTGCGCATGGAGGCAGGCAGGATCGTGGCGCAAGGATCGGCAGAGGAAGTACTCGCGCGGGACCGGCAGGCCCTGCTTGCCCGCCTGCAGCGGTGAATCAGCCCAGGAAGACCGGCTCCTGTAGGAGAGGAACCCCGAAGCGCCGCGTTGTTTCCGCGACGATCCGGTCGCGAAGCCGCAGCAAATCGGCGCAGCTCGCATCGCCCGTACGATTAACTAACGCGAGAGTGTGGCGGGACGAAATGCCGACCGGGCCAAGCTCGAATCCTCTTGGGAAACCAGCACGTTCGATCAGCCAGGCCGCAGCCAGTTTGACCTGGTTAGAGGGCGCTGGCCAGTGCGGAATTTCATCGGCGGCCACTCCGGCTTCCGCGACCACGCGCGCAAACCCGTCAGGCGTCACGACGGGGTTCTTGAAGAACGATCCGGCGCTTCGTGTGTTGGGATCGGGGCAGTTCGGGTCGATCACCATGCCTTTGCCGCCGCGGATGGCGCGGACGGCGTCGTAGACCTCGCGTGGCGTGGGGTCAGGCCGGCCTGCGAAGCTAATTCTCAGCTCGGCATAGGTCAGTTTGGGTTTGGCACGGCGGTCGAACCGGAATGAGACTTCCGTGATGAGGAAACGGCCGCGCGCACGTAAATTAAAGCGGCTCTGCCGGTAAGCGAAGCCGCATTCGCCCGCGGAGAGCGAATGTAAGTTAAGCGTTTCGCAATCGAGGACGCGCACAGAGGAGATCGTCTCTGCGACCTCTTGCCCGTAAGCACCGATATTCTGGACGGGGCTGCCGCCCGTCATGCCCGGGATGCCGGCCAGGCACTCGACGCCGCTGAGGCCCCGGTCACAGGTGATGCGGACAAAGTCATCCCAATCGAAGCCAGAAGGAACGTGGTAGAAAGTTGAGTTGTCGGCGTGTTCGACGTGCGGCTCGCCGGCGAGGGCCACCTGCACCACCAGTCCCGGAAAGCCCGCGTCCGCGATCACGAGATTCGATCCGCCTCCGAGTGCGAAAAGTGGGATCTGGCGTGCCTGGGCGAAGTGCACCGCCTCAAGCAGCTCGGTCTCGCTTGTCGCGCGGACAAAAAAGCGGGCCGGACCGCCAATCTTGAAGGTAGTAAACGGCGCGAGGGCTACCTGCTCCTGTAGATTCACTTTTCCAGAGTAAGGCAACCTGGCTCACCTGACGTTCCCAGCAAACCTCGACTGCGCGATACAATCGAATCTGGAAGCGGTCGTTTGGAGGAGGGCATATGTATCCAGAGATTATGGTGATCCCGATGCGCGAGGAACTGACGCGTGCGGGAGTCAATGAGGCGAGAACGGCAGCCGATGTGGACGCGGCGGTGGCGCAGCCCGGCACGACCATGCTGATCGTCAACTCCATCTGCGGCTGCGCGGCCGGCAAGATGCGTCCCGGAGTGCGGATGGCGATGCAGCACACCACCAAACCGGACCACGCAGTCACCGTCTTTGCCGGGCAGGATCGGGACGCCACCGAGAAGGCGCGCGGCTATTTTGGCGGACACCCGCCGACCTCGCCGGCTATCGCCATTCTGCGTGACGGCAAGCTGGTCTACCTGATGCAGCGTTCAGCGATCGAGACCTCCACGGCGCCGGCCATTGCACAGGAGCTCGCGCGAGCTTTCGACGCATACTGCGCCAAAGCCAACGTATAAGAAGCAGCGACGAAAGTGGATGCCCCGGACGGGTCATCCACTTTCGTGTGATCTCGGGCGGCTCATCTTTGCGCGGGAAGTGCCGATAAGGACTTCAGGTCAATGATGATGAACGCCGCCCACTTTACCTCCGAACCCTTCGCCGAACACGTCCTCTCGGGTGAAAGTCAAGCTATACGCCGCCTGCGGATGCAAATCTCCCGGATCGCGCCTCACTTTCGCCTGGCGATCATCACGGGAGAGTCCGGCACTGGAAAGCTAGCCGTCGCTCGAGAAATGCATCGGCTCAGTCCAGCCGCGCAGCGTCCGCTTTGCATCCTTTCGATCGCAAACTTTGTCCAGCGTTATACTCCCGAATCTGAACTGGCACAGGCCGGGATGCTGGTGTTGCGTGGACTCGGATCCATCGAAGCGCCCGTGCAACAAGCTCTCATGCTGCAGTTGCAGCTTATCCCGCGCGACACGCGGATCATCTTCACCAGCGGCGCTGGACTGAAAGGCCTTCTGGCCGCCGGCCACCTGGAGCACGCGCTTGCGCAGAGGCTGGGAACTCTCGAGATCCGCGTTCCGTCGTTGCGCCAGCGAAGCGAGGACATTGGCCTACTGGCGACGGAGATGCTCGGTGCCGGCGAGGGCAGCTTCACCTCGGCGGCCCTCGATTGCCTGCAAGGCCATAGCTGGCGGGGCAATCTTGCAGAGCTCTGGCAGCTTTGTGGGCAGCTCTCCGGCCGTTCATTGCCCATTCAGCCGGAGAATCTTCCTCCACTCGATCAAGGTACGTTCGAATCAACCGGCCTGCGGCTTGAAGAGGTCATGCGCCGGCACGTAAAACATGTCTTGGCTCGTTGCAGTGGAAACAAGCTCAAGGCGGCGGAACTGCTGGGAATCAGCCGGTCAACTCTCTACCGCATGATGGGAACAGAGGTCTAGCGGCTCTGCTGCGCTTCGTCGTCCTTCGGCGTGACAAAGGCACGTTATAAACTTTGATTATGCGGATCTTTGGTTTCCTTGTATGCGGGCTGCGAGCCGGCCTGTGCGCCGGCGTGCTCTGCTTTGGCCTCGTGTCTGGAAGACCGTCTGCGTCCGCCCAGACCCCGACCGAGAGCGTGAGCGCACGTTCCGCGGCACTGACGGCGCTCTTCAGGCAAATTTGGGAGGATCGCCTGAAGACGCATCCCGAGTTTGCCTCCTCGCTCGGAGATCGCCGCTACAACGACCAACTGACGGATCTCTCGCCGGCAGCGATCAACCGCGAACTCAGCCGCCATCGTGTGTTCCTTACCCGCCTGTTGACGATCGACACCAGCGGGCTGAGCGATCAGGAGAAGCTTTCCTCCGAGCTGATGCAGCGGGAGCTAATTGAGGATGAGGAAGGTGCCAAGTTCAAGGAGTGGGAGCTGCCGGTGAACCAATTCCACGGCATCCACTCCGACCTGCCCAGCGAGGTCGTGGATTGGCCGTTTCAGACGGTGAAAGACTACGACGATTACGTGACGCGATTGAAGGCCATGCCGGTTCAGCTACGGCAGGCGACGGAGAACCTGCTGGCCGGCATCGACGACCAACGCGTGCAGCCGGCGTATCTAATGGAAAAGGTGCTCAAGCAGACCGAGGAGATCGCCGGGCAGCCGCCCGAGACGAGCGCGTTTGCCGCGCCGCTCAAGAGCTTCCCTGCTTCTATCGACGCGCCGACGCGCAAGCGGATCACGGCCGATGTGCTGGACGCGATCGGATCGTCGGTGCTGCCGGCCTATGTGCGTTTCGCTAACTTCCTGCGCGCGCAGGAGGTTCCGGCGGGGCGAACGGACCCGGGCGTCTGGGCCATGGCGGACGGCGATGCGTACTACGCGTTCTGCATCCGCCGTTCCACCACCTTAGACAAGACGCCGAAGGAGATTCACCAGATCGGCTTGGACGAGGTGAAGCGCGATGAGGCAGAGATGCTGGCTATCGTGAAGAAGCTGGGCTATCCGGACATTCAGAGCTTCGGGACCGCCATGGCCAAGGATCCCAAGCAGCACCCTACGTCTAAGGAGGACCTGCTGGCACGCTACCGCCACTACGAAGAGCAGATGAAGCCGAAGCTCCCGGAACTGTTTGGCCGGCTGCCGAAGGCTCCGCTTGAAGTGGTGGAGATGCCGGAGTATCTGGGCAAGGATCAGGCCGCGGCCTGGTATGCGCAGGGCACTCCGGATGGCTCGCGGCCCGGAAGGGTGAACATCAATGAGTACCACTTTGCGGAGCGCGCGATCGCGCCGATTGAGGCTGTCGCATACCACGAGGGCATCCCCGGTCATCACCTGCAGATCTCTATCGCGCAGGAATTGACCAGCCTACCGGAATTTCGGCGGCACCTCGGCTACACGGCTTACGTCGAGGGCTGGGCGCTTTACAGTGAGCGGCTCGGCAAAGAGATCGGCTTCTACCAGGATCCGGTGAGCGACTATGGGCGCTTGGAGGCGGATGTGTGGCGCGCGATCCGGCTGGTGGTCGACACGGGCGTGCATAGCGAACATTGGACGCGACAGCAGATGGTCGACTACTTTCATGAACACTCCGCGATCGACGAGACCAACGTGCAGGCCGAGGTGGATCGATATATTGCGTGGCCGGGTCAGGCGCTCGGCTACAAGATGGGCCAGCTCAAGATCCTGGAACTGCGCGCACGAGCCAAGGATTCGCTGGGGGTGAAGTTCAACCTGAGCGCATTTCATGATGTGGTCGTCGACTCAGGGGCGCTCCCGCTTGACGTTCTGGAGCAACGGGTAAACACATGGATTGCAGCACAGAAGTAATCAGAGAGGCAGCGGAATGAATGAGTTAGACGTCGAACTGAAGCCTTCCTTGCAGCCTCCGCTGATGCCTGGGTTGAAGGTTGCTGTGCTGGGCGCGGGCAAGATGGGCGGCATCCTGCTGCAGGGATTTCTGAAGAACAATCTGTTAGGGCCCGACCAGGTGGTGGCGACGGTTCAACATGCAGACCGGGCGATGGCTTTGTCCGCGCAGTTCGGCATGACTGTGACGACGGACAATCTTGAGGCGGCGGCATGGGCGGATGTAGTTCTGCTTGGGGTCAAGCCGGTTCAGGTGCCTGTGCTGATCGCCGAGATACGGCCGGCACTTACGCCCGCAAAGGTGGTGCTTTCCTTTGCGGCGTCGGTGACGACGGCGTCGATTGAGCAGGCGGCGGCGTGCGATCTGCCGGTCATCCGTGCGATGCCGAATACGCCGGCGATGATTTCGGCGGGGGTGACGGCGTTGTGCGCGGGCCGCTTTGCTTCCGCGCAGCAGATGGCGGTGGCGCAGCGCATCTTCTCGACGGTGGGCCGCACGGTGGTGGTTGATGAGAAGCATATGGATGCGGTGACCGGGTTGAGCGGCTCCGGACCGGCTTTCCTATACATCGTCATCGAGGCGCTGGCCGAGGCCGGCGTGAACGTCGGGCTACCGCGCGATGTGGCTACGCTGCTGGCGGCGCAGACGACGCTGGGCTCGGCGCGGATGGTGCTCGAGACGGGCTACCACCCTGCCCTGCTCAAGGACCAGGTGACGACGCCGGCGGGATGTACCGTGGACGGCATTCTGGAGCTGGAAGAGGGCGGACTGCGCGTCACGCTGATCAAGGCGGTGAAGCGGGCGACGGCTCGGGCGAAGGAGCTTGCCGGGGAGAAGAAGTAGAGACTGCCGCTTCCCGGCGGCTGCTCAGTCTCGCTTACGAGGCTCGTCCTTGTAGGCCCCCCCGGGGTACTAAAGTGTGCAAAGTCTTCACAAGATTGAAGTTAAGTCCGGACTTCAGGTCTGTACTTCGGGTAAGAGCGAAACGACGCTGGATCCACCTTCTACTTCTATTTTGGCGAAACGGATGGGCGATTATGCCAACTATTTTCTCCGGCTAAGCTCTTGACCAGAAACGACTTAAGCGAGGTTTAGAAGGGATTGGGGCTTGACACTGAAGAAGGCCACGTTCGAGGAAAGTGCCGCCCCTTAGGACGCGACACCGGGCGCGAGTGGCGAGGGAGAGTAACCATGGTTTTTGTCAGCCTGACCCGTCTTCGCATCCGGTCGATTTGGTTTATGCCTCGGTTTGCGTGGCAGATGCTGGTGACGCGGAATCAGATCCAGACAGCTCCAGGCTTCCAGCGGGGATCGACGTTAGCCGACCGCAAGTGGACCTTCTGGACGATGACGGCGTGGGACAGCCAGGAAAGTATGCGGGCTTACATGACGAGCGGTGCGCATAAAAGAGCAATGCCTTTTCTGCTGGACTGGTGTGATGAGGCGTCGGTTGCGCACTGGAGCCAACCGGAGGCTGCGCTGCCGACGTGGGTAGAGGCGGATCAGCGTATGCGAAGCGAGGGGCGGGTGTCGAAGGTGCGACATCCGAGTGCGCAGCATGCGGATTTGCGGTATGCGGCTCCGCGGACGGCGGGCGCGCTGGCTTTGTGGCCGAAGTAGAGGTGATACGAGATGAGGTTGCGACGGTTCCTAAGCGGTACCTTCACTGTGCTGACCGCTCTTGACGTGTGCACTCTTTGCGCCGAGAGACCCGGGACGAACCCGGTCCCGACAAACGGTCTTCCTATGGAACGGTTCGGAGACGGGCCGACTTTGCCGGTGATGATCCTATTACACGGCGTGAGTGGCCCATCTCAGTTTTACCGGGAGCAGGCGGGGTTCTTCGCCAAACATGGCTACCGTGTTTTGCTGCTCCACTACCTGGAAGCGGGACATGGGCAGAAGGCAAGCGACGAGAATTACGCGGCATGGGTCACCGCGGTGCGCAAGATTGTCAACGAGTCTCAACGCGATCATGGCTTCCCGGTTGTCGTCGTGGGCTATTCGCTTGGAGCTTCCGTGGCGTTGGCGCTTGGAAGCCAGGGACAGGGACCCGATGCGATTGCGGAGTTTTATGGGAGTCTGCCTGATCGGTACTTTCATGAGTTGAAGGGCATGCCACCCTTACTGATTCTCCACGGCGGCGAGGACAGCAATATACCGGTGTACAACGCTTTGCAACTCTCTCGATTGTGTTCTCTGGCGGCACTGAAATGTGAATCGCATATCTATCCGGATCAGGGACACGGGTTCAGTGCGGAGACGCTTCGGGATGCGGATAGACGGGTGTTGATGTTTTTCTCCGGAGTGCTGCGACGTTAGTGTGGGGCCGCTCTTCGCTGCGCTCAGGATACGTGAGGTATGGGTAGGTGAGAGCGAACACATTCGGGCTTGGGTTAGTCGGGGCGGAGGGACACGAGCAGCTGGCCGCTGGTGACAAGGGCGCCTACTTTGGTGTGGATCTAGGCTACGGTTCCGGAGTGTGAGCCTATAAAAGGGCAATGCCTTTTCTGCTGGACTGGTGTGATGAGGCGTCGGTTGCGCACTGGAGCCAACCGGAGGCTGCGCTGCAGACGTGGTAGAGGCGGATCAGCGTATGCGGAGCGAGAGGCGGGTGTCGAAGGTGCGGCATCCGAGTGCGCAGCATGCGGATTTGCGGTATGCGGCTCCGCGGATGACCGCGACGCAGCCGATACGGCCGAAATAGAGAGCGATGCGCAGGCGTAGTAGCTGAAGCGGTGAGCTCAATTGCTCGTGGGCCGCTCGATGTGATCGACGACGAGGGCGTCCACGACGGCCCGGGTAGGCTCGAGACGCAGTCCTAGCTGCTCTGGCAAAGCTGCAAAGATGGAGGGAGAGAGCGGTTCACGGGAGTCCACACCAGCCTCTTTGGAGGCAGCGTGAGCATTCAGTTCGTCCTGCGATGTCCAGAGTAGATCGAAGTCGTAGAGGCCGGTCAGGCCGGTCTGGTCGAGGATCTGACGGTCGAGCGAAGCTCCATTCAGGACATAAAGCAAAGCGGCGATGGGAACGGCGCGAGCGTGGACCTCGCCATGTTTCTGGTTGAGGTCCCAATCCGGCGAAGGATCCGCCGACAGGGGATGCGTCTGCTCGCGCATCCTGGTGCCGCTTTTCGCGAGAACGAGAGCATAAACGGGTGCCTCCTTCGTGCCAGCATGAACTTCCATCCTGCAGCGTTCGAGGAGGATGGGCTGCAGCATCGCCTTTCTTTGAACAAAGGTAAGGGCATGGAAGGCGGGCAGGTCAGCCGCCGCGACTTTCGCCTCGATGTCCCAGCGCTCCTCGGTAGCCCAGGCGGGTAAACCCAGGATAAGATCGTTGCGCTGCCGATCGAAGGCGAAGGCCAGAATGCGATTCATGGGCACGTTGGTTACCAGCAGGTGGTTGCCGTCGGGTGGAATGGCGAGAACCCCGCGTGACTCACCGGAGTGGTTGGGGCGGATGGACACCACGTCGAAACGAAGCGCGGGCGGCGGGCTCATTTGCGCTTTGGCGACTGTGGACAGAAGCAGCGTTGCAAAAAAGAGCCGGCGAGCCATTTGGTATGCAGGCAAGACGCTTGTCTTCGATTCACGCTTTACGCAAAGCACCGTCACCTCGTACTACTTTTCGTAGTGGTGGACCAGATTTTATCTCACTTCAATCTGCTTACCTGGCAAGAACAAACGCAGATTCCCTTCGGGAATGACAACCAAAGAGCAGGGGCTTCTAGCTGCACTCCGGTTCTGGCTTAGTCGGGGCGGAGGGAGACGAGCAGCTGGCCGCTGGTGACGAGGGCGCCGACCTTGGTGTGGATCTCGGCTACGGTTCCGGAGGTGTGGGCGTGGATGGCAATCTCCATCTTCATGGCGTCGAGGACGACCAGCTTCTGGTCTTCGGTGACGTGGTCGCCGACCGAGACGGGGATTTGGAAGACGCTGGCGGTGACGGAAGAGGAGACGCCTTCGCAGGCCTCGGGGACCTGGGCGTCGGGGGTGTCGAGCGGGGCTTCTTCCGGCTCGACGATGGTCATCTGGCCGGCGGCGACCCAGCGCTCGCGCTCGGCAAGGAAGGCTTCGCGCTGGATGTGCTTGAAGGCGGCAGCGGAGTCAGCTATGCCGGCGAGGAAGCGGTCGTAGTCGGCGAGCCGGAAGGTGGTTTCTTCGATGCGGAGGGGGTAGTCGCCGCGGGGGAAACGGCGGCGGGCGTCGAGGAGTTCTTCAGGCGAGACGGGATAGAAGCGAAGCTGGTCGAAGAAGCGAAGCGCCCAGGGGTGGCCGGGCGGGAAGACGGGCGTGGTCTTCCAGGTGTTCCACATCTGGATGGTGCGGCCGACGAGTTGGTAGCCGCCGGGGCCTTCCATGCCGTAGACGCAGAGGTAGGCGCCGCCGATCCCGACGGCGTTCTCGGGGGTCCAGGTGCGGGCGGGGTTGTACTTGGTGGTGACGAGGCGGTGGCGGGGGTCGACGGGGGTGGCGACGGGGGCGCCGAGGTAGACGTCGCCGAGGCCGAGGACGAGGTAGCTGGCGTCATGGACGATGCGATAGACGTCGTCGACGGAGGTGAGGCCGTTGATCCTCCGGATGAACTCGATGTTCGAAGGGCACCAGGGAGCGTCGGGACGGACGGCCTGCATGTACTTCTCCTGGGCGAGTTTGGCCTGGGGATCGTCCCAGGAGAGCGGAAGGTGGACGATGCGGGAGGGGACCTCGATGGCGGAGAGGTCCGGGAGCGCGGCGTCGAGGCGCGCGAGGGTGTCGACGAGGTGAGGCCGGCGGAGAATGCGGGAGTCGAAGTGGAGGTGGAGCGAGCGGATGCCGGGGGTGATGTCGATGAGGCCGGAGAGGTTCCGGGCGCGGAGGGCCTGCTCGAGAGCGTGGACGCGGAAGCGGAGGTGGAGGTCGAGCTGGAGGGGGCCGTACTCGACGAGGAGGTATTTGTCGCCGTCGGCGCGGAAGACCATCTTCGTAGGCCGACCGGGGCCGCGATCGAGGGTGAGGAGGACGGCGGGTTCAAGGGCGACGTCGGGCGGGGGTGGCGGAATGTCGGAGCCTTCGACATCAGCGGGCGAGGCGAGCAGAGGGGCGGCAAAGGTAGAGAGCTGGGGCGAGGCGAAGGACTCGAGGAAGCGGTCCTGGGCGTGCTCCATGGCTTCAGCATGGGCGAGGGTGAGGCGCTGGAAGTGGACGGTGTCGCCGGCCTTGAGCTGGCCTAGTTTCCAGAGCTCGGCCTGGACGATGGTGGCGGGGCAGACGAAGCCGCCGAGCGAGGGGCCGTCGGGGCCGAGGAGGATGGGCATGTCGCCGGTGAAGTCGATGGTGCCGATGGCGTAGGCGTTGTCGTGAATGTTCGAGGGATGCAGGCCGGCTTCGCCGCCGTCGGGGCGGGCCCATTGGGGCTTGGGACCGGTGAGGCGGACGCCGGTGCGGTCGGACTGGTAGTGGACGCGCCAGTGCGTGGCGAAGAGCATGTCGATGTCGGCTTCGGTGAAGAACTCGGGGGCGGTGTGGGGACCGAAGAGGACGCCGATCTGCCAGGATTTCGTGAGGGTGGGGGCGAGGTTTTCCGGTAAGGCTAGTGATTCGGAAAGGGTTACGTCGGGCTGGCCGAGGTGGAGAATGTCGCCGCCGCGGAGAGCTCGGCCGGAGGCTCCGCCGAAGCCGCCGAGCAAAAAGGTGCTGCGGGAGCCGAGGTAGGGCTGGGCGGCGATGCCGCCGCGGAGGGCGAGATAGGCGCGAACACCTTCTTTTGAGGCTGCGCCGAGGGAGAGGACGTCGCCGGCTTTGGCCTGGACGGGGGTGTAGCGCGGGACTGGGCTGGCCCGCTCGCTGGATGAAGAAAGGCGCGCGGACATATCGGCGCCGGTGAGGGCGAAGAGGGTGTCGGCGTCGAAGCGGAGGCGCGGGCCCATGGTGGTGCACTCGAGGGCGGCGGCGTTGTCGGAGTTGCCGACGATGCGGTTGGCGATGCGGAAGCTGAGGTGGTCCATGGGGCCGGACGGAGGGACGCCGACGTTCCAGAAGCCGATGCGGCCGGGGTAGTCCTGGACGGTGGACTGGGTGCCGCCTTCGAGGATTTCGAGGGCGTTGCGGTGGAAGGGGAAGGTATTCAGGAAGGCGGTGGTGACGGTGCCGGCGGTGAACTCGGGCGAGCGGGTAAGGGTGCGGAGGTAGTGAAGATTGGTCTCGGTGCCGTCGATTTGCGTGGAGGCTAGGGCGCGGTCGAGGGCGGCGAGGGCCTCGGGGCGCGTGGGGGCGGTGACGATGATCTTGGCGATCATGGGGTCGTAGAAGGGGGTGATGGTGGCGCCGGATTCGACCCAGGTTTCTACCCTGGCGAGGTCGGGCGTGGGGAAGGTGACCTGGGTGAGTTTGCCGGGGGTGGGCTGGAAGTTGCGGGCGGGGTCTTCGGCGTAGAGGCGAGCCTGGATGGAGTGGCCGGTTGTGTGGAGGTGAAAGCTGTCAAGGGGCGGGAGTTCGCCGGCGGCCTGGAGGACCATCCACTCGACGAGGTCGATGCCGGTGACCTGCTCGGTGACGCCGTGCTCGACCTGGAGGCGGGTGTTGACTTCGAGGAAGAAGAAGTCTTCGGAGTCGTCATCGTAGATGAACTCAACAGTGCCGGCGTTGGCGTAGTTTACGGCTTTGCCGAGGAGGATAGCGGCGGCGAAGAGGCGCTGACGGGTGGCTTCGGTGATGCGCGGGGCGGGGGTTTCTTCGAGGACCTTCTGGTGGCGGCGCTGGGTGCTGCAGTCGCGTTCGCCGAGGGCGAGGACGTTGCCCTGGCCGTCGCCGAAGATCTGGACTTCGATGTGGCGGGCGCGGGCGACGTAGCGCTCGAGGTAGACGGCGGAGTTGCCGAAGTTGGACTGAGCGAGGCGGGAGACGGAGTCGAAGGCGTCGGTGAGCTCGGCGGCGGACGAGCAGACGCGCATACCTATGCCTCCGCCGCCTCCTGAGCTTTTGAGCATGACGGGGTAGCGGAGGGTTTCGGCCTGGGCGAGGGCGTCCGGGAGGTCCTGGAGGAGGCCGGTGCCGGGCAGGAGCGGGACGCCGCAGGCCTGGGCGGTGGCGCGGGCGGTGTGTTTGAGCGCGAAGGCGCTCATGTTTTCCGGAGTTGGGCCGATGAATGTGATATCGCGGGCAGAGCACTCGCGGGCGAAGGCGATGTTTTCCGACAGGAAGCCGTAGCCAGGATGGATCGCCTGCGCGCCGGTCTGGGCGGCGGCGGCGAAGATGGCTTCGAAGGAGAGATAGCTTTGAGCGGCGGGAGGAGGGCCGATGAGGACGGCTTCGTCAGCTTCAAAGACGTGGAGGGAGTTGGCGTCGGCTTCGGAGTAGACGGCGACGGAGGCGATGCCCATGCGGCGGAGGGTGCGCTCGATGCGGGTGGCGATGGCGCCGCGGTTTGCGATGAGGATTTTGGTGAACATAGGAATTTGTTTGCGGCTTTTTGTTCCAGTTTAGCGAGGTGTTGGGTTTGCGGCGTTCTCAGCTGCTGCGGGGCGGTTCTGGTCTATCGCTCCAACAGCAAGGCGTCGACGTTATGTTCGACATCCTGCTTACTGACGACACCGACGTAGGTTGCGGCGATTCTTCCCTTCTTGTCGAGGAGAAAGGTTGCCGGGTACGCGTTCAGTCCATAGATGTCCGAGATGGACTGATCTCCCATGAGGATGTCGTAGTTGACGTGATGGCTGGCGAGGAAGGGCTTGACCTTGGACCAGGCCTGAGTGGCATCCTTCAAGCCGTCGTACGGGATATCGACCGAGATGCCGACGGTCTTGAAGGGGGCGTCCTTGTGGGCGTTTTGTATGTCGATGAAGGAGGGGATCTCAAGAACACAGCCGCCGCATTCGGTTGCCCAAAAGTTAAGTAAGACGACCTTGCCGCGGTAGTTCGAGAGTTGAGCGCGATGGCTCTTCTCGTCGAGCAGATGAAAGGCCGGTGCAGGCTTTCGGTTGGCGGGCGCGAGGAGCGGCGCGTGCACATCGTGCTGCGCCAGAAGACTGGATGGAGCGCAGATTGATGTGGCAAGGGCGAAGATGGCGGGAGCGAGAAGAGATCTTGTGACCATAGGGCGTGGCAAGGAACGATCGGAGTTAGGCAAAAGGCAAATACGGGGATTCTGGCTTTGCCAGAATGACGGCTTGGAGGGGGATCAGATGGTGGGTTAGGAGTTCCAAAGGAGAACCTGGACGGGGGTTGGGTTGTAGGCGTTGCAGGGGTTGTTGAGCTGGGGGCAGTTCGAGATGACGAGGAGGACGTCCATTTCGGCGCGTAGCTCGACGTATTTGCCGGCATGGGAGACGCCGTCTTCGAAGGTGAGTTTGCCGGCGGAGGTGACGGGGACGTTCATGAAGAAGTTGATGTTGGCGGTGAGGTCGGCCTTGGTGAGCGGATGGCCGGTGCGGGCGGACCAGTCGAGGGCGCCAAGGAGAAAGCTTTGGCGGCAGGCGTGCATGGAGTGTTTGTCGAGGGCGTAGCGGACCTGGTTGCTCTCGCAGGAGCAGGCTCCGCCGAGGGTGTCGTGGCGGCCGCAGGTGTCGGCGGTGATGGTGAGGAGGGTGTTGCGGAGGGAGGAGATGAGGCGGGTGCCGGAGGTGAGGTAGAGGTTGCCCTGGGCGCGGATGGTGTCCTGTGCGCTGTAGCGGTCGGCGTAGTTGTGCGCGTTGTAGAAGAGGGTGTCAACGGCCTGGTTGCCTTCGAGGTCGACGAGACGGACGTACTGGCCCTGGCGGATTTCGTGGAGGAAGAAGTCGCCGGCGGGGACGGTGTGGTTAAGGAGGGCGTCGGAAGATTGGCGCGGGCTGGTTTGGAGTGTGGGTTCGGGCATGATGATTTCCGGAGTGATAAACGTACGACGGCGATGGCAACGGCAAAATACGGGGATTCTGGCTACGCCAGAATGACGACGTGGAAAGGCGGCATCGGGCGACGACTGGTTGTCTTGAGGTTAGAGCAAGTAGCGTTCGGTGAGGGTGAAGCCTCGGGCGTTTTCGGGGCGGAAGGTGCGGCAAGGGTCGTCCTGGGCCGGCGGCGGGACGCGCTTGAGGGTGAGCTCGACGGGGCGGGAGGCGTAGGCGCTGGACGGGTCCATGGGGTGCTGACAGGTGTTGAGGAGGATTAGGGTGTTCATCTCGGCGCGCAGTTCGACGAAGTCACCGGCGACGGCGTTGCCGGTGACGAAGAGCATGGCGCCGTCGGAGTCGGGGTCGTTCGAGATTTCGACCTTGGAGAAGAAGTTGACGTTCATCATGAGGTCGCGAGGACCGAGGCCGTACTTGGCAAGCTCGATGAGAAAGCCGTCGAGGGCGTTTTGATGCCAGGCGTTGCGGGCCTGCTGGTAGGTGCGCTCGCCGTACTTGGATTGGACGAGGGCGCGGTCGGAGCAGCCGCCAAGGGGGTCGTGCCAGCCGACGGTGTCTTTTGTGATGGAGCAGAGGATGCGGCCCATGTCGGAGTAGAGGACAGCGCCGGCAGTGAGGCGGGCGATGTGCTGGGCTTTGAGGGTGTCGGGCAGGTTGAGGCGTTCGGAGAGATTGTCGGCGTTGAGGAAGAGGGCGCCGACGTTCGGCGCGTCCTCAAGGGCGGTGAGGCGGAGCGCGGTGCCGCGCTTCAGGATATGGGACCAGGTGGAGTTGCCGGGCAGGGTTTCCTGCCAGAGGATGGATTCGTCCTGCTGGATCAAGTCTTGAGCCTTTCGGGTTACTTCTGCTGCGGCGAGAAGCGCCAGACGGAGGCCTGGCGGAGGTTCGAGAGCCAGACAGAGCCGAGGCCGGCGCGGATGCCGTCGCCTCCCTGCCCTGCCCATTGTTTGACGACGGTGTTGGTCTTGGGATCGATCTGGGTGATGGGGAAGTCGAACATGGCGGCCCAGACGGAGCCTTCGCCGAAGGAGAGCTCGCCGCCGGGGCCGGGGATGCCGCAGGAGATAGTCGCGACGAGCTTGCCGGACTTCATGTCGACGCGGGAGACGGAGCCGTCGCCCTGGTTGAGGGTCCAGACGGAGCCATCCCCGACGGTGAGGAAGCGGGGCTTGGGGCCGACGGGAATGGTGGCGACGAGGGTCATGGATTTGGGGTCGATCTTGAGCAGCGCGTCATGGGCGAAGGAAGAGACCCAGACGAAGCCGTCGCCGAAGGCGGGGTTCTCGGAGCCATCGGGGAGGTCAAGCGAGGCGGCGATGGTGTTGGTTTTGGGGTCGATGCGGATGAGTTTGGAGGGCTTGACGACGAACCAGACGGAGCCGGAGCCGACGGTGATGCCGCCTTCGGAGTTGGCGGCCTCGGCGGGGAGGCTGGCGATCGACTTGCCGGTTGCGGGGTCGAGGCGTTCGAGGGTGTGGGCACCGCAACTGGGCACCCAGAGCGAGTCGAAGCCGAAGGCGAGCCCGGCGCAGGGGCGCTGCACATCGGCGATAAGGCCGACGGTGTTGGACGAGGCGAGGAGCTGGACGACGTGGTTGGCGCGGGCGGAGGAGACCCAGACGGCAATGGGGGTGACAACCGACCAGTCGGGTGTGCCCTCGACGGGGAAGACGGCAGTTTTTTCGAGAGTGTCGAGCGGGCGCACGACCCCGGGGGTGGAGACTCCGGGGCGAACGATGCGGGGTGGGCGAGGGCGCGCCGGCGGCGCCGCGGGGGCGGAGGTCTCGGGCGGAAGGCCGGGCTCCTGCGCGAGAAGGGTAGGAAGCACGAGCAGCGCGCAGCAGGTGAGCGGCAGGGCGAGGGGGAAGCAGCGTTTGGGCAAGGCACGTCCTTCCTGGTATCCGCGAGAGAGATCTCGGCGGAAAGGCTTCGCGGGTCCTTCGTCGATGGACGTGACACGCCGCTTGAGCATTGGGGTTGCTGTCTGTTCACTAGAACAAAAAGTGGACGGGGGAGGCGTCTCTATGGAGATGAACTATGGAGCGCATAAGCATAAGTTACATAGCAGTTCTCTATGCCTGGGATTGCGGGAAGCCATGTTGGGGGTTTGCTGGGGCTGTCCTGCCTAGAATTGAGGCAATGCATTCAACCTGTTCCGGCCCCGTTTCGAAGCCGAGGAGTGGCTCCTGGCTGTCCCTGCTTGTCGCTGGTTTTGCTTTGCTGTGGTGCGTCGGGACGGCGGGTGCGCAGGCGCCGAGCTTCACGGTGGGCTGGTCGGTGTATGCGGGCTGGAACCCTTACTTCTACATGCAGAAGTCGGGGATCCTGAAGAAGTGGGCGGACAAGTACGGCGTTCAGATCAAGGTGCAGCGGTTTGATTATGCGGCGTCGCTGGACTCATTTGTTTCGAAGAACATCGATGCCTGCGCGATGACGAACATGGAGGCGCTCGACCTGCCGGCGGCTGCGGGCGTGGACTCGACGGTCGTGATCATGGGCGACTACTCGAATGGCAACGACCAGGTGCTGGTGCGGGGTGGGTTGACGTTTGCTACGCTGCCGGGGCACCGAGTGATGCTGGTCGAGAAGACGGTGAGCGAGTACCTGCTGGAACGCGGAATGGTGCTGAGCGGCAACCAGGCCAAGCTGGGTGGGCTGAAGCTGCTGAATACATCGGACTCGGACATTGCACCGGCGTTCCTGAACAACAAGTCGAACGAGGCGGTGGTGACGTGGAAGCCGCTGGTGTCGCAGATCCTGGTGGACAAGAGTGTGCACCCGATCTTCTCCTCGGCGCAGATTCCTGGGGAGATCCTGGATCTGCTGGTGGTGCGGACCGAGGTGCTGAACCGGCCGGATGGTCAGAAGTTTGCGAAGGCGATTACGGGGGCGTGGTACGAGACGATGCAGCGGCTAAGCGGCGGTCCGCAGCAGGCGGAGGCGCTGAAGGTAAGCGCCGGGGCATCGGGGGACTCGGTCGATTCATACCGGGAGCAGTTGAAGACGACGGCGCTGTTTACCGCGCCGAAGGCCGCGGCTGACTTCACGGCGAGCCCGGTGCTGAAGCAGAAGATGGACCTGGTACGGCAGTTTTGCTTTGCGCATGGGCTGCTGGGCAAGGACACGAAGTCGGTGGATGACGTGGCGATTCTGTATCCGGATGGGTCGGTGCAGGGGAAGAAGGATCGGGTGCGGCTGCGGTTCGATGCCGGGTATATGCAAGCGGCGGCGCAGGGCAAGCTTTGAGATCGACGGACAGGGTGGGGGGCGTACCTCCCACGCATCGCAAGAAGCGTGATGCATGGGGCACGGGGACGGTGTTGCTCAGGCTGGGGGCGCGATGAGTTTTGCTCCGTTCGATATTCAGGCAAAGCCGAACCGCGGGGTGGCGCAGGCGTTGTCGTTTGTCTTTTTCCTGGTGTGCCTGCTCTTGTATGTGCACACGTCGAAGGTACGGCATGTGGAGAATCCGGAAGACCGGATTGTGCCGAATGCGGCGCAGCTGCGTGGGGGCGTGCATGCCTCGTTGCTGGAGCCGGCGGAGGAGGATGACTACATCGCTCCGGACGGGGCTTCGAAGTGGGAGCGGTTTCACCACTCGATGATTTGGAAGGACACGCTCTCGAGTGGGCGGCGGTTTGGGATTGCGCTGCTGCTGCTGGTGCCACCGGTGCTCATCGCGCTGCACATTGGGCTCTTTCCTTACCTGCATGCGGGCGGGATGCGGTTTCTGCTGTTCTTCGACAAGATCGTGGCGCTGTCGTTGCTGCCGATTCTGTTTATCGTCTTCGGGATCGACGAGTGGTCGAAGATTGCGCTGATCGTGATTGGCGTGGCGCCGACGATGATGCTCGACGTGATTGGCATGGTCCGGGCGGTGCCGCAGGAGCAGGTGGTCAAGGCGTTTACGCTGGGCGCGAACGACTTCGATGTGGCGTACCGGGTGACGTTCAAGCAGATTCTGCCGCAGATCCTCAACAGCCTGCGACTGAACCTGAAGCCGATGATGCTGTTTCTGTTTGCGGGCGAGATGATTGCGGCAAGCGACGGGCTGGCGTACCGGATCGCGATCATGCGGCGGCATATGGGCATCGACGTGATTCTGCCGTATGTGCTTTGGGTGGCTCTGCTGCTGTTTGGAGTGGACGTGTTTCTGCGCGTGCTGAACAGGAGGATGCATCCATGGTTTCAGACGTAGAGGCGGTGCGGCGGGCTCCGGCGGCTGCGGTGGAGACGGCAGCGACTGCGATTCACATCGCAAATGTGTCGGTGGCGTACGCGACGGGCAAAAAGCAGACCAAGACGATTTTAAACGGGATCGAGCTCGAGATTGCGCAGGGCGAGTTTGTGGTGCTGCTGGGCGAGACGGGCTGCGGCAAAAGCACGCTGCTGCGGATGATCCTGGGGCAGGAGCAAGCGACGCGAGGGTTGGTGGCGGTAGATGGGCGGCCGGTCACGCGGGTGAGTTCGGCTTGTGGCTATGTGCCGCAGAGGTATTCCCTATTCCCCGACCGAACGGTGCTCGGAAATCTTAGGATGGGACCTGAGACGGCGGGATTTCATCTTCTTGGTCGCTTGCGGCCGAGTTTCCGCGCGTTTCAACGCCAGGTTCGAACTGAAGCGATGCAACAGCTGGAACGGATGGGCTTGCATGCAGCAGACGCGGATAAGTACCCACACCAGCTCTCCGGGGGCATGCAGCAGAGGGTAGCGATTGCGCAGGCGCTGATGATGAAACCAAAAATTCTTCTGATGGATGAGGCGTTCAGTGCGCTCGACCCGGCGACGCGCACAAGCCTGCAGCGGATGATGCGGGAGATCTGGTTGGAGACGAAACCGACGGTGGTGTTTGTGACGCACAACACGGCAGAGGCGCTTTACCTGGGCACGCGCGTCGTTGTACTGGCCAAGCAGGGTGAGCTGGGTGCAAGCGTGGCGCTCGACCACCGGATGGCCACCACGGGGATGAGTTTGAAGCGGGATGGGCAGGACTTTTTGAACTTGATGGAACGGGTGGAAGACTGCTCGCGCGGTGCGCAGACCGGGCAGGAGTCCGGCTTGGGTTTAGGGGAGCTGGCATGAAGACATCTGGCATAGGACGGCTCCGGGTGTGGGCCGCGTGTACGTTGACGGTGGTAGCGCTACTAGCGGGCAAGTCGGTCGCGGTGCACGCGGCGGCGCGCGGTCAGGAGGCCGGCGGCGCGAAGCAGGTGGTGGACATGCATGCGGCGTCGTCGGTGCCGGCGAGTGCGCAGTCGACGGACGGGGCGGCGAAGGGCGCGGCAGCGAAGCCGGCAAGTAGCTCGAGCAGCGCAGGCACTGGCGCGAGGTTGAAGACGGTCGCCGGTGCTCCAGCAGCGACGGGTACGGTTGAATACTTCAATGCGCAGGTGCGTCCGGTACTGGCCAACAATTGTTACAAGTGCCACACGTCGGAGGAGATGGGCGGGCTGCGGCTGGACTCACGGGCGGGCATTCTCAAGGGCGGCGACTCCGGGCCGGCGATCGTTCCGGGCAATCCGGACAAGAGCCTGCTGATCCAGGCCGTGATGCAGACGGGCGACCTGAAGATGCCGCCCAAGAACCACAAGCTGACCGATGGCGAGATCGCGGCGCTGACCCAGTGGGTGAAGGCCGGCGCCATCTGGGATGACGCGGAAGCCACGAAGCCTGCGGGCCTGGTGCTGACCGCGGCCGCGGTGAAGGGCGGCGCCGGCGACGAATACTTCGAGGGCAAGGTTCGGCCGATTCTCGCCGAGCGCTGCGGATTATGCCACCAGGCACGCTCCGCCGGCGGACTGCAGATGATCTCGCGCGAAGCGATGATCAAGGGCGGCGACTCCGGGCCGGCGATCGTGCCGGGCGATCCGGACAAGAGCCTCCTGCTGCAGGCCGTGCACCAGACGGGCGAGATCAAGATGCCGCCCAAGGGGGGCAAGCTCTCGGACGAAGAGATCGGCGTATTGAACGATTGGATCAAGATGGGCGCACCCTGGCCGGCGACCGGCGTGGCCGTGCGCACGGAGCCGGACAAGATTACCGACGAGACGCGGCACTGGTGGTCGTTCCAGCCGCTGCAGGCGCCGACGATTCCGACGATGAAGGATGGCTGGGCGCGGACCGACATCGATCGGCTGGTGCTGGCAAAACTCGAGGCCAAGGGCCTGAAGCCGGCGGCCCAGGCGGACCGGCGGACGTTGCTGCGTCGCGCAACGCTCGATCTGACGGGTCTGCCGCCCACAGAAGAAGAGGTCCAGGCGTTTGAGGCAGACAAGAGCCCGAACGCGTACGAGAAGCAAATTGATCGCCTGCTGGCCTCGCCGCGGTATGGCGAGCGCTGGGGCCGGCATTGGCTCGATGTGGCGCGGTATGCGGATGACGATATCCGCGGGCTCGATCCACGCGGGCGTGGGTACATGCCGCTCGATGGCGCGTACGTCTACCGCGACTGGGTGGTGAAGGCCTTCAACGAGGACCTGTCGTACAACACGTTCGTCAAGATGCAGCTGGCCGGCGACCTGATGGAGAAGAACCCGACGCATGACGAGCTTGCGGCGACTTCCTTCCTCGGCGAAGCCCCGTGGATCTGGGATCAGGCGGAACCGGTGCAAGGTCGCGCCGATGAACGCAATGAGCGGATCGATGCGGTAACGCGTGGCTACCTGGGCTTGACGGTCGCCTGTGCGCGCTGCCACGACCACAAGTACGACCCGATCCTGGCGAAGGACTACTACGCGCTGGGCGGCGTCTTCGCGAGCTCGACCTATAAGGAGTACAACCTGGTTCCGGAGGACGAAGTCGCGTTTTGGAAGCAGCGCTTCGATAAGGCGGACAAGTTCGACGAAGAGTCGCAGGCGTACCAGAAAACGGCCGGCGAGCAGCTGGCGAAGGCGATGGCCGCGCAGACCTCAAACTACATGGTGGGCGCGTGGCGGGTAAGCGGCAAGCCGAAGATGAAGGTTGAAGAGGTCGCCGAGAAGGACAAGCTCGATCCGGAGCAGTTGGAGCGGTGGGTCAAGTTCCTGGCTAAGAAGCAGACGTTCTACCCGAATCTGCATGACTGGCAGATGATGATTGCCGAGGGCGGAACGGAAGATCAGGCGAAGTATCTCGGGGATTTCTTCCAGGACACGGTGCTCGATCTTGAGATGGAGCAGAAGAAGATCGAGGAAGACAACAAGAAGATTGAGGCGAAGGCGGATGTGCCGGTGCGGCGTAAGAAGGAAGCCAAGCCAAACGAGTTTGACACCTACGACGAGTTCTGCCCGGGCTGCACGCTGGAGCTGAAGGTGATGTCGGCAGAGCGGGCGAACCTCTACTCGGACTTGTTTGTGAGGTCGCTGGGGTCGGATGAAGGACGCGGCGACCCGGGGTTGTTTGCCTATCGTGGCTGGGCGCTGCAGCGACGGATGGGTTCGGCCGAGCAGCAGTATCTCGCCAGCCTGCAGGATGAAAGCAAGAAGCTGCACAAGGACATGCCGGAGCAGTATCCGTTTGTGCATGGCCTGGCCGACAAGCCGAAGGTGACCGACATCGCCCTCAACTTGCGTGGCAATCCGAACGCCAATGGCCCCATCGTTCCGCGCGCGTTCCTGACGGTGCTGAGCAGCCCGGACAAGAAGCCGTACACGCAGGGGAGCGGCCGCTTGCAGTTAGCGGACGACATCATCGCGACGCCACTGGCTTCGCGGGTGATCGTGAACCGTGTGTGGAAGTGGCACTTCGGTACAGGCATCGTGAACTCGGCGGACAACTTCGGAAAGGTAGGCGATCCTCCCTCGGACCCAGAGCTGCTGGACTATCTCGCCATCCAGTTTCAGAAGGATGGGATGTCGATCAAGAAGCTGCAGAAGCTGATCATGATGTCGGCGACTTACCAGCAGAGCACGCATGAGAGTCCCGAAGCCAAGGAGAAGGATCCGGACAACCGGCTGTACTCGCACTTCACCTTGCAGCGTCTGGACGCGGAACAGCTGCGCGACTCGATCCTCTTCGTCGCCGGCGATCTCGACGAGAAGAAGATGGGCGGTCCGCCGAAGGAGCTGAGCACCGACAACACGCGGCGCACAATCTACGCCAAGGTCAGCCGCTTCCGCATCGATCCGTTCCTGCAGGCGTTTGACTTCCCCAACCCGACGTTTACCGCGGAGCAGCGCTTCTCGACCAACGTGCCCGTGCAGCGGCTCTACTTCATGAACAACGCCTTTGTGTTCTCGCAGGCCGGCAAGCTGGCGGAGCGGGTGTATGCCAAGGGAGACGATGCGAAGCGCATCACGGCAACCTACGAGTACGTGTTTGGGCGCGAGCCTACGCCGAAAGAAGTCGAACTTGGGCTCGAGTTCCTGAAGTCAACCCCCGAGAAGCCGGGCTACCTCATCAACCAGGAGCCGCTGACAGCGTGGAAGCAGTACACCCGCGCGCTCTTCAGTTCGAATGAATTCGAGTACCTCAACTAGCTGCAACCGCACGACGGAGAAGACCTGATGTTCAGTCATAAACCGAAACCGATTCATCGCCGCGACGCACTGAAGAAGATCGGCGGAGGATTCGCTTTCCTCAGTTTTGCCAGCCTGCTGGGCGAGCAGATCGCCGAGGCCGAAGCGACACCGGAGCTGAATGTGTGGATGAACAATGATCCGAAGTTCAAGCCTAAGGCCAAGCATGTCATCTTCCTCTTCATGAACGGCGGTGTGTCTTCAATCGACAGCTTTGACCCGAAGCCGGCGCTGGTGAAGTACGACGGCCAGGCGATGCCGGGAGGCGACTTGGGGCACGAGCGCAAAACCGGCAAGCTGATGAAGTCGCCCTTCGAGTTCAAAAAATACGGTAAGAGCGGCATGGACTTCAGCGAGCTCTGGCCCAACCTGGGCGAGTGCGCGGACGACATCTGCATGGTCCGCTCCGTGTTCACCGAGATCCCCAACCACGAGCCGTCGCTCATCATGATGAACACCGGTGCCAACGTCTCGGGCCGGCCGTCGATGGGCGCATGGCTCACCTATGGCCTGGGCAGCATGAACAAGGATCTGCCCGGCTTCGTCGTGCTCAGCCCGCAGGTTCCCACCACCGTGGGTCCACCGTTGTGGAGTTCCGGCTTCCTCCCCGCCGTACACCAGGCGACCTACGTCTCGGACAACGTGCGAGACAAGGAGTTCGACCCGTACAAGCTCATCCCTAACATCCACAACGAGCGCTTCGACCTGGCCACACAGCGCAAGGAGCTCGACCTCGTCAAGAAGCTGGACGAAATGAACATGGCAGACTCGGAAGCCAATCCGCAGCTCGAGGCGACCATCGGCTCGATGGAAACGGCCTACCGCATGCAGACCGAGGCGCCCACCGTCTTCGACGTGCGCAAAGAAAGCGAAGCCACCATCAAGATGTACGGCGAGGGCTCGACCGCGCGCGGCTGCCTCACGGCGGCGCGGCTCATCGAAAAAGGCGTGCGCATGGTGCAGGTCTACTACGCGGCCGGCGACCCTTGGGACCACCACGCGGACATCCTGATGCACCGGAAAAATGCCAAGGACTCCGACCAGCCGTTCGCGGCGCTGATCAAGGATTTGAAGGCGCGCGGGCTGTTCGACTCGACCATCATCGTCTGTGGCTCGGAGTTCGGCCGTACGCCGGTGGTCGAGCTTGGCGGCGCAGGCACGCACAACGGGCGCGACCACAATCCGCACGGCTTTACCATGTGGCTGGCCGGCGGCGGCATCAAGGGCGGCACCACCTATGGCGCAACCGACGACTTCGGCTGGAAGGTCGCGGACAAGCCGGTGCACGTCCATGACATCCACGCCACGATCCTCTACATGCTCGGCATCAATCACGAGAAGCTGACGTACCGCAACAGCGGACGCGATTTTCGGCTGACGGATGTCTCGGGCAAGGTCATTCACGACATCATCGCGTAGGGTGCGAGGCGCGGCACGGGCCCGGTAGACTGGGCTTGTGCCAGCGCCCCGGAGAGAATGCATTTGAGGATGGATCGAAGTTTCTTCGGCTTGCTGCTGGGTGCGGCAGCAGTCTCAGGCCTGAGCGGATGCCGGGCGACGCAGCCAGGACCGGCCCAGACCGCGGTCATCACCTGGACCAAGCACCATGTGACGATCGGCGGCAAGAAAGACAAGAACCCCTTGAAGACGAGCGACGACACGATTGCAGACGGCAAGGACCTGTTCAAGTCCTACTGCATGGTGTGTCACGGACTCGACGGCCAGAACACCGGGGTGCCGTTTGCCAAGACGCTCGATCCGCCGATTCCCTCCCTGACCAGCCCGCAGGTGCAGGCGTACACCGACGGGCAGTTGCGCTGGATCATCAAGAACGGCATTGCGCCCTCGGGCATGCCGCCGTCCGATGGCGAGTTCTCAAACGATGAGATGTGGAGCATGGTGACGTATATCCGGCATCTGCCACCGAAAGGCAGCCTCGGCGTGCCGGCCGTGTATAGCGGCAAGTAATTCTGTTTGAGAGCTAAAGTTTCGGCTACTCCGGTCGATAAGGAACCTATGGGTTGGTTTCGCGCGATGCTCGTGATGCTCTTGTCTTTGGCGTTGCCGGCGTGCGCGCAACGCATTGAAGTGACTGTGCCTGGGGATCGGCCCTTGCATGGGCATCTGATCCTGGTCATCGCCAAACGCGCGCAGCCGGAGCCGCGAATGCAGCTTTCGGAGGACTACGAGTCGGCGCAAGGCTTTGGCGTCGATGTGGAGAACCTGCCGCCCGGCAAGCCGATCGTGGTGGATGCGACCACCTTCGGCTACCCCCGGCGCTCGCTTACGGACCTGGATGCCGGAGATTACTTCGTCCAGGCGGTCTTCAACGTCTATGAGCAGTTTCACCTGGCGTCGGGCAAGAACGTCTGGCTGCCGCCGGACCGGGGAGAAGGTCAAAAGTGGAATCGCAAGCCGGGCAATCCGTTCAACGCGCCCGTGAAGCTGCATCTGTATCCGCAGAACAAGGCTACGCTGAAGCTGACGCTTGACCAGACCGTGCCGCCGATCGAGGGAACGGATGCGGACCCGGCGGTGATCGCGGAGAAGAGTCCGGCGGCCAAGTGGCTGAAGTACATGCGCTTTCGCAGCGAAAAGCTGAGCGCGTTTTGGGGCCGGGATATGTACCTTGGCGCGTGGGTCCTGTTGCCCGACGGCTTTGACGAGCATCCTGACGCGAAGTACCCGCTGGTGGTCTACCAGGATCATTACCACGCGGCGTTCGGACCGGCGTTTAGCCCGGTTGCTCCCGATCCGGCACATCCACAGGGGCGGCGCGGTGGCGGCGAGGCGGCCTACCGGCTCTACCAGGATTGGACTTCCGGCCGGTTGCCGCGGGTCATCCTGCTCTATGTACAGAACGCCAATCCGTACTACGACGACTCCTACGTGGTCGATTCGGCGAACGTGGGACCGTATGGCGCGGCCATCAACGACGAGTTGATCCCAGCCATCGAGAGCAAGTACCGTGGGCTCGGCCAGGGTTGGGCGCGGGCTACGTTTGGGGGTTCGACCGGTGGGTGGGAGGCCGCAGCCACGCAGATCCTCTACCCGGACCGCTACAACGGGGCGTACGCCGCATGCCCCGATCCCGTCGACTTTCACGCCTACCAGAATGCCAATTTGTACGACTCCACTAACGCTTTCTACCTCGAAGGCGATTTTGGGCGCGTCGCGATTTCGGGCGATCGCAAGCCGGATGGAACCGTGATCGCCACCATGCCGGCTGAGTATGCGTACGAGTATGTGCTGGGCACGCACGGTCGCTCTACCGAGCAGTGGGACATCTGGCAGGCAGTCTTCTCACCGGCGGGGCCGGACGGCTACCCGGCGGATATTATCCAGCCGATGACAGGAGCGATCGATAAAACGACATTGGCTTATTGGCACGAGCACTACGATCTGGCGGCGATCCTGAAGCGCGACTGGGCTACGCTTGGGCCGAAGCTCGAGGGCAAGCTGCATTTCGCGGTGGGCGATGGAGACACCTACTTCCTGAATAACGCCGTGCACCTGTTACAGATCCAACTCGAAGCGACCACCGCGCCACATTCGGACGCGACATTCCAGTACGGTCCCGGGATGCCGCACTGCTACACCGGTGGTCCGCCCGAGTACACGATGCAGCAGAATAACGCCAACTGGGCACAGCGCGTGCTGCCGTTGATGACCGAACACATGCTGAACACCGCCCCCCAAGGAGCCGACGTGCTGTCCTGGCGTTACTGACGCCCCTGCTGTGCACGTCCGCCGAGCCCCGATCCAGCCCAGGATCGGGGCTTTGTCGCATTTTGCACACCGTGTGAAAAGAAGTTTGCTGCGGCGACCTTTTCGACTGGCGCATCGTCTCACAGTGGGGTTATATTCTGATCTGCCGTATAGATAACGCCTATACCCGTTGACAGCGCTCTCCTGCTGATCCGGGCTAACTTCTACGCCGTACTCACCGTGACCCTGCTACATTCTCTGGTCTGCAGCTCGTGTCGCATTTTTGGAGCGAACCATGTCCACCCGTAACGTCGTCCTGTCCGCAGTTGCCGCAATGTCCCTCGTTCTTCCCGCAAGCTCGCTTTTGGCGCAGAGCAGCACCTCCACCCCCGAGCAGACCCAGTCCGCGAAGCCTGCCGGCAAGCCGATCAAGTTCACGATCCAGAACAAGTCTGCCGCGCCTGTCGATTTGAAGAGCGGCGATCAGCAGATCCACCTGGCCGCCGGACAGTCCCAGCAGGTCAAGGCTCCGGCCGGAACCAAGATCGTCACCACCTCCGACTCTGCTACCAGCCAGGCTGGCACGGTGGCCGTGGAAGTGACCGACACGATGTCTGGATCGACCGTAAATCTGCGGTAGTTTTTGTCGTCGTTTGTGCGAGCGGGGCTGCGTTCAACGCGCCCCGTTTCTGCGTCTGGAACCCTGTTCTGCGAGCCTCTCTCGATTGACGACCAATTGAGTCCGAATTAGACTTGGACTGGACCGCAGCGCTGATCGGATCGCCTGCGGCTTTCGTTGCGCGCGGGTCTTCCGGCGCCAGGGCAGGATTCAACATGTTGCAGGCATTCATCATTACGCTCCGCGAGGGTGTGGAAGCGTCGTTGATCGTCGGGATCATCTTCGCGTATCTAGGGAAGATCGGGCGGCCGGAGCTAAAGCGAACAGTGTTCTGGGCGCTGGGATCGGCAATCGCAGCCAGTGTACTTGGCGCGGTGGTGCTGTCGTGGCTGCAGTACAACCCGGACATCTTTGAAGGCTGGGTGATGCTGGTGGCGGCTCTCTTCACGGGCAGCATGATCTGGTTTATGAACAAGACGGCTCGCTCGATGAAAGGGGAGATCGAGGCGAAGATCGCGAAGGCGACCGCGGGAACTTCTCAATTTGGGCTGTTCCTGCTGGTGTTCCTGCTGGTGCTGCGGGAGGGGGTGGAGACGGTGCTGATCCTGGCCGCCGTGTCGCTCAACTCGACCGAGTTGCTTAGCTTTACCGGGACGATGCTGGGCGTTGCGGTGGCGGTTGTCTTCGGCGTGCTGTTTGTCCGCGGCTCGCTGAAGATCAATCTGCAGCGATTCTTCCGAGTCACGACGATCATTCTGTATTTCGTGACCTTCCAGCTGGTGGTGAGCGGACTGCATGAGCTCTCGGAGAATGGGGTGCTGCCCTCAAGTACGGCGGAGATGCGGCTGATTGGGCCGATTGTGCGGAACGATCTCTTCTTCTTTGTGACGATGCTGGCGCTGGCGGCAATCATGATCCTGATGGAGCAGCGGCGGCGTGGGCCGGCGGTGCTGGCAGAGGATGCGACTCCCGCGGATCGGCGGCGGGCGGCGTGGAGTCAGCGGCGCGAGAAGCTGTGGATGACGGCGGTCACGGGTGCGAGTTTCCTGTTCATCTTCCTGTCAACCGCGGAGTTTATCTACGCCAAGAGTTCGACGGCGCTGAGCGCAGCGGCCCCCGTCACGCTGGTGGGCGAGCAGGTGACCGTGCCAGTCGCGGAGATCACGGCGGACGGGGCGGAGTCAAAGCTACATCGCTATGGCGTGCACGTGGACGATGCGCAGGGACACTCGACCGAGGTGCGCTTTCTGCTGTTCAAAAAGCCGGACGGGAACATCGTTTCAGTGGCGGATGCGTGCACGATCTGTGGCCCAGTGGGGTTCTATGTGGGGGAGCAAGGGATCACGTGCAAGATGTGCGCGAGCCCGCTAAACGCGGCCAGTATGGGACAGCCGGGTGGGTGCAATCCGATTCCGTTGAAGTCGACGGTGGCCGGAGGGCAGGTGGTGATTGCGGCGGCGGATCTGCAGGCGATTGCACCGCGGTTCGCTTCCGGGTCTGGTTCAGGGTTCGAGAAGTAAATGTTCCTTCGGCTCCTTTGGGAGAGTTTCGCCCGGCAGCGGCGGAGGAAGGCGCTGGCCGGGATCGCGATCCTGCTGGGAACGACTGCGGTGACCGCGATGCTGGCGCTGGCAACGACGATCGGGGACCGCATTTATCGGGAGCTGGCGGTGTACGGGGCCAACATTGTGGTCACGCCCAGGGCCGATGCGCTCGAGGTCAAGGTGGGTGGGGTGGACCTGAAGCCTTCTACGGGTGGGGCTTATCTGAAGGAGTCAGATTTAGAGAAGCTGAAGGCGATTTTCTGGTCAAACAACATTACGGGGGTAAGTCCGGAGTTGTCCTTTGCCGGCAAGGTTGAGCCAACTGTGTACAGAGACTTTGTACCTGCACAAGTGACCGGATACCAGTTTGGATCGACCCGAACAGTGATCGGAGGAGCACCCGCACTTCATCCGTGGTGGAAGCTGCAGGGCAGGTGGCCACAAGATGGAGTAACCGATGGATACGAGGCGGTCCTCGGGGCAAGTCTCGCGGAGCGACTGGGCGTGAAGGTTGGAGGAGACGTTTCCCTGAAGAAAGACGATGGTCGGTATGTCTCACTCGCACAGGACCCGACACATAGACCAACGGTCTTATTTGTTGTGGGGATAGTAACCACAGGCGATGCAACAGATAGCAAAATTCTTCTCGATCTGCCGGCCGTTCAGGATTTTCTTGGACTGCCAGGGGCGGTTGACCATGTGGATGTTGCGGCGCGGACTCGTCCTGAGGATGCCTTCGCTCGCCTGGACCCCGACAAGCTTTCCCCGAAGCAGCATGACATCTGGTACTGCCGGCCATATGCGAACTCGATTGCCTACCAGATTATGGAGGCGATTTCGGGGTCTCGGGCGGAGCAGGTGCGGCGCGTGGAACAGTCCGAGGCTACCGTTCTTTCCCGCATCAGCGGGCTGATGTGGCTGGTAAGCGGGGCGGCGCTGCTGGCGGCCTGCTTTGCGGTGTCGGCGGCGATGGCCACGGCGGCGCTTGAGCGGCGGGGGGAGATTGGGCTGATGCGGTCGCTGGGAGCGAGCAAGGGCGCGATTGCGCTGCTGTTTTATGCCGAGAGCGGGCTGCTGGCGGTGGTGGCGGGGGCCGTGGGGTTTGTGGCGGGTTCGGCGCTGGCGTTCTGGCTGGGGGCGAGAATTTTTCCAGGGGCGGCGGCGGAACCTCTGCTGAATGTCGCGCTTTTGCCGGTGGTGGTTGGGCTGGCGCTGGTGGTGGCGATTGCCGGGAGTACGCCGTCGATCCGCGCGGCGCTGAGGATGGATCCCTCAGGTGTGCTGCGGGCGGGCGCGTGACCGGGTTTGGCCTGGCGAGCTTGTTGCGCCGGTCGTTGGTGCATCGGCGGGCGCGAAGTTTATCGGCGCTCGTAGCGCTGACGGTCTCGGCGGCAGTGGCTACGGCGTTGCTGACGCTGTTTGCAGACCTGGATGCGAAGCTGCATAAGGAGTTTCGGAATTTTGGGGCGAACGTGGTCCTGACCGCGCCGATGTTGCCGGGCGATGCTATTGCGCGGGCGCAGCAGGCGGCGGGCGGGGGTGCCGCGGTGGCGGAGTTTGCGTATGCGGTGGCAAATACGGATCGGGGGACGCCGGTGGTGGTCGCCGGGGTTGACTTCCCTGCGGTACACCGCCTGGACTCGTGGTGGCAGGTAGAGCGGTGGCCAATGGGCGGGAACGACGCGTTGCTGGGCGGGCGGGCAGCGGAGTTTGTGGGCAACGAGCGGGAAGTGACGCTGACGTTTGCCGGCAAGACGCGGACGTTCGAGGGCGCGGGGCGGCTGAAGACGGGCGGCGATGAGGAGAGCCGGATCTACGTGCCGCTGGCGGCGTTCACGGCGTGGACGGGCGTCGACCCGAGTGTGCTGGAGATCCAGGTGCCTGGGGGTGCGGCAAAGGTCGAGGCGGCGATACCGCGGTTGAAGGCGGCGTTCCCGGGGGCCAACGTGGCGGCGGTGCGGCAGCTGGTGGAGGGCGAGTCGCAGATTGTGGAACGGACGCATGCGTTGATGTTTGGGGCGGTAACGTTGATTGCGTTGACGGTGGCAGTGTCGGTCCTGGCGACGCTGTCGGCTTCTGTGCTCGAGCGGCGGCGAGATTTTGCGCTGATGAAGGCACTGGGGGGAGGGCAAGGACAGCTCATGAACCTGTTCCTGCTGGAGACGTTGGTGCTGGCAGGAAGCGGGGTGGTGGCTGGGTATGTGCTGGGCTCGGCGGCGGCGTGGGGGATGAGCGAGTGGAACTTTCAGACGGCGGCGCTGCCTCGGCTGTCGGTGCTGCCGATGGTGCTAGCGTTGAATCTGGCGATTGCGGTAGGTGCGGCGTTGTTTCCGGTGCGGAGTTTGCGAACGCTGGAGCCGGCGGCGCTGCTGAAGGGGGAGTAAAGATGGCTGAGGTGGTGACGAGGCTGGTCAGCGATGCGCTGAAGGTGACGCGGGACGAGTGCGCGGTGATTGCGCTTGAGGAGGTCTCGCGCGAATACGCGGGGCGCACAGGCGTGGTGCGGGCGCTTGATTCGGCAACGTTTTCGATCGTGGCGGGCGAGTGGGTGGCGATTACGGGGCCTTCGGGCTCGGGCAAGAGTACGCTGGTGAACCTGCTGGGCTGCCTGGACCGGCCGACGTGCGGGTCGTTGAAGATCGACGGAGTGGAGGTCGCGGCGATGTCGGCCAAGGAACTCGACCGGTTTCGCGCGGACAAGATCGGGTTTATCTTCCAGCAGTTTCATCTCATCCCGTATCTTTCGGCGGTCGAAAACGTGATGCTTGCGCAGTACTTTCACTCGATGACGGATGAGAGTGAGGCGCGGGCGGCGCTTGAAAAAGTCGGGCTTGGGGATCGGGTGGGGCATCTGCCGAGCGAGCTCTCGGGTGGGGAGCAACAGCGGGTGTGCATTGCGCGGGCGCTGATCAACCACCCGCCGATTCTGCTGGCGGACGAGCCTACGGGGAATCTGGATCAGGCGAACCAGAAAATCGTGGCGGGCTTGTTGCAAGGGCTGCATGCGGCGGGACACACGATCGTGATGGTGACGCATGACCCGGAGATGGCGGCGCTGGCACCGCGGCGGATCGCACTGAACCATGGGCGGGTGTTCTGCCATCCCGTGGCGGGCATGGTGCGTCTGCGATGAAGCGCGTGCTGCTTTCCTGGAGCAGCGGCAAGGATAGCGCGTGGGCGCTGCATCTGCTGCGGCAGACTCCGGACGTCGAGGTGGTGGGGCTGGTGACGAGCTTTAACCAGGCGTTCAACCGGGTGGCGATGCATGCGGTGCGGCGGGAGCTTGTCGAGCTGCAGGCGGAGCGGGCGGGGCTGCCGCTGTGGGCGGTGGAGCTTCCGTGGCCTTGCTCGAATCTGGAGTACGAGGCGCGGATGGCGGCGGTGTGGGAGCGCGCGCGGGCGGAGGCGATCGACGCGGTGGCGTTTGGGGATTTATTTCTCGAAGACATTCGGGCATACCGGGTGAAGCAGCTGGCAGTAACAAGGCTGGAGCCGCTGTTTCCAGTGTGGGGTTTGTCGACGGATGAGCTGGCGCGGGAGATGGTGGATGCGGGGGTGGAGGCGCGGGTGACGTGCGTCGATCCGAGGCAGTTGCCGCGGGAGTTTGCCGGGAGGCGCTTCGACCGCGAGTTTCTTGAGGCGCTTCCGGATGGAGTAGATGCCTGCGGGGAGAGGGGCGAGTTCCATACGTTTGTGTATGCAGGTCCGGTGTTTCGCGAGCCGATCCGGGTGCAGCTGGGTGAGGTGGTGGAGCGGGATGGGTTCGTGTTTGCGGATTTGAGAGAAGAGCACGGCTAAGTGACCCAATCCTAGTCGGCTTGCGCAGATCAATGTGTAAAGACGCGCCGAGTAACTTCCGCCAATGCGACATCACAGGATTGAACGCAGAGCATCTGCAACTTAATAAGCGTTCAACTCAAGCAGCGGTGCGCTTGAGCAGGTTTACGTCTTGCCGGGGAGGCAGACCGAACGTGCGGCCGTACTCACGGCTAAATTGGGAGGGACTCTCATAGCCGACTCGGAATGCGGCATCTTCGACGTTGGCTGCGCCGGCGATCATCAGGCGTCGAGCTTCAAGAAGACGAAGCTGCTTTTGATATTGAAGCGGAGTCATCGCGGTCACCGCTTTGAACTGACGATGAAATGCCGAAGGGCTGAGTTGAGCAATCGCAGCCAGGTCGCCGATGCGAACTGCCTTTGCGAAATGATCGCGGAGATAGTGGATGGCCTGGAGTATGCGGTGTTCGCGATCGTTGCTCAGGGTCATCCGGACCACATCACCTCCATGAGGACCGGAAAGCAGCCAGTAAGAGATCTCCCGCATGATGGTTGGATAAAGAACGGGAATAGCGCTGGGAGCGTCGAGCAGCCGAAGTATGCGGACCGTGCAATCCATAAGCGGGCCGTCGAAGTCGGTGACGCATACGCCACTCCCCACGCTATCGCTTGGCCTGGGAGGATCGGCGAGCTCACTTGCAACGGCGCGCAGGATCGCGAGATCGAGTTCAAGGATGACTCCAAGATAAGGCTTGTCGGGGCTTGCCTCCGTAACCGTGCCGAAACCGGGCATCTCGACACTCACGAGCAAAGCCTGACCGGCGCTGTATGGATGGCAATGGTCGCCGAAGGTAGCTGATTTCGATCCCTGTACCGTGATACAGAGGGCAGGCCTGTAGAGCAGAGGGTTGGCCCTGCGTTGGTAGTCAGAGCGCAGGATCGTCAAGCCTTCGACGCAGGTCGTGTAGGGACTTTGGCCCGGTTGAGCTTCGGTATACCGCAATACGAGTTCCGTCAGGCGTTGTTCCATGTGTTCCCTTCCAAGCTTTACGGATCAGGTTAGTCCGTGGAGCAGGAATAGGCAAGAACGGAGGAAGTTCCGGTCTGGTTCTATCAACGCGTGGCACATAGTCTCACATGAGAACGCAACTCAGAGGAGCGGAGCATGTCTGAAATAAAAGCAGTGGCAACAGTTACGAAGATCGCCATCGTGACCGGCGGGAGCCGAGGGCTCGGGCGGAACACAGTGCTGAACCTGGCCCGGCGGGGCGTACGTTCGATTTTCACCTACAACTCCAATCGTGCAGAAGCTGACAGCCTTGTGAACGAGGTGAGCGATGCTGGGGCAAAGGCCATTGCACTGCAGCTCGACGCCGGGCAGATCTCGACCTTTGACCGGTTCGTGCAAAGTGTTGCAGCAGCCCTGAAGGAGCTGGAAGCCGAGCGCTTCGACTATCTCGTCAACAACGCTGGCACGTCGCATCACGCGCCATTCGACAAAGTCACCGAAGAAGACCTTGATAGCCTTTATAACGTCCACTATAAAGGTGTGTTCTTTCTCACGCAGAAGCTATTGCCGCTGCTGAATGACGGCGGACGAATCGTCATGATCTCTTCGGGACTGGCCCGATTCGCGTTTCCAGGAAGCTCAGCGTACGCCTCCATGAAAGGCGCAGTTGAGGTGCTGACGAGATACCTGGCAAAAGAGCTGGGTCCACGCGGTATTGCCGTGAACACCGTGGCTCCGGGCGCGATCGCGACAGACTTCAGCGGTGGGATGGTACGTGACAACCCTGCAATCAACAAGCAGATCGCCGGGCTGACGGCACTGGGACGTGTGGGGTATCCCGACGACATCGGACCCATGATCGCCTCGCTCCTTTCCGAGGAGAATCGCTGGGTGAACGCTCAGCGAATTGAGGTCTCGGGTGGAACGCTGATTTAGCGAAGTCGCTGGCAGGTTGTGGTCTTGGTTGAGGTCACAACGGGCTAAAGTGACAGACTGATGAACTTCGCGTCCAGATAAGCTCTCATAACGCCGTTAGCAGAACGTGCATCTCTTGGGCGAAGCCAAGTGTGTAGCACATGCGGCGCTTGTGCGGTGAAAGGAAGAGCATGGGTTCTCGCCTCAGCGGACGCCCCACTTGAGCTTGCTGCGCAAGACGTTGAAGAGGCCGTTGGGGCGCAGGCGCAGGAGGCGGACCGAGGCGGCGGAACGGCAGCATTGAACCTCGTCGCCGAGCTCCAGGTCGACCGCTTCCTGGCCGTCGATGGTGAGGACGATCTGGTTGGGCGGCCCTTCGATGGTGACGGTGATCTTCGACTCGCCGGGCATGACCATGGGGCGGATGGTGAGCAGATGCGGGCAGATGGGCGCGACGATCATGCAGTTGACGTTCGACATGACGATGGGGCCGTTGGCGGCGAGGTTGTAGCCGGTGGAGCCGGTGGGGGTGGAGACGATGACGCCGTCGGCGCGGAAGGTGGCGACGAGCTGGTCGTCGATGTGGATGGTGTAGTCACCCATGCGGGCGATGGTGCCCTTAGCGAGGACGACGTCGTTGAGCGCGTCCCACTCGAGGATGGCGCGGCCATTGCGGATGAGCCTAGCGTTCATCATGGCGCGGCAATCGATGTCGGCGACGCCGTCGATCCAGTTTTCTAAGGTGGTGTAGAGGTCGGAGAGGGGGATTTCGGTGAGGAAGCCGAGCGAGCCGAGATTGACCGAGAGGATGGGCGTGCCGATGCGGGCGAAGGCGCGGGCGGCTGAAAGCAGGGTGCCATCGCCGCCGAGCACGATGACGAGCTCGACTTCATGCTCGGGGAGCAGAGAGCGAGGGATGCCGGGCTGGTTGAGGTAGGCCGCCGAGTCGCTGTCGAGGAGCGCTTCGTAGTCGTGCCCGGCGAGCCAGGCGATGAGCTCCGGAAGCAGGTCGGCGACCTCCGGCTTTTGCGGCTTCGAGATGATAGCGGCCTTGAACACTGGGTGTAGTTTACAAGGCGGGCGGGGCGACGTGGCGGGTGGACAGAAACCGGGCGTGAAGGAGGTACTCGTGATTTCCTTCCATGCCGCGAATGGGAGAGTTGATGCGGTCGAGGTCAAGCCCTCCGAGGGCAAGCACGGCGGAGGTGACGCGATCGATGGCAAGCTGGCGGGCTTCTTCGGTGCGCACGATGCCGCCTTTGCCGACGTGCTCGCGGCCGGCTTCGAATTGCGGCTTGATGAGCAGGACGAGTTCTCCGTCCCAGGGGGTTTCAGGCGAGGCGAGCGCGGCGAGGACGGCGGGCAGGACGAGGGTGGCGGAGATGAAGGACACGTCCATGGCAATGAAGCGAATGGGATGCGCGGCGAGCGAGTGGGGCTCGAGCAGGCGGGCGTTGGTGCGCTCCATGAGCGAGACGCGGGGGTCGCGGCGGAGCGAGTCCGCGATCTGGCCGTAGCCGGTGTCGATCGCGAGGACGCTGGATGCGCCGTGCTGGAGGAGGCAGTCGGTGAAGCCTCCGGTCGAGGCTCCGACGTCACAGCAGGCGAGGCCCTGGACGTTGAGGCTCCAGTGGGTGAGGGCGCGTTCGAGCTTGAGGCCTCCACGGCTGACGTAGCGGAGGTCGTCGCCGAGCAGGCGGAGGATGGCGTCGGCGGCTACCGGAGTTCCGGGTTTGTCGACGCGCTGAACGGCTTCGTCGGAGGCGCCGACGAGGACGCGTCCGGCGAGAATGAGGGCCTGGGCGCGTTCGCGGGATTGGGCGTGGCCTCGGTCGACGAGGAGTTTATCTAAACGAATCTTCATTGTGTCGTGTGGACGACTCCTTCCGCAATTTGGATAAACCGGGTAGAGTTCAATTTGACGGCTCGGGGCGATATTGTGTCCCGAACCGGCATGAAAACGCGATAACGCTGCGGTTTTCAGCAATCTGCTTCCCCTACAGGTGCGTTGAATGTACAGAGAAACGGGAGTCCTGAACATGCCGCCGTCCTCACAAGAGGATGATGCCACCCTTCTAGGGCTGGTACGGCGCGGCGATGAGCAGGCGATGGCGTCATTATTTGATCGCTATTCGAAGGTAGTGTATTCGGTTGCGCTGCGCGTACTGCGGGATCCGGCTTCTGCGGAGGACGTGTTGCAGGAGGTGTTCATGCAGATCTGGCGGAGTCCGGACGGGTTTATCGCGACGCGTGGCAGCCTTGGCGGCTGGCTGGCGGTGGTGAGCCGGAATCGTTCGATCGACGCCTTACGGCGCAAGCGTCCGACTGAGCTGGTGGACGAGATTGCGCTGGCATCTCCTTTCAATCTGGCCGAGGAATCGGAGCGAACGGTGATGGTGGAACGGGCGCGGGAGGTAATTCTCCTGCTGCCGAATGAGCAAAGAAAGACGCTCGAGATGGCATTCTTCGATGGCCTGACGCACTCGGAGATTGCGGAAATGACGGGCGATCCGCTGGGGACAGTAAAAACAAGAATCCGCAGCGCGTTGTTGACGTTGAGAAAGGCCTTTCAATCATGATCCCGGTCAAGCACATCGATCCTGATGATTTGGCGTTATACGCCATGCAGTTATTAACTCCCGAAGAGATGGAAGAGATGAGCCTGCATCTGCAGCACAGCGCAGAGGCACGCCGCGTGTTGTCGGAGATCTACGGCGACCTGTCCATTTTGTCGTTCACCGCGGACGAGCACGCACCGGAGTCGCATACGCGGCAGCGGCTGATGAAGGGCGTGGCTCGCGAGAAGAAGGCGATTCCGATCGACTCACTGCAGGCGGGCGCGTATGCTCCGCGCGACTCGGCGCACCTGTTTGAGGAGCCGGCAAAGCGAAGTGTCGCGGCGCGGGTGCTGCCGTGGGTGGGTTGGGCGTTGGCGGCCGGGATGGTGCTTCCGGTGATCAACTTCTACCAGCAGCGTGAGCAGCTGCGGACGACGGTAGCTGGCAAGACCCGTCAACTGGAAGACGCCCGGAGTTCGACCGAGCAGGCCGTGGCGCTGATGCAGGCTGTTCAGGATCCGACCGCCGTGCGTGTTGCTTTGACGAGTACGGGCGCGACTCCGCCGCCCGAGGGACGTGCGGTCTACGTGCCGGACAAGGGATCGCTGGTGTTTATCGCGAGCAATCTTGAGAAGCTGCAGGCGTACAAGACGTACGAGCTTTGGCTGATTCCGAAGGATGGGAAGAGTCCCATTCCGGCAGGGATCTTCCGCCCGGACGAGCGCGGCAATGCGAGCGTAGTTCTGCCGGCACTGCCGAAGGGCGTGGAGGCGGCGGCGTTCGGAGTGACGGTCGAGGATGGGGACGGATCGCAGACGCCGACAGCGCCGATTTTGCTGAAGGGGAGCGCGGCTTAGCAGCGGTTCTACGGAAGCATAAAGGCCACCTTGATATAAGGTGGCCTTTTGCGTTTGGGCAGTTTACGGATGTTTGGCTTCGCCAGAAGGACGATGTCTCTTAAAAGTAGGCTAGGGAGCGTTGACACGAACGCTGACGCCAAGACCCTGCAGCGCGACGTGGGTGGAGACGGCATCGATGTCGGTGCGAATGACCGTGAGGTCGGCGGAGTCGCCGGCGGTGACATAGACCTTGCCGGTGGGTGTTCCGTTGGTGACGGCGATCCAGTTGGGATGTCCGTGCACGAGGGCGTCGCCGCCGACCGTGCTGTTGGCGGCGGGGAGGGTGGCGGTGACGGTGTTGGAGGTCAGATTGACGACGCTGATCGAGCCGGCAATGCCGGCGGCGGCGTTGCCTGCGTTGGCGACGTAGGCGCGGCTGCCATCGGCGAGTACGGCTACCTGGATGGGATTGATGCCTACCGGAACGGTAGCCAGGACCGTGCCGAAACCTGCAGCATCCACGGGATTGGCGATGTCGCAGTTGGGGTTGGTGGTTACGGTGAAGGCGTTGCAAAGCGGGATGCTGATGATGCTGAGCGAGCCCGGGGAGGTTCCGTTGCCCTGGTTGACCACGACCATCTCGGCGAGGGTAGGGGCAAAGTCGGCCCAGACGGGACCGACGCCGACCGGGATGGTGCTGGTCACGGTGGCGCCAACGTTGAAGGTATCGAGCGCGTTGGTCTGGGAGTTGATGACGGAGACCGAGTTTGAGCCCTGGTTCATGATGAAGGCGCGGCGCGAGTCGGCGGTCATGACGCCGTAGACGGGATTGTTGCCGACGGGCAGGGTGGCCGAGAGGGTCTGGGTGGTGGTCTCGATGGCGGCGACGTGGCCCTGGGTGGTCGCGTTGGCACCTTGCACGATGGAGTAAGCGCGCGGCGAACCGGAGGCGCCCACGGTGTAGATCGTGTTGGCCCCGGTGGGGATCTCCTGCTTGATGGCAGCCGGCTGGCCTTGCAGCTGGGCGAGGGCGCCGCGGCCGAGCTCGGTGACGTAGATGGAGCCGCCCTGCGAGTAGATGGAGTTGGTCGGCGTGGTTGGACAGGGTAGATTGGCCGCCTGGAAGCCCGCGATGTTGGGTAGCAGCGTGGTCTGGAGGACCTGGCTCTGGATCAGGCTGGTAGAAATGGTGAAGGTGTTGAGAGTGCCGTCGCAGTTAAGCGTATAGCCGAAGGAGTTGGTGGCGTCGAGAGCGAAGTAATAGGGAACGAAACCGAGCAACGTGGTGTCGAGGATGGTGTCGCCGGAGAAGTCGACAAAGGTGACGAGGCCGTTGGCGTTGGGATTAGTTGAGATGGCCAGGGCGTACTTCTGCGGCTGCCCGGCCGGCCCGACGGGGCTGATGGCACTGACGACCGGGCGGTAGTTGGCGCCGCAGCCTGCAAGCACGAGGAGAGCCAGAGCGGAGACGGACGTGAGGGTGGCGCGGAGAGAGCGTCCCAGGAAACTTTCAGTGGCTGACTTGCGATCTAGGTACAAAACTGCTCCCGCGGCAAAGCTTCTGTGAAATGCTCAAGGTCTGAGTCGCGCATCGGCGCTGAACCGGCCTGAACGCTGCGATGACTTGTGTTTTCCAAGGTCTGATTGTAAATCAACGCGCGTTGAGGTGAGAGTTGGGTTCTGGGTGGAGGAAGGCGATTGCGGAGAGTCGCGACCGTTTGCAGAGCCGGGCGCTGGTGGGGGTTGTGGTGCCGTTGCTGGTGCTGGCCGTGGCTTTCGGTTGGACGATTGCGAGGTCCGAGGGGCTTGCGGTGCGCGTACTTTTCTTTGGATCGCTGGGGATCAGCCTGGCGTTTGCCGTGATCGTGTGGGGTTTACGGGCGGGCACGCAGGCGGCGGCGCTGGTGGGGGCGGCGATCTGCTTTCTGATTACGTTCGCGGGAGGTCTGGATGCGGGGGGATCGCTGCTGCATACGGGGTTGCCGCCGCTGGTGGCGTTGTTTGTCCTGACGTTTGCGGCGACTCGGGCTGGACGGGTTCGCAAGGCGCAGGCGGGGCTGGCGGAGAACCAGGCAGAGCGTCGGAAGGGGCGGAACGCGGCGCAGGTGATCGCCAACCTGGGGACGGCGGGGCTGGTGGCGGCGGTGGGACTGTTTGTTCCGCGCGACGGGGCGCTTTGGGCGGTCCCGATGCTGGCGGCGCTGGTGGAGGCTACGGCGGACACGGTTTCGTCCGAGATCGGGCAGGCATTTGGCGGCAGGCCCTGGTTACTGACGAGCCTGCGGCGGGTGGACGCGGGCACGGACGGGGCGGTGAGCCTGGGTGGGACGGTTGCCGGTGTGCTGGCGGCGGGGCTGGTGGCAATGCTTGGGATGAAGTCGCTGCAGCTCGCGCCGAGGCTGGCTGAAGCCGCCTGGCTGGCAGGGTGTGCGGGGCTGTTCTTCGACAGCCTGCTGGGGGCGACAGTGGAGCGGCGGGGATGGCTGGGGAACGATCTGGTGAACTTCGCGTCGACGGTGTTTGCGGCGGTGTGCTCGGTGGGACTGACGATTGCGATGGCTCGGCTGCGCCTCTAGTCGTCGGCGTGGCCTTCAAGCCAGCGATGGAAGAAGCCGTCGGTGAGGCGCAGGCGGAGTGCGGTGTAGCTGAGCACCTCGTGGGCGTAGCGCAGGAGGAGGTCGTAGCGGTCGATGCGGCCGAGGGGAGCGCGGGGCGAGGTGTAGATGTCGAGGCCGGCGTTCCAGCAGAGCTGCTGGACGCGCAGAAGGTGGGTGGGGTCGCTGACAACAACGATGTGCTGGAAGTTGTGGTCGCGGGCGATATCGGCGAGGCGGCGCGCCTGCTGGCGGGTGGAGTAGGAGTCGGTCTCAGCGATGATGGAGGCGTAAGGGACGCCATGGGCGAGGAGGTAATCGCGGCCGACACCTCCCTCGGTGAGGCCGGCGTCCTTGTCCGCGCCGCCGCCGAGGGTGACGACGATGGGGGCGATCTGGCGATCGTAGAGGGCGAGGGCGTGATCGAGGCGGGCGTGGTAGACGGGGGAGGGCCGGCCAGCGTACTCGGCCGCACCGAAGACGGCGATGGCGTCGGCGGGCTGGGCCTGATCCTCGGAGCCGACCTGGTGGATGCGGTGGACGACCCAGGTTGTCCAGCCGGCGCTAAGCAGGAGCAGGAGCGCGAACAGCAGCAGGAAGAGTCTACGGACGGGATGCGTGGATTTGAAGCGCGCGTTCCGTGACTGTGCCTGGTACCTGGCTCGGGGAGAGACGCCTCGGACTCGGGGAGCGGAAGCCATGCTTGCCTTTCGTATGGCCCGACCCGAGGCCGTCGGCGATGCCTCTAACGCTGCAGGCAGAGAGCGATCTCGTGGGTGGGAATGGCTCCTTCGCGGAGGATCGACCACGCGTTGCCACCGGCGGTGAGGTCGACGATAGTGGTGGCGACGGTGCGGGCGGTGGGGCCGCCATCGACGATGAGGGGGATCTGGTCGCCGAGCTGGTCGCGGACGGACTGGGCGTAGGTGCACTCGGGGAAGCCGTGGAGGTTGGCGCTGGTGGCGGTGATGGGCAGGCCAAGACGGGCGATGACGGCGCGGGCGATGGCGGCGTCCGGCACGCGCAGGGCGACGTTGCCGGTGTTGGCGGTGACGCGCAGCGGCAAGCGGGAGCCAGCCTTGACGATGATGGTGAGCGGGCCGGGCCAGAAGCGCTCGGCGAGGCGATCGAAGGCCTGGTCGCAGGAGCGGGCGAGAGCGTAGGCCTGGGCGACGTCGGCGATGAGCAAGGAGAGCGGCTTGTGGCGGGCGCGGTTCTTGATGTCGTAGATGCGATCGACGGCGGCGAGATTGACGGGGTCGACGGCGAGGCCGTAGAAGGTATCGGTGGGCAGGGCGACGACGTTGCCGCTGTCGAGCGAGCGGGCGACGAATTCGACCAGCGCCGGCTCGGGCTCAAGGGGATGGATGCGGAGGATCTCTGCCGTCAACGTAGGGGGACTCCTTCGGGTTTGATTAGGATACCGTACGTGGATCAGACGGATAGGCGCGGATGCCGCGGATAGGCCGAAGGTGGGGGTAGACTTTTGGGGTGAGGCAGGGCGTGGAAGTTGTGACAAGCCGGGCGAATGCGCGGGTGAAGCAGCTGCGGGCGGCGTTCGCAGGGCAGGCGCGGCTGGCGAGCGGGTTGATCGCGATTGAAGGCGAACATCTGCTCGATGAGGCGCTGAAGAGTGGGCAGGCGCTGAAGACGGTGTTCGTCAGCGAACGGCGCGAGGTGCCGGGGTTCGTGCCGGGGATCGTCGAGGTGGTGCGGCTGGCGGAAGACGTGTTTGCGAGCTGCGTGGAGACGCAGAGTCCGCAGGGAGTGGCCGCGCTGCTGGTGCCTCCGGTGGGTTCGGTGGAGGAGATGCTGCTTGGGACGCCTCTGATCCTGATCGCGGTGGGGCTGCAGGATCCGGGCAATCTGGGGACGCTGGTGCGCTCGGCGGAGGCGTTTGGAGTGACAGGGGTGCTGACCACGCCGGGAACGGTGAGTGTTTGGAATGGCAAGGCGGTGCGGGCTTCGGCGGGGAGTGTGTTTCGGGTGCCGGTCGCGGCGGCGACGCCTGAGGCGATGGAGCGGCTGGAGCAGGCGGGGGTGAAGCTGTTCGCGGCGATGAAGGAGGAGGCGACGGCGATCGACGAGGTGGACCTGCGCGGCGGGTGCGCGTTTCTGGTGGGCAATGAGGGGGCGGGGCTGGCGGAGGGGTGGGTGGCGATGGCGGATGAGCGGGTGACGATTCCCTGCCCCGGCTGGGTCGAGAGCCTGAACGCGGCGGTGGCGGGGAGCCTGCTGCTGTATGAGGCCTCGCGGCAGAGGCGGGCTTCCCATGCGGGGGCTGCGCTATGAGCCTGTTCGACACAACGTTGCCGGGCGATGCGGCGCCGGTCCGCGCGGGCAAGCGGCAGACGCCGCTGGCGGAACGGATGCGGCCGCGGACGCTTGAGGAGTACTCCGGCCAGGCGCATCTGCTGGGCGCGGGCAAGCCGCTGCGGCTGGCGATCGAGAACGATGATCCGTCGTCGATGATCTTTTGGGGTCCGCCGGGGGTGGGCAAGACGACGCTGGCGAAGGTTATCGCGCAGCGGACGGAGGCGAGCTTCATCGAGTTTTCGGCGGTGCTAAGCGGAATCAAAGAGATCAAGCAGGTGATGGTCGAGGCGGAGAAGGCGGCACAGTTCGGGTCGCGGACGATCCTGTTTGTGGACGAGATCCATCGCTTCAACAAGGCGCAGCAGGATGCGTTTCTGCCTTACGTGGAGCGGGGGACGATCCGGCTGATCGGGGCGACGACCGAGAATCCGTCGTTTGAGATCAACGCCGCGCTGTTGAGCCGATGCCGGGTGTATACGCTGGTGGCGCTTGGCGAGGACGAGGTGGTCGCGCTGCTGCGGCGGGCGCTTGCGGACCCTGAACGCGGGCTGGGGGCGAGCGGGGGCGAGGCTGAGGACGAGGCTCTGCGGGCGATTGCCGCGTATGCGAGCGGGGATGCGCGGACGGGGCTGAATGCGCTCGAGGTGGCGGCGCAGCTGGTGCAGGGGCGAGGGGAGAAGACGATTACGCCGGAGCTGGCGGCCGAGGCGATGCAGCGACGGATGCTGCTCTATGACAAGCGCGGCGAGCAGCACTACGACATCATCTCCGCGCTGCACAAGAGTGTGCGCAACAGCGATGCGGATGCGACGCTCTACTGGCTGGCGCGGATGCTCGAAGCGGGCGAGGACCCGATGTACTGCGCGCGGCGAATTGTGCGGATGGCGGTCGAGGATATCGGGCTGGCGGCTCCGGAGGCCTTGAACCTGTGCTTGTCGGCTCGGGATGCGATGCACTTTCTTGGCTCGCCGGAGGGTGATCTGGCGCTTGCGCAGGCAGTGGTGTACCTGGCGCTCGCGCCCAAGTCGAATGCGGTCTATACGGCGTATGGGGCGGCGGTTGAGGATGTGCGCAAGACAGTGGCGGAGGCGGTTCCGCTGCATCTGCGCAACGCGCCGACGCGGCTGATGCAAAGTCTCGACTACGGCAAGGACTATCAGTACGCGCACGATGTCGAGGGACGGGTGGCGGACATGGAGTGCCTGCCACCGTCGTTGGCCGGCCGGCGTTATTATCAGCCCACGGACCAGGGGCGGGAACGGCAATTGGCGACACGGATGGAGGAGATTGCGCGGATTAGAGCTTCGCGGCGCAGCTGAGGTCGTGGTAAAAAGTTGGTGTTTGCCAATCCATTCTGACGAGGATGTGTGCCATGGTTCCTGTGCCTCCGCTTACGCCGTACCTCACGGTTGCCGATGCTGCCGGTGCGGTTGAGTTTTACAAGAAGGCTCTTGGCGCGACGGTGGACGGTGAGGCGCACATGATGCCCGGCAGCGACAAGATCATGCATGTGCGGCTGCTGATCAACGGCGGCCTGATCATGCTGGCCGATGACTTTTCGGACAGCATGGGCGGGCCATGCATGACGCCTGCCAAGCTCGGAGGTTCGCCCATTGTGCTGGCGTTACAGGTGGAGGATGCACGTAGTTTCTGGGACAAAGCAGTGGCTGGCGGAGCAACGGCGACGATGCCGCTGGCGGACATGTTCTGGGGCGAACGGTATGGGCAGTTTACGGATCCGTATGGGCATCGCTGGTCGGTCTCGCAGACGCTTACGGTAATGAACGACGAGGAGATGCGGGGGGCGGCCCAGAAGGCGCTGGATGAGAAGGGTACGCTGATGGGTGAGGTTGCGGCTTGAGTCGCTTCGCGAGTAGCTTTCGGAACGGCTGAACATCAGCCGCATGGCGTTAGTTTTCCGTGGGGTGTTCTACGTGGTCGAGGACGAGGAACTCGACCGGAGCTTCCTGAGGCTCGAGTTTGAGGCCCAGCTGTTGCTGGAGGGCCTGCTGGAAGGTTGGACCGCCTGAGTCTTCGGTTGCGTAGGCGGGACGTGGGTCCGGGGTGAAGTCAAGAACGAAGTCGTATGGACCCTCGAGCCCGGTACGGTCAACCACGGGATGGCCAAGATTTCCCCAACTGGAGAAGGATGCTGCGATCACCGGCATGAGGATCTCGGCTGCGCCGAAGCTGTAGCGATCCGGGGCGGAGGCCTGGAGACCGAGGATACCTCCGCAGATGACGGGGAAGTCGCCTGGTCTGGTTTGGACGGGCTGATCGGGTGCCTTGCCGCCGGTTACGGGAGCGGATGGAGCATAGTTCGCGCAGGTGGCTGTGGCGGGGTGGGAACGCAGGCGGGGGCCGAGGGTGTCGGGCTTGATTTGGAGCAGGGCGTAGACGCGAGTCTCCCGCATCTCGCGGTGGATCGTGAGCTTGAAACGGTCGGCAAGCAGGGCGCGCATCATGAGGCGCAGCTGATCCTTGGTGACGGAGGCAGTGTCGGTGCGCGCCTCGATGGTGAAGAGGTCTCCCGGACCCAAGCAGGGGCAGAGGCTGCGAGCGAGGCTTCCTGTTCGCTGGTAGATCGGGAGGCGAAGTTGATATAGGTAAGCAACGGAAAGTTGCGGGCGCGTAGGAATCCGCCGGTCGGAGAGAAGACGTTGCCGGGGCCGAGCGGGACGTTCGAGGCAGGTTGGCCTGAGGTGCTGGGGCGGACGGAAACTACGTCAAAGCTGAGTGAAGCGGGAGCCTGGGCGGCAAGAGACGCAACGAGGAGGAACGCTGCGAGAAAGACAAAGCTACCGCGCATGGGCGTCGCGCTCGATGGCTTTGAGGACGAGCGACTGGGTGAGGAGCTCGGGGAGGACGTCCGCGGGGCTGGTTGAGCTTGCGGGGTAGATGACGTAGGTGGGCACGCCACTGCGGTCGATGGACTTGAGCTGGCGGGTGATCTCGGGGTCGTACTGGGTCCAGTCCGCGCGCATGAGGGTGAAGTTGCGTGAGGCGAGCTGGTGGACGACGTCGGCGGATTGCAGGACGACCTTCTCGTTGACCTGGCAGGAGAGGCACCAGGCTGCGGTGAAGTCGATGAAGACGGGGTGGCCGGCGGCGCGGGCGCTGTCGAGCGTGGCCTGCGAGTAGGGCTGCCAGTTGAGGGTGGACTTCTTTGCCTCTGTAAGCGGAATGGCCAACGCTGCGACGACCAGCGCCACGGCGGCAACCGTGCCCCACGTGCGCGCCGGCCAGCGACCCAGGACCCAGCCCGCGATCGCGAGCACCAGGAAGGCAAAGAGGAGGCGCGCGATGTGGTCCACGCCTGCACTGGGGTACAAGCTGCCGAAGACCCACGTCAGCCAGATGACCGTACCAAAGAGGGGGACGGCGGTGAGTTGCTTGAGGGTCTCCATCCAGGCGCCGGGCCGGGGAAGCCAGCGTGTCCAGGCGGGCTGCAGGGTCAGCAGCAGGTAAGGCAAGGCAAGGCCCAGTCCTAGCGCGGTGAAGACGGCGAAGGTTATCGACGCTGGCTGGGCGAGCGCGAAGCCAATTGCCGCGCCCATTAGGGGGGCTGTGCAGGGAGTGGCGACGATGGTCGCGAGCACCCCGGTGAAGAAGCTGCCGGCGTAGCCTTCCTTCTTGGCCAGCTCGCCGCCGGCACTGGTGAGCGAAAGGCCGAGGTCAAATTGTCCGGCCAGCGATAGCGCAAAGAAGAACAGGAATGCGGCCAGGATCGCGACGAAGATGGGTGACTGCAGCTGGAAGCCCCAGCCGGCCTGACTTCCACCGGCGCGCAGGGCGAGCAGCACACCCACGATAACCCAGAACGATACCAGGATGCCCAGCGTGTACACGAGGCCGTGGCTGCGCAGGTGCTTGCGCTCCGACCCGGAGGATTGCACGAGCGCGAGGCCTTTGAGAAAGAGTACCGGGAAGACGCACGGCATCAGGTTCAGGATGACGCCGCCGAGCAGAGCGAGCCCGATGGCGCCGAGCGCGGTTACCTTGCTGGCCGCAGGAGCTTTGCTGACCGGGGCTGGCCGCGCGACCTCGCCGGCGGTGACAGGAGCGCTAATCTCGTAAGCTTCGTCGTCGTTGATCTTGACCACGCCGTGCAGGGTGTTTGGAAGCTGGGTCGCGTCCGGAACACGCTGAGCCCAGAGCCGGATGCCGTCGGGTAGGCTCCTGGTGTCCTGGTCGGCGGCGTTGAGGATCGCGTCGGGATCGAGCGGATAGAACTCCGCGTCTTCCTCGGCCGTGCCAGTGGTAAGCGTAATGACCAGATCGGTTTTGCCAGCCTGGACCGCGACTTTCATGCGCGGCGGCAGGGGCTGCGGGATGTGGTGGATCGCATCGCCGAGTGCGCCCACGAGAGCTCCCGGAGTTGCGCCTGGCGTGACGTTCAGGTCCAGGCCCAGGTGCGCTTTGCCGGGAATGCAGACCTCGCGGCAGACGAGCCAGGTGACCTTGGCATCGAGATGCGCAGGGCCGGGTTTGGTGCTGGGGGTGGCGGTCAGGGTGAAGGGAAAGGCTGCGGTGTCCTCGTAGCCGAAATCCATAAGCGGGCCCAGCGGCAGACGTTGGGGCGTCGCAAACTGCATGGGTCCGGCAGACAGGCCGGCGGGCAACGTCCACTTGACGGACGGCGCTTCGCCGGAGTCGCCGGCGTTCTTCCAGTAAACGTGCCAGTGTTCCTCAAGCGTGATGACTAACCCGACCTGCTGGGTTCCACCGGGCGCGATGCCGCTGGCGAGCGAGACCAGCTCGACCGTGAGGTGCTGAGCTTTGAATGGGCCAGGGCCGCCGTCCCCTACCTCCTGGATTTGTGCCTGGAGTGAGGCCGGCGGCAGGGCTAGCAGAACGAGGAACGTGAAGAGCGAGAAGAGGCGGCGAACGGTCATCGCTCTTAATTGTAGAGGCTTCAAAGGACCGGCCGCTCTATCGTGACAAAAGCGGACTGGTCATCTCTTATTTCAAGGCGCTCCGCGTCGGAAGCTTTGCCATGCGATGCTCGACCATCAGACAGCGGTCCATCACGACGCGGATGCCATTGCTTTGCGCGCTCGCGGCGGCCTCCGCATGCACGATGCCCTGCTGCAGCCAGATGGCCGGCAGACGAAGCGCGATCATCTCGTCGACGATGGCGGGAATGAAGCGCGGCAGGCGAAAGACATTGACGAGATCGGGACGTACGGGCAATTCGGCGAGCGAGGGATAGCTCTTCTCGCCGAGCACGACGTCGAGGGCGGGATTTACCGGAAGAATGCGATAGCCATGATCCTGCATATAACGCGAGACGTAGTGGCTTGGCTTCGATTCGTCCGCCGAGAGGCCGATGACGGCGATGGTGCGCACGTCCAGCAGTTCGCGAATCAGATCAGCATCCGTCATAGGAGCCCTTCTTTCCTCTGGGTCGAGAGTAAGTCACGGTGCGAGCGACGTTCTAATCTTCTGGGTCATCGCTTGCCGCCGGCAAATTTCCCTCGCGGCGCATGCGGAGATAGCCTCGGATAAATGGCTCGAGATCCCCATCGAGTACCTTGTCGACGTCGCCTACTTCAACCCGTGTGCGCAGGTCCTTGGCCATCCTGTAAGGCTGCAGCACGTAACTGCGAATCTGCGAGCCGAAGCCGATGTCAAGCTTCGAATCTTCTATCTTGCGTGTGGCTGCCTTCTTTTTGTCTAACTCGTATTCATAGAGCTTGGAGCGCATCATCTTCATCGCGCGATCTCTGTTTTTATGCTGCGAGCGCTCGTTCTGGCAGCCCGTAACAAGGCCGGTCGGAATGTGCGTAATACGAACAGCGGAGTCGGTGGTGTTGACATGCTGGCCGCCCTTGCCGCCGGAGCGATAGGTGTCGATGCGCAGGTCTTCGACTTTGAGATCGATCGTGATGGTGTCGTCAATCTCCGGCGAAACGAAGACTGAAGCGAAGCTGGTGTGGCGGCGCTTGGCGGAGTCAAACGGCGAGATGCGCACCAGCCGATGTACGCCGGTTTCCCCCGAGAGCAGCCCGAAGGCGAACTCGCCCGAGATAGTGAAGGTTGCCGACTTAATGCCGGCTTCGTCTCCATCCTGGATTTCGTTGATCTCGACTTTGAAGCTCTGGCGCTCGCCCCAGCGAAGGTACATGCGCATCAGCATCTCGGCCCAGTCCTGGCTTTCGGTGCCGCCGGCGCCGGGGTGCACGGTGACGATGGCGTTGAGTAAATCGGTGTCGCCCGAGAGCATGGTCTTGGACTCGAGCTTGTCGGCGTATTCGACCAAGGCTGGGATCTCGCGTACTAGATCCGGCTCAGTATCTTCGCCCTCGTGAGCAAGTTCGAAATACGCGTCGATGTCGTCGGCACGGCGCGACAATTCAGCCTCATCTGCGAGCAAGGTCTCCAGACGCTTGCGCTCACGCATCAGCGGTTGCGAGCGGGATGCATCGGCCCAGACCGAGGGGTCGGCTATTTTTTCTTCGATGTGGGCGAGGTCACGACGGAGGCGGGGCGAGTCAAAGATACTCCCGCAGATCGCGAACTTTGTCGCGGACCGGGGAGTAACTGTATTCGAGATCGGAGATCATCTAGTCATGATAATTCATTCCGGCCAGAAGCTAAAACCGAGACTAAGCAAGGTGACCAGAGTGCACAGGTAAGCGAACCAGTCGCCGTGACGAGTGTAAAAGGTAGTTCCCTGCTCGAAGGCGAAGGGAAAAGCAAAGGCTCCGCGAACGTGACGGGGTGCTTCGAACTCGACCTTTCCTTCTGGATCAATGGCGGCAGTTACTCCTGTATTTGTCGACCGGAGCAACCATCGGTGATTTTCGATGGCTCGCATGCGGGCCATGTTCAGGTGCTGCCAGGGAGCGCCGCTGTCGCCGTACCAGCCATCATCGGAGATATTGACCAACACCTCTGCTCCGTTAAGAACGAATTGACGTACCTCATCGCCAAAGATGGACTCGTAACAAATAAAGACTCCATAACGATGTTCCTGGCTAAAAAAGGTTGTACGGTCGGTGCCGCGATCCATGTCTCCAACGCCTTCGGTAAGTTTTCGGGCGAAGGAAAAGAAATTCTTGAACGGAATGTACTCGCCCCAGGGAACCAGATGAATTTTGTCATAACGTCCCTGGTAGCTTCCGTCCGCCCGGAACAAGGACGCAGAGTCGTAAAGATAGTAGCCGCGAGTGGGCACCGGGCTGAAGTCCACTCCGAGAGAGCCAATAATCAGCGGTGCTTCGGCCTGACGAGCCAAAATAGACATGGAAGAACGGAAAGCCGGGTCACTGGATTGAAGGTGAGAGGGAGCTTCCGGCCAGACGATCAAGGTCGGGCGGCTTATCTGAGACGACTCGCGCAGCTGAACCGAACTTCTAGAGAAAAAGCGCTTCGGGTTCAGACTGTCTATGGAAAATAGATCCATTTCCTGACTGGCCGAGATAGGCTGGGCAGATCTTCCCACGGCGCCGACCTCCAGGTTTTCCTGCATAAGAACCGCCGTCCCGGAATCCTTTCCGGCGATTGCTCCCGCTGTGCTGCTACGGATAAGCGGCAGTGTTCCGCCTACTTGCAAAAGAAAGGCAATTACGATCCCTGCTATGCCGACCGCTCTTTGCTTACGGCCTGGATGGAGAAACATCCAGGCGATCGCTGCGTTGATGGCGATAACAACAAAGCTAAGACTCATCACACCTGCCCAGGGCGCCAGTCGCGTCAGGAGTAAGTTGTCTACCTGCGCGTTGCCAAGCAGGTCCCAGGGAAATCCTGTGATGCGTGCCCGGGCTAACTCAGTTGTAACCCAAAGGAAGGGTGCAGCGACCAGGGCGCCAGCGTTGCCTAACCGCGAGCGGCGCACGCATAGGAGCAAGACGGCGAACAAGCCATGGTAAAGGCCTAAATACAAGGCAAACAGGATCAGGATGGCGAAGGAGACTGGCTTGGGCAGGCCGCCGTACAAGTACATCGTTTGATAGATCCAGGCGCAATTGCCGAGATACCAGAAGACACCGCAAGCGTAGCCAAGCACCATGGCAGCGCCTAAAGTAAACCGCTTCTTTCCTTGAGGAAGGAGTAACGCAAGGAGAAGCGGTAATAGAGCAATCCAGCAAAGGGAGGCTCTCCACGGAGGGACAGAGCCTGCAACCGGAAAACACAACACCTGGAGGAGTGAGGAAAGGAGAATAAGTGACCAGGCACGTGCCGGTATAGGTTGCATCACGGGCGATTCTAGCACTGCCATTCTCGGCTACTAGGACGCTTTCCTACTCAAGCAGTGAATTTGTAAGATTGAAGATGGAGGTATGTGGAAATTTCGAGTATCTTATTAGTTGTTAGTTCGCGCTAACGATGAGTGAGAAAGATACTGTCGAGCCGCAACTAAACATTGGAGGTAGAGTATTGGCTTTAACGGATGTGATTGCACAGATTGACTCGGAGATTGCGATCCTGCAACAGGCGCGCTCCTTACTAAGTGGAAGCAACGCCGCTCCTGCGGAGAAAAAGGCCGGCCGGGGACGTCCGAAGGGGAGTAAGAACGCGGTGGCTGAGGTGCCGGTAGCAGCAAAGCGCAAACTGAGTCCAGAGGGCCGGAAAGCGATTGCGGAAGCCATGAAGCGCCGCTGGGCCGAAAAGCGCAAGCAGCCGGCGAAGTAAGTTTCGTTAAGCGAGCGGGCTTCTTCAGGAAGCCCGTTTTCAGCTAACGGGTGATGACGACTTCGCGCAGTGTGTCTTTAGCCAAAGAAAAGCGATAACTGGCAAAGCGCTGAAACAGACCTTCGATCTGCCGATTCGTGAAGGTTTGCCGCATGGGATGAACGCCCACGGCTTGCATTTCAAGCTGATCCGTATCTGTAAGGTGATAGCGGCAAAACGTACTTGCATCGTCACTTAGCTTGGCGTGAAAGAGGGCAAGAATCTGCCCTCCCGGCTCCATCACGTCGTAGATGCGGTCGATGACTGGCTGCAACAAGGCAAGTGGAAGATAATCCGCCGTATCCCAGAATGTCACCACGTCGAAGACCCGTCCTGTAAAGTCAAGATTGTCGTTAAGGTAGTGCCGCGCGTTGTAAATCTTCTTCGCCGGGTCGTCCGGGTGCGGCACAAGATACTCTGGCCGAGCCGAGTCTTCGACCAGATTAGCCATGTAAATGCTGTGGCCAAGACGGGTAACGAAGTTGATATTTCCGGCCGAGGTAGGTCCGATGTCCAGTAAACGCAAAGACTCGCGTGAGGTGAGGAACTTGGACATGTGCGACCATCCACTCGAGTATCGCGCAGTGCGTGCCGCGCCTACTCCGGTCCCCGAGGCGCTCGTCCTGCTGCCAAACAAGCCCATACTCTTCGAGACCCTCTCCTGAGCTACTTCTGAAGCTGTGCCGGCGTGGTCGTTTGCCCGGTCAGCTCTACCCGCCCGCGAATCGATGCGCTCTCTTCAATGGAGAGCCTGCTAGCGACGATATCCCCGTTGAGAACCGCCGTCTGCCGCAGCTCGATTCGTCCCGACGCATGCACATTTCCATCCACCAGACCGAAGACGATCAGGTCGCGCACGTGCAGGTCGGCGGTGACGTGGGCATTCGGTCCGAGGGTCAAGCGGCTCTCGGCCAAGTGGATCGTTCCCTCGAACTTGCCGTCGAGAAACAGATCTTCGCTTCCGGAGAGCTCTCCGCGAATGCTGACCGATCTCCCGATCAGTGTGGAACCTTCCGCTGGCGTCATTCGAAGCAATCCTTTCGTGCTGCGTTTATCGTTCTGGTTGTAAGTGTAATGAAGATCGCCTGCGCAGCGCTAAGCTCATGCAGCCGATGACGCGAACTGTACCCGTCTCACTTACGGTGAGGCAAACGGGCAAACTTTGCAAATGGGTTGAACCTTTTAGACAAGAATCTAAGATCGGGTGCATATGTTTTCGATGAAGAGAGGGCTATTTACTGCGGCTTGCTTGGCTATTGTGATCGCTGGTTCAAGGCTGCGGGGACAGGGTCCAGGTTCTGTCCCTCCGAAGCAATGGGCAGTAGATGCGGCAAATAACGAAGTGAAGGTGCTTGAGTACGAGCGGTCTTATTTGCGATATCAAATTCATCAGGTGGATGCCAAGGGCGACCAGGTGCGGGAGGTTGTTGAATCCAAGGATGGCACAGTCGCGCGACGGATCCGGGTAGATAACCGAGCCCTGACGGCGGAAGAAGACGCGGCGGAGCGCGAGCGTCTGCAGGCAATGCTTGACTCCCCGGCTGCATTTGCCAAGCACGTCAAGAGCGACCAGACGGGAAAGCGCTTTGCGGCCGACATGCTGCGCCAGATGCCCTCCGCGATGATCTTTACCTACACTCCCGGGCAGCCGCAGCGCCAACGTGCGCCGGGTGGGGACGGCTCGCCGGAGATCGTGCTCGACTTCAAACCGGACCCTGCGTGGACAGCGCCGAACATGACCGCGGAGGCGCTCTCCGGCTTCGAGGGGCGGCTGTGGATTGACGCTCATACGCATTATGTGACACGGCTCGAGGGCGACATCTTCCGCGGAGTAAATTTTGGGTTCGGCTTCTTGGGCCGTCTCGATCCCGGCGGGAAGGTCACGTTTGAACAGGCGCAGGTGGGCAACCAGCGTTGGATCTTCACGCACTTCACGCAGCACCTGAACGTGCGCGTGGTGTTCAAGACGATCCATCAGAACTCGGAGATCGATGGAATGAACTTTACGCCGGTTCCGGAGATGAGCTACCAGGAGGCGATCCATCTGCTGCTTTCGCTGCCGACACCCTGAATTTCGCTTCAGTCCAGAGGCGGTCCAGCTCGGCGCCATCGGCCTGCTTGAGCGTGTCTAAACCGGCTGTCGCTTCCATCTGGGTGAAGCGGGCGCGGAACTTCCGGTTCGCTTTGCGGAGAGCAAATTCCGGTTCAAGGTGCAGGTGGCGGGCCAGGTTGACTGCGGTGAAGAGCAGGTCGCCCAGCTCTTCTTCGGCGGCGTTTCGGTCGTGTTCAGGACGGTCCAGCTCGGCGCGGAGCTCGGCGGTTTCTTCGGCTAGTTTATCGAGCAGGCCCGTTGCGTCTGGCCAGTCGAAGCCTACCTTGGCAGCTTTGACGCCGAGTTTATGGGCTTCGAGGAGGGCGGGCTGGTGGTGCGGGACGTCGTCGAGGTACGCTTTCGGCTGTTCGCCGCGGGCAGCTTTCTCGGTTTGCTTGACGGCCTCCCAGGTGCGCTTGACGTCCTCAGAGGTCGCGGCGGTTGCGTTGGCGAAGATGTGCGGGTGGCGGCGGATGAGCTTGGCATTGAGGGTGGCGGCTACGTCGTCGATGGTGAAGAGACCGGCTTCGGACGCCATCTGGGCGTAGAACAGGACCTGGAGGAGGAGGTCGCCGAGCTCTTCCTGGAGGTCGGGCCAGTTGCGGCGGTCGATGGCGTCGAAGACCTCGTAGGTCTCTTCGAGGGTGTGGCGCTTGATGGAGTCGAAGGTTTGTTCGCGGTCCCAGGGGCAGCCGTCGGGGGCTCGCAGACGGGCCATGATCGCGATGGCCTGGTTGAGGGCTTCGGACATGAGTCTTACTTTACGCGAGCGACGGGCGTATGCTGCGGGGATGCCAAGGACTTCGAGCCAGCGCGCGCGTACCGGGTGGAAGCTGCTGCTGGTGCTGCCATTTCTGGGGCTGTGTTTTCCGCAGGTGTATGCGCGGGCGACGCCGGCCTTGTTCGGCTTTCCGTTTTTCTACTGGTACCAGTTTCTCTGGGTGGTGCTGGCTTCGGCGATCATGGGGTTGGTGTACCGGAAGCTGCGGTACTAGAGGTATGCCCCTCCCCCTACCGAAAAGGCCTAAAGTCTTCGAAACAGGCAAGTTAGGTCTGGACTTAGGTCCGAACTCCTGGGGCGGAGTCTGAGGTGAATCCGGCTTCGTCTCAGGAGAAATCTCTAAGTCCAGTATAGCTGTTGTGGAGTGGAACTATGCCACATGTATGTAAAGCATTCGATTGGAGTTAGGGGTGGGTGGGGCTTGACAGGTTTTCCCACCTTAGACGGTGAAGCTGTCTAGGATGGGGCACCTTGGGGATCCATGTCGCTCCGATACGGGGATCTGGCTGCGCCAGAATGACGACGGACCCTCGTTGGTGGGATGCACACAGTCGCGACCAAGACAAAAGCTACCGAAAAAGCCTGAAAGTGCACAGCTTCGGTGGGTTGCGCGAAAAGCTTAGCGAGCACTTACTCGAGCGAGCCGGTGCCTCCGGTAGAGGTGGGAGTCTGGCTCATGTTCGAGAGGAGCTGGATTTCGACACGGCGATTTTTTGCGCGGCCGGCGGCGGTGCGGTCGTCGGCTACCTGGACGTCCTTGCCGATGCCGACGAGGTAGAACTTGTGCGGCGGGATGTTGAATTTGGCGGAAAGATAGTTGACGACGGCGTCGGCGCGGCGCTGGCTGAGTTGGTAGTTGTAGTCCGCGTTGCCGACCGAGTCTGTGCCTCCGGTGACTTGGAGGATGTAGCCGCGGGCGGAGGTCAGGGTGGCGGCGAAGGTGTCGAGTTGCTGCTTGTCCGCAGGCGTCAGGACGGATTTGTCGAAGGCGAAGGTGACGCTGAGATTGGCGAGCGGCTTGTACTGGTCGAGATTTGCGATGGCGCCGGCGAGGGAATCGACGCGGTTCGAAGCTTCCTGCGCGGAGGTGTTGGCCTGGGTGGCGGCGGCGCCGGCGGCGAGGGCGTGCTGGTTGGCGGCGTCGGCCGCGGACTGGGCGTTGTTGATGCCAGCGGTGGCGCGCTGGTCGGTGTCGACGATGGCGCGGTGGTCGGCGGCGGTTTTGGTGTCGAGCTCGTTGATGTTCTGGACGATGGGCGCGGTCTGCGAGCGGACGTACTTCTTGCTGGAGCAGCCGAGAAAGACGCTGCTGAGAAGGAAAGTCGGTGCGAGGGCAAGAACGGCAAGGGACCGGGTGGGAAAGTGTTGAGCGAAACGGGTCATTGTTTGATCTCCTGTCAGACCTTGGGCGCGAGTTGGCCCATGAGCGGGGCTGCAATTGGGATGCCAATACCGCTTTCGTTCGTAAGATACGTCCTATGTGCTAGTTAGGTTCCTGCGTGTGTATGGCTTGAGGGTAGATTTGCGGAGTGGGCGGGTCAGATGTTCCCTGCTCTCCTCGTGGGATGAAAGACGAGAGCGCAAAGGACGCAAGAGAAGCCCGCGAAGGACGGTAAGGAGAGCCGGGGCGAGTTGGACGGTTTACTTCCCACTCATCGCGATGGAGCCGCGATGAATGGGGCACATGGGCGTTGGGCGTGGGATCCCCACCTCAGACGATGGGACTGTCTGAGATGGGCGCCCGGACGTTTGTGGGGGCAAAAACAAATGCGGGGTTCTGGCTGCGCCAGAATGGCGACGGTTTGGGGCGGGCGATTTCACGGTGCGCACGCTTTATCATGGAGAGACGCTGGTGCGGCCCAATGAAGCAGGCCGATGGCGCAGGGCCTGATGGATCTCCTTGCAAAAATTCGGACGCTTCCTACTTCGGCTGGCTGCTATCTGTACAAGAACGCCGAGGGTGAGGTGATTTACGTCGGGAAGGCGAAGAACCTGCGGTCGCGGGTGCGGTCGTACTTTCTGGCGGCCAACCAGATGAACCAGAAGACCGGCTCGCTGATGCGCGAGGCAGTCGACCTCGAGTACATCACGGTGGCCAACGAGCGCGAGGCGCTGGCGCTTGAGAACAACCTGATCAAGCAGAGGAAGCCTCGGTTCAACATCCTGCTGCGGGACGACAAAACCTATCCGTATATCAAGCTGACGATGAACGACCGGTACCCGAAGGTGTTTGTGACGAGGCGCCTGCGGAAGGACGGAGGGGCGTACTTTGGGCCGTACTTTCCGGGGAACCTGGCGCATCGGCTGGTGGATTTGATTCACCGTAGCTTCCTGGTGCCGAGCTGCAAGGTGGACCTGGAGCGGTATCATCCGCGGGCGTGCCTGCAGTACTACATCAAGCGCTGCCTGGGGCCGTGTGTGGAAGGGTTTGTGCCTCCGGAGGTGTATGCGGAGACGATCCGGGATGTGCGGCTGTTTCTGGAGGGTCGGACGGACGAGCTGGAGCGGCTGCTGAACAAGCGGATGGCGGCAGCGGCGGAAGAGATGCTGTTTGAGGCGGCGGGCAAGCTGCGCGACCAGATTGTGACCGTGCACCAGATGGGCGATAAGCAGCGGATGGCGACGGCGGACAACGAGGACGCCGATGTGTTCGGGTTCCACTACGAGAACCATATGCTGGCGGTGAACCTGTTCCACATGCGGGGCGGGAAGATGGTGGACCGGCGGGATTTTTTCTGGGAGGACCTGCCGGAGTTCCTGAACGACCGGCTGAACGATACAGAGGTGGGCGAGAGCTGCGAGACGGAGGTTTCGCCGGGGATGGAACCGGACCCGATGCAGGTAGCTCCGGAGGTGGGCGAAGGACGCGCGGTGATGCAGCATACGGGAGTGACGGAACTAGGCGAAAAGTTCTCTCCGGGAGCGTTTTTCTCCGCGCTGCTAAAGCAGTTGTACCTGGACCAGTCGTATGTGCCGCGGTCGATCTATGTGCCTGTGGAGTTTGAGGATCGGGCGGTGCTGGCGGAGTTGCTGAGCGAGCGGACCAAGCACAAGGTGGAGCTGGCGGCGCCGCAGCGGGGGGACAAGCGCTCGCTGGTCGACCTGGTGTGTCAGAACGCGAAGCAGTCGTACGACCAGCGCTTCCGGGTACTGCAGCCGAATGGTAAGGCGATTGCCGAGGCGCTGCAGGAGGCGCTGACGCTGGCGGAGATGCCGAAGCGGATCGAGTGCTTCGATATTTCGCACATCCAGGGGTCGGAGACGGTGGCCTCGATGGTGGTGTGGGAGGACGGGGCGATGCGGAAGGCGGAGTATCGCAAATTCCAGATCAAGACGGTCTCGGGGAACGATGATTTTGCGAGTATGCGCGAGGTGATCCATCGCCGGTACAAGCGGCTGCTCGAGGAGAAGAGGCCGTTTCCTTCGCTGGTGCTGATCGACGGCGGGCTGGGGCAGTTGAGTGCGGCGTACGCGGCGCTCGAGGAGATTGGGGTAACGCTGCAGCCGCTGGCGTCGATTGCGAAGAAGGAAGAGGTGATCTACGTGCATGGGCAGGAGGACGACCCGGTGGTGCTGGACCGGCGGTCGCCTGTCTTGCACCTAGTTCAGAAGATTCGGGATGAGAGCCATCGATTTGCGGTGACGTATCACCGCAAGCGGCGGCAGATTCGAGATCGGGAAACGGAGCTGGACGAGATCAAGGGGGTGGGGCCGCGAACGAGGCAGAGGCTGGTGGAGCACTTTGGGAGCGTGCGGGGGATCAAGCAAGCGAGCCTGGATGCGCTGCTGGCCGTGGTGAACGACGCGGCGGCGCGGCGGATCCGGGAGCATTTTCATGGGGAAGCTTCCGGGGTGGAGGAGGCTGGGCTGGTGCAGATTAAGTAGCGTGCTTGACGCTGGTTTTGCGGGCTTTGCTGGCGGGTTTGGTGTTGGGGACGAACTGCTTGCCGGTTTTGGAGCCGGCGACTTTCTTTTGGTCGGTGGCTTTTTTCTGGGCGGGGGTGAGCTGCTTCCAGGCTTCGTCGGGGAGGTAGCGGTGGGTTCCGTCGCCCTGGATGGCGGGTTGGTCGTCGGCGGTGTGCCAGTGCTCATCGCCCCAATCTTTGAGGTGCTGCTGGTTTTCGTCGCGGGGGTGCTTATAGCCGCCGCCCTGGGCGGTGTACTCGTGGGCGAGGAGCTGCGCTTTGCGGGCGCTCCACTGGCCGGGGCGGCCGCCCTTGTCGCCGGCGGTGATCTGGTCTTTGAGGCGCTCGCGGAGGGCGGGGTCGGTGTAGTTATCGGCGCTGGGGGATTTCCTGGTGGCGGCCTTCTTGGCTGGGCTTTTCTTGGCGGCGGACTTCTTGGCGGGTGCAGCCGGCATCGTGGGTTCTCCCTTGAGCGGGTGAGATGCGCGTGAGGAAGGATCAGGGCGCTACTTTGCCGTTGAAGGTGCTGCAGGCGGCGACGGTTCCCTGGTCCAGGCCGGTGCGGAACCACTGTTCGCGCTGAGCGCTGGAGCCGTGGGTCCAGGATTCGGGGCTGATGGCGCGCCCGCTCATGCGCTCGAGGTGGTCATCGCCGACGGCGGCGGCGGCGGAGAGGGCGCCGGTGATGTCGTCGGGGTGGACGATGCCGCGCTGCTCGGTGGAGTGGGCCCAGACGCCGGCGAAGCAGTCGGCCTGGAGCTCGAGGTCGACCGAGAGCGGGTTGCGCTCGCCGCGGTCTTCTTGCGAGAGCTGCTGCTCGCGGCTCTCGATACCAAGGAGCTTCTGGATGTGGTGGCCTAGCTCGTGGGTGATGACGTAGGCCTGGGCGAACTCGCCGGTGTTGCCGCCGAACTTTTTGAGTTCATCCCAGAAGCTGAGGTCGATGTAGATCTTTTCGTCCTGCGGGCAGTAGAAGGGGCCGGTGGCGGCCTGGGCGGTGCCGCAGCCGGAGTAGGTGGCGCCGCGGTAGAGGACGAGCTTGGCGTGGCGGTAGGGGCGGTTCATGGACTGGAAGATGCCGGTCCAGGTTTTTTGGGCGTCGTCGAGGACAAAGCTGATGAGCTGGACGTCGCGGTCCTCGCCGGCGGGGTGGGCCGGCGGGGCGGCGGACGGGCTGGTGGAGTAGGCGCTTCCCTGCTGGGGTGCGGGTCCGTAGGCCTGCGAGCCTCCTGTGCCTCCGCCGCCCATGAGGCTGCCGAGGAAGTTGTGGCCGGTGAGCAGGCTGATGACGAGGACGACAACGAATCCGACGATGCCGAGGCCTCCTCCGCCGCCTCCACCGCCAAAGCCAAAGCCTCCGGAGCTGTCGCGCCGGTCTTCGATGTCGCTGCTTACGCCGCCTGGGGTCCAGTCCACACTTGCCTCCGCCTGTTGAGCTTGCCAGATGAGAGTCTATGGGATTGAGTGGGGGAGAGCCAGCGGGTGGGTCTGAGATGGACTAGGCTCAGGAGCATGTCGTTTGAACAGAGGCCGGTGCGGAAGCCGAAGCTGGGGCAGAATTTTCTGGTGGACGAGCAGGCTCGGCAGCGGATTGTGGACGCGCTGGGGGATGTTTCGGAGCGTACGGTTGTGGAGATCGGGCCGGGGCATGGGGCGATTACGGAACTGCTGGCGGGGCGGGCGGAGCGGCTAGTAGCGGTGGAGCTGGACCGGGCGTTGGCGGCGGAGCTGCAGTTTCGATTTCGGGAACAGGCGCGGGTGACGGTGGTGGAGGCGGATGTGCTGCGGACCGATTTGGCGGCGTTTGTGGAGGCGGGCGCGACTCTGGATGTGGTTGGGAATCTGCCGTACTACATTACGTCGGACATCCTGCTGCATTTCTTTCGGGCGGCGACGGGCGGGGTGATCCGGCGAGCGGTGCTGATGGTGCAGCGCGAGGTGGCGGAGCGGATTGCGGCTGCGCCGGGGGTGCGGGACTACGGGCTGCTCTCGGCGACGACGCAGATGTATGCGCGGGTGGACTTGCTGTTTACGCTGCCTCCTGAGGCGTTTCAGCCTCCGCCGGAGGTGTATTCGTCGGTGGTGCGACTGGAGTTTCGGCCGCGGTTTGGGGAGCTTGGGGTGGATGCGGCGGGGTTCGACGCGTTTCTGAAGCAGGCGTTCGCGCAAAAGCGGAAGACGCTTGAGAACAATCTGCGGTTTGCGGGGTACGCACCGGAACGGGTGGCGGCGAGCTGGCCGGAGGGGCTGGCTCGTCAGGCGCGGGCAGAGGCCGTAGGGCTGGAGCAGATGGCGGAGCTGTATCGGCGGCTGAAAGGCTATTAGTTGGCGGCGAGGAGCTGGGTGGCGCGCGTGCGGACGCGTTCGATCAGTTGCGGGTCCTCGGCAATGGAGCGCAGTACGGGGGCGATGACGCCGACCTCGAGAGCGCGGCCCTCCTTGACCGCCTGGGCGAACTGGATCATCTCGGAGTCGAGCCCGAGGTGGTCGAAGCGATGGCTGGCGGCGAGGGTGTGGCCCTCTTCGAGAGTGTAGGCGATGCCGAAGAAGGTATCGGTCATTCCGGCGATAAGCTTATTTTCCGTGTAGTTGAAGATGCAGGAGCCGGTGGCGTCCGGGCCGGCGTAGGTGAGGACCTTCTTGCCGGTGTCGGCGATGTTTTTTGCCTTTACCTCACAAGGGTGCTGGAAGTAGCCGACGGTTCTGGCTCGTTCGAAGAGCGTGGCGGTGGTTGGCTGGGAGAGCTGGATGGGCAGGGTCACGCTTTCGGGAGCTTCCTGCGGAGCGGCGCTGGCATCGGTGCCGCCGTAGCGCGACGTCTGCTGCGGGACGGGGGCGTACTGGGCGGTATAGCTGCCGCTGCCATCCGGGTGCAGGGCGAGCGTGTACACGGGTACGGGCAGGCCGGGGCGCTCGAAGTGGAAGGTGAGGGTGGCGGCTGTTTGCGGTTGAGGCTGCTGGGCGGGATGAAGTCCGGCCAGCACGACCAGGAGAGGCCATGCGCGTAGCATCAACGGCGGGCTCCGGTGAGGTGCGCGCCGGTTTGGGCGGTGTGGAGGTGGCAGATGGCGATGGCGAGCGCGTCGGCGGCGTCGGGCGAGTCTGGGACGTGGGCGAGTGAGAGCAGGCGCATGACCATGAACTGGACCTGCTCCTTGGCGGCGAGACCGTAGCCGACGACGGCGCCTTTAACCGAGAGCGGGGCGTACTCGGCTACGGCGCGTCCGCACTGGGCGGCGGCGAGCAGGGCGACTCCGCGGACCTGGCCGAGCTTGAGCGCGGACTTGGCATTGGCGGAGAAGAAGACCTCCTCGATGGCGATGGTGTCGGGGTCATGGAGGGCGATGCGGGCGCAGAGCTCGGTGTGGATCTGGTGGAGGCGCTCGGCGGTGGTGTGCTTTTTCGAGACGCGGATGGTGCCGGCGTCGACGTAGGCCAAATGTGGATTGCGCGCGGTTTCATTGAAGTCCACCACGCCGTAGCCGGTGAACTCGGTGCCGCAGTCGATGCCGAAGACGCGCATTGAAAAAGTCTATCCCAGGCGGCGGGCGGTGACCTGGAGGTACTGGTTGGGAACCAGGGTGTGTTCGGCTGGGTTGGAGGCGGTGTTTGCTCCTGCCCACAGCTGCTCGAGGTCGTCTGAGAGAGCGGCCTGGCCGGACTCGTCCAGGCGGCTGAAGGCGACGAGGGTGGGCCCGAAGAACTGGCGGAAGAAGTTGACTGCGCCCAGCGGGTTGACGGGCAGATCGAAGTCGACCGGGACCAGCTCGGTTTCGATGGAGGTGAAGTTGGCATCCAGCCGTTCGCGGACAGTGGCCTCGTCGCCCCAAAGGACCGGAGGCGGCAGTCCTGGTGCGCCGGGAACATGACGCGCGCTGACGGCGAACATTTGTCCGGAGAAGCTTTCTGGATTCCAGTTGGCCATGGCCAGAAGGCCTTCCGGGCGAAGGACGCGCGCGAACTCCGCGGCGACGAGGGCCGGGCGAGGCGCGAACATGGCTCCGAACATGGAGGTGACGATATTGAAGGAGGCGTCAGGGTAAGGAAGCTGCTCGGCATCGCCCTCGTCGAAGGTAATGTCGAGCGCTTCGGCCTGCGCTCGTGCGCGTGCCTGAAGCAGCAGGTTGGGGGCGATGTCGACTCCGGTGACGTGGGCTCCGCGCCGGGCTGCGGGCAGGGCGACGTTGCCGGTGCCGCAGGCCACATCGAGCAGGCGCATGCCGGGCGTGATGGGCAGCCGCTCGACGAACGACTCGGCACAGACGGCGATGGTCCTGGCGATGACGCCGAAGTCGCCGGCCATCCAGGCGGCGCGCATCGTTTCCTTCACCTGTTCGATCGGAGGTGCGTCGGGTCTGGGTGTCTCGCCTGGGGGCATGTTTCTGGAGGGTGCTTGGTCGTTTGGGGGCAAGTCAAGAAGAAACAGGTACATCTCTGAGGATGTTCGGCCGGGGGGCGACAGCTTTGCCTTGTGGCAAGTGTCCTTGGGCTTCTTAGCTTGCGCCCAGGGTGACACCGAGCCAGACCAGCAAAGCCAGGAGCCCGGCCCCATCACCCGCGATGACCAGGCCGGCGGCGAGCGCGAAGCATACCGCTGAGCGGAGCCGCCACGAGGCTCGAAAGACGAAGGCAAACAGCAGAAAGGACGTGAGTTGCAGCAGGGTGAAGGCAGCGCAGCCGAGCACCAGGGCCAGATCGGAGCTGACCGAACTGGAGCTGCCGGGCCTGGTGCGGACCGGATGGGTCGAGGTGGAGCTGAGGTGGTGCATGACAAAGGCCAGTGCGAAGACCGAGGCGATCCAGAGGCCGCAGGAGATCAGAATCCCGATCCAGCCCGGCAACGCCCTATTTCCGCTGGGTGCTGTGAGTTCCACCTTCTATTTCGAGATGCCTTCGATCGGCGAGCTGGCCGTGGCGTAGAGCTTGCGCGGCATGCGACCGGCGAGGAAGGCTTCGCGGCCGGCTTCGACGGCTTTGCCCATGGCGGAGGCCATGAGGACGGGGTCGGCGGCGCCGGCAATGGCGGTATTGAGCAATACGGCGTCGAAGCCGAGTTCCATGGCGAGGGCAGCGTCGGAGGCGGTGCCGAGGCCGGCGTCAACGACCAGCGGAACCTCGGTGATGAGCTCGCGCATCATGCGCAGGGAGCTGGGATTGGCGAGGCCAATGCCAGTGCCGATGGGCGCGCCGAGGGGCATGACGGCGGCGGCTCCGACGTCGATCAAGCGCTTGGCAAAGACGATGTCGTCGGAGGTGTAGGGCAGGACCGTGAAGCCTTCCTTGACGAGCACGCGGGTAGCTTCAACGGTGGCCTGGACGTCCGGGTAGAGGGTGGGGAGGTCACCTATGACTTCGATCTTGACCCAGTCGGAGAGGCCGACCTCGCGGGCCAGGCGGGCGGCGCGGATGGCTTCCTCCGCGGTGTAGCAGCCGGCGGTGTTGGGCAGGAGAAAGTAGCGGCTAGGGTCGATGAAATCCAGCAGAGAGTCCGAGGTGCGGTCGAGATTGACGCGCCGGACGGCGACGGTGACCATCTCGGCTCCGGAGGCTTGGATGGCGGCGCGGGTCTGGGGGCCGTCCTTGTATTTGCCGGTGCCGACGATGAGGCGCGAGTGGAAGGTGCGGCCGGCGATGACGAGAGGGGCCAAGGTGGTTGTGACGAGGGGTGCGGCGATGACCGGGGATGCCATAGAGTCCATGGTAAGCGGTGGAGGCGGAAAAGCGGATGGCCCGCTTCCCTTTCGGGTTGCGGGCCATAGCCGGTGGACTGTTGAGATTGACCTGAGGCATCCACGCTTCTGGATGGGCCTCGGAGTGGAACTTCTGGAACTCCAGGACTAGAGCGGGATGCTCTAAGCCTCAGTCACCTCACGTACCGTTTTGCTACAACAATTACTGTCAATTTTCATAGGCTGGACCATCCTCCTTTCCCGTGTAGCTTCAAGTTAGTCCAGGACGGAGGGCGGCGTCAAGAGCCGGTCTGCCGATCTGTTTTGCTCCGCCAAATTCATTGGGTGCGGTCACGGTGTCTGCGAGAATAGGGCGACATGGTCAAAGTGGTTTTTCTTTTGCTGCAGGTGTGTGTCGGCGTGCCGTTTGCGACGGCCCAGCATCCGTCTGAACCCTCCCCGCAGAGCGCGCCGGACCAGGGCGCGCCGACTTTTTTTCCTCATTCCGACACGACGCGGTACCTGGTTGGCGGGCAGGCAAACATCATCTTTCAGGCGGACGCGCCGTTTCACTCGCCGTACGAAGGTGTCAACAGCTTTGTCGGCCGGGGCGAGTATAAGACGTCGCTGATCGGGACGATTTATACAGCCTTCGAGCTGAACAAGAATCCGAAGTATGCGACGGACGGGATTTTCGATGTAGAGTCGGCGGGCGGGCGAGGGCTTTCGCAGGCGCTGGGGCTGGCGGGATTTACAAACCTGGACGTGGTTCGAAATCCGAACCTTGGCTCGAAGCCGTACCTGGCGCGGTATGAGCTGCACCAGGTGATTGGCCTGTCGGACCATCTGGTCGAGGTGTCGCGGACCTCCTTTTCGCTGCAACCCGCGCTGCCGGACAGGCGGATTGAGCTGTGGGCGGGGCGCATGAGCCTGCCCGACTTAATGGACCAGAATCCGGTGGGGACCGACTCGCACCTGCAATTTATGAACTGGTCGATCGACAACACAGGCTCATGGGATTACGCGGCGAATACGCGTGGGTACACGGACGCGCTGGTGGCCGAGTACACGGACCATGACTTTACGGCGCGCTATGCTCTGGCGGCGATGCCGACGGTGGCGAACGGGATCGACCTTGACTACGCGCTGCGCAGGGCGAGCGGGCAGAATGTGGAGCTCGAGCTGCGCAACGGGCCGGGGACGGCGCATGAGTGGCTGAAGGGGCGCAAGGGTGCGGTGCGGCTGCTGGGCTTTGTAAACCGCGCAAACATGGGGGACTACCGGCAGCAGAACATTTTGTTTTTGGAGCACGGGACGCCGACTCCGGACATTACCGCGCATGCGCCGAAGCCGACGGTGAAGTATGGCGTGGCGGCGAACTTCGACCAGGAGGTCTCCGGCAACGGCCGGCTTTGGGGGCAGTTTGGGTGGAACGAGGGCGAGCACGAATCGTATGCGTATACGGAGATTGACCAGACGATGGCGCTGGGCGGGGATTACAGCATGCGGCGGTTCGGACTGCCGAACGACAAGATTGGGCTGACGTTTGTGACGAATGCGATCAAGCGGGACCACCAGGCGTATCTGGCCATGGGCGGCCATGGCTTTCTGCTTGGCGATGGCAAGCTGAACTATGCGCGCGAGGACATTGTGGAGTTCTACTACAACCACCACACGTGGAAGGGGCTCTACTATGCCTTTGATGAGCAGTTGGTGGAGCACCCCGGATACAACCAGGATCGCGGGCCGGTGATGGTCGAGTCGGTGCGGATGCATGTTGATTTCTAGGCGTGAACCGCCGGAATCTATACTTGGCGTGTGAGTCTGCTTGCGGCTGAGATCGTTGGGTTGGTGGTGGGTCTGCTGCTGGGCAGCTTTCTGAATGTGTGCATCGTGCGGGTGCCGCGCGGGGAGAGTGTGGTGCGGCCAGGCTCGCATTGCCGGGCGTGTGATCACGCGCTGCGGTGGTACGACAATGTTCCGCTGCTGAGCTGGTTGCTGCTGCGGGGGCGGTGCCGGGACTGCCGGGTGGGGATTTCGTGGCGGTATCCGGTGGTGGAGCTGGCGGTTGGGGTCTGGTTTGCGCGGGTGGGCTACTCTCTTTGTTTGGCGTTCTTCGGACCCACGCAGCAGCCGCGAACTTCTCCATTTGACTTCCCTGTCACGTACCTTCTTTTCCTGCTGGGTTCTGCGGTTTTGGGCTGGCTGCTGATCGGGCTGATCGTGATTGACTGGGAGTGGCAGCGGCTGCCGGATGCGTTTACGCTGAGCGGGATCGCTGCGGGGCTGTTCCTGGTGTGTGCGCAGGCGATTTTTCTTGGGCCCACGGACGACCAGATTGTGCTGAATAGTGCCAAGCAGCTGCGGCTAGCGAGTCCCGGGAGCTTTGCGGCGCGGGGAAATGTCTTTCTGACCGGGGCGGAGGCGTTGATCTTCGGGCGCGTGGCGGCGGTGTGTGGGGCGGCGCTGATCTTAATGCTGGTGCGCTGGGGGTACAAGCGGGTGCGGGGGCGCGAGGGGCTGGGGCTGGGCGATGTGAAGATGCTGGCGATGGTGGCGGCGTTTCTGGGGTTCTGGCCGGCGGTGCTGACGCTGTTCGTGGGGGTGGTGTTGGCGAGTGGGTATGCGGCGGTGTTGATCGCGCGCGGGCGGGCGGGGGCTGCGACGCGGCTGCCGTTAGGAAGCTTCCTGGGGGTTGGAGGATTGTTTGCTGTGGTCTTTGGTGAGGGCGTACTGGACTGGTACCGTGGACTCCTAGGCTAAGCGAGCGTACATTTTGAAGCACGGACGATGACGGTGCACCTTGGGAAGAGCACAGCGTGTACGAATACGGGCGTGGATAATAGGCCTGATTCCGCTCTGCCTCGGCCTGTTCCTCTTCGTTCACGACTGTCTGATCGTTGCCCATGTCCTAGCGCCTTATGGGGACGGCCCCGCAGGAGTCATCGTTGGGCCGATGCTGATGTTCATAGGAGTCGCTTTGCTCAGACGACTTCACTACCTTCCGGACCGAGATTGATCTGAAATATCCAACTACCGCATAAACAGGTTCCTTGACTCTGGACGAGTGCGCTTCTACCCTCAAAGCTGGCCATGCAGACATCTCCGTATCCTTACATCTGGCAATATCTTCCTCTGGTGCTGCAGATCCTGGTCGCCGTCGGTTTGGCGGGCGGGATGGTGGGCGGCTCGTTTTTCATCGGCAAGCATAAGAACTCGCGCACCAAGGGCGGCACGTATGAGTGCGGCATGGACCCGGTGGGCGATGCGCGCGGACGGTTCTCGGTGCGCTTCTATATGGTGGCGATGCTGTTCATCCTGTTCGACGTGGAAGCGGTGTTCATGCTGCCGTGGGCGGTGATCTTCAAGCGCCTGCCGGCGATTACCGGGTCGAGAATGTTCGGCTTCTGGGAGATGCTGGTGTATCTCGGGTTTGTGGCGGTGGGGCTGTTCTATGTCTGGAAGAAGGGCATCCTGAACTGGGCGAACGATAAGGGAGACCTTTAATGTACGACCCTGCGAGCGCAGTGTATGGGACCGAGGCGGTGTTTGCGGCGCATCCGGAGCATGCGGCCGTAGTCGCGCTGAAGGATTTAGCGACCGATGCCAAATTTGATCGCGACGAGATGACCATCACGGTTGCACGCGAGAGTGTAATCGCCGCGGCGACGGCTTTGAAGCACGCCGGGTATAACTTTCTTGAAGATGTCACGGCGGTGGATTGGCTGCCTTCCGAGCCGCGCTACCAGATCGTGTACCACATCCTGTCGCACCGGATGAAGCAGCGGATCCGCCTTGTCGCGCGGCTGTTCAACGAGGATGCGGCGATCGATTCGATTGTGTCGGTGTGGCCTTCCGCGAACTTCTATGAGCGCGAGATCTTTGATCTGTTCGGCGTCCACTTCGGCGGACACCCCAACCTGAAGCGGATCATGATGCCCGAGGACTGGCCCGGGCATCCGCTGCGCAAGGATTACCCAGTCGAGGGCTACCGCTAATGGCAACCGCACCGGACCTGATCGATCCAAGCATTGACGATGTGATGGCAGATGCAAAGCGCCATGGAGACAAGGGCGCAGAAGACCATACGATGATTCTCAACATGGGTCCGCAGCACCCGTCGACGCACGGTGTGCTGCGCCTGGTGCTCGAGATCGATGGCGAGAATGTGGTCTCGTGCGCGCCGGACATCGGCTACCTGCATACGGGCATTGAGAAGACGTGCGAGGCGAAGTTCTATCAGCAGGTGGTGCCGCTGACTGATCGCATCGACTATCTCTCACCGATGACGAATAACCTGTGCTACTGCCTTGCGGTTGAAAAGCTGCTGGGGCTTGAAATTCCGGAGCGGGCGCAGTACATCCGGGTGCTGCTGAATGAGTTGACGCGAATCTCATCGCACCTGGTTTGGCTGGGGACGCATGCGCTCGATATCGGCGCGCTAACGATGTTTCTGTATTGCTGGCGCGAGCGTGAAGATGTCTCGCGCATTTATGAGAACGTGTCCGGCCAGCGGATGATGAGTTCGTATTTCCGGATCGGCGGGTTGGCGCTTGAGCCGCCGCTCGATTTGTTCAAACAGGTGCACGACTTCCTCGACAAGATGCCGTCGCGGATTGATCAGTATGAGAACATGCTGACGGGCAATCCGATCTGGATGGGACGGTTGAAGGGTGTGGGACATCTTTCGGCCGAAGATGCGATTGCGCTGGGCGTGACCGGGCCTCCGCTGCGCGCGTCGGGCGTGGACTGGGATCTGCGGCGGGATATGCCGTACTCGGGATATGAGAAATTCGATTTCCAGGTGCCGGTGTCAGACGTTGGCGATGTATGGGCGCGGTACGTGGTGCGCATGCAGGAGATGCGGGAGTCGGTGAAGATCTGCCAGCAGGCGCTGGACGGGATGCCGGAGGGACGCATCGTCGCGATTGCGCCGAAGATCGTGCTGCCGGACCGCGAGCAGATGAAGACGCAGATGGAGTCGATGATCCATCACTTCAAGATTGTGACCGAGGGTTTTGCGGTTCCGGCGGGCGAGGTGTTCCAGGCGGTCGAGTCGCCGCGCGGGGAGATGGGCTACTACGCGGTGTCCGATGGCACGGCGAAGCCGTACCGGGTGCATATGCGCAACCCGAGTTTTGCCACGCTGCAGGCACTAGAGACGATGTGCAAGGGACGGATGCTGGCGGATGTGGTGGCGGTAATCGGATCAATCGATATTGTGCTGGGCGAGATCGACCGGTAGGTGACGGCAAGCTTCGAGCGGGAACTTTGGACTTCGTGGGCGTCTATGCTGCGGGTGTATGCGGCGGCCCATGGATTGACGAGCGCGCATCACGCGGTCGTAGAGGTAGGCGCGGACGAGATTATGCTGCGGGTGGATTTGCGCTGGGCGCGATTTACGTTCAGCGAACAAAGCCTGAGCGACGGACGCGTTCTGCCCTTTGCACTGCATGAGGATGGCTCTGTAAGCCTGGACGGAACTACGGAGGAGATGGACCTGGCGGCCGAGCGGGTGGCACGCGCCATGTTTGCCCCGTAATCGTTCTTTGCTGCAAGGCAAAGCCGTGATTACCGCCGCACGAACAGCTTTCCCTCATGGATGCTTTTCTTTGCGATAAGCTGTACATCATGGCTGCAATTGCAGAATCCATCTTTACTCCCCAAACGGCTGCGCGGTTTGACAAGCTGGCGACGATCTACCCGGTAAAGCGCTCGGCGCTGGTACCGATGCTGCTGTATGCGCAGGATGAGCTTGGCTTTGTGTCCGAAGGTGCGATCCAGGAGATTGCCCGGCGGCTGGACCTGTTCGATTTGGACGTGCGCAATGTGCTGAGCTACTACTCCATGCTGCGGACCCAGCCGGCAGGACAGTTCAACATCCAGGTGTGCACGAACATCAGCTGCATGCTGCGTGGTGGGTACGAGATCCTAGACCACTGCAAGGCAAAGCTGGGGATCGGGCACAAGCAGGTAACCAAGGACGGTTTGTTCTCGCTTGAGGAAGTCGAGTGCATTGGGGCCTGCTGCTGGGCGCCGGCGATGCAGGTCAACTATGACTTTCATGACGACCTTACAACGATCAAGGTAGACGCGATTCTCCAGGATTATGCTGAAGGTCGCGGAGAGGACGTAAAGTAATGCCGACCCAGGTGTCTCATCCGGACGAAGCAATTGTGTTGAAGCGCAGGTTTGGCCAGGGCGCGCGAGACATCGACAAATACGTCGAGCTTGATGGGTATAAAGCTGTGCAGCAGGCGATCGCTGAAGGTCCGGAGTGGATCATCAACACGATGAAGGCGAGCGGCCTGCGTGGGCGCGGCGGTGCGGGATTTCCGACAGGGCTGAAGTGGAGCTTCGTGCCCAAGAACGACAAGGCAAAGTATGTGCTCGTGAACGGCGATGAGTCCGAGCCTGGGACGTGCAAGGACCATGTGATCTTCCTCGAGGATCCGCATGCGGTGATCGAAGGGACGATGATTGCCGGGCTTGCGATCGGTTCGAAGCTGGGCTTTATCTATCTGCGCGGCGAATATCGATATCTATTGAAGATCGTCGAGAAGGCCGTAGCGGACGCGTATGCCAAGGGCTTTTTGGGCAAGAACATCTTCGGCAAAGAGGGTGTGGACTTCGACATCATCACGCAGACCGGCGCGGGCGCGTATGAGGTTGGTGAAGAGTCGGCGCTGATGGAGTCGCTCGAAGGCAAGCGCGGGGTGCCGCGGATCAAGCCTCCCTTCCCTGCCGTGGTGGGTCTGTATGGCGGGCCGACAGTGATCAACAACGCAGAGACGATTGCCAGCGCGCCGCATATTTTGCTCATGGGCGGTGAGGCTTATGCGAAGCTTGGGTCCGAGCGCAACGGCGGTACGCGGCTGTTTGGGATCTCCGGGCATGTGGAGCGGCCGGGCGTGTATGAGCTGCCGATGGGCTACTCACTGCGGAAGGCGATCTACGAAGTTGCGGGCGGCGTGAAGGGTGGCAAGCAGCTGAAGGCGGTGGTGCCTGGCGGGTCGAGCTGTCCGGTGTTGACGGCCGATGAGATTGACGTGGGCCTGGACTTCGACCAGATGGGCAAGGCTGGGACGATGCTGGGTTCAGGCGGCATCGTGGTGCTCGATGAGACGGTGTCGATCGTCGAGTTCGCGTTACGCGTGATCAGCTTCTACCAGCATGAGAGCTGCGGCTGGTGCATTCCCTGCCGCGAGGGAACGGACTGGATCAAGAAGACGCTGGCGCGGGTGTATGCCGGTGGAGGCAGCCGCAAGGATATTGACAACGTGCAGTATCTGGCGGACAACATGATGGGCCGGACGTTTTGTCCGCTGGGCGATGCGGCGGCGATGCCGACCCTCGCCTTTGTGAAGAAGTTTCGCAAGGAATTTGAGGACTATATCGACGGACATAGAGTAGGCACGCCGGTGATGAGTGAGGTACATGAGCTGGTAGGTGCGGGTCATTGAGAGTCGTAGTGTGGGGGCTGGTGGCGCTGGTGCTGGCCCTGGGGCTCTGGAGATTGACGGCTTCAAGCGCACACAGAAGTCAGGATCAGCAGATATTGATCAACAAGTCCAGTCATTGATGACTGGAGCGGTGCAGAGGGATCGAAGATGCCAGATGTAACCTTTACCGTGGATGGAAAGCAGGTCACCGCGCCGCAGGGCACGCTGCTGATCGAAGCCTGTAAGACAGCGGGAATCGATATTCCTGCGTTCTGCTACTACCCCGGGCTGAGCCTGCAGGCGGCGTGCCGGATGTGCGTGGTGCGGATCGAGAAGATGCCCAAGCTGCAGACGGCCTGCACGACTCCGGTCGCTGAAGGTATGGTGGTCGCGACGGAGACTCCGGAGATTGCGCAGGCGCGTAAGGCGACCTTGCAGCTGCTGCTTGGAAACCATCCGCTGGACTGCCCGGTGTGCGATGCGGGTGGACAGTGCGAGCTGCAGGACATGACGTTCAAGTATGGCGCGGCGGACAGCTTCTATGCCGAGCCGAAGAACCATCGCGAGGAGCAGAAGTGGTCGCCGGTGGTGTACTTCGATCGGCCGCGCTGCATTCTTTGCTACCGGTGCGTGCGCATGTGCGGCGAGGGCATGGACGTGTTTGCGCTGGGCATTCAGAACCGGGGCAGCTCGTCGATCATCGCGCCCAATTCGCCGGCGGTCGAGAATTCGGATCATCTGGCGCATGTGGATTGCGAGCAATGCGGCATGTGCATCGATGCGTGTCCGGTGGGCGCGCTGACGAGTGGAACGTATCGCTACAAGACCCGGCCGTGGGAGATGAACCATGTCGCGACCGTCTGCACGCATTGCGGCGACGGATGCAAGACCACGCTGGGTGTGCGCGCGACGACTGCGGGCTCCGAGATTATGCGCGGGGACAACCGCGATAAGAGCGGCATGAATGGGGACTTTCTGTGCGTGAAAGGCCGTTACGCGTTTGACTTTGCCAACCACGAGGATCGCATTACGACGCCGCTGGTTCGGCAGGCGAATGGCAAGCTTGAGCCGGTAAGCTGGGAAATGGCGTTCACGCATGTCGGCCAGAAGCTGCGGGAGCTGCGCGATGCACGCGGCGGCGCGTCGATGGGGGTGATTGGCGGGAATCGGCTGACCAACGAAGAGGCGTACCTGCTGCAGAAGTTCGCGCGCACGGTGCTTGGAACAAACAGCATCGACCACCATCGCACGGCGGATCATGTGGCGTTCGCGCAGGCGCTGGCTGGGCATGCAGGACGGACCGCTTCCCTTCGCGATACATTGACAGCGCCGGCAGTGCTGATTATCGGCGGTGATCCGTCGAATCAATCTCCGGCGACGGCGTGGAATCTACGCACCAACGTTCGTCTGAATGGTGCAAAGCTTTACATTGCAAACACGGAAGAAATCAAGCTGCGCCGGCGAGCAAAGGCCTTCGTAAAGCTGCAGCCTTTTGGTTACGGAGCGCTGGCAAGCTTCCTTGCGGGCGAAGATGCGGCCGCGTCTGGCGCGGTAAACGACACGCAAGCGTTGAGCCAGTTGCGCGACACGTTGCGCGGCGCGGAAGGCTTGCTGATCCTGATTGGCTCGGAGCTGCGCGGACTGGACCTGAAGAAGCTGGTCGAGTTTGGGCTGGCCATTCCGGGAGCTAAGCTGGCGCTGCTGTCGGATTACGTGAACTCTCGCGGTGCGGCGGATATGGGCTTGCTGCCTGACATGCTGCCGGGCTACACGGCGCTTGGCTCAGAGTCGTTTGCTGAGTACAAGGCTTCGTTTGCTCCCGGCAGAGACTTGCTCGAGATGTTTGACGCGGCGGCGCAGGGCAAGCTTTCCGCGTTATACGTGGTGGGCGCAAATCCGGTGCTGCGCTACGGGATCGATCCGGCGGCGCTCAAGGATACGTTTGTGGTTGTGCAGGAGATGTTTCTGACCGAGACCGCGGTGCTGGCGGAGGTGGTGCTGCCGGCGGCGAATTTGTATGAGAAGGCCGGTTCGGTAACGAACCATTACGGCGATCTGCAGCAGGTGAACAAGGCCGGCGATCGTGCGGGAGTTCGTTCGGATTTCGAGATGATGGTGCGGATCGCGGATAAGATGGGCGCGCATATTCCCACACTGGTCCCATTCGGCAAGGGGCGCACCGGCGCGAACGCGGGAGTGCGGGCGGATATGGGTCAGACCCGCGGCGCGCAGTCGGGCGAGGCGGATCGGCATGCGATCTGGCTTACCGCAAACCATCTTGAGCCACGGCTGAGCCCGTTTGATCCGTCGGCAATTTTGGATGAGATTCAGCGTCTTGTGCCCGGGTATCGGGAGCTGCTGCGGCTGCAATTGCTCAGCGGAAACGATCAGCATCTGGAACTTGGAGCGAGCCTGGTGCAGATTGAAAGCATGCCGGTGCGCAAGGATCTGGTGCTGCCGTCGGGAGATACCCTATTTACGTCCGGTACGCTGGGACATTACTCGGCGATGTTGAACGACCTGCAGGAGAATGAAAGCCGCAAGTCACTGGGGATGAATCAGGTGGCGGCGGACTGATGATTTCAAGAGAGCCGGGGTTATTGACGTGAGTCATCTGACAGACTTCCAGACTTTCTTTCTCTTGAGCGTGCTCAAGATCGTCGTGGTGCTGGTGATCACGCTAACGGCAGTCGCGTACACGGTGCTGCTCGAGCGCAAGATTATTGGCCGTATGCAGAATCGCTGGGGGCCTTCGCGCACCGGCCCGTTTGGCCTTCTGCAGCCGCTGGCGGACGGGATCAAGCTCTTCCTCAAGGAAGACCTGACGCCCCTGCTGGTGGAGCGGCCGCTGTTTCTGGCTGCGCCCATGATCGCACTGGCGTGCGCTCTGATCTCGATCTCGGTGGTGCCGTTTGGTGCGCTGACGACCTTTCATGGCGTGGACCTGTTTGAGATTGCCAACGTCAACATCGGCCTGCTGGTGATCCTGGGGATCACGTCGATCGGTGTGTACGGGATTGCGTTGTCGGGCTGGTCAAGTAACAACAAGTATGCGCTGCTGGGCTCGTTGCGGGCGTCGTCGCAGATGGTCAGCTATGAGCTGGCGTTGGGCTTGTCGCTGGTGGGCGTGGTGCTGCGGGCCGGTTCGCTAAACCTGCGGACGATCGTCAACTCGCAGTCGGCTCACGGACTTTGGAGCTGGAATGTGTTGGGCGGCTTCCAGATCGTTGGCTTCACGGTCTACCTGATCAGCGCTTACGCCGAGACCAACCGTTCGCCATTTGACCTTCCCGAAGCCGAGAGCGAGTTGACTGCCGGATACCACACCGAGTACAGCTCGATGAAATTCGCAATGTTCTTCATGGCGGAGTACGCGAACATGATTACGGTGTCGTGCGTGGCGACGCTGCTGTTCTTCGGCGGAGCGTCCTCGGTGTTTGGTCACCTTTTCGACGGCTATCTGAACGGGCCGGTCTTCCATGCGCTGTTTTCGATCCTCTGGTTCGTCGTCAAGATTTTCTTCTTTCTTTTCCTCTTCATCTGGGTGCGTTCGACGCTGCCACGCTTTCGGTATGACCAGTTGATGGGGTTTGGATGGAAGTTTCTGCTGCCCGTGGCGATGGCAAATATTGTGGTGACCAGCCTGGTGATGGCGATTCGAGGCTGATCCAAGCGTACGTGGATAAGAGGAAACTGTTTTACAATCAACGGGACAGCTCTTAGTTTCGATCTCCTCTAACGCTTCGAGAAAGATTCGGCGCACTGCATGCAACTTGCCCTGTTCATCATCTTCGCTGCGCTCGCCATTGCCGGCGCGTTGAACCTGCTGCTGCAGAAGCATCCGATCAATAGTGCGTTGTCGCTCGTTGTGGTAATGATGTCGCTCGCCGTGCTGTACTGGTCGCTCGGTGCGGAGTTTCTGGCAGCTGCGCAGGTGATTGTGTATTCGGGTGCGATCATGGTGCTGTTTGTCTTCACCATCATGCTGCTGAACGCGGGTGAAGAAGAGCATACGACGGGAAGCCGTGCGGCGTATTTGGCCGGGATCCCAGGAGCTGTCGCGGTGTTCTGCCTGCTAAGTTTTGTCTTCCTTTCGGAGTCCAAGGTCTTGGGCCATGCGCACCTAGGCGGCTTGCTGGACAATGGGCTGAGCAATATTGCGGAGATCAGCCAGGTCCTCTTTACGAGCCTGCTGTTGCCTTTTGAAGTGACCAGCATCCTGATCTTGGTGGCCATCCTGGGTGCGGTCGTGCTGGCGCGCAAGGAGGAACAATGAGCACCGAAGTTCCTATTGCGGCTTACCTGATCCTCGCGGCAATTCTGTTTTCAATTGGGGTTGGCGCCTTCCTGATCAAGCGCAACGTAATTTCCATTTTCATGTCGATCGAGCTGATGCTCAACGCAGTCAACCTGACGTTTGTCGCGTTTGCGCACCGCTGGCATGCGGTTTCAGGACAGATCTTTGTGTTTTTCGTTATGGTGGTGGCGGCCGCCGAGGCCGCGGTAGGACTGGCGATCATCATTGCCATCTTCCGTACGCGTAAGACGCTCAACGTGGACCAGATCAACCTGATGCACAACTAAGGATTCCGAACGATGCCGTCTTCCCTGCTCTGGTCTATCCCGCTGCTTCCTCTGCTTGGCTTCCTGATCAATGGAACGCTGGGCAGGAGATTGCCGCGCGCAGTCGTGGCTGGGATTGCGCTTCTATTTACGGCGATCCCGGCGCTGCTGGTGGGTTGGCTTTGGATGACGATGCTGCGGACGGGCGACCTGGTCATGCAGGTTGTATCTCGCCCTTGGATTGAGATCACCGGTTTCCATGTTGATTTTGCGCTCACGGTCGATCACCTGACGATGATCATGCTCGCAGTGGTGACGGGTGTGGGCTTCCTGATCCATCTTTATTCGGTGGGCTACATGGCGCATGAGGATGGGTATTGGCGGTTCTTCGCCTACCTGAATCTCTTCATGTTCTTCATGTCAGTGCTGGTGCTGGCGGAGAGCTTTCTGCTGCTCTTTGTCGGATGGGAAGGCGTGGGGCTGGCATCGTATTTGCTGATCGGCTTCTACTTCAAGAAGACCTCGGCCGCGGACGCGGGCAAAAAGGCGTTCATCGTAAACCGTGTCGGCGACTTTGGTTTTCTGCTGGCGATGTTTCTTCTGATCCAACACTTCGGCACGCTGAGTTTCCGGTCCGTCTTCGCGCAGATTGCGGCGCAGCCGGAATTGCACGCGAGTTGGATGACGGCGATTGCCTTGCTGCTGGTGGTGGGCGCGGCGGGTAAATCGGCGCAGATTCCGTTGTATGTCTGGCTGCCGGATGCGATGGAAGGGCCTACGCCTGTGTCTGCGCTGATTCATGCGGCGACCATGGTAACGGCCGGGGTATATCTGGTGGCGCGCTGCCACGCGATCTTTGATCGGGCTCCGACGGCGCTTGCAGTGGTGGCGATCATCGGCGCGCTGACCGCCCTCTATGCGGCGAGCATGGGAATCGTGCAGCACGACATCAAGCGGGTGCTTGCGTATTCGACTATCTCGCAGCTTGGTTATATGTTTCTTGGCTGCGGTGTGGCTGCGTATTCGGCCGCAGTATTCCACCTGGTGACGCATGCGTTCTTCAAGGCACTGCTGTTTCTTGCCGCCGGCTCTGTGATTCATGCGCTCTCGGGTGAGCAGGACATGCGGGTCATGGGTGGCTTGCGGAAGCGTATTCCCGTGACTTTCTGGACGATGACCATGGGCGTGTTTGCCATTGCGGGCATTCCGCCATGGGCTGGATTTTTCTCGAAAGACGAGATCCTGTATCGGACGTTCGCGTACAGCAACGGGCCTCTAGGTAAGCTGCTTTGGATTGTCGGTCTGGTTACAGCAGGCATGACATCGTTCTACATGTTTCGACTTTGGTTCAAGACGTTCTTTGGGGCGGAGCGCTTTGATGAGCAGCACTCGCTTGCTGAGCATGGTGCGCCAGTGCATGCGAGCTCGACTTCTACGCTGACGTTTGAAGCTGAGCACGATGATGGACAGACGACGCAGCATCATGGCGTGCATGAGTCGCCATGGTTGATGCTGTTTCCGTTGGTCGTTCTGGCTGTCCTTTCTGTGGTGGGCGGATGGATCGGGATCCCTGCGGCGCTCGGTGGCCAAAACGGAATCGAACATTTCCTTGATCCAGTCTTCGCGGTTGCCGGACATCCTGAGAATGCGCTCAATGCAGATCAGGTCTCTCATGCGCTGGAGTTAGGTTTGGCCGTGGTGTCCGTTGCGACCGCGGGTGTGGGGTTCTTCTTCGCGTGGTTGTTCTACTACAAGAAGCCTGGCAGCGCTTCGGCTTTGGCTGCCAAGGCCGCGCCGTTGTATGCGCTGGTAGCCAATAAGTTTTATGTGGACGAGATCTATAACGCGTTCTTCGTTTCGGGACTGCTGGGCTTCACGAGGGTCTTTCTCTACGGCATTGGCGATCGGCTTGGCGTGGACGGCGCAGGCCGCTTCGCGAGCTGGATGGCGCTCGACCTGGGCGAGGCGGCGCGGCGGATGCAGTCCGGCAATCTTCGTTCCTATGCAGGCTGGCTTGCGCTTGGTGCGGCCGTTGTAATGACTTTTATGATCTTTGGCCGCGGTCTATGGGCGCACTAAGAGGAGCGATCGGAAAACGCCTGCTATGAATTTTGATCACTCCATTCTGAGCCTTATCGTCTTTGTTCCGCTGCTTGGCGCTATTGTGCTGGCGCTGCTGCCGGATCGCGGCAGGACAATGCAGTGGGGCGCGCTGATCGTCACACTTGTTACCTTTCTTCTTACACTGCATCTGCCCTCACACTACGCTGCTGCGGATGCAGTCGGCACCTTCCGTTTCGTTGAAGACACTGCCTGGATTCCGGCGCCGGCGATTCGATACCACCTTGGCGTGGATGGGTTGGGCATGTGGCTGGTGGTGCTAACGGGGTTCCTGGCGCCGCTCGGTGTGCTTGGCTCCTGGACAACGATTACGGAACGTCGGAAGACGTTTTACGTGCTCTTCCTGCTGCAGCAGGTTGCGATGCTGGGGATCTTTGTCGCACTTGATCTGTTTTTGTACTACGCGTTCTGGGAATTGTCGCTGGTGCCGATGACGATCCTGATCGCGACGTTCGGGCGCACCAAGGCGCGGCGCGCCGCGGCGATCAAATACTTTGTGTACGCGTTCGTTCCGTCGGCTCTGCTGCTGGTTGGCATCCTTTGGGTTTATGACAAGACCGGCACGTTCGATCTTCCGCGGCTTGCAACGCTCGCGGCCGCGCACCAGATCTCCGGCAATACAGCCGCGTTGTGGCTTTGTTCGCTGGCGTTTTTGCTCGCATTCGCGGTGAAGGTTCCGATCTTTCCGCTGCATGGCTGGCTGCGGGATGCCATCGCAGAAGCGCCTACCGCTGCGGTGATGGTGCTTGCCGGCAAGACAGGGCTTTATTCGATTTTGCGTTTTTCATTCGCGATTTTTCCAGAGCAGTCACATCGCATTGCGCCGCTAATGGTCGCGCTGGGAGCACTTGGAATCGTATATGGATCGTTGATCGCCATTACGCGCAAGGACATGAAGGAGCTAGCGGCGTACTCAACGCTGGGCCATCTTTCCTTCATAACGCTAGGCATTTTCACGTTTACGATTTCGGGTTTGGACGGCGGTATTTATCAGATTCTGAATCACGGTATTTCCGGCGGCGCGCTATTTTTGCTGCTCGGTTTTCTGTATGAGCGGTACGGCACGTACGACATGCGCGACCTTGGCGGGCTGGCTGCGCGGCTGCCGTGGATGATTACGCTCTACGTGATTACGACGCTCTCCCTGATAGGACTGCCGATGCTGAACAGTTTTGTGGGTGAGTTCCTGATCCTCTCGGGGACGATGCAGGCGACCACTGAGCACCATGTGTTCTGGACGGTGTTTGCGACCACGGGTGTGATTCTGAGCGCGGCGTACATGCTCTGGATGATTCAGCGCGTGTTTTACGGGCAGCTTGGCGTCGTGTCGGAGGAGGTTGCACCGCGCGATCTGAACGGACGCGAACAGCTTGCGGTGTGGCCATTAGTCGCGTTGATGCTGGTGATGGGCGTGGCTTCGCCGTACTGGATGCACACGCTGGACGCGAGCGCGGTGAGGATGGCGACGGTGCCTTCACCGGTCGAGAAGCCTGCAGCCAGGCACGTGGATTTGCAAACGACAGCAAGCAGCTTTGTCGATCCGCAGCTAAGCCAGGAGGCGCTCAGGGCGCTTGATAAGAAGGATAACAACACGAAGCGTTCACAACCGGCTTCGGCTCCAGAAGGCAGGCTTTACTGATGAATGGAAGCATCAATACTTTGGCCTTGCTGCCGGAAGGAATTCTGACTGCAGCAGGCGTGATCGTCATGCTGGCAGAGCCGATGCTGAAGCCAGGTACGAGCCGCAAGCCGCTTGGCTGGCTGGCCATTGTCGCTACGGTTCTGGCGGGGCTCGCGAGTGGATATCAACTTCATCTCTACAACCTGCATGGAGCGATGCGGGCGTTTTCTGACAGCATCCAGATCGATCCTTTCTCGGTGTTCTTTCATCTGCTGATTGCCGCTGTGGTGTTCGTGACGCTACTTGGCTCGCTCGACTACTTCGAAGGCAAGGCAACGCATGCGGGCGAGTACTTTGCGCTGGTGCTGTTCGGCGCCGTCGGGATGATGCTGATGACGTGCTCGGTGGAGTTGCTGATGGTCTTTGTGGGGCTTGAGATTTCATCCATCTCGACTTACATCATGGCGGGCTTTCGCAAGGGCAAGGCGACGGGCACGGAAGCTTCGATCAAGTATTTCCTGCTTGGCTCCTTCGCTACTGCGTTCTTTTTGTACGGGATCGCGCTGGCTTTTGGAGCGACAGGGTCGACTTCGATCGCTGCCATTGCAGGCGCGCTCGGTGCGAGTGCCACGCCAAGGCTGGCGTTTCTTGCGCTTGCAATGATCATCATTGGCTTGGGGTTCAAGGTCTCGGCTGCGCCGTTTCAGGTGTGGACACCGGACGTGTACCAGGGCGCACCGGCGCCGGTCGTCGGGCTGATGTCCACTGCGCCCAAGGCGGCTGCGTTTGCCGTGCTGCTGCGGATCACCTTCTTCGGCTTCGCTTCGATGGAGGCTCGTTGGTCGGTACTGATGTGGGCGATTGCCGCGCTCTCGATGACGGTCGGCAATCTTGGGGCGTTGAAACAGAAGAACGTGAAGCGCATGCTGGCTTACTCGTCGATCGCCCACGCGGGCTATCTGATCGCGGCGTTCACCGCGTTTCCGCAGAATGGGATTGCGGCGGCCTGCTTCTATACCGCGGCCTACTCGGCCATGAACGTGGGCGCGTTTGCCGTGATCACGCAGTTGAGCGGCTACGAAGAGCATACGCGGACGATCGAAGACTTTACGGGAGCTGCCCTGCGACGGCCGTGGCTCGGCGCGCTGATGGCGTTCTTCCTGCTCTCGATGATCGGAATTCCATTTACCGGCGGCTTCTTTGCGAAGTTCTATGTCTTCTCGGCAGCGATTGCGGGAGGACATACGGGGCTGGCTGTAATTGGACTGCTGAACTCCGGCGTGGCCTGCTTCTACTATTTGCGACTTTTGATTGCGATGTATGCGCGGCATCCGCATGAGCTGGGCAACGATCGCGCGAGGTTTACCAAGGTAAGCCTTGCCGCGGGATGCGGGCTTGCGGCTGCGACGGTTGGGACCTTGGTCCTCGGGATTATGCCGGGACGCTTCGTCAGGCTGGCAAATCGTGGGTCGGCTTCCGTGATGGGAACTTCGGCACCGGCTAGACCAGATGCTCCTATCGAAACGGGTGTGAACTCGGCGCCTCGATAGAATTGGTTTGACACAACACAAGGGCCTCCACTGCGATGCGGAGGCCCTTTGTTATGCTTCAAGCGGTTCGGCTTACGTTGTGCGGATGAAGAGCAGCACGAACGTGAACAGAGTGAGCGACTCAATAAAGGCGAGGCCGAGGATCAGGAAGAGCTGGATGCCGGGGCGGGCGCCTGGGTTGCGGGCGAGTGCTTCAGAGGCGGAGGCGGTAGCGCGACCCTGGCCGAGACCGCAAAGGCCGGCGGCGATGCCCATGCCGATACCGACGGCGAGCGAGCCGTAGTTTGGGCCGTTAGTGCCGGCTGCGGCGCCTTGCGCGAAGGCGGGCATCGCGACGAACATTGCGGCCAATGCCATGAAGAAGTACTTTGAGATTTGAAGCATGCGAACCATGGTGACTCCTGTGCCCCCGTCAGAGTGTTCGCCGCCAGTGGGTGGTTGATGCTCACCGAACTGGCACCCTCACGCTATGCGGCGAGTAATACGGCCAGCCGAGAGGGGGCGCCCCGCGGCTGGCAAACTTGCTGGACTAGTGATCGTGCGCGACAGCGAGCGAGAGATAGACCGTTGCGAGAATCATGAAGACGTAAGCCTGAATGATGGCGACGCCGAAGTGCAGCGCCAAAAAGGCCAAGGGTATGCCAATGGGAATAAGCGAGAAGAAGGCCAGCGTGACCATGTCTCCGGCGAACATGTTGGCGTAGAGACGTACAGTGAGCGAGAGCACGCGGGCGAAGTGCGAGATGATCTCAATCGGCAGCATCAAGGGATAGAGCCACCAGACCGGCCCGAGGAACTGCTTGACGTAGCTGAAGCCGTTGGCGCGGATGCCGTGGTAGTGGTAGTAGAGGAATGTTACGACGGCAAAGCCGAGCGGCACGACCGGGTTCGCGGTGGGCGACTCGAGGCCTGGAATAAGGCCCATGAGGTTGCCAAGCAGGATGAAGAGCAACAGCACGGTGAGATAAGTAACGAAGCGCTCGAAGCCGTGGCCGATGATGCTTTCGCTCTGCGCGCCGACGAACTCGTGGGTGATCTCGGCGAAGTGCTGGATGGCTGCCGGCTTCTCGACCGAGAGGCTGACGCGGATCAAGACGAAATAGAGCAGCAGGCCCACGAAGATGAGCAGCTCCATGGCAAAGGCGTTGGTGATGGGCACCTGCGGGTGCAAGGGCTGGATGCGCAAGGACCGAAGCAGGCTGTCGGTCTGCGCGGCGAAGTGCTGGTTCAGGAAGCGGGTGAAGAGAAGCTGTGTGGGCATAGTGTTTGGGTGAAAACGTTCGAAGGTCTAAGTAGTCCAGCGATTCATGAGCCGGAGCGCTTCGATCGTAAGCGAAAGAAGGCCCAGGCCGAGTCCGGCGGCAAGCGCGAAAACCGTGCCATGGAGATGTTTAAGGCTACCATACAGCACGACCAAGGTGAGGCCGAGACGGAGGAAGAATCCGACCAGCGTAAGGCCGAGGGGGCGCTTGGTGCGGCCTGCGTCCATGGCCTGGTTGAGGATGTTCATGAGGCGCGTCCACTCCCAGAGCGAGGCGGCGGAGATGGTAGCGCCGACGACGACGAGTGCGCCGCTCGGCCAGCCAGCCTTAATCCAGAAGATCGCCGTGGCCGCGACGGTGAATATGCCGAGCAGGCGCAGGGAGGAGAGCATGGCTCGGCGGACGTCCACGTCGGTGAGGCCGGTGGTCCAGCCCTGGCCGCCGGGGGCTTCGGTGGGGCTCGTCACTGGTCGCCTCGCTTGAGCGAGCGCGAGGCAGTGGTGAAGATCTGGACGAAGCCTCCCGCGGCGCCGAGCAGCATGCCGAAGATGACGATCCAATGCTGGTGGAAGTGGCGGTCCGCCCAGGCGCCGGCGAGCAGGCCGACGAAGCATCCGGCGGGCACGGCGAGCGCCATCTGAATCATGCCTTCGGCCTTGGCTAGGTCGCGCAGGCCGCTTGCGGAGGGGTCTGGCGTTTTGTTGGCGTTGTCCGGCATGGCAGGTTCATTATCGCGCAGGCGGCAGGTCCCGCGTTAGTCTGGAGGGGCGAGGGACCAGCGATTGTTTGAGTCGGAGTTTGAAGAGAAGCTGTTTGCGCTGCGGCAGGAGAAGCTGAAGGAGATTGGGGCGTTTGGTCAGCAACTGGGATTGAGTGAAGCGGAGGCGACGTATCCGAACAGCTATCCAATCGCTTTAGAGGGCATTCCGGAGCTACGGAAGCGGTATATGAACCCAGAGAACCCGGCGACGGCGGAGGAACTGGCCGCGAATCGCGTAGAGGTGGCGATTGCCGGGCGCGTGATGCAGATTCGCGTGCAGGGCAAGGCCGGCTTTGCGCAGCTGCAGCAGGGTGGGCTGCGGCTGCAGATCTATGTGCGCAAGGACGATGTGGGCGAGGCACAGTTTGGGATCTATAAGCTGCTCGACCTGGGCGATCACGTTGGGGTGAAGGGCTATCTGTTCGTGACGCGGACCGGCGAGACGACGGTGCATGTGACGGAGCTGCGGTTTCTGGCGAAGGCCCTGTTGGCGCTGCCGGATAAGTATCACGGCCTCGAGGATGTGGAGCTGCGGTATCGGCAGCGGTATGTGGATTTGTTTATGAACACGGGGCAGTCGGCCAAGCAGGCGGAGCATGGGCCGGCACCGAAGGTGACGGATGATCCGGATGCGGGTGCGCCGGATGCCAAGGCCTGGAATGACTCCGAGCCGCGGCCGGGCGAGTCGCAGCAAGGGCATGAGGTAGCGCCACCGAACGTGCGCGAGGTGTTTGTGAAGCGGGCGCAGATTCTGAGGGCGCTGCGGAAGTTTTTCGATGAGCGCGGGTATCTCGAAGTGGAGACGCCGATGATGCAGCCAGTTGCGGGTGGGGCTGCGGCGCGGCCGTTTACGACGCACCATAATGCGCTCGATCTGCCGCTGTTTTTGCGGATTGCGCCGGAGCTTTACCTTAAGCGGCTGGTTGTGGGCGGCATGGATCGGGTGTATGAGATCAACCGAAACTTCCGCAATGAAGGGGTGAGCACGCAGCATAATCCGGAGTTCACGATGCTTGAGTTTTATCAGGCGTATGCGAACTATCACGACCTGATGGACTTGACGGAGGAGTTGGTTAAGTTTGTGGCGATGCAGGTAAATGAGACGCTACTGACCAGGTTCAATGGGGTGGACATTGATCTTGGGCAGTGGGAGAAGCTGAGAATGGTGGATGCAATTGAGCGGTGGTGGCCAGAGAAGTTTGGTCCTCGTCCGACTGCTAATTGCTGGTGCGATCGCAACACTTTCTTGGAACTCCTTGGTTCTGCCATCTCTGTTTTTTCAAACGACCCCGTAATAGCCACTTGGATCAGCAACCGCCCACGTCTGGAGTGGATGAAGGTATTTAGCGAACCAGGAGTTGCCAGTGCTATCGGCAGCGTGCTTTTGAACCCGTTAAGGGGATTACTGCAAATACTAACGGACATGGCTGCGAACGCGCCGTTGGGGAAAGCAATCGCAATGCTGTTCGAGTTGATTGGCGAAGACCCTTTAGCGAATCATCTGATCCAGCCGACGATCATCTACGACTTTCCTCTTGCCGTGTCTCCGTTGTCGAAGGTGAAGCCGGGCGAGCCGGAGTGGGTCGAACGGTTTGAGTTCTACATTGGAGGGTTTGAGGTTGGGAACGCGTTCTCTGAGTTGAACGACCCGGTGGACCAGCGGCGTCGGTTTGAGGCGCAGGTGGCGGAGAAGGCTCGGGGCGACGATGAGGCGATGGAGATGGACGAGGACTATGTGCGGGCGCTTGAGTATGGTCTGCCGCCCACGGGGGGCGAAGGGATCGGGATTGATCGGCTGACGATGATCTTGACCGGGCAGCGGTCGATCCGGGATGTGATTCTGTTTCCGCTGATGCGGCCGGTGGCGAAGGTTGCGGGAGATCCCAAGCTGCCGCAAGGACCTTCCACGGCATGACTGCATGGAGAGTGTATGCCGTCGTTTTCTCGATCCTTGCCGTTTTCAGCGGCCTGGGCAGATTCATGATTGTCAAAAAAAAAAGCCGGAAGCGGTGAGCCGGATGGATTTGGTCGAAGCTTCAGTCAGCCTTTTCATGCTTCCTGGTCTGTTTGGCTATGCGTGGCACCGAGGGTATGGCCCCATCTGTTCTGGATGATTGCCGTACCGGTGCTTGCCGCAATGGGTGTGTCGCAGCTCTTCACTCCTAAGATGGGCAAGGTGAGAGCGAAGGTCGGTGCTCTGAAGTTTGCGGGCTTGCTGCTCTTCCAGGTAGCGCTGGGCGGACCAGCTTTGTACGCACTGATCCGTTATACCTTCTTCAGCCCCGCGCTCTGGCCCGCCTGAACTGCCCTCCGTATTTTCTTTGTCAGAGCCGCGAGAGACGTTTCGTTCATGGCGGCAATGGCGTCGGCACGTACGCGTTTGAGCGCCTCGTCTACGGACTTCTCTTTCGTCAGCGGCCAGTCGCCCGAGACCGCGGCGTAGATGTCGCCGAGGCCGATGGTTTTGGCAGAGGTCTTGAGTTTTGCGCCGCCTTGGGGGCCTTTACGCTGGACGAGGAAGCCGGCTTTATGGAGCGCAGCGAAGAGGCGGCGGACCATGACGGGGCTGGTGTGGAGGGTCTCGGCGAGGGCGGCGGAGGTTTGCATAGTGTCGGGGGTGAGCGCGAGCGTGGCGAGGATGCGCACACTTAGACCGAATCGACCGTTTTGCGCCATGTCGGAAACGCTACCATAAGTGGCGGTTTGGGACCCAGCACTCGGAGGATGGAAGGGTTGGATCTGCTAGGCTCGGACGGGTGAAGATTCTGTTTGTTGGGGATGTGTTTGGGTCGGCGGGGCGGCATATTGTGCGGGAGCATCTGCCGCAACTGATGGAGACGCATGCGGTCGACCTGCTGGTGATCAATGGGGAGAATGCCGCGGGTGGGTTTGGGATTACGCCTGCGCTGGCCGAGGAGCTGTTCGACCTGGGCGCGCAGGTGATTACGACCGGCAACCACATTTGGGATAAGCGCGAGATCTTTGCGTACATGGCGGTGCCGTCAGACTCTCATGAGCGCGGGCGGAGGATTCTGCGGCCGGCGAACTATGCGGTGACCACGCCGGGCTTTGGGCTGTATGAGGGAACGCTGGTCGATGGGCAGAAGTATGCGGTGATCAACCTTCAGGGGCGGGTGTTTATGTCGTCCTGCGATGACCCATTTCGTACGGCGGATACGCTGCTGGCGGTGGTGGCACGGCAGAGCGGGGCGAAGGTGATCCTGGTGGATGTGCATGCGGAGGCGTCAAGCGAGAAGGCGGCGCTGGGATGGTACCTCGATGGGCGGGTGACGGCGGTGCTGGGCACGCATACGCATGTGCCGACGGCAGATGAACGGATCCTGCTCGAGGGGACGGCGTACCAGACGGACGTGGGGATGAGCGGGCCATACGACTCGGTGATCGGGGTGGAGAAGGAGCTGGTGCTGCAGCGATTCTTGACGGGGATGCCGGGCAAGTTCGAAGCGGCGAAGGGCAACCCGAAGCTGGCGGCGACGTTGGTTGAGTGCGACGGGGGGACGGGGCGGGCGTTTGGGGTGCGGCGGTTTCTGCTGGGAGAGTAAGCGCCTTCTGGCTGGCGAACAACAAAGACCGACACAGGGGTCCTTCGGTTCGGTCAGGATGACGTGAAACCTGAGGTGCGGCAAGGCGTTCACCCGCTGGGAGGCTATTGCGGAGTGACTTTGACTACGGTGGCGCCGCAGGTCTTGACGTTGGGGCAGCTTTCGCCGGCGAGGGATTTAGTGAGGCAGACTTCTACTGCGGTGAGGCGATTGTTGCCGCAGCTAAGGACGAAGGCGTTGGCGGGCAATCTGGGGTTGGCAGAGGCGAATTGCTGGAGCAAAAGTTGCGGGGCTACGGTCTCGGGCGCCTGCACGTGGGTGAGCGAGGGCGGGATAATGATCTCGTGGAAGGCCTGGCGGATGGTGTTGAAGTAGGGATCGGCGGCTAGGCCGGAGCAGGTGCCGTGGGTCTGCCACTCGTGTTCGACGAGGGAGACGGTGGGCTGGAGGTCGGTGTCGCCCTGGGGGTTGGCGGGGCCAGGCGCGTTGCTGCAGTCTTCAGGGTAGGTGCCGTCGTTGTTCTGGGGCCAAAGGCCGTGGACGACGAAGCCGGGATGGGCGGCGCACTCGGGGCTGGAGTGAGTGGCGCAGAACTCGGGTGACCAGGAGAGGGTGAGGAGATAGTAGTCGAAGTCCCCGGGCTGGGCGGTGACGGCAGCAGCGGAGCGGTGGCGACGGGTGCGGCGGGGCGCCACAGACGGCGCAGGGGCCGTGTTGCCGGGCAGGGTGAAGTCGCCCTGGGGTCGGGCGGCGGAGGCCGAGGTCCCAGAGGGAGAGGCGGTTCGGCAGCCAAGTGGAAGAAGAAGCGGGAGGAGCGCTGCGGCAGTACACGGACGAATCTTCATGGCCCTCCGGCGGAATGTAGGGCTTGCTAGCAAACGAACGGCCACCTCCGGGAGAGATGGCCGTTTCGATGCAGGTGGGTTGCGGTTAGCGGCGGCGGACGGGAGCCTTCTTCACGGGTGCGGCCTTCTTGCCGGCGACTTCGCCGTCGCTCATGGTGATCATGAGCGGCTTTTGGGTGTAGGAGGCATAGGTGCCCGTGAGGGTGACCTTGCTGCCAACGTCTGGGATGGTTTTGAGGGGCGTCTTCATGGCGTAAGTGAAGTCGGCGGTCTTGGACTGGACGGCGTCGTCGGAGACGGCGACCTGGAGCTGGTCGGCGGTGGCGGCGATGACGGTGGCATCGGGGATCTCGAAGCTCTTGCCCTTGACCGTGGCAAAGACCTTGTCGGCGTCATCGGAGCTGCCGTGCTGGAGGATGAACTCCTTATCAGACAGGGCTAGGGTGGCAAGGTCGGGGGTGTCGGCGATCGTCTTCTTCACAATATCCTCGTCGGTGGGGGCGGGGACGATCTTGAAGTCGGCGGGCGGGTTCAGGTTGGCCTTGGCGGCGGTGACGACGGCGTCATACCCGTCCATGCTGCCGTGGTATTTCTTGTAGCAATAGTTGGCCAACGGCTGGAGCTGCGGCTTGAACTGGTCGGGCGCGAGGCTGGCTGCGCGGGTGGTGTAGAAGGTGCAATTGACGTAGTCGGGCGGGGTGGACTGGTAGTACGCCTGGCCAAGGTAGTAGGTCTCCTGCAGGGCGGCGGGCTGCGAGGTGGCCGCGGGAGGCTCTGCGGCGAGCTCGGCCTTGTACGCGGTAATGGCTCCGGCGGAGTCCTTCTTGGCAAGGTCGTCGGAAGCTTCTGCGCCGTAGAAGATTGGGGTGGAGTAGTCCTTCAGCTTCTGGTAGTCGGCGTCGGACATGCTGGCCGGCTTGGCGGCGGCGAGGCCCTTTTGCGCGTAGTCGGCGGCAGCGTCGAGGCCGGACTGCTTAGCGGCGGCGTCGGTCTGGGTCTGGGCGGCTTCGCTGCGATAGGCGACCTCAATGACGTAGGCCTGGAGATTGTCGGGGCTGAGCTGGAGTACCTTATCAGCGGCGTCGATGGCCTTTGCATGATCGAAGGAGCTGTAGTCGATCATGATGCGCGACAGGACGTCGGCTTTGACTGCGCTCTTGGGGTACTTGACCAGGTAGGCCTCGAGGGCGGGCGCCTGGGTCTGGGGCGTGGTCTGCTTGTTGACGGCGTTGTCGTAGTCGGTAAACTCGGCGGGGTCCATCTGGATCTGGCTTCCGGCTGCTGCCGCGGGGGCCTGGGCCAGCGCGAGATCGTTAGAGGAGAGCATGCCCGGAGCAGCCGTAAAGGTCGATGCGGCCAGGAGAGACGCAATTGCTGCCTTCTTCATTGTCAAAACACCTCAGGAAAATCTCTGTTGCAGACAGACTTGGACGCTGTTGATCTTGTTGCTCCACAGAGACTACCGGAGCGGGGTGCGGAAAGCGAAGGGAAACTTGAGGGTCTCCGTGACACAATGCCCGTTTCGGCGCTGATCGGGACTGAGGAAGTGCCGTTGTTTCGCAATAGAGCAGATTATAGAAACGACCTTGCTCGTGCGCAAGCGGGCGAAGTCTGGATCGGGCTGGGGAGCGCAGGATTGGAAGCGCCTTATCCACACGGAGGTGGGGTGCAGCATTGATTCCGCCTTCCGCGAACGCTAGAGTGGGCCCATACCCTGCGAGGAATGTGTGCTCAAACTCAAGAAAGTTCAGATTCTCGGCTTCAAATCGTTTTGCGATCGGACCGAGGTGCAGCTGGCCGGCCACGGCATCGCGGCGATTGTAGGGCCGAACGGGTGCGGGAAGTCGAATATCTCGGACGCGATTACGTGGGTGCTGGGCGAGCAGAGTGCCAAGAGCCTGCGCGGGGTGAAGATGGAGGACGTCATCTTCGCGGGCACGCGGGAGCGCAAGCCGACAGGGATGGCGGAGGTGTCGCTGACGCTGGTGGACCCGGAGGTGTATGACAGCGGCGAGACGGACGGGGCGGCGGCCGACCTGACGATCGACGGCCGGCAAGGGCTGGACTGGAACGAGCAGCAACTGCGGGAGCAGCGGGCGACAGAGACGGATGAGGCGGTGGCGGAGGCCCAGCCGGGGGCGGTGGCGGAGGCCGGCGAGGCTGCAGTCGAGGCTGATGGGGTGGTGCTGAAGATTCGCCGGCGGAAGTTTGGGCGGACGCCGATCCGGGCAGGGGAGATCACGGTGACGCGGCGGCTGTTTCGGTCGGGAGATTCGGAATACCTGCTGAACGGGAAGATCTGCCGGCTGCGGGATATCCAGGACATCTTTCTGGGGACGGGGCTGGGCGGGGAGAGCTACGCGATCATCGGGCAGGAGCGGATTGGGCAGTTGCTGAGCGCGAAGCCGCAGGACCGGCGGGCGATCATCGAGGAGGCGGCGGGGATTACGCGGTTCAAGACGAAGAAGCGGCTGGCGGAGCTGCGGCTGGAGGCGGCGAAGCAGAACCTGGCGCGAGTGAACGACATCTTCGAGGAAGTCACCAAGCAGATGGGGACGCTGAAGCGGCAGGCGGCCAAGGCGGAGCGGTACGGGCAGATTCGGGATGAGCTGCGGGGCAGGCTACGGGTGGTGCTGGCGAGCCGGCTGGCGCAGCTCGATGCGGAACAGACGGCGGCCTCACACCAGATTGCTTCGCTAACGGTAGAGATCGACGCCCAGGCCGCGCAGATTGAGGCGATGGACGCGGAGCATACGGCGGGCGTGCGGCATGGCTATACGCTCGACGGCCAGGTGCGGGAGCATGCGGCGGTGGCGAGCCAGTCGGCGGTGGAGCTGGAGCGGATCGCAGCGCGGACGGCCGCGAATGCGGATCGGGTGACGGAGCTGACGGCGCGGCTGGGCACGGGCGGGCAGGAGCTGGAGGCGGCGCGGGCGCAGTTAGCGACGCTGGCCGGGGAGCAGCAGCAGCAGCGGAGTTTTCTCGATTCGGCCAATGCGGAAGCAGGCGACTCGCGGGCGGCGGCGCACAGGCAGCAGCAGGCGGCGCAGGAGGCTCTGCGGGCGGTGCAGACGAGTGAGCAGCAGGCGGAGCAGGCTCGGCGGAACTCGATGCAGCTGATCCAGCGGGCGGGGCAGGTGCGTAATGAGCTCACGCAGGCGGAGGCGTCGCTGGCGGGCCTCGAACGGGAGTCGGAGCGGCTGGTGGCGGAGTCGGGCGTGGCGCGGGAGGAGCTGGCGGCGCTGGGGATGCAACGCGGGCAGGTGAAGCTCTCCTTTGAGAGCGTGACGGAGCGGCTGAAGCGGCTGGAGATGGAAATTGCGGAGCTGCGGCTGGCGGTGGAGGCGCACCGGACGGAGGAGTCCGGAAGCAAGCGGCGGGGCGACCAGCTGCGGGGCGAAGTTGCCAGCCTGAACGGGCGGCGCGGGTCGCTCGAGGGACTGATCCGGGACCATAGCTACTCAACCGACACGGTGAAAAATATTTTGCGGGCGAGCACAAAGAAAACGCGGGAGACCGGGGAGCAGAGCAGCACGCTGGGGACGCTGGCGGATTTTCTGGAGGTGGACGGCGCGTATGAGCAGGTGGTGGATGAGTTTCTGCGCGATGAGCTGAATTACGTCGTGGTGCGGGACTGGCAGGCGGCCGAGGACGGGATCAAGCTGCTGCGGTCGGAGGTGGCGGGGCGGGCTACGTTTCTGATCGAGGGCGGCGGGCTGGAGGGGGCGGCGCGGAGGACGCATCCAGCGGAAGCGCCGGGCCTGCGTCCGTTGACCGAGTGCATCCGGGTGCTGAACGGGTTTGGGAGGTCGCTCGAGGTGCTGCTGCCGAAGCTGCGCGAGGGTTTTGTGGCTTCGGATGCGGAGACCGCGCGGGCGCTTGCGTTGAAGCATCCAGAGGGCTATTTTTTGGCTCCGACGGGCGAGACATTTCACCATGTGACGGTGACGGGTGGGCGGCCGAGCTCGGGTGGTCCGCTGGCGCTGAAGCGCGAGCTGCGCGAGGTAGAGACGAAGCTGAAGGCGGTAGAAGAACAGCTGGCGGCTACGGATTTGCGGACGGCGCAGGTAGGGCGGGAGCTGTCGCAGCAGAACGCGGCGATCGAGAGCCGGAACCATGAGCGGCGGGATGCGGAGCGGGAGGCGGCGAACTCGGGCGCGGCGCTCAGGCAGATGGAGTCGGAGTCTTCACGGATCGAGCGGCGGCTGCAGGAGTGGATGCTGGCGACGGACCGGAACCGGGATGCGCGGAATGCGAAGACGGATCTGATTGCGGCGCGAAAAGAACAGGCAGGGGCGCTTGAAGGAGAGCGCGCGGCGCTCGAGGCGGGATTGGCGGCGCTGACGACGCAGGTAGGAGAGCTGCGGCAAAGGCGGGAGGAGCTGCAGGCGGCGGCTTCCGGAGCAGCGGCGGCGCTTGCGGGGCTTGAAGAGCGACGGCGGAATGCGCAGGCTGGGTTTGAGCAGACGACGCGGCTGTTCCAGGGCCAGCAGCAGAGGATGACGCAGCTGGAGCAGCAGCTGGGGGCAGCGGCGGCGGAGCGACTGCGGCGGGAGGAAGAGACATCCTCGCTGGCGGCGCAGCACACGGAGCTTAGCGCGAAGCGGGCGACGGCGGTGGCGGAGGGTGCGCGGCTGAGCGAGGAGGCGCAGGCGCTGCGAGGGATCACGTCGGCGCTCGATGCGAAGCTGCGGACGGTGCGGGGAGAGACGGAGGGTTTGCGTGAGCGGCGTGCGGGGCTGTCGGCGCGGGTGGCGAAGCTGACGTCCGACGTCGAGCACCTGGAGCAGACGTGCCTAAACGATCTTGCGGTCGCGGCGTCGGAGCTGCGGGAGGATCGCGCGGTGCAACACCTGGAGGGTGAGGTGCTGAACGCGCAGGAGGCTGAGGCGCGTGCACTGAAGCAAAAGCTTGAGGCGATGGGGCCGGTGAACATGATGGCGCTCGAGGAGTACGGCGAGACGGCCGAGCGCCACGCGTTTCTCGAGACGCAGCGCAAGGATCTGCTGGATTCGATTGAGAATACGCAGGCCTCGATCAAGGAGATCGACGACGTATCGCGGGAGAAGTTCGACGAGGCGTATGCGCGGATCAACGAGAACTTCGCTGTGACGTTTACCAAGCTGTTCGGCGGCGGGCAGGCGTTGATGCGGCTGACGGAGGAGGAGAATCGCGGGGAGGCGGGGATCGAGATTGTGGCGTCGCCTCCGGGCAAAAAGCTGCAGAACATCCTGCTGCTCTCGGGCGGCGAGAAGGCCTTGACCGCACTGAGCCTGCTGGTGGGGATCTTCCAGTACCAGCCGGCGCCGTTCTGCATCCTGGACGAGGTGGACGCACCGCTCGATGAGACCAACGTGGGCCGGTATGCGAAGTTGATTTCCGAGATGAGCGAGAACACTCAGTTCATTGCGATTACGCACAGCCGGCGGACGATGCAGCAGGCGGATGTGATCTACGGGGTGACGATGCAGGAGCCTGGAGTGAGCAAGATTGTGAGTGTGAATCTTGGGCAGGGGAACCGAAGCGGGGATCGGGAACGAGCGAGCCGGGCTGCGTAGAAGGGCAGATGGAAAGGTGAAAGTTGGCTCAGGATGAGGTTGGGGGCATGCCGAGACAACTACAAAGATTCTGACGGCTTAGAGGGAGTGACTCACCCAAACGATCAAGTTTGGCGTCGGAGGTGGGAGTACGGCGCGATGAAAGTGCTACAGACTCGCCCTGATCCTCCGGCTAGGCTCAAAGGCGTCGCATCCCGTGCTGGGGCGATGGAGCTGTCCTGGTGGTCGAGAGCGAATCTACGAAGCGGATGATTTGTCTGGCGAGCTCGCTTAAGCGCGGCGGTCTGTGTGTTGCGGGGCGTGAGCTGACGGGGGCGGGACTGGGGTCGTGGACGCGGCCGGTGAGTGCACGGCCAGGCGCCGAGCTGACCTATCTGGAGTATCGGTACGAGAGCGGACTTGGCCCAAAGCTGCTCGATGTTGTGGATGTTCCCGTGCTGAAGGCGGACAGGCGCGGTCACCAGGTGGAAAATTTTCTGATCGATCATTCGCGGCGCTGGATGGCTCGCGGAAAGCTGCCGTTTGCGCGTGTGGCTGGGATGGTGGAGGAGCCGGCATCGCTTTGGACGAACTCGGAGAGCACGTCGAGCGGATGCTTCAACTGCGTGAGTTCGGCAGAGGCGGCGCAGTTGGACTGGTCGCTTTGCCTAATCAAGGTTTGTGAGCTATGGATTGAGTCCAGGCGCGCCGGACGCGGGGACAAAGTGTTTCGCGCGTGCTTCGAGTATCACGGTATCGCGTACAAACTCAGTGTGACGGACCCGGTTGTGCGCGAACGGTTTGACCTAGAGCCGACGGGGATGTATCGAATTGGGAATCGGGAGAAATATTTGTGTGTGAGTTTGTCAGAGATCTTTGAAGGGGATGGGCGGTGCCATAAACTAGTGGCGGCGGTTATTGTGGAGGGGGACCTCGAACTCGCATGAACACTGTCTATAGCGTCGGACATTCAAATCATGACCAGCGGACGTTCCTTGGTCTGTTGCGGGCGCATGCGATTACCGCAGTGGCCGATGTGCGATCGAAACCGTATAGCGGGTATAACCCACAGTTTGATCGCGAAACACTGCAGCGGGCTTTGTTGAAAGATGGGATCCGATATGTGTTTCTGGGCGCAGAACTTGGGGCGCGGAGCAGCGATCCGACTTGTTACGAGCGAGGCGTGGTTCAGTTTGAGCGGCTGGCGCGGAGCATGGAGTTTCTACGCGGGCTCGACCGAATTGCCTCCGGGACGCAGCAGTATCGCGTGGCGATGATGTGCGCGGAGAAGGAGCCACTAGAGTGCCATCGCACAATTCTGGTGGCGCGGGAGCTGCGGCGTAGAGGGTTAAAGGTAGCTCACATTCATGCGGATGGCGGGCTCGAGCGGCATGAGGATGCGTTAAGCCGTCTGGCGTGCATGCTGGGCGTGCGTGAGCAGGAGCAGCATCTGTTTCGCTCTGCGCAGGAGCTGACGGACGATCTTTACCGGATGCAGGAGAAGAGAATCGCGTACGAGATAGATGAGGCTTTGCCGGCTGCATAAACGTTGTGGGAGGGCCAGCATCTGGAAATCTTTACTATCGGTTTTACGAAGAAGTCGGCGGAGACGTTCTTCGGGGCATTAAAAGGGGCCGGCGTTGCGCGACTGGTGGATGTGCGGCTGAACAATGTTTCGCAGCTGGCCGGATTCGCGAAGCGGGACGATCTTCGGTTTTTTACGCAAGCCATCTGTCAGATCGATTATGTTCATTTGCTTTCTCTCGCTCCGACACAGGAGATGCTGGATGCATATAAGAAGCAGAAGGGCAGCTGGAACGAGTATGAGAGCCGCTTCAACGAACTGCTGAAGACGCGGGAGATTGAGACGCTGGCGAGCAAGGACCTTCTCGATGGCGCATGTCTTCTGTGCAGCGAGGAAAAGCCTCATCAGTGTCACAGGCGTCTGGTCGCTGAATATCTGCAGCACCGCTGGCCAAATGTTGTGATTACGCATCTCGGCTAGGCTGAGATGGTAGCGTTTCTTTATGGCGGATGCCCTTCTTACTACGTCGCTCGGTTCCCTGCCCTTGCTGGCACGGGGCAAGGTGCGGGATATCTATGCGATTTCGGACGCGCCGGAGGCGAACCTTTTGTTCGTCGCGACGGATCGGATCTCGGCGTTCGATCATGTGTTGGGGTCGGGAATTCCGGACAAAGGGCGCATTCTTACGCAGATCTCGCTGTTCTGGTTTGAGTTTCTGCGTGAAGTCGTACCCAATCACGTGGTCACGGCGGAGGTCGATCAGTTCCCTACTGCGCTCATGCCGTTTCGTGAGCAGCTGGAAGGGCGCACGATGCTGGTGCGGCGGGCGCAGATGTTCCCGGTGGAGTGCGTGGCGCGAGGGTATCTCTCGGGATCGGGTTGGAAGGACTACCAGGCTACAGGGTGTGTGTGCGGAATCCCGCTGCCGGCGGGGCTGCGCGAGTCTGACCGGCTGCCGGAGCCGATCTTTACGCCGGCGGCGAAGATCAACACGGGTGGGCATGACGAGAACATCTCGTTTGCTACCGTGATCGAGACTGTGGGCGAAGAGCATGCGCATGCGCTGCGTGAGCTGACGATGGCGATCTACACGAGGGCGGCCGAATACGCACGGACGAAAGGTGTGATTCTGGCCGATACGAAGTTTGAGTTTGGGATGATTGATGGTCGGATCACACTTGCCGATGAGGTGCTGACGCCGGACTCAAGCCGCTACTGGCCGGCGGACGAGTATCGGCCGGGAGGGCCGACGCCGAGCTTCGACAAGCAGTATGTGCGCGATTACCTGGAGTCGATCGGGTGGAACAAGCAGGCTCCCGCGCCGGCGTTGCCGGAAGAGGTGGTGGCCCGTACCCGCGCGAAGTACCTGCAGGCATTTGAGCTTCTCACCGGGCGCGCCAGCTTGTAGGCTGACGAGAGCATGCCTTCCACAGCCGACGCGCAGACGATGTTCGCTTCCCTTTCCACCTTTGACTGGGTGCTGGTGGGACTGATCGTGGTGTCGGCGGCACTGGCGTTCCGGCGCGGGATGATCAAGGTGGTGTTTTCGTTTGTGGGCGTGGCCGCGGGCACGGTGCTGGCTGGCTGGTATTCGTTGCAGGGAGCGATATGGCTGCATGGTTGGATCGGCAGCATGATGGCTGCGCGGATGGTGGCGTTTGTAGGAATTCTTCTGCTGGTGACGCTGCTGTGCTCGGTGGCGGCTCAGCTGGTGCGCCGGACGGTGAAGGCGGTGGGGCTAGGCATGTTTGACCGGCTGCTGGGCGGGATGTTTGGCGCGGCGCGCGGAGGTCTGCTGGGAGTAGCGCTGGTGCTGGCAATTGCGGCATTTGCGCCGCGCTCGCCGTGGCTGAAAAATTCTCAGCTTGCGCCCTATTTCCTAAGCGGGGCGCATGCGGTATCCTTCCTCATGCCACGACAGGTGAAGCAGCAGGTGGACCTGGGCACGGCTTCTCTGTTGCGGCAACCGCTCGTATCGTCTAGACCTCGTCGAGACTCGTTTTGACCTTGATCGATATGGATCAACCAGGGCTTTGAATGTGAGAGCGGCTTAGCTGGCCGCCAATGTGAGGGATTCTTTGAAGCGCGAACTCGACAGCCTCGTCATCCAGATGCATAGCGCCGGAGTCTCCTATAGCGAGGCGGTTCGGCAGTTCAAGCGGCGCTACCTTCTTGAGGTGCTTGCGCAGCACAAAGGCAACCAGTGCAAGGCGGCCGAGGAGCTGGGGATGCATCGCAACACGCTGAGCCGGACGCTGGCCGAGCTCGAGATGGACACGGCGCAAATTCGCAGCGGCATGCGCCGGCCGCCGATGAGTGAACGGCCGAGCGAACGCCCGCAAAACCTGGGAACAGGGACGCATTTGGCGAAGGCTCGCTAATTGCTTGCGCGTTCCGTTCGTCCAACTGAAAGCTGCATGAGCCGACCTCCCTTTCTCCGTTCGATGTTGGTGTGGCTTCTGTGTGCCGGGGTGGCTTCGGCGCAAAGCGCAGCTCCTACGCCTACCAAGGCCGATCCGAAGCGGGCCGCGGAGGCCTACCTGGCGGGGGCGCGGCTGCTCGACCACAGACAGTTGGCGGAGGCTCAGGAGAAGTTTGCGCAGGCGGCTGCGCTCGATGGCGGCCATCCGGAGTATGCGCTGGCGCTGGGTCTGACGCGCGAGCACCGCGTTGGAGATTTGGTGCAGCGGGCGGCGAAGGCTAGGCTGCTGGGACGCGCGGCGGATGCGGACGCGCTGCTGGCCGAGGCGGGCCAGATCGATCCGGACAACATACTTCTGCTGCAACGGCAGGCTGGCCAGGCGAGCGGGCCTCGGCTAACCGTTGAGACAGCTGCGGGAAAGAAGCAGATTATGCCGTCAGAGGTGGCGTATGCTGCGCCGATCGCGCTTGAACCGGCGCCGGGCCCCCAAAGTCTTCACCTGCGTGGGGAGACCCAGGCGGTGGTGACCCAGGCGGCCCGGACCTTTGGCATTAAGACAATTTTCGACGAGGCTGTTCCCGGGCCTCCGCTCCGCTTCGATCTGGAGAGAACGAGCTACGCGGAGGCCATGCCAATCCTGCTGCGCATGGCGCATCTATTTGCCGTGCCGCTCGATGCGAAGACGCTTTTTCTGGCAAGGGATACGGAGGAGAATCGGCAGAAGCTGGAGCGCCAGGTGGAAGAGAGCATCTACATACCGGCGAGCACGACCGAGCAGATGAACGAGTATGTAAACATCATAAAAAATGTATTCGACGTAAAGCAGGTGGCGATTTCACAGGGGAGCGGGACGCTGGCGGTGCGGGCTCCGGAGGCAACGCTGAAGGCGGTGAACTACACGCTGGCGGACATGATCGATGGCGGCAACGAGGTGACGCTGGAGGTAAAGCTGATCACGATCGACCACAGCGTGACGCGGACGACGGGCCTTTCGACTCCGACCTCAGCGAATGCGTTTTCCGTGGCGGGGGAGGCGCAGAGTATCGTCTCGGCGAACCAGAGTCTGGTCAATACGGCTATCTCGTCGGGGGCGATCGTGCCGACGGGGAACACGGCCCAGGACACGCTAACCGAGGCACTCTACCTGATCTTCAGCGGGCTGGCGACCGATGCCAAGGTGAGCAACCTGTTTGCGGTGGCGGGCAAGGGGCTTACGCTGACGGGCTTCTCGCTGGGCTCAGGCGCGACGTTGAATCTTGGCCTGACGTCGTCGGATACGCAGGCTTTGGACGATGTTACGGTGCGCGCGGGCGACGGCAAGGAGACAACGTTGCGCGTGGGGGAAAAATATCCCATCACGGTGTCGACTTACTCGAGCGGCCTCTCTTCGACGACGAGCTCCGCACTGAATGGAGTCACGGTGAATGGAGTCAGCGCGAGTTCGCTGCTCTCGCAATACCTCGGAAACAGCAGCACGGCGACGATCCCGATCATTCAGTATGAGGATCTTGGCATCACGTTGAAGACGACGCCGACGGTGCTGAAGTCGGGGCTGGTCAACATGAAAATTGACCTAAAGATTGAAGCCCTTACGGGGGCGAGCCTGAACAATATTCCGGTGCTGACCCATAGTAACTTCGTCTCCGGGATTACGGTGCAGGACGGCATGACGGCGGTGATGATGACCGATCTTTCGAGCACGCAGCTGGCAAGCATCAGCGGGCTTCCGGGGCTGGGCGATCTTCCTGGGTTCCAGGATGCGCTGGCGAGCGCGAATCGCGAGACGGACCGTTCTGAGCTGGTGCTGCTGATTACGCCGCGCCTGGTGCGTAAGCGCTCGTCTAGCATGGCAAGCCGGCGCATTCCGTTTACGAGTTCGGTGCCGGCGGAGAATTAGCTGTTATTCGAAGGAATGAGGGCGCTTGAGGAAATCTAACCCTTCTTGCGCGGATCCTGTTTTTCACGCCCAAGCTTCAGCGCCATCATGTACCACTCAAACTCATCGAAGAATTTTCCTGACTTCTCCGCCAGCTCCTGAGTCAGCGCGACGCCGTCGGTGCTGAGTGCCTTATCCACGGCTGGTATGGGCTGAATCGTCGGAATTGAGCCCATTCCCGTCTCCGGGAGGAGCGCCCGCAGCTGCATCGCCGCGCGCATCCCGCCAAACGGCGTCGTCGAGTACGCGATAATCGCCGACGGCCGGTAGAAGTACTCCTCGAGAAAGTAGTCGATCAGGTTACTCAACCCCGGCACCACGCTGTGGTTGTACTCGGCACAGAGAACGGCAAATCCATCGGCCCGCTCATACAAGTCGGCTAGCGGCTGCAACTTGGCTTTCAGTTCGCGATCCGCCGGATCGTCGCTGTCCTTCACCTGCTTCCACATCTTGTCCAGCAGCGGCAGTTCGAGCGTCGCCGCATCCACGAGATGCGCCTCATGTCCCCGCGCCTCTAACTGCGCCATAACCCACTTTGCGACGCGGTCCCCCGTGCGCTCAGAGCGGGTCGAACCCTGCAAGACTGCAACGATCATCGTCTGCACCTCTCTTTGTAAGATGCAGCCCCGCCGCGTCCGCGCACCAACGACATCGTCATAGTCATCGGGTCAGCGAAGCGCCTTTTTCTTCGCCGAGACTGTCGCTGCCGCATTCTTGGCTGCAACCTTAACGGACTGTTTAACAGGTGCCGCAGCCGGAGCCTTGACAGCCGAAACGACGGTCTTCTTCGCAGCCGCGACAGGCTTCTCAACGACTTTCGCGGCGGTCTTCGCGGCGGACTTCTTGACCGCCTTTACCGGTGTTTCAACCACCTGCTTCGTCGCAGTGGGCCGTGTGGGAACGACCACGATCGGGGCCGCCACGCTCGGACCGTTCTTTTCCGCGACCTTCTTAGCCGGCGTCTTCGCGGCAGGAGGCTCACTCTTCGTCTCGGCGACCGCCTTCTGCGGGACAGGTACAGGCTTTTCGAGCGTCTTCGGCCTCTCGGCCGTGGCCGGTGCCTGCAGCGTCGCGACAGGCGAAGGAGCAACTTGCTCCGGCTGCGCATCTGCCGGCTCACCTTCCTCGCTGGCCTCGTCCTGTTCCGGCTTTGCGCCTTTTTTGGCCCGTGACTTCGACGGCTTCGCCTCCTTCTTGGCCGCGCGCGTCCGACGCAGGTTCACCGGAGGCGGCGGAGCCGGCGGCGAGTACGGCTCAAGAAATGCCTTAATCTCCTCCGGAGACGTCAGCTTCCCGTCCATCAGTTCGAAAAAGAGTTTCTCGAGCAGGCCTTCGTACTCCGGCAAATCCGGGGTAATCCGCATCTCCTGCATGAGCGTGTATGGAATTTTCTGACGCGCCGCCGGCCACTCGGCGAAGAAGCTCTTGAACTTCGCCTGCAGTGCCGGGCTGCGGCTGGAATACGCTAGCCACAACACCACCTCCGGCTTGGCCGAAGTCAGCAGCCTCCACGACTGCGAAGGTAGCGCTGCCCCTTTGGCCCCCAACTGAGTCCCTAATTCCTTCGCCTCACCTTCCAGCGACTTCACCGCGTTCACGAAACCCGGCCGCGGGAAGGTCGACGTGATGGCTTCTATCTCTGTCGGAGAGAGCTTCGCCACCAACAGTGGGAAGTTCGCGGCGGCCGTGTCGGGGTGGATGCCCTGTACCTGGAGCTGAGTTTGCACCTCGCGCAACCGGTCCAACTCCGCCACATTCACCTTGGCTGAGGTCCACGCCGAGGCAAGATGCTGCATCCAGCCCTCGGTTTCCAAACGCTTAAGGACACGCAGCGGATCCTCCTCATGGAAGATCTCTTCAGTCTCATACCCGCGATGGAAGTCCGAGAGCGCCGAGATATAGCCCTCGCTTTTTCCCGTCTCGTACCGGGCCTGCGTCTTCTCGTCAAGCACCCAGCCCAGACGCGCCATCAGCCTGGCTGCGCGAATCATTCGCACCGGATCTTCAATGAAACCGTAGTTGCTGACCAGCCGCAGCTCCCGATTCTCGATGTCTGCAACCCCGTTAACGGGATCCATCAGCAGGCCGTACGAGCCTCCATTCAGCGATAAAGCCATGGCGTTCGCCGTAAAATCGCGCCGCCGCAGGTCTTCGAGAATCGACGCCGACTGCACCACAGGCTTGCCTGGCTTGGGAAACGTCATGCTCAGCGTGCTGCCGATCTCCATGCGCACGTTGCCCGGAAATTGCACAAAGAGGGCCTGCCCTGCCTCAGACTCGCCCGTGATCACTGCACCGGCGGTCTCCACTTGTTTTCTGAGCGTGGGCGCGTTTCCTTGAACGACTACATCCAGGTCTCTGACCGGCGATCCGCTGGTCAGGTCGCGGACCGCCCCGCCCACCAGAAACACGGTCATCTCTGCGGCTCGGGCCACCTCACGTACCGCCAGCAAAGCCGATCGTTGCGCCGGGGAGAGACGATTTTCAAGTAGATAAATGTAGTCGGCCATGCCTGCTTCGAACTCTCCGCGGCGGCTTTTGCCGTCCGATAACTCCAACATAATGGGCCACTTAGCCCATCTGAACAAGCCCCTACAAAAGTGCAGTGTACCAGAGCCGAGGCCGGTCTGCCTATGGTTTCGTGCCGCGGCTGCGGCTATATCCGATATCGCACGGCCGAGGCGGTAGACTGAAATCACCCCCGCAGCGAGCCGGCCGCCTATGCCTACGTCCCGCAAGAAGGTGATCGTCCGCACGCTCGAAGGCACCTTGCAGCCCGGATACCTGCCGCTTACGGGCATCCTCGAAGGCAGCGACGTCGAGTTGCTCGACCTTGAAGGACGCCTCGTACCCGTCCCGCTCGGTTCTATTCGCTGGATCGCGTTCGTCCGCGACTTCAATCTCGGCGACCAGACCGACCCCGAGCGTCTTACCCGTCGCGTGTTCCTCGCCCGCCCTCGCACGGAAGGCCTCTGGATGCGCCTCACTCTAGTCGGAGGCGACCTCCTAGAGGGACTCGCACCTCTCGACCGCTCCCTCCTGGACGCGCTCGCCGACGACAAAGGCTTGTTTCTGATCCCTCCCGACATACGTTCCAATACGCAACGGCTTTACCTCCCGCACACCGCCATTGAAACCTTGCAGATGCTCGCTGTGATCACCAATCCCTCCAAGCCGAGACCCGCCCCGATTGCCAAAGAAAAGGCCGCACAACCTTCCCTGTTTCCAACTCACACCGACTTCACCTCGATCTGACCCGTGCCATAGAAGCCGGCGGGCCCACTAACGGCCTACTCTGTTTACCGGCCAAGCTGGAACGGCGGCAGAGATGTCCCAATTGGCTACAATTCCTCCATGAAGCTTTCCGATCTGGCAGAGAGGCTCGGCGCCTCGCTCGAAGGCGATGGCTCAACCCAGATTACCGGCGTCTGCGGTATCGAGCGGGCCGGCCCCGGCCAGGTCACCTTCGTCTCGAACAAGCGCTACGCCGCCCTTGCCCGCACCACCAGCGCTGCCGCTATCCTTGTCGAGCCGTCCTTCCCTCCAGTTCAGACGCCCACTCTGCGCGTCCCCGATCCCTACCTGGCTTTTGCCAAAGCGATCGAACTCTTCTACCAGCCGCCCACCTACCCTGCCGGCATTCATCCGTCCGCCGTCATCGCGCCTTCTGCAGTGATCGGAGCCCGCGTCCACATCGCTGCATATGTCGTCGTTGGTGAGCATGTGGTTCTCGGCGACGATGCAACCCTCCACCCGCACGTTGTTCTTTACCCGCATGTCACTGTCGGGAAACGGTTTACTGCCCACGCCCATGCTGTCGTCCGCGAGCACTGCCGGCTGGGCGATGACGTCATTTTGCAAAATGGTGCCGTAATTGGCGCGGATGGCTTTGGCTTCGCCCGTAGCCCTGCGCAGCCCGGCCAAGCTGCCTGGTACAAGATCCTGCAATCCGGACCTGCCGTCCTTGAAGATCACGTCGAGGTCCAGGCCAACGCCTGCGTTGACCGCGCCTCCATCGGTGAGACCCGCATCGGCCTCGGAGCCAAGATCGACAACCTTGTGCAAGTCGGCCACGGCTCCTCGGTCGGCGAAAACACGCTGCTTTGTGCCCAGGTTGGCCTTGCCGGCTCGACAGTCGTCGGCCGCAACGTCATTCTCGCGGGCCAGGTCGGCGTTGCCGGGCACTGCACTGTTGGTGACGGAGTGGTTGCCACGGCGCAAAGCGGCATTCCCAACGATGTCGAGCCGGGCAAGGTCGTCAGCGGCTATCCTGCCATAGACAATCGTCAGTGGCTCCGCGCCGTGGCCCTCTTCCACAGGCTGCCCGCCCTCGTGCGCGACTTGAAGCGCCGCGCGGACTGACTGCTATGCTTGCATCATGCGCTTCCCCTGCCTGCTGGCGTTGGCCGCGGCACTCGTACCCGCCCTCGGCTGCCACTCGCACTACATCGATGCCTCCGTGCGCAATCTTACGGCCCAGCCGATCAGCCTAGTGGAAGTCGACTATCCAAGCGCCAGCTTTGGAACCCAGAGCCTCGACCCCGGCCAGCAGTACGCCTATCGCTTCAAGGTCCTCGGCTCCGGAGACCTGAAACTCATCTACACGGATCCGGCTCACAAGGAGCACACCGTCCCAGGCCCAACCCTGAAGGAGGGTGACGAGGGCTCGCTCGTGATCACCGTTACTCCCGCAGGAGTCAGCTGGACACCTCCACCTACGAAGAAGTAGGTTCGCTTGCGCCTGGTTGTCCGGAGCGAATGACCTGAAGCTGTGCGATCGACGGGATGAGCTTCATCGCGCCTCAACGGAACGTGCGGCCGCGATGTCCGGAGCGATCCGCACCACCTGCGCGTGGCAGGCATGAACCTCGCGGCAGGTCATCGGCTTGAGCCCATCCTTGCTGAGACAAGCCTCGATCGCGGTCAGGCGATTGTTCCCGCAGCTCACGACGAAGCTGTTGGCGGGAAAGGTGGGATTCGCTCTGGCAAACAGTTCGACGATCGCCTCTGGCTTGAGCAGCACCTCGTGATCGAGACCGACGAACAGCCTGGGGATGACCACCGAGTGGAAGGCCTGGCGTTCCAGCGCGAAGAAGCCCTCGGGAGTGAGCGTAGTGCAGGTGCCATGCTTGGCCCATTCGTGAGCCAGCAAGGAACTGTCTGGTGTGAGGTCGAGGTTCTTTTCCGGATGCTCCGGGCCGGGCCGCTCCGCGCAGAACGCTGGCCAGGTCCCATCCTTGTTCTCTGGCCAGAGACCGTGGACGATGAAGCCGGGCCGAGCGGCGCATTGCGGGTTGGTGTCGTGAAGCGAGCAGAATTCCGGAGACCAGGACAGGTTGAGCAGATAGTAGTCGAAGTGTCCGGGCTCAACCTTACTTAGCTCCTGTGCTCTTCCCTCTGGGGCCACGGCGAAAAGCAGCAGGATCGCTGCTGCTGCATGGAGTGCCTCTCGGAACGGACCTGCAAAGGTATCCCTTACGAGTCGATGGGTGACATTGCCCTGCGAGATAAATTGCATTCGATCCACACGGGTACCCATCCAGTTCGCCTGACCTACTGTTACCACTACCGGGACCAAGCAGCGAAAATGGCGTGAGGCTGTTCAGATCGGCTGAGGTCTCCAGCCCTTGCAGATCATTGCGTGGCTGCAAATGAATATACATTAGCGTGGCGAGTGCACACCTATTCGCAGTATCCGCTGCTACGCCTGCGTGATGTCGTTTGGTCCTACCCTCATCCTGTGCTAAACCCTTAACTATGCGATCAGCCTTTCCGGCCTCAGCCGCCCTCTGCACGGCAGCGTCTCTGCTTCTCTCCGCCGCTTCCGCGCAGCAGACCCATACCCTGCTGGCGACTCCCACCACGGTCGCCTGGGGCTACTACTGGTCGGAGGCCAAGCCGGTCCTCTCCGTTCATTCCGGAGATACCGTCGTCATGCAAACGCTCTCCACCTGTGGGCCTGCGGATCGCCTGGAAGCCCGCGGCATTGCGCACGCCGAGATTCCGAACTACGTGCGCGACATTTATGAGAAGGTTCCGCAATCGGAGCGCGGTCCTGGAGGCCACATCCTTACCGGCCCAGTCGCTGTCGAGGAAGCTGAGCCCGGCGATGTGCTTGAAGTGCGCATCAAGAAAGTTCATATCGACGTTCCCTGGGCCTGCAACGGCGCAGGCAAGAACGGGTTTCTCGCCAAGGATTTTCCCAAGGGCTACCAGAAGATCATCCCGCTCGACCTGACCCACATGACTGGCGCCTTCGCCCCCGGCATCACTATTCCGCTGCATCCCTTTTTTGGCAGCATGGGCATCGCGCCTCCAGGGTCGGCGGGCAAACTGAACTCCGCGCCTCCTGGAATCCACGCCGGCAACATGGACAACAAGGAGATGGTCGAAGGCACCACGCTCTTCATCCCCGTGCACGCCAAGGGCGCGCTCTTTGAGGCCGGCGACGGCCATGCCGGACAAGGCAACGGCGAGGTCGACATCACCGCCATGGAAACGCAGCTCACCGGCACCTTCCAGTTCATCGTTCATAAGCAGGGTCCGGGAGAAAGCCCGCTGCTCTGGCCGCGCGGAGAAACGCCTGCGTACTACATCGCCATGGGCTTCGACGAGGACCTCACGAAGGCCACCGAGATCTCCGTACGCAACATGATCACGTTTCTCTCCGAGCAGATGACGGAGCACCCACGCATGTCGCGCGAAGAGGCCTACGCGCTCATCTCGGTCGCCTGCGATGTCGACATCACTGAACTCGTCGATGGCAACAAGGGCGTCCACACCATGTGCGCGAAGTCTCTCTTCCACGCGAAGTAGGTTAGATTACCGCCGCCTGCGCCGTCTTCCGCCGCTCCGCACGCCGAAGGACCAGGTGCGCACCGGCCCGACATCCACATGCACGAAGTGGCTGGAAGGATAGTAGCCCACGCCTCCCATGCCGAGCGAAAGCGCCGCGTCGCGCAGACGTTCCGTGCTCACTCCAGGGACCGAGATGTCGATCGCCTGCGAGGCCATGTGGAACGAATGCTCGGAAACACCCGTGACCGGAGCGCGGTTGCGTAGAGCCTGGTTGGTCGCCGGCGTCCGGTAGCCGCAGATCACGTCGATCAATCCATCCGGCCGATGGAGCGTGATCAGCAAAGCATGCAGCAGGTCGAACTCCCGCGGATCGTACGCCGCAACGTCCCCCGTGCGGTAGTCGCGCAGGAAGTGATTCAGCAGATCAAGCGAGCTCGGCTGATACTCGTCGCCCACCTTGTAAGCCACGTCGATCGACTCACCGGTATGCACCTGGTGCATCCTCAGCCGGCTCTCCACACGATGGGGAGTCGCTTCAGCAACCATGCGGCGTTGCATGGAAGGAGCAAGAGCCAGCATGGACAGAAGCGCTGCCGTCCACATCCCGCAGCGCTGGGCGGCAATCATCGGGATGCTCCCGCGGCCGTGCCGCCGCAAACCGCCAAACATGAGAGCAGAAGCGGCGTTGCGTTACGGTGAAGAACGCACACCGTGGACGCGCCGACACCCACCCAGTCCGCACAAGGCGAGGCAGCAACGTTCAAAGTGGGTCGGCTTGTTTCCATTTCTTTATCCTACCATTGCTGCGAACGCAACCGCATTAGTCTGCACTTCCGCTGGGCTAGCGGCGCGAGAGCCTACGCTTGCTGACTGGTAGAGGTGAGTGCAGCAATGCTCTCCGCGCGGGATCAGACCTCCTGCACGGAATAGGTAGGTTAATCCTCGCGGAGGACTTCGAGCGGCTTCTGTCCGAGGATGCGGTGGCTTGCTAGCCAGCCGGTGGCTACGGTGAGGGCGGCTGTAGCGAGGAGACCGAGGAGGCTGAAGCCCCACTCGATGTGGTGGGGGAGGGTGAGGGTGCGGAGGAGGTACTTGACGATCACGTTGGCGAAGAAGACGCCGACGGCTCCAGCGACGAGGCCGAGGACGGCGAACTCGATTGAAAAGATGCCGGCGATGCGGGCGCGGGTGGCTCCGAGGGTCTTGAGAACTACGACCTCGCGGATGCGGCGATAGCGGGTGCCGGCGATCGACGAAGCCAGGATGACGATGCCGGCGAAGATGGAGAACGCGGCGAGGAACTGGACGACGTAGATAATCTGGACGACAACGGAGCGGATGGTTTCGAGCGCCTCGGCGACGTTGATGACGGTAACGGTCGGAAAGTTGGCGTAGAGGGCTCGCTGGAGGAGGCCGACCTTCGAGGGCTCGGCGTGGACGCCTCCGTACCAGATGACGGGGAGGCCAGCCAGGGTGCGCTGGGGAAGGATGAACTCGGCGCGGCTGTAGGCGTGCTGGCCGTCGGACTTGGTGAAGGCGGCGACAGTGGCGTCGAACTGCTGATCCTGGGCGGCGAAGCGGATGACGGAGCCGAGATGGAGGTTGAGACGCTGGGCGGGGCGCTCGGCGACGGCAACTAGAGGATGCTGATCGGCGGCAGCGGACTGGGCAGGAGTCCACCACTTGCCGCTGGGGATGGTGGTGCCGGGGGGTGGGGCCTCTGAATAGGTGAGATTGATGGACTGCAGCATGCGGTGGGGGAAGTTGCGGGTCTTGATCTGCGAGGTGGGGACGCCGTCGATGGCGAGGACGCGGGAGGTGACGACGGGCAGGAGCTCGGGTGGGGCAGTGACGGCGGGCGAGTGCTCGAGAAGAGTACGAACGCCGGCGATCTCGCTGTCGGCGACGTCGACGAGGAAGATGTTGGGTAAGTTGGGGGTGGAGGAGAGTTGCAGCTGCTGGACGACGGCATGCTGCATCAGGAAGACGAGCATGATCTGCATGACGCCAAGGCCGAGGGCGGCGAGCAGCGCGGAAGAGGGATTGCCCGGGCGGTAGAGGTTGGCGAGGCCATGGCGGAGGATGGACGGAAGATGCAGGCGGGTGCGGCTGAGGAAGTATTTGAGCGAGGTAAGGACGAGAAAAGAGGCAAGCAGCAGAATCAGCAAGACCCCGACGAGGCCGAGCGAAAACCACTTCCCGACTTGAGGCGAATCCGACACGCGAGCAGCAATAAACGACAGGCCGGCCAGGATGAGGACGAAGGCGAGAATCTGGGCCAGATTTTTGCGGAGGCGGTAGAGCAGGATCTGGCTTAGGGTAGCGTGGCTTTCAGTCAGGGGCTGGCCGCGCAGGCTGGCGAGGAGGATGCGACCGAGCGGCTGGTCGAGGTCGTCGACAGCGCGTCGAAGAATGAGGATGGGGCGGACGCCGCGGATGTCGAGCAAGGGCGGCAGGGTGAAGAGGAGAGTGGTCAGGATGCCGGCACCAAAGCCGGCGACGATAGCACGGGGGTCGAGGTGGAGTTCGGGGCGGACGTTGATGAGGGAGGCGAGGAGATAGGGGAAGGCGAGTTGGACGCCGAGGCCGAGGAGAACGCCAAGCAGGCCTCCGGCGGCGCCGAGCAGGAGGGTTTGGAGGAGGTAAATCTTGATGACCTGGGCGGAGGTGGCGCCGAGGGACTTCATGATAGCGATGGTGTCGAGGCGCTGGGCGAGGTGGGCGCGCATGGCCATGGCAACGCCGACGGCTCCGAGGACGAGGGCGACGAGCGACATGAGGGAGAGCAGGCTGGTGGCCTGGTCAAGGCCGGCGGTGAGGGCGGGGTTGGTCTCGCGGTAGTCGATGACCTGGGCTTCGGGGAGGAGATGGATGAGGCGGTCTTTAAGGCTGGCAACGGCGGCGTCCGAGATGGGGCGGCCGTTGGCGGGTGGAGGGACTTTGAAGAGGTAACGCTCGCCGGAGCGGTTGCCGGGTTTGAGGAGGCCGCTTTGGGCCAGGCCTTCGCGGGAGATGAGAACGCGGGGGCCGGCGGCGAAGGAGCTCGAGAGGCGATCGGGCTCGTTGGCGACGACGGCGGCGATGCGGAAGAGCTTGTCGCCGATCTTGAGCTGATCGCCGACTTTGAGCTTGAGGCGGACGAGGAGGTCGTCGGCGACGACGACGGAGTCAGGCGTGAGGACCTGGGCAAGGGAGCCGGCGGGGTCGAGCTCGACAGTTCCGTAGAAGGGGTAGTGAGCGGGGTCGACGGCTTTGAGCGAAACGAGGAGGGGGTCGAGGGTGCGGGCGGCCGACGCCATCGAAACGGTCTCGGTGACGGTGGTCATGGCGATGCCTTCGGCCTGGATCTGGGCGAGGCCGCGGATCTCGTCAGGGGTGGGGAGCTGGGTCGAGCGGGCGGAGAGGTCGGCGGCCATGATGGAGCGGGCACGGTTTAGTAAGGTGGCGCGGAAGGACGAGCTGAAGCCACGCACGCCGGTGAGGGCGGCGACGCCGATGGCGACGGAGAGGATGACGAAGAAGAACTTGCCGCGGGAGGAGTGCATCTCGCGGGCGGCGATCTTGGCGGCGGAGCGGTAGGAGAGGGTGGGCACTAAAGCAGATCCCAGGGATTGAGAAGAGTGACGCCGAGTTTGACGAAGTCTTTTACGTTGCGGGTGGCGAGGGACAAACCATGCCCAAGTGCTGTAGCCGCAATGAGACCGTCGGCTATGCTGAGCGGGGTACCTGGGAGTTGATGCTCTGCCGCTAACTGGCCCCAGCGATCCGCGATGGCGTGAGTCACGGGAAGGATGCGAACGCTGAACCTTGGAACGAGATCAACCTCGAACCACTGCTCCAGCTTCCGGCGGCGCGCACCCTGAGCCAATAAGACAATCCCTCTACGAATCTCTCCAATCGTGATCGCACTAAGAAAAAGTGACGCCTCGGGTTGTGCATACATCCATTTACCGATACGGGGATCAGGGCGAGAGCGAATCTGCTCGGATGGAATATTTGTGTCCAGCAGGAATCCCGCGTTCACGAGAGATCGACCGGACGTCCGCTGGACGGGTCGCGACTAAAATCCAGATCGTCAGCGAGACCTCGGACCTTCGCGAAGATTTGTTCCAGGGTTCGTGAGTCGTCGGGAGAGGATGACGGAGTAACGGGAGAGGACTTAAGTGCCTGCAGAAGCACGTCTTCGACGCTTAGAAAGCGGCCGCTCGCCATGCGCTGTTCGATTATTGCTTCGAGCTCGGGCTGATGGACTTCAATCGTCATTTGACCTTCCTTTGACGCCATTCTATCGAATGGCTGCCAAGTTCAGCACTTACGTGAGGACGACGAGCTTGCCGCCGGCTTTGTTCTCTTCCATAACGCGATGCGCCTCGACGATCTCAGCGAAGTGGAAGACGCGCCCAATCTGGATGCGGAGCGAACCGGCGGCGATCTGCTCGGCCAGCTCCGAGAGTGGGGTGCGCATGAAGTCTGCGGAGTCTCCGGCGTACACAGTCAGGTTGACGGCGGAGGGGATGGCCTCCATGGGGGAGAACTGGTCGAACGCCCACTGGTTGCCGACCACGCCAGTCATACAGACGATGCCTCCCTCACGTGCGCAGCGGAGCGAGTCTTTCAGCGTGGTGGTGCCGATGAGCTCTAGGACCTTGTCAATGCCTTGCGGGTAGGTCTCGCGGACCTGGTCGGCGATCGAGCCGGTGTCGAGGAGGACGTGATCGGCTCCGTGATCTTCGAGGAGTTGCTTGCGGTCAGGGTTGCGGGAGGTGGAGACGACGCGCGCGCCGAAGTTCCTGGCGATGGCGGCAGCGGCCAGGCCGACCGAGGTGGTGCCGCCGCGGACGAGCAGGCGATCACCTTTTTGGAGCTGGAGCGACTTGAACAGCGAGCCCCAGGCGGTCTGCAGCATCTCGGGCATGGCGCCGAGGACGTCCCAGGGAAGCTGGGTGCGGAGGAGCTGGACCTGCGCGGCGGGTGGGCAGGTGTACTCGGCGTAGCCTCCGTCGAACTCGCGGCCGAGGCCGCCCATAGCAGTTGCGACAGTGTCGCCGGGCTGGAACTCGCCTCCGGGAGCGCTCTCGACGGTGCCGACGGCTTCAATGCCGAGGACGCGCGGAAATTTGACGCTGGGTGAGTGGCCCTGGCGGGTGAAGAGCTCGGAGCGGTTAAGGCCGAAGGCCTTGACGCGGATAAGCACCTGGCCGGGGTGCGGCGTGGGGATGGGCAGGGTCTCGAGCTTGAGGACTTCTGGGCCGCCGGGCTCATGGATGACGACGGCTTTCATGTCGGGCATGGCACTCTCCTCCAGGCACAGATGCGTCAGCTGCTCTGAGGGAGCGTGGCGGGGGTGGAGTTCAGGTCATCGGAGACAATGAGGCCGTCGCGAAGGGTGATGCGGCGGTTGGCGTAGCCGGCGAGGACGGCGTCATGGGTGACGAGGACGAGGGTGGTGCCTTCGGTCTTGTTCAGGTTAAGCAGCAGTTCGAGGACGGCGGCGCCGTTGGCGGAGTCGAGATTGCCGGTGGGCTCGTCGGCGAGGACGATGGGCGGCCGCAGGACGAAGGCGCGGGCGAGCGCGACGCGCTGCTGCTCGCCGCCCGAGAGCTGGACGGGGTAGTGGTCGAGGCGGTCTCCGAGGCCGACGCCGGTCAGCAGCGAGCGGGCTCGGGTTAGTCCGTCGGAACGGCTGGCGTCGGCGTTCAGCTCGTACGGGAGCAGGACGTTTTCAAGCGCCGTGAGGGTGGGGATGAGCTGGTAGGACTGGAAGACGAAGCCGATGGTGCGGCCGCGCACCTGGGCGAGCTTGTCTTCGGGGAGGTAGGAGATGGAGGTGCCGTTGAGAGCGACGTCGCCCGAGGAGGGCGTGTCGAGGCCGGCAAGCAGACCGAGGAGGGTGGATTTGCCTGAGCCGGAGGAGCCCATGATGGCGGCGAACTGGCCGCGCGGGATGCGGAAGTCGAGGCCTTTGAGGATGTCGACGGTGCGGGTGCCGTTGCGGATGGACTTGCGCAGGTCGGTGACCGTGATCATGTCGGCGGGTGGAATGTCACTCAACGAAGGTCGTCTCCTGGAACTTTCATGCGGATGAGAATCAAGTGCTGTGTATCAGAATGAGCCAGTTCAGATGAACTGCTGATTGGAGCCGATTTGGTATTTTGAAAGGATGGTAAGAATGCGTCTCTGTTTCATCTTAGCTGCAGTGCTCTGCGGTTTCCTGGGCTGTAAGGCGGATGCGGGCTCGCGGGTGTCGTCGGGGATGGATGCGGGGGGAAGCTCCGCGGCTGGGGCTTCGCCGGTGGCGTTGACGGCTGCGGCTCGTCCAGCGCGCAGAGCTGCGGATGCGGATGCGCGGAAGTTGATTGTGTGTTTCGGGGACAGCCTGACGGCGGGCTATGGAGCTGACGAGGGCGAGAGCTATCCGGATTTTTTGCAGACGGACCTGGACCGGGATGGATACCACTACCGGGTGGTGAACGAGGGGATCAGCGGCAATACGACCAAGGATGGGGTGGACCGGCTGGCGGGAATCGTGCGGATGCATGCGGCGGTGGTGGTGCTGGAGTTCGGCGGCAACGATGGGCTGCGCGGGATCAAAGTGCAGACGACGCGGATGAATTTGAGCCGGATGATCGAGGCGTTGCAGGCCTCGGGGGCAAAGGTGGTGCTAGCGGGGATTACGCTGCCTCCGGACTATGGCGCGGACTATATCAACGAGTTTACGGCGACGTATCCGGTGCTGAGTAAGAAGTATGATGTGCCGGTGCTGCCGTTTTTGTTGCAGAACGTGTACGGGGTGGCGGGGATGATGCAGGCGGATGGAATCCACGCTACGGATAAGGGCAATGAGGTGGTGGCGAAGAATGTGCTGCCGCTGGTGGAGCCGCTTTTGAGGAAGTGACCCCCCACCCCGTACAAAAGTATGCAAAGTCTTCGGAGCATTCAAGTTAGGTCCGGACTTCGGTTCGACCGCGAAGTCTGACTGCTCCAAGAATTGTGCATCGCTCTTGGACGATTGAGAGGGACGATTTCAGCCGATGACTACATGCGGCTGCATGAGGGTTCCGGCGATGCGGCGGGCGACGGCGACGAGCTCGGTGGGGCTGGTGAAGACCTTGACTAGGGATGCGTGTGAGAACTCGGGGAGGTTGACCTGCATGCCGTTGCGGAGACGGCCGGCGACCTGCTCGTCGACGGTGACGGAGGGTAGTTCGGGAAGCAGGGTGCGCGGATGAGGGAGCAGGGCGGCGAAGGCGGCTTCGGGGTCGGAGGTGCCGGCGGCGGCTTTGAGCTGGTCTATGTTGAGCGCCTGGTCGAGGGTGAAGACGCCGGCGCGCGTGCGGCAGAGGCTGGCGAGGTGGGCTCCGCAGCCGGCGAGCTGGCCGAGCTCGTGGGCGACGGAGCGGACGTAGCCTCCGGCGGAGACGGTCAGGGTGAAGGTGGCGAGGTCGCCTTCGAGCGCGAGCAGGCGGAAGTCGTGGATGAGGATGCGAGCCGGTTTGACGGGGGCTGGGAGGCCGGCGCGGGCCAGCTTGTAGGCGGGCACTCCCCCTAGCTTCTTTGCCGAGAAGACAGGGGGCATCTGGTTCATCTCGCCATGGAAGTGGGTGGCGAGCTGCTGGAGATCGGCGAGGGAACGCGTGAGCGGGCAGGGTTCGGTCGTGGGAGTTCCGTCGGCGTCGAAGCTATCGGTCGCGAAGCCGAAGCGGATGGTGCCGGTGTATTGCTTGTCGGACTGGGTGGGAGACTGGGCGAAGAACTGGGCGAGGCGGGTGTAGCGGCCGAGCAGCAGCGGCAGCACACCGGTCGCCATGGGATCGAGAGTGCCGAGGTGGCCGATGGACTTTTCCTGAGTGGCGCGGCGGACGAGGGCAACGACGTCGTGCGAGGTGAGGGCTGGAGGTTTGTTGAGGATGAGGAGGCCGTTGAGGGGCATGGTCTTGGGTGATTTTAGCTGGTGGGTGTCCGGGGTGAGAGGCAGAGCGGTTTCTCCAAGGGTGTTTCGCTGAGGCAAAAAACAAATACGGGGATTCTGGCTTCGCCAGAAGGACGACTGTAGAACGAGACGTGGAGCACTTTGAGGGCGGGGTATGATGGGCGCATGATGCATGCCGCCGGAGCCACGAGTCGCCTGGTTACATGGCTGGTGTGCGTGTTGGTGATCTAGGTGTCGGTGAGTTCTCCGCATTGCGACCTCTGTGATGGGCCGCGGGTGAGCGTGGATTCCTGGTTCTCGCATACGGTTGCGCATCCTTCCGCGCCGGTCGAGAAGGACGAGTGTAACGGGGTGTGCACGTGCTGTGGATTTCACTGGGTGCCAGAGTCTGAGCCGGTGTTGAGTTCGCTGGGCAGAATGAGCGCGGCTCCCACGGCAGAGATAGCTTCGCTGGCGTTCACACCTCGTCTGCCATCCTTCCATCCGCCGCGCCTGGCCGTGTCTTCCTAGAGTCGTCTCTCGCTGCCTGGGCGGGATAGAAACTCAGTTCAACACTCTGGAGATGGCCATGCGTAGGTGTGGATTCGCGCTCATGGGAGCGTGCGTGTTTGTTTTGTGTTTGCCTGCCTTCGCACAGCAGGCGGAAGCGGTGGAAGAGAAAGAGGCGGCGATCGTGGAGATCGGCGCGGCGACGAGCTGGAATGTGAGCGGAGGCGCGGCGACGTTCGCCCCAAATCTCGCGGTCGAGACGACGCCGGTCGAGCACTGGCTGGAGTTGGAGCTGGGCGTGTCGCCGTTCTATACCCGCGACGCGACGGAGTGGGATACCGACTTGCTCTTCAAGAAGCCGTGGACCTTGCCGCCGAAAGCGGAGTTCATGCTGGGCGTTGGCCCGGAGTGGGTGCATCTGCGACAGCGGGGGGTGACGACGAACTCCCTTGCCGCGGAGATCGCCGGGGATTTTATGTTCTGGCCGGCGCGGCGCCATCGGTTCGGATGGTTTCTTGAACCGGCTTATGACTACAGCTTTGCAGGAGGGCATGTGCAGTCGATTGGGATGAGTGGGGGGTTGCTGATTTCGATTCCTTAAGCCGTATGGATGAGAGGAAACCCATGTCTCGAAAGTGAGACATGGGGGCACCCGAGGTGTGCGGTGTGGATGACAGAAAGAGTCTTTCTCTGGCTGGCGGGCGTCAGCAGAGCACGGAGATTTGCAATGCATACGGCCGATGCCCCAAGCGGCACGCACCCTGTTCGGCCCAATCTGGTCCTGGGGATCTGTTGCCTGAGCCTGCTAGTGGTGGGCATGGACGTGACGATCGTCAACGTGGCGCTGCCGGCGATTCAGCGCGATCTGCATGCGAGCCTCTCGGGGCTGCAGTGGATTGTGGACATGTATACGCTGATTGTCGCGAGCCTGCTGATGCTGTCGGGGTCGCTGTCGGACCGGTTTGGACGGCGGCGCGTGTTCCAGATAGGGCTGGTGTTGTTTACGGGCGGCTCGCTGGTGTGCAGTGTGGCGCACAGTGTTGGCCAGCTGATTGCGGCGCGCGGGCTGCAGGGGTTGGGCGCGTCGATGCTGAATCCGGTGGCGCTGTCGATTATTGCGAATGTGTTTCGGGAGCCGAAGGACCGGGCGCGGGCGGTGGGCGTGTGGGGTGCGATGGGAGGCATCGCGTTTGCGATTGGGCCGCTGCTGGGAGGGTTTCTGACGCAGACGGTGGGCTGGCGCTCGATCTTCTGGATCAATCTTCCGGTGGGGATTGCGGCGATTGCGCTGGCGGCGCGGTTTGTGCCGGAGTCCAAGGCGCCGAAGGCGCGGGCGTTCGATCCGGTGGGACAAGCGATGATTTTTCTTGGCCTGACCACGGTGACCTATGCGGTGATCGAGGGGCCGCGCGCGGGGTGGAGGTCGCCGCTGATTGTGGGATTATTTATTGTGACTGCGCTGGCGGTGGCGGTCTTTCTTGCGTATGAGCCGCGGCTGGAGGAGCCGCTGGTGGATTTGCGGTTCTTTCGCAGTGTGCCGTTCAGCAGCTCGACGCTGCTGGCGGTGCTGGCTTTTGCCTGCTTTGCCGGATTTTTGTTTCTGAACGCGCTGTATCTGCAGCAGGTGCGCGGGTTCTCGGCGTTCCATACGGGGCTTTGCACGCTGCCGCTGGCGGTGATGATTACGGTTTCGGCTCCGCTGTCTGGACGGCTGGTGGGCAGTTACGGGAGTCGTCCGTCGCTGTTGATTGCGGGCAGCGGGCTGGTGCTGAGTACGCTAATGCTGACGCGACTGAGCGGCGGAACGAGTGTCGGCATGTTGCTGGTGGCGTATGCGCTGTTCGGGGTAGGGCTGGGGATGGTGAATCCGGCGATTACGAACAATGCGGTGGCGGGCATGCCGTTGTCGCAGGCGGGGGTGGCGGCGGCGATTGCGTCGACGGGCAGGCAGGTGGGTGCGGCGCTGGGCGTTGCGGTGGCGGGGACGGTGGTGAGCGCGAGTCGCAAGGCGGGGTCGGATTTCGCGGCGGCAACGCACCCGATCTGGTGGGGGATGACGGCGTGTGGGGTGGTGGTGCTGGGGCTGGCTTTTCTTTCAAATACGGGGTGGGCGAAGGGGAGTACGGAGCGGGTGAAGGCGTTGCTGGTGGGGATGGGGTGAGGGATAGCGGCCGATTTGGGAGTAAGTCGGATGCCTGGCGACCGAGTCGCGGGATCCTTACTGAAGGCTCAGCTGCACGCGGCGGTTCATGATGGTTGCAGCCGACCAGTCGGGCCATGTGGTTGCATCGAGATAGAAGAGCCATGGTTCGCCAGAACTCGTCGTCGGATCGCTGCCCTCGCCGACCAGTGTCGGATAGAGGAGGGCGTTGGTGCCGTCCGCGAAGACTCCCGCCGATATGGGGCCGGACCACGACAAGAGGCTCGAACCGTGTTGCATGATGATCGACGTGTGATTTGCCGCCGCGTAGGCAAGCAGATATTGCTGGGTCGTGCTGTCGTAAACAACGCTCGGAAATGCGCCGGTCGCTGCGATCACTGGAGTGTAATGACCCGCGTTCGCGGCGGCATCGGGATCTCCACTCGTAGCCGGTTGTGTCCAGCCGTTGTTGTAAAACTTCGTGAAGAGTGTAGGAAAAGCGGCTGTTTTGCCTGCAAACGCTGCGGTGAGTACAGAGGAAAGCTGCGCCCGCGCCACCGCCAGGCATTGACCGACGTTGCAGGGCGAGGCCGCAGACGGGTCCGCGTCGTAGTAGAAAACATAGAGGTACACGGAGGAGGGATCGGCCGTGGTTACATTCGCGATGTGGTTGCCATTCGCATCCGCCAAGATCAGTGTGCCGCCGCCCACCTGAGTATAGGTACCCGCGTTTATTTGCGTGCTACGAGTTGCATAGGGCTGCACGATCTCGCCAAGCTTCTGAAACGTCGCTCCACCGTCTTTTGAAAGGGCCATTCCGAGCGAAGCGTAGGTACAAGGCCCGTTTGCGCACACACCGCCATGGAACTCTCCATGGTAGATGTGCAGCACGCCAGCCTGCCCCGAAGAGCTAGTCACGGCAAGCACAGGACCTCCGCCCGCGTAATTGATGTCAAAGGTGTACCCATTGGGATCGCCACCGGGCTGAATGAGCGCCGTGCACCCGTAAGGGGCCGTGATGGCCGTCAGACTCCCTCCCAAGCGGTAGGTCCCCTGCACTCCCGGCGTGCCTGAACAGGTCGGGCCGCTCAGGGCCGAGCCATAGAAGCTGTATGTTCCGTTATTCAGCAGGACACCGAGCGTTCCGTCGGGCGGGCCGTCTTTGAAACCGAGTGCCGTTCGCGCTGCCACGGTAAGCACTGGGCTCGGCGGCTGCAACTGCAACGTGAAGGTCCCTGATCCGGTTGGTGTGGATGGGATGACTCCTCCACTGTTGCAGGCACCAATGAAAACGAGAAGCAGTGCAAAACATAACCCTGCTCCCAGACGCTTCACCAGTGGGAGCGAGGTAAACCCGTAAGCCGATCCGCGCATACTCTCCTTACGACTCTCTTGCTGATCTTACGATGGGAGCTGCGGTCGCAGCACGACGACCCTCAGCGTCGCCTCTAGACCTCATCGCTTAAATCCAGACATGTCACATTGTGTTTACTGACGACGCGCGTGTGTCTGCGCGATGAAGACATTCGGGTGCGGCACTCCTTAGGGTCAGAGTGACGATCCGTGACGGCGGATGAGGCTTAGGAACTCGTTGCGGGTTTGGAGCTGGGTTTTGAAGACGCCCAGCATGGCGGAAGTGGTGGTCCAGGAGGATTGCTTTTCTACGCCGCGCATCATCATGCAGAGATGCTGGCCTTCAAGGATGACGGCGACGCCCTGGGGATGGATGGCTTCGTCGATCGACTCGGCGATCTGGCGGGTGAGGCGCTCCTGGACCTGGAGGCGGCGGGCGAAGACGTCGACCAGGCGCGCGATCTTCGAGAGGCCGATGACCTTGCCCTGGGGGACGTAGGCAACGTGCGCCTTGCCGAAGAACGGTAGCAGGTGGTGCTCGCAGAGGGAGTAGAACTCGATGTCCTTGACGATGACCATCTCGTCGTAGTCGACGTCGAAGAGGGCGTTATGGAGGACTTCCTCGACCGTCTGCCCGTAGCCGCGGGTGAGGTAGGCCATGGATTTTTCCATCCGCTCCGGGGTGCGGAGCAGGCCGTCGCGGGAGGGGTCCTCGCCGATACGGCGGAGGAGCTCGCGGTGGAGTTCCTCGGTGGAGACGGTGTCGAGCGGGGTGACGATGGGTTCAGTTTGGGAGGGCATGGCGTAGCTTTGTACTGAATGTGCAGCGTGAAGGGGATCAAGGAAAACGGGATAGAGAAGCTATTATTTGCGGCCACTGCTTTTCATTTTGGAGAGATTCCCTACTCTGAACGTGTAAGTCAAATGAACAGTTAAACGCCTGAAGCGACCATTTACGAATCATGGCTCGCCATATTGGAGTTGCTGGTCACAGGGCAGGCTTTTCACTTTTCCCTGTCTTATCTTTTTGATGATCAAGTATGAAGCGAGCGTAGGTGGCAGCGGAGTCCCTGAAATTCGTGATGAACGTGTTGAAATTTTCTTCCGATACACCACCTGTTAACATCAACTCGTTTTCTAATACCGCATTCCCGTCTTTGTCGACGAATGCAGTAGAGACAAATTGCGTGTTATTCCACTCGTTTACTGTGGCCAGTGAGGCTCCGTCGCTGTAGTAGACGAAAAGCTCTGGTAGAGTGGGCGACGCCATCCTCGCTCCAACCTTCCTCCCCTCCGCCCTAAAAGTGAAGTAGTCGTCCAGTTTGCCATCCGTGGTACCGCGTTCACATTGAAAGCCGAGTGCCTGAACTCTATGCTGAAAATCTTCTAAGGACAGAGTCGAAACCATCTGACTGCTCCCGGTAGCAGGTCCGGTATTCGCTGTCTTAGTCTGCGCAGGCGAGGAACTAGACCCAACAAAGACACCAAGCAAGGTGAGGACGACAAAATCACTCTTCAGAATACCCACGGCTGTTCCTCCATCGAAAGTCGTGCCGAACATGGTTCTTCACGATAACCATAAATTACATCGTCACCCCGAAGGAGTGTCTGTCATACAAAAACAGACGCAAACAGGGGTCCTTCACTTCGTTCAGGATGACGTGAAGTTAGGGAAGCGCATGGGTCAGGAGGACGTGCCGTTAGGGACGGGGAAGGCGAAGGAGTTGTTGCTTGTTTCTTCGACGTGGATATGTTCAAGGTGCGCGTGAGGAAAGGCAGCGAAGATGCGGTGAAGTTCGAGGGTGAGGTTCTCGGTCGAGGGCACGCCGGTGGCGAACGGGGCGAGGGTGTTCAGGTTCGTCTGGTCGAAGGGCTCGATGAGATGCTCTTGGGCGAAGCGGTCGAGGTCGGCGAGGTTGGCCACCATGCCGGTCGCGGGGTCAACCGGGCCAGACAAGGTGATCGTGACGGTGTAGTTGTGGCCGTGGCCGAAGGGGTTGTTGCATTTGCCGAAGGTGGCCTGGTTGGCTTCGGCGGAGAGGGTCGCCGCATGCAGCCGATGCGAGGCGGAGAAGTGATAGCGGCGGTTGAGGTAGGCCTTCATCAGTTCCCTGCTCCGAACTCGCCGTAGAAGTCGGCGAAGAGGTCGGGGGATTCGAAGATGCGAACGCGGTGGAGCCGGGCGTTGGGGATCTTGCCGGCGAGGCGGCGCCAGATGGCGATGGCGATGTTTTCGGTCGTGGGGATGGTTGTGCGGAAGTCGGGAACTTCTAGGTTGAGGTGGCGGTGGTCATAGACGCTGACGACCTCGCGCTCGAGGATGTCTTTGAGCTGCTTGAGGTCGACGACGAAGCCGGTGACGGGATCGATCTCGCCGGCGACGGTGACCTCGAGGGTGTAGTTGTGGCCGTGGCCGTTGCGGTTGGCGCACTTGCCGAAGATGCGCTGGTTTTCTTCAGGCGAGAGGGCTTCGTTCCAGTAGAAGTGGGCGGACGAGAACTCGGCTTTGCGGGTGAGCAGGATCATGTGGTTGCTGGGCTTTCGATGGTTTGGAGGAATGATGCGATGCAGCTTTGAAGATGAAGGCTGAACGGCAACAGCAGATCCCTGCGGGATGACAACAACGGCGAAATACGGGGATTCTGGCTTTGCCAGAATGACGGCGAGAAGGATTACTGGCGGGCGGTGGAGTACGTGCGGCCCTTCCAGGCGATGGACTTGGCGAGGCGCACGCGGAAAAAGCTGCGGAACAGGAGAAAAACAAACAGCGGGACGCCGAATAACGAGAGGGCGCAGTCGAGGAACGGGAAGTTGGATTTGGCGACGCGGGCATAGAATCGCCAGAGGACGCGGGCCCAGACGAGGTAGAAGAGGGTTCGCTGGAGGCTGGTCCAGAGGGGCCAGGTCTGGGCGATGACGGGGATTCCGAGGATGAGGAGGAAGTCGAGCAGGCGGAGGAGGGCAAGGGCGGTGGGCGAGGTGAAAAGCAGGGCGAGGTTCTTGGTCCAGCCCTCGAGGAGGGCGGAGGTGCTGCGATACATGCGGGCGGAGAGGGCATCCGGCGCGTAACGGAAGCGGACGGCGCGGCGGCTGCGCTTGAAGAGGCTGGCGAGGGCGACGTCTTCAAGAATGTTGAGGCCGACCGCACGGTGGCCTCCGACGGCGAAATAGTCTTCGGCGATGACCATGAGGAACTGGCCGTTGGCTGCGGCGGTGCGGTCTTCGGCGGCGTTGACGCGCGCCGGGGGGTAGGCAATGGCAAGCTCGGCGAAGACGAGAGGCATGAGCAGGCGCTGGAGCAGGCCGGAGGTGAGTTGCCGCGGCGAATAGGAGAGCAGGCTGACCGCGTGCTTTTCGAGCTCGTGGCGGGCGCGGGAGAGGTCGCCTGGCTCGTGGACGGTGTCGGCGTCGGTGAAGAGGAGCAGGCGTCCGCGCGCGGCCTGGGCGCCGGCCCAGCAGGCGTTATTTTTTCCAGTGAAGCCGCCCTGCGAGGTGAGGTCGAGCGGGGGGGCGTCGAGAAGCGTGACGCCGTCGAGGGTCGCGGCTTCTGCGGCGAGGTTGGCGGTTTCGTCGGTCGAGCCGTCATTAATAATGAGGAGTTCCCAATCGCGGCCGAGTTCGAGAGCGGGATCGGACTGTTTGAGCAGTGAAGCGAGGCAGGTGGGGAGGACGTCGGCCTCGTTGCGTGCGGGGAGGATGACCGAGAGGGTGAAGCGTGGGGCGTCGGATTCGGGGGTAGGGTGGAGTTCATCCATAGCGGGGCGGCCAGCAGGTCAGACTTCGTATTATAGAAAGAGGGAGCGGGACGTGCGCAAAGGCTGGAGAGCAAAGCTGCTGATTGGATGGATGGGGCTGACCTGCGTGTCGGGTTGCGACCGCGGCGACCATCCCGGGAACATCGGCAGACCGGCGCCGGAGTTTGTGATGAGCGATGGGGTGCAGACGGTCGATCTGGCTCGGCTGCGGGGGAAGGTAGTGGTGCTGAACCTGTGGGCGACCTGGTGTGCGCCGTGTGTGGAGGAGCTTCCCAGCCTGTTGGCGCTGCAGCAGAAGATGCCTGGCTTGGCGGTGGTGGGGGTAAGCACGGACCAGGATGACGCGGTGTACCGGAGGTTTCTCGTTAAGCACCAGGTGAACCTGCTGACGGTGCGGGATGCGGACCAGAAGGTAAATGCTCTTTATGGCACTGTGCTGATTCCGGAGACGTACATTATTGACCGGAATGGCATTTTGCGGCGCAAATTTGTGAGTGCTCAGGATTGGACCGGGCCTGAGATCGTGGACTACCTGAAGAAGTTGCAGAGCTAAGAACGAATGTGGCATCGCGCCGGGGTCGAGGCGTGCTGTACATATGGATTGGCGAGGAGAGTCGATTGACGCCTGAACTGCTGGCACGGGAGGAGGCAGGCGAACAGGCGGAGGAAGATGCCGGCAAAGGGCGGCCGCTGGTGCGGGTTCTCGGGCTGTTTCGTGGCGGGTTGCGGGAGCTGAGCGTGGCCTCGGAGCGGCGTGTGCCGTTTCTAGATGGATTGCGCGCTGCGGCGGTGCTGCTGGTTATAAATCAGCACATGGCCCAAACGTTCGCCTTGCGCTATGGCGCGAACGGCTACACCAGCTTCGGGCTCACGCGCAACGGCTGGATGGGGGTGGACCTGTTCTTCGTTTTGAGCGGCTTTTTCATCGGATCACAGCTTTGGCGCGAGCTGGGCAGGACGGGAGGCATTTCGCTGAAGCAATTTATGCTGCGGCGTGGGTTGCGCATCTGGCCGCTTTACCTGTTTATCTTCGCGGCGGTGTTTGCGTACTCGCCGGCCGCGGCTGCGGCGAAGCAGTGTGGCTGGACGGATCTCGTATTTGTGACGAACTACGTCAATCACGGCATTGTGGACGGGAGCTGGTCGTTGTGCTCGGAGGAGCAGTTTTATCTGCTGGCTCCGCTGGCCTTGCTGCTGATTGGGCCACGGTCGATGCGCGGGTATCGCTGGGGTCTGGCGGGCCTGCTGGGGCTCGTACTGGTGGTCCGGGCGATCACCTTCCATGCGTGGACCGGGCACTTTCTGGGCAAGGACCTGCGCGCATTTGCACACCTCTACTATCCGTTTCACACACATTGTGACGGGTTGATCGCGGGGCTGGTGGTGGCGAACCTGGCGTCGTCGCACGAGCGCGTGACGGGTTTGCTGGCGCGGCCTGGGCTGCTGGTGGCGCTGTGCGGACTGCTTCTGGGCGTGATGATGGCGTTGCGGTCGGACATTCTGCCTTTTACCGGGCTGGCGATTTTCTTTGCTTCGCTGGTGTGGTGGGGTGTCCAGAGCGGGACCAGGCTGTTTGAGCAGCACATCTTTTACGTGCTCTCCCGCCTGTCTTTCGGCATGTACCTAAACCACGAGTATATGCAGGGCTGGATGGTGAGCCGGCTGGGGCCTCTGCTTGGGAACGCGCATGTGCCCGTGGTGGCTGGGGCGGCGTTGGGATTTTTGGCACTGACGTGTGCATCTCTGGCGGTGGCGGCGGTGACGTTCTGCCTGGTCGAACATCCGTTTCTCATGCTGAGAACGGCGCTGCTCAGAAGGGCGGTGCCTGCTTTGACGGCGCACTAAAGTTTCGTGCGAAAGGGCCGATAGAAGAAGTAGCGGGTGAAATAGGGCTTTGAGCCCTGGAATCCACATGGAGCGTCTAATGTTTGTGCTGGTAGGTTTGCCGTAGGGCTACGGAGTGTCGCTTACGTGGAGCGAGCGGTACACTAAGAGGACTTCAACAGCGGGCGGTTTCAGAAGGGGGAACATGTTCGAACGTTATACAGAAAAGGCGCGACGAGTCATTTTCTTTGCACGCTACGAAGCAAGTCAGTTTGGGTCGCCTTACATCGAGACTGAGCACTTGCTCCTTGGTCTGTTGCGGGAGGACAAGGCGCTGACAAATCGCTTCTTGCGTAGCCACGCGTCTGTGGAGTCGATTCGCAAGCAGATTGAAGGACATACGACCATTCGGGAGAAGGTTTCCACCTCGGTCGACCTGCCGCTCTCGAATGAGTGCAAGCGGGTGCTCGCGTACGCGGCGGAGGAGGCGGAGCGGCTCTCGCACAAGCACATTGGCACGGAGCATCTGCTGCTGGGTTTGCTGCGCGAGGAGAAGTGCTTTGCTGCGGAGATCCTGCAGGAGCGCGGACTGCGGCTGCCGGCGATCCGCGAGGAATTACAGCGGACGACCCAGGAGAAGCCCGCGGCGGCGCAGAAGGCCGGGCGCAGTGAGCAGTCCATGCTGGCAGAGTTTTCACGCGATTTGACGCAATCCGCGATGGATCAGCAACTCGATCCGCTGGTTGGGCGGGACACCGAGGTCGATCGCGTGATCCAGATTCTGTGTCGCCGGACCAAGAACAATCCGGTACTGATCGGGGAGCCGGGCGTCGGCAAAACGGCGATCGTCGAGGGTTTGGCACAGAAGATTGCGGATGGCGAGGTGCCGTCGTTTTTGGCAGACAAGCGGGTGCTGGCGCTCGACCTTAGCTTGATTGTGGCGGGGACGAAATATCGCGGGCAGTTCGAAGAGCGGCTGAAGACGATCATGAAGGAGTTGATGGAGAACCAAAATTCCATTGTCTTCATCGACGAGCTGCATACGCTTGTTGGGGCAGGTTCGGCGGAGGGTTCGCTCGATGCGGCCAACATTCTGAAGCCGGCGCTGAGCCGCGGCGAGATCCAGTGCATCGGCGCGACGACTCCGGCGGAGTATCGCAAGTCGATCGAGAAGGACCGGTCGCTTGAACGGCGCTTCCAGGCGGTCAAAGTTCCTCCTCCGAACGAGGAGGACGCGGTCAAGATCATCATGGGGATTAAAGAGAAGTACGAGAAGTTCCACGCGGTCTCGTACACCGACGACGCGATCAGCTTTTCGGTCTCGCACTCCAGCCGCTACATCCCGGACCGGTTCCTACCGGACAAGGCAATCGATTTGATTGACGAAGCGGGTGCACGGGTGAAGCTGCGCCAGACTTCCCTGCCCGAAGAGCTGACCGAGGTGCAGAAGCGGATCAAGTTCATCGTGCATCGGATGGAGAACGCGATCGCAAACCATGAGTTCGAGAAAGCGCGATTTTACTCGGACGAAGAACGCAAGGAGCGGGAGAATCTGCGTTCCCTGCGGGATAAATATCATCTTGATGATTCGTCTGCGGGCATTGTGACGCGTGAGGACATTGAGGACGTGGTAAGCCGCTGGACCGGTGTGCCGATGACGTCTCTGAAGGAAGAAGAGACTCAGCGGCTGCTACGGGTTGAAGAAGAGCTGCACAAGCGGGTGATCTCGCAGGATAAGGCAATATCAGCGCTTGCCAGGGCGATTCGGCGCTCAAGGGCGGGGCTTAAGAATCCAGCACGACCGATCGGCAGCTTCCTGTTTCTAGGACCAACCGGTGTGGGAAAAACCGAGATGGCACGCACCTTGGCGCAGTTCCTCTTTGGTTCCGAGAAGTCGTTGATCCGGTTTGATATGTCGGAATTTATGGAAAAGCACTCGGTCTCTAAGCTGATCGGTTCGCCTCCGGGCTACGTTGGCTATGAGGAGGGCGGCCAGTTGACGGAGCGGGTTAAGCGCAATCCGTACTCGGTCGTGTTGCTCGATGAGATCGAGAAAGCTCACCCTGACGTCTACAACCTGCTGCTGCAGGTTTTCGAAGATGGCCAACTCACGGACGGGCTGGGCAACACGGTTGATTTCAAGAACACGATTATCGTGATGACCTCGAACATCGGGGCCAAGCATCTGCAGAAGCAGCAAGGGTTAGGCTTCCAGTCGAGTGACGAGAATATGGCACTCGATAAGATGGAGGAGTTAGTCCGTGGCGAGGTGAAACGAACGTTCAATCCGGAATTCCTCAACCGCCTGGACGAGATCATTATCTTCACCTCGCTGGTCGAGTCGGACCTGATGCAAATCCTGGAGTTGCTGGTGCAGCAGCTCAATGTCAACCTTGTCCACAAGGCGATTACGCTTTCGGTAAACGATGATGCCAAGCGTTACATCCTGCAAAAAACGGCGAGCGACCGGACGTATGGTGCGCGGCCTTTGCGCAGGGCGCTGCAGCGGTTTGTTGAAGATCCGCTGTCTGAGGCGTTGATTGCGGGCGGGATTGCCGAGCGTCCGGCGTTCCTTGAGGTGTATTTGGACAACAATCAGTTGTTCTACCGGCCGATTCTGGCGGACTCGGAAGAGAAGGCGGCAGGGCTGGCTCTCACGGCGGTATAAAGAAGAATCGTCAGGTGCCCCTGCCAGTGTTCCTGCCGGCAGGGGCATCTTCTTTTTGGGCGGCAAGTGCAGGTCGTTGTGCCCGTTTGCTATCGAGGCCAGCCAGTTCCCTGGCCCGCAGAAAGACGGAGGTAAACATCACGCGGTCGAGCCGTCCCGTGTTGGTGTTGCGCAAGGAGGGATGATAGCTGCCGAGCAGATATAAGCCGTTCGGCAGCCGGTACTCGGCGCGATGCGCGAAGAGGTACGCAGACCGGCGCTCGATTTTTCCCGTCTGCAGCAACTTCGCAAGATACCCGTCCCAAGCAATCCTGCCGAGACAGACGACCACCCGGACGTGCGGCAGGGCGTGGAGTTCGGCGAGCAGATGCTGGGAGCAGGCGCGGATCTCCGCCGGAGTTGGCTTGTCGCCGGGAGGTGCGCAGCGTACGACGGAGGCGATCCAGGCGTGGCGGAGTTTAAGGCCGTCGGTGGCGGAGACGGCGCGGGGTTTGTTCGCGAGGCCGAGGTCGTAGAGGACCGGATACATAAAGTCGCCGGAGCCGTCTCCGGTAAAGACGCGCCCTGTGCGGTTGGCTCCGTGGGCTCCGGGTGCAAGTCCAAGGATCAGTAAGCGAGCACGTGGGTCACCAAAGCCCGGCACAGGACGAGCCCAGTAGGTCTGGTCGAGGTAGGCCCGGCGGCGAACCTGGCCGATGGTTTCACAATAGCTTCGCAGCCGCGGACAGCGCTCGCAAACGATGATGTTTTGGCGTGCAAGGTCGAGCGAAGCACTGAGGACCGGCAGCAGGGGAGAGACGGGCGGCACTCTGAAAGAGTATAAGGGCAGCTTGGCACGGGAGCGCGCGTTTGCGCTTGTGCAGCTGCAGCCATCAAACTATTTTCGCCGTTTGACTAAAGTATGGACGACTTCGCCGATAAGAGAGGAAGGCGTCTTCAGGGAGTGTCTTTGGAAGAACAGCGGATCGGCGTGATGTATTGGAATCTGATGAAAGGCTGGTTTGCGGACCGCTGGGACAAGCTGTTTCCGCGCGGGATGCGCCGATCGAGCGCGCTTCCCTTCCTGGTAATTGCAGCGTTCGTCGCGCTTCCGAGTCTGGGTTATTACCTGCATAGGCGGGGGCGTTTCTCGACGCTGAAGCGGCAGATTAAGGGCGAGCAGCAGGGGCCGGCCGTGCCGATTGCTCGTCCCGGCGGGATCGAGCCGCTGGTGCTGACGCGGACGCTGACCCTGGGCAGCAACATGCCCGAGTTTCGCTCGGTAACGCTGCTGCCAGGCCTGGGAATGGACGTGCTGCAACTTACGGCGTCGTTGCCAGAGCGCGGCGAGATGCAGCTGCTCGTGGCTCCGACGGCGGAGGATTTGGTGAGTGGAACGGCTCCGGAGCGGACCGGGGTGAACGACTCGCATGGAGCGCTCGAGGCACCCTGGGGCGGTCTGCTGATAGGGATGCCGACTCCCGTGGGCACGACGATCCGGACCATCTGGCGGGGTAATGCGATTGAAGTGCCGTCAGACGGAGTGGATCATCACAGCTCCTCGGGGGGCTTGCTGGCAATGCTTTCGACCGACACAGCCGGGATGACGACGCAACCGCAAGGAGAAGTAGCGCTGGCGGCATTTCACGCCAGCGATTTCAACCAGCACTGGCTTTCAAAAACGGACGTTTCGGTGAATGTCACGCTGGGGCCACGGACGCTCGACCTGACAGTTACGGCGAAGAACGTGGGCGACCAGCCTGAGCCGATGGGAGTTGGCTGGCATCCACGCTTTGCGGTTCCCTCTGGAGACCGCGACGGAGTCGAATTGCGCCTGCCGATGGGCGAACAGATGGAGCTTGCGGATGCCGCGCAGGGCGTTCCCTCGGGCCGATTTGGCGTACCCGCCGCCGCGGTGCAACGACTGCAAGGTCATTCGGCGCGGCTCGGTAGAGAGGACCTGGATGTGACATTGGTGAACTTGAAGCCGGCGCTGCTCGATAGTGGCACGGCGGCGGAGATGCGCGATCCGTCCAGTCATTTTGGGCTGCGCATGTCCGCCGACTCGGCGAGCATTGAGGCGTTGCGCGTAAGTTCGCCTGCAGGGCAGAAGTATGTGTCGCTGGGCACCCAGACGAACTTTGACGACCCATTTGGGCGAGAGTGGAGCGGCGGCAGCGGCCCTGGGATCGCAATTGTGCAGCCCGGCCAGTCCCTGCAGTGGAAGGTGCGGGTGGAGATCTTCGCGATTGCCCCACCTTGAGCCTGACGATCGCTTCAGTGGCTTGCACGAAGCGATAATCCTGGCTGGGTCGGGCGTTTGACCCTGCCTATCCATGACCCGTAGAGTGAAGAGAGGCAATGGCCGCATTACGCGCGCAAACGTGCGTATCGCTGCGGTATTTTGATCCGCCATGAAGGGTTGAATTTTGGCTTCCAACGAGATACTCGAGACAGAAAACGCGATAGAGACGCCGGTCTCCTTGCAGGTTGAACAGAACGAAGCACAGGAGCTGGTTCACGAGGTAGAGGGTCGCGGACTCGATCAAGGGCCGACGCCGCAAGCTACGCTGAATCCGGAGCTGACGCGGGAGATTTCGGTGGAAGTGGACGCCGATACCGTATCGAAGACGTTTCGCACCGTGGTGAAACGGTACCAGAAGCTGGCCCGCATTCCTGGTTTTCGCGTGGGCAAGGTTCCGGAGACGGTTATCAAGAACCGTTTCGCGAAGGAAGTGCGGCAGGAGGTGCTGGATGAACTGGTCTCGGCGCGCTTCCGGGAGGCAATCGAGGAGCAGAAGCTATCGCCCGTGTCGCAGCCGCAGTTGACGAACCTGATGCTGGTTGACGGACAACCGCTGCAGTTCAAGGCCGCGTTTGAGACGAAGCCGGAGATCGATGTGACCGGCTATGAAGCGATCGAGATTGCACGACCGGACACGGCGCTGACCGACGCGGAGTACGCAGCAGAACTTGCGCGTGTGATGGATCAGCATGCGACGGTGGAGCCGGTCGATGAAGATCGTCCGCTGGTCGATGGCAATTGGGCGGAGATCCAGTTCCGGGGCGAGATCCAGCAGGTGGCGCAGGTGGTCGGCGAAGAGCAGCCGGCAAATACACCGGAGCCAATCAGCGGTGAAGATGTGCTGATTGAGGTAGGCGGAGCAAACACGCTGCAGGCGTTCACAGAGGCGCTGCGTGGACAAAAGGTCGGCCAGGAGATGACCTTCGAGGTGACCTATCCCGGGGACTTCGGGGAAGTCCAGCTCGCAGGACAGACGGTCAAGTACGACGTGACCGTGAAGGCGATCAAGCGCAGGACGTATCCGGAGAAGGACGAGGAGTTCGCCAAGCAGCTTGGTCAATATGAGAGCTGGGAGGAATTTGAAACGAACCTTCGCGAGATGGCCAGCGGGCGCAAGAAGGATGCGCTTGAGAATCAGGCTCGCGATCGAATGCTAGGCGAGATGATTGCGAAGTTCCAGTTCCCTGTTCCAGAGACATTTGTGCAGCAGCAGATCGATGCCCGGCTGGACCGGGGATTGCGTGCTCTAGCGCAGCAGGGGATGACGTCGGAGGATATGCGCAAGCTCGACTTCAACCGGCTGCGTTTCGCGCAACGCGACCAGGCGGTCGCCGAGGTGAAGGCATCGCTGATCCTGGATCGATTGGCAGAGACGGAGTCCATCGAGGTTAGCGAGGACGAACTTGAGCGCGAGCTGCTGATGGCTTCCCTGCAAGCGCGCGAGCCGCTCGACACGCTGCGGGCGAGGATGCTTGAGGACGGCACGATGGACCGGATGCGGGAGCAGATGCGCCGCGAGAAGACAGGTACGGCGATTTATGAGCGCCTGGCCAAGTAATACTGGCCTTGATCTAGCTTTGACAGGTGGGGCACCCGGGATTGATGAACGGGGTGGTAGCGAAAGGGAGAACGAGATGGGTTTGATTCCGTATGTAGTAGAGCAGACGAGCCGCGGCGAGCGGACGTACGACATTTACAGCCGTTTGCTACGCGACAACATTATTTTCCTGGGTACGCCGATCGATGACAACGTTGCGAACGTCATTATCGCGCAGATGCTATTTCTCTCGGGCGAGGACCCGGAGAAGGACATCCAAATGTATATTAACTCTCCCGGTGGATCCATCACGGCGGGTCTGGCTATTTACGACACGATGCAGTACATCAAGAACGATGTGGTTACGTTCTGCATTGGACAGGCGGCTTCGATGGGCGCGTTTCTGCTGATGGCGGGCAAGAAGGGGAAGCGGTTCGCCTTGCCGAACGCGCGCGTGCTGATCCACCAGCCGAGCATGGGCGGGCTAAGCGGACAGGCGACCGATATTGACATTCATGCTCGGGAGATCCTCCGCATCCGCGAGATCACGAATACATTGATGGCGAAGAGCACGGGTCAGCCGCTGGCGCAGATTGAGCGCGACGTAGAGCGCGACTTCATCATGACGGCTCCACAGGCCAAGGAATACGGGATCATCGACGACATCATTGATCGTCCGCGCAGTTAGCGCGGACGACCTGACCGGCTCGTTGAGCTACCACGAAGGGGTTACTTCGGGTGGTCATTCGGGCGGTGCTGCAACGCATTGAGTAACCGAATCGGGTGTAAACTGGACATCTAGATGCAGCAGATGTGGTCTTCACGGGGTTGGTCAATTTATGAAAACATCACGGGGCTCCGACGAATCCCTTCGCTGTTCTTTCTGCCACAAGACCCAGGACGCAGTTGCGAAGCTGATCAGCTCACCTTCGGACTATCCGCGGGCGTACATCTGCGATGAGTGCGTGGCGGTGTGCAACTCCATTCTGGAGGATGACCGCACGGAGACCACGCCCGGGTCTGCTCCTGCACATCTTCCCAAGCCCCAGGAAGTTCGCGCGTTCCTCGACGAGTACGTGATCGGGCAGGACCAGACCAAGAAGAAGCTTGCGGTGGCGGTTTATAACCACTACAAGCGCATCCAGATGAATAAGACTCGCGGCAACGACGTCGAACTCGCAAAGTCGAACATCTTGTTGGTAGGTCCGACGGGTTCGGGAAAGACGCTGCTGGCGCAAACTCTGGCCAAGGTGCTGGATGTGCCGTTTGCGATTGTGGATGCAACGACGCTGACCGAGGCAGGCTATGTCGGGGAAGATGTTGAAAACATTATCCTGAAGCTGCTGCAGGCGGCAGAGGGCGATGTGGTTCGCGCGCAGCAAGGGATCATCTACATTGACGAGATCGACAAGATCGGCCGAAAGGATGAGAACCCTTCCATTACCCGCGATGTGAGCGGTGAGGGCGTGCAGCAGGCGCTGCTGAAGCTGCTCGAAGGAACGGTGGCGAACGTTCCGCCGCAGGGTGGACGTAAGCATCCGCACCAGGAGTTTACGGCCGTCGACACCACGAACATACTCTTCATCTGCGGCGGAGCCTTCGTTGGCCTGGAGAAGGTTATTGGCCGGCGTGTGGGCAAGAAGGCGCTTGGTTTTAAGACGGTTGCGGCAACAGACGGACTCGACCCCGATGTGACCCCGATCCGCGCGCAACGCGACGGCGAGTTGTTGCGCCAGGCGGAACCGCAGGATTTGCTGAAGTATGGGCTCATTCCTGAGTTTGTCGGACGGCTTCCTGTGCTTGGAGTGCTTGAGGAACTGGACGAGTACGCGCTGATTGAGATCCTGACGAAGCCGAAGAACGCGATCTTGAAGCAGTACATCAAGTTGTTCGAGTTCGAGGGCGTCAAGGTTACGTTTACTGAGGACGCGGCTCGTGAGATTGCGCGCGAGGCCCTGCAGCGCAAGGTGGGGGCGCGTGGTTTGCGGATGATTTTGGAAGAGCTGATGCTTGACCTGATGTATTACGTCCCGGGCAACAAGAAGGTGAAGGATCTCTCGATTACGGCCGAGATGGTGAAGAAGCATGCGTTGACGCTGCCGATGCTGCTCGAGAAGGCCGGATAGATTCCCTGCCGTGGGGCGCTCCGGCGGGGAGCATGTACCTGTTCACTGGGTAGCGATCTATCCTATGATCCACCGCTCTACGATTCATTTCCCCTTTACAATCAAGGCAACGTCGTACGGGCTGCATCCCCGTAGGCGTGAGAACGTCTAAACTCAGGAGAGATATGAAGACCAACGAAGAAGTAACTCTGAGCCGCGACGTTCGCAAGCTTCCCATGATGCCGATTCGGGATATGGTGATTTTTCCGCATATGATGACGCCCTTTGTCGTTGGGCGGGATTCCAGCGTTCGTGCGCTTGAAGAGGCGCTGACCGGTGATCGCAAGATTTTCCTGGCGACGCAGCACGATGCCTCGGTCGACGAGCCGAGCGCGGACGACATCTTTGAGACGGGGACGATCGGCAACATCGTCCAAAGCGTGAAGATGCCAGACGGCAACATTAAGGTGCTGGTCGAAGGCGTGGAGCGGGCGCGCGCGATCGAGGTTAATGACGAGGATGGGTTCTTCGTAGCGACGGTGCGGACGGGCCGAACGCAACTCGAGATGACGCCGCAGGTTGAGGCCATGATGCAGCGGGTGCATACGCTGTTTGAGCAGTACGTGAAGCTGCAGCAAAGCCTGAACTACGAAACGATGGCGGCCAGCGTGCGTGGAGACGAAGCTGCGAAGCTCGCGGACACGATTGCGGCCAACCTGCAGCTGTCCATTGAAGAAAAGCAGGAACTGCTGGAGGTCTTCGATCCAGAGATTCGTTTGTCGAAGATTGCCGATGTGCTGGATGTGGCGATTGAGAAACTGAACATCGACCGCACGGTGCAGAGCCGGGTGAAGCGGCAGATGGAGAAGGCGCAGAAGGAGTACTACCTCAACGAAAAGATCAAGGCTATCCAGAAGGAGCTTGGTCGAGGCGAGAAGAGTGAGTTCGATGAGCTCAAGAAGAAGATCGAGACGGCTGGAATGCCGAAGGATGTGCTCGAGAAAAGCCTTCTGGAACTGAAGAAGCTGGAAGCTATGCCGCCGATGTCGGCTGAGTCGACCGTGAGCCGCAACTACCTGGACTGGTTGCTGGCGGTGCCATGGAAGAAGCGCTCAAAGGAGATCCGGTCGATCGAGCATGCGGAGAAGATCCTGAATGAGGATCACTACGGGCTTGAGAAGATCAAGGAACGCATTCTTGAGTTCCTGGCCGTACGGCAACTGGTCAAAAATCCGAAGGGATCGATTCTCTGCTTCGTCGGGCCTCCGGGTGTGGGTAAAACTTCGTTAGGACAGTCCATCGCGAAGGCAACCGGACGGCGCTTTGTCCGGATGTCGTTGGGCGGTGTGCGGGATGAGGCGGAGATCCGCGGACATCGGCGGACGTACATCGGGGCGCTTCCAGGACAAATTATTCAGTCGATGAAGAAGGCTGGGACGAAGAACCCGGTATTTCTGCTGGACGAAGTGGACAAGATGGCCTCGGACTTCCGGGGCGATCCGGCGAGTGCGTTGCTCGAAGTTCTCGATCCGGAGCAGAATACGTCGTTCCAGGATCATTATCTCGATGTCGAGTACGATCTCTCGCAGGTGTTGTTCGTCGCCACAGCGAACGTGCTCGATACGATTCCTGGGCCTCTGCAGGATCGTATGGAGATCATCCGTCTCCATGGGTACACCGAAGTGGAGAAGCTGGAAATCGCCAAGCAGTACCTGGTGAAGAAGCAGCGGGAAGGAACTGGGCTGACGCCGGAGCAGATTGTGCTCGACGACTCTGCGCTGAAGGGGATCATCCGCTACTACACGCGTGAGGCCGGGGTACGCAATCTGGAGCGCGAGATCGGCAATGTATGCCGGAAGCTGGCTCGGAAGATTGTCCAGAATGGACCGGACGAGGCGAAGACGTTCTCTGAAACGGTAACGGAGGAGTCGCTCGAAGGACTGCTAGGCGTCGCGAAGTTTCGCGACTCTGAAGTGCACCAGAAGAGTGAGATCGGACTGGTGACGGGGCTGGCATGGACGAGCGTCGGCGGGACGATTCTGCAGACCGAAGTGCAGGTACTCGATGGCAAGGGCAAGATGACGGCTACCGGGCAACTGGGCGACGTCATGAAGGAATCGGTCGAGGCGGCGCTGAGCTACACGCGCTCACGGGCGCACCATCTTGGGCTGGCACGAGACTTCTACCGTAACATCGACATTCACGTGCATGTGCCTGAAGGCGCTACACCTAAAGATGGTCCGTCAGCCGGAATTACTATCGCGACTGGCTTGGCGAGTGCACTGACCAAGATCAAGGTGCGCCGGGACATCGCCATGACAGGCGAGATCACGCTGCGCGGCAAAGTGCTGGCGATTGGCGGCTTGAAAGAGAAGCTGCTGGCTGCCCATCGTGCGGGCGTGTTTGAGGCAATTTTACCTGCGGCCAATCGCAAGGACCTGGCGGACCTGCCGGAGTTGCTGAAGAACACGATGAAGCTGCACTTTGTTGAGGAGATGGATGAGGTCTTGGTGATTGCTCTTGAGGAGAAGCTGTCTCCTCTGGCGGAAGAGACGCCTGCTGCGCTGGCCAATGTCATTCCGCCGGTGCTCGGTTCGCCTCAGCAGCCGGTGGCGCACCAGTAACTCCTGGGCGGGCAGAGCAAAACAAAGGCCGGATCGCTCTGAGGAGCTATCCGGCCTTTGTTTTTCTGGCTTAGACTGCTTAGGCGGATCGCCGCCCTGTGACGAAGTGCATGATGATGGAGATGACCGCAAAGATCAGCAGAAGATGAATGAGGAAGCCGGTGACGTGGAAGATGGTGAAGCCGCCGATCCAGAGAAGTACTAGAACAACTGCGAGAATGAGGAACATAGAACCTTCTTTTCGAACAAGATTGGTCGCTTTGCGCCTGGTCGCACGTGTTCACGCTCGACAGCAGCCCATTGCATACACATGGTGAGAGACACAAAGAAGGCTGGACGTTGCTCTGGTCCGGCATCCCCGTGCGTGCGGAAGCCTACACGCCGCCAGCGATGGAGGGAATGAGCATGACCTCGTCGCCGTCCTGGAAGGCATAGGTGTCGCCGCCGAGGAAGCGGATGTCTTCGTCGTTGACGTAGATGTTGATGAAGCGCCGGAGCTTTCCCTGGTCATCCTTGATCTGGGCGGAGAGCGCCGGAAAGTTCTGGTCGATGTCTTCGATGAGCGCGGGAAGGTTCGGGGCCTGGCTGGTGAGTTGCTTCTGGCCTTCGGTGTGGCGGACGAAGGCGGTGGGAAGAATGATCTTGATGGCGATGGGAGTACTCCTTGAGGCTGGGAGGTGCAGAGACAAATGCGGGGATCTAGCTGCGCCAGAATGACGGGCCTGTGGGAGGAGAGGATTAGTCGGCGGCGACCAGTTCGGGTTCGGGAACGCCCTCGAGCTCGCGTAGGTACTCGGTGAAGTCGGCGAGTCTGGGCCGCACGGCGCGGGCGTCGAGGTGGTCGAAGCGTCCGGCGAGGGCGTCGGTGGTTTTAAGGCCGTTGCCGGTGATGCAGACGACGGTGGTCTGGTCGCGGTGGATGCGACCCTCTGCGTAGAGGCGGGCGGTGACGGCGGTGGTGACTCCGCCGGCGGTTTCGGTGAAGATGCCTTCGGTTTCGGCAAGCTCCTGGATGCCGGAGACGATCTCGACGTCCGAGACGTCCTCGGCCCAGCCTCCGGTGGCGCGGATCATCTTGGAGGCGGCGGGACCGTCGGCGGGATTGCCGATGGCGAGCGAGCGGGCGATGGTGTTGGGCCGCTGCGGCTCAATGAAATCCCAACCTTCGCGGACGGAGTGCGAGATAGGCGAGCAGCCGGTAGCCTGGGCACCGAAGAAGCGGACCGGTTTGTCTTCGACCAGGCCGAGCGCGATGAGCTCGTTGAAGGCTTTGCGGAGCTTGCGGATGAGAGAGCCTCCGGCCATCGGGCAGACGACGTTGTCGGGCAGGCGCCAGCCGAGCTGCTCGGCGATCTCGTAGCCCTGGGTTTTCGAGCCCTCGGCGTAGTAGGGCCGAAGGTTGACGTTGACGAAGCCGTAGCTGTACTCGTCGGCGATGAGGGTGCAGAGGCGATTGACGTGGTCGTAGTTGCCGTCGATGCGGACCAGGCGCGCTCCGTAGACAAGGGTGTTGAGGATCTTGGCAGGCTCGAGGTCGGCGGGGATGAGGATGCAGGCCTTGAGGCCGAGGCGGGCAGCCTGCGCGGCGACGGAGTTGGCGAGATTGCCGGTCGAGGAGCAGCCGACGGTCTCAAAGCCGAACTTCTGCGCATTGGCGAGGGCTACGGAGACGACGCGGTCCTTGAAGGAGAGCGTGGGGAAACAGACGGAGTCGTTCTTGAGGAAGAGCTGGTCGGCGCCGATGCGCTTGCCGAGGTTGCGGGCGCGGACGAGCGGCGTGAAGCCTACGGGGAGGTCGGGCTCGAAGCCTTCCGGAATGGGCAGCAGCGCGGCGTAACGCCAAATATTGAAGGGGCCGGCGGCGATGGAGGCGCGGGTGAAACGGCCCTGCTGCTTGATGAGGTCGAGGTCGTAATGGACTTCAAGCGGGGCCAGGCACTCGGGGCAGCCGGAGAGGGGGCGATTGCCGAAGGTACGGCCGCACTCGTTGCACTTCAACTGGTAGGTCTGACAGGAATACTCCATTGCTCAGCTCTCCTCAAAACTGTGGCGGAGGGGGCTGGCATCTTGGACGCAACTCAGATGGAAAGGGGGGAAGGAGGTACGGGGGTTTACGGACTGACTCTAAGCTGAGCCGTTCCGCTTGCTCCGAATCTCATGTTCCCTGTTCGCCGATTAAGGCTATCCAGGAGAGAGTTGACACCGGTACGCGTTTGTTCTGTCCGGTTGTCGTGGCGTCAAAGGGCTCGTCCCTCAACCACTCTGCATGAAATTCAATCAGCCGAAGCTGACTGGATTGATCGAAAGATAACACGACAGGGAAGACGGCTGCAATCTGCACTTTGGTACGATGAAACGCCATCCCCTCTTGGGGGATGGTCGCTTCCCTGCTCTGGGGGATGGCCCACCCTGCGGGCGAGTGCGATACTACGCTTTTCGAGCATCTTCAGGAGCTACCCGTTGCGAGAAAGCAAGGAGCAGAGCGCGTTGGCGGTGATTCCCAAGGTATCGATTCTGATGCCCTGCTATCGCGGTGTAAAGTACCTGGAAGCGGCGGTCGAGAGCTGTCTGAGGCAGAGTTTTGCGGATTTTGAGCTGATCTGCGTAGACGACAAGAGCCCGGACGACACGCTCGACTTTTTGCGGAAGCTGGCGCGGCGGGATGCTCGCATCCGGGTGATTGCGCGGGACAAGAATGGCGGCCAGGGACGGGCGTTCCAGACGGCGCTCGACGCGAGCCGGGGCGCGTTCGTAACGCGGCTGGCGCAGGACGATGTTTTTTACCCGGATGCGCTTGCAGTGATGCTGGCTGAGCTCGAACGCCATCCTGAGGCGGGCATGACGTACTGCGACATGGAACAGATCGATCCGGAGGGTAAGGTGCTGTACCCGATGGTGACAGAGGAGCCAGCGTCTGCGCTGCTGCCTCGATGCCGGGTGGGGTTATGCGTGATGTGGCGGCGCGAGGTGCATAGCAAGGCTGGGGGATTTGCGGCGGACACCTATTCGGAGGATTACGACCTGTGGCTGCAGATCTCGGCGCACTATCCAATTGTGAAGACGCACGGGCCGCCGCAGCTTGGGTTTCGCAAGCATGACAGCCAGGCTTCGAACGAGTCGCGGCGGCTGACGGAGTCCTCGCGCAAGGCGCACCTGCGCTACAACCAGACGCTGGCGCGGCTGTCTCCCTGGTCGCTCGGCGCGCGGGTGAAGGTGCTGAAAGGACATGTGCATTTGCTGCTGTTGCGGGCGCGGTAGGTGGTCAGCACCCTGTCTGGTTAGAGCAGGCGGTCGGCCTGATCCTGTCCGCTGCCCGGAGTGAGCGGCATGGCGGGCTGGATGCCGACAAGCAGGTCTTCCTTGCGCATGACGAGCGTGGTGGCGTTGAGCGAGGCTAGCTCGAAGCCATGGCCGTGCGTGATGGCGTCGGTGGGGCAGGCTTCGACGCAGTAGCCGCAGAAGATGCAGCGGTTGTAGTCGATGTTGTAGACCTTGGCGTAACGCTCGGCCGACGAGATGCGGACTTCTTCGGTGTTCTCGGCGGCCTCGATGTAGATGCAGTTTGAGGGGCAGGCCGCGGCGCAGAGGAAGCAGGCGACACACTTTTCGAGGCCGTTCTCATCGCGCTGCAGCTGGTGCTTGCCGCGGAAGCGCTGCTCAAACTGCGCGCCGCGCATGGGTCCCTTGCCGTCGGGGTAGTTCTCGACCTCGGTGGGCTGGAACATCTGGCCGAAGGTGATACTCATTCCCTTGGCGATCGCCGCGGTGTTCTTGAGGATGGACATGCTTGAAGTATATCCGGGTGGAACGGCCTCCGTATTGATGAGGTCATCGAGTTGCGGTATGGTTCGGAGACGAGGGACAACATGAGGAATTTTGCGGGTTTGGCGTTGGTTCTTTGCGTGGGCCTGGGAGGAGCCATGAGGGTCGTCGGCCAGCAGACACCAATGGAGTCGATGCACGAGCACCATGACAGCAAGCCTTCCGTTCCATCGAAGAGCCTGGTGGTGACTGTGAACGGTAAGGCCGCGGCGCTTTCGGTGACTGACCTGCAGGCGATGCCGCAGCGGACGCTGACCGTGCACAACGGCCATAGCAATGTGGACGAGACGTACTCGGGTGTGGGTTTAGGCGATCTGCTCGAGAAGTATGGGATGACGCTCAAAGGCGATGGCGCGCAGAAGATCTACCGTAGCTATGTGCGGGCGGAGGGAACGGACGGCTACTGGGTGTTGTACTCGGCTTCGGAGCTGGAGTTTGGACTGCACATCGGCGATGCGGTGGTGGCGCTGAGTGTGGATGGCAAGCCGCTGGGGGCGGATGGGGAGTTCAAGATGGTGTCGGCGGATGAGAAGAAGCCGGCGCGGTGGGTGCGGAATTTGAAGGCGCTTACGGTGGTGACGCTGCCGTAATGGCTGCCGCGGGTTTCCGTGGCTGTACGAGAACAAATACGGGGGTTCTGGCTTCGCCAGAAGGACGACGCGGATTTAGAGTAGTGGAACGAATTGTTTTCAGGGTTGGACGTTGGCGTCGAAGGCTCCAGTCTCGACCGTGTTGCCATGCTTCATCTGGATGAAGATGCGGTATCGGCCAGGCGAGGGCAGGCCGTAGGGGAAGTCGACGGTGGCGGGGAGCGGGCCGGAGGGTGTCATGGCGGGCATGGAGGTTGCGCCGTTCATGCTGGCGTCGGCGAGCATCACGTCGGCCATGGCGGCGGAGCCCTCGGGGTGGGTGTGGGCGAAGACGGTGCCGTCGGTTTTGACGAAGGCGGCGTGGCCGGCCATGCCGAGATAGGGCTCGATGTCCGAGGCCGGCTTGCCTTGCGGGTTCAGCAGTTCGAAGTGGAAGGTATAGGCCGTGTTGGCGTGGAGCGCGGAGGGGCGGTCCCAGACTAGGGTGTAACCGTCGGGGAGCTTGTACGCGGGGCCTAGATTGCCGGCTTCGAGCGGCGCGGGCGTGGCTTCGGCGTCATCCGGGGCGAGGGCGCCGCCGGGCATGCCGGGTGGGATGGCGAGGGTGGCGAGGAGGGTCTCGGGGAAGCCATTGCCGTGGACTATGTCTCCGTAGAGGCGGTACTCCCCTGGCGGCATGGCGGGAAGCTTGATGTGGAAGCCGTTGCCGGGGGTGAGGTCGGGGTGAAGGTGGAAGACGGCGTCCATGCCGGGCTCGCGGATGGCGTAGAGGTGCATGACCTTGCCGTGGTCGAGCAGGAAGCGATCGGCGGCGGGGTCCTTGATGCGGAACCTTGCGGAGTCGGTGGGGGGCGGCGTTCCGGGCTGGAGGGTGAGGTCGTTGCCGTGGAGCGTGGCCTGGAGCGGCAGGGGTTTGTAGACGTTCTCCGCGTAGCTGGCGGCTTCGACATTCCACCATTTCGCACCGAGCGTGAGAATGAGGGCCATCATTGCGAGGCTGCCCAGCATGACGAGGCGACCGAAGCGGGCGCGTTGCGGCGTGGCGAGAGCTCCCGGCGGGAGGCTTGATTCGCGGACGGAGGCGGCGACGATGCCGGCCATGGTGACGACCAGGAAGAGGCCGAGCAGGCCAAGGGTCAGGCCCATGGAGCGTTCCATTTTGAGCGTGGCGACGGGCACGGCGAGGACGGGGACGGAGGCTTGCTGAGGGCCGGCGACGCCATGGATGCCGAAACGTACCTGCCAGGTGCCGGAGGCCATCATCCAGACGGCTCCGGTGTAGAAGGCGGGGTCGGAGGCGGAGGCGCGCATGGGGTCAGCGGCGGGAGGGTGTTTGGAGGCCTCGCCGGTGACGGGGAGCGGCGTGATGGTGAGCGCGGAGATGGCCGCGCCGGAGCTGCGGACTTCGACCGTGGCGACACCGGGAATGACGTTGGGTGGGCGGACGGTGACGTAAAGGATGTAAGGGCCGGCGTGTACGGTTTCGAAGACGTCCTTGGAACCGAGATGCGCGTGGGCAAAGGGGGCAAGCAGAAGGAGGGCGAGCAGGAGGATGAGACGCTTCACCGCTGCACCTTCTTCATCCAGCCGCCGAAAAGCCAGCCCAGGCCTGTGCCGATGGCACCGTAGATAGCTGCGCGGAGGAGTCCGAGGGCAAGATACTGGCCGGAGTCGGGTTCAACGAAGATGCGCAGGCGGTCCCAGCCAGTTGGGCGTGAGTTGTAGTCGAAATACATGGTGCCGAAGAAGCGGTTCTGGCTGGCTTTGGACATGAGGAAGATGGCGAAGGGCCACTCGACGAGGAAGAGGACGGCGGTGAAAAGGAGGCCGGAGACGGCGGCGATCTGCCAGGTCTTCCAGCCGCGGGTGCGCTGCCAGAGCAGGTCGAGCGCGAGGGCGGGAAGGAGGATCAGGACGGGGAACTTGGCGGGGACGAGGTGGGTGACGGGAAAGTAGACCGGGCCGAGCTTGGGCGAGGCGGAGACGAGGGGGAAGATGAGGATTTCCGCGATGGAGAAGAGGGTGTAGGTACCCGCCGTAAGAGTGCAGGCCCAGCGGCTGCCGGAGGCGCGGGAGAGCACGGCGAAAGCGACGGGAAGGCCGATGGCCATGGCGGTGTACGCGCTGGCGCGATGCAGGAGTACGTCCCAGGTCTCTTCCTGGAGGAAGAACATCTGGCCGACGATCATGAGGCCGCCCATGTAGAGGAAGAGGGATTGCAGGGTGCGGTGGAGGGCTGCGTCGCCGGGACGGGTTTGCTGGGCGGCGCGGTTCATGGCGGCGAGGATGAGGAACTGTACACCGACCGAGACGCCGCGAATGCCGAGGATGAGCAGGGTGTGGGGCGGCGAGATGATCTTGACGTCGAGACCGTAAGCGTTGTGCCACCAGTTATCAAAGGGGGCGGAGGTGAGCATGGCGATGCCTCCCCAGGCCGCAAGGAAGGCGCCGAGCGGGGCGCGGAAGCCGAGGACGGAGACCGACTCGCGCTTGAGCTGCTGCGAGCGGCCGAAAGTGGTGTAGAGGATCAAGTAGCCACAGACGATGGCGGCGATGACCCCGCAGGCGTAGATGGCGAGGTGCGGGGCGGTGAGGAAGGCGTCGCGGCCGATGGAGCGATGCCAGGCGACGTCCCATGAGCCGCCGATCGAAGAGGAGGTGACGGCGAGAACGCCGGCCCAGATGGTCCAGGGGACCGTGGCGGCGCGCCGGAACCCGCCGGGGAGGTCAGGGGCGAAGGAAGCTGCGGAGGTGGCCATGGTTTAAACCCTTTCCTGGATGGGCGCTGAGGGCGTGATTGGGAAGGCAAACAACGGCAATGGCAGAGGCAGATCCCTACGGGATGACAACAAGAGAGCAGGCGACAACGGATGCAGACACTACGGTGATTGGAGCGTCATGGTTCCATTTTACTTCGGTGCGGACGAGGAGCCGATGGGCTTGAGGTGTGCGCACCACTGTTTCCAGTCGGCGTTGGTCTGCTCGGCGTAGGCTTCGGCGAAGTGGACGATGGCTTGCTGGAAGCGGTTGCTGGTGCCGATGTAGCCGGAGATCAGGCGGGCGTCGCCGGCGCGGGCGTGTCCGCGGGCCAGGATTTCTCCGCAGACGGCGGCGTACTGGCTGAGGTCTTCGCCCTTGAGGGTGGTGACGTCGAGCGAGGCCTTGTGGTCGTTGAGCTGGCGGACGAGAAAGTCGCGGCCTTCGATGCGCGTCCAGCCAAGCATGGGGTCGGACTGGATCTGCATGGCGCGCTGGCCGTCGGCGGTGCGTTGGCCCTCGTGGCCGGGGTCGGCGGCGTGCTTAAGATAGGGCGCCCAGGCGGAGCGAGCCTCCTCTTTGATTTGGAGAAAAAGCGGGTCTTCCGGGCCGTTGCCTTCGAAGTAGACGCAATAGTCACGCAGGCCGACGGAGCCGGTGCCGACGACTTTGAACGCAACGGCCAACGGTCGGAATCGCGCGAGAAAGTGGCGATGCTCCGGCGGCAGGCTGTCGGCGTACTTGGCGAGCGAGGCGAGAACCTGCTTCTTCTCGTCGCCCTGCACGGGCCGGAGCACGGGTGGTTCGGAACGAAACTCCGGGCCGTGTGGGGTGTGCTCCATGAGGCGATCGAGGAAGATAAGCGGGGTCGCGCGCTGGGCCTTGAGGAGAATTTTGGTGATGGGCGCGACGGTGCCGAGGCGGTGTACCTGATAACGGGCGACGTCCAGGATAGGCATGCGGGCGAAGCGGGCCATCATGCCTGCATAGCTGTGGACGAAGAGCTCGGCGGCGTCGGCGGCGGCGTCGCCCTTCATCTTTGCGGCGATGCCGGCGAGGACGATGCTGGTGGCCATGCGCCGGACGTCCCAGTCGAAGGGTCCCTGGATGGTCTCGTCAAAGTCGTTGATGTCGAAGACGAGGCGGCCGTCGAGACCGGCGAAGGAGCCGAGGTTCTGGACGTGGGCGTCGCCGCAGAGCTGGGTGAGGATGCCGGTGTGGGGAACGAGCGAGAGATCGTACGCCATGACCGGGACGGCACCGCGAAAGAAGCCGAAGGGCGAGGCGGCCATGCGCTGGTTCTTGAGGGCGATGAGTTTGGGCAGGCGGCCCTGGACCGATTCGGCGAGCAGCTCTTCGGGCTGGCGCTTGCGTAGAGAGGGGTTCCATTTGGCGAGGCTGACGCGGGGACAGGCGGTGCGCTTCCCTGCCCCGAGGGCGCGGATTACTTCGGGGGTTTGGGTATTGGGGTGGCGCCGGTCTGGGTTTTGCTTCTTCACGATGAGCTTCAGTGTACGCAAGCCTTCAGCAAGCGGCGGCCTGAGGATCAGGGCCTGGTGGGGTCGATGACCTTCAGCCTGGGGAAATGCTCGCGGTAGAAGCCGCGATCACGGGTGATCAACCCGTCAGCCTGGTTGGTGGCGTGCGCGGCAATTAGGAAGTCGGGCAGGATGCGAATACGCTTGCCTCCACTACGGAGATAGCTGAGCCAATATCTTGAAGCGAGAAAGCTGGTGGCTGGCGTAAGGCTTTCCACCCGAATCCGAAGGTCATTTAAGAAGCTGTCACACTCAGATTGCTGATTAAAGGTCGTACAGACTTCCGCATAAGCTACGTCGGAGATAAGAACGATGCCTTGCGACTGAGCGGTACGGAGCGACGCACCTGCCGCGTTTGACAACCTTTCCGATCCGTTCCAAATGTCGATGAGCACATTCGAGTCGAGCGCGGTCAACATCTAGCCTACCGGCCTCGTAGCGCTTCGATGAGTTCATCACTGGAATTGAATCCTAACTCCTTGAGCCGTCCTGCACCTTTCCCACGCCACTTCTTGAGCGCAGCATCGAATTCCGAAAGATCGGCTCGCGGCGTAACGGTGATCACGCCATTTTCATCGGACACAATGAGCTCCGTTTCCGACGTGATGCCATACTTCGCCCGAAGAGCCTTGGGAATCGTGATTTGTCCGCGCTCCGTCACTCTCATGATTCAAGTATGAAGCAACCCGGATGCGGAAGCCAGAAGATCTACTCGATGCCGAGCTTCTTCCACATGCCGTCCACCTTGGCCTTCACCTCTTTCGGCATGGCGAGCATGGGGGGCCATTGCCGGACGAAGCCTTCAGCCGGCCACTTGCGCGTGGCGTCGATGCCCATCTTCGAGCCGAAGTTGGGCAGGCGGCTGGCGTGGTCGAGCGAGTCGACAGGGCCGAGGGTGAACTGGATGTCGCGCTCGGGGTCGATGTTGTTGGCGGTGCGGAGGGTGACTTCGTTGAGGTCCTGCACGTCGCAGTCCTCGTCGACGACGATGATGCACTTGGTGAACATGGCCTGTCCGAGCGCCCAGATGCCGTTCATGACCTTGCGCGCATGGCCGGGGTAGGATTTGCGGATCGAGAGGATCATGAGGTTGTGAAAGACGCCGGCGGAGGGCAGGTTGACGTCGACGATCTCGGGAAGGGTGAGTTGCATGAGGGGTAAAAAGATGCGCTCGACGGCCTTGCCCATCCAGGCGTCTTCCATCGGCGGCTTTCCGACGACGGTGGCGGCATAGATGGGCTTCTTGCGGTGGGTGATGGCGGTGAGATGGAAGACGGGGTAGTCGTCCTGCATGGTGTAGAAGCCGGTGTGGTCGCCGAAGGGGCCCTCGGTGCGGAGCTCGGCCAGGTTGACGAAACCTTCTAGGATGTACTCGGCGTGGGCGGGGACTTCGAGCGAGACCGTTTCTCCGCGGACGAGTTCGACGGGCTTGCGGCGCAGAAAGCCAGCGATGAGGTATTCCTCGATCTCGGGCGGCGCGGGAACGATGGCGGAGAAGGTGGTGGCGGGGTCGGTGCCGATGGCGACGGCGACTTCCATGCGGTCGCCGCGGATGGCGGTGAGGGTTTGGGTCGAGAGCGACTGGAGGGAGGCGGCGGGCGCGGTGCCTCCAGCGGTGAGGGCCATAAGGTCGACGGCGGCACTGGTGTCGGCGGTGGTGGTGCGGAGGCGGTCGCGGAGCTGCTCGGCGGCGTTCTTCTGGCGCTGCCAGTGCATGCCGGTGGTGTTGCGGTCGTAGACCTGCATGCGGTACATGCCGACGTTGCGCTTGCCGGATTTTTGGTCCTTGGTGATGACGCAGGGGAGAGTGATGAAGGGGCCGCCATCCTGCGGCCAGGTGGTAAGGACGGGCAGCTTGCGGAGGTCGATGGCATCGCCTTTCAGGATGACCTCTTTGCAGGGGGCGTCGGCGCGGTCGATGACCTTGGGGAAGAAGCTGCCGACTTCGGCGAGGGTGGGCAGGAGCTTCAATTTGTCCATGAGGCTGACGGGCGTGGGAGGGTGGAGCAGGGTGCGGATGCGGTCGGCGATCTCGTCGAGCGAGTCGGCTTCGAGGGCGAGCTTCATGCGGCGCTCGGAGCCGAACTGGTTCATCAGGACGCGGGCTCCGGGATAGCCTACGACGTTCTCAAAGAGCAGCGCGGGACCGCCGGGGCCGCGTTTGGCGGAGGCGGGCAGCTTGGCGGCGCGGTCGGCGATCTCGGCCATCTCGAGGTAGGGCGAGACGGGTTGAGTCATGGTGGTCAGTTCGCCGGCGCGGTCCAGGCGGGCGATCCAGTCGCGTAAATCCTTGTAAGCCAATATGCTGCTCCCTCGTATCCTCATGGTAACGGGTGCGAGGGAGCGCGGCTTGATGCGGTGAAGCTAGCGAACTTGCGGAAAGCGGCGGCGGGCCGCAGCTGCGCAGCCGCTGAGACCAGTGGCGAGGAGAAGGAGGCTCGAAGGCTCGGGCGTGACGGAGGTAACCGCATTGACGGTGATGTTGTCGAGGTCCGATTCGCCGTTGAAGTTGGTCAGAGTGACCGTCAGCGTGTCGATCACGTAGGCGGAATCCCCGGGATTGACATCGTAAAAGCTGGAACTCGTGACACTTCCAACTGAACTGAACAGGGTTGCGCCTGCTGCGAGACCCGCGATGGTGTAGGTTCCGTTTCCGCTCGTTAGATAGTTGCTGAAATCGATGTCGGAGAAGGTGAAGCTGCCGCCCGCCGTCCTGCTCACGCTGAGCGTCCCGAAGCCTTCGAAGACATAGAGATCGGGAGCCGGATCGCCAAAGCCGTCGCCGACCGTGAACGAACCACCGATCGGAACGACCGTAAATCCAGCTTGCTTCGCGGAGACAAACGTAGGGAAACCAGACGCGGGCTGGCCGGAAAAGGTGAGCGTGGAGGCAAGGGCGGGGGAGCAGGACAAGGCAGCGGCCGTAAAGAAGGAAAAGAAGGATGCAGCTTTCATTTGAGGTCTCCGAACAGAATGGTTGTGGCATGACACAAGCGCGGCATTGTCAGCGAGGGCGTTGAAGGATGCCTCCCGAGACGTAGCAGCGAAGTTGCGGTGTCCTAAGATTTAGGTGACTGAGAAAAAATAGCACGAAAGTGGGACTGAAGTGCCCAAAAAGTGGGTCAGCCAGCATGTGTCGGGTGGTCGGCTATTTTCGGATAGAGAGTTGCCAGGACGTAACTGCCGGTCAGGCGGCAGTTGGTGCAGGGTCGGTGAGGATGGCGTCGGCCTGGGAGGGCACGTAGTCGACCAGCGGGTAGCCGGCATCGCGCCAGCCCTCGAAGCCTCCGCGCAGAGGGCGGACGCGATTGATGCCGAGGCTGTGGAGCTGCAGGGCGACCTTGGCGCTCGTCTCCTCGGACGGGCAGGTGCAGTAGAGGATGATGTCGCGGTCGCGGGGGATGAGGGTCTGGTGGGCGGTTAGCTCGGAGGGGCTGACGCGGACCGTGTGGGGCAGGACGCGTGGGTCGGGCAGGTAGTCGAGCGGGTGGCGGAGGTCGACGATGTAAGGCGGAATGTTGCCCTGGCGGTCGGCGGTTTCGATCATGTCGAGGAGCTCGGCGGGCTCCAGGCGCAGTTCGCGGACGCTCAGCAGGAAGCGGCGCTGCTTCCAGATGCGGTAGAACAGGAGGCCGAGAACCATGACCACGAAGATGGCAACGGCGAAGTGTCCGATGATGGCGAAGAACGGTCCGCTGCGCTTGGCGAGATCGCCGAAGAAGAATCCGCCGAGCACGTAGGAGAGCGTCCAGATCGCCGAGCCGGAGAGATCGTACGCGAGGAAGCGGGCGTAGGGCATGCCGGTCTGGCCGGCGATGGGCGCGGCTACGGTCGAGAGCCCGGGGACGAACTTGGCGAAGAGCAGGGTGACGGCGCCGCGGCGGTGGAAGTAGCCCTCGGTCTTCGAGACGCAGGCGTCGGCTTCAAAGGAGAGACGGCAAAGCAGGCGCAGGACGGCGTTGCCGTAGCGGCGTCCGAGAGTGTACCAGAAGGTGTCGGCGAGAGCGCAGGCAACCAGGACGGAGACGACGGCCAGTGTTCCGCGAAGCTGATGCGTCGCGACGAGGGTTCCCGCGGTCAACAGAACGGGGATCGACGGAATGGGCACGCCGAGCTGCTCGACCAGAACCCACAGGAAGAGGATCGCGTACGCGTAATGAACGAAAAAAGCCAGGGCGATAGACATGGTAACGGCTACTACGTAGATGAGCGTAGCCGGGCATGCGGTTCAGGTTGTGTGTGCGTCGTTCGCCTTGAGAGTTTTGGGCTATTGCGCGAAGAGGGTGCGCAGCGTCATCACGTTGCGCTGCTCGTCGCCAGGTTCGTCGACGGGAGTTTCGGCGATGAAGACGGCGGAGGCAAAGCGGGAATCGCGGAGCAGGCGGCGGAAGGGGCCGGGGCCGAGGGTGCCTTCGCCGATGTGCTCGTGTCGGTCGAGCTTCGAGCCCATGGCGGCCTTGGCATCGTTGCAGTGCCAGACGCGGACGGCTTCAAAGCCGACGGTCTGGCCGAGGAGGGTCATGGTTGCGGCGTAGCCTTCGGGGGAGACGAGGTCATAGCCGGAGACGTGGAGGTGACAGGTATCGAGGCAGACGGCGACGGGCGCGCAGGGGCGCAGATGCTCGACGAGTTCGGCGACCTGCTCGAGCTTGCCGCCAAGCGAGAACTCGGCACCGGCGGTGTTTTCGATGAGGATGCGGAAGTCGGGCGCAGCGGCGAAATCGATGCGATCGATGGCGCGCTCGATCGATTGGGCGGCGAGACGAAGACCTTCTTCGCGGGTCAGGCCCTTCCAGCTTCCAGGGTGGAGGACGAGGTTTTCCGCGCCGAGGGCGAGGGCGCGCTCGACCTCCCCGCGAAAGGCGGCGATGGAGCCGGTGCGGACGGTCTCGGTCTGGCTGCAGAGATTGATGAGATAGCTGGCGTGGATGGAGATCGGGCCCATGTCGTGGGCGGCGCGGAGGTTCCGCATGCGTGCGGCATCTTCAGGCTTGACGGCGGCGGCACGCCACTGGCGGGGGCTGGAGCTGAAGATCTGGAAGGTGTTGGCGCCGGCGTCGACCGCGCGCTGGACCGCGGTCCAGCAGCCTCCGGCGGTGCCGACGTGGACGCCGATGCGTTTTCGGTCTGGACTAACCGTCATGATTCAAAGCTAACCCAGGTGGGGTAGGATCGCTGCATGCCCAAGACCCAAAGTGCCGCGAGCCATGCGAAGTACGATCCAATCACGCATTTCGTATTAGCGCCCATTTTCGTCATCAACTTTGGCCTGTCGATTTATTGGGCGGTGCACGATCCGGAGCATCGGCTGGGGCTCGATCTGTGGCTGGTCGTGCTGGCGTTCGCGCTTCTTCTGCTGAACACGAAGGTGCGGCTCTACTCGCTGCGGGTGCAGGATCGGCTGATTCGGCTGGAAGAACGTCTACGGGTGTCTGCGCTCACCTCCCCGGCGGAGGCGGCGCATCTCAGTACGGGACAGTTGATTGCGCTGCGCTTTGCTTCAGACGAGGAGTTGCCGCTGCTGGTGGCGCATACGTTGGGCGAAGGTCTGACGTCGCGGCAAATCAAGGAGCGGATTACCAGTTGGCGGCCGGACTTGGCACGAGTTTGAGGCAGACGATCTCCGGTGTCTTTAGTGAACCGGGTGGGGTATACAGGTCACTTTGGGTGGGATGGCGGACCCCGGCTGGTGGACCTATGCTTCGAATGGAACCACGGAGGCTCCCCCATGAGTAACTATGATCGTAATCAGGGCCCGCTTCAGGCAACACACTTGCGTACTGTTTCCCTTTTGGCTGCAATCCTTCTCGCGGCCGCGGCTGGTGTGAGCTGCAATGTCAGTGAAAGCTCCGCGACAATAAACGGCAGCGCGAGCGCTGGGTCGATGGTGGCCCCGGCTGCTGGACAGGCGAACGGCGACCTGCAATCCACCCTGCCCAACCTGCACGACATGCGCCGGCGCTTCCGGGATCACCACTGGACCAGCGCGATGGTGGTGGAAACAGCGCATCACCAGCAGCGAAGTTCTTAGCCTGATCCTAAATCAGTAAACGTCGCGCTGATAGCGTTTGTCTTTCTTCATCCGGCCAAGATACTCGGCGGCGTGGTCGAGGGTGCCGTTCGAGCCCTTGGCGATGGCGTCGAGCAGGGCGAGTTCGACGTCCTTGGCCATGCGGGTTGCGTCTCCGCAGACGTAGAAGAAGGCTCCGCGCTCCAGCCAGGCGTAGAGCTCGGAAGCGCGCTCCTGCATGCGGTCCTGGACGTACACCTTCTTCGCCTGGTCGCGGGAGAAGGCTGTGTCGAGGTGGGTCAACACCCCATCTTTGTGCATGCCCTCGAGTTGCTGCTGGTAGAGGAAGTCGAGTGAGCGGCGCTGTTCGCCGAAGAAAAGCCAATTGTCGCCAGCGGCGCCGGTGACCTGGCGTTCTTCGAGGAACGCGCGGAAGGGAGCGATGCCGGTACCGGGGCCGACCATGATGACGGGAGCGGAAGCGTCCTCAGGCAGGCGGAAGTTGCCATTGGCGTGGAGAAAGATGGGCATGGTTTCACCGACCGGAGCGCGATCGCCAAGATGTCCGCTGGCCAGACCCTGGCGGGTGCGGCCGTGGCTGTCGTAGCGCACCACGCGAACGGTGGTTTGTACGTTGTCAGGATGAAGCGCCTGGCTGGAAGCGATGGAGTACATGCGGGGGGTGAGCCGGGCGAGGACCTGAAAGAGCTGTTGCGGGGCGGTGATGACGCCGGCAAACTCATGGAGGAGGTCGATAAACTCACGGCCGTAGCAGTACTCTTCGGCGCGCGCCTTGTTCTCCTGGCCGGCGAGGGTCTTAAGGCCTTCGTTTTCGGGAGCGAGCTTGTTCATCTGGGTGATGCGGCCGCGCTCGAGTTTGCCAATGGCCAGGCGGGTGCGAAGAGCCTCGTCGAGGTCTATCTCGACCTTGTAGTGGTCGAGGACACGCTCGTCGCCGCGCATGTGCAGCGCATGAAGGACCTCGTCGACGACTTCGCGGCGGTTCTCGGGAAGGATGCCAACGGCGTCGCCAGGCGTATAGGTCATGCCGTCTTCGAGAGCGAGCTCGACATGGCGTGTTTCTTTCTCGGAGCCGGGCGCGGTGAGCAGCTCATTGACCAAGACGGCGGAGTGGTAGGGGGTGTTGCGCGTGTACTTGGGGGCGTGACCGCTTGCCGGGGTCTCGGTTGCTTCCAGCGTTTCGCTCATCTTGTTATGTTAGGCGATTTCAGGCCGTCCGGACAGCCGGGCCCGGAGCAGATAAGCGAGAACTCCGAGGAGGAGGACGAGGCAGGCAAAGCGGATCTCGTGTCCGAAGTTGGGTCGGCCGAGCAGGATATAGGTGAATCCAACCAGGGCGAACAAAGGCGGAAGAGGATAGAGCCAGAGGCGGAAGGGTCGGGGAAGTTCCGGTTGCGTGCGCCGGAGATAGAGTACTCCGATGTGCTGTAGCAGGAACTGGACCAGGATGCGCAAAATGACGAGCGCGGCGATGACCTCGGCGAGCGAGACGAAGCAGAAGAGGGCGGCGGCTCCTCCGAGATAAAGGAGCGAAACGTAAGGAAAGCCGCGGCTGGGATGCAGGCGGCCGAAGGAGGCAAAGAAGTTGCCGTCGCGGGCAGCAGCGAAGGGGATGCGGGAGTAACCGAGCAGGAGAGAAAACACGCTGGCGAAGGCGGTGACTATGACGAGGACGGCGGCCAGACGCCCTGCGAACGCGCCGATGGCAGGGCCGAAGCGCGTGCCGTAGGCGGTCTGCATGAAGACTGAAATGAGGGCCTGGCGCGCGCCGAGATCGCGGACCGAGAGCAGAGGCCGCCACGGCAGGACGGCGAGTACGGCGATGTTGAGCGCGAGATACAAGCCAGCGACCAGGAGAATAGAGAGCAGGATGGCACGGGGAATGGTGCGGGCGGGGTCTTCAACTTCAGCACCGAGGAAGGTGACGTTGTAGTACCCCCAAAAATCGTAAGTGGCGATGAGCATCGCGGAGGCCAGGCCGGAGAAGAAGGCCGGCGTGAGGCGGAACGCGTCGGGAGGAAGGTTGAAGGCTTGCGAGGGGTGTCCGAAGAGGGCGGCGGTGATAAGCACCCAGGCGATGGTGCCGAGGACGGCGACCCAGAGGAGATAGCTGACCAGGCGCAGGCTGGCCAGGTTGCGATAGAGCAGCAGGACGGCGAGCAGGATGGCGGCGATGGCGATGGCGGTCCCGGGGCTGGCGACCAGGCGTCCCCAATACAAGGTGTGCGTGCGCAGGACGGGGGCGAGATAACCGGCGTATTGCGCGAGCCCGATGCATCCGCTGGCGACCGAGAGAGGTGCGGAGAAGATGAGTTGGAAAACAAAGAGGAAGGCGAGGAAACGGCCGGAGGAGCCGGGATAAATGGTGCGCAGGAAACGATAGGTGCCGCCGGCTTCGGGCATGGCGGCGCCGAGCTCGGCCCAGACGAGGCCATCGGAGAGCGCGAGCAGCGCGCCAAGGATCCAGCCGAGCATGGCCTGCGGGCCACCCATTGCGGAGAGAAGCAGCGGAAGGGTGATGAAGGGCCCGACGCCGATCATGTCCAGCATGTTGATCGCGACGGCGCCCGGGAGGGTGAGCGAGCGAGTGAGAGGGCGTGCGGTCTGGGCTTGGGGAACGATCTTCGAAGTTTACGGCGATGGGCAACGGCTCTCGAGGATATTTGCAAATAAGCCTAAAGTTCTGGCCACACCGGCCGATATGAGAAATTAAGCTCTATGAACGTTCGCTCTCTCTTTTTCGCCTCGATGTTGTTTACTGCGGCCGCGGGGGCACACATTGCATGGGCGCAGGGTGTACGCGTGGTGAATGATCCCGCAAATCTGATGGGCGAGCAGGTCTCGCCGCAGTCGCCGGCAGACAGGCTTCCGATCAATCACGGCGCGCCGGCGCTGCAACAGCTGCTCCTGAAGCTGCGGACGCGCGCCTCGCTGATGATGATTGTGGCGCATCCGGATGATGAGGATTGCGGGTTTCTGACGTATGAGTCGCGCGGATTGGGGGCGCGGGTTGCGATGCTGACGCTCAGCCGCGGCGAAGGTGGTCAGAACCTGATGTCGGGAGATTTTGACGACGCGCTCGGGCTCATCCGGACCCAGGAGCTGTTGGCGGAGGACCGGTATACGGGCGTGAACCAGATGTTCGGGACGGAGGCAGACTTCGGCTTCTCGAAAACCAAGGAGGAGGCGTTCGCCAAGTGGACGCACGAGCGCGTGCTCTACGACGCGGTGCGCGCGGTTCGGCTTTATCGCCCGCTGGTCCTGGCGAGCGTCTTTGTCGGCGGACCGACGGACGGGCATGGACACCACCAAGTAGCCGGGGAGATGACGCAGGAGGTATTTACCGCGGCCGGTGATCCGAAGATCTTTCCAGAGATGATCCGCGAGGGTCTGCTGCCGTGGACGCCGTTGAAGGTCTACGCGCGGGTGCCGTTCTCGCGCATGACGAAGGATGGTATGTTTGACTACGCAACAGGCAAAACCATTCCGACGCGTTTCCAAAACTATGTAACCGGAAAGGTAACGTATGTCGAACCGCCTGCGACGGTGAAGATTCCGGAGGGGGATCCGGCGACAGTCAATTTTCCGGGAAGGCCAGCGGCTCCGGCGCTTGGGATGGACGGGCTGACCTATGTGCAGTTCGGGCGGAAGGGTCTGGCGCTGCAGAAGACGCAGATTGGATCTGGAGAGCGGAAGGCTCCGCTGGGGAAGTCAGAAACGGGATACACGCTGATGGGGTCGCGGCTGGGGACGCCGCCGGCCGCGGAGCCGAGCATCTTTACCGGGATCAACACGAGTCTGGTGGGGATTGCGGATCTGGCGCCGGACGCGCCCAAGCTGCGGGAGGTGCTTACGGCAGTTGATGCGCGGATTGCTGAGGCGCAACAACTGTTTACGGCGGATCGGCCGGAGGCGGTCGCTCCTCCGCTGCGCCGTGCGCTAGCCGCAGTGGACGTTTTGCTGACGGCTTACTCGACAACCCATGACTTTCCGGACGAGCAACGCTTCAATGTCGTACATGAACTTCGGGTCAAGCGGGTGCAGTTGAACGACGCGCTGGTGTTAGCGGATGGATTGAGCATGACGGCGACACTCGATGCGGCGAGTCAGCCGTTGCTGAGTACGCTTTCTTCGGCGACGGTGAAGGTTCGGCTAGACAACGCGGGCGGGCGTACGCCTCTGTTCTTGGCGGAGAACACGGCCGCAACCTCGCTGCCCGATGCGAACGCCAAGCCGCTGCCGCATGGATCGATGGTCCTTACACGAACACTTGCATCTCCGAAGGGTCTGCCGGTGACCCGGCCCTATTTCTCGCGACCGAATCCCGAGCAAGCCTTCTACGATGTCTCGCAGCCCGACTTACGCCTTGCGCCATCGACGCCGCCGGCGCTGGTGATCACGCAGATGGTGGATGACGATGGGGCTCGTCTTGAGTTGAAAGCAGCGGTCACTGCGACGGATGCGTCTCTTGAAGCAGCGCAGGTGGTACCTCCATTCTCAGTGGCCCTGTCGCCGGCCTTCGGCATCATCCGCGTGGACGCCCTCTCCTTCTCTGTCGAGTCTTTCATACGCGAGCAGGGACCGAATGCGACCTGGAAAGCAGGTTTGTCGACCCCGGAGGGCTGGACGTTTAAGCTGGACCCGGCCGCTCTGCCGCTTGAAGCTGGTTTGAATGGCTCGACTGAAACTCTGGGAAGGCCGGAGGCATGGCAGGTTCAGCCGCGCAACATTCAACTGAAGTCTGCCTACCTGGTCCATGGGGACGTCGTCTCCGAGGGACATGCTTATACCGAGTTTTACCGGGCGGTGGGGTATCCGGGGCTTGCGTCGACGATATTTTTTCAGCCGGCGGTCTTCAAAGCGGAGGCGGTGGATGTACGGACGGCGCCGGGATTGCGCGTGGCCTACCTTCCCGGAACGGGCGATCCGGTGCCGGAGTTCCTGCCCAATGTGGGAGTAACGCCGACACTCATTACGCCCCAGAACCTGAATGCCGCGGCGCTGGCGAAGTATGACGCGGTGATCGTGGGCGTGCGGGCCTATGCGGCGCAGTCAGCGCTGGGAGGCGTGGGGTCGAAGCCGCTGATTGAGTATGCGCGGGCCGGCGGAGTGGTGATTGTCGAGTACATGACGGCGCAGTTTGGCAACGCGGAGGCACCGTATCCCATTGCAGTGCCGGGCGACTCGGCGCATAACGTGGTCGAAGAAGCGCAGCCGGTCCGGGTGCTCGCGCCGGAGAGCCCGTTGCTGAACTGGCCGAACCGAATTACTCCGGCGGATTTTGATGGCTGGATCGAGGAGCGCGGGCACGGCTTCGCGGCAAGCTGGGCTCCGCAGTTTCAGGCGTTGCTCGAAACGGAGGACGCAGGGCAGGATCCGCAGCGAGGCGGACTGCTGCTGGCGCCGGTGGGGAAAGGGGCGTACATGTATTGTGCGTTGGCGCTCTATCGGCAGTTGCCGGAGGGGGTTCCGGGGGCCTACCGGCTGCTGGCGAACCTGATTAGCTATGCGAAGAATCCGGAACGGGCTCAGGAGAAATGAAAGCGGCATAGGACGCCGAAAGACACCAACGCATCACACGTCCTATGAAGAACAGACCAGGTTCGGTTAGATTTGGCCGCATCAGCCGCGACTTTCCTTTCCCGCTGCGCTCGGCGGCATTGGGAGCATTCACGCTGCTGATATGCAGCATGCTTTCCGGATGCATCGTTGCCGGGGTGTCGAGCAGTGGCGGGGCGTTTATCTGGCCGGGCGGACTCGGCCTGCTGGTGATTGTGCTGGCGGTTTTATTCCTGATGCGTCGCAGATAGTTCATTCCAACGAGGGCCTGAAATGACTGGATTTCGCGAGTCACAATTGTTGGAGGCGGTCGATCTGTTGCTGAATGCTCGGCGGACGATGACTCCCATCAACGACCTTCCGTCTGAGTTGAAACCTGCATCGCTGGACGAAGTTTTCTTTGTGCAGGACCGGATTCGGGAGGCTCACGGTGCGCTGGGAGGCTGGAAGGTAGGCGCATCTTCGCCGGATGCAGTGCCGATGGCTGCTCCTCTTCCGTTGACGATGATCGCGCAGAACGGCGCGGTGCGAGGCGGCCGTTTGCGCGGATTGGAAGCGGAGATCGCCTTTGTGCTCAAGTCCGATCTGCCTCCGCGAGCCACGCCCTACCGTGACGAAGAGGTCTACGCAGCAGTCGGAAGCTGCCATCCGGCGATCGAGGTTTTGGAGTCCGCACTGGCCGATCCGACGCGTCCGGAGGAGAAGTTGACGATGCTGGCGGACCTGCAGATGCACGGTGGACTGATCTTGGGGCCAGACTGTTCGTCCTGGCAGACCGTGGATTTCCAGAAAGAGGACGTGACGCTGGCGATCGACGGAATGATTCGATTGGAAGAGACGGGGTCGAACACGTGCGGTGATCTGAAACGGCTGCTGCCATGGTTGGCGAACGAAGGCTCAGCGCGGACCGGAGGCCTACTCGCCGGCCAATGCATCACGACGGGAAGCTGGACCGGAATTACGCTGGCGCGCTCGGGTTCGTCCGTCGATGTGCACTTCTCGACAGTCGGACGGGTCAACCTACGCTTTGTCTAGCCTGACGATTGTTCCTTACTCGCTGGCCTTGCTTGCGGTGCGGAAGGCCTGCTGAAACTGTTGTGCGTCGAAGGGAGCGCGATGAAGGCTTGGTTCTTCGTCTTCCTTGGGTTCGAAGGCGATCTCGGTTTGCTGGACCGCGTCGGCGATGACCACTGTCTTTGCGTTGAGGAACTCGCGCATGCCGGCCGCGGAGAGCTCGCGTCCGTAGCCTGAGCGTTTGATTCCGCCGAAAGGCAGCCGAGGGTCGCTGGCCACCATGGTGTTGACGAAGACCTGGCCGCACTCGAGTTCGGCGATGAGCCGCTTCTGCTCGTCCGCGTCGCGGGTCCACACCGAGGCTCCGAGGCCGAAGGGCGTGTCGTTGGCCACCTCGATTGCCTCGTCGAGCGAGCTTACCCGGAAGAGCAGGGCTACCGGCCCGAAGATCTCCTCGCGATAGACTGCCGCACTGCGAGGTAGTTCGGCCAGGACGGTGGGCGAGAAAAAGTTGCCCTTCCCTTCCCGGCCCTCGCCCCCGGTGAGTAGGCGCGCGCCGGCGCGGGTGGCGGCGTGGATCTGCTGCTGCACCTCTTCGGCGATTTGCAGCGTGGCCAGCGGACCTACCTCGGTGGCCTCGTCCAGCGGATTGCCTACGATGAGCGCCTGCATGGCGGCCACGAAGCGGGCCTCGAAGTCCGCGTAGATGTCTGCGTGGACGATGAAGCGTTTGGCCGCAATGCAGGATTGGCCATTGTTAATGGTGCGGGCCTTGACCGCTGTGGAGAGGGCAACGTCCAGATCGGCCGAAGGCAATACTACGAAGGGATCAGAGCCGCCCAGCTCAAGGACGGATCGTTTAAGCAGCCATCCTGCCTGCGCGGCTACGGCTCGCCCCGCGGCTTCGGAGCCCGTGACCGTCACGGCGGCGATACGCTCATCCGAGAGTACCGATTCCACTTGCCGGGCTTCGATCAGGAGAGTTTGGAACGTACCCCTTGGAAAACCGGCGCGGCGTACCAGGGCCTCGATAGCGATGGCGCACTGCGGAACGTTTGAAGAGTGCTTGAGCAGGGCGACGTTGCCGGCCATTAATGCCGGCGAGAGAAAGCGGAAGACCTGCCAGAAGGGGAAGTTCCAAGGCATGACGGCCAGCACGATCCCGAGCGGGTCCCAGCGTACATAGCTGTTCTGCTCGGTGGGGATGGGCTCTTCGGTGAGGATGCGGGCGGCGTTTTCGGCGAAGTAGCGGCAGCCCTGTGCGCACTTCAGGACCTCCTGCCGGGCGCTGGCGAGCGTTTTGCCCATCTCGGCCGTGATCATGGCGGCCAGCTCGTCGGCCTCGTGCTCAAGGATGCCGGCGAGTTTGCGCATGCAGAGGGCGCGATGCTCAAGCGGCACCTCACCATAGCCGCGGAACGCTGCATGTGCGATGCCGATTTTGGCTTGTACGGCCTCGTCGCTCAGAGGCTCGAACTTGCGTAGCACCTCGCCCGTGGCTGGATTGATGGAGGTAATCGGCATAGGTAACAGGGTCCGCAGCCAGTTTAGCAAGAGGTGTTGGCAGGCGATACGGCGGCGTCGTCCAGCAGGAGGTTCAACTCAGCGTGGAGCGCTAGTGCGATCGCCTCCGGGGTCGCGCCCGACATGGGACGGATGGGCTGGCCGACGCGGATTCCGAGGCGTCCGGCATGGAACCAGCCTTGACGCGTGGCCAATGCTGCGCGCATTCCGCAAAGAGCGATGGGCAAGACTGGCGCGCAGGAAGTCTCCGCGAGCAGGCCGATGCCGGCTCGGAAAGGCTGCAGCTCGCCTGTCGGAGAGCGTCGGCCTTCAGGAAAGATCAGCACGTGGAAGCCGCGGTCGAGCGCCTCGCCGGCATGGGCAAAGCTGCGACGGAACCCGGCCTGGCGCGGGAGGGGGAAGGCGTTGAGCAGAGCGGTGACGAGCCAGTACTGGATGGGGCCGAGCGCGTTGGCCCACCCGCTGCCCTGGTTACGTGCGTGCCGCCAGTCTTCGAGCATCTCCCCCGCAGTGGCCACGGCCAGACGCCGGCGAAGATGCGGCGGGAGGGCGTAGAGCACGAGGCCTACGTCGAACCAGGTGACGTGGTTGGCGATCAGCAGCATGGGAACGGTGGGGAGAGGTGCGGCCGGGAGTTCGACGCGAGGCTTGGCGAAGAGCCAGACCAGCGGGCGAACGATGACTTCCACAAAGGCGATGCGGAGGGCTTGCACCAGCCACGACCACGGCCAGCGTGGGTAGCGGAAGGCTGGTGGCTCGGCGGGAACTGGCTGCATCGTGGATGGGGCGGGGTTCTCGAAGGTCTGGCCCGCGAGTGCGGTCCGCAGCTGCCCGAGCGTCTCCATCTTCAGGAAGGCTGCGTCGTCGATCGAGGTTCCGAAGCGTGCTTCGACGGCGCTCTGCAGTTGCACGCGTCCGAGGCTGTCGAGGTGAAGGTCTTCGGCGAGGCGAGCGTCCTCATCGGTTCGCGTGACCGGGATGCCGGTCAGCGAGGCGATCAGGGTGGTGAGCGAGTCGCCTTCGAGAGCCTGGCCAGAGGCCCGGCCTTGCTGCGCGACCCACTCGGCCACCTTGCCGCGCTGGATCTTGCCGGTTGCGGTGCGGGGCAGATCTCCGTTACTCCACAGGAACCAGTGGCGGACCTGCTGGTAACCGGCGAGTTCCGCGTTGGCGGCGCGGACAGCTGCGGCGGCGGACTCCTCCCCGGCAGGCGCGACGAGCACGGCTGCCGGTTCCTGGCCTGCGCCCGCGATCGAAAGAGCAACGACGGAACAGGAGGTCACGGGTGGCTGCCGGAGCAGGGCGGCCTCGATGTCCTCCGGATGGATGTTCACGCCGGAGGCGTTGACGATAACTTCGCTGCGGCGACCGGTGAAGCGGAGATTGCCGGCTTGGTCCTGAGTGGCAAGGTCTCCGGTGGCCAGCCAGGGGTCTTGTCGCTCGATCAGTTGGCCGTGCCGCCAGGTGGCGGTAGAGACCATCTCGCCGCGGACGGAGAGCTCGCCCTCGAGGCCGAGGCGCACGTCGCGCCCGGGCAGCGGCTTACCAATGGAGCCCCGGCTGACGCGGAATGGATGATTCAGCGTTACGAGCGCGGCCGTCTCGGTCATGCCGTAGCCCTGGATGACGGCGAAGCCCATGCGGTTCCAGAACTCTTCGAGGTCCGCGGCGAGCGATGCGCCGCCACAGACGAAGGCCCAGAACTTCCAGCCGAGACGTCGATGCACGCGGCGGAAACGCCAGATGCGGCGCCAGACGCTCTCTCCGGAGGCGGCCTGCAGGAGCAGTGGATCGATGGCCAGGTAGGAGCGCAGAAGGTCGAGCAGGCGGGGCACCGCGGCTAACAGCGTGATGCGCTCGCGGTGCAGGGTGCGCACGATCCGTTCGGCTTCCAGGCGATTCTCAAAGTGGACCTCCGCAGCCAGGAGCGGCGGGAGCCACAGGCCCATGAACTGGCCGAAGACGTGGCTGAGAGGCAGCGTGTGGAGGAAGCGGAGGGGGTGGAACCAGCGCTCGTAGCGGCGGTACTTGCGCATCTCGGCTTCGATCGGCTCGACGCTGGCGAGCACGTTGCCGTGGGTGTGTACGATGCCCTTGGGCTCGGAGGTAGTGCCGGAGGTGAAGAGGATCTGGAGCGGGCTGTTTCGCTGCAGACCCGGGACCGGCGGGCAGGGGCCGGCGGCGGGCAGGTGGGGTAGTTCGGCGAGAACCAGATGCGGGAGTGGTGTCTCAAGGGAAGCCAGGAGCTTCGCGTCGCCCAGAATGAGTTGCGGGGTGGTCTCTGTGATCACGCGTGCGGCGAAGTCGACAGTGCCTGCTGCGTCGAGCGGAACGACGAGCAGACCGCGGACGATGCAGGCGAAGAACGCGGCGACCCACTCCGCAGAGTTCTCGCCCCAGAGCAGGACGCGCTCGCCGGGGGCGATCCCGCGACGTTCGAGCTCGGCGGCGATGCGGTCGGTGAGGCTGGCAAGCGCGGCATAGCTGGTTCTGACGCTGCGGTTGCCGGTGTAGCGCACGATGGCGGTCTGCGCTCCGGCTTTGCGCCAGTCGTCAACCAGCGTGGCCAGGTTCGGCCGCTTGCCTCGCACGTCGGGAAACGAGCCTACGCCGGAAGCTGCCATCGTTGGTTAGAAGCGTATGCCATAATCGGGTTTGTTCCGAGCGGAAAACGTGACCAAGGGAGAGTGTGTGCCGACCCAGGATGACGAGCGCTTTATGCGGATGGCCATTGCGCTGGCGACGGAGAACGTCGTCTCCGGGCGCGGAGGTCCGTTCGGCGCAGTGCTGGTGCGGGAGGGCGCGGTGCTCGCCACGGGGGTGAACCAGGTGACGGCGACCAACGATCCTACGGCGCACGCGGAGGTCATGGCGATCCGCAACGCGTGCCGGGAGCTCGGGACGTTTGAGCTTGCGGGGGCGACGCTCTACTCGAGCTGCGAGCCTTGTCCGATGTGCCTGGCGGCGATTCTTTGGGCGCGCTGTAGTGAGCTGTTCTTCGGCAACACGGCTGAAGACGCGGCAGAGGTGGGCTTCGACGATTCGTACTTTTACGAGCAGGTCCGCCAGCCCGCGGATCGGCGCGATCTGCCTACCGCGAACCTGCTCCGCGCGGAAGCCGGGGCGAGCTTCTCCGCGTGGCAAACCTTTGCAGGAAGGATTCCCTACTGATGAAGCTGACGAAGGTGGCACTGCTGGGGTTTGGAACCGTTGGGCAGTCGGTGGTGAAGGGCTTGCGGGGAGACAGCTTCCCCGGTCTTCGGCTGACGCATATTCTCAACCGCGGCGTCGCACGCAAACGCCAGGCGGAGGCGGCCGGGTATGCCGGGCCGGAGGTGGTCTGGACCGAAAACATCGCGGAGGTGCTCGACTCCGATGTGGACGTGGTGGTGGAGCTGATCGGCGGGTCGGACCCGGCGGCGGGGTGGATCGAGAGGGCGCTAGGGCTGGGCAAGTCGGTGGTCACGGCCAATAAACAGCTGATCGCGTACCGCGGGCCGGAGCTGGCGCGTCTGGCCGCAGCGCATGGAGCGCAGCTGCTGCACGGAGCCGCGGTGGCGGGCGGAGTGCCAGTGATTCCGGGCATTCAGCAGGGGCTGGGCGGCGATCAGGTGGTGCGAATAAGCGGCATCCTGAACGGTACGTGCAACTACATCCTGAGCCGCATGGAGGCGGGCGACCGCTACGCGGACGTGCTCAAGGATGCGCAGGCGCTGGGCTACGCGGAGGCTGACCCGACCGCGGATGTAGGGGGCTTCGACGCACGGGCCAAGCTGTGTATCCTGGCGCGGGTGGCGATGCAGGCGGAGCTCGACCCGGAGCAAGTGACGACCGAGACCATCGCGGACGTGGATGCGGTTGATTTTGCGTATGCGCGCGAGCTGGGCTCGACCATCCGGCAGGTCTCGAAGGCGCAGCTGCTGCAAGACGGCATGTATGCGCGGGTGGCGCCGATGCTGGTGCCACTGAACTCGCCCTTGGCGTGGTCGCACGGCACGCAGAATATGGTGGTGTCGACGGGACGCATGGGCGGCGACGTGGTGTTCTCGGGTCACGGGGCCGGCGGCGACTCGACGGCAGTGGCGGTGCTCTCGGACCTGCTGGCGGTGGCGCAGGGCTCGCGGGCGGTGCACCTGGCGGCTGAGCCGAAGTCGGTGACGGGGGACTCGGTGGCTCCGCATTACCTGCGGTTTATCGTGAACGACAAGCCGGGGATCGTTTCGGCGATCTCGGGTGCGCTGGCGGCGGTCGGCGCGAACATCGATTCGCTGCTGCAGCGGAAGGGATATCCGAAGCAGCGGCTGGCATTCGTGGTGACGACGGAGCCGTGCCTGAACTCGGTCATTGCGCGGGCTGTCGACTCGACGGCTGCGCTGGACTGCATGATCGCGCGGCCGCTGGCGCTCGAGATGCTGGTGGTCGATGACAAGGACGAGCCGACGGCGTAAGTGGGAGTCATGCGGAGAAGGCGGCGACCGGCTCGGCGGAGGCAATGGGAAAGAGGGCGTACTGAGGGGAAAGCCTGGGCCTAGCTTCCGGGCGCTGCTTCTTCTGCTCCGGCCGCACGCTGCAGCGGATCCAGTCTGGCGGCAGAATCTGCTTCGAGATGGCTTCGTCGCGCCAGATGCTGGGCGCACAGACGATCTTGCCTGGGTTTGGGTTCAGCCAGGCGCCCCACCAGGAGAAGCTGCTGTTAGCAATGATGTTGTGCTGGCAGGCCGCCATTAGACGCAGATCTTCGTGGCTGTTCAGGGCGTCGTTGTGGTCGACAAAGACGGTTTCAACATGGCTTGGCAGGTGCTTGCGACAGTAGGAAAGGTCGTCCGAGAAGACGAAGAAGGTAGGGTTGGCGACGCGTCGGCAGATGGCTTCGATGGCATTGCGCTGGTAGGTGAGCGGCAGGGCGTCTTTGCCGCCGTGCATGCGGGTGTAGTCGCCGCGCCGAACGTGGAGGGAGACGGGTGACTCGGCGTCCATGATCTGCTGCAGCAGGTCCAGATTTTTTCCGGTGGGGGCGTCGCGCAAGGCGAGGTGCTCGCGAAGCTCGGGCTCGATAGCATCGGGGATGCGATGCGATTGAAGATAGCCGAAGAGGTAAAGATTGCGGGTCAGCGCATCGAGGCGCAACTCCTCAGGAAAGGAGTAACGGATGAAGTGCTCCGGAAAGAGGACCTGGTTGCGGGAGAGCGCGCGGGCAGGTTTTGCGATCAGCTGGTTGCGTTTGACCCGTGAAAACATGAGGCGGTCCCAGCGGGACATCGGGCGGATGGGAGCGCGGACGCAGAACTTCGGGAGCATGATCGGAAAACCGTGTCTCCGCAAAGAGATTTCTGGTTCCTCGAGCACTTCAAACGGCACGCCGAGCTGCTGTGCGAAGAAGAGGGCGTTCGCGTATTGAAAGAGCTGGTTGCCTACACCGCCCGACTGCGCCAGCAGGATCTTCATGGGTGTCTGTTCTCTCCGGATACAAACCCGAAGTTAGCAGTCGCCGCTGGCGTTCACGATGGCTCGTTCGTTGCAGGAGAGACTCCAATGGGGGATTACTCTGACCCATTGGAGTTACGATCTAGTACTTGGCCATCGAGGGGTCAATCTTATCTGCCCAGGCGAGGATGCCTCCGGCCAGATTCGACACGTGGGTGAAGCCTGCATTCTTTAGGATGAGCGCGGCTTTCTGGCTGCGGGCTCCGGAGCGGCAGTGGACGACGATTTCCTTGTCCTTGGCGACAGGGACCTCGCCGATGCGGGACTCGAGCGAGCCGACCGGGATGAGCGGAGCTCCGAGCGAGGCGATGGGTACCTCGTGGGGCTCGCGCACGTCTAGCAGGAAGAAGTCCTGATGCGCGTCCTGCTTGCGCTTGAGGTCTTCGACGGTGATCTGCGGGATACCGTCGACCACGGAGCCGGAGACGTCTTTGTTCTGCGCAACTTCTAGCGGGCCGGTAGGGTCGGCGGGCTTCTCGATGCCGCAGAACTGGTCGTAGTCGATGAGGTGCTGGATCTCGTGGGTGCCGCAGGCGGGGCAGTCCGGGTTTTTCCGTAGCTTGAGCTGGCGGAAGTTCATGCCGAGCGCGTCGACGAGCAGGAGGCGGCCGGCAAGCGCATCTCCGATGCCGAGGATGTACTTGATCACCTCGGTGGCCTGGATGATGCCGACCAGGCCGGGCAGGATGCCGAGAACGCCGCCCTCAGCGCAGCTGGGGACGAGGCCCGGGGGTGGGGGCTCGGGATAGAGGCAGCGGTAGCAGGGGCCGGCCTCGGTGGCGAAGAGCGACGCCTGGCCCTCAAAGCGGAAGATGGAGCCGTAGGCGTTGGGCTTGCCGGTGAGGACGCAGGCATCGTTGACCAGGTAGCGGGTCTGGAAGTTGTCGGTACCATCGGCGATGATGTCGAAGTCTTTAAAGATCTCGAGCGCGTTGGCCGAGGTCAGCATGGTGTTGTACTTGACCACGTTGAGGTTGGGATTCAGTCCCTTGAGCATGATCTCGGCCGAGTCGACCTTCAGCCTGCCGACGGTCGAGGTCGAGTGGATGACCTGGCGCTGCAGGTTCGAAGCGTCGACGGTGTCGAAGTCCACTAGGCCGAGCGTGCCTACGCCCGCGGCTGCCAGATAGAGCGCGAGCGGCGCGCCGAGTCCGCCGGTCCCGACACAGAGGACCTTCGCGGCCTTGAGCTTCTGCTGGCCCTCGTAGCCAACCTCCGGAAGAATCAGGTGGCGCGAGTAGCGAGCGATCTCTTCGTTGGTCAGCTTAGGCAGTTCGACGGCGGTCTCTTCGAGAATGGCAGTGGTCATGATTCCTCTCAAGTCGATGATTGGATGATGTGAGGGAGCGATGCGGTGCAAGCCGCTGCAGGTACCCCCACCACCCCCCAAGAAGTACCCAAAGTCTTCAAAGGAAGCCACTTAAGTCTGGACTTCAGTTTCGGACTTCCCCATCCTGGCAGGTGCATACGGGTTGGTACGCGGGCTCCTCAGCAATTCTCGTATTTCTATGATAGCTGCCTGGCAGGGGTGTTTATGCCAGGTTTATTCCTTGCCGAATGAGGCGTTTAGCGCTTTTCGCTCTTGACAAGGGCATGTTCGAGATCTTCTTGGGACTGGGCACGGCTCCGGAAGTGTCCATACACTCCGGCTTCGTTACGTAGAAAATCACTGGATGCTGTGCAGAGTTGAAGAGAAATACGGGGATTCTGGCTTCGCCAGAATGACGACTCTGGTGAGTCGGCAGCATGGCAGGGCGCAATCAGCTCTAGCGTGCTTTACCGCCGGCGATCGACGGAATAATGGTCAGCTCGTCCGAGGGTGAGACCGACGAATTTTCCTTCAGGTTCAGGTAGCGGATGTCTTCGTCGTTGAGATAGACGTTGACGAAGGAGCGTAGCTTGCCGTCGGCGCCGAAGAGGTTGCCGCGCAGTCCGGGGTAGGCCTCGACGAGCGACGCGAGCGCGTCCTTGACGGTGCCGGCGAGGATGGAGACGGATTCATGGCCTTCGGTGTAGGTGCGCAACGGCGTGGGGATGTGGATCGTCATGAAGCCTCGATGGTTGCAGGTGCGCTGGGTTCGTCGATCAGGATCTCAATGGCCTCGTCAGCGAAGTGCTTGTCTTCTTCGCCGGTGCCGAGCAGCAGAAAGGAATTGGTGATCTCGGCTTTGCCCTGGGCGACGCGGGTGATGACGTAGGAGCAGCCCAGCCAATGGGCCTCGGCGATGTCGGTCGAGGACCACTGGGCGGGGTGGTCGGGGTGCGAGTGATAGAAGCCGACGATGTCGAGCGAGGCGGCGCGTGCCTGGCGCTGAATGCGGATGAGCTCGATGGGCGAGATGTGGTAACGGTTGTGCGCGGAGTCGGTGCGGGTATTGCCGGCCTGGACGACCTGGTGGACGGCGTTGGTCCCTTCCGATGCGCGGCCCAGGAGGACGCCGCAGCACTCATGCGGGTAGGTCTGCTCGCCGTGGGCGCGGAGGGCTTCGTAGTCTTTGAACTGGATGCTGAGCATGGGTCATTGCGGGTGCGCTCCGTGGTCAGGAACGCGCCTCGCCCTCCTGCCAGAAGCGCTCAGACATGTACTTTTCAGCGGAGTCGCAGAGGATGGTGACGATCATCGCCTCGCGTCCAGCGGCGTGCTCACGCTCTGCAATCTGCAGGGCAGCGGCGACTGCACCCCCGGCAGAGACGCCGACCAAGAGGCCCGACCGGCGCGCCAGCCGGAGACACATGGTGTAGGCGCTCTCAGTGGGAAGATCGATGTTCTCGTCGGCGAGCGCTGGGTCGTAGATCGGAGGGACGATGGCGGTCGCCATATGCTTGAGACCTTCAAGGCCGTTGAACGCGGAGTCCGGCTGCATGGAGATGCACTGAATGGCAGGGTTGAGCTCACGCAAGCGGCGGGTGGTGCCCATGAAGGTTCCAGAGGTGCCTAGGCCGGCGACGAAGTGTGTGATCTGACCTTCGGTCTGCTGCCAGATTTCGTTAGCCGTGTGCAGGTAGTGGCTCATCCAGTTGTTCTGGTTGCCGTACTGGTCGGCGTAGAAGTAGCGCTCGGGATGTGCTGCGGCGAGTTCCCGGGCCTTACGGATGGCTCCGTCTGAGCCTTCGGCTGGGTTGGTCCAGACGATCTGCGCACCGTAGGCGGCGAGGTATTTCTTGCGCTCTGGAGAGACATTGGACGGCATGCAGAGCGTAACTTCGAAGCCCATGGCGGAGCCGAGCATGGCGTAGGCGATGCCCGTGTTGCCGCTGGTGGCGTCGAGCAGGCTCTGGCCGCGGCCGAGCAGGTTGCGGCGCATGGCATCGGCAACGATGGCCGAGGCAGCGCGATCCTTGACCGATCCACCTGGGTTGGCCCACTCGGCCTTACCCAGAATCTGGATGCCGGGGAACGATTGAGTAAGCTCGTCCAGGCGCAGAAGCGGCGTGTTGCCGATCCGCTCAAGGATGGTCGAGCCTGCGAGTTTGGTTGCGGTCATCATGCTGTTCTCTCGAACGCCCGCTTTCCTTGCCGTTAAGATTGTGCGACAGTGAACTCTGAGTTTAGCCTAAACCCATGGTCAAAAAGATACCGAAACTGACGTACAACGAAATGCTGGCTGCGCTTGGCAATCAACGATTTGATGTTGCCGGAGCACCCGAAGGTGCAAGCCGACGGCCGGGTGCGGTGCGGGTGACGAAGCATGGCTGCGCTGCAGTCATTGCAGCCGGTACCACGGCTCCTGTGATGATGCTGCACAAGGCGGGGTGGGTGCTGGGCGGCGAGATCAGCCGGCTGCTCGACCGCGGGTACCAGAAATTCCTGAAGAGCTCGAAGCTGGAGATTCCAGCGACAGCAGAGCATCTGCGGGCGATCCATGACTTCCAGCAGGAGCTCGACGCGATTACCGGGGAGCGTGAGCTCTATAACGAGGCGCTGGGGACGACGAGCGACGTGTACCTGTATGACCGGGTGGCTGGGCGGCCGGACGCGAACAAGCGGTAGGTTTCGTTCGTCCGGCGTTGTGTGAGCGACAGAGAAGTACGAAAACTCTAGCTGCGCAAGATTGACGGTCTGCCTGGATTGCGTAGGTTCTGGAAAAGGAAAAAGGCTGGATGAGCTTTTAGCTCATCCAGCCTTTCTGTTCGAAGCGACTCAACCAGGCTTACTGGTTGGAGGCTGCCTTCTTCTTGTGGTGACGCTTGGCGGTGCCGAGCGCGGTGCGGGGCTGTGGCTTGACCGAGCTCTCATTGACCGGGGTTGCGGTCATTGAAGAGGTATCGGCTCCGGCCGGGATCAGCGTGCTGGTGACCGTCTTGGCGTCGTCAGACCCGGTGTAGACCATGATGCGGGAAGCATCGATGCCCTTCTCCTTGACCAAGTACTCCTTGGTGTTGACGGCGCGCTCAGCGGCCAGACGATCGGACGCGGTTGCGGCCTTGTGTCCCTTGCGGGTCTTCGGACCAGACTTCTCGCTACCTGTCTCATTGCCGACGAGGGCGAGCTTCGAGTCTGTGGTGCGCTGCAGGTTGAGGGCGAGGTCATCGAGGCAGGCCTTGCCTTCATTGTCGACGCGAGCCGGACGGCGGGTGTCGCGATTGAAGCTGATCGAGCACAGGTTCTGGGTTGCGGGCTTGGGCGGGGTAACCGGCGCAGGAGCAAGAACCGTAACCGAGGTGTTCGCGGTGGCAGTCTGACCCTTGTCGTCGACGACGTTGCAGGTGACGGTGATGGTGCCAGGAGCAGCGCCGGTGGTGGAGAGAGTGGCGGTGCTGGTGGTGCCACTGATCGTACCCGACGTGGTGCTGTAGCTATAAGTCAGAGGACGATTCTGCGGGCTGACACCAGAGGAAGTGATGGTGGACGAGTCACCGGGGTTGACGGTGGAGGGGTTGGCCGAGCAGGTGAGGGTCGGCGGCTCGAACTGCTTGACGGTAAAGTCAACGGAGCAGTCAGCCATCTGACCGGGCTTGTTGCCCTGCGAGACATGACCCTTGACCGTGTAGGTCCCAGGTGCGGCGCTCTTGGTATCGATGTTCGCGACGTTGCTGGTGCCGGCAATGGTGCCGCCGGTCGAGGTCCAGTTGTAGGTCGCGTTCTTCTTTGGATTCAGGTTGAGCGCGGTACCGGTGACGGTGAGAGGGTCACCCGGGAAGGCGGTCGTCGGGGAGACAGAGCAGGAGTAGGTGATGGGCGGCGGCGGGATGATGTGGCCGAAGTGCGTCACGATGCCGGTGCTGAGATCGACGCCCGAAAGATTGGCGCGACCGCCGAGGACGCCGCCGGTGGGAATGGTCGCGTTGGTCGGCCCAAAGTCGGCGTGGATGTAGCGGTAGTCCGCTTCAAAGAGGCGAATGGAGAAGCGGTTGTTCATGAACGGCAGATCGTAGTCCATACCGCCGCCGGCCGTAAGGTTCGGGCCCCAGGTATATGGCTCGTGCTCGAGGCTGGTTGCGCCTTCGCTGTTGGGGCCGCCAAGCTTGCCGCCTCCGGCCAGGCCGTGGGCAAACAGCGTGTAGTTCTGCATGGGAGCGCGGAAGATGATACCGCCGCTTGCGTTGTAGAGGCCGTCGTTGACGCCATCCGGGTGGGCGACAAAGTCGATCTCGGCACCGACATATTTGCTGAAGAAGAGGGCGCCGCTTCCCATCGCGCCTTCGTTCACGGAGGAGTAGTTGATTCCCGCCGGCTTTACCTGTCCATGGGCTCCGAAGTAGGAGTAACCGGTGAAGATATCGACTCGCGAAGGGTTAGGCCCCACCGGGGCGGTAGTGCTGGGTGCGGTCTGCGCACTCAGGCTCGCGGCTGCAAGGCTGACTGCGCATGCAGCCAGTCCAAACCGGCCAACAACGTGAAACGGGCGATAAACCATTCGACTTCCTCCGCTAGAGATGAAACTTTTAAAAATTTTTGAATGTACAGTCAGTCCATGCAACATCTTGCAATCTGAGTTTATGGTCCAACAAAGTTTACAGCAGTTAACCCGTCCAGCCACAACAAAATACACCCCTGTGCAGGCATGAAAACACCTTATCAGGGAAAGCTTTCGATCTTGCAGATGCAATGGAGAAAGGTAACCTCTCCAGTAATCCCTTCGAACTTCAGCTCAGGTTCAAGGTGCGGCGAACACTTCCCCGCTCACTTTGGATCTTTTCCTGGAGCAGGGTAATGGCATAAAGCAGCTGCTCGGGGCGCGGAGGGCATCCAGGCACGTAGATGTCAACGGGAATGACCTGATTGACCCCCTGGAGCAGTGCGTAGTTGTTGAAGACACCGCCAGAGGTGGCGCAGGCACCCATCGAGATGACCCACTTGGGCTCGGGCATCTGCTCGTAGAGACGCCGGATAACCGGAGCCATCTTCTGCGAGACACGGCCGGCGATGATCATCAGGTCGCTTTGGCGCGGTGAGGGCCGAAAGACCTCGGCGCCGAAGCGGGCGATGTCGTACCGGGAGCCGCCCATCGACATCATCTCGATGGCGCAGCAAGCGAGGCCGAAGGTCATAGGCCAGACGGAGTTCTTGCGAACCCAGTTGATGGCGGCGTCGAGCGAGGCGAGCACGATGCCTTCGGGCTGATCGTAGCCCCAGTTGACCTCCTGGATTTTTTCCCGGTTCTGCGTGAAGCTGTCGAGCGTGCCGAAAAAGTAACGATCCTTACCATTGCCTTCCATTGGACGGCCGCTGCTTGTCGTTTCTTGGGGAGGAGTGTTCATGATTCGATGATATGCCTGTGTTGGGAAGAGTTTTCCCTGTGTGTTGATTCTTCTGTTGAGCTCAAGCGAATGGATGCCCTACTTCCCTTGCAGGTTGGTTGCTTGCGTGGGACACGTGGTGGACACGAGTTTCAGAGTGGGACTGGATGGAAAGCTTCGGGGCAGGTTGAGATCAACGCGAAAGCGTATCCAGAGGAGCTTTCCGAGCGGCGTGGCCGGGGTGTCAGATAGCTGCACGACGGTGTGGGCGGTCTGGGCGAAGTGCGAGGCGACGGTGGCGGCGGCGCGACTCTGGTCGGCTGTGCCGGGGATGAGACGCACGTCAAGCAGGGTGAGCGACGCTTCGGAGGCCTGGGCGATTTCGGTCGAGAGGTCGACCTGGAGCGGCGCGGGTGGCGTGGCGCCAGCCTGCTCAAAGCGCTGGTAGACGTCGGCGAGTTTGTCGAAGGCGCTCTTTGAGGTGGCGAAGCGGAAGCGGCGCGGGTTCCAGCCGACGGCATCCTGGGCGCGGAAGCTGAAGTCGGTGGAGAGGGAGAGCGGGGTGACGGATTGGTAGGGCGGCGTGGCGAGCTCGGCGTAATCGTGCTCGCCCGGGGGGACGGTGGCGGGGAGCACGCGGAGGATCCAGCCGGAGTGGATGGGCTGGAGATAGAAGATGAGGCCGTTGCCGAGGGGGTGGGTGTACGGTTGGCCGGCGGCGGCTTCGCCCTCGAAGGTGGCGTGGCGGCAGGTGCTTGGGGCTTTGGGTGGGATGGCCTGGGCGGGGGACACAAGGGAGAGAACGGCGAGTACGAAAGCTGTGCGGCGGTTGAAGGTGTACATCCCACTCATCGCGATGGTGCCGCGATGAATGGGGCACCCGACAGAAAGGCAAATACGGGGTTTCTGGCTGCGCCAGAAGGATGATGGGTTAGAGTCAGCGGGCATTGGCTTCGATGGCTTCTGGGAGGGTTCGGCGGAGGGTGCATTCGAGGGTGGGGTCGAGTTTCAGGCCGCGATGGGTGAGGTAAAAGACGTCGATGGCCATCTCGCCTTCGGTGTCGATGAGGGCGACCTCGATGTTGCAGCCGTGGCTGGCAAGGGTGGCGGAGAGTGCGCGCAGGAGGCCCGGGGTGTCCTGTGCGACGATCTGCAGGAGCGTGCTGTGAGTCGAGGCCGCGTCGTCGAAGTCAATGCGTGTGTCGACGACGACCTTGGGGTGTTTGCGGGGGGCGCGCTGGCGGCCAGCGAGCAGGACGTCGAGGCTGGTTTCGCCGGACATGACGCCGCGCACGCTTTCGACAAAGCGGGTGCGCTCGACCTCGTTGAGCTCGAGCGTGCGGAAGGTGTCGGTAAAGCGGAAGCTGTCGACGACGAAGCCCTGGGCGTTCGAGAAGGCGTCGGCGGTGACGATGTTCATGCCCCAGGCGGCGAGCGCGCCGGCCATCGAAGCGAAGAGGCTGGGGCGGTCGCGGGTGACAAGGGTGAGCTCGCTGAAGGCGGGGGCGTAGCGGAAGTCGAGCTGGTTGGCCTCGGCGGGGGTGGGTTGGGCGAGGTGCGCGGACATCTCGAAGTGGGCGCGGATGGCATCGGGGGTGCGCGTCTGGAGGTAGCGCCGGGGGAAGCCCTGGAGGAAGGCGGTGAGCTCGCCGCCGCGGTTCGGAACGAGCGCGTGGATGCGGTGGACGATGTCGCCGAGCTCGGTTTCGGCGGCGGAGGCGATGCGCTCGTCGTCGACGTTGCGATCGAGGAAGTTCGAGGTGGCGATGAAGAGGCGCCAGAGATTTTCAGCCTTCCAGGGGGTGAGCGCGTCGGGGTGGACGGCGGTGATGTCGGCGTAGGTGAAGAGGGTGAGCATGCGCAGAGCTTCGGGCGTCGCGACGCGGGCGGCGAAGAGGCGGATGGTTTCGGCGTCGAAGATGTCGCGGCGGAGGGCGCGGGACATTTCGAGGTGGTTGCGGATGAGGTCGAGAACGAGACCGGCTTCGTAGGGGTCAAGCTCGAGACGATCGAAGACGCTGCGGGCGAGGCGGACGGATTCGCCGGTGTGGGCGAGGGTGGAGTGGCCTTTGCCGGTGTCGTGGAGGAGGGCGGCGAGGAAGAGCAGCTCGGGGTGCGGAAGCTCCTCAAGAATGGGGGCGAAGCGGGCGGACCAGGGTTCGGGCGCGGGTTTGGTGGTGAGGGCGTGGAGGGTGTCGATGAGGACGAAGGTGTGCTCGTCGACGGTGTAGCGGTGGTAGGCGTCGCGGATGACGAGGGCGTCGATACCGTGGAACTCGGGCAGGACGAGCTCAAGGATGCCCAGGGTGTGCATGGCGCGGAGGGCGTGGCCGGCGAAGGGTCCGGTGAGGATCGCGCGGAGGTGTCGCCAGAGGCCGGGGCCGTCTTCTAGGTGGGCGGAGAGGAGCGGGAGTGCGGCTTCGAGGCGGCGCTCGGTGGCGGGGGTGAGGCTGGCTCCGGTGCGGGCCAGGGTGGCGAAGAGGTTGAAGGTGATCTCGGGGTCGTGCTCGGGGGCTGGCTCGCCGGGGACGATTGGGTTGAGCTCGATACGTTGGTTGCGGAGCTCGAAGCCGGATTGCGCGGGGGGGGGACGGCGCAGGCCGGCGAGAGCGCCGAGGCGGGCGAGGGTGCCGGGGAGGCTCGAGGCGGCGTCGATGGCCTGCGCGGTGTGGCGCTCGAGAACGCGGGCGTGGCGGAAGTAGAAGCGCATCCAGTAGGAGGCGTCGGCGCTGTCGGATGGCCGGCGGAGGCCGAGCGAGGCAAGGGCGGCTTCGTCCTGGCTGTGCCAGTCGAGCGTGTTGTCGTCGCGGCCGTGGCGGAAGTGTAGAAAGGCGCGGACGAGGATGAGGAACTCGCGGGCTTCCTGGAACTCGGGAGTGGGTGGAAGGCTGGGGACTTCGGCGAGGCGGGCGAGCCAGGCGCAGGAGTGTGCGTCGCGGAGGCCCCCCGGGCACTCCTTCACGTTGGGTTCGAGGTGGAAGAGGGTGTCGCCGAAACGGGTGTGACGGGTGCGGATGACCTCGAGCAGGCGGCTGACGATGCGTTTGCGGTCGCGCTCGATGAGCTTGGGGACGGCTTTTTCAAGGAGCAGGGCGGCGACAGCGGGGTCGCCGTCGAGGGGGCGGGCGTCAAGCAGGGACAGGGTGAACTCGACGTTTTCGGCCTGGAAGCGGCCACACTCGGCGAGGGTGCGGGTCATGGGCGAGACGCGGAGGCCGGAGTCCCAGAGTTTCTGGTTGAGCAGTCGCAGCGGCTGCTTGACGGCGGCTTCGGAGACCCGCGAGTCGAGCAGGAAGAGCAGGTCGACGTCGGAGGCGGAAAAGAGCTCGCCGCGGCCGAAGCCTCCGACGGCAAGGACGGCGACTCCGGCGCGGAGGCTGGGGTCGGAGGCGACGGTAGACCAGAGTTCGCGGACGACTTGGTCGACGGCTGCGGCGCGGGTGCGGACGGCAAGGGTGCCGGCGGAGGGCTGCTGCAGGTTTGAGTCGAAGGCGAGGCGCAGGGCTTGCGTCTGCTCGGCGTAGTGCGAATTGGGAGGAGTTCCGGGCTGATCGCTCATGCGGAGCTTCCTCCTTGGGCGGTGTCGGCGGGTGGCGGCGAGCTTGGACGTGCGGTGAAGCGGAAGGCAAATACGGGGATTCTGGCTTCGCCAGAATGACGGCATGAAAATGGGCAACGGCAGAAGCAGATTCCCTTCGGGAAGGGCAACAAAGGACCTGCTACTACAACGAGAAGGGCTGCTACTACAACCATGGGCTACTGCAGTAACGGAGCTACTACAACTATTGAGCTATTACGGAAGAGCTAGAGGGCGATCTCTCCGCGTTCGTCGTTGCGGATGCGAATGGCTTCGTCGATGCGCGAGACGAAGATCTTGCCATCGCCGATTTTGCCGGTGCGGGCGGAGGTGATGATGGCGTGTATGGCGCGCTCGGCGAGGGTGTCGGGGACGACGACCTCGATCTTGACCTTGGGCAGCAGGTCGACGGCGTACTCGCGGCCGCGGTAGAACTCGGTGTGCCCTTTCTGGCGTCCGTGGCCGCGCGCCTCGAGCACGGTAATGCCTTCGACGCCGATCTCGATCAGGGCGTCCTTCACCTCTTCAAGCTTGGACGGCTGGATGATGGCTTCAATCTTCTGCATGGTGCTTCCCTCTTCCATTTCTAAAATCGTTGGTGCTCGGATGTCACCCTAAGAGTATCTCTATGCGGCGAAGTCGTAACCCTCTTCCCCGTGGAGTGAGATATCCATACCTTCGGTCTCGGCTTCGGTGCTCATGCGCATGCCAATGGTTTTATCGACCACGACGAGGATGATCAGGGTGCCGCAGATGGACAGGGTCCAGGCGATGGCGATGCCGGTGAACTGGTTGAGCAGCTGGTGCGGGTTGCCCTCGAAGACGCCAGTGGCCTTGCCTGCGCCGAAGATGGGGTTGATGGCGGAGTTGGCGAAGAGGCCGGTGAGGATGGCGCCGATGGTGCCGCCGGCTCCGTGGACGCCGAAGGCATCGAGGGAGTCGTCATAGCCGAAGCGGGCCTTGACGATGACGACCATGAAGAAGCAGAAGACGCCGGTGATGAGGCCGATCCAGAGCGCGGAGATGGGCGTGACGAAGCCGGCGGCAGGGGTGATGCCGACCAGGCCGGCGACGGCTCCGGAGATGGCGCCGAGGGCGGAGGGCTTGCCATTGCGGAACCACTCGGCCGCCGACCAGCCGCAGGCCGCGGCAGCCGCACCGAAGTGGGTGGCGACAAAGGCCGAGGTGGCGAGGGTTCCGGAGCCGAGCGCGGAACCGGCGTTGAAGCCGAACCAACCGACCCAAAGCAGCGCAGCGCCGACGAAGCTGAGCACGACAGAATGCGGGGGCATGGCGACCTTGGGATAGCCGATGCGCTTGCCGAGATAGAGCGCGGTGACGAGCGCCGAGACGCCCGAGGTGACGTGGACGACCGTGCCTCCGGCGAAGTCGAGCGTGGGGAAGCGGCCGCCGAGCGAGGCATTGAGCAGGCCGCCCTTGCCCCAGACCATGTGCGCCATGGGGCTATAGACGAAGAGCGCCCAGAGGATCATGAAGGCCAGCATGGCGGAGAACTTGACGCGCTCGGCGAAGGCTCCGGTGATGAGCGCAGGGGTGATGATGGCGAACATGAGCTGGTAGACCATGAAGGTCTCGAGCGGGAGGGTGGCGGCGTAGTCCTTGTCCGGCGTAAGGCCGACGCCGTGCAGCAAGACGTTGTGGAAGCCGCCGATGAAGGCGTTGCCGGGGCCGAAGGCGAGCGAGTAGGTAACGAGCGCCCAAAGCACGGTGACCACGCCCATCATGGCGAAGGTCTGCATCATGGTGCCGAGGACGTTTTTGCGGCGCACGAGCCCGCCGTAGAAGAGGGTGAGGCCGGGGGCGCTCATCATCAGCACCAGTGCGGAGGAGACGAGCATCCAGCCGTTGTCGGCGCCCATTTGCGCGGCGGCGGTGGCGGCGGTGTTGTCCGCGACCTGCTTCTCGAGCGTGGCGATGCGGTCGGCCTGGCTTTGGGGCTGGCTTTGGGGCGGGGGTGCGGAGACAGTTTGGGCGTGGACCGGGACGAGGCCGGGGAGCAGGCAGAACAGACAGAACAGGAGCAGCTTGAGTGCGGAAGAACGCATCGATCCCCCTACTTCCAGAACAAGAGATACGGCGACGGATTCGCCGAGGTTACCGGTGAGGCATATCTTTCCTGCGAGGTGCGGCAGAAGCCAATCTGGAAGCGTTTCGCTTACTCTACACAAGCAGGCTGCGCATTACAAAGGGTGCAGCGGAGCGAAGGGAGTTGAGCATGGCAGAGGCGACCGAGGTGGGCGCGGCGAAGCTTTTTCGCTGGGCGGAGATGGAGCCGGAGCAGATGAATCCGCTGCTGACGCGGCAGTTCTGTTCGGGCGAGCAGGCGATGATTGGCCGCATTTTGTTGAAGAAGGGATGCGTGGTGCCGGAGCATAGCCATCCGAATGAGCAGCTGGCGTACATTGTCAGCGGCGCTCTTGAGTTTGTGGTTGGGGGCGTGATGCAGGTGGTGCGGGCGGGCGAGGTGCTGGTGATTCCGGCGAACGTGCCGCACTCGGCGAGGGCGCTTGAGGATACCGAGGACCTGGACCTGTTTGCGCCGCCGCGACAGGATTGGATCGATAGCCAGGACGGGTATCTGCGCTAGCAGCTGAGAAGACAGAGGCCAGGCAACATCAGCCAATCAGGCGGAGAATCCTGGCAATATCCCGGAAGCCGAGCACAACCGCAATGGCGACGCACGCCGCGCTGAGTTGCGCACCATGCTAGACAAGGGCGAGATTAAGCGCGCGCAGGACTTTGCCGATGCAGCTGTTCTCTTCCAGCACGGAGAGATTGCGGACGACTATCTTCTGGCGCACGTCCTTGCGATGGAAGCGGTGATCCGGGGGAATGCTTCGCGGCCAAGTGGATCGTAGCCGCCACACTGGACCGCTATTTAACGGTGTAGGTAAATCGCAGATCTTCGGAACGCGATACACAGCTGACCGCGAAGCAGCTAAATTACCAACGCGGCCACTCGTGGATGCCAGAGTGTTAACCGCTGTGCGAACGCGATCGCCTTTCGACCAGAAGCTCCTCCCGGACTCCGTGCGTATCGACTTCTGCGTTCCCGACCGTGCTCAGCAGGTGAAGAATCTTGCGATTTTCAACACCGGCCATCGGCCGGACACGATGAGGGCTGCCGGCTGCAAATAACTTCGAGGAAGTTTTACTGAAGTGTGCCCAGCAGAGTGCGTGTGATTTGTTGAAATAGGCCAGAACTTCTCCGAACCTTTTATGAATACCTCTCCACTGAGTGCTCAGCGGGTTTGTGGCTCCGGATTGGCGGCCATCCAGCCGTTGGCGCGCATCCAGGTGGCGAGCAGGTCGGGCCAGTTCTTCAGGTCGGGGAAGCCGGGCGCTAGCCCTACGCCGTGCGGACCGTGCTGGTAGAGGTGCATCTCGGCCGAAACATGATTGGCAATAAGGGCGGAGTAGAAGAGGACGCTGTTCATTACGGGCACCGTCTTATCGTCAGTGGTGGCGAAGAGAAAGGCTGGCGGAGTGTTGGGAGTGACGTGCTTTTCGGGCGAGAGAAGCTCGATGAGGGCGGGCTTTGGAGCGTCACCCAGAAGGCCGATGCGGGAGCCGGTGTGACCGTATTTCTGGTCCAGAGTGATGACGGGGTAGGCCAGGATGAGGAAGTCCGGCCGCGCCGATTGGCGGTCGATGTTGTCGGACGGCGGGTAGAACCTGGAGCCGAAGAGGGTGCCGGCGGTGGCAGTCAGGTGGCCTCCGGCGGAGAAGCCCCACATGCCGATGTGGTCAGGGGCGAAGCCGAGCTCGGCGGCGCGGGCGCGGACCGTGCGGATGGCGCGTTGGGCGTCTGATAGCTCGGCCGGGTGATGGTAGGTGGGGCCGAGGCGATACGTGAGCACGAAGGCGGCGACTCCATGGGCGTTGAGCCAGTGCGCGACCTCTTCGCCTTCCTTCTGGATGGCGAGATGCAGGTAGCCTCCTCCAGGGGCGACGATGACGGCACTGCGGGTGGGGTTTGCGGCGGGAAGATAGGTCGTCAGGGTGGGGATGTCGGCGTCGGCCGTGCCTTTGGCGAAGGGAGCGGTGGCAGGCCAAAGCGGCTGGGAGGTCTGCGCGCGCAAGTGAGGCGCGGACGCAACAAAGAGCAGCAGGAGGACGAGCAGGGCGTTCATAAGATCTCTGAGACAGCTTTGCCGGGGCCCGTTGAGGGAAGATGCCTCAACCCGGCGAGACAGGTGGATTCTATTTGAGCACCTCCCAGCGCCCGGGAGGAACGGCTAGAATGGGAGCGGAACCTGCCTTGGAGACCCTCCCCCAGTCCGCCCCGTCCGCCGCCTTACCTCCGATAGGGGAGACGCCCGAAGTCGCGCCGCATGGCCCGTTTGCCAGTATGCGGCGTCTGCTGCCTCCCGCGCAGGTGATCCGATTTCTGCTGGTTGGGGTTTGGAATACGGGTTTTGCGCTGGTGCTTTCGACGTTGCTGGTGGCGCTCTACTCGCACATTTTGCCGCATCGCTGGATTCTGCTGACGGCGGACTTTGCGTCGATCACCTCGAAGCCGATCTCGATCACGATGGCGTTCCTCTGCTATAAGCACTTCGTCTTCCACACCAAGGGCAACTACCTGAGGGAGTGGTTTCGGTGCTTTGCGGTGTACGGAGTGGGGACACTGCCGGAGCTGCTGGCGCTCCCGCTGGTGACGAAGTTTTTTCTGTTGTTTCCGCTCGGCTTTCTGAACCCGCTGTTCCGCCGGCTGCACATCCTGCACCCCGCGCCGGTGCTGGCGATTCTGGTGGTGGCTGTGTTTACGGCCATTTACAGCTACTTTGCGCATAAGAAGTTCTCCTTCAAGAGGTAGCTCAGACGATGCAGGACCTGGTACGGCACCAGTTGGCGGAGTCGATTCGGACGATGCAGGCGGTGCATGACGATGGGGAGCTGCATGCGTCGCTGGTGGCGATGGGCAAGCTAACGGCGGAGTCGCTGCAGCGAGGAGGTAAGCTGCTGGTGGCCGGCAACGGAGGCTCGGCGGCGGACGCGCAGCACCTGGTGGCGGAGTTTGTGGTGCGGCTGACGGTAGATCGCCCGGCGCTGCGCGCGGTTGCGCTAACTACGGATACGTCGATCCTGACGGCGGGCGGCAACGACTACGGGTTTGAAGCTGTGTTTGCGCGGCAGATTGAAGCGCTGGGGCAGGCGGGGGATGTGTTTCTGGGGATCTCCACGTCGGGCAACTCGCCGAATATCTTGCGGGCTCTTCGTCAGGCGAAGTTGCAGGGGATGGCTACCTTCGGCTTCAGCGGCAATGGCGGCGGGATGATGCGAGAGCTGTGCGACTGGAACGTGGTGGTTCCTTCCACGACGACGATGAACATTCAGGAGTCGCACCTGGCGCTTGAGCACATTTATTGCATGCTGGTGGAGCGCTTTAGGTTTGGCGTGGACTTCGATCGGGCGCCGCAGCTGCTCAGCGAGTAGGGCACGCTAAGATGAGGGCATATGACGACGGTGGATGTAGTGTATCGGTACGAGGTGGAGCCCGCGGCGGGCGCGGTGGCGGCGATTGCGCGGCTGCGCGAGGTGTATGGGGTGCGGCAGATTGGGTTTCAGGAGCGCGAGAAGACGGTGCGGGTGGAGTACGACTCGACGCGGCTGAGCGAGCCTGTGGTGCATAACCTGCTGCGGCGCGCGGGGCTGGATATTGTGGAGCGAGTGGTGCTGGCGGCGGTGCCTCCGCCGGCCGCGGCACCTGCGGCGGCAAGCTGAAGCTTTGGTTGCTTTGAAGGCCTTGATCCGCTATTCTGGATCAGTTGCTCCCCGCAACGATGTGCGCCCGTAGCTCAGCTGGATAGAGCATTTGGCTACGAACCAAAGGGTCGGAGGTTCGAATCCTTCCGGGCGCACCAAACATATCTCAGAACCTTTGAATATACGAATTCCCCAATCTTTTTGCGACGGCTGTGAGGTGCTTGTCCCGCGTCCATAGCTTTGTATCGACCGTCAGCCGGGCCGACATCAGCAGATGCAGGTCGATGTAGCCGATGCCGAGCGCAAACAGCCGATGCAGTTCGATGAATCGGAGTACTTCATCGTCTTCAGCAACCACTGCCTGCTCCAAATCCTGGAGCATCTCGAGCAGCTCATTGCGGTTCCCGAGGCTCCCCGTGGCCAGTTCGCCGATCACAAACGGATGACAGAGAACGGCTCCCTCTTCGAGAAGTCTCTGGAAATTCGGGTCCTGCTTCCGGAGATGATCGATCCAGACCGAGGTATCGGCGAGAATCATGCCGCGGGACGACGGCGTGGAATTGGCTTAAGGTCTGGTTGGCTTCCGCCCAGTCGAGCCAGTCTCCGAGAGGCTTCCCGCTGTACGAGGGCGGTCAACGCCTCGCGGAGTAGCGCTGAACGCTCTGTGATGCCGGTGTACTTTTCGGCAGTTTTCAGCAACTGACCGTCTAAGGTGACCGTGGTTCGCATTCTGATCCTCCTTGAGGAATGCACCGATCGTAGCATCGTCTGATGCCGAATTCTGTGCCGAAACGTGACCATCCGCAGGCGGCTTGCACCTGACTACCGCAATGGTTCATTCTGAGGGTGAGTATGTCCAGCTTCGTTACCCTTCCCGAAGTTCAGGCCGCCGCGACCCGCATCGACGGTACGGCGGTCGAAACGCCGCTCGTTCCGCTGCTGCTGCCCACGCTGCCCTTTGAGCTCTATATTAAGTGCGAGTCCGCGCAGCCGATCGGCTCGTTCAAGCTGCGTGGCGCGTACAACATGATCGCGCAGCTCGCGCCCGACGCACTCGCCCGCGGCGTCATTACTTACTCGAGCGGCAATCACGCCCAGGGCGTTGCCTACGCGGCCCGCGCGCTCGGGGCCAAGGCCGTTATCGTCATGCCGGACAACGCTCCGCAGGTGAAGATCGACGCTACCCGTGCGCTTGGGGCGGAGGTGGTCTTCGTCGGCCCGGCCAGCTCGGCACGCAAGCTCAAGGCGGAGGAACTCGCGGCCGTCCACGGCTACTCGATCATCCCTCCGTACGACCATCCCCACATCATCGCCGGCCAGGCCACGTGCGGGCTGGAGATCGCGCGGCAACTTCCGGACGTGGATCTGGTCCTCTCGCCGGTGAGCGGCGGCGGGCTGCTGAGTGGAGTCGCTTCTGCGGTCAAGCTTTCTGCGGAGGCCGGCCTGTGCAATCCCGCGGTCCGCGTCTGGGGAGCCGAGCCCGCGCTGGCCGCCGACGCCAAGGAGTCCTTCGACACCCGCACGCTGGTCGAGTGGCCGGCCGCCCTGACCACGCGCACCATCGGCGACGGACTTCGCACGCAGTCGCTTGGCGCGCTCAACTTCGAGCACATCCTGCGCTTTGTCGACGGCATCGTCACCGTCACGGAGGACGAGATCTTCTCCGCTATGCGCACGCTGCTCACCCACACCGATCTGGTTCCCGAGCCGAGCGGTGCCGTCACGCTTGCTGCCGCGCTCTTCCATGCGCATGAGCTTCCGGCTGCCCGCAAGATGGTTGTCGTGCTGAGCGGAGGCAACATCGAGCCCGCACTCCAGGCCTCGCTGGTAGCCGAACTCGTCACCGACGACGTCCAATGACCATGCGCGTCGCCGTTCTCGTTGTTGCTCTGCTCGTTGTGCTGCCCGCACCGGCCCAGAAGAAAGACAATCGCTCCGGCTACGACAAGTCCGCCCGCGCCACGACGCTGCATAACACCATCGTCTATGTTTCCCCTGACGACTCCTCGCAGAAGGTCGCCGAGGTGACGCCTGGCCACGAGATGGTCGTCACCGACCACAACGGCCCGTGGGTGAAGGTGTTCGCCAACACCGACACTCCCGACCAGGGCGACCCTGACCGCGAGCCGGAGTTCGGCACAGACGACAAGCCCTTGCCGCAGACGGGCTGGGTCAAGGACCGGGGCATTGTCACCCCACACACTCCGAACGGCGATGTCATCCTCTTCGGCGCCGCCGCGAACCTAGAAGAACAGGCCAGCGAGCCACATCCGCCGAAGGGCGCTGCACAGGCCGCGCATATGTTGTATCAGCGGGTGAACGAGTATTTTCCCGAGTCGCGCATGGGAGGCGAGGCGGCCTGGCGGGCGGCTGACATTCGCTGGCAGCTCGAGAAGCTCGACAATGCTTCCCTGCCCTCGGCCAAGGAGCAGGAGGCTTATCTGCGGCCGGCGATCTACGATGGTCCGCTCAAGAAGGTGATGAAGCTATATCCCGGCACCAAGTACGCTTTTCTTGCAGCGTATGACCTGCTGGATAACAAGCTGTGCGGCGACTGGCAGGGACTGCCCAAGTGTCCCGAGATGGAGGCCAACCTCTACGTCAAATACGCCGAGCAGTATCCCGAATCGCCCAAGGCTCCCGAGGCGTTCTACAACGCGGTCTACCGCGAAGGCGTGCTGGTCTCCATGTACACCGTAGAGGACGACCACAAGCGCGCCGACAACGCCGCGCAACGCACCCAGGCCATGGCCGAGGAGATGCAGCGACGTTTCGGCGGCTCGGACTATACGGCTCGCGCCGTGTCGATTGCGTTCCGGGTGAAGCAGGGGCTTTCGATTTACGGAAACGACCGCGATTAGCGCAAAACCGCAACAACCCACGGCTAGAATAGCCGCATGAACTTATTTCAGATCATCATCCTTGCCGTCGTGCAGGGACTTGCCGAACTGCTGCCCGTCTCGAGCTCCGCCCACGTCGTTGTTGCCGAAAAGCTGATGCATCTTGACCCCTCGGCGCCCCAGATGACCCTGCTGCTGGTGATGCTGCATACCGGCACGATGTTCGCGGTGATCGCCTACTTCTGGAAGACCTGGGTCAACACCTACTTTTCGAGCGCCGACGCGTTCAAGCGCTTCGCCATTCGCGTGGTCTGGGCCACCCTGCTCACCGGCGTTATCGGTTTCGGTCTGCAGAAAGTGATTGAGAAGACTATGTTCGCCGGCCAGCCCAAGGCGGAGATCGAGCAGCTGTTCGGACGGCTTGACCTGGTCGCGCCCGCGCTTGCCGCCGCTGGCCTGCTGATCCTGATCGCCGGCCTCATCGAGCGCCGGCAGATTGCGCCGCCCGTTCGCGAGTCCATTACGGGCAACTTCGGCAGTGGCAGCGTCACGATGGGGCAGGCCGGGTGGATGGGCTTTGTGCAGGGGCTTGCGCTTCCGTTCCGCGGCTTCTCGCGTTCTGGCACCACGATCTCTACCGGCATGCTCACCGGCGCGACCAAGGAGCGGGCCGAGCGCTTCAGCTTCGCGCTGGCCGTCGTGCTGACGCCTCCGGTTGTTGCCCGGGAAGGCCTTCGCCTGATGAAGGACGCGCACGCGCGAGCGGCCCTCGGAACGCCTGTCGACCTCAAGGCGGGGCTGATGTACAGCTTTCTCGGCGCGTTCTTCGCGTTTCTGGCCGGCCTGGTTGCGCTGCGCTGGCTTTCGAGCTGGCTTGAGTCCGGCAAGTGGTATCTCTTTGGCATCTACTGCCTGCTGGCTTCGGCAGTTGTCTTTTACCTGCACTTCGGGCCTATGCAGCTGTAATAGCATTTTCATGCTGATGGGGTTCCCGAATCAGGCGTGCGGTGGCGTTTTCCTTGATAGAAAACGCCCATAAAGGTGTTGGCACCAACGACATCTACAGGGAAATGCTCTGAGCCCGGGTATACCTCCACGCCCACGCGATGAGCGGCGCCTGGATCGGCAACCTGAGCCACAGCGCCCACTCCGGGATCTTCGGCCAGTGCGCATGATCGAGCGCCATCTGGATGTTGGCGGGCATGACGGCGATCAGCAAAGCCACCAGCCCCCAGGCCGCGACGCGCCGGCTGAAGGGCAAGAGCAAACCCGCACCGCCCAGCATCTCGCACGCTCCGCTGATCAGCACCAACGCCTGCGGATGAGGAAGATACGGCGGCACAATCCGCTGGTACGCGGCAGGAACAAGGAAGTGCATCGCCCCTGCCGCAAGGAAGAGCGCGGCGAGTGCTGCGCGTCCGAAGCTCATGACCTCTCCCAAAAAAAGTGGGCGGTGAGGTCTCAGACCCACCGCCCAGCGTCGCTGCGTTCTACTTATTTAGACGCAGTTGCGTCGCGATGGTTCCTTACGTAATCGTGAGAACTGACGATGTGCCGGTTTTGCTCCTCGAGAAGCTGCCGGAGCGGCGCGGGCAACTCCTTTTCAAGCGCCTGCTTGTAGGTCTTCTTGGCGGAATCCTCGCCCTGTTCCGAAGTTGCCAGCAAATCGTGGTCGCTGCTGCCGAAAACCTTCGCCTTCAGGTCTCCCCAGGTACGGTGAATGGCTCCCACGGCAGTTCCGTCCTCATGAACATCCTTCACCCCGTGCCGATGCAGCTCGTTCTCGAGCTCACCGCGAAAGTTAGCGCGCTTCAAGGACTCAGCCAGGAAGTAACGCTTCAGCGTGTCGTCTTTCAGGTGCTCGCCAATGTCGGCAAAACCCTTTTGGCCGTCCTCAAGCACGTTGATTACATCCTTCAACACCTTTTCCAGATCACTATTGCTTAACTCGGCCATGGACGTCCTTTCGTCTCGAGATTCAAAAATGGAGGTAACGCTTGGAGCAGGGTCCATCGGCTGTCTGCGATTCTCCTTCGCCGATGGCAAGCAGGAGAAATCGCGAAAATCCCGCTCCCCTGCCAAACGCCACACATTGCGCGAACCAATGCCCGCGCAGCTGGTATGTAACGGAGTAGATGCCGCACGTCCGGGATGGTTTGCATCCTGATTCCCGATCCGCTTCCCCACTCCCGGAAAAACGGTTTGGTCTGTTGTAATCACTCAGGGAGCTGGGTTCGCGGGGACGCGCTGTTCGCGCTCCGCGTCCCGGTCACGCTCCCGGGAAGAGAATCGATGAAGCCCCTTCGCCTGATTGCCACGCCGACGCGCAACCGCCGCCTCAACGAGGTGTTGGGACTACTGGTCCTGGTAAGCGCCATCCTGCTGCTGCTCGCGTTGGTCAGCTACACTCCCTCCGACCCCTCCTTTAATACTGTCGGCGCGCTTGCTCCGGCAAACCGGCCAGCGCATAACTGGATCGGCCCCGCCGGCTCCTACCTGGCCGACGCGCTGCTGCAGATTTTGGGCGTGGCTGCCCTGTTTCTGCCCGTGCTGCTTGCGCGGCTGGGCCTGTGCTGGGTTCTCTCCCGGCCCGCGGGTTCACCGATCGCCAGACTGCTGGGCCTGGCTCTGTGGCTGGTGTTTGCTCCTGCCGCACTCGCCCTGCTGCCTGGGCATCTGCTTTGGCGCCATGCCCTGCCAGTTTGCGGTGTCTCTGGCGTCCTGGTTGCCGGCGCGCTTGTCCAGAGCCTCAATCTTCCTGGCACGTCGCTCGTCGTGGCGCTGATGGTCGCGCTTTCGCTTTATCTCGTCACCACCTTCAGCTTCAACACCGCACGCGAGTGGCTTACGGTTCACTTTGCGTTCGTCGGCGTGATGCGCGAGCGCTGGAACCGTCTGCGCCACAAATCCTCCGGCAGGATTCCGCCCGAGATGCTCAACGAAGAGGGCGAACCGTTCGGCACCAGGCGCGAGAAGCTCGACGCCGAAGCGCGACACGAGCGCGAAGCCACGGCCCGGGCCGCTGCGGAGGAGAATCGGCCTCATGCCAACACCCTGCTGTCCGGCCTGTTCGGCTGGCTGAGCCGCAGGCGCAACCGCACCGCCACTGCAGCGGCTTCCGCGCAACCAGCCCCGGCGCCGGCTTCCGTGTGGCAGGCCATGCCGCGCACCAACGTGGACGCTCCTCCAGTCACTCCGTTCTCGGCGGCTTCGGCGGCTGCCGCGCCGTTTGCCGAAGCGCTGGCCGCCGCGGCCGCCCCCCTACCGCTGCAGCCGGACGAGGTGGATTATCCCGAGGCGGCCCAGACCAGCTTCATCGCCAGCCAGGAGGACGAGCCATTCTCCTTCGTCTCGCCACGGCCCCCGGCGCGCGGCAAGGATGCACCCCGGCCTGCGGAAGCACCTCAGCCCGCGGAGCCGCCGCGGCCCGCGGTGCTGGCCCGCGCGCAGGTGGCTCCGCTCGCACCCCCGCCCATGCCAGCCCCGGAGCCTGTAGCTGCCGCCTCGGGCGAACCCACCTTCGGCCGCCGCGCCGACGCCAACCAGAAACCCGTCGCGATCACGGCGCGCTCCGTCCGGGGCTACAAGCTTCCCTCGTCGAACCTCCTCTATCAATCCGAAGAGCCAAAGATCGTTCGCGAGGAAGCACTCCGCGAAGAAGCCCGCACCTTGGTCGAGAAGTGCGGTGAGTTCGGAGTCGACGGCCAGGTCACCCAGATCAATCCCGGCCCGGTCGTCACCACCTTCGAGTTCCGCCCCGACGCCGGCGTCAAGTACTCTCGGGTCACCGGCCTGGCCGACGACCTCTGCCTCGCCATGGCCGCTGAATCTATCCTCATCGAGCGCATGGCCGGCAAATCTACCGTCGGCATTCAGGTGCCGAACCACGACCGCGAGACCATCTGGCTTCGCGACGTGGTCGAGTGCGAGTCCTTCGCGCAGTCGAAGTCGAAGCTCGCAATCGCCCTCGGCAAGGACATCAATGGCCGCATCGTCACCGCCGATTTGGCCTCGATGCCGCACGTCCTCATTGCGGGCTCGACCGGCTCTGGCAAATCGGTCGCCATCAACGCCATGATCATGTCCGTGCTCTTCAAGTCAACGCCCGAGCAGGTGCGCATGATCCTGGTCGACCCGAAACGCGTCGAGCTCGGCATGTACGAGGGCATTCCGCACCTGTTTACCCCCATCATCACCGAGGCCAAGCTGGCCGCGAACGCGCTGCGCAACGCGGTCCGCGAAATGGAGCGCCGTCTCAAGCTGCTGGCCGCCAATCACGTCCGCAACATCGACCAGTTTAACAAGCTCTTCGACAACGGCTCCGAGTACCTGTTCGAGGACGTCAACCAGGAGCCCCTGCCCTACATCATCATCATCATCGACGAGCTCGCCGACCTGATGATGCTCGACCGGTCGAATGTCGAAGAGTCGATCACTCGCCTGGCGCAGATGGCCCGCGCCGTCGGCATCCACCTGATCCTGGCCACGCAACGCCCGAGCGTCGACGTCATCACGGGCCTCATCAAGGCCAACGTGCCCACGCGCATGAGCTTCCGACTGGCGACCAAGGTCGACTCCCGCACCATCATCGACTCGAACGGCGCGGAGTCGCTGCTTGGCCGCGGCGACATGCTGTATCTGCCGCCCGGCACCAGCCGTCTGCAGCGCGTGCACGCACCCTTTGTCACCGAAAAAGAGATCTCCGCGGTCACAGAGTTCTGGCGCGCCCAGGGCGAAGCCGAGTACGTCCAGGGCTTCCTGGAAGGACCGAAAGACGAGAAAGAAGCCGACACTGCCGGCGACGGGCCGGTCAATGGAGATGACAACGACGAGCTCTTCGACGACGCCGTCCGCCTGGTCTTCGAGTTCGGCAAGGCCTCGACTTCGCTGCTCCAGCGTCGCCTGCGCATCGGCTACGGCCGCGCCGCGCACCTGATCGACATGATGGAAAAGGACGGCCTGGTCGGCCCGGCCGACGGCTCGAAGCCCCGCGAAATCCTAAAAGCACCTACGTACTACAAGGAAGTCGACACCGCTCTTCGCTGAGGGCGGGCGTCGATCGCGTTCGAACAGATTTGGAATGGCTCCTGAGGTAGGACTCGAACCTACAACCCTTCGGTTAACAGCCGAATGCTCTGCCATTGAGCTACTCAGGAATGTGCTTGAAGCCGCGGATCACCCTCCCGCGACCTCCTGACTATAGCAAACGCTGTCTCGCGAGTCAAAAGGCCCGGGCACCTTGGGTTCACGGAAACAGCAGGACCGCGAGACAATACGAACTGAAAGGCACCTGCTTGTCCGCAACGCAGGCCCCGACCTCCGCCTCGCGATACTTCCCGGTCTGCAGACGCGCCGTCAACTCCTCCGGAAGGCGATGGAGATCGGAGGAGGTGTACCTCATCACAAACCAAGGACGACGCGTACCGGCGAAGCCGCTCGCCTGATTGCAGGTCTGCCGGGCGTCTTCGCTTCCCACGGAGATGCGCAGACCGGACTTGGCCAGCATCTCCGCCACGGCAGACTCCTGCTCGTCCAGAGAAACCTGCGCGACTGTCTGGGCGAAGTCTTCCACCGCATATAGCTGCCCGCGACTCTGCACCACGGCAATGCCGACCGCGTTCACGTGAGGATCGAGGAGATTGGCCCGATGACCTGTGGAGTTCATCCAAAGGTCGTGGATCAGCGCGGAGTTGGACGCCTCAGCCACATTTTCCGTGACGAGCGAAAAGTGAGCGCCGGCCTCACCGGCACGTTCCGCCAATCCTGCCTCGCCGGCGAATTGGTGCGAAATCTCCTGTCGCCGCGCCATCTCGTAGGCGTGGCGACGAGCTGCAAGCGAAAGGTGTTGCTCGGATTTAAGTGGGGGAAGGCCGCGAGCAGCTCTCTCCTGCTGCGCCGCAGCCAGAAGATATTGTTCCGACACGCTCTGCGCTTGCATGGGTAGAAGATTGCCCGTGACTGCCGCGAGACCTACTGCAAGCAAAAGGACGAGGCTGGTTGGCTGAGGCATCGATACTCCTGCATCGTGTCAACCCGGAGACCGAGACAGGGTTGCGAGTCAGGTCCGGGCTTATGCCTCAAGTGGCGGCAGTTCGCTTCGGTACCGCACCAGCAATCGAATCAACTTGCGGGCATTCCAGTAACGCGGAGCATACCGCTTTGGGTCGGAGATGCATCGATAAAGCCAGCCAAAGTAGAACTGGTCTGCCCACTCCGGTATGTAGACCTGGTCTCCGCTGAGAAAAGCGATTGCCGCGCCGATGCAGTGAATTGCCGGCCTGTACTCCAGCTGCCGCTTCAGCGAGAGACCCAAATTTTCCTGGACTCCTCCTCCCAAAGTAAGGATGACGTGCTTTGGACGGAGGCGATTGAGCCTCTCAACCAGCTCCGGATCCTCGATCCGGGAGCCGTAGAGAGGCGCAACGTAGACACATTCTTCCGGCACGAAGATGCCTTGTTCTCGCAACCAGGCCATATTGTTACTTACACTTTTCTCGTTGGCCATCACCCAGAGGGTGTTTCCGGAAGCGCGTACCTCGGCGTCCCCGACCAGCGTCCGAAGGTACTCGAGCCCAGAGAGGCGCGTGATCCGGTCATTCGCGAGAAGATTCCAGAGCAGAACCATCAACGCCGAGTCGGTGATGGCGAGATCCGCGTTGACCAGAGACTCGCGGTAGCCGGCATTCGTACCCAGATCTTTGAGCGCCGGCGCAGCAGGCACTACCAGCAAGCCTCCGGCGCGAATTCGGTCGATGGCTTCTTCTGCGGTTCCGAAGAAGAAATCGATCCCGAGAATACGCCGGAAGCTCACAGAGTTGAGAAATGGGCCGTATGTCAGGGTTGCCATTACCGCCTTGAGCTTCCTGCCTGCATTTCGTCATAGATCCACGCGTAGGTGCGTGCGAGCCCGTCTTTGAGTCGGATCGATGGTTCCCAGCCGAGATCGTCAAGGATCATCGTATTGTCACTGTTACGCCCGTTCACACCTTTGGGTGCGCTGAGGTTGTAGTTCCGCTTTAGATGAACGCCGGCGATCTCTTCCGCGATATCAACCAGTTGATTGATTGTCACCAGCTCATCGGAGCCAAGATTGATCGGCTCCAAGATGTCGCTCTCGAGGATCGACTGCGAGCCCTTGGTGCAATCATCGATGTACATAAATGATCGCGTCTGTTTTCCATCGCCCCAGATTTCGATCTCGTTTGTGCCATCCAGCTTGGCCTCAATCACCTTCCGACAGATGGCTGCGGGAGCTTTTTCGCGACCACCCGTCCACGTTCCCAGCGGGCCATACACATTGTGATATCTCGCCACACGGGTTTGGATGCCGTAATCCTCACGGAAGTGACGACACATTCGCTCAGAAAAGAGTTTCTCCCATCCGTACCCGTCCTCCGGCATCGCCGGGTAAGCATCGGCTTCTTTGAGCGCCACCACATCCGGGCTGGTCTGCTTTTCGGCGTTGTACACACAGGCCGAGGACGAGAAGAAGAAACGCTCGACCTCTTTCTCCCGCGCGGCCATCAGCATGTGCGTGTTCGTCAGCACCGAGAGCATACAGAGCGCCTTGTTGTTCTCAATGAAGCCCATGCCTCCCATATCGGCAGCCAACTGGAAAACTGCAGTCACACCGTCTGCTGCTTTCAGGCAATTCGATTTATCCTTCAGGTCAAGGGAGAGGCTCTCCACTCCTTTCGTCACCTGATACCATTCGTCCAATGGCTTGATGTCGACCGCGCGTACTACCTCCACGCCACTGTCGATCAGGTGCTTGACTAAGTGACCGCCGATAAATCCGCCGGCACCACAGACAACTGCTTTTTCTCCTTTGAGGCTCATGAACGACCACTCCTATGCTGCGCAAGTAAAGTGAAACAACCGGAAATCGGCACTACATGAAGTTTCCCCAGCCGGCTGGCCAAAGTCAAGGAAACAAACCCTGGTTGCGGAGTGAAATCAACAGCTTCCACCAACGATCAAGCAGCGCGGAAGCATACGGCAAGTCAAAAGCAGATTCTGATGCAGGCAACGCACATAAACTCTCCTCCGCAGTCCGGGACGGCACTGCCTTCCCCTCCACCTTTGCTCCTACGAAAACGCTTCCTCTCCGGATGGGTTCTCCGCTTCAGCGCCCGGCAGCCACTCGCCGCGACAGGCATCGTTCTGCTCACCGGCTTTGTGCTCACCGCCCTTTTAGCGCCCAAGCTCGCGCCCTTTGATCCTGCCCATCTTGATCTCAATGCCCGCATGCTCCTCCCCGGCTCCGCTCATCTGTTTGGCACCGACGAACTCGGCCGCGATATCCTCTCCCGCGTCTTGTTCGGTGCTCGCATCTCGCTGCTCGTGGCCGTCTCCGTCGTGGCTATCTCCCTTACCGTCGGTCTTCTGGCAGGATGCTTCGCCGGCTTCTACGGAGGACTTACCGACACCGTCATCAACGTTTATCTCACCAACGCCTTTCTGGCCCTTCCCGGAATTTTGCTGGCCATCGCCTTCGTCGCATTCTTAGGTCCCGGCTTGTTCAATCTCATCGTTGCCCTCTCCCTCTCCGGCTGGGTCGGCTATGCGCGCCTTGTCCGGGCGCAGGTTCTGGCCTTACGAGAGCGCGAGTTCGTCGAAGCTGCCCGCGCTCTCGGCGCCTCCGACCTACGTCTTATCACGCGGCACATTCTGCCTAACCTCCTGCAGCCGCTCATCGTGCAGGCCGCTGTCGGCATGGCCGGCGCCGTGCTCGCCGAAGCCACGCTAAGCTTTCTCGGACTCGGAATACCCGCGCCCGCCGCCAGTTGGGGCTCGATGCTCAACGACGGACGCTCGCACCTCTTTGATGCTCCACACCTCGTCTTCTTTCCTGCCATGGCCGTCATGCTCGCCGTACTCTCCTTCAACTTCATCGGGGACGCCCTCCGCGACCAGCTCGACCCGCGTACTCGACTTTCGAACGGACTGGGCTGAAACAGCCTGGTCCGCCTGGAATCTTCGCTCCTTTTGGGCCTCTTATGCTCATCGGCATCCTCTCCGACACTCACGGCCTGCTGCGCCCCGAAGCTCTGGCCGCCCTCGCCGGCGCCGATCACATCCTGCATGCCGGCGACGTTGGTGATCCTGCCATCCTTGAGAAACTGCGCACGCTTGCCCCCGTCACCGCTATTCGCGGCAATATCGACACGCACGGACCCTGCGCCTCCCTGCCGGCGACCGAAGCTGTCGAACTCGACGGTCACCTCTTCTATCTGGTTCATTCTCTGCAGGATCTCGACCTCGACCCGGTTGCGGCTCACATCTCCGTCGTGGTCAGCGGTCACTCGCACAAAGCCGCTGTGGAACATCGCAACGGCGTTCTCCTGCTCAATCCGGGCAGTGCCGGACCTCGCCGCTTTCGTCTTCCAGTCACGCTCGCCCTCTTGCACACTGGCTCTGGCACCCTCCGGCCCGAAGTGGTGCCTTTGCTGCCGGAGTAGATTCGGCGCTTCTCGCTGGCCGCGGCTCACTCCTGCGTCCATTCCACACTCTCCAGAATGCCTTCCATTCGCTTGAACACTGCCCCCAGCTGCGCCTCCGTCAGGTCCTGCGCGCCGCTGTCTTCTCCTCCGCAAAATGTATTCACCGCGAGATCGAACCGCAGGCAGCTTCCCCGGCGCAACGCCGTGTACGTCACATCACGAGCCTCCGTGCAGATGTGCCCGTGTTCATCCTTGCCGCGCGAAAATGCGACGTCGGCGATGGTCGCCGGCTCTAGCGGCTTCTCCGGACGAAAGGTCGTCTGCGCCACACACGACGCGGGCGAACTGTGCGGAGTCTGGCTTACGTAAAACAATGCTCCGCTGAAGGTCGAGGCAGGATACGGATTGAAGGCCAGCGTCGCCACCACCAGCATCTCCGCGTGGTGCGGCGCCGTTCTTGCGTCCAGATGAAACGTGCTGACCTCGCCGTCCTTCCTGACCAGATTCCATCCGGGCGGCAGATAGAAGCGCAGATGGACACGCTCTTCCATGACTATCCGTGCCGGCGGACTTACCGGATCGGGCACCGGCCCACGCGCTCCCGGCAGCGGCGGCACTGGCCGCGGCAAAGGCACCGCCCGCGGAGCCTCCTTTTCCTGCGCCAGAGCGTGCACAGGCAAGAGAGCAAGCGTCAGCCCTGCGGCGATCATGGCTCGAAGCTGGTGTCCTCTGCGCATCTTCGCGTCTTTACTCCCACCTCGCTAGCTTCTCATCCTCGGATTGGCCAGGGAATACACCAAATCGGTCATAAGATTGACGGCCACATACGTCAGTCCGATCGCTAAAATGCATCCCTGCACCAGCGAGTAATCCCGATTCGAGATCGCCGACAACGTCAGCCTCCCGATCCCCGGCAGGCTGAAGATGGTTTCGGTCACGATCGCCCCGGCCAGCAGGCTCCCAAACTGCAGCCCCACCACCGTCAGCACCGGCAAGAGCGCGTTGCGCAGAGCGTGCCGATAGAGCACCGCCGCCTCGCTCAACCCCTTCGCCCGCGCCGTCCGGATGTACTCCTGGCCGAGCTCCTCGAGCATCGCCGTCCGCACCATGCGGGTCAGGATCGCCGCCAGACCGCTGCCCAGCGTTACCGCCGGCAAGACCAGATGCGCGAAAAAATTCAACCCGCTGCCCGCGCCCGACACCGGCAGCCATCCCAGGCGGATCGAAAACAGCAGAATAAGGATCGGTCCGAGCGCAAAGTTCGGGAACGAGAGCCCGACCAGCGAAATCACTCCCATCATCCTGTCCTGCCAGCCGTTCCGGTTGGTCGCGGCCCAGACTCCGGCCGGCACCGCTGCCGCGAGACCCAGCGCCAAAGCCGCTAGCGCCAAAGCCAGCGTATAAGGATAGCGCTCCAGCACCAGATGGGTTACCGAGTCCCGCAGCCGCAGCGATTGCCCCAGGTCGGCATGCAAGACCCCCGTCAGGTACCGTCCGTACTGGGTGGTCAGCGGTGCGTCCAGCCCGTACGCATGGCGCAGCGCCGACACGTCCGACGCCGTAGCCCCCTCGCCGAGCATCTGCACGATTGGATCCCCCGGAACCAGGTGGATCAGCAAAAACACCACCGAGAGCACCAGCCAAAGTACCGGCAAGGTCAGCAGCAGACGCCGGCCACCCGCCCGCACTCCTGCCCGCACCGCCTGGCCAGCGCTCACGCCGAAACCTCCAGGCCGTTCCCCTCCGTACCCTCCCCAGGCGCAGCGTCGTCCGCCTCGCCAGCAGCCAGCGTCTTGACCCGCACCCGGCTGATGCGCAGGCCATTCCGCTCCACGACTGCGAATGAGCGGCCCGCGTGAACCACCGTCTCCCCTGTCTCTGGCAGGTGGCCAAGCTCGCCCAGCAGGAAGCCCGCCAGCGTCTCGACTCCAGGCTTCTTCGGAAACGGCCAGCCCAGCTGCGTGCTCAGATCCCGGAGCGTCGTGCTGCCGTCGATCGTCACTGGCCCGGAGGTCGACGGCAGCGCAGCCTGCGTGCCTACGTCGAACTCGTCTTCGAGCTCCCCGACCACCTGTTCGAGTACATCCTCCGCCGTCACCAGGCCCACGGTCGACCCATACTCATCCACCACGATGGCCATCTGCTGCCGGCGCTTCTGAAATTCGAGCAGCAGCTCCCCCGCCAGCTTGGTCTCGGGCACAAACATCACCTCGCGCATCACGTCACTCAGCGTCAACCCACTCTCGCCGGTCGCCCCCAGCCCCAGCGTCGTGGCGCGAAAGTGCATCAGCCGCGAAACATCTTTCGAGTGCACCATGCCCAGGATGTGCTCGGAACCCCGCCGCGGATCGTAGACCGGCACCCGACTATGCTGCTCATCGACAATCCGCGCGCTCGCCCGCTCCAGGGCCAACGTCGTTGGCAGGGCAAAGATTTTGCCGCGCGGCGTCATGATCTCGCGCACCACCACATGGCTCAGCTCGATCGTGCCGTGAATCAACTCTTCCTGAAAGCCGGCCAACAGACCCATCTTCCGGGCAGTGGTGGCAATCAGCTTCAGCTCCTCCGGATTGTGGACCATGCCTTCGCCCTGCAGCGGGGCGCGGAAGAGCTTGAGCACCAGCGTCGCCGAGCCGTTCATCAAGCGCACTGCGGGCCGCGTCATCCGCATAAATACGTCCATTGGCCCAGCCACCGCGAGCGCAATCCGCTCCGTCCGCTGTAGCGCCAGCGACTTCGGCACCAGCTCTCCCAGCAGCACCTCGAAGTAAGTGATCAGCGCAAAGGCCAGCACTACGGCCAGAGCATCGCTGTAAGCCGCCAGATGTGCCGGGACATGAGCCAAGAGACGGCTCGCCGCCTTCGTAATCACCTCAGCCAGGGCAGGTTCACCCAGCCAGCCCAGCGCCAGCGCCGCCAGCGTCACCCCGAACTGCACCGCGGGCAGAAAATCATCGAGCGACTGCTTCAGCTGCAGCACGGTTCGCGCTCCCGGACGCCCATGGGCGATCAGCTGCAGGACGCGCGTTTCGCGGATGCTCACCAGCGCAAACTCGGCCGCCACAAAGAAGCTGTTGGCCAGGATAAAGAAGGCCACCATTATCCCGCGGATCAAGGTCCACTCCAACATAGATCGATGCTAGATCAATTCCGCATACGCCGTGTACCCACGCTTACCGGCAGACACAAAAACCTCCCGCCTGGGAGGTTTTTGTGAAACGAACATAGACCGGTTTATACCGCGACTGGCGCGTTCAAGACCTTCTTCACTGACTGCTCAATCTGCTCCTTAGGCACAAAGCCGACGATCTGGTCGGCAACCTTGCCATCCTTAAAGATCAGCAGCGCAGGGATGCCACGAATTCCATAGCGCGAAGGCGTGGAGCTGTTCTTGTCCACGTCCATCTTCATCACCTTCAGCTTGCCGTTGTACTGCGTGGCGACTTCATCCACCACGGGGGCAAGCGCACGGCAGGGACCGCACCACGCAGCCCAAAAGTCTACCAAGACCGGCTGCTCACTCTTCAGCACATCCTGCTCGAAGTTCGCATCGCTTACTTCACTTACAAACTGACCAGCCATCTCGATCATCCTCCAGCCGGTCTCTCCCGGCATCCTAAGAATAGATGCAAACTATTTCAGCGAGATTCATCCCGGCTGTTTGGGAACGCCCGGACCTCGCGAAAGCAAGGTCGACGGGCGGTGATGCAGCCCTCCCCAGAACTGCCCACAGCCATACCGTACTGAGAGTTTCGCAGGGTGTAAAGAGTACCTTTTCCAGTCATTAGTAATAGTTACCAGGACTCCGCGCCCCCTGCGATGCTGGCCTCAAGAACGCGCAGACCCGGGTCGTGTGCTGCGGCCCTGATCGTGCTCCTCAGGAAGTCCGGATCGGCTGAGGCATCTGCAATCAACAATACCGAAGGCCCGGCACCGCTCAGCGTCACCGAGAACACGCCTTCCGCAGCGGCCAGCGGTGCCAACAACGGCAACAGCGGACAGGCCGCGCTACGGTAGGACTGATGCATGCGGTCCCGGGTAGCCGCCCGCAACAGCTCCGGCCGGCCCAACGCGAAGGCCGAAACCAGCAGCGCCGTCGCCTGCACGTTTGCCACCGCGTCCGCCCGCATGTAGCTCGCCGGCAGCAAGGCCCGGGCTTCGGAGGTCGCCAGGCTCGCGCCAGGAATCGCCAGCAGCAGCCTCCACGGCAGTTCGCGCCCTACGCTCGCCGCCTCAACCCGTCCGTCCACCATCGCCGAAGCCGTCATGCCGCCCAGAAAACAAGCCGCTACGTTATCCGGATGACCCTCTCGCTGGCAGGCCTCCACAAGCACCGCCTCCGGCGACATCCGCAGCTCACCAAAGTGATTCGCCAGCAGCACACCGGCCAGCAGCGCCGCCGCACTCGACCCACAGCCCATCCCCAGGGGAATCTCGTTTTGCACCCGCAATCGCAGCGCCGGCCCGGTGGCAGCGAGCGCACGATACGTCTCGAGCATCAGGTTGCCTTCCAGTCTTCCGACCAGATCCGCATCAAGACCGTGCGCCTCGATCCCGAACACCTCGGCGACCTCCGCCTCTACCGTCAGGTAGAGCGTCATCGCCAATCCCAGCGCGTCGAATCCCGGACCCAGATTCGCCGACGTTGCTGGCAGGCGCAAATGCGGGCTCATCGCGCTGTTCCCCGCTCCGCCAGCTTGAGATCCCCGAGCGCAACCGTTGCCGCATGAAAGCCCGCCATTCCGTGCACTCCGCCCCCCGGCGGCGTCGACGCTCCGCAGAAATACAACCCCTTCACCGGCGTCCGGTAGAGCGTCGGCGTGGGCCGAAACACCAGCTGCTTCGGGCTCATCGCTCCAGCCGACAAATCGCCACCAACCAGGTTCGGATTCCAGGCCTCGAGCTGCGCCGGAGGCGAGATCGCCCGCGCCAGCACGCATTCCCGGAAGCCCGGGGCAAACCGCTCGATCTGACGCTCCAGAGCTTCTAGATAGTCCACCGTGCTGCCGTTCGGAACATGGCAATACGCCCACGCCGTATGCTTGCCTGCCGGCGCGCGCGTTGGGTCGAAGAGTGAGGGCTGCACCAGCAGCACAAACGGCCGGTCCGCCGCCAACATCCGCTCAGACGTGGCAATCTCTTCGAGCGTGCCTCCCAGATGCACCGTTGCCGCCCGCCCACACTCCCTTGCTGTCCATGGAATCGGCTCACTCAACGCATAGTCGACCTTGAAGGAGCCCGCTCCATAGCGAAACACCTCCAGCTGTTTGCGATAACTTTCCGGAAGCTTGTTCCCCGCGATGCGCAAGAGCTGTCGTGGCGTCACGTCCGCCAAGGTCAGGCTCTCCGGACCCAGCTCCGTCACCTCGCGCCCGGTCCAGATCTCTCCACCGAGGGCCTTGAGCTTTTCGGCCAGCGCGTCCACCAGCGTCTGCGACCCACCGCCGAGGACCGGCCAGCCGCTCGCATGCCCTACCGCCATCAGCACCAAGCCGACCGCGGCTGAGGTGGGCTCCTCCAAGGGCAGCACCGAGTGCGCCGCCATCCCGGCAAACAGTGCCCGCGCCCGTGCACCCCTGAACCGCAGCTTAGCCAAGGTCGTCGCGGGAAGCAGCGCCGAAAGTCCAAACCGTGCCAGAGCCAACGGAGCCTGCGGCAGATGCACGACCGGCCCCAAAAGCTCGCCAATGATCTTCGGCATGTCCGCAACCGTGGAGTTCATCAGCGCACCGTAAGTTGCGCGATCGTCCGAGTCTAAGCCCTCCGCCGTAGCCTCAACCGAGTGCTCGAGCATAACCGCTGTCCCGTCATCGAGCGGATGCGCGCAGCAGGCCGGCGGTTCTATCCAGTCGACGCCCAGGTTCAGCGAACGAAAGAAAGGGCTCGCATACCCCATCGGGTACACCGACGACCCAAGATCATGCCGAAACCCCGGCAGCGTCGCCTCAGCAGTCGAACATCCCCCACCGATGAGGCCATTCCGCTCAACAACCGTCGTCTCGACACCCGCTTGCGCGAGTACGATCGCCGCCGACATACCATTAGGACCCGAGCCAATCACACACGCAGATGCCATAGTTTCTAAGATGCGCGCGTTCATCTAGCCTTAGAGCGAATTGCTTCGTACTTGCTCTTGACTTTAGCTCTTGCCCTCTGCGGCTTGGAGCTCCGCTTCCGCCTTGCGGGTGTGCTCGTTGGCATCTGCATACTTCTCCGCATCGTCGCCGGCCTCAGCCCAACGCTTCTGTGCGTCCTGCAACTCCTGCTCAGCCTTGCCACGGTCGATCTCGTTTGGCGGCAGAGCTGTTTCCGCCAGGATGGTTACCCGTTCCGGCAAGATCTCAACAAAGCCCCAGGCAACAAAGAACTTCTGCTCGCCCGCACTGCCGCCATGCAGCCGCACCTCGCCCGCGCCCAGTTCCGCAAGCAACGGCGCATGCCCGTACAGTGCCTCGAGATAGCCCGAAGCTGACGGCAGCTCCACTGCATCTGCCGTCGCATCGACCAGCATGCGGTCCGGAGTCACCAGCCGCACTGCCAACTTTCCGCCTTGAGCCTGGTCTGCCATTAGGCCGCCTGCTTCATCTTTTCTGCAGCTGCCTTTACATCCTCGATGCCGCCCTTGAGGTAAAATGCCTGCTCCGGGATATCGTCGTGCTTGCCTTCGATGATCTCCTTGAAGCTGCGGACCGTGTCCTCGACCTTGACGTATGCGCCGGGAATGCCGGTGAAGATTTCGGCCACGTGGAAGGGCTGCGAGAGAAAGCGCTGAACCTTCCGTGCCCGGGCGACTGTAATCTTGTCGTCTTCTGAAAGCTCGTCGATTCCGAGAATGGCAATGATGTCTTGCAAGTCCTTGTAGCGCTGTAGAATCCGCTTCACGCCCTGAGCGACGTCGTAGTGCTCTTGCCCAACCACGCGCGGTGAAAGAATGCGTGAGGTGGACGCCAGCGGATCGACCGCAGGATAGATTCCCAACTCCGACAAGGGCCGCGACAGCACCGTCGTCGCATCCAGGTGAGCAAACGTGGTTGCGGGCGCAGGATCAGTCAAGTCATCGGCCGGCACATAGACAGCCTGCACAGACGTGATCGAACCCTTCTTCGTCGAGGTAATCCGCTCCTGCAACTCGCCCATCTCGGTCGCCAGGTTGGGCTGGTAGCCGACCGCGGATGGCATGCGCCCCAGCAGCGTCGAAACCTCCGACCCGGCCTGCGTAAACCGGAAGATGTTGTCGATGAACAGCAGTGTATCGGCACCCTCTTCGTCGCGGAAGTACTCGGCAACAGTCAGGCCGGTCAGCGCCACGCGCAGACGCGCCCCTGGAGGCTCGGTCATCTGGCCGTAGATCAGCGCGGCCTTACTCTTGTTGAAGTCGTGAATGTCAATGACGCCCGACTCCTGGAACTCATGCCAAAGGTCATTGCCCTCGCGCGTCCGCTCTCCAACGCCGGCAAATACCGAGAAGCCTCCGTGCTGTGATGCAACGTTATTGATCAGCTCCTGAATTACGACGGTCTTGCCCACACCCGCGCCGCCAAACAGGCCAATCTTGCCGCCTTTTAAGAACGGCTGAATCAGGTCGATGACCTTGATGCCGGTCTCGAACATCTCTTCCGAGGTGGACTGCTCGTCAAACGCAGGCGCCTGTCGGTGGATGGGCATGTGCACCTTGGCATCCACCGGCCCAAGCTCATCGACCGGCTGCCCCAGCACGTTCAGCACACGGCCAAGCGTTTCACGCCCCACCGGAACCATGATGCCGTTGCCCGTGTCGTGCGCGTTCATGCCGCGCACCATGCCCTCTGTGGCCACCATCGCGATGCAGCGCACGCGGCCCTCGCCGAGATGCTGCTGCACCTCCACGACCACGTCGAGCGGAGTCGGCACATCGAAGCCCTCGCTCGTAATCCGCAGCGCCTGGTAGATCGGCGGCATCGTCTTCTCTTCAAACTGAACGTCAACGGCCGGTCCGCTGATTGAAATTACCTTGCCAATATTCTCTGCCATAGTCTCTTTCTTATCGAGCAGGCGTTACAGCGCTGCCGCTCCGCTCACAATTTCGATAATCTCCTTGGTAATCGCCGCCTGCCGCACACGATTCATGGTCAGCGACAGCGAATCGATCAAGTCCCCCGCATTCTTGGTCGCCGCATCGGTCGCCGTCATGCGCGCCGCATGTTCCGCTGCCGTTGACTCGAGCAGCGCATGAAAGATTTGTGTCGTTACATAGCGTGGCAGCAGATGACGGAAAAGCTCTTCGGGCGACTGGTCATATAAATAGTCCACATCGGCCGTGCCGAACTTTTTGGCCTCATCCTCAAACGCGCTCTTGTCCGGCGCATGCACGCTGATGCCTTCCGACTCAGCTGCGCGAACCGCCGCCTCGCGCTCCTCTTCGGTCATCTCCTGCGCGGTCTCAATCGTATGCGAGCCGAGCTCAACAATGGGCAGCAGCTTTTCAACGACGATGCGTTGCGCCAACACCGACTTGAACTCGTTGTAGACAAGGTAGACCGAATCAATCTCCGCGTGCTCGTAGCGCGCGACGATCGATCGCGCCATCTCCGCAACATCCTCGTAGTTTGAGCGCAGCAGCAGATCCGGATGTTCGGCCGCTACCTCAACCTGCTTTGCGCGATGACGAATTGACCCGTAGTGAACCGATAGGTCGTTATCGTAGCGCTCTTCGGTCTTCTCATACTGCGCCGGCTCAAACCGGCGCTTGTAAAACCCAATCGCCTTCTTGCCAATCGGCTCAAGATCGATGTTCTGCCCTTTGGCCACGCGCTGGTCGATGAACTTCTGTGCCGCCTTGCCTACGTTTGAGTTGAAGCCGCCAGCAAAGCCCTTGTCGCCGGCAATCACAATCACCAGCACGTTCTTCTCTTCGCGTTGGACCAGCAGCGGATTGAGAATCTCGCCCGTCTGCTCGTCGTAGAGGTCAGCCCGCCGCACTAAAGATTCAAGCACGTTTACCAACATCTGCGCGTACGGACGGGCCTGCATCGCCCGCTCCTGCGCCCGGCGCAGCTTCGCCGCCGAAACCATCTTCATGGCCTTGGTAATCTGCCGCGTGTTCTTCACACTGCGAATGCGGCGCCGTAAATCGAGAACGTTCGCCATGGTTACTTGTTGCCCACCATTGCGGTCGCGTTCGTGGCTTCTGACCCGACAAGCTCTTTCGAGCTTGCGCTGTCCTTGTCTTTCAGACCTGCCAGGAAGCTGCCCTTATATTCGTTGATTGCGTCTGTCAGACGCTGGCGCAGATCGTCGTCGAGGGCCTTCTTGGTCGCAATGTCCTTGAGGATGTCCGGATGCGCCGACTCGAGATAGGGATAGTAGCCGTCCTCAAACGCGCGTAGATCCTTGACCTCAACGTCATCCAGAAGACTATTCACGCCAGCGTACAAAATGGCTACCTGTTTCTCTGGAGAGAGTGGCCGAAATTGCGGCTGCTTGAGTAGTTCCACCAGGCGTGAACCCTTGTTCAACTGGTTCTGCGTCACCTTGTCGAGGTCAGAGCCGAACTGCGAGAACGCCGCTAGCTCACGATATTGCGCGAGATCGAGCTTCAAGGTCGAACCAACCTGCTTGACCGCCTTGATCGCCGCCGCAAAGCCGACACGCGAAACCGACAGACCAACGTTCACCGCCGGACGCACGCCCGAATTGAAGAGATCCGTTTCGACAAAAATCTGTCCGTCCGTAATCGAGATCACGTTGGTCGGAATGTAGGCCGACACGTCGCCGGCCTGGGTCTCGATGATCGGCAGCGCCGTCAGCGAGCCTCCGCCCAGCTTGTCCGAGACCTTTGCCGAACGCTCGAGCAGACGGGAGTGCAGATAAAACACGTCACCCGGATAGGCTTCGCGCCCTGGCGGACGGCGCAGCAGCAGCGAGATCTCGCGATAGCTGGCCGCATGCTTGGATAGATCGTCGTAGATGATCAGTGCATGCCGTCCGCTGTCGCGGAAAAACTCGCCCATCGCAGTCGCGGCAAAGGGAGCCAGGTACTGCATCGGCGCCGGCTCGGAAGCGGTTGCGGCCACCACAATCGTGTAGGCCATCGCGCCATACTCTTCAAGCGTCTGCACCACTTGCGCCACCGAAGAGCGCTTCTGGCCGACTGCACAGTAGATGCAGATAAGATCGTTCTTGGCCGAGTTGATGATCGTGTCGAGCGCAATCGCCGTCTTGCCCGTCTGGCGGTCGCCAATCAACAATTCCCGTTGGCCGCGCCCGATCGGAATCATCGTGTCGATCGCCTTGATACCTGTCGCCATCGGCTCACGCACGCTCTGGCGGTCGATCACGCCCGGGGCCAAACGCTCAATCGGCAGCGACTTGTCGGTCACGATCGGGCCTTTGCCGTCGATCGCATCGCCCAGCGCGTTCACCACGCGCCCGATCAGGGCATCGCCCACCGGCACCGACATGATCTTGCCCGTACGCCGCACCTGCTCGCCCTCGCGCAGCTCTGCAAAGTCGCCGAGCAGCACCGCGCCTACCTGATCTTCATCAAGGTTCATCGCCAGGCCGGAGACGCCATGCGGGAACTCGATCAATTCACCCGCCATCACCTTATCCAGGCCATGCACGCGAGCGATCCCGTCGCCGAGCGACATGATCGTGCCTACCTCATCAACCTGCACGCGCTGCTCGTAATTCGCGATCTTCTGGCTCAGCAGTGCGGTAATCTCGTCAGCTCTCATTGTTGCCATATACGTTATCGTCCAATCCTGTGCAGTCCGCCACAGTGTTCCAAAATGTTACAAACCGAAGCCCGCTTACGAGGCGCTCATCAGGCTCCGCTTCATCTGCTCGAGCTGCGCGCGTACGGACCCATCGTAGACCGTCGAACCGACCTTGACGACCGCCCCTCCGAGCAACGCTTGATCGAGCCCATAGGTGATCCTGACTGCGCTGCCAGCAAGCCTGGCCACCTGCGTCTCGAGCTCCGCGCGATCCTCGCCATTCAACTCCCACGCGCTGATCACCTCGGCCTCGACGACACCCTTGCTCGTGTCCGCCACCTGATCATACGCGGCCAGGATCTCTGTCAGCTCACCAAGCCGCTGGTGATCCATGATGACCGCGATGAAGTTTCTCACCTCACGCATCATCCCCAGGCGCTCCGCCAAGACATCGAGCACGCTTAGCTTTTGCTCGGACGGCACGGACGGATCCTCAAAGATTTCGCGCAGCTCGCGGCTTCCCGCAAAGGTCGTCGCAAAGTCCTTCATCTGCGCCTGCGCCGCGCTTGCGTCAAGCCCGGCCGAAGCCACCACCGAGACAAAGGCATGAGCGTATTTGGGAGCGAATACCGATTCACCAGCCATCAGTTCTGCCCGCCCTTCGCGTCATCCATGCCCAGCCGCCGCGCAAAGCTCTGCACGAGCAGCCGATCGGTCTCCGCCGTGATGACCAGCTTTTTGGCGGCCTGTTCTATCGCCAACTCCGCTGCATACTGCTGGAGCTGCCGTTGCGCCTGCTGCGAGGCCGCGGCAATCTCACCGTCGGCTGCCGCTAAAATCTTGCACTTCTCTTCCTCGACCGCAGCCCGGATCCGAGCCTCGTCTGCCGCAGAATCTTTCTCTGCTTGCGCCTTCATCCCGGCAATCTGCTCGTCCAGCTTTGAAAGCCGATCCTCTACACCGCTCAGCCGCACATTCGCCTGCTCGGTCGCTACCCGCGCTTCGAGAAGATGCTTCTGGATTGCGGAGCTCCGGTCGCGGAAGGTCTTGGGCAAAACCTTCGCCAGCAGCAAGCCCACGCCGATTGCCAGGAGCGCAAAGTTGCCCACCTCGAACACGGTCGAAGCGGTCTCCGGACTCATGCCGAACACGCGCCCGATCTTGCCTACCATGGCCGAGTGCCGGTAGACATCGTTCTCGTCCCGCTCCTGCTCATTGGCCTGCGCGGACGTTCCGGCCGGCGTTGCCTGCTCTCCGCCCGCACTGGTCGCCGGCCCCTGCTGCGCATGAAGCGCGCTGACCGGACCCATGAGGGAGATCGTAAGCCAGCCCATCCCGAGAAGTCGAAGCAATCTACGCGTCGTGATCATTGCGCAGCCTCCGCACCGGGCGCGCCAGCCGGAAGCACCGCACGCACGATCTGCGCGCTCAACTCGCCGCTCAAGCCCTCGATCTGCTGCCGAGCCGACTTCGCGTTTTCATCAAGCTTCTGCCGCGCGGCGAAGACCCTGTCCGCCGTTATCGCCCGTGCCTGCTCGAGCGCCTGTTCGCGCTCCGTCGCCCACTGCTTCAGCTTACGTTCCCGCAGCTCAAAAATCTCTCGCCGAGCCGCCCGAAGCTTGTCCTCAAATACTGCGGTCTCTGCCTCGGCTGCAGTGAGCGCTCCCTGCGCCTGCTCAACCGCGCCCGTCGTCCGCGCGCGCCGCTCGGCCAGGATCTTGTCGAGCGGACGCCGCACCAGGAAGCCGTACGCCACCACCAGCACGATAAAGAACAGCATCGTCGGCACGGAGCCGAGCATGAGTTCACCTACTTTATTCAGAATGTCGCCCATGCGAAATAAGCAGCGGGAGGAAGCTGCCGTAAGCCTCGTAAACTCAGGCCGGAAGCACATCTTCCGGCGGTTGGATTTCGGTCCAGATGGTAAGAAGTCTCTCTGCTTTATAGCGAAGCCAAGGAGCCAGTGTCAACCAGCTCGTGCGGTAAACGAACAGCCTGAGCGATTACCGAATCTACGCGTCTGCATCTTCCCGGTGACGAAATCGCCTGTAACGGCCCAGTAACGAAGCCGGTCCAACCACCCGGAAGTACGCCAGATTGCCCTCGAATCGCCGCTCGCTCACCACTCCGCCCGCCTCGAGCGCCGCCACCACGCCGCCCTCGCTTTGCGGAATGCGAAACACCGCCTCGGCCAGCGGATCGCGTGTGAGCGCCTCGTCAATTGCGGCCAGCAGCGCGTCCAGTCCGAACCCGCTCAGACCAGAAACCGCCACCCGATCCGCCCCGGTGGGCAGCAGATGCCGCTGCTCCTCCGGCACGAGATCGACCTTGTTCAACACCTCGATCATCGGCTTGTCCGCGACGTCGAGCTCGCTCAGCACCTGCGCTACCTGCTGCTTCTGCTCATCCATCTGCTCGCTCGTTGCGTCACGGACATGCAGCAGCACCTCCGCCCGCTCAACCTCTTCGAGCGTCGCGCGAAAGCTCGTCACCAGCGTATGCGGCAGGTCGCGGATGAAGCCGACGGTGTCCGACAGCAGAATCCTGCGCCGCGAGGGCAGCTGCATCTGCGCCAGCTTTGGGTCGAGCGTGGCGAACATCCGCGCGCTCTCAAGCACTCCGGACGCTGTGAGCGCGTTGAACAGCGTGCTTTTGCCGGCGTTGGTGTAGCCCACTAGCGCGACCACCGGAACCGGAACCGCCTCCCTCCGCTGCCGCTGCTGGCGGCGAATGGTGCGTACCGACTCCAGCTGCTCCTTCACGTGGTCGATGCGCCGGTTGATCTTGCGCCGGTCGGTCTCAAGCTTGGTTTCGCCTGGTCCGCGCGTGCCGATGCCGCCGCCCAGCTGGCTCATGGCCTTACCCTTGCCCGCAAGCCGCGGCAGCTGATACTCGAGCTGCGCTAGCTCGACCTGCAGCTGACCTTCGCGCGTCCGCGCGTGCCGTGCAAAGATGTCCAGGATCAACTGTGTCCGGTCGATCACCCGGCAGGGCAGCCGGTCCTCGAGGTTGCGCAGCTGCGAGGGCGTGAGGTCATGGTCGAACAGCACCAGGTCGGCGCCAGAGGACAAGGCGAGGCCCTCGATCTCTTCGATCTTGCCCGTGCCGACCAGCGTGGCCGCATCCGGACGCGGACGCCGCTGCACTACCGTCGAGATGACTTCGGCGCCGGCGCTGCGAGCCAGCTCTTCGAATTCGGCAAGTGAGGCTGCAAAGTCGGCGCTTGCAGCGCCGACGCCGGGCTCTCGATCTGCTGAAACTTCAGCGTCGTCTGCGCCTTCCGCGCGCACCGCCGCGGCGCTTCTAGCCAACCGCGCCGCGGTGCTCAGCCGACGCCGTTCGCCGCTGAACTCGACTGCAATCAGCAGCGCGCGCTCCGCCCGGGGCAAGGCCGAATGGGTTGTCGCGGCCCGAGACTCGGGGCCTGCGTCGGCCTCGGTCGGCCGCTTCCGGCTCAGCCGCGCACCCGCACCGCAGCTTTATTCACCCGCGGAGTGCTCCGCCGGCGCATGCGCACTCACCATGACGTGGGAACGCACGTCGCCGCGCACATCGCCATGCGCGGAGCTGCCGGGACGCCCGCTCACTACCGTCGAAATCGCGTGTTTGAAGATCAACTGCTCCTGGCTGTTGTTCTCGAGCAGAACCGAGTACTTGTCGAAAGACCGGATCTTCCCCGTCAGCTTTACGCCGCTGACCAGGTAAATCGTAATCGGACTTTTATCCTTGCGAACCGTGTTCAGGAAGGTGTCCTGAATATTCTGTGCCGGCTTCGATTCCATAGTGCCGATCTCCTAAGTTTTCATGCCGGGTAAGGCTCCCGGTTAGCAGTGGGTGGTGCGAGTGTGAAAGCCCGTAAGCTTCCATAATCATAAACGTCAATGCCGCAAACGTAGTACGAACCCAAACCCTTCCACCATACGGGCTTGCCGAGCCAAATTCAAGTCACATCGTGTGCTTCTGCCTGCTTCGGCGGCTGCCCTCGCCGATGTACGATACACGGGTGTCCGCGGTCCTTCCCCAAACCACGTTGCAGCCGGTTCCCATGCTGGACTTCGCACGGCAGTTCGCCCAGCTGCGCGACGAACTCATGCCTGCCATCGAGGCTGTCTGCCTGTCGCAGCGCTTCATCCTAGGCCCGCAGGTCGCGTCGTTTGAAGCAGCCGCCGCCAAGGTCTGCCACGTCCCTCACGCCATCGGCTGCGCCAGCGGCACGGACGCCCTCTGGCTTGCGCTGGCCGCCGCCGGCCTTGGCGACCCCACCGGCCAGCCACAGCCCGGCTGCGGCGTCGTCACGTCGCCGTTCAGCTTCTTTGCCTCCGCCAGCGCCATTCTCCGCGCCGGAGCCCGCCCCATCTTCGCCGACATCGACCCCTTCACCTTTAATCTCTCACCCGACGCCGTCCGCGAGCTCGTTCACAGCCCGTCCGCCCCGCCCTTCCAGGCCATCCTGCCCGTGCATCTTTACGGTCAGTGCGCCGACTGGGACGTCTTTGAAAGCCTCGCCCCGGACATCCCCGGCCTCGTCCTCATCGAGGACGCCGCGCAGGCCTTCGGCGCCGGCTGGACCTCGCCTGACGGCACCCTGCGCCCTGCTGGCTCGCTCGGCACAGCCGCCGCCTTCAGTTTCTATCCCACCAAAAACTTAGCCGCCATGGGCGATGCCGGCCTCGTCACCACCCCTAGCCCCGACCTCGCCGCCCGCGCCCAGTCCCTCCGCGCCCACGGCATGACGCGCCGCTACTTCCACGACGAAGTCGGCTGGAACTCCCGCCTCGACACGCTGCAGGCCGCCGTGCTCGAGATCAAGCTCAAGTACTTACCTCTGGGAAACGCCCGCCGCCGCGCGCTTGCCGCCCGCTACAACCAGCTCTTCCTCGCGGCCGGCGTCGGCGTCCTCACCAGCCCCGAGCATCCACGCACCATCGCCGACGGCGTCGTCCTGCCCTATACCCACCCGCGCGCCCTGCACGTCTTCCACCAGTACGTCGTCCGCGCCCCCCGCCGTGACGAGCTCCGCGCCCACCTTACCGCACTCGGCATCGGCTCTGAGATCTACTACCCCCTGCCCCTCCATCTGCAAGCTGCCCTCTCCCACCTCGGCTACAGCGCCGGAGACTTTCCTGAGTCCGAGCGCGCCGCCGCCGAGGTCCTCGCCCTGCCTATTTACCCAGAGCTCCGCGAGGACGAGCAAGACACCGTCGTGGCCGCCATCCGGGCTTTTTACGCAGGAACTTCACACTAAGGGAACTTCCCTCGCCCGCCTCGCGTATGCCCAGAAACACGGCTTATTTCAGAACCCGTACCGAGGCCAAGCAACCATGCATAAGCTCTTCACCGGCGCCGCTGTCTGCGCGGCCTGCACCTTTGCGTCTGCACAAAACGCGCCTTGCCGAGGCACAGCCCTCATCGGCGCCGTACACGACAGCACGCAGGCGCTCATTCCCGGTGCAACCCTCACCCTAGACGCCACCAAAGCCAGCACTCAGACCGCCACCACCGGCCCCGACGGCCGCTTCCGCATGCCCTGCCTCCCCGACGGCCCTCACCAGATCTCCGTCTCCGCGCCCGGCTTCGCAACCCTGCTCCTGCAACTTCCCAAAGCGCCTACTCTCCCACTCGACCTCACGCTCCAGCCCGAAGCCGTCCAGACCGACATCGACGTCAGCGCCGACACCGACGCACCTCCCTCCGCTACCTCCACCGGCCCCTCGCAAACTATCTCCGGCGCCGAGCTCCAGCAGCTCGCCGACGACCCTGACGACCTCCTTCGCGAGCTCCAGCAGCTCGCCGCCCTCACCGGAGGCAGCCCCGCCAACACCACCATCTCCGTCGACGGCTTCCAGGGCTCGAGCAATCTGCCACCCAAAGCCTCTATCGCCTACATCAAGGTCAACCCCGACCAGTTCTCCGCCGAGTATCGCGAGCCTCCCTTCGAAGGAGGCCGGGTCGAGGTTTACACCAAACCCGGTCAAAAAGTTTTTCACGGCGCCCTCTTCACCACCAACGGCAGCCCCTTCGAGAACGCCAAAGATCCCTTCTCGACCTCGAAAGCCGCCATCGGCAAGCAGCGTTACGGCTTCGAGCTCAGCGGCCCCGTCCGCCCGCACGTCCGCCAGGGTGCCGGCAGCGACTTTGCTCTCGCGCTCGAACACCGCAGCATCAATAATTTCGCCGTCGTCGACGCTGTCATTCTCGACCCCTCCGGCAACCAGGTCCAGACCTCCGCCAATGTGGCCACGCCGCAGCGCCTCTGGATCGGCACCGCGCGCGTGGACTGGCAGCTCGGCCCAAAGAACACCTTCATCGCCAGCTACAGCGCCAACGTCAACAGCCTGCTCAACGTGGGTGTCGGCGGCACCTCGCTCGCCGAGACCGGCTATAACGCCAGCCGCTACGAGCACATCTTCCGCGTCAGCGACATTACCACCGCCTCCGCCCACCTGATGCATGAGGCCCGTCTCAGCCTGCGCTTCGACGGCGAAGATGACGCGCCGCTCTCGACCGCACCGCAGCTCCAGGTAGCCGGAGCTTTCACGGGAGGAGGTGCCCTCGGCGGCGCGGCCCAGACCCACGAGCTCAACGTTGAGTTTGACGACGACGCCATCCTCACCACCAAGGCCCACACGCTCAAGTTCGGCGCATTCCTCCTGGCCTACATCGACCACCGCCAGATCCCCTCTGACTTTAGCGGCTCCTACGTCTTCGGCGGAGGCACAGCTCCCGTCCTCAACGCAGCCAACCAGCCCACCGGCCAGACCGCCCTCATCAGCGGCCTCGAGCAGTACCGCCGCGCGCTGGCCGGCCTCCCCGGCGGCACGCCCACCGTCTTCTCGAGTGTCACCGGCACTCCCACCGTCGACTTCACGACGCAAAAACACGCCTTCTTCGTCCAGGATGACTGGAACGTTGGCCATCGCGTCCACATCGCCTACGGCCTGCGCTACTTCTTTGAGGTCAACCCCACTACCCTCGACGGCGCCACCCCACGCCTGGGCATCCTTTGGTCGCCCGACAAGAAAGGCGCCTGGACGCTCCACGCCCACGTCGGCCTATTCACCGGCCAGTTCCCCTCCGGCAACACTGCCGAGATCCTCCGCGAGGACGGCCGCTCGCGCATCACCAGCACCGTCTACAATCCCACCTACGGAAACCCCGCCCAGAACGCCACCCCCATCTACAGCCAGCGCGCCTACTCGCCGCACATCGCTGAAACCTTGTGGTCAGCTGAAAATATCGGCGGCACCCACGCCTTCCCGCATGGATGGAATCTCTCCGCCGATTTCTTCCTTGGCCGCCTCTGGAACGACGCCCGCACCCTCAACATCAACTCGCCAACAAATGGCGTACCCACCGGCCCTCGGCCCCTCACCCCCAACCTTGACCTCCTGCAGACCCAGAACAGCGGCCAGGGAAACGTCGATGCCACTTTTATCGGCGTCGAGCAGCACACCCTTAAGCATGTTCAGTTTTTCTTCGGCGGAGTCCGCGTCCAGATCGTCGACGATACCGACGACAGCGCCCTCGCCTCGCCGCAAAGCGCCTACACCAATGCGGGCGAGTTCGCCCACCGCACCAACCAGCCCGTGTGGAACGTCTTCGGCAACGGCACACTCACCCTGCCCCGAAAACTCCAGCTCTCCACCGATGTCAACGCCGGCGGCGACGCCCACTACAACCTCACCACCGGCTCCGACAACAACGGTGACGGCAACTTCAACGATCGCCCGCAGTACGCCGCTCCAGGCACGCCCGGTGCCATCCAGACGCCCTATGGCCTGCTCATCGCCGCGCCCATCGGAACACCCGGCACCGGTATCTTTCCTCGCAACAAGGGCGTCCTGCCCTGGACCTTCCACGTCGACACCAACCTGCAGCGCGCCTTCCCGCTTACCCGCAACCGCAAGGCCGACCATCAGCAAACGCTTACGCTGAACGTCCGCTCCTCGAACGTGCTCAACCACCTGAACGTCACCGGAGTAGGCGGCGTTCTCGGCTCCCCTCTCTTCGGCGTCCCCTTCTCCGCCGACAACGGCCGCCGCATTGAGGCCGGTGCCCGCTACAGCTTCTAACCGCTGTCCTACACCGACTCGAACTATCCGGGTGCCCCACTTCATCGCAGCTTCCACCGCGATGAGTGGGCTACCGCTTCTTTCCTTTCTTCTTTTTCTCTTCCTCCGGCTCCGGATGCGCCACCAGATCCGCCTCCACGACCGGCCCCACCCGGTGCACCTGGCTCCCCTCCAGCCGAAATGTCTGCGAGATCGTCTTCGCTTGCCGCACCTCGCCCGTAGCCGGATCAAGTCCCACCTGTCCATCCGCCGTCACCATGCGAAATGTGAACGCGGGCAGCTCCTCCTGCCCCAGCGGAGGCCGCTCGCTCGGGTCCTTTACCTTTGACAGCACAATCGGCAGATATCCCTCGATGTTCTTCAGGCGAAACCCATTCTCATAGCGGTGATGCGACAGGCTCCACGTGAAGACGCGGATCTGGTCAAAGTCATATGGCAGCCCCGCCTTGTACGGACTCAGCACCGTCACGTACACCGGAATGTCTTTCTGATCCCCCGGCGCGCCGTCGTCGTGCACCGTCGCAAGCACATATGCTCCCACAAACCGCTGGTTTTCGGCATAGCGAGTCAAGGTATCCGGAGCGTCCACATCCACCATCCGCGCATACACCCAGCCCGTGTGCCCCGCGCCATCGCGGACCAGCCACCAGTCCTCCATCACCGGAGGAGGCGCAGCGATGGCATCCGCATTGAGGACAGGCGCCTGCGCTGTTGAAACATCCTTTTTCGCATTGGTACCCGCTGCCTGCGGAATCGCCTTCTGCGCCTTGGCCGCCGCCGCTCCCGTCGTCGACTTCTCGACCGACGCCCGCTTCAGCAGCTTAAGCTTGTCGCCTTCGTTCAGCAGAAAAAAGTGCTCCGCGTCGCGCCCCGGCTTGATGTGCATGTACACCAGGTCTCGCACCACGCCCGAAGCGATCTCCGCGTCGCCCTTATGCTGGTCTTTTAGCTGGTCGAACTCGTCCACCACCGCATCGGTCGCGACCATCTTCTCTTCAATCCAGCCCGTCGCGCCCCGCGGATCCTGCACCTTGATCGAATGCCGTCCATGCTCCAGCACCTTCAGCCGCTCACCATTATTTACCTGCCCGGTCCGGTTCGACACCGCGGCCACGCGATCGCGCAGAAACGCCTGCTTGGCGGTCACGTACACGTACTGGTCCGAGGGCTTGGCATGGAACCGCTTGCAGCCCCCCACGCCTAGAAGCACAAGCGGCAAACCCATCCGAAGCCAAGAATTTCTAAAACGAAAAGTCCTCAAGATACCTGCCCTACGCAGGTTAGCATTCACCAAAGCCCCATTCGTCGTCGTTCTGGCTCAGCCAGAATCTCCTTAGTGGCTCTCCAGGCAAGAATGCCTGGTGCCCCATTCATCACAGCTTCATCGCGATGAGTGGGACGTACAGCCATGGTGCTGCTAACCGGGATCTGTGTACGTGCTTTCTGATGCGCCCCGCCCACCCTAATGCGTGGCCGCCACCGCAACTGACCCCGAAGGATCGGTCCCGCTCGCCGCCGTTGTCGCCACATTCAGGTTGCCGGTCAGCGTCGCGACCCCGCTCGCCAGCGTCGACCCGATGCTATACAGCGTTACATCCGCCGTTCCGCCCGGCGACACCGCCACCACATACTTGCCGCTGTTATCCCGCGCCAGCGCCGTCGTCGCCAGCCCACTCGCATACGGAGAACCCGCCAGCCCCGTCAGCACCCCGTTTGTGAGCGAATACCCCGAGATCGACCCATCTCCCCGGTTCGCCGCATAGAGAAAGCCGCCCGTAGAATCGAGCAGCAGCCCATAGGGCGAGTTGCCACTCGCCGTCACCGAACCCACCTGCGTCAGCGCCCCCGTACTCGCCAGGCTGAACGACACCACGCCCAGCCCCGAGCTGCTCGAGGTGGCCGGCCCACGCGCCACAAATACATAGCTGCTCGTCGCATCGAACGCCACCGCATTGTCGCTCGCCGTCGCCAGCGGCAGCGTCGCCGCTTCGGTTGGCGCGCCGGTCGTCGTGTTGAAGGTAAAGACCGCATCCCCGCCAGCCCCCAGCGCCACCACCAGGAAGCCCCCATTGGGAGAAATCCGAATCTGCCGGGGCGTCACCGTACCCGAGTTTGCCGCGACGTTATAGGCCAGGGTCGTAGTTTCACTCAGAGCCCCGGTCGCCGTGTTGATCGAAAACACATACAGCGTCGGCGTCAGCAGGTTGTTGTCGATCGCCACAAGCCACTTGCCATCCGGAGACACATCGAGCGACACGAAGTCCGCTACCGTCGTGATGTTGCCTCCCGTACACGCCGTCAGCGCCCCACCCGAGCCGATCGCCAGGCACTGGATCGAGCCCAGCCCCGCCACATACACAAATGTATTCGGGATTGACACCGCCACCGCACCCGGCGTCAGCCCCGAAGCCAGCGTGTAGGTCGAAATTGCCGTGAGCACTCCCGAGCCCACCGCAAACCCCGTCAAGGTATCCGTCGTCTGGTTGACCACGTAGACATAGTCCCCCGAGGTCGAGCTCGAAGAAGAAGTCGTCGTCGTAGCCGGAGTGTCGAAGAACCCGGCACACCCCGTAAGCCAGGTTAGCGCGGCCACAAAAGCCCATCTCCCCGCGGCCGTCATGCGCTTGGTCATCGATCCGTGCTCCTCTTGCGTTCGACGCAGCGCATCGCGAAACGGCTCCCTTCATCCTACGGGTCGAAGGCGAAAAAGCACCTTCTCGCACGGGACCCGCGGCCTAATTCGGCCTCTCCCGATCCCGCCGAAACATTCCTTCCACGATCGGCTGCGTCTCCGCGTCCTCCTGGTCCTCGCGCCACTCGCGGATTTCTTCCTCCTCGCCCAGCGTCCAGCACAGCAGAATTTCGCGCCCTTCGTACACGCACGGAAAGTCCAGCCGCCCTTCCTCCATCTCGCCCACCCGCGCGCCAATCTGCTCAATCTCCTCAATCGTCGACCGCGCCTCGCCAACCGCCTTGTCCCGTTCCGCGCGCCGCCGCGCTGCCTCCGCCACGTCGACATGCAAGCCGCCCGCGAGAAAAATTCGCTGGCTCAGCTCCTGCATCTCGCCTTCGAGGCCCCCGGCCCGCAGCGCCGCCTCTCGCGCCCGGCGCAACAGTGCGCCCAGCACCGGCAGCAGCGTCCTTGCCTCCTCGAGCGTGAATGTTTTGCGCAACACGGCCCCCAACTCAAATCCCACTTTATCGCAGACCCCACGCGAAGGTCGAAGCCGCCAGCAATCCGCCCTGCCCCAGCCTGCGTCCCTCTATCGGCTGCCCGGAAATCCTCCCGCCCTATAACAACGGACCCGCTTTAGGCCGTATCATGGACCCGACGACATGAGTTTTCAGGACACCGCGTTCATCTTCTTCATCGCCCTGCTGCTCTTCGGACCGAAGAAGCTGCCGGAGCTCGCACGCTACGTGGGCAAGCTGATGGGCGAGTTCCGCCGCGCCTCGAATGAGTTCCGCATCCAGATGGAAGACGAGCTCCGCGTCGCCGAGCAGGCCGACCAGCAGAAGAAGATCGCCGCCATGGAAGCCGCCGCGCCCGTAGCCCCGCTCGTCGACATCCCTGAGCCGGAACACCCCCACATCCCCTCGGCCCAGCTCGCCGTTGAGCCTGACCCATCCGCCGAGCCGATCCCCGAACACTCTATCGACGCTCGCCCGCCCGAGCCCCCCATCGCTCCGCTTCCAGCCCCGCTTCCGATCGCCACGTCCGGCGACCTCGCCATGATGCCTCCTGCGACCGGCCTTCCCGTCGCCCGCTCGAGCGGGGCCAGCAGTTCCCTCAGCAACGCCTTCGATTCCATTCCGCGCATCCCTGCCGCCGAGCCCGAGCCCTCCACCCATGCCTGACGTCATCGACAACGTCCGCGCAGCCGTGACCGATCGGGTCGAACTTCCCGGCATGACGCTCATGGAGCATCTCGACGAGCTGCGCCGCCGGCTTATCCGCGCCACTGCCTTTCTCGTCGTGGGGTTCGCCGTCGCTTACGCCTTCCACGAGCGCCTTTACGGCATCATCCAGAAGCCTCTGGACGACCTGCACATCCCGCTCAACTTCACCCACCCCACCGATGGCCTGAACCTCTACCTCAAGACCGCCTTCCTCGGCGGAGCCATCCTTGCCTCGCCCTTCATCCTCTACCAGCTCTGGCTCTTCATCTCGCCAGGCATGTACGCGCACGAAAAGAAGTATGTGTTTCCTTTCATGTTCGCCACCGTCGGCCTCTTTCTCGCGGGAGCCTGGTTCGGCTATCACTGGGTACTCCCCGGCGCCATCAAGGTCCTGGTCCTCGACTTCGGCAAGCGCTTCCATCCGATCCTCACCATTGAGGATTACACCCAGTTCTTTCTCGCGGTTATCCTCGGCCTTGGCATCTGTTTTGAGCTGCCTATCCTCATCTTCTTCCTCGCCCTGTTCGGTCTGGTGGACGCCCGCTTTCTGCTCAAGCACTTCCGCTACGCCGTGCTGATCATCTTCCTTATCTCGTCGGTCATCTGCCCCTTGCCGGACCCTATCAGCATGTGCCTGTTTGCGACTCCCATGCTGGTCCTCTACTTCCTCGGCGTCGCCATCGCCTGGTACGTCCATCCCAGCCGCAGAACGCCGGAGCTCAAGGCCTCATGACCTTCCTCCGCGGCCTCTGCGCAACCTTGGCGTACTTCGCGCTCCCTTCTTTGTCCTTTGTTTTGGTCTCTTTCCCCCTTCCCGCCCAGACTCCCAAGTCCACCGGCAAAGTCTCCGGTGCCGCCGCCTACACTCTCACCAAAGAGTTCCTCGCCGCAGCCCCGAAGCGTTTCAACGGCTCTCCCGGCCATCTAGCCGCCGAAAACTTCATCCAGTCCCACTTCGCCCCCGAACAGAAAGATCACCGCTTCGAGGTCGACAGCTTCACCGCCTCCACCCCCGCCGGCCTGCAGTCCATGCACAACCTGATCGTCAAGTTTCCCGGCAAAAAGGACGGCGTCATCGTCCTGGGCGACCACTACGAGACCAACTACCCCCTCAAGGACATTCCCTTCGTCGGAGCCAACGACGGAGCCTGCACCACTGCCCTGCTCATCGAGATTGGCGAATACCTGCGCACCCATCCGCCCTCTGGCTACTCCATCTGGCTCGTCTTCTTCGACGGCGAAGAGGCCGTCCAGTCCTGGTCCGCGCAGGACTCCACCTACGGCTCCCGCCACCTCGCCGCCCGCTGGTCCCAGGACGGCACCCTGCCCCGCGTCAAGTCTTTTCTGAACGCAGACATGATCGGCGACAAGCAGCTCGACATCGATCTCGACGGCAACTCCGACAAGGGCCTCCTCGCGCTCCTCCAAATCGCGGCCAAAAACACCGGCCACGCCAACGCGATCTCGAAGGACACGACGCCCATCGAGGACGACACCCTGCCCTTCCACACCCGCGGCGTCCCTGTCCTCGACGTGATCGACTACGACTACGGCCCGCACACCAACGCGCTCCCGGATGGCTACCACCACACCGCCCAGGACACGATCGATAAGATCAGCCCGCAGTCCCTGCAAACCTCCGCCGACATCTTCCTCGAGCTAATCCGCCTGATCAACGAACACTAGAATGAATGTGTCGTTGTATGATTCATTGCAGCAATCGAATGTCTGAGAACATCGCCCAAACCGTCCAGAAAGCAATTCAGGATCTCGTCGCGCCGGACGTGCGTGAACTCAAGACGCTTGTCACGAATCTTCAAAACCAGCTCGTTCACGTCGAGAGCAGCTTACAAAAGCAGATTGACCAGCGATTCGACGCTCAGAGTCAAAAGACCGACGCTCAGTTCAAAGCTTTGGATCAAAAGACCGACGCTCAATTCAAGGCCCTTATGTCCGCCTTGGGCGAATTCAAAGCGCAAAGCGAACTTACGACAATCCGGGTGATCAGCCAACTCAGTGAGCGTGTCGCCGTCCTCGAAGCACGCCGTTAGTCGAAATTTCCGGAAGGGCACGCGTTCACGCGTGCCACTACCCTCAACCCACCATAGCTTCCATCCTAAGCGACCTCCTGCAGTCTCACCGCAGGAGGTCGACGAAGGGCACCTTCACTTCGAGCAAACCTGCCCGCGGTCCCCATGCGCGCCCTTGGCTTTTGCGTCCGCCTCGCTCATATACTGCCCCGTCTTCGTCTTGCCGTAGAACGTCGTCCCGTAGCAGTGATACACCTTGCTTTCGGTATTCACCCACACCAGCCCCGGCCCGCCGCCCGGAGCCGCCGTCTTGCCTGCCGCCGCAGCCGCTGGTCCACCCCTGGCAGCAGACGTCTTCCCTGACGGAGCCGGAGCCGCCGCCGGAACTGCCGCACCAGCCGTCCCAGCAGCCTTCGCCGGTGCCGAGGGAGGTGTCGCAGCCGCAGCCGGTGCCGGTGCCACCGCGGGCGTCGCCCCACCTGCCGTCCCAGCCGCCTTCGCCGAAGCCGCCGCATACCACGTCTGCACACCCTTATGTCCCTGACACGCCCCGCTCTTGCTCGCAGCCGTCGAGTACGTCCCGTCCCTACAGATTCCATTCGCTCCCGCAGGAGCTCCCGCAGGAGCCTGCGCTCCTGCCACTCCACACAGCATCGCAACCAGACCAGTCCAGACCAATACCTTCATCCCACTCTCCCGTCGTGTCTTCCGATCAAGGCTCATCCTAGCTGTGACCTCGAGCCCTGTCACCCCCCAAATCCACCCGCGCATCCGCCTCGCCAGTTACCATCAGGAGAAATGAGTCCTCACCAGCCGATCAGCCATTGGATCCTCTTCCACCTCGTGCTGCTCGTGCTGCTCGCCGCAGAGCTCCTCTACTCGCGCCTCGGCCTCTCTAAGCTCACCGGCGAAGCCCGCGCTCAGCGCCAGCATCGCAACGCCATCGCCGCCACCATCATGTGGGTCGCCGCCGCGCTGCTCTTCGCGCTCTACATCCATCACAGCCAGGGCACCGAAGCCTCCACCCAGTTCCTCGCCGGCTATGCCATCGAAGAGTCCCTCTCGATCGACAACCTCTTCGTCTTCCTCCTGCTCTTCCGCGTCTTCAAGATCCCCGCCACCTTCCAGCCCCGCGTCCTCTTCTTCGGCGTCGCCGGAGCGATCCTCCTGCGCGGCTTCTTCATCGCCGCCGGCCTTACCCTGCTCGAGCGCTTCAACTGGATCAGCTACGTCTTCGCTGTCGTCCTGCTTGCCGCCGCCGCCCGCCTGCTCGTCCCCGGCGAGCACGGCGACCCGCAGGGCACCACCGACAAGCCCCCGCGCTGGACCCGCTGGATCGCCCGCATCCACCCCGTCAGCCTGCGCGCCGACGTCTTCTTCACCACCGAAAACGGCACCCGCATGCTCACCATGCTCTCCCTCTCGCTCATCGCCATAGAGACCGCCGACATCATCTTCGCCCTCGACTCCATCCCCGCCGTCCTCTCCATCACCCGCGAGCCCTTCCTCGCCTACACCTCGAACATCCTCGCCGTCATGGGCCTCCGCTCGCTCTTCTTCCTCCTCGCGCAACTGCTCCGCAAGCTCCGTTACCTGCACCTCGGCCTGGCCGTCATCCTTGCCTTCGCCGGTCTCAAGATGCTCGTTGCTCGCTTCTACGTCGTCGGTCCACTCGCCTCGCTTGCCGTCATCTTCTCCGTGCTTGCCGTCACCACGCTCGCCTCGCTCCTCACCCCCAGGCCCGCCGAAGCCTCCGCTTGACACCTCCATCCCTCAAACCGCTATCCTCATCCCACTAGCTACGCACCGGCCCAGATCTGACCTCCGCCCTACCGATCCCCCTCGAAGCAGGAGCCCGCAAGCCATGTCGACCCCCACCACGAGCCTGCCCCGCCCCCTGCCCGCCTCCGGCTTCACCTCCTCTGAAGCCCCCCAAAGCAACAACATCCGCTGGGTCGTCTGCGGCCTCCTCTTTCTCGCCACCACCATCAATTACATGGACCGCAACGTCTTCGGCTACGTCGAACCTCTGCTCCACGACGTTCCCTTCATGGGCTGGAACGCCCTCGCCGACAAGTTCCACCAGCCCGTCTTCGACAACAACTTCGGCAACGTCGTCATCTTCTTCCAGATCGCCTACGGCGCCGGCTTCCTGCTCGCCGGCCGCATCATCGACCGCCTCGGCACCCGCACCGGCTATGCCATCGCCATCCTCATCTGGGGCCTCGCCTCGATGTCCCACTCGCTCGTCACCTCGGTCGCCGGCTTCTGCGTCGCCCGCGTCTTCCTCGGCCTCGGCGAATCCGGCAACTTTCCCGCCGCTATCAAGGCCACCAGCGAGTGGTTCCCCACCGAGGAACGCGCCAAGGCCGTCGGCCTCTTCAACTCCGGCTCAAATGCCTCCGCCCTCATCGCCCCCGCGCTTGTCGCCTCCGTCACCGCCCGCTACGGCTGGCGTTCGGCCTTCGTCACCACCGGCTCCATGGGCATGATCTGGCTGGTCCTCTGGCTCGCCTTCCCCTACAACCGCCTCCGCCGCGGAGCCTCCCAGACGCAAGCGAACCTGGCCGCCGACTTCGCCTCCCAAACCACCGCCGGCGGCACCCTGCCCCTCTCCGCACTCCTCCGCCGCCGCGGCCTCTACGCCTTCGCCATCGCCAAGGGCCTCACCGACGGCGTCTGGTGGTTCTACCTCTTCTATCTCCCGCAATTTCTCAACCGCAACTACGGCCTCACCCTCAAGGCCGCCTACTGGTATATCGTCGCCGTCTACCTCGTCTCGTCGGTCGGCTCCATCCTCGGCGGCACCCTCTCCGGCTGGCGCATGAGCCGCGGCCACTCCGTCAACAGCGGCCGCAAGTTCGCGCTGCTCGTCACCGCGCTCGCCGTCCTGCCGGTCGTCTTTGTCCCGCACATGAGCCAGCTCTTCCCCACCAACGCCTGGCCCGCCACCCTGCTCATCGCCCTCGCCGCCGCCGCCCACCAGGGCTGGAGCGCCAACCTCTTCTCCACCCCCGCCGACATGTTCCCCTCGACCGCGGTCTCGACCGTCGTCGGCATCGGCGGAGCCGCCGGAGCCATCGGCGGAGCCATCTTCACCTGGGTCGTCAAGCGCAACCTCTCGCTGCACCAGCTGCTCGTCTTCTCGATGGCCGCCGGAGCCTACGTCGTCGCGCTCGCCATCTTCCAGCTCCTGGTGCCACGCCTGGGTGCAACCCAGACTCCGCTCAGTCGCGCATAAGGTTTAGAGTGCGCAAAACTGCAGCTCCGGAAGCGGGAAATCCTTCCGGTTGTCGGTCATTAACGTGAGCCCGTGCTCGAGAGCCGTGGCCGCGACGATCATGTCGGCAAGCGACAGCGTTTGGCCCTGCCGGGCATATTCCGCCTTGAGCGAACCAGCCCGACGCGCAATGGCCCCGCTCAGCGGATAGCACTGGAGACTCGAGAGAAACGCCTCGGTCCGGGGCTCCTCGCCTGGACGCATGCCGGCGTACACCTCGCCGATATTGATCGCAGCCGTCGCGAGCGTATGACCGGCGCCCACCAGATCAGCCAGCGTCCTCCGTCGGTTCTGTCGAGCGCGAAGTGTGTCGATCAGCACGGTCGTGTCAAGCAGCACAATCACTCAGTCAGCCTTTGCGCGAGGAACACGCTCCTCGCCTTCTTCGCGCAAAGATCTCACCCAGTGAGATGTTCCTTGCGCAAGTTCGGGATGATTCTGGTCGTGCCACGCAGGCTCATCGCTCTCGAGAAAACTAAGCAAACGACGCCGCTGCAACTCCGCGCGCGCTGTCTCGACCAGAAACGCGCTCCGGCCCCGAGGGCCAACCGCCAGGTCAATCTCCCGGATCAATTCCTGAGGCAGAACGATATGTGCTCTCTGTGCACCCATTGCTTTCACCCACAACCATTGTGCCATACTTCCCGGCTGATTGAGTTCCTCCGCATCCCTCGCGCAACCTCTGCGCTCCCGTCCTTTCGCCTCCCGCCCGCCTGCTAAACTGCACCTACCGGCCATGCCCCAGAAGTACTTCCTCACCACCCCCATCTACTACGTCAACGCGCGCCCGCACATCGGCCACGCCTACACGACCATCGTCGCCGACGTCCTCGCCCGCCGCCACCGCCTCCTCGGCGAAGACGTCTTCTTCCTCACCGGCACCGACGAGCACGGCCAGAAGATCGAGCGCTCGGCCGCCGCCGCCGGCATCCCGCCCCAGCAGTTCGCCGACCAGGTCTCCCAATCCTTCCGAGACCTTTGGAAGCGCATGGGCATCACCTACACCGACTTCATCCGCACCACCGAGCCCCGCCACCACCGCGCCGTCCAGAAGCTCTTTCAGGCGCTCGAAGCCAACGGCAAAATTTATCTCAGCTCCTACACCGGCCAGTACTGCGTCTCGGAAGAGATGTTCGTCGAAGGCCCTCCCGGCACCATCGGCCCCGACGGCCGCCCCACCGAAACCGTCACCGAAGAAAACTACTTCTTCCGCCTTTCCGAGTACCAGCTGCCGCTCCTTAGCCTCATCGAGTCGAACACCCTCGTCATCGAGCCCGAAGCCCGCCGCAACGAAGTCCTCAGCTTCCTCCGCGGCGACGTGTCGAATGCGTTGGAGAAGATTTCATATGATCCCGAAGGGTACCGAACCTCTGTGGGTGGAGTTGAATGGCAGAAAAAGTACCTCGACCGCACCGCTGCCAACACACCCTACGTCCCCGGAGCTCTTCGCGACCTCTCCATCTCCCGCTCAAGCTTCACCTGGGGCATCCCCGTCAAGGGCAACGAGCGGCACGTCATCTATGTCTGGCTCGACGCTCTCGCCAACTACATGACCGCCGTAGGCTACGGCTCCGACGACCCCCTTGACCTCGCCAAATTCGAAAAATACTGGCCCGCCGACCTCCACATCGTCGGCAAAGAAATAATCCGCTTCCACTGCATCTACTGGCCCGCCTTCCTCCTCGCCGCCAACCTGCCATTGCCAAAAAAAGTAGTAGCCCACGGCTGGCTCCTTTTCGAAGAATCGAAGATGTCCAAATCCCGCGGCAACATCGTCCGCACCGAAACCATCCTCGACGCCTTCGGCCCCCTCTGCCCCGCGCAACTGACTGCACCCAACCCCACCTCCTCCACCGCCGTCGTTCTGGACGAAGTCCAGAATCCCCGCATTTCGCCCATCCCGGCACCATCCACCAAAGCCCAACAAGACCTATTCGCCTCCGACATCCTCCGTTACTTCCTCCTCCGCGAGATCCCCTTCGGCCAGGACGGCAGCTTCAGCTTCGACGCCATGATCACCCGCTACAACGCCGACCTGGCCAACGGCTACGGCAATCTGGTCAGCCGCACCCTAAAACTCATTGAACTCTACTTCGAAAGCTCAATACCTACTTATGTTGAGCGAGAGTCCGTAACTTTCCAGATCCTTACTCGCAAGCTGCCGAGAGGAGGATTCACCGGACATCCTACCAATCTCGGTCCCTTCATCGCAGGTGTACCGGATCTTGAACTGGCGCGTACGGCTACTGTAATCACCTTCTTCTACGAGCGGGCATTCGACGACTTGCGCTTCTCCTTAGATTTAGATTTCCGAGAGTTGCTTGACGCTGTTCGTTCCAAGGGCGATGTCACTGAAGGAGAGCGGGGTGCACTCGACTACGTGGCTCTGCTCATTGCAGAGACCGACACTCTGCTGTCCGCCGAAGCCCCCTGGAAGCTCGCCAAGCAGAAAGACCGCGAATCCCAGAGTAAGCTTTCTGATATTCTCTACACCGCCGCCGAATCCATCCGCATCCTCACCGCACTCCTCTACCCCATCCTCCCCTTCGCCACCGCCAGCGTCTGGCGCCAGCTCGGCCTGGGCGACATCGAACACGCCGCCAAAAACGGCGAACTCAACAACCTCCAATGGGGAGGCCTTCAACCCGGCACAAAACTCGGCTCCCTCTCCCCCATCTTCCCCCGCGCCGACAAAGGACTAGCCCAAACCATGGCCAACATCGAAGCCTCCCAAGCCAAACCCCTCGCCAGCGTCACCACCCAGGCCGACGCCGCCACCCCGACCACCACCGAGTTCCCGATCACCTCCCTCGCCAGCGAACTCGTCACCAACCCCCCGGAGCACTTCCCCACCACCGACCCCGCTGCCGGCTTCCGCACCACGTCTCTCCCCGAGCCCAGCCCCGGTACCCTCGTCGCCGGCTCCTCCTCCCTCACCACCGAGCGCGAGGCTCCTCCATCGAGTGCCCCATTGCTCCCGGAGCCTCAACCCGGGATGAGTGGGTCTACCCCAGAAGCCACCACCCCCACCGACGCCAGCCCCCAGATCACCATCGACGACTTCGCCAAAGTCGAGCTCCGCGTCGCCAAAGTCCTCGTTGCCGAGCGCATTCCCAAAGCCGATAAGCTCCTTCGCCTCGAAGTCGACCTCGGCTACGAACGCCGCCAAATCCTCTCCGGCATCGCCGAGTGGTACACCCCCGAGGACCTCCTCGACCGCCGCATCGTTGTCATCACCAACCTCGCTCCCCGCAAGATGCGCGGCCTCGAGTCCCACGGCATGCTCCTCGCCGCCAGCGCACCCGACGGAGGAAAACCCTCGCTCGCCACCTTCCCCGACACGGACGACCTACCCCTGGGATCCCGCCTCAAATAGCGAACAACGTCTCGAAGTTGGTCGTGGTCTGACGCCGAAGCTCATGGGGATTGACCCTGCGCAACTCCGCCAGAAATGCCGCCGTATGCACCACATACCCCGGCTGATTCTGCTGCCCGCGCAGCGGCACCGGCGCGAGAAACGGCGCATCCGTCTCGACGAGAATTCGATCCGCCGGAGCCATGACCGCCGCCTCCCGGATCCCCACCGACCGCGGATACGTCAGGTTCCCGGCAAACGAAAGATAAAACCCGAGTCCCAATGCCCGCCGCGCCTGCTCGACCGTGCCCGAGAAACAATGCAGAATCCCCGCCAGCCCCGAAGGCGCCCACTCCTGCTCAAGCATCGCGAGCAAATCCTCCGCCGCGTCCGCAGCGCCGAACCGAGCCTTCGCCTGCGCAGTCGCCAGCTCGCTCGTCCGGCAGTGCAGCGTAATCGGCTTGCCCGCCTCGGCCGCGATCCGCATCTGCGCCCGGAAGGCCGCCTGCTGCACCGCAATCTCCGGGTTGTCGACGTGGTAGTAGTCGAGGCCAATCTCGCCCACCGCCAGGCAAAGCGGGTCGGCCGCCAGCACTCGCAGCCGCTCCAGCGCCACAGCATCCGCCTGGTGCGCCTCCTGCGGATGAATGCCCGCCGTCGCCCAAAGCGTCAGCTCCGCGGTCGTGTGCGTCCGCGCCAGCTCAAGCGCTCGATGCATCGTCGTCGGCCCATCCCCGATCCCGATCGCCAGGATGCCTGACACCCCGGCCGCACTGGCCGCCGCCAGCACCGGTGCCAGTTCCTCGTAGAAGTCCAGATGCGCATGCGAATCAATCAGCATAGTCCGAGACTACTAGGTTGAACGAGAGCTAAAATCGAAGTCCATGAGCGAACTCAACAGAAGAGACTTTGCCGCAGCCCTCGCAGGCTTTGCCGCCCTCGGAACCGTCCTGGCCGAGGCGCAGGGTAAGGTCAGCCCGGCCACCGGCTCGGACGGCATGCTGTCGAAATCCGTCGTCTTCCACTACGACCAGCTGCCCGTCAGCCCCAGCGCCAACGGCGGCTCCAGCCGCGCCGTCCTCTCCGGCTTCCTGCCCACCGGCGAGTTCGTCGAGGTGCACGAGACCAGCCTCCCCGCAGGCCAGATGCCGCACCCGCCGCACCACCACACGCATAGCGAGTTCATCCTCATCCGCGAGGGCCAGATCGAGTACGTCAGCGACGGCCCGACCCAAACCGTTGGACCTGGCGGTATTATCTGCAACGCCTCCAACCTGCGCCACGGCATGAAGAACATCGGCACCACCATGGCAAACTACTTCGTGGTCGCCATCGGCGTGCAATCCACCCCGGTTCTGGGATAACCCCCGCCTGCCCTATACTGTCCTTCTATGGCAGCCGATAACAGCTTCGACGTAGTCAGCAAGGTAGAGCTCCAGGAAGTCAAAAACGCGATCGATCAGGCGACCAAAGAGGTCACCGCTCGCTTTGATCTCAAGAACTCCAAGTCCAAGATCGAGCTCGAAGGCACCGAGTCCATCCAGCTCGCCTCGCAGGATGAGTACTCGCTCAACGCCGTCATCGAGATACTGTCGCAGAAGCTCGTCAAGCGTGGCATCTCGCTCAAGAACCTCGAATACGAGAAGCTCGAGCAGGCAGCCGGCCAAAGCGTCCGCCAGAAGATCACGTTGAAGCAGGGCATCGCGAGCGAGAACGCCAAGAAGATCGTCGCCGTCGTCAAGGATTCCAAGCTCAAAGCCCAGGCCAGCATCCAGGGCGACACGGTCCGCGTCGTCTCGAAAGACCGGGACGTGCTGCAGCAGATCATGGCCAAGCTGCGCGGCGGCGACTTCGGCGTCGAGCTTCAGTTCACCAACTTCCGGTCCAATTAGCGATCCCGTGAAAGTGGTACTTACCTCACCCGCGTCCCTGCATCTGCCCTGCTACTCTAACTGGAGGTGAGTGCCCTCTCCATCGCGACCGCGGCCGAAGTCATCGAGCTTCTTCGCGAAGACCTTTCCGCGATTGAGAGCGAGTTCGCCGCGCAGGCCGAGTCGCCCGTCCAGGTCGTCACCGACATCGCGACGTACCTCATCGCCGGCGGCGGCAAACGCATTCGACCGCTGCTGCTCTTGCTTAGCTCGAAGGCGCTCGGCTGTACCTCGCACTCGCGCATCCGTCTCGGCGCTGTCGTCGAGATGCTCCATACCGCCACGCTGGTTCACGATGACATCATCGATGAGGCCGACACCCGCCGTGGCCGCCCGTCTTCGAACACCACCTGGGGCAATGCCAAGTGCGTCCTCGCCGGGGACTGGCTCTATATGCAGTCTTTCCGCTGGGCGCTTGAGGAGCGTAACTTCCGCGTGCTCGACCTGCTTATCTCGCTCACCCAGCAGATGGTCGAGGGCGAACTGCTGCAGATCCAGAAGCTAGGCCACCTGATCAACGAGGAAGAGTACTTCGACCTGATCTACCGCAAGACTGCATGCCTCTTTAAGGTGTCGATGCAGCTTGGCGCAGCCGTGGCCGGGATGACCCCGAGGCCGGACGAAATCCCGGCCTTTGATGAGCCTTTAGGCGAGTATGGACGCAATCTGGGCCTGGCGTTTCAGATCGTCGACGATGTGCTCGACCTTACCGCGTCTGAAGACGTGCTGGGCAAACCCGTCGCCTCCGATCTTCGCGAGGGCAAGGCCACCCTGGCCGTCATCCACGCGCTTGAGCGCGGCACCGGAGCCGAACGCGAGGCCATTCGAACGGTGCTGGCAGACCGCAGTTTTGCGCGCGTCTCGCACGCCACCATTCTGGACGTGCTGCACCGCCACGGCTCGATCGACTACGCCATGGATACCGCCTGCGCTTACGCCGAAGCCGCACGCCTCTCGATAGCCGACATCCCCAACTCCGAAGCCAAGCGCGCTTTGCTTTGGGTGCCGGGCTTCGTTACCTCGCGCGACCGCTAAAGCTGGCCTTGCAACTCCGATCCATTGATGAAGAGATGCATCAGCACATCTTTACAGCAAACCCAGACCGCCAAATATGCCGCCAGGCGAAGCACGTGCTTGCCCGCCTCGATATCAGAATCCACTTCAGTCAAGGTGTCGCGGATGGACTTGGCGATCGCATCCGGATCGAGAATAGAGCCTTGCTACTCCTGCTTGGTCTTCTCACTCCCTCATCCCCTCTCTCACGTTGACCCATCAGCAAGCTGTCTAAGACCACGTACTTTCACCGCTTTCACTCCGGAAAAGTTTGCTGAGCGAATTTCGTTGACAACTGTTAGCGCGGAATTACAGACTGATGACGGGTACTTTTACCCAAACGGAGATTTACCATGATGCGTACTCTTGTGGCCATCCTCGCCGTCTCGCCTGCGCTTGCCTTTGCTCAGACGACTCAGCCTGCTCAGCCTCGCTCTACGCCCGTCCTCAGCTCCACCCTCCTCCAACCCGCTCTCCTTCACGCAGCCGTCGTGGCGGATCGCACTGCGAAGTCCTCTGCCCTCCCCGTTTCGACCGGAGTGGTCGCACCCCGCATCCTCCACACGGTCAGCTTTATTGTTCCGAACGACGCGATCAGCAAACGTATTGCAAGCACGGAGCAGAGAGTGGTCGTAAACATGACGGTCGATGAAACCGGGAAGCCTACCAATCTCTCCGTCGCCAGATCCGCCAGCCCTACCATCGACCAGCAGGTCCTTGCCACAGTGAGCCAGTACCGCTACCAGCCCGGGATGCTCGACGGTCAGCCCACCTCAGTTCCCGTCAAGCTCGAAGTGATTGTTCCCGCCGGAAATACCTACTAGACTCTCTCTCCTGACGAGAAGGGCGGACTCTTCGGGGTTCGCCCTTTTTTGGCTTCTCTGCGTCACTGCTCGTCCGTGTCCGCTTGGTCCCCTTCGGCTTCAAACTCCGCCACTTGGACAGCCCCGCCGCGCGTCTCGACCAGCACCTGGATTCGTCCCTCGGCCTTATCAAGCTCCACCTTGCATGCCTCGGAAAGATGCACGCCCTCCTCGAACAGGCGCACCGACTCTTCCAGCGTCAGGTCGCCACGTTCCAGCCGCTCCACCACTGCCTCGAGCGCCGTTAATCGATCCTCAAATCCTGCCATCGCTGATCCTCAATCGTCCTTCTACTCGCGCGCAAAGCCAAGCACCTGCGCCGCCGCCTTGTACTTGCCGAACGGCGCGCTGACCTGCACGCCCTGCACACTGCCTCGCACCTCGGCCAACATCTCCCGCGCGATGGCCACGCCTTCGGCACGCGCCGCTTCGGGCGTCTCCGCGCGGGCCATGCGGTCGAGGATCTCCTGCGGCATGCTGACCTTCAAATCCTTCTTCATAAACTCCGCATTCTTTACGCTGGTCAGCGGCCAGATGCCCGCCACCATCGGGATCCGGAAGCCCTCGATCCGCTTCAGAAACACTTCGAGCAGCCGCAGATCGAACACTGGCTGCGTAATCCCGAACTCCCCGCCGGCCTCGACCTTCGCCGCAAACCGCCGTACCTCATTGTCGATATCCGGCACTCCTGGATTCGCCGCCACCGAGATGGTGAACCCCGCCGACCCGCCCACCGAGTTGCCTCCCAGGTCGAGCCCATGATTGAGGTCGCGCACAATCTTCGTCAGTCCAATCGCATCCACGTCAAACACCGCGGTCGCATCCGGGTACGAGCCCATCTTCGGTGGATCGCCCGTCAGGCAAAGGATGTTTTTCAGACCGATCGACGCCGCGCCCAGCAGGTCGCTTTGTATGCTCAGCAGGTTGCGGTCGCGGCACGTGTAGTGCAGCACGGTCTCGATGCCAATGCGCTGCTGAATCTGCACACACAGGCTCAGCGCGCTCATCCGTGCGCTCGCCCGCGGGCTGTCCGGCACGTTGATCGCGTCTACTCCCAGCAGATGCAGCTCGGCCGCGCCTTCGAGTTCCCGGCTGCAGTCAAAGCCCTTCGGCGGCACAATCTCCACCATCGTGCAGAACTGCCCTGAGGCAATCTTCGACCCGATCTTCGACCGCTCCCCGAGCGGCGGCGGCTCGATCACGCTCACCTTTGGCTCGATACCCGTCGCCCCTGACTCCACCACCGCGACGCCCGTCTTCTGCGCCTCGAGCGCCCGCAGCGCCCCACGCATCGCGCGAATATCCTTGGGCGTCGTGCCGCAGCAGCCGCCGATAAACGTCGCCCCGGCTTTGACCAGCTTGCGCGCAAAGCTTGCCATGTACTCCGGCGAGCTCAGATACAGACTGCGCCCCTCCACCTGCTTCGGCGTGCCTGCATTGGGCATCGCGGCCAAGGGCAGCCCGGTCGCGCCGCGCATGCGTTCGATCGCGCTCAGAACCACGGGCGGGCCTTCACTGCAGTTGCATCCCACCGCGTCCGCGCCCGCATCCTCAAGCGCCTCCGCAGCCTCCTCCGGCGTACTGCCATCCAGGCACTGTCCCTCTTCATCCACCGTTACCATGACGATGACCCGCAGTCCGCGGCTCTCTCGCTTGGCCGCCCGCACCGCCAGCGTGGCCTCGGTGATGGACATCATCGTTTCGATGATCAGCAGGTCCGCGCCCACCCCAGGGCCTCCGTCAGCCAACGCCTTCACCTGCTGCACAAAGGCCGCGTAGGCCTCCTGCTCGGTCAGCTTGGCGTCCTTGCCGATCCGCGCGCCCAAGGGCCCTAACGCCCCGGCCACAAATGCTTCGCTCGCCTGCTTGTCGCGCATCTGGGTTACCGCTTCGCGCGCCAGGCGAACCCCGGCCACATTCAGCTCCCACACCCGGCCTTCCAGGCCAAAGCGCTCCAGACGCACCGCGTTCGCCCCAAAGGTGTTCGTCTCGATCACCCGCGCACCGGCCTGCACGTACTCCAGATGCACCTCGCGTACCAGCTCCGGTTGCGAGACGTTCAGCTCGTCGTAGCAGCGATTTATGAAGATGCCGCGCCCATAGAGCATCGATCCCATGGCCCCGTCGCAAAGAACCGTCCCCCCCTCGAACAGTTCTGCCACCGGATCCAACCGCGCCATGCCTCCATCCTACGGCAGCTTTCGTCCTGTTCCAAACCGCTTCCGAAGCCGCGCTCCGTCCGTCTTACCTCTACATCGTTTGGTATACTCTCATCAAGCCCACGGCCAACAAAATCAGTTGCTGCACTCAAGTTCGGAGCCGCTCAAGTTGAACATCCGCAGTCTTTTTCTTCCCCGCAACCGGCGGAACGCCACGTCCAGCAACGCTGCTGATTCATCGTCCAACGAGACCACTTCTGCCGCCGCCGATACGCCCGGCCGGCTTCGCTCCATGTGGACCGTGGTGGCAATCCTGGCCGCGTGCACCGTCCTGGGGCTTACGGCCTGCGCGCACAACTACTACGCCTTCCCCGAGTACAACTTCGCCGGCCGGCCCATCCCGCCCAGCCAGCTCGCCCAGCGGGTGATGGTCGGCGTCAGCGCCAACGGCGCGACTACCGGAGCTCTCATCATCCTGGACGGCCAGCACGACCTGCGCAGCAACATCCAGAACACGATCGCCGGCTTCTCCATTTCAGGCTACAGCGGCTTCCCGACCCTCATCCTGAACTTCCCCGAGCAGCTCCGCGGCTACGTGTACTCCAACACCTCACCCTACGCGGTCACCAGCATCAACTACTCCACCGAGGCCACGATCGGTAGCGCCGGCAACTTCAACGGCGCATCCACCTCGCTTGCCATTGCGCCGGACTTCGTCCACATCTTCTCCGCCGTGCTCGCCAACGGACAGCTCGTCGTGGTCGACAACTCCACCGGAGGCACCTACGCGCTCAACCTGCCGAACGTCTATCGCGTCGCCGTGAACACCGGAGATACCGTTGCGCTCGCCATGGTCAAGAACTCGAACGCGCTCTACCGCGTGATCAAGCTTCCGGCCAACTCTGTCAATCCTCCGGGCGCGATTGACTGCGAGCCTCAGGTCCTGCCCGTCTACTGCGTCGTCCCGGTCCCCGGAAACTTCGACCGCCCCGTAGGTGCCACCTTCTCGCTCGATGGCTCGAGCGTCTATGTGGAGAATTGCGGCGTGGAATGCGGCGGAGGAACCAATGGCGGAGCCGGAGTCAGCGTCCTGCCCCAGGGCGCGCTCTACATCAACTCCATCCCGACTTCCCTGCCCTATCCCAACGTCGTCACCAAGACGGTTTCCATCCCCGGAGGCGTCACCGACGCGGTCCTCGACGGCACCAACCTCTATGCCTCGGGACAAGCCTTGCAGCCGGACGGCCTCTTCGCCGGCAACCTGACCGTCATGCCGCTTGCCACCATGGTGCCCAACCCGCCCATCTCCATCTCTGACGGCACGCACACTCGCATGCTCTTCGCCGACGACAACACCTTGTGGATCGGCTCACAGTTCTGCGCGACGGGCGAGCGCGCCAAACTGGGCCTGAACTACAACTGCCTCACGCGCTACGACCTCGGAGCCGGCACCGCGTCGATTGTCCCGGCCCTGACCGCGGCGAATCCCACCGTGCCCTACCCGAACGGCGACAACAATCTGGTCTACTACGGCTCGCTTACCGGCATCTGCTGGGTGCAGAACTTCCATAAGGTCTATACCGCCTATGGAGGCCAGGTGCATGCCTTCAACACAGCCAACGGTACCGAGATCAATAACGTAAACATCACCGTGCAAGGCACCGCGCTAGACGTCGCCTACATGGACGCGCTTACCAACCAGGCCAACTGAGGACTCCCATTGTCATGGCCGTCGACGTCCTCGCCATCGCTGCTCATCGAGACGACGTGGAACAGACCTGCGGAGGCACGCTGCTGGTCCAGCAGGCGCTCGGCTGGACCACCGGCATCCTCGACCTCACCCGCGGCGAAGGAGGCACGCGCGGCACGTCCTCAGAGCGCGAAGCAGAGTCGCTTGAGGCCGCGCGCATCCTGAACGTAGCGCATCGTGAGGCGCTCGACCTGCCCGACGGCAACGTCCAGAACACGCTAGAGAACCGACTCAAGGTGGCCGCCGTCTTTCGCCGCCTGCGCCCCCGCGTCGTGCTGCTACCGTACTGGCAAGGCCGTCACCCCGACCACTACACCTCCGCCACGCTCGGCTACGAGGCGTGCTTCGTCGCCGGCCTGGCCAAGGCCGACCTCGACGGCGCGCCGCACCGCCCGTACAAGATCCTCTACGCGTCGCTCTACGCCGATGTGCGCCCCAGCTTCGTCGTCGACATTACTCCGCATATCGAGACGCGCCTCGCCGCGCTGCTCGCCTACCGCTCCCAATATGGCGACCAGCCCGAGGGCAGCGGCCTCTTCGTCCCGCGCGAGGAGATCCGCGAACGAACCTTCGCCACGGCCCGCCACTTTGGCCTGCTCGCCGGCGTGCGTTATGCCGAGCCCTTCGTGCAGAAGGAGGTCTCGCTCGTGCATGACCTCCTGCATCTTCCCGTAGCTTCCATCTAAGCCACGACCACTCACGGGCGATTCAAACAAAGCATGAGCCTAGCCTCTGCCCTTTGTTGTTCTCCTGCATAGATCGGCGGCTTGCTTTCCTTTCGAAGCCGAAATCGGATGTCCGTCCTGGCCTAACACATCCTCCCTCTCCGCCTACCACTTCCGTTGTACATGGCCTCTTTCAACCCACTCTCAACGCTCGCGGGGGCTTAGATTCGTCTAGGCAAGCGAATCCAAACGCCTTTTGCCTTCGTTGTGTGGAGTAGCAGCAACAATGTAAGTCAACGCAGTACAGGGAAGTGAGAGAGGTAAAGACGTGGATAAATTGACTCAGCTTTATGAAAAGGCCGTATCCCGACGCAACTTTATGGCGGGTGCCGGCGCGCTCGGCGCAGCCGCCGTACTCGACGGATGCTCCTCGGGCAGCACTGCCATTACGACGGTCACAACACCGACAGCCGCGCTGACGGATACGGACTACTTGAATTTTGCGCTCAACCTTGAGTATCTCGAAGCTTCGTTCTACCTCTATGCTGCCACCGGCAGCGGCCTGCCCGCCACCAGCATGACCGGCACCGGCACTCAGGGCACCGTCACTGGAGGAACCCAGCTCACCGGTCTCACCTCTACTCAGCAGAGCATCCTCAACGAGATCGCCTTCGACGAACTCTCGCACGTCAACTTTCTACGCAGCGCGCTCACGACTTCCGCCGTTGCCATGCCGAACATCAACATTGGCACGTCCTTCCAGACACTCGCCACCGCCGCAGCCGCAGCGACCCCATCGGCGAACCTGCCCACCAGTTTCAGCCCGTACACCAGCTTCACCAACTTCCTCCTCGGCGCCTTCATCTTTGAAGACGTAGGCGTTACCGCCTACAGTGGCGCAGCCCCCGCACTCACCGTAGCAGCGAATCTGAACTACGCTGCCGGCATCCTGGCCGTAGAGGCCTACCACGCAGCCTACGTGCGCACCGCCATCACGGCCATGGCGCAGGCAGCAGGCTCCTCGACGCTCATTGGTTACGCGAACGCCGTCTCCACCTTGCGTGGCACCCTCGGCGGCGGCAACGAGACTCCGCTCATCGCGCTCCCCGCCACCATCGCAGCGAACGGCAATTACACCGCCAGCGGCATCGTTGCGGCAAGCACGTCCAATGCGATCGGCTTCTCTCGCAGCACGGACCAGGTCCTCCACATCGTCTACGGTGCAGGCGGCGGCGCAGGCGTTTCTTCGGGAGTCTTCTTTCCCAATGGCCTGAACGGCAATATCAAGACCACCGCTAGCTAGTCCAGCCTGCGCGACCGACTAGAAAGCCCCCCCCCGCACTCCGAACCCTTCGCGGTTCCAAGGAATAACGCACATGCCTACACAAGAAACGAAAGTCCTCGACAACATCATCGCCAGCCGGCGCTCGCTGCTGATCGGCGGCGGTGCGGCCCTCGCTGCCCTGGCCATGACGAAGCCGGCCGCCGCCGTCAACACGGTAACCAGCTACACCGATAATGACATCCTCAACTTCGCGCTCAACCTCGAGTACCTCGAAGCCAACTTCTACTACCTCGCCGCCTTTGGCACCACCATCGACGTAGCCTCCCCCGCATCTACCGCTGCTGGTGCCCAGGTTCTTACCATTAACGGCGTTGCCGGCAATGGAGGGGCTGCAGCTGGTGTGGTCGCTAATGTGGGAGTCAGCGGCGCGCCTGCTGCCTCCACTCTCAAGGTTCCGTTTGCGAATGCCGCCATCGCCGGTTACGCCGTCGAGACTGCCATTGAAGAAGGCAAACACGTTGCCTTCCTGCGCTCGCAGCTTACCACTGCGGCGGTTGCCCAACCCGCACTGAATCTCACCCCGGCCCTCTTCCTTGCACTCGCCACCGCAGCCGGCGTCCCTACGAGCTACAACTTCAACCCGTACGCGAACGACGCCTTCTTCCTGCTCGGCGCTTACATCTTTGAGGACGTAGGCGTCTCTGCCTATCACGGCGCGGCTCCGCTCATCACAGGAAAATCAACCGTTCTCCCCGCGGCCGCCGGCATTCTTGCGGTCGAGGCTTATCACGCCGGTCTCGTCCGCACCTCCATTTACGCCAACGACACCGGTACCGGCATCACGCAAGGCTTCCCGGCCGGAACCCTCACCACCGTCACCAACCTCATCTCCGCCTTCCGCACCAAAGCGGCCCAGGCCATTCCGCAGTCGCCCGCCAACCCGGAAGACCCCACTCCGGACGACTACGGCCTCGCCACCCAGATGGTCACCCTCAACGCCAGCGTCACGACCGCAAGCCAGATCGTCGACGCCGACCCCAAGATGGCCACCGCCTTCGCCCGCAGCACCGCGCAGGTCCTCAATATCGTCACGGGCGGCGGAGCCGTCGCCTCTGGCACGGCCAAAGGTGGCTTCTTCACCAACGGCCTAAACGGACTGTTCTCCTGATTCACTGTTGTTTCTCTGCCTCGGGCCCCGGAGCGAACCTCCGGGGCCTCTCTCTTTACCCAAGCCGCTGCTGCACAAACGCCACCAGCTCCGGCGAGCAGTACTCTTCCGCGCAGCTGGAAAACCGTCTCGCCCGCCGCACCAGACTCGTCGACACCCCAGTCCACGTCGCTCGGTCCAGGCTTCCCCCCGTCAGCACCACCGCGTCGGCGCGATCGAGATACCGTTTCGCCGACTCCTTGAAGTCCGCCGTCTCTGCATCGAGCACCGACACAAACAAATCCGGCTGCAGGAAGCGCAGAATGCTGTTTGACTCGATCATCGCGTTCTCCGCTTGAGCGAGTTCTCGCCGAAGCCTCGGCATCGCCTCCGCCAACTGCCCCTGCCGCGTCCGCACCCAGAACGACCGCGCCGCGCCGGCCGCCAGATACCGCGAGGAGTCCGTCCCGCTCTCCCGCTCACGCTCTTCGCTGATGGCGATCGTGTGATCCGCCGTCTCGCAGTCGCACGGCTCCCCGTTGGCCGAGCAGACGCCATGCCCAAACTGCGTTATCTTGAACGCCGTCCAGTGCCTCTCCGGCGTCGCCGCGATCAGCCCCGCCATCACGCTGGTCTTCCCGATATTCCGGGTGTGCCCGCCGATCACCACAACGGCCATTACTTCCGCCCCTTGCGCGCCCGCATCGCCGCTACGTCTCGAAGGTACTCCCGCACTGGCTGCGCGGGCGTGCCCCAATAGACCACGCCTGCCCCATCGATACGCTTGCCTGGCAGTACCCCACCCTGCCCGCCGAGAATGACGCCTCGCCCAATCGTCACCCGCTCCCCAAGCCCCACCTGCCCGCCCAACATCGCTCCATCTTCGATGACGCACGAGCCAGCCATCCCCACCTGCGCCGCGATGATCACGTCTTCTCCAATCACGCAGTTATGCGCCACGTGCACCAGGTTGTCGATCTTGGTTCCCCGCCCGATGCGCGTCTCGCCCAGCGCTCCGCGGTCGATTGTCGTATTTGCCCCAATCTCTACATCGTCGCCGATCCACAGCCTCCCGATCTGCGGGAATCCGACGTACCCCTCAGCCGTGTGCGCATAGCCGAACCCTGCCGAGCCCAGCACCGCCCCGGCCTGCACCTTCACTCGCCGGCCCAGTGTCGTGCCCGAGTAGACCACCACCTGCGGTCCGATCACGCAACCCTGCCCCAGCTCCACGTGCGCCCCAACATACGCTCCCGCGCCAATCTCACACGCAGCCCCGACGTGCGCCGTAGGGTCGATGATCGCCGACGGATGCACCCTGCCTCCAGGCCGTTCCGCGAACCACCGCGCGTAGACCCGCGCAAACGCCGTGCGCGGATTCCCCACTAGCATGACCCGCGCATCTGCAACCCGGTTCTCCCCGGCAAGAATGGCACCCGCGCCTGATGCCAGCGCCTCCGCGAGCGTTCGCTCGTCGCTGGCGAACACCAGCATGTCCGTCTGCGCACCCGGGATCGCCCCTACGCGCGCAATCTGCTTGTCCTGAAATCTAGACGCGACCTCTACCTCAAGCAGCGTCGCGATCTCCTTCAGCGTCGGCATCAGTAGACCCCCGCTTCCCCGGCCGGCCGCGTCTTCCAGCGACGATGCATCCACAGCCACTGCTCAGGGTACCTCCTCACATACTCCTCGATCGTCGCGGTAAACTGCGCCGTGTTGGCGAGCACGTCCGCCTCCGCGTCTCCGCTGCGCATCAGCTTAAGTCGTGGACCGAAGCGCAAAATGTATCGCCGCCGCCCCTGATCCCACACAAGAAATCCAGGAACCACGGCAGCGTCTGTCCGCAGCGCCACCTTGGCCAGCCCGGAAGCCGTACACGCCGGCAGCCCAAAGAACGGCACAAACACACCCTGCGGCGGGGTCATGTTCGTGTCCATCAAGATCCCGACCGTCTCGCCCGCATGCATCGCTGAAATCAGCCCCCTGGCGAAATCATCTTTATGGATCACGCGGTTGCCGTGCAGACACCGCATCCGGTTGACGAACGAGTCGACCAGCGGATTATCCAGGCGCCGAATCACAAGTCCCATCGGATGCCCGGCCAACGAGTGATAGAAGCTCGACAGCTCCCACGCGCCCAGATGCCCGGTCAGCACCAGCACGCCGCGGCCCTCGGCTTGGGCGTCGAGGTAGTGCTGCAGGCCGTCGTACTCGATAAATCTCCGGGCTTGCTTTGCCGAGTAGTGCCGCATCAGGCAGAACTCCGCCAGCAGCGCGCCGAGATTGCGATAAACCTGCCGGAGCAGCTCGCGGCGACTCGACTCCGTCCACGCAGGATAGGCGATCTGCAGGTTCTGCAGGCCGACGCGCCGCAGCCGTCCCAACAGGAAGAATGCTGCCGATCCGAGTGCCCGCCCCGCAAGCCGCGCCATCGCACGAGGGAGAAACCCGAGTCCCCGCACCAGCAGCCACACAACTCCGAACTCGAACCGATGACGGAAGGTGGCCTGCCGTCGAAGCTCGTTCTGGCGTTCAACCCTCAAGTCATTAGTCTACCGGCACTGTAGTGACATCACAGCATACCCTTCCAAACGGCTCGGGCTTGGTCTAGGATCAAACCCAGGCCTATGACCGCACTTCGAGACGTACAAGAGAACGCGGAGATCACGACAGGATTCTCCTCGTCCTCCGGCAAGATGTTCGGAAGCTACTTCACCCCGGGCAGGACCTGGAACTTTAAGAAGGCCGACCTGCTCGATCCCCGGGCGCGACGCGTCTTTGAAAACACGGCGCTCGCCTGTTCCTTCGACGCGTACCCGTACCACATGCCGCTCGAAGCGAAGGCCGGGCCCTGCGTCACCGCCGACGGTCACCAGATGCTCATGATGTCGTCTTACGACTACCTTGGGCTGATCGGTGATCCGCGCATCGACACGGCCGCCATGGAGGCGATCCGGCGCTACGGTACCAGCACCAGCGGAGCCCGTCTGCTGACCGGTACGCTCGACATTCATCGCGAGATGGAGCAAGCGCTCGCCCGGTTCAAGGGCACGGAAGACGCGCTTACGTTCAGCTCCGGTTATCTGGCGAATCTCGGCGTGATCTACGGTCTGTTCGGCTCGTCCGACCGCGTGATCATGGATGAGCTCTGCCATCGCAGTCTGCTCGATGCGTGCCGCCTCTCCGGCGTTCAGCTGCAGCGCTTCCGCCACAACGACCCGCAATCCTTACGCGATGAGCTGCAAAAGCCGAACACAGCGAATCGGACCCTCATCGTCTCGGACGGTGTGTTTTCGATGGACGGCGATATTTGCTGCCTGCCCGATCTGGTTGCGCTCAAAAAAGAGTTCGGTTGTTTCCTGATGATCGATGAGGCGCATGCCTCCGGGGTACTGGGCGCAACCGGCCGCGGAACTGACGAGCACTTCGGCATTCCGACCCACGAGATCGACATCTGGACCGGCTCGCTCGCCAAGTCCATCCCGTCGAACGGCGGCTTCATCGCCGTCTCGCAGGAGGTGGCCATCTTTCTCCAGCACGCCTCGTCCCCGTATATTTTCTCTGCTGCCATGCCGCCGGCGTCGGTTGCGGCGATTACGACCGGGCTCGCGATCCTGCATAAGGACCCCGAGCGCGTGGCGCGGCTCCGAGCCAACGGAAACTTCCTCCGCGCGGGGCTGCAGAAGCTCGGGTATGACACGGGCCTGTCGCAGACGGCGGTGATCCCGGTCGTGCTTAAGGACGAACAAACCACGGCGCTCTTTGCCCGCACGCTGCGCAGCTTCGGCATTATCGCCGCGCCGGTCATGTTCCCGGCGGTTGCGCAGGGCGCGGCACGGCTGCGGCTTTGCGTCACAGCGGCCCACACCATCAACCAGCTCGAATTCGTGCTGGACGTGTTTCGTCAGATGGCAGCGGCCGCGTAAACAATGCCGGCACTGGTCACCGGCGCGAGCGGCTTTCTTGGCGGTCGGGTTGCGCAGCTGCTCTCTGAACGTGGCGAGGACGTTCTGGTCCTCGCCCGGCCTGGCTCTGACCTTCGCCACCTTCAGGCCACGCCGGTTCGTGTCGTGCAAGGCGACTTGTCCGATCCCGCGGCTCTGCAGCAAGCACTCGAGCAAGTTACCCATATCTTTCATTGCGCTGCCTGCTCCACCGATTGGGCTCCGTACAAGACGTACCTGGAAACCAATGTGGCCGGCACGCAGAACCTGCTCGCCGCCGCTCAGCGTGCTCCTTCGCTCCAAAGATTCGTGCACGTCAGCACGACCGACATCTACGGCTATCCGGAGACGCCCTGCAACGAAGATCATCCCTTCTTCGATGCGTGCCTACCCTACAACCAAACCAAGGGCGCGGGCGAAGCCGCGGTGTGGAAGGCGCATAGCGAAGGGCTTCCCGTAACGATTCTGCGCCCGGCCACGATCTACGGTCCGCGCGGAAAAGACTTCACCCAGGAGATCGCCACGCTACTGCGGCAGCGGTTGATGGCCTATGTTGGCGGCGGGAAGGCGACCGGGGGCTTCACTTACGTCGACAACGTTGCGCACGCGATGCTTGAAGCAGCCTCAAGCGCCCGCACCCTGGGCCAGGCCTACAACATCGCTGACGGCACCAACGCCTCATGGCGCGATTACGCCACGCTCTTCGCGGAGCAGCTCGGGACGATGCCTCCGTGGATCGATCTTTCCTTACCTACAGCGATGACCCTGGCTCGGATGTTCGAAGCGCCGCATCGGCTTCTGCGCCTGCCTGGGCGCCCGTTGCTTACCAGGCACGCTGTGCTTCTACTCGGACGCAATCAGGAGTTCCCCGCGAGCAAGGCTAAGCAAGACTTTGGCTTTCACCCAAAAATATCGCTTGAAGAAGGCATTCGCAGATCGGTAGCGTGGCTGGCAGATGCCGCAGCACCCAAACGTCGGTAGCGTCAGGGCATCTTGCGAAACGCAAGCACCGCGTTCAAGCCGCCAAACGCGAACGAGTTCGACAGGCACGCCTCGACCTCGAGCGTCCGTGCCGCATTGGGGATCACATCCAGATCGCACTGCGGATCCGCGCTCGTAAAGTTAGCCGTGGGGGGAAGCACTCCATGGCGCAGGCTCAAAATGGACGCAACCGCCTCGATTGCCCCTGCAGCGCCGAGCGCATGCCCGTGCATGGATTTTGTCGAGCTGACCGCGAGCCTGTCCGCATGCGCGCCGAACGCCGCGCGGATGGCCGCGGTCTCGGTTCGATCATTGGCCAGCGTCGCCGTTCCGTGCGCGTTGATATAGCCGAACTGCTCGGGTGCCAGACCGGAGTCGCGCATCGCCTGGCGCATGGCCCGCTCCGCACCTTCGAAAGTCGGCTGCGTCAGATGGCTCGCGTCCGACGTCATGCCGAAGCCGACGATCTCCGCCAAGGGGGTGGCCCCGCGAGCGACCGCGCCTTCAAGCGTCTCGAGCACCAGCATCGCTCCGCCCTCGCCCAATACTAGGCCGGAACGGTTCGCCGAAAACGGGCGGCAGGTGTCATTGCTGATCACGCGCATCGCCTCCCAGGCCTTCAGGCCGCCCAAAAACATGGGCGCCTCACTGCCTCCGGCAATCGCCATCGGCGCCATGCCCGAGCGCACCATCCAAAACGCCTGGCCGATCGCATGCGCTGCCGAAGAGCACGCCGTTGAGACGGTATAGGCCGGGCCCTGCATGCCGTACTGGATCGAGATATGGCTCGCCCCGGCGTTGCTCATGCTGAGCGGAATGGTCAAGGGGTGCACGCGGGTGCGGTTGTGGTGGAAGAGCTCCCAGTAGCCATCCTCCTCTGCCCTTCGCCCGCCGAACGACGTGCCGGTGATGATAGCGCCTCGCTCCCGCACATCTTGGGTCCACTCGACGCCTGCCTGGGTGACGGCCTCGGCGGCCGAGATCAATGCGAACTGCGCAAAGCGATCCAGGAACGCCAGCTCTTTCGAAGCAAAGGCAGCTGCCGCATCATACCCGGTTACTTCCGCAGCTTTCTTGAACTTCAACTGCGCCCCATCCACCAGAGAAAATTCGCGAATCGCGCATCGTCCCTCTTTCAGCGCATCCCAAAACTCTCGCTGGTCCTGCCCCATTGCGCAGATTACACCCATTCCGGTGACGACGACGCGCGCACTCACTGCGCCGGCGAAGACTCCGCCTTCGCGTCCACCAGCTGCGTGATCCCGTCGATCATCTGCCGGAGCGTCGTGACCTGCTTGGCCTGCTCGTCGTCGATCTGGATGTCGAACTCGCCCTCAAGTTCAAACAGGATGTTCAGACGATCGAGCGAGTCGATGCCCAGCTCTTCAAAGGTGCTCTCGGGCTGCACTCGGTCGAGCGGTAGTCCCTGCTTGGTTGCGATCACGCGGAGAGCGCGATCCTGGATCGTTTCAGACATCGGCCTCACCCACGGAACCTGCTTAGAATAACCCGGCTTCCCGGAGACTGATGCGGTGAAAAGAGCGCCTTTTTCCGTTTGGCAATCACGCAGGCTTAATCAAGCGCTTTATTCCGCGTTCATAAAGCGACTCGGAGAGGAACCCTGCTTGAAACAAAGTTGGTAGCGTTACCGGGGCTCGAACCCGGACTCTTCGCCTTGAGAGGGCGACGTGTTAACCAGTTACACCATAACGCCATGACCGTGAATCTATTGCTCCAGCTCCGTGGAAGACCCGGAAGCCTCAACCACGTACTTGCTTAGTGTAGCAAAGCCGCGGCAGGCTCGACAAACCTATAGCCCCAGCTTCTTAACCTCGTCGTTGTAGTATTTGCGGTAGAGAATATCCCACTCCTGCGAGCCTTCGACGATAATCTTGCGCTGTGAAGCGATCTTCTGCCGGGCTCCGGCATCCAGCTTCATCTCATCGGTCAGCAGCTTTTCAAGCGCCTTGCGCGCCTCCTGCCGGATCGTATTCCGGTCTTCCAGGAAGTCGCACTCCGGGATCTCGGCCAGCGTATCCGCCACCACGTGCGCCAGCTTGTTCAGCTTGTCTCGCGTGATCCTCACAGCACCGCCTTGTACTGGTTCACGAGCTTAACTTTGAGTTTCTTAAACATTTCAGGGTAGCTCGCGCCGGTCTTGCGCATGTCTTCCTGGATCGCCTCCAGGATCACCCGGACCTCATCGTTGATCCGGTCCTCAAGCGACAGCTCCTCCACCAGCCCGGCCGTCACCCGCTCACTCAGCACGGCCGGCTTCTCGGTGCGGATGACCTTCGCGGTCACCAACTGTTTTACCGTCTGGCGCGCCAGATACCCGACGTAATCCTTGGAAAAAATCATGATTGATGAGGCCAAGTATAGCACCGCGCATCCCTCGCTTCCGGCAGTCCGCGCGCGCCCAACCTGCACATCTGCGACAATCAAAGGTGATGCCATCCGAGAATCTGCTCTCCCTTAAAGACGACATGGTAGCCTTCATCGCCGGCCACGGACTGCGCCGCATGCCCGCCTACGTCACCGAAGAAGTTCCCACCGTGCTCTTTGAAGATGACGACGCCGACGCGTGGAAGGACTTCGTCGAACACGCCAAAGCTGCCGGAACGCCCTTCATCACCATGAGCGAAGTCATTCTCGAGAAGACCGACGTAACGATCCTGCTCGAGCAGCTGCGCGACCACACCTTCTCCGACGACGAAGAGATCGACATGGACGACGCCGAGGCACTCATCAAGCATGTCGGCAAAGCCGGGTACCTGCAGCTCGGCTTCGCGCACCAGGGTGTTATGTTCCTCTTCGAGACCTCGACCGAGTGGTATGACCGCTTCCAGGACCTGATGGAGGCTGCCAGCGACATCAGCGGCCTGGTCGTCGACGACCGCGACGAGTAGCCCACTTCATGCCGCACCCCCGCCCCTGGCAGGTCGTTTCCGCAGACCCGGATGCAGTTGCCCGCCTGCGTCACGCCCTGGACTGCCCCGCGCCAGTCGCGCGCCTGCTCGTCGCGCGGGGCATCGACACTCCGGAAGCCGCAGAGCGCTTCCTCAATCCCTCGCTCGATGACCTGCACGACCCGCTGCTCATGCTTGGCATGGCCGCAGCCGTCGCTCGCATCGAAACCGCCATTTCCCGCGCTGAACCGATCCTCATCTACGGCGACTACGACGTCGACGGCACCACGGCCACGGTCGTGCTCAAGACGGCGATTGAACGCATTGCTCCCCCCGACCGGCCCGCACAGGTTAGCTTTCACGTGCCGCATCGCCTGCGCGAGGGCTACGGCATCCAGGCCTCGCGCCTGGCCCAGGCTGCGGCGGCCGGCGTCCGGCTCGTCATCTCGGTCGACACCGGCATCCGCGCCTTCGCCGCCGCTGCAGAGGCACGTTCGCTTGGCCTCGACCTGATCGTCACCGACCACCACCTGCCGGACGGCGCCGAAGGCCTGCCGGACGCCCACGCGGTCATCAACCCCGCCCAGCCTGGCTGTCCCTACCCGAACAAAAATCTGTGCGGAGCCGGGGTCGCCTTCAAGCTCGCCCATGCTCTGCTCGCCGCGCACGCAACCACCGAGGCGCAACAAGCGCGCCTCCGCGACGTCCTGCTGCCAAGCTTCCTCAAGCTGATCGCCATCGCCACCGTGGCCGACTCGGTCGCGCTCACTGGCGAAAACCGCGCCATCGTCGCGCTCGGCCTCTGCGCGCTGCGCCACCCTGTGCAGCCCGGCCTGCGCGCGCTGCTCGGGGTCGCCGGGCTGCCGCTCGATCAATCTCCCACCGCCACCGAGGTCGGCTTCCGCCTCGCGCCGCGCATCAATGCCGCCGGCCGCATGGACATCGCTTCCGACGTTGTCGATCTCTTTCTCACCCGCGACCCCGCCGCCGCCTCGGCCCTCGCCGAAAAGCTCGACACCCTCAATACTGACCGCCGCGCCTCGGAAGCCGCCGCTCTTGAAGCCATCGAGCTCCAGCTCCTCTCCCTGCGCGACCCCGCCGGAGCCTTTGCCGGAGAGTGCATCGTGCTCGACCATCCTGAGTGGCACCGCGGTGTCCTCGGCATCCTGGCCTCGCGGGTAGTCGACCGCACCGGCCGCCCCGCGCTCGTCATCCGCTGCGAGGCTGGCGAGGCGCACGGCTCCGGACGCTCCATCCCGGGCTTTCATCTGCTCGACGCTCTCACCGCAGCCCACGCGCCCGAGCAATCCGCTGGCGAGACCCTGTTCACCCGCTTCGGCGGCCACGCGCACGCCGTCGGCTTCTCGCTGCCCAGCCACCGGCTCCCGGCACTGCGCTCCCGCTTGCGCGCCCACTCCCGCGCTACGCTTCGCCCGGAGCTGCTCACCCCCTGCATCGACTGCGACCTCGAAGTCGACCCGCAAGACCTCACGCTTGCTCTGCTGCGCTGGCTGGAGCGTTGTGAACCCTTCGGTATGGGCAACCCTGAACCGCGTCTGCTCGCGCGTGGCCTGGTCCTCGCCGGCCCGCCCCGTCTCATCCAGGATCGCCACCTCTGCCTGCCTCTCGAACCCGCGTCCAACGGCCAGCCCCGCAGCGCCATGGGCTGGAGCCGCTCCGGCCGCGCCTCCTGGGTCGAGCGCGCCCAGGCCCTCGGCCTCGTCCAGGGTTCGCGCGTCGATGCCGTCTTCACTCTGCGCGAGAATAAGCATCCACAGTATGGAGGCCTGGAGCTGATTCTCCAGGAGCTGATCCTCCAGGAACTTACGCTGCAGCCTCTGCAACCGCCGGACCAGCCCGAAGTACCGGCTTGACAAAAACCTGCTTCGTCTTTGCCGACATCGACTCTTATATACTGACGTTTTCCTCTATGGTGAATTCTGGTCCAAGCCGTACGCTCTCTGCCCTGCTGTGGGGCGGAGGCATTCTCCTTGCCGCGCTTCTCGTCTTCTTCGGAGTCCGCAAACTTGGCGGCGCGGGAACCGTAGAGGTTCGAGTCGTACCCGCCAGCTACCAATCCCTCTCGAAGACCGTATCCGCGAACGGCAAGGTCGAGCCCATCGGCGAGTGGCAGGCGCATGCGCCTTTCCCGGGCGTCATTAAGAAGCTTTATGTCGGCATCGGACAGCGTGTCTCGAAGGGCATGCTGCTGGTCAAAATGGATGATTCCGGGCCGACCGCGCGCGTCGCCTCGGCGGAGGGAGTTCTCGCCGCGGCGGAGCTAACCTTGCACGATCTTCAGAGTGGCGGTTCGCATGAAGAGCGCGCCCGGTTCTCTTCGGATCTGGATTTCGCGAAGCTCGACCACAACGACGCCGAGCAGAAGTACGCGGCGCTCCAGCAGCTCTACGGCAAAGGCGCCGCCTCTCAGTCCGAGGTCGCCGCCGCGCAGCAACGTCTCCGCGCCACCGAACTCACGTTGCAGACCACGCAGGCCCGCAACACCGACCGCTTCGGCTCCGGCGACCTCGTCAACGCCCGTGCTCGCGTGGCGGACGCGCAAGCCAATCTGCTCGCCGCAAAGAATGCTCTTGCCGACGTGGACATGCGCGCGCCTCAGAATGGCACCGTCTACTCCGTGCCCATCTCGGAGTCCGACTATGTTCCGGCAGGAGACGACATCCTCGATCTTGCCGACCTGACCCACGTGCAGATTCGCGCCTACTTTGACGAGCCCGAGATCGGCGGCCTGGCGCGCGGACAGCTGGTCGATATTGTCTGGGAGGCCAAGCCCGGTGTCGTCTGGCACGGCCACATCGAACAGGCTCCCACCACCGTCATCACCTATGGAACTCGCAGCGTGGGTGAGTGCATGATTACCGTCGACGACACCCGGGGAGACCTGCTGCCCAACACCAACGTGACCGCGACCGTGACCGAGATGAAGAAAGATCACGTGCTCACCGTGCCCCGTGAGGCTCTGCACACCGACGGTATGGGCAGCTTCGTCTACCGCATTATCAACGGTGGGCTGGTCCGGACGCCGGTTGAGGTCGGCGCCTTCAATCTCACCAGCGAGGAGATCGTCGCGGGTTTGAAGGTTGGCGACCTGGTCGTGCTGGCGCCGAAATCGACCAGCGTCGAGCTGGCCAGCGGACTGAAGGTCAAAGCGGTTTCATGATCAAGACCTCCATCCCCGCCCCGGCCTGGCGCTGGACCGGGCGTACGTTCGGCCTCGGCTTTGCGCTCGTGGGACTGGCCGGTTCAGGTCTGACCGCTCACGGCCAGATCTCGCTTACCTCTGCCGTTGACCTCGCCCTGCGCAACAGCGAGCGGATCAAGATGGCGGAATCCGATGTTGATCGCGCGCGTGCCGTCTTTGCCCAGACCAAAGACGTATACATCCCCAACCTGATCGGATCGTCTTCCGGCCTGGGATACGGCTATGGTTTTCCCCTTGGACCGCCGACGCTCTTCAGCGTCTCCTCCGGTTCGCTGGTCTTCAGCTACTCGCAAAAGGACTACGTTCGGGCCGCCGCCGCCGGGCTCCAGGCCGCCAGCCTTGGCCTCCGCGACGTGCGGCAGTCCGTCGCGGAAGACACCGTGAACACCTACCTCGACCTTGCCCGCACCGAGCAGCAGCGCGGTGCTGTGCTCGAAGAGCGAGGCTTCGCCGAACGTCTGCAAGAGATCGTCAAAGAGCGCCTCGACGCGGGCCAGGACACCGCCATGGAGTACACTCGGGCCCGCCGCACCGGGGTTCAGCTGCGCCTGCAAACCATGCAGCTCGACGACGACATCGCCTCCTTCCGCGACCACCTCTCGCGTCTGCTGGGACTTACCGGCACAGAGGTGCGCACCGACCCGGACAGCATCCCGCCCCTGGTCGTTGACAGCGGCAGTCAGACCATACCAAGTTCCGGGGCCGACACTCCCGGCGTGCAGGCGGCCTTTGTCTCCATGCACCAACGGTACGAGCAGGCCTTTGGTGACGCCCGCTATCTCTGGCGTCCACAGGTCTCCTTCGGAGCTCAGTACAGCAAGGAAAGCTTTTACAACAACGGCTATCTTGCTTATTACCCGTATGTGACGGGGGAGAATCCGGTGACCGGCCTGGGTGCTGGCACTCTGCCGGCCCAATCTGTCGCTTTTGCCCTGAACGTGACGATTCCCATCTTCGACCAAAGCCGGCGCGACCGTGCCCGCGAGTCCATGGCCGAAGCCGTCCACTCTTTTCACGATGCCCGCAATATTCGCGACCAGGAGCTGGAAGGCCGGCTGCGCCTGCAGCATAGCACCGCCGAGCTGGCCGCCCGCGCCGAGATCGCCTCACTCGACCGCGACATGGCACAGGAACAACTCGACGTCATCCTCATCCAGACGCAGAATCCGCCTACCGGCCCGGGTCCCATCCTCACCCCTAAAGACGAGCAAAATGCCCGCATCGGAGAGAGGCAGCGCTTTGTCGAACTTTTGGATGCGCAGTACCGGCTTCGCCAGGCCGAAGTGAATCTACTTCGGCAAACCAACCGTCTGGAAGACTGGCTTCGGGGCTCTCTTATGCCGACGGTGACAGCCGTGCCTTGACGCAGCGCAAAACAGACGAGACTACCGGCTTCCTCCTATGCCGGACAAGAACTAAATTCAGCCAGAATGGTAAACTTGGACACATCTCATGACTACGCCTTTGAAGACCCTGCTCCTGAATCCGCCCTCGTTTGAAAACTTTGACGGCGGCGCAAGCTCCCGTTGGCCCGCGGTGCGTGAGATCGAATCCTATTGGTACCCCGTCTGGCTCGCCTACCCGGCCGGCATGCTCGAAGGCTCGCGCCTGCTCGATGCTCCACCACACCACGTCTCCGCCGACGAGACCATCGAGATCGCCAAGAGCTACGAATTTCTCGTCCTTTTCACCTCCACCGTCGGCTGGGCCGGCGACCATGCCCTCGCGCAGGCCATCAAAAATGCCAATCCGTCGATCAAGATCGCCTTTGTCGGGCCGCCGGTGACCACCGACCCCTATCGGGCGCTCAATGAATGCTCGGCGATCGACTTCGTCTGCCGCCGCGAGTTTGACTTCTCCGTCGTCGAGTTTGCCAACGGCAAGCCGCTTAACGAGATCCTCGGCATCAGCTACCGCAATCCCGCCGGCGGCTTCTTCGACAACCCTGACCGCCCGCAAGTCGAGAAGCTCGACAAGCCCGACATGCCCTGGGTCACCGACATCTACGCCCGCGACATGGATGTCACGCGCTACAACGTGCCATTCCTGCTGCATCCTTACGTCTCGCTTTACTCGACCCGCGGCTGCCCTGCCCAGTGCACCTTCTGCCTCTGGCCGCAGACCCTCTCCGGCCATGCCTGGCGCAAACGGTCGACCGACGACGTGGCAGCCGAGATGGCCCACGCAAAAGAACTTTTTCCGCACGTCAAGGAGTTCTTCTTCGACGATGACACGTTCAACATCCAGAAGGCGCGCACGGTCGAGCTTTGCGCCAAGCTCAAGCCGCTGGGCCTGACCTGGTCCTGCACCTCGCGCGTCACCACCGATCGCGACACCCTCAAAGCCATGAAGGACGCTGGCTGCCGCCTGCTCATCGTCGGCTTCGAGTCCGGCGACCCGCAGATCCTCAAGAACATTAAGAAAGGCGCTACCGTCGAGCGCGCCCGCGACTTCGTCAAGGACTGCCACGATCTCGGCCTCATCATCCACGCCGATTTCATCCTCGGCCTGCCCGGCGAGACCAAGCAGTCCATCCGCAACACCATCGACTTCGCCAAGTCGCTTGACTGCGAGACCATCCAGGTCTCGATCGCGCACGCCTATCCTGGCACCGAGTTTTACGACTTTGCCGAGAAGAACGGCTTCATCACCAATCAGAAGATGGAAGACGACTCCGGCCACCAGATGGCGCACATCGAGTACCCTGGCCTGCCCGTCGAGTACGTCATGGAAATGGTGCACCGCTTCTACGACGAATACTACTTCCGCCCGAAAGCCGCCTTCCGCGTCGTCTGGAAAGCCATCGTCAACCGCGACGTGCCGCGCCTCTATGTCGAAGCCAAATCCTTCATGAAGCTTCGCGCCCAGCGCAACAAGGCCTCCCGCAAGATGAAGGAAGAGAACGCTCTCAAGCAGCAGGAATCCGTCAGCATGAACGCCTGACGCAGACCGATCAAACAGAAAGCAAGCACAGAGAGAACGGAGCCCACAGCTCTGTACAACCTTTGTGCTTGTCTTTCCGTTCGACTCCTCCGTCCCCGATAGCTTCTCTTTAGAAGAACCCCATGACTCCCGGGAACTTCCCTCGTCAGTCTTTTAGAATGTCCCTAGATGACCCATCGCCTGTCTTCACGGCAGTACGCGACATTGGCTGCAGTCGTACTCACCGCTTCCTTTGGCGATGCTCTGCTCTCGCGCGGCATGACCCAGATCGGTCCCGTCACCCTCCATCACCTGCCTCTTCTGCTTCACGCTCTTGCCAATCTCAACGTGATGCTCGGCATTGTTCTTCTTATCGGCTTCTTTGCCAGTTACATGAGCGCGCTTTCCTGGGCGGACCTTACTTTCGTCATGCCGGCCACCGCCTTCGGCAATGTCGTCATCGCGCTGCTCAGCCGCTTCTTGCTCCATGAGCACCTCTCGCTGTCGCGCTGGATCGGCATCCTGCTGCTCACCTCTGCGGTCGGCTTCGTCGCCAACCGTCCCGCGCGAACGGACCTTAATGCCCATTGCGCGGCGGTACCAGAACTTCCGGCCACCCGGTCCGGGGTCGGCATCTAGTGCACTCCACGCCCAATCTTATTGCCTGGACCTGCATTGCTTTTGTTGCCCTGCTCGCCATCGCGGGCGAGGTCCTGATCGCCGCAGCCATGCGCCAGATCGGCGACCTCGATCACGTTCGCGCTGTCTCCGGCTTGACCGGAACCGCACGGACTGTGCTGGGGAATCCTACGTTTCTCGCCGGAGCTCTTTGCATGGCGCTCAACTTCTTCGCCATGCTCTACACCTTGTCCCGCGTCGACCTCTCGCTCGCCGCTCCCGGCATCGCCTCCTTCAACTATGTCGGCAACGCTGTTGCGGCGCGCTTCTTCCTTCACGAAAATGTCGATCGCCGCCGCTGGCTCGCCACGCTCTTCGTCTGCGGCGGCGTCTTCCTGCTTACCCGGTAGACAGCCAATGCATCAGTCCGGACGCAGGCAGGTCCGGCTCAAGAAAACGTCGCGCGTCTCCGCACACCGCTCCGGCCGCGAGACGCCCACTGCGCGCCGCGCCCTCCATCGTCGAGGGCCAGTCCGTGCGGGTCCAGTCTCCCGCTACATACAGTCCACGTACTCCCGTCGCCTGCTCCGGCCGAGCATCGTCAAGGCCTGGGGTCACGGAGAATGTCGCGCGCGCCTCTTTCAAGATGCCGCTTTTGATCAGCATCGCCCGGCCTGCCTCCGGAAAGAATCGCTGCACTTCTGCAAGCGCTGGCTCCAGGATCTCCGCGCGTGTCTTCGGAAGCTCCGTGCGCGAGCCCGCAATGATTACCTCCACGTAGCTGCCGCGCTCCGGCGCCCAACTCCGTATCCGCGACTTGTGGAAGAACCACTGGATCGCCGTATCCAGAAGCCAGGCATGATCCAGGTCCGAAATCTGCCGGTCGTACCACAGCAAAATCGAGATAAACGGAGAATGGACAAACTGCGCCATCTTCCCGAGCAACTCCACGCGTGCATCTTCCTCTTCCGTCTCTCGCATCTGCGCGCCTTTGAGCAGCCGCTCGGTCTGCTCAAACGGCAGCGCCAACACCACGTTGTCTGCCGTGTAGGTCGCCTCCCCGCAGATCACCGACCAGCGACCATCCTGTCCCTGCTCCAGCCGCTCCACCCCCGATCGCAGCCGCATCTCCGCGCCCAGCGACTCCACCCACGCCGCACCCGCGCCATAAAACTCGCTGAGCGGAACCGTCGGAATCCCTAGCCGTCCACCCGTCCGCGTCTTCAGAAAAAGCTCGTAGAACACCTTGGCGCCGTACCTCATCGAACTGTCCGCGGCGCTGTCGTTCAGGGTCGCCAAGACGATTGGCTCCCAAAAGTGCCGCACCGCGCCCTCAGTCTGGCCTGTCCGCCGATACCACGCGGCAATGCTCTCCCGGTCGTCGCCGCGTTCGCCGCGCGCCAGTCCGGCCAGCCCTCGCGCGATCGCCAGCTTGTCCGCCAGCCGCAAGGTCGTCATGCCCAGAAAACTTCCCGTGTACTGCAGCGGAGCGGGCAGCCCGCTCAACTCAATCCGGCTGCGGCCTCCATCGGGAGTCAAAAATGTCTGCTCGTCGTACCAGCGAATCCGGTCCGCCACGCCCGCCCGCGCGCAAAAGTCGTTTAAATTCGTACAACAGCCCAGCAGCACATGCTGCGAATCTACGACCTCGTGCAACGCCGGATGCTCGTACGAGTACGCCCGCCCACCCACATACGGACGCCGCTCAAGCACCGTCACCCGCGCACCCGTCTCGGCCAAAGCCGCTGCCGCCGAGAGCCCCGCCACTCCAGCACCCACCACGATCACGTCCCGCGGCTCGCCCGTCATCCTCTCGCCCATCCTCCGCGTCCAGCCCGCAGCGACATCGCGGTCCCTCGCACCAGCGCGAGCATTTTCTGGCTTGTCGGCACGCGTACCCGCACGGAAAACACGTCGCCCTGCCTGCGATCAATCGACGCGAGCAGGTCACTGTAGATCTTGACCAGCACCCAGAGCGCCGCGCGGCTATCTGCATGTATCAGAGGAATCAGCTCGCGCGCCGACTCGTAGTACTCCCACGCCTGCACCGAGAGCGCCACGAGCATCGCTCGCTCGTTCGCCTCGAGCGTCCGTCCGGAAGCCATCGCCAGCACATCTTCGTTGGTCACTCCGAATTCACGCAGCATCTCCTGCGGCAGATACACGCGCCCACGCTCGGCATCTTCTTTCACATCGCGCAGGATATTGGTCAGCTGAAAGGCGACGCCCGTCTTCTCTGCCAGCAGCTCCGCACGCGGGTCGCTGTATCCGAAGATGCGGATGCACACTAACCCGACCACGGAGGCAACCAGGTAGCAGTAGCGGTACAGGTCGCCGAACGTCTCGTACCCTTGCAGCTCGCGCGGCACCTCGGTGCCTTCGACGCGCACCCGGATGCCACCGGCAGGCAGCGGCTGAAGATCCATCGCCGTGCCTTCCACCAGCTGCTCCAGCAAATTATCCGGAATCCCAAATCGCCGCTGCGTGTCCGCCACGGCCACGAACACCGGATCGTTCGTCCCATCGACCCGGCTCCGCCGCCAATCGTTCCTCCAGGCCTCCATCCGCTCGCAGCGCTCCTCAAGGCTCAGGCTCTCATCATCCGAGAGATCGTCGGCCTGCCGCATAAACGCGTACACCGCGCACATCGCATCGCGCTTGGGCTTCGGAAGCACGCGGAAGGAGTAGTAGAAGTTTTTCGCCTCGCGCTTCGCCACCTGCCGACAGAACAGGTACGCTGCTTCGAGAGCCGGCACCGATTGCTCCTGGGCTGTCATGCGCGTGCCCCACCACCTGGGAGCACCCCAGCTAACTTACCCACCAGCGCCCCGGCCAGCAGGCGCGCCTTGGTCGCCTTTGAGACCGAAGGCCGCTTTCGCAGCACGTCATAGCCCTGAGCCACGATGCCATCGAGCGCCGCTCGCCCGCCGCCCTCAAACAGCCGCAGTGTCACGGCCAGCTCACGATCTACCGTCCGACTGACGCGGCCGCCCTCGCGCAGCATGGCGCCCGTCGACTCCACCAGGGACTGCATCAGCGCGCGAAACTCCGGGGTGAACCTTCGCCCGGCCAGATCCTCGTCCGTCACGCCAAACCGCCGCATCGCATCGCCCGGAAGATAGCGCCGCCCGCGCTCAAAATCTTCGACCACATCCTGCCAGAAGTTCGCCAGCTGCAGCGCCGTGCACACCTTGTCTGAAAGCCGCGCCCGCTCCTCGTCCCGGTACCCGGAGACCCACAGCACCAGCCGGCCTACGGGATTCGCCGAGAGCCGCGAATATTCTAGGCACTCCTCGAGCGACTCAAACCGCGTCTTCACCTGGTCCATCTCGAACGCCCGGATCAGGTCGTCGAACAGCTGCTCCGGTACGTCTGTCTCGACGATCGTCTGGTGCAGCGCCACGAACACGGGATGCATCGATTCCTGCGACGAGACGTAGCATTCGTGCAGCATCTCCCGCCACTCACCCAGCAGCCGCGTCGCCACCGCGCGGTCCGGTACCTCATCACCCAGGTCATCGGCTGTCCGGCTGAACGCATAGACGCTCTCGAAGTACGGGCGCACTCGGCTGGGCAGAAACCAGGTCGCCACGTGGAAGTTCTCGTAGTGCGTCGTCGCCAGATGCCGGCACCAGGCCTGCGCCTCGGCGAGCGTCGGCCGCACCGTCGGCAGCAGATACTCCGCCGGCGCCCCGGTCAGCCGAGCCTGCGTCGCCGCCCCGGTCATCGACCCGCACCTGCGTTGGCCTGCGGAAAGACTGCCGTCTTGATGTCCCGCATGCCCGTCGTCGAGCGCGTCATCATCCGCCGAAACACCTCCGGCACCTCATCAAGCCCTGCCCGCCCGGTCAAGAACTCCGCACAGCGAAAGCGCCCACTGGCTATGAGATGAAATGCCCGCCTGCAGACTCCTGGCGTATGGTGAAAGCTTGCCTTCAGCGTAATGTCGCCGTAGTGCAGCCGGTTGGTGTCGAGCGCCACCACGGTGCCGCTCGGAGGCCCGCCAAAGAAGTTCACGACCCCGCCCTTGCGCACCAGGCCGACCGCCCACTCCCAGGTAGCGGGCGTCGCGACTGCCTCGATCACCACGTCAGCCCCGCGTCCTTCAGGCGTCAGCGCAAGCGCCGTTGCTACGGCATCCGCGCTCGCGCTCAAGCGCACCACCGCCCGCGCCCCAAACAACTCAGCCGCTTCCACCTGATCTTCGCGCTTCACCACCGCGATCACCTCCACGCCCGCCAGCGCCGCCGCGTGCACAAACATCAGCCCGATCGGCCCCGCGCCGATCACGATCATCGTGTCTCCCGCGCACACTCCGCTCTCTTCAAGGCCCCGCATCACGCACGCCAGCGGCTCGGTCAAGGCCGCATGCTCGAGCGGCACCTCGTCCGGTATGTGCAGGGTGTTGCGCTCCACAATCCGCGCCGGAATCCGCAGGTACTCCGCATAAGCCCCATTGTTGAACAAGAGGTCGTCGCAGAGATTCTCCTGCCCGCGTCGGCAGAAGTAACACCTCTCGCAGGGCGCGGAGTTCATCGGCGCCACGCGGTCGCCCAGCGCAAAGCCGCTTACCCCGGCGCCCACCTCGGTTACCACGCCTGCCAGCTCATGCCCAAACGGAATCGGCGGCTGGAGCATGCGCGCATGGTACCCCCGCCGGTATACCTTCAGGTCCGTCCCGCAGGTCAGCGCAGCGCCCACCCGCACCACCAGCTCTCCTGCCGCGGCAGACGGCAGCTCCACCCGGGCAAGCCGCAGATCCTCCCGGCCATAAAGCACCGCCGCAGTCATCGTGGAATCCGTCATCACCCTCTATCTTCTCACCTTCGAGCGCACCGCTTCCGCAGCCCGCGAACACTTGAACGCATCTGATACAGTGAGCCAGAGATCGAATGCCTTTTTCCCTAGAAAGCTTTACCAAGGAACGCCTCGGCGCGCTGCAGGAGTACTCTCTCCTCTCCGCTCGTGCTGTGACGAACATGTTCTCCGGTCCACGCTACTGGTCCGACATCTTTTCGCAGATGGACTCGATCGGTGTCGGCTCGCTGCCGATCGTCATCCTCACGGGCTTCTTCACCGGTTGCGTGCTCGCCCTGCAATCCGAGACCGCCCTCCAGGAGTTTGGCGCCGTCAGCCGCACCGGCTCGCTCGTCGCCCTCTCCATGGTCAAGGAGCTCGGCCCCGTTCTCACGGCGCTTATGGTCTCCGGTCGAAACGCCAGCGGCATGGCCTCCGAGCTCGGCTCCATGAAGGTCACCGAGCAGATCGACGCCATGCGCGCCCTCGGCACCGACCCCACCCGCAAGCTTGTCACGCCCCGGCTCGTCGCCACCGTCTTCATGCTGTTCTTCCTCACGATCATCTCGGACGCGGTCGGCATTGCCGGAGGAGCCCTCGTCTCGACCACGCTGCTCGGTCTGAACGCGACGATGTACCTTCACTCCTCCTACAACTCGCTCGCCTACGGCAATATCGTCGAGGGCCTCACTAAGGCCCTCTTCTCCGGCTTCACCATCGCCACCGTCGGCTGCTTCTTCGGCATGCGCACCGAAGGCGGCACGCAGGGCGTTGGCCGCGCCACGACCCAAGCCGTCGTCGTCTCTTCGGTCATGATCATCGTGCTCGACTTCCTCATCAGCCGCGCCATGATCGCCGTCTTTGGAACCTGACCATGTCCACGCCCGACCAACCCGAACAAAAGAACGACGGCCCGGTCGTTGTCTTTGATAAAGTTTCGATCGGCTTTGACCGCGGTCCCGTCCTCAAAGACATCTCCTTCTCCGTGGACGCCGGCCAAACCCTCATCATTCTTGGCCCCGCAGGCACCGGTAAGTCCGTGCTCATGAAGCTCGCGAACGGTCTCATCTGCCCCGACTCCGGAACTATTACCGTCTTCGGCCAGCGCATCGATAACATGCCCGAAAACGACCTCTTCAAGCTCCGCGCCCGCATCGGCATGGTGTTCCAAGAGTCTGCCCTCTTCGACTCGCTCTCGGTCGAAGACAACGTCGCCTACCGCTTCAACCAGGACGGTATGCCCGCGGAAGAATCGCACGGCAAAGTCGAGGAAGCCCTCAAGTTCGTCGCACTCCCCGACGCCATCAACAAGTTCCCTTCCGAACTTTCCGGAGGCATGCGCCGCCGCGTCTCCATTGCGCGGGCCATCATCACGGGCCCCGAGCTCCTGCTCTACGACTCCCCCACCGGCGGCCTCGACCCGATCACCTCCACCACCATCATGGAGCTCGTCGTCAAGCAGCGCGACGTCGAGCACACCACCTCGCTGCTCATCACGCACCGCCTGCAGGACGCCTTCACGCTGGCCACCCACTGCTGGAACAAGGAAACAAGCAAGATGGAGCCCCTGCCGGACGGCAAGGTCGACGAAACCACTCGCTTCCTCGTCCTCAATGAAGGCGCCGTCGTCTTCCAAGGCGACACCCACGAGCTCGTTCACTCAGACGACCCCTGGCTCAAGGACTATCTCTCGTAGTTCACCGAAGCAGTTAGCACCCTTACTAGAAGTCTCACGCTACTCTGGAGCAATTTTTAGCAGTACCGGAGAAGATATTTGCATGGCTTCGATCAGGACTGCCCAGGAGCGAGATGCTGCCGCAATCGCGCATGTGCATGTCCAGAGCTGGCAGACAACGTATGAAGCGATCCTGCCGAAGGAGTATCTGGCTGCGCTCAACGAAGACGAACGGACTCCCTTGTGGCGGGACAGGCTTACTGGGGATCTCAGTGTTTTCGTGGCTGAAGTCGAAGGCGAGGTGGTCGGTTTCGCTGCTGGAGGTGCCGTCCGCGAACCCATCCACGCGTATGACTCGGAGCTCTATACGCTGTATCTGCTCAAGGAGGTCCAGGGCCGCGGCATCGGAAAAGCTCTCCTGCGCACGCTTGGCGAAGCGCTCATCGAGAGAGGCTATGAGAGCATGCTCGTTTGGGTTCTCAAACAGAACCCGGCGGTTCGTTTCTACAAGAGTGCGGGTGCTCAGTATTCAATGACCAAGCAGATTGAGATTGGAGGCATAGAGCTATCCGAACTTGCTTTTGGCTGGCCCGATCTAACGATCCTGACTAGAGAGTATTCACCTGAGTAGTTCCCCGGCCTAATCAGGCCCGGCAACAACTGTGACGCGAACAGCCTTACGCTGCGTCCGACACGCTTACTGTGCAGAGCACCTCGGTTCCAGCCGCCAGCGGCTTTTCGACCACCAGCCACACAGCCCCTTCCGCATCTTTCGTCACCGCCGTCACCGGAATTGCCAGCCGCGTGCCCGAACGAGTTGCTGCTTCGAGCATGCCCATGTCGCCCTCCGCAAAGCCCGCCGGATCGATCGTCAGCGACCATGTTCCGGCCAGCCCTACGCGCGATTCCAGACGTATATCCGTCACCACCGCCTCAAAGCTTCTCAAGCCTGCAGCGCCTTCGCGAGCGTCTCCATCTCGTACCGGCTGCCCACCATAAAAGGCGTGCGCTGATGAATCGCCTCGGGCCGCAGGTCGAGCACACGGTCGAGGCCGTTGGTCGCCAGGCCGCCCGCCTGCTCCGCGATCAAGGCCAGTGGGTTGGCCTCGTACAGCAGCCGCAGCTTGCCTGCTGACTTCACCTTGTTCGGCGGATATAGAAACACTCCACCCTTCAGCAGCGTGCGATGAAAGTCCGCCACCAGGCTGCCGATGTATCGCGCGCCAAATCCCTCATTTTGCAGATCCAGGATGTACTGCCGATATCCCTCCGGCCACGAAGCCACGTTTGCTTCGTTGACGCTGTAATACTTGCCTCGCTCCGGCATCTTCATGTTTTCCTGGCTCAAGACAAACGCGCCAATGGTCGGATCAAGCGTGAAGGCATGCACTCCCTCCCCCGTCGTATACACCAGCACCGTCGAAGGCCCATACAGCACATAGCCCGCCGCCACCTGGCTCGTCCCCGGCTGCAGCACCGACTCGGTCAGCGACCCCCACGTCAGCCGCTTGTGCACGCTGAAGATCGTTCCGACGTTGACGTTCACGTCAATATTGGAGGACCCATCCAGCGGATCGAAGACGATGATGTACTTGCCCGTATCGAGGCTGCGGTCAAATACCACAGGCTCTTCGTCCTCTTCGCTCACCAGCGCTGCCACCGAGTCGCGCGTGCCTAGGCAATGAATCAGCGCCTGGTTGGCAAATACATCGAGCTTCTGCTGCTGCTCGCCCTGCACGTTCTCTGAGCCCAGCGCGCCGTAGATGTCCGTTAGCCCTGCAGCCCGTATCTTCGCTTCGATCATCTTCGTCGCGAGCGTAATCCCACTCATCAGCCAGCCAAAGGTGCCGCGTCCCTCCGACATTCTCTGCTGGATGTGCTGCTGTACCGTCGTAATCATCGGTTGAGCCTCGCCTCCCATACTAAGCGAAAGCCGCGCGCTGGCAGCAGACGAGGCCCCGCCCGCAGTGCAGGCACGATAGTTTTCCGTCTTTGAGGCTGCCGGACCATGTAGTCTTCCGAAGGTGGCCGCAGTCTAACCAGGAGATAAGCTGTTGAGCAACCGGGAGACGCAACGGCCCAGAATGAAATCTCCTCAGGAGCAGGTTTGAATTCTTACATTCGGTTCGTTCTTTACGCTGTCACGTTTGCGTCGACAGCTTTCGTTACCCAGGCGCAGTCCGCACCCACAGCCACCCGCGCCCTGCGCCTCTCCGCCTTTGCGGGAGCCGACGGTACCTTTACCGGCCTTAGCGGCGGCAGAAACGCGGGCCTGACCGCCGGAGTCGACCTCAGCATCCGCCCCTACTTCTCGCTCGAGCCCAGCATTGAAGTCCGCGGCACCTATCCCGTTCACGACGGAACCATCGACGCACAAAAGAACATTCTAGGCGGCCTCAAACTCGCCAAGCGCTTCGGCCCCTTCCATCCCTACGGAGACATTCTCTTCGGGCGCGGCGAGATCGACTACCAGAACGGCGGCTACTCTGACCCGATCGGCCTGCTCGTTTATTACAAAACCGTCTCCGGTGTGATCGCGCCAGGCGCCGGGGTCGACCTCGACGTCAGCCCTCACTTCAGCCTGAAGGCCGACACCTCGTTTCCCCGCTACGCCACCCCGGTCACTCCCTCCGGCCACCTGACCGGCACCTCGCTCACTGGCGGCCTCGTCTACCGCTTCAACTTTGGCAGCTTTCCCGGCTCCCGCCGCTAAGGCTTACTTCTCAAATCGACGAAAGAAACTCGTATCCAGATAGCGCGGCCGACCCGAGGCATCGGCCACTCGCAGCGCTACGTCTCCGAGGAAATCATCGAACTGCGCCGCAGCCGCATAGTCCATTGGCTGCGAGAGATTGTCTTCGGTCGAATGATAGCGCTGAGCCAGCCACTGCCGCCACTGCTTGTACTCGGGCGACCCCATCGTCCAGCCGAACTTCATCGCCAGGGCCGGAACCCCGGCCTGCACAAAGCTGTACTGGTCGGTGCGCGTAAACGAGTTCCGGTCAGGCTCCGGATCGGGCGCGATCTCGATATGGTGCTCCGCTCCGACCGCCCGCACATCGTCGCCCAGCGTCGACTCCGCCAATCCCTGCACATGCAGCTTCTTGAGCGCGAACAGCGGCATGAACATATCCATATTCAGGTCCGCCACCAGATCCTTTTCCGGCACGGTCGGATGTCCGGCAAAGTAGCGCGAACCCAGCAGGCCCTTCTCCTCGGCCGTAAACACCACGAAGAGCATGGACCGCTTCGGCCTGGTCCCTTTGACTGCCGCCGCGCTGAAGCGCTTTGCTATCTCAAGTACGCTCGCCACGCCTGATGCATCGTCCATCGCGCCGTTGTAGATCGTCCGTCCGGCAATCGGCGCGCCCACTCCCAGATGATCCAGGTGCGCCGAAACCAGCACATACTCCTGCTTCAGCGCCGGATCCGATCCCTCCAGCCTGGCGACCACGTTAGGCGATTCCACCTGAGTCGTCTCGGTCGTCACCGCCGCTTTGAGCGTCTTGTTCAGCGCAAACCGCGGCAGAGGCTTCTGCGCGTCGGCCAAGGCCAGCAGTTCCGCAAAGGTATGCCCCGTTCCGGCAAACAGCTTCTCCGCCTCGGCCGGATTCCACTGCCCCGAGAGCACCGTTCGCCGTATCTCCGCCAAGGCCGGATGCTCTGCCGCCACGGCCGCGTCCTTCGCATCCGGAGCGAGCCGCATCCCGGGCTGCGACGCGCTGCTCGCCACCCGTTCCCACCCGAAGTCCATCGACTTCGGCGTCGGGATCGAGATGGCGCCCACCACCCCTGCATCGGCCAGCGCTTTTTGCAGCGGAGCCGTCCGCGCGAACGACTTCAGCGGCCCTGACAGCTCCGCCGGGCCGCCATTGATGTACACCACAATCTTGCCCTTCAACGACGCAGACGGCACCTCCGCCGAGTCGAAGTCGTCGTATTTCGCCTCCGGAAGATGCAGTCCATACCCGATAAATACCAGCGGCGCCGAGATCGTCTTCGGCTGCGCCCCACGCGCACCCAGGATGGCATCCTGCCCCAGCACCAGCGGCGTCTCCTTGCCATCGACCACCAGCGCCATGGAGCTCTTGGCCGCGATCACCCGCGTCACATCAAACCGCACCGGCTGATAGAATCCGTTCACTCCCGCCGGCTGCAGCCCTATCGCCTTGAACTGGTCCACAACATACGAGGCGGCCCGGAGATAGTCGTCCGTACCGGTCAGCCGGCCGCGCATATCATCCGAGGCCAGTACCTGGATATGGTGAAACCAATCCTTACCCTGCTGCTGATCTGACGCCGTCTCCGGCACACCCTGCGCCCGAGCACCAACCACCACTAAAACAGACAGCATGGCCGACGCCAGCGAAAGCTTCATGTAAGACCTCACGAAGGAATTCTTCAAAGTCTACTCTTCAGCGGGTCTGAAGTATTTAGCCAATCGCCCGAACGCAGCCTACCTTCCAGAGTCCGTCGATGTCCCTGCTGCCCCGGACCACGTGCAAGACCAGCACGTCTTCCTGTTCGATACGGTAAAGAATGAGGTAGTCACCCACGCGAAGCTCCGCATGCCGGGCCGCAGGTCCTCATCCCGGCGGCGTCCAAGATGCGGGTTCAAGGCGAGCAGATAAAATCGTTTGGTCAGAGTGTAAATCAAATGGTCAGCCACTTGAACACTACTGCTTCCCGTCGCAACGTAGTACCAGATCCCATCAAGCTCGGCTTCTGCTTCCGGAGAGAGACGGTGAGCCATCAGGCTCGTGCATTCCGGTCCGCGAGGAAGCGAGCACGTCCACGCCGTTTGACGTCCTCCGCAAGATCGAGCATGGATTGCTCGGTAATGATCCGGCCTTCGCCGCGGGCGACCGACACCTCCGCAAGATCCATCTCCGCCAAGATCTCTGCACGGGTCCGCTCACGGCTCTCCCACAGCGCCAATGCTTCCTCGATCACTTCTTCTTCGCGATGAAGGCGTCCCATCTGAACAGCTTGACGAGCAAAAGCTTTTTGGTCAGCCGTGAGTTCTACCTGCATGGTCTTGACGTTAGGAGCAGTTCGGACAGATGTCAATGTCACTTGGGGACGCCGCTATGTCAGATCATCCGTATCGAACGCCGGCACCTTCCGCCCCAGCGCGCTCGTATCCCGCACCCCGACCACCAGGCTCTCCACCACCTCGTTCAACTCATCGTCATCCTCGGCCACCGCGGTCATCTGCTTCAGCGAGTCGTCCTGCTCCAGGCTTTCGAGCAGCACCGTGGCATATGCCATCGCGACCCCATCCTGGTTCAAACCCTCGGGCGTCTTTGCCTTGATTCCTACCTGGTGAGATTTCACCTCGAGCAGCTCGGCCACGCTCTCGCGCAGCTCGCCCGCGATCGGCACGATCTTCGGTCGCATCATCACCAGGCAGGTGTCCACGTTCCCGATCCGGTAGCCTGCCGTCTTGATTTCCTCGAGCGCGGTGCGCAGAAAGAGGCTCGACGCCGCACCCTTCCAGCGCGGATCGCTCGGAGGAAAAAACGTGCCGATATCGCCCGCCGACACCGCCCCCAGCAGCGCATCGGTGATCGCATGCAGCAGCACATCCCCGTCCGAGTGCCCCGCCAGACCCTCCGTATGTTGAATCGCCAGGCCGCCGATCACCAGCGGAACGCCGGCCTGAAATACGTGCGAGTCAAATCCAAAGCCTATCCGCATATTCATCGTGCGCTCCCATGTGCAAGGTAAAACTCGGCCAATTCGAGATCACCGGGCTGCGTAATCTTAAAGTTGCGCGCCGACCCTGCCACCATCCATACCTCAATCCCCGCGCGCTCGAGCAGACTCGCCTCATCGGTTCCGGCAAATTCGTCCGCCTCGGCCTCGGCAAAGGCCCGGCGCAACAGGCCAAGCCGCGCACCCTGTGGCGTCTGCGCCTGCACCACACGCTCGCGCGGAATCGTCGAGGTGATCAGTGCACCCTCAGACGTCCGCTCCACCTGCTTGATCGTATCGACCGCTGGCAGCCCGACAATTGCCGCCCCGTGCCTCTCGATCGCATCGATCGTCCGCTCAATCGTCGCCGGATCGACCAGCGGCCGCACCGCGTCGTGAACCAGCACAATGTCGTCGTCTCCGGCGTTGAGCGCGGAGAGCGCGTGGCTCACCGAACCCTGCCGATCCGCACCGCCCTCCACCACCCGGGCCTTCGCCTCCAGCCCATACTGCGCGATCAACTCCCGCACGCGTTTCATCTCCGGAGCCCGTACCGCGATCAGCACCTCCACTACCCGCGCCACCGCCCCAAACGCGCGCAGACAGTGCACCAGGACCGGAACCCCCGCCATGCTCAAAAACTGCTTGGCCGCTGCTGGCCGCTCGCCCGTGTGCGACAAGCCCGCCGCCATTCGGGTGCCGATCCCCGCTGCCGGCAAAATCGCGAAAACACGCATAACTGACGAAGTATACCAAGCCCGGACGCGCCGCCCCTCGTACAATTGAAAGAGCATTGTTGAAGGAGGTCTCCATGGCCGCAGCCCATACCGCTATCGTTACTATGGATGGAAGCAACACTTTAATTCGCATTGAAGGAAGAATCAGTCTTCCAGAAGGTCCTGTTTGCATGCGAGAGAACCCGCAGACGGGCGAAATCGTACTCTCCTCGCGCATTGCGCCCTCTCACCCGGAAAGCTGGGCTGACTTCTTCGCGCTCATCGATAGCCGAGAGCCTGATCCAGAGTTCATGCGCGAGCGTCCGATGAATCGGCCTCCTCTAGAGAAGAAACTGTTTCCCGATGGCTAGCACCTACATGCTTGACACAGACATCTGCAGCTATCTAATTCGGAGCCGCGATTCTGTTCTTCAGTCGCACATACAACATGTCCCAGCCGAAAACGTCGTGATTTCGGTAGTAACACAAGCTGAGCTACTGTACGGGGTAAAGCACTTTCCCATGCAGCACTCTCGCCGCACGGAAGTAGCTTTCTTTCTGCGACTCGCCAATATATTGCCGTGGTCCAATCTCGCCGCAGAAGCCTACGCCGACATCCGCCATACTCTCACCACCTCCGGCCAGCTCATCGGCGAGCTCGACATGATGATTGCCGCCCACGCGCTCGCCCGAGGCTCTACCTTGGTCACCAACAACACACGCCATTTTGAACGTCTCGCTCCTCCCCTGCATCTCGAGAACTGGGCCGAGTCCACGTAATTGCTCACCTTTCCACCAACCTCTCTTCGCCCCGGCGACCGCGCCTGCATCGCCTTCTCCGGAGGTGCCGATTCGACCGCCCTGCTGTTGCTCGTCCATGCGGCAAACGCCCTTCCCCGCCAGGCACTCGGTGTCGGCCTCTCCGCCGTTCACGTCAACCACTCCCTTCGCGGCGACGAATCCGACGCCGACCAGGCTTTCGTCGAGGCCCTCTGCGACCGCCTCAGCCTCCCCTTGCACACCTTCCGCGTCGATACCGAGGCCCGCACCCGCACCCACCGCGAGTCGCTTGAAGAAGCCGCCCGCACCTTGCGCTACGAGTGCTTCAGCAAGCTGCTGGCCGAGCGCGCCGCCACCCATATTCTGACCGCCCACACCCTCGACGACCAAGCCGAGACCGTCCTGATGAAGCTCCTTCGCGGCGCCTGGCTTGAGGGCCTCGCCGGTGTCTCGCCCATCCTGCAGCTTTCCGCCGGGCCCGTGCTGCGGCCTCTGCTCGCTACCCGTCGCGAAGACCTCCGCGGCTATCTCGCCGAGCGTGACCAGCCCTGGCGCGAAGACTCCTCGAACGCCGATGAACGCTTCACCCGCAACCGCCTCCGCCATACCGTCTTCCCGGTCCTTCGCCAGGAGAACCCTTCCATTGACCGCACGCTCGCCAACCTGGCCGAACTCGCGCGCGAGGAGGAGTCCCGCTGGACCGCGGAACTGGCCCGCATCGTGCCCCAGATCGTACTGCCTGGAACGCCCGTCCGCGGCGGAGGACGCTCCAGCTCCACCACTCCCGGCGAACAGACCCGCGCCCTCGAGCTCGAACGCCTGCGTTCGCTCGACCCCGCTCTCCGCCGCAGAGTCATCCGCGCCGCCGCCCGTCAACTCGGAGCCAGACTCAGCTTCGAGGAGACCGAGCGGGCGTTGGCGTTCGCCGGCTGCGCGCCTTCAGGGGTTGCGGCTCCGGCTAAGCCGGGCAGCAAGCTGCGCCTGGCCCACGGACTCTCCTTGGAGCGAACGCTGCGTGAACTTCGCCTGTCCGTTGTGCCAGACGAAGAGTCCAATCAGGCCGGAATCGAACGGGGGAGAGCCCATCCCTCGAAAGCGTGATCTTTCTTCCGCTAGAATCTTTTGATGTGGGAGTAGAATCGAACGAATATTGATGGAAAGAGCTGCGATCATGTAAGGTCGTCGGTTCAACTTCTTCTCGCAAGACGTCTAAAGGGTAAGGCTGCTGCTCTCTGTTGCTTCGCAGCTACTACGAGGAAATCGCTTGAACTCTACGGTAAAACAACTTCTTCTCTGGGTATCGCTCATCGCCGGCCTGTTTATCTTGTGGCAGTACGTCGCCAAAACGACCGGCGCAGGCAAGGACGAGACCGTCGCCTACTCTCAGTTCCAGAGCGATGTCGATGCGGGGAAAGTCGCCGACCTTAGCGTTAGCGGCACCGAGATCACGGCTCACTATAAAGACAAGAAGGAAATCTTTCACACCATTATCCCGGCCAACTTTACGCCGGCGAACTACCCTGACCTCTACAGGTCGCTCCGCGAGCACGGCGTAACGATCTCGAACAAGGACCAGACGCCCAGCATTTGGATGAATGCGATCGTGTCCCTGCTTCCGGTTGCTCTCCTGCTCGGTCTCTTCCTGTTCATGATGCGGCAGATGCAGTCCGGCGGCAACAAGGCCATGAGTTTTGGCAAGTCACGTGCCCGCCTGCTCTCCATGCAGCAGAAGAAGATCACCTTCAAGGATGTGGCCGGAGTCGACGAAGCCAAAGAAGAACTCAAGGAAATCATCGAGTTTCTGCGTGAAGCGCAGAAGTTCCAACGCCTTGGCGGCCGCATCCCCAAGGGTGTGCTGCTCGTGGGACCTCCGGGCACCGGCAAGACCCTACTTGCACGCGCCGTCGCAGGCGAGGCGAATGTTCCCTTCTTCTCCATCTCCGGATCGGACTTTGTCGAGATGTTCGTGGGCGTGGGTGCCTCGCGCGTCCGGGACCTCTTTGAACAGGGAAAGAAAAATGCTCCCTGCATCATCTTTATCGATGAGATTGACGCTGTTGGACGTCACCGTGGCGCTGGCCTCGGTGGTGGACATGACGAGCGCGAGCAGACCCTGAACCAGCTCCTGGTTGAAATGGATGGCTTTGAAGCCAACGACGGCGTAATCCTCATAGCTGCTACCAATCGCCCGGACGTGCTCGACCCCGCGCTCCTCCGTCCAGGCCGCTTCGATCGCCGCGTTATCGTTGATCGTCCTGACATCAAGGGACGCGAGGAAGTCCTGCGTGTTCACTCGAAGAAGGTGCCAATGGCCGAGGACGTCAACCTCAACGTACTCGCCCGCGGAACACCGGGGTTTTCCGGCGCCGATTTGGCCAACATGGTCAACGAAGCTGCGCTAACCGCCGCTCGCTTCAACCGCAAATCAGTCCACATGTTCGACTTCGAGACCGCCAAGGACAAGGTTCTTATGGGCGCGGAGCGTAAGTCGATGTTGCTTTCGGACGAGGAAAAGCGTGTTACTGCTTATCATGAGGCTGGGCACGTCCTCGTAGCAGCCATGCGCTCGCACTCTGATCCTCTCCACAAGGTCACCATTATTCCTCGCGGCATGGCGCTTGGCGTAACGATGCATCTGCCCGAAGAGGATCGCCACACCGTCACCAAGGATTACCTCGAAACACAGATGGCCGTCTTCATGGGCGGACGCTGCGCCGAAGAGATCTTCCTGAAGCAGATGACCACCGGTGCCGGCAACGATATCCAGCGATCCACCGCGCTCGCCCGCGCCATGGTGTGCGAGTACGGCATGTCAACCCTGGGACCGCTGACCTTCGGTAAGAAGGAGCAGGAAGTGTTTCTCGGCCGCGAAATCGGCCAGGCCCGCGACTTCTCTGACGACACCGCCAAGCAGATCGACGAGGAAGTTCGTAAGTTCGTCGATGCCGGCTATCAATCTGCGTATTCCATCCTCGACGGCAACCACGACATCATGCACCGCATGTCGGAGGCTCTGCTTGAACGCGAGACGCTCGACGCCGCCGAGATCAAGCTGATTATTGAAGGCAAGCCGCTTCCTGAACTGCGCTCGCCCCTTTCAGCCGTCGATCCCGGCCCAGGAGGAGACGTGCAGAAGATTCTCAAACCCGAAAACGGCCGCAAGCCGGGCTTCAACGAAGGTCAGCCCAGTCCCGCCTAGTTCTTAGGCCGGTCCTGGCAAGAGAGGCGACCTTACGGGTCGCTTCTCTTGCCTTAACAAGGCTTAGGCTGAATGCGACAATAAGGGGTGCGTTTTCCATCCCTCGTCGCCGCTCCGCTCCTACTCCTCCTTGGCTGCGGCTATCACACCGTCGGCTCCTCGACCCACCTTCCGCCAAACGTCCGCACCCTTGCCGTGCCCGCCTTCACCACGCGCGCGCAGGCCTTTCACACTGAGTTTGCTTTTACCCAGGCCGTCGTCCGCGAGCTCAATACGCGCACCAAGTACCACATCCTACCCAACGACAGTGCCGACGCCGACGCGACCCTCCGCGGAATCATCCTCTCTGAGACCTCCGCCCCGCTCACCTATGACTCTTCTTCCGGCCAGACCTCCAGCTATCTCATCACCATTACAGCCAAGGTCGTTCTGAGCGCGCGCGATGGCCGCATCCTTTACGAGAATGACGCCCTGCCGTTCCGCGAGCAGTACCAGTCCACCCAGGACGTCTCCGCCTTCATCCAGGAAGACGGACCTGCCGTCCAGCGTCTCGCGCGCGACTTCGCTCAGGCCGTTGTCTCGGCCATGCTGGAGTCCTACTAGTGCCGCCGGCCGCACCCATCCGCAGCTTTGCCGGTTCGGAACGCTTCCTCGCCGAGCTCGGCACATCCGACATGCGTCCCGGCTATGTTCTTGTCGGCGACGAGGCTTTCCTCTACCAGCGCTGCCGCGACGGCGTCCTTGCCAAACTTGCCCCACCCGCGGAGCGCGAGTTCTGCCTGCACGATCTCGATCTCGCCGACACGACCATCTTCGACGTCCTCGATCGCGCGCAAACGCCGTCGCTCATGGCGCCCTTCCAGGTCTTCTTCGTCCGCAACCTCAAGACCCTGTACGGCCGCGGCTCGAAGAAGGAGGAGTTCGCTGCCCTTGATGCGTACTTTCGCCGGCCCAATCCGCAAGCGCTTCTCCTTTTCGTCGCCGACCATCTCTCCATTCCCACCGACCTGCGCAAGATGGACTTCCAGGACAAAGAGCGCTTCGAGCGTATCCGCGAGACCCTCGGCGACTCCTGTGGCCTCGTCGAACTCGCGCGTGTCGACACCCCCGACGCCGTCCGCTGGCTGATTGGAGCCGCCGCCACACACGGCGCTTCTATCACCCCGGACGCCGCCCGCGAGCTGGTCGACGCACTCGGCGCCGACATGATGCTCATCGCCTCCGACTTCGAAAAGCTCTGCCTGTATGCCCAGGGCAAGCAGCTCCTCGCACTCGCAGGCCAACCCGCCATCTCTCTTCCTCAGATCTCCCTCGGCGATGTCGAGACCATGGTCCTCGCCGCCAAGCAGCGTTCCCTTTACGAGCTCACCGACGCCATCAGCCGCCGCGACCGGCCGCAGGCCCTCTCTCTCCTTCACGGCCTGCTGAATGCCTCGGACGGCGGCGAAGACTCCGCCATCGGCCACCTTTACCTGCTCGCCCGCACCTTCCGCCAGATGCTCATCCTCCTCGAGAAGAACGTTCGCGACTCCCGCGCTGTCTGGTCCGTGCTGTGGCAGGGCTTCCGCATGCCTGCATTTGCCGCCGAAGACCTCATCCGTCAGGCACGTCGCTACAAGTCGCGCACCGAGCTCACGCGCGCCCTTCGCCTCATCGCTCGCGCTGATCTTGACCTGCGCAGCTCCCCACCCGACAAACGCCTGATCCTCGAGCGCCTCGTGCTTGCCCTTGCGAGCGACGTACCCACCGCCGCAAGGGCCGCAGGGCAGTTCGCCACCGAGCTCTAGCTCGCTCAGCGCAGATTGTCCCGCAGCACCTCCGTAACGCCCTCCAGATAAAACGCATGCGCCACCACCCAGGGCAGCGTGCATGCCAGCACCACCGTCCCTCCCAGCGCACCCAGCAGCATTCCTATCCGCACCCCACCACCTCCCAACTGGTCAAGAGCCCGCCGTATCGGCCGCACGGCTTCCTGCACAAGCACCCCCAGCAAGGGCAGCACCGGCAGCCAATATCGCGGCTGTACCCCGTACACCACCGCGCCTCCCGGAGGCGTCCAGATGATGTACTCCGCAAACGAGATCCCCAGCAGCGGCGCAAGGGTAGCCACGGCCAACAGTCCACGCCCCCGCCAGGTGCGCAGCGGCCACGCCGGAGTAAATAGCAGCAGCGCAAGCCAGGACGCGCCCACCGCCGCTCGCAGCAGGGCCGGTGCTAGCAGGTCGTTCCACCCCACCACGTACAGGCCCCTGCGCGCCAGGTCCACGGCAGCCGCTCCCGTGCCCTTGGCCACGTACCATGCTCCCAATAGCGGATGCTCGCGCAGAAATCCATATTGCTCGTCCGGGTCCGCGCCGATCCCGGTATCGAGCCCAAACGGCAGAACCATATGCCGCCATGCCGCACTCACTGCCACCACGCACGCGCAGGCAAGCAGCGGCCCCACCCAGCGCCGCCATTCCAGTCCGTTCCATTTCGGCCGCTCCAGACCGGGCAGAAATAACAGCAGCGCGAGCGCAAGATACGGCGGTCGAGCCGTCGCGCAAAGCGCAAGTAGCACAACCATTAGCCCCAGCTCTCCCCGCGTTAACTCTCGCCGCTCCACCAGCGCCCGAGACAATACCGCCATCAGCAAGCCCGCCACGGCCAGCAGCACCGGATCCTGAGCGCAGCTCGCGTTCAGAAAGAGCGCGCTCGGCAGCAGCAGGTATGCGAAGAGCAGCCATCGCGAAGAGCAGCATAGAGACAGAGCCACCCAGCCAATTGCCACCGTTACCAGCGCCTCCAACAGGCGAGCCAGCAGCAGGCTGTGAAAGATCGTCCAATCGGCCGCCTCGCCGAGCCGCCAACCGACCAAAGCTGGCAGGTACAGCACCGGGGGGTATACCGCCGTATTTGGAAATGGTGCAAACGCCTGCCTGTGCGCCCACCGAAGCTCCGCCAGGCGCGCCTGCTGCTTCCGCGGACCTGGCCCCGCCATCGGACCCCAGGCTCGATTGAGAAAGTCAGTCGAGCGCTTCTCCGCCTTTTCCCGGATCGCATCCATCCCGTTCATCCCTTGCAACGCGTTCGCGTCGATGTCTGCTCCCGCCTCCTCCGTCGTGACGCGCGCCATCCACTCGCCATGGCCGAGCGCCAGCACTCGCGCCGTGTGATGCGGTTCGTCCGGCGTAAAAAACGGCGGCGTCTCCAGGCACAGCACCAGGTTCATGATCAGCGCCAGCAGCACATACACCCCAGGCAGCCAACGCTCTACCCGGCTCAGCCAAAAGGTCGGTCGTGGAAGATCCATCTCTGCACGTTAATGCATTTGCACCCAAACGCCTGCACCGGAGGTCAGTCATCTGCATCTTCCCGAGAAATCCTTCCCTCGCAAAGAAACCATTCCCCGCTCAAGCTACTCTCAACCGCTTAATCCGGACTGCCTCACGGCATCCAGAGACCCCGCTTCTCAGGTCTGTCCATGGCTGCCGCGATTCGCGCTTTTCTCGGCTATTTCTTCCTGGTATTCATCGTTCGCATCGTCGGACGGCGTCCCGGAAAGCAACTAACGCCATTCGAATTCGTCCTCATCTTCTTCATGGGCGGTCTTGCCCTCACCGCCATGGTGGCGGACGATGCCTCGCTCACCAACGCCCTCATCCAGATCATCGTCGTCGCCTTCGGACATTTCACCATCGTCTGGCTGCGCTCGCGCTCACCTCGCATCGCCCGTCTCTTCGACGGCACGCCCCTCATACTGCTTGAAGACAAGCAGTGGCGTTCCAACACCCTCAGTCACATGGGCATACAAGACGACGACGTCATGGCCATGGCCCGCGACAAGAGCATTAAGTCCCCCGACAAGATCAAGCTCGCCGTCCTCGAGCGCAGCGGTGAGATTAGTGTCATTGAAGCAAAAGAATAACGGCCCGTACGCGCAGTCCCAGGAGAGAGATCGTGCCTGAAGTAGCTTTTTCTAAACCCGCCAAGGCAGACGACGTCAGCCGCGTCAACGAAGAGGTGTCGGTCGGGGAAGACCTCCAGTTCCAGCGAAAATGGTGGCGCTTCGAGCGCTTCACCTGGAGCCTCTTCGCGCTCCTGATCGTCCTTAACCTCGCCGGAGCCTTTGGACGCGGTCCGCTCGCGCATTATCAACTCAAAGCCTCCGATGGCAGCATCGACGTCAAGTACGAGCGCATCGCACGCGAGGAGACTCCCGGCCTTCTCGACGTCCAGTTCGGCCCATCCGTCATCCAGAACGGCAAGATCAAGCTCTTTATCAGTCAAAGTGTTGTGGAAGAACTTGGCAACCAGCGCGTCATTCCCGCGCCTGAGACCACCGCGGTCGGCGGAGGAGGGCTCACCTATACCTTCGCTGCCACTAACCTCCCCGCCTCCGTCCAGTTCGCTCTCCAACCGGCCAAACCCGGAATCTTCCACTTCGTCATCCAGGTCGTAGGCGCGCAGCCGGTGAACGGCACCGTCGTGGTGATGCCCTAACTCCCCCATCGAGGCGCCATGTCCACGATTGTCCATGCTGTCTGCGGCTACTTTTTCCTCATGCTCACCGTGCGTGCGCTCACGCGACGTCCCGGCGGTCAGCTCACCCTCTTTGAGTTCGTCATCGTCTTCCTCATGGGTGGCGTCATCATCCTTGCCACCGTCGGCCACGACCGCTCTATCACCAACTGCGCCTCGGCCATCCTCACCGTCGGCCTTCTGCATCGCACCGTGTCCTGGGCGAAATCCAAGTCGCCGCGCATCGGCGCCATCGTCGATGGCACGCCGCTGATCCTGCTCAAGGACGGCAACTGGCAGAACGAAATTATGCGCGGTATGCATCTTGCTCCCGAAGACGTCATGGCCGCCGCTCGTATTAAGGGTGTAACCTCGATCTTCGAGGTCAAGTACGCCATCCTCGAACGCAACGGATCGATCAGCATCATCAAGGCCGACGAAGAGGAGTAGCCCGTGGCTGACGCAGCACCCACCACAACAGCATCCATCCCCGGAGAGAAAATCCGCACCGACGTTCCCCAACGCATGGACCGCCTGCCCTGGTCTGGCTGGCATACTCGTATCCTCATCGCGCTCGGCACCTCCTGGATTCTCGACGGCCTCGAAGTCACCCTCGTCGGCTCGCTCTCCGGCATTCTCGAAAGCAAGAACGGCCTCTCGCTCAGCGACCCGCAAATCACCGGCGCGGCTACCACCTACCTTGCCGGAGCCGTCATCGGCGCGCTTTTCTTTGGCCGCCTCACCGACTCACTTGGCCGCAAGAAACTCTTCCTCGTCACCCTCGCCACCTACTCCGTCGCGACCGTCTGCACCGCCTTCTCGCACAACCTTCTTTTCTTCTCGTTCTGCCGTTTCTTCACCGGCCTCGGCATCGGGGGCGAGTACGCCGCCATCAACTCCGCCGTCGACGAGCTTATCCCCGGCAAGGTTCGCGGCACCGTCGATCTCATCGTCAACTCTACCTTTTGGCTCGGCGCATCCATCGGCTCGCTCGCCTCGCTCGCCCTGCTCAGCGGCAAATACCTGCCTTTGCACACCGGTTGGCGCTTCGCCTTCGGCATCGGCGGAAGCCTCGGCTTCATCGTTCTGCTGCTGCGTCTCGGGGTACCCGAAAGCCCCCGCTGGCTGATGCTCCGCGGCCGCGAAGACGAAGCCGCGATTATCGTCGACGACATCGAGGCCAAGGTCTACAAGGGTGCAAAGCAGCCGCCGATCCCCGAGGCAGACAAGCTCGAAATCACCCCCCGCGACCATACCCCCTGGGGCGACATCTTCCACAACATGTTCGGCGAAAGCCGCTCCCACTCCATCCTCGGCCTGGTCCTCATGATCGGCCAGTCCTTCTTCTTCAACGCCATCTTCTTCAGCTACGCGCTCATCGCCAAGCAGTTCTACCACCTGCCGAACTCGGCGCTTCCGCTCGTCTTACTGCCCTTCGCGATCGGCAGCTTTCTCGGCCCTATGCTGCTCGGCAAGCTCTTCGACACCATCGGCCGCAAGCCCATGATCACCGCCACCTACGGCCTCGCCGGCGTCCTGCTCCTCGCGACTGCGATCCCCTTCGCCCGCGGTGCTCTCAGCCTCAAAAGCATGGGCATCTGCTTCTCGGTCATCTTCTTCATTGCGTCTTCGGCCGCCTCGGCTGCCTACCTTACTGTCAGCGAGATCTTCCCGCTCGAGATCCGGGCCTTCGCCATAGCAATCTTCTACTCGCTGGGCACGCTCATCGGCGGCGTAGGAGCCCCGCTCCTCTTCGGCGTCCTTATCGCCAGCGGCTCCCGAGCCCACGTGGCCTGGGGTTATGCCCTCGGCGGCATCCTCATGATCGCTGGCTCCGTCTGCGAAGCCCTCATCGGCGTAGAAGCCGCCGGCCAGTCACTTGAATCCGTCTCGAAGCCCCTGCAGAGCCGCTGATCCATGACTCCCGTGCGCATGTACGCACTGATCTCAGAGCCTAGCCGCTGCCTTGGAATGTCGCTTGTGGCGACCACCTGTAAGAACCGGACCTGTCCGCGTCTGTCGTACATCCCTTAGCTCTAATGGACCGCTATAACTTACCTCTGAGAAGATGGTGAGGTAATGAGTTGTGCGTAATTCGCCACCGCTTACCAGCTCGTTACAGCTCTAAAGACGACGCTTTCTAAAGCGTCGTGGTTTCTAGTAAGTCCTTCGCTATGAGCGCGAATCCAAGGGAAAGATGCACGTCGTAGGTCCGAAGAACGATCCACTCGGAATCCGGTAAAGATGCCATCCACGATGTTGCCTAAATGATCCCGTCGATGCGTGACCGTTGCGTGACGAGAGCCGGCATATCAGGAGCTTCGTCCAGGGCTGCGCCAACGTGGCCTAACGAACTTGTCGCTTCTGCTGCGCAAGGGAGCGCCAATCTGACGCCTCGCGAAGCATGGTCTTGATAACAGCCTGACGACTGATGTTCAGCGTCTCCGCCTCCCGATCCAACTCTCTAAGCATGGGCACGCTGAAATCTACATTGACTCGCCGGATGGCTGGCCTCACGACGGTGAACTGATTCGTAAAATGCCCTGAGATGTCTTGCCTTCGATCCGCCCTCTCGGCAATCTCCTCAGCATCGACCGGCTTACTGAATGTTTTCCGGCATACGCTCTCCTCTCCTCCCTCGTCGCCTTCCATAAAGTCACAACGTGGTAGAACTCGCCCTCGGCATCCTGCCGCACCTCATAAGTCACGCTGTACATCGTGCCGCTCAACCAACCGATGGCACGAAACTGCTCAGGATCATCGGAACGTCGATCCACGATGTGTTCCGCCTCAGAGCGCCTGCACTTCCTCAAACCGATCCGCCGCTCGGGATTCGCTCTTAGCCGCTTGCTCTTTTCAGGATCGAAGTGAAAGCGCATCTGTATAACAGTGATACCAAAGAGGTGCAGCAGTGCGTCTCTGAGTACCGTCTCCATCCAATCAAGCATCTCTGCCGGAATAACCGCATTGTTGCTAGCCTATAGCTCCCATCACGAACCGCCATCCAACCCTCTTTTCCTCTTGCCCGTTCCCTCTCCAGCCCCCAAGCTCAAAGTCAGGAGAACCCCGCCTTGAATCGAAGCCTGCCCAGAACTCTCACCCGCCGCGACTTCACCCGCTTCGCCGCCCTCTCCACCCTCGCAGCAGCCGCCCTCCCGCACCGCAGCCTCTTCGCCGACGCCGCCTCCGACAACGCCCTCGACAACCTCTCCCTTACCGAGGCCTCCGTCCGCATCCAGAACCGCTCTGTCACCTCCGTCCAACTCACTCAGGCCGTGCTCGACCGCATCACGATCTATAACCCCAAGGTCAACGCCTACATCACTGTCCTCGCCTCCGAGTCGCTCGCCCAGGCCGCCGCCCTTGACGCCGAGCTCAAAGCCGGCCACTCCCGCGGCCCCCTCCACGGCATCCCTATCGCCATGAAGGACAACATCGACACCGCCGGCATCCGCACCACCGCCGCCAGCCCCATGTTCAAGGACCGCATTCCCACCGCGGACGCCGCCATCGTTGAAAAGATGCGCGCCGCCGGCTGCGTCCTCCTCGGCAAGCTCAACCTGCACGAGTTCGCCGTCGGCTGCACCGGAGACGTCTCCTACTTCGGCCCCACCCGCAATCCCTGGGCGCTCGACCGCGTCAGCGGAGGCTCATCCGCGGGCTCCGGAGCCGCGCTCGCCTCCGATCTCTGCTTCGGCGCCCTTGGCACAGACACCGGCGGCAGCATCCGTGTGCCAGCCTCCTGGTGCGGCATCGTCGGCCTTAAACCCACCGTCGGCCTCGTCTCCATCCGCGGCATTATTCCCTGCTCCGCCCCGCTCGACCACTGCGGCCCCATGGCCCGCACCGTCGAGGACGCCGCCCTGATGCTCAACTCCATGACCGGCTACGACCCCCAGGACATCTACTCAGTCGAGCACCCCCGCGAAGACTACTTCCGGGGCATGCACCAACCCGTCAAAGGCTTCCGCCTCGGCCTCCCGCAAAGCTTCTATGACCACGTCGACCCCGAAATCGAGCCCTCGATCCAGGCCGCCATCGAGGTCCTCACCAAGCTCACCGCCGGCGTCACCTCCCACGCTCCCCTGCTCTCGATACCGCCCGCCATCGGCGACCTCGGCGAGGCCGACGCGTACCACGAAGAGCTCGTCCGCCTCTACGGCAACAACTACATGCCGCCCACCCGCAACCGCATGCGCGTCACTGGAACCCCCAACTCCGGCCCGGCTTCGACCGCCGCCCAAAGCGGAAAAGCCCACGAGAACCTCGCGACGATTCGCCGCACCGTCGACGCCAGCTTCAAGGACTTCGACCTCGCCATCGTCCCCACCATCCGTTATCTTCCGCCCAAGATCAACGCCTCGCTCGCCCAGGAGATGGCCGGCCCCGCCCGCAAGATGAAGGTCTACGAGTTCTTCGAAGGCTCGTCCCCCTGCGGCAACACGTCACCCTTCGACGGCTACGGCATCCCCGCCATCTCCATCCCCTGCGGCTTCTCAAAGAGCGGCATGCCCATCGGCCTCATGATCGCCGGCCCTCACTTCTCTGAAAGCAAGGTCCTCGCGCTCGCCTACGCCTTCCAGCAAGCCACCGACTGGCACAAGCGCCGCCCCACGCTCACCCCCGACATGAAGGTCCCGCCCATCACCGAGGTCGCAGAATCCGACCAGCCCACCGCAAAGGATCCAGCCGCGCTCAAGCCACCGACCTCCACGCCCGCCGAAGAGAAGCCGATCGAAGTCAAGCCGCCGCAATAGACGATCGCGAGTACGGACCCGTGCCCTATTCATTGCCGCTTCTTCGCGATGAGTAGGTTTGCCGGGTGCCCTGCTACCATCAGCTTTGGCATGACGAACCCCCAACCAAACCCCGAAGTCCGCGTCCGCATCGCCCCTTCCCCCACCGGCGACCCACACGTCGGCACCGCCTACATCGGCCTGCTCAACTTCCTTTACGCCAAGCAGCGCGGCGGCCAGTTCGTCCTCCGCATCGAGGACACCGACCGCGCCCGCTTCGTCGCCTCCTCCGAGCAGATGATCTTCGACGCTCTCCACTGGCTCGGCATCGACTGGGACGAAGGCCCCGACATCGGCGGCCCCTTCGGCCCCTACCGCCAGTCCGAGCGCACCGAAATCTACCGCCAGCACGTTCAGCTCCTGCTTGACAACGGCTCCGCCTACCGCAGCTTCGAGACTGCCGAAGAACTCGAAGCCATGCGCAAATCTCAGCTCGCCGCCAAGCTCCCCCCACGCTACAACGGCGCGCACCGCGAGCTTACCCCAGCGCAAATCGCCGCCTTTGAAGCTGAAGGTCGCCCCTCTGTCATTCGCCTCAAGGTTCCCGCCGAAGGCGAAACCTCTTTCCGCGACGAGCTTCGCGGCGAAATCAAGTTCTCCCACAACAACGTCGACGACCAGGTCCTCATGAAGTCCGACGGCTTCCCCACCTACCATCTCGCCAACGTCGTCGACGACCACCTCATGCGCATCACCGACGTCATCCGCGCCGAGGAGTGGATCTCCTCCACGCCCAAACACGTCCTGCTCTACAAGGCTTTCAGCTGGGATCTGCCGCGCTTCTGGCACATGCCGCTCTTGCGCAATCTCGACAAGAGCAAGATCTCTAAGCGCAAAAATCCCGTTTCGCTCATCTACTACCGCCAGGCCGGCTTCCTTCCTGGAGCCATGCTCAACTTCCTCGGCCTGATGGGAGGAGGTATGCCCGCCGGCACCGAAAAGCATGATCAAGCCGAGATCTTCAACCTTTCTAAGATGCTCGAGCAATTCACCTTTGACCGCATCTCGCTCGGCGGTCCCGTCTTCGACCTGGTCAAGCTCAAGTGGCTCAACGGCATGTACCTCCGCGCGCTCGCTCCGGCTGAGTTCCAGCGCCAGCTCCGCGAAGTTGTTTTCTCCGACGCCTACCTTGCCCAGGTCGGCGCCCTCGTCCAGGACCGGATCGAAACTCTAGCCCAATTCGGCGACGTCACAGGCTTCTTCTTCCGCGACGACGTCCAACCCACCCCCGAAGTCTTCCTGCCCAAGAAGCGAACCCTCGAAGAGACCCTCGTCTTCGCCGCCGAGCAGCTTACCGCGATTGAAGCCTGCGACTGGACCACCGAAGCCCTCGACCCCGCCCTGCGCACCCTCGGCGAAGCCAAGGAGTGGTCGGTGAAGGAGAACTTCATGCTGCTGCGCGCCATCCTCACCGGCAGCACCCAATCCCCGCCGCTGCTCGAAAGCCTGGTCGTCTTCGGTAAGGCTCGCACCCTCGACCGCGTCCGCCGCTTTCTTGAAGCGCAAAAGAAAACCGGGAAGCGCTGACACCCGCCTCCCGGATCCAACTTCGCGCTGCTGTCGTTTTATGACGCAGCAAAAGAAATCTGATTGTTGCCTTAGTTCTCCACAACCTTCATATCCCCCAGCGCCTGCTGCGCGGGAATGCTCAGCTTTACCTTGCCATCTTCCACCGAAACCACCGTCTCAAGTTTGATGTAGTGATGCTGATCGTTGGCCAGCGGATCCTTCTTGGTCAGCTTAATGCCCAAATTGTCGACCGAACCCACATGCTGCCCATCCGATCCAACCACTTCCATATGCTCTTCAATCTTCGTCGTATCTACCATCGTGAGTAAGCTCCATCCTGCGAGAAATATCCTGCACTCCCTCTGATTCAGCCTCGCCCTGACAAGTTGTGACCACACCTACCTCGTGCCTCGAGGTGTTTGCTCCTATGACTAAAACTCGGGTCGCCAGCGCCTGCTACGGTCTCTTTGCGCGGTGAAACAATTGTAAGCCGTCCTTCTGACGAAGCCGGAATCTTCGTAGCTATTCTTGCCCACTTGCTTAGCCTTAGGCTGTCCAGATTGACCCAAGGCCGCGTAGAACGCTAGAATGTCCTAAGTACGAGCGGGAGTAGCTCAGTGGTAGAGTGCTTCCTTGCCAAGGAAGATGTCGCCGGTTCGACCCCGGTCTCCCGCTCCATGATCCTGCTGCTGGATTTGATCCGCGGTACAGTTGACTCAGATACGCTTTGCTTCGAGGCGCGGTACCCAAGTGGTAAGGGAGAGGTCTGCAAAACCTTTATGCGTCGGTTCGATCCCGACCCGCGCCTCCATCGTCCTCCAGGTTAGAATCAGTCTCCCGTGAAGCGCCCACCTATTTCGCCTGCGCACTCAGCCTCCCAAGTACATTTTTTAGCGCTTCGAGTTTTCTTCCAGCTTCGCCCAGCTTGCCCGCTGCGGTCAGGCGTTGATACTCGTCGAAGTCCTGGCCTGCCTCGGCGATCAAGGAGTGGACGCTGGATGCGGGGCCAGCGGACGCTTGAGCAAGGGCATCGGAGGGAGCGGGCGAGGCTGCGGCCGGCTTGGAGGAATCGCTTCCGGTAAGCGACGAGGGCTCGCCCCCAAACAGAGCTGCGAGCGCGGCCTGGAAGCTGGTGCCGTAGACAAGCTTGTCCTGCACGGCGAGAACCACGAGACGAAGCTCCGGCATGGGACTTTGCTGAGCTTGGAGATAGATGGGTTCCGCATAGAGCAGCGCGCGTCCGGAAGGAATGACCAGCAGACTGCCCCGCAGCACGTGAGACCCCTGCTGATTCCAAAGCGTGAGCTGGCCGGAGAGTTGTGCGTTTTGATCGATGCGCGCTTCGATCTGTTGTGGGCCGTCGATGAGGCGCGTCTTGGGAAAGTCATAGACCACCGCGGTTCCGTAAGCGTCGCCATCGGACCGTCCTGCGATCCAGCCGATGAGGTTGTTCCGGTTGGCCGGGGTAAACGGGAGGATGAGCGCGAACTCTTCGGCGCTGCCTTGAGGAAGCTTCATCAAGACGAAGTTAGGCTGCATGGGTTGCGCGGTTTGCTGGCCATTGGCGTCGCTGCCCATCTCGGTCGCAACGGTCCAAAGATCTTCCCGGTTGAAGAAGACCTCGGGATTCGTCATGTGATAAAGCCCGTATACCTCAGACTGCAGCTTGAATAAATCTTCCGGGTAGCGGACGTGATGGCGAAGGTCCGCAGGCATGCGAGACGCGTCGGTAAAGAGTGTGGGATAGATACGGCTATACGTGGCCAGCACAGGATCGCTTGAGTCAAAGACGTAGAAGGTAGCCGCGCCGCTATACGCGTCGATCACCGCTTTGACGCTGTTACGCACATAGTTTACGGAACTGTCAGCAAGCATGTAGTGGGTCGAATAGGGGAAGCTGTCCGAAGTCGTGTAGGCGTCCAGGATCCAGGAGAGGCGGCCGTCCGTGCCGACTACGAGGTACGGATCCTGATCGAAGACCAGGAACGGCGCCAGCTTGGCCACGCGGTCCCGAATGTTGCGGTGCATCAGCAGGCGGCTTTGCGGAGTGACGTCGTCGCTGAAAGGGAGCGTGGACAGATCGCCTCGGTCAGCGGCAAGCAGGACGCGCCGGAAGAAACCGCCAAGGACAATGCCGCCGGTACCCTGGTAGGAAGTCAGCGTATTGCTCTGCCCCTGCGGATAGTCGAACTCCTGTTGCCGGGTCTTGACATAGACGTCGGTGTCCGTGAGCTCGCCGAAGTAGAGTTCGGGCCGCGTCACCTGCAGGCCGGCAACGGTGCTCTGCACGGGCATGTTGCTCAGCAGCAGATTGGGAAGACCCTCGGGAGTAAAGCCGTTCACGGGATTCATCGTCACGCCGTAACCGTGCGTGTAAATCAATTTCTCGTTGATCCAGTTGCGACTGCTCACGGGAAGCTTCTCGACGTTCAGTTCACGCTCGGCGAGCATGACTTCGTGCATCGTGCCATTGAGCTGATAACGGTCGATGTCGATCTCCGGAAAGTCGTAGTACGTGCGTATCTCCTGCACCTGGCGCAGCGTGTCCTGCAGTGCATGCCAGTCCCACAGCCGAATGTTCTGGAACGTAGGCTGATTGTGCTCCGGGTCGGTCGCGTCTACGGATGTTTCCGCGGGAAACTCGCTTTGCGAGAAACGGTCGAGACGATAGGCCTCGCGCGTTCTCCGGATGTTCTCGGTGATGTACGGCGATTCTCTGACCAGCTGATTCGGCTTGACGATGAAGCTGCTGACATACCAGCTTGCGACGCTGAGAGCGACGTACGACACGACGGCCGGAGCTGCCGCACCGAGAACCCACGAGGCGCGCGAATCGCGGGCAGCATTGACTGCAGCGATCACGGCACCGAGCACAAGGGCGGCACACACAAGGAGCAAACCGGGAATCGCAATGTGCGCGTCGGTATAGTCGACGCCGTCAAAGAGCGTGTGGTGTTCGAGCAGCAGCTCAAATCGATCCACGTACACCGTCATCGCGAGCACGAGCAGCAGAAACGCAATCGTGACAGAGATTCCGCGCCAAGGCGAAGGAGCAAGCCGCAGTCGACGCGCGTACGCGATCCGCTGGTGATGACGAGAAATAGCACAGCCACTGCGCACGTGGCCAGAGCCAGCGTGAGCAGCCAACCGTCCATGAGGCGCCAAGCGGGCAAGGTGAACAGGAAGAAGCGCAAGGGGCGACCGAAGAGAGAGTCCGCAACTTCTCCAACGTTATGCGGCGCATACCAAAGCAACGCCAACGTCGGCCAGTTCTCCATCATCACAAACCCCGTGAGCAAAGCCACCGCGGCCGAGACAGCCAGGGAGATGAACCGAAGGGCTGGAGCGACAGACAGGCTGAAGCGCTGTCCGCCAACAACGATGGCGTGATCGGCAGGAAGGTCCGCCTCATGCGAGAGCCGGATCATCGAAAAAGCGCCATAGAGGATAAGGAACGTGACAGCCGTCGCACCGGCAAAGATCACAAGCTGGATAAGCAGCGTACGCCAGAAGACGGCTCCATACCCGAGCGAGTCAAACCAGAGAAGGTCGACCCACTCCGAGAGCATAGACCGAAACCCAATCATGATGACAAGAAGAATTCCTGCGAAGATCAAGATGCGGCGTCTGGAGCGCCGGCTGCGACCGTTCGATGCATCGATGTAGTCCGGCAACGATCCTCCGCGCTCTCCTCATCTCGATCGAGGCTCACCCCTGATAGTACAGGGCGACGAAGAAGAGGAGCGCGAGAGAAAACCGGTAGCAGATGGTCTGATTGCGTGGGAAGAAAAAGGCCTGAACGGTATGAAACCGTTCAGGCCTTCAAGACAGCTGCCGCGCTAGAGGCTGGACTGGTTCATGATCCGGGCCAGCTCATGCATGCGCGTCGCGTCTGCCGGTGTTTTGGCTGCGGCTGCATCCGTGTCCAGCTTCTTGCTCATCTGCTTCAGCTTCTTTGTGTTCTTGCTGTCCAGCGCCGCCTTCAGCTCGGTGGCCTGCTGCGGCGTCACGCTTGTATCGCGAGCCAGCTGATCGAGATACGCGCGAGCCGTCACCGCATTTTCCGGCCACGAGATCTTCGGCTGATCCTGCACGTTGAGCTCAGCCAGGTGCACCTGCGCAGCGGCATCGATTTCGTTCTGCGAAAGATACTTGGTCGGAATCAGTTTGAAGACATCGGTTCCACGAGCGATCTCGGAGCCATAGATATACCCGTTGTAGTAGTAAGTTGACCACTGGCCTCCCATCGCCGGCCTTGAGTTGTCGACCGGCCCGCGATCGAAGTAGCCAATCTCAAACGGGTGCGAGGGATCGGTGTAGTCCATGATGGATACGCCGCCCTGGTACCAGGACTGCACCTCGATATTGCGGCCCGGCACAGGAATCATCGATCCGTTATGCGCGACGCAGTTCTCTTTCTCCGTCTGTGGCGCGGGCATTTTGTAGTACGATTCGAGTTTCAACTTCTTATCCGCGGTGATGTCGAAGATGGCGTCCGCGCCCCAGTTCATCGGGTCGCTCACACGGCAGCGTGGCTGTCCGCCGCCGCCCCACTCATCGGTAAACAGCACCGTCTTGCCATCGTTCGAAAAGTTAGCCGAGTGCCAGAAGGCATAGTTCGCATCCGTCACCGCGTCCAACCGCTTCGGATGCACGGGATCAGAGATGTCGAGCAGGATGCCATTGCCTGAGCAAGCGCCTGCAGCCAAGCCGATTGCCGAGTAGACAGTGATGTCGTGGCAGCCGCGCGTAGCCGAGGTCGTCTGCGTGCCGTCGCCGTGATTGCCGCCGTTCCAAAGGCCATTCGCCGCACCGGTCTTCTCATCCTGGAAGATGCGCGGGCTATTGACGACTGCGGCGAGTTCCGGATGCGCAAGCGGAACCTTGATCACCACGATGGTATAGAGCGCCGTATCGGGATCGACGTTCGGGTCGCCCTCCGAGCAGCCGCCAAGCTCCGCCTTGGGCCGCACACCCGCAGACCCGGAAACGTAGAGATACACATTGTCCTTGTCCTTCGGGTCGACCACCAGCGTGTGCGTATGCGATCCGCGGCAGGTCTGAACATCCTTCACCTGCTTGGGATTGGTGATATCGCTGATGTCAAAAATCCGAACGCCCTTGACGCGATCGGGAGTGGGATCGGGCATCTTCCGCATGGCTGCCCGAAAGGCTGCAATCTGCTCTGGGGTCGCGTCGGCGCCAGGAGGCGTAGGTGCGGGCTCCGAGGTAGCAAAGCCCTGCGTGCCGCAATCCATGCGGCCGTTCGCTGCTTCGACCGACATGAACAGCAGATGGCCGTACACCGACACATCGCCTTGGCCGCCTGGGCAAACGATTGACGTGATGAGCTTCAGGTGCGCGGGATCCGCGAGCGAATAGATATTGACGCCGGAGTAGTTGCCGTTGAAGAGATACTTTGTGTCGAAAGCGAGATCCGAATTGGTGCCGCCGTAGTTGGCGCGAGGACCGGCAGCAGGCCGCACACCCGCGGTACGAGGCGCATCCGGATCGACCGGTGCCGGCGCAGGGGTCGCGTCGACAGCCTTGATGGAATCCATATCGGGCGCGAACCCGGCCGGCTTGGGCGTCGTCATCACCAACTGCAATCCGGAGGCAGCGACCGCAGCGTCATACAGCCCGCCCTTCAAGCCAACGCGCGGATCGTCCGGGCCAGAGCGCGGGTTCACATAGACCGAAGAGGTGGCCGCACCCGGACCACTCGGCGAGGAGGGCGGATGCATAGAAGCAGTCTGGCCACACAAGAACGCGGGGCAAAGACCAGCCAGAGTAAGAGCCGTCCATGCTGCGCCACGGGAACAACGAGAGATCGTTTCTGAAATCATTTTTTCTCCTTCAAGATGTGCTGCATGTAATCGATCTCCGCCTGTTGCGTGTTGTCCACATCGCTCGCGAAGTCAAACAACTGCGGATCCTGACCCGCGCCCGGGTTGGCAAACAGCTGCTTCACCATGGTGAGCGCGCCGGTGTGGTGCTGAATCATGCCGGTAAGGAAAAGATGATCGAAGGTCGGCCCGCTTGCCTTGCGCAGCGCGTTCATCTGCGCTGAGGTCAACATGCCCGGCATCGCCGGCATCATCGAGCTCATATCCATCCCCGGCATATCCATCCCACCCATATCCATTGGCGCCGAGATCGGCAGGCCGCGGTCGGTCAGCCACTGCTTCATCCAGCGCATCTCGTCCGTCTGCGAGACATCGATCTTCTTGCCCAGTTCCCGAACCTCAGGGTCCTGCGAGCGCGTCTTCAGCAACTCCGTCATCTCGACAGCCTGGTTGTGGTGCATGATCATGCCCTGCATAAAATCGATATCGGCCTTCAACGGCGGACGAGCGTCGGCCTTCGCGGTCTTGGGAGTCAGAGCTTTACTTTCCTGCCCGGGCGCGCCGGGCTGCACGATGGCCGGGTTACCCGGCGTGCTGCTTTGTTGGCTAAACGCCGGTCCCGCACCCAGTGCGCCACCGAGCAGCAGCCCGAGCCTTAGGGCGATCCTTCCTCTATGCGCCATCCCGCTCCCCATCCAGAAACTCACAAGCACTTGATTCCCCTGCAACAAAATCAACGGGGAGGGTGGTGGCTACCGGCACACCGCTCCCTGTTCCGTGAGAAAAAGAGTGATGGCGGTATCTAAGCACTTTTCCCGCTACGATGCAATCTCCTGGCGGCTGCTTCTATGGCTTGGATTGTTCTACTCCGCTTGCTCTGTTGCTAACAGGGCACGAAAACTCCCCTGCGTCTCGCAGCAGGAAGCTGGTTTATAGAGCCCGCACAAATCAAGTTACTAATTTCAGTTGACCTAGGATGAATTTCTTCATAACATCGGCCACATTACTTAAAACTAAATTCATGCCGCACTCAGCCTTCGGCCATGCCGGTCCCAGATGGACCAGCAAGCGAACACTGACTCGGGCCTGATGCACTTCTCTGCCCGCGCCCCTTAAAGGAGTCCTATGCTTTCCAAGCTTGACCGCCGTCACGTTCTTGCCATCACGCTCCCGGTTGCCTTGATTTCGGGCTCTTCTGCCCTTGCGCAAACCTTCCACGGCGCCGTCTCGGGAAGAGTCACGGATGCAACCGGCGCAGTCGTCGTCGGCGCCACGCTCAAGCTGGTCAACCCCGCCACGGACACCGTCTTGAGTGACACCTCCAACAAAGCCGGCGAGTTCAATTTCACCGAGCTGCCCGTCGGGCAGTACAACCTGACCATCGTGGCACCGGGCTTTCAAAGCCAGAAGATCGACGCCATCGATGTCGCCGTGACGAAGATTGAAAACTTCCCCATCGTCCTCGCTCCGGGCACGGAGACCACCGAGATCGAGGTGGTCGCTAACGGCGTGCAGGTCGACTCGCAATCGGCCGCACTGGTCTCGGTCATCGATTCCGCGGCGGTCGAAGACATGCCGCTAAACGGCCGGGACTTCACCCGCCTCACGCACTTCGCCCCCGGCGTCAGCGCCCTTACCAACTCCGTCAACGGCTCGCGCACATCCAGCATCAATTTCCAGCTCGACGGCGCCGACAACGTTGATCCGTGGCTTGGCATCGTGGCCTCGAATCAAGGAGGCATTGCCTCCGTGCCCGGCGGCCTCATCCCCATCGAAGCGATCGACCAGTTCTCCATGCAGTCCGGCGGCGAGGCCGACCAGGGCCGCAACGCCGGCGCCAACTCCAACATGGTCATTAAGTCCGGCACCAACAACATCCACGGCGATGTCTTTTACTTTGATCGCAACGAGTTCTTTGCCGCCCTGTCCCCGGTAGCCGCCGCCGGCAGCCGCAAGACGCTCATCCGCAATCACCAGGGAGGTTTCACCTTAGGCGGACCGATCTGGAAGGATCACACCTTCCTCTTCACCGCCGGCGAAATTCAAATTGCCAAAGCAAACGTTGCCCTTGTTGATACCGTGCTCTCGGACGCATGGATTCAGGCCGGGGAAGCCAACATCGCAAAGTACACGGATCCGACTACAGGAAAGCCCTACGTTGCCAATCCACTCAGCCTGAGCCTTTACGGCCTGCTCTATCCCAACAACTCCAAAGGCAGCGCGGCCACCGTCAATAACTACTTCGCTAATGGCACCTCCAACTACAACAGCTACAACGGGATCATCAAGCTAGACCACCACTTCAGCCCCAAGCAGACGGTCTCTGTGCGCTATCTCGGGACGACAGGAACGCAGACCGCGCCCACAGCCTCGGACTATGCGGAGTACTTCCAGACTGCGCCCATGCACATCCACAATTTCGGCATCGTGCACACGTACATCTTCACGCCGCGCCTGCTGAACACCGTCACCTTCGCCACCAACTACTTTCTGCAAACCTTCAACGACGCGGCCCAGAACTTCTATCCGCAGGCCAATGCCAACCTGAACCTCGGCATCACGAACCCCATCATCGCAGCCGGCGCGCCCAGCATCCTGGTCACCGGCTTCGACCAGACGGGCGCAACCCAACCCTCCGGCCGTACCGACGTCACAGGCCATGTCACCGACAACTTCCACTGGACACTCGGTAAGCACGAGCTGAAATTCGGCGGCGAGTACCGCCACTCCAACGTCAACCAGCTTTACTTCTCAAGCGCCCGCGGCACCTTCACTTTCGATGGATCGCGCGGTCCATGGGGCGCGGCCGGCACCCAGCTCTCCGACATCTCCGACTTCCTTATCGGCGCACCCACGAACTCCTCCGGCGCACGTCTCCTGCAAGGCAATGCACAGCGCGTCTGGACCTTCAACACCGAGGACTTCTGGGCGCAGGATGACTTCCAGGCCACACGCAAGCTGAGCCTCAACTACGGCGTGCGCTATACGGTTCCCGGCGTCATCCAGGCAGCCGCGAACGACATCTACCAATTCGTTCCGGGTACTACTCCCGGCTTTCAGAAGGGCTACTATCCCGAGTACTTCGGCGGAGTTGCTCCTCGCGTCGGCTTCTCCTTCGCGCCCTTCAACGATGAGCGTACCGTGCTTCGCGGCTCCTACGGCATCTTTTACGACTTTCCCGCGATGAGCAGCTGGATTACCGGCACCACAACAAATGGAGGCGGGCAGTATGCCCAGAATAATCCAGCCGGCGCCGACGCCGCCGTCATCTTCAACCAGACCAACGTCCGCTGGGCTCCCAACGTCAATCCTTTCGCGGGTGCAAACGCTCCGGCTGTCGGTGCGTTCGGCGTCAACCAAAATTTCAAGATGCCCCGCGCCTCCGTGGTCAGCTTCAACGTCGAGCAACAATTGGCCAAGAGCACGCTCATCTCGGTAGGTTACGTCGGCAGCTTCGGGTCACACCTCGAAGTTCTCTACGATATCAACCAACCCATCGCCAACGGCTCATCGGCTAACCTCGCCGTAACGGACTCCACGTATCGTCCCTACCAGCAGCTGAGCTTCCCCGGAGAGAACGCGGCCTTCACCGCACACAAGCTGCTTGCCATCAACCAGCTCAACTTCGAGGCTGCCTCCAACTTCCATTCGCTACAGGCCAGCGTAAGACAAGCGCCGTGGAAAGGGTTTTCCGGAAACCTGAACTACACCTGGTCGAAGTCGCTCGACGATGCCTCCAGCAACACCACGCCGATGAACAGCTATAACCTGCACCAGGACTACGGCCCAAGCACCTTTGACAATCGCAACGTGGTCAATGGCTACGCGATCTACAGCGCGCCGCAGCTTGGCCACTACCTGCCCAGGGTGACCAGGGGCTTCGAGCTGAACGCACTGTTCACCTATACCTCGGGAACTCCGATCAGCCCGCAGTACAGTACCAACGTGGACGGCACGGGCGAACTGAAAGACAGGCCCAACTACACCGGCGTCAGCCCCTTTACCGGAGTGCAACTGGCGACCAGCACCACTTCAGCGCGCTCGTATCGCTACCTGCAAAATTCGCTGACCAATCCGTCCTTCACCTGCCCCGGCGGCGCGGGAACCGCCACCAACCCCGCGAGCTGCGCAGCCGGCGTCACGGGAGTCTACGGAAACGAGAAGCGGGACAACTTCTTCGGACCCAACTTTCGCGACCTGGACTTCTCTATCCTCAAGCACACCCCGGTCACCGAGCGCGTCATGTCGGAGTTCCGCGTTGAAATCTTCAACATCTTCAACTTCAACAACTTCGCCAATCCGAACGTGAACCCAACCAGCAGCCAGTTTGGCCTCCTGACCAACACCCGGAACGGCGCCGCCGCACCGGGCATCGGCTACGGCGAGCCATTCAACATCCAGTTCGCCTTCAAGCTGACGTTCTAAGACACTGCGCCCGCTCTACGGCGTGGCCTGCAGATATTTCTGCAGCCACGCCACGGAGCGTGTCAGCTCGTCACGCTGGTGCTCGCGCTTCACAAAGCCGTGGCCCTCCTCCGGGTAGTAGACCGCATCGACCGTGCGGCCTTCCGCCTTCAGGATGCTCACCACCTGCTCGGCCTCTTCCTTCGGCACGCGAATATCGTTGTCGCCCTGCAGCACCAGCAGCGGCGCCTTCTCGTTGCGGATGTACTTCAAGGGCGAGCTCGCCTCATATACGGCTGCATCCATCTCCGGATCGCCAAGCAGACTCTTTTCGTACTCCTGCAGCCGCGGGTCTTCATGCTGCAGCATCGTCAGCCAGTTCAGGATTCCATACTCATCCACCGCAGCAGACCATAACTCCGGCGTTTTGCCGACCGCCATGAGCGTCATATAGCCGCCATACGAGCCGCCCCAGATGCCCACGCGCTTTGCGTCCACAAAGCCCGTTGCCTTCAGGAACTCCACCCCAGCCACTTCATCTTTCAGGTCGGCCCCGCCCAGGTCCTTGATGTTGGCGTTCTGAAACTCCATCCCGTAGCCCGTCGATCCGCGCACGTTTGGAGCGATCACCACAAAGCCGCGCGAGGCAAGCAGCTCGGCACGACCGTTGAACGCGTCGGTCGTCTGGCCAGTTGGCCCGCCGTGCGGCATCACCACAGCCGCGGCCGTGCCGTTACGCTTCAGGTTGAACGGCACCCACACAAATGCCGAGATCAGCCGGCCATCGAAGCTCTTATAGGTCACCAGCTGCGACTTCGGCAGCACCGCATGCTGCAGTGTGTCGTTCGCGTTGTGCGTGATCTGCGTGAGCGTGTTGTCCTTGGCCAGGCGATACAGCTCCTGCGGATGGCTCGAGTCCTCATGCGCCAGCAGCATGGAGCCATCCGGCAGAAACGGCGTCGGCGCGGCGCTAGGCAGATTCATCCCGGCCGGTACGCCGCGCTCGGTTTCCTGCATCGTCTTCAGATTGACAAAGCGCGTCGACACGCGGCCGTCGGCGTTCAAGCCATAGACGGCGCTTTCGCTGTCCGGAGTAAACGCCACCCCGAAGGCCGACCACTGCGTATCGGTCAGCCAGCGAAGCCCCTTCGTCGCCAGGTTCAGCAACGCGACATTCTCATAGCCGCCCTTGGCGTTCGAGGTGACCAGCAGCATGCGGCCGTCGCGGGACACATCGGCGATCGTAACCAGCTGCTTGCCCGCATGCTCCAGCAGCTTCTCCGCCTTGCCCGTCGCCACGTCCACGCGGAAGATATCCGAGTCATCGATGCCGAGCGAACGCGTGGCATACAGAAGCTTGCCGTCCGGGCTCCACGCATCTTCGCTCCACGAGGCCTTCGGGTCGCTCTCGTGCGTCAGCTGACGAACCGTCCCGCCGGGCCACTGCATCACGGCCAGGTCCGTCACCGGAGACGTCTTCTGCTTCATACCAATCGCGAGCAGTTTGCCATCCGGCGAAAACTCGTCCACCGTCTCGCTCACCTCGTCGGTATGGGTCAGGTTGCGCGGCTCACCTCCGCCGGCGGCCACCGTGTAGATGTCGTAGTACTCGTTGCCACCGCGATCCTGGCTGTAGACCAGCGCCGCGTCATCCTGCGTGAAGCGCGCGCCAGACTGCCGATCGTTGCTCTTGATCAACTGCTGCGCGCCTGTGCCATCCACGTTCATGATCCAAAGATTCGGGCGCCCGGAGGCTGTGCTGACGAAGGCCAGCTTCGCGCCGCTGTTCGAATGAGCGACCCCGGAGATGCGCGTCGTCGTCAACAGCGCCTCTACTGGCAACGCAACTGCGGCTGGTCCGGTGGCGGAGAGGACGGTCTGCGGAGACGTAGGCTTGCGATCCTGAGGACCGACCCCAAACGCAGGCCGGAAAGCACAAACAAGACACAAAGCGATGGCGGAGGATCGCATAGATTGTCACCTCAAGCGAGTGGAATGATTCATCTTAGCAACGGACTTCAAACGCACGCGCCACCTGGGTGTATGCTGAATGCGATTTCGCGCCTGCTCCCCGCCATGCCTGGCCTGCTAACCCTGCTCCCGAACCTGCTTCGCCGCCGCAAGCGCGATGCCCTGCTCAGCGCCGCTGTCTCGTGGCCCGCGATTCGCGCAAAGCTGCTCAAGTCTGCCGTTGTACCCAAGGACCCGCTCGCTGAAGACGGCACCGCGTTCCAGGAGTCGCAGGTCGAGTCGGCGTTTTATTTCACGCTCTCCGGATCCTACTTTGGCGGCCACCTGCGCACCCCGCCGGTCTCTGACTCCGAAGGTCATCGCCTGCTTCGTCAGCTACCCGAAGACACCGAGGTAACCGTCCGCTACAACCCTGCAAACCCTGACCAGACGGCCACGCTGCCGGCCGACAACCCCGGCTTCCCTGCCCCGATCTGGCCCGGCTAGCAACTAAGGCTTCTCCGGCAGAAACGCGTTCTGCCCAAAGCCGAACCATCGCAACACCGTCGTGCCCATGGCCTCATACATGTAGTACGGCGCAATCCGCTGCACGCCGTACTCGGGCGGCCAGTGCGCGGCCTGCGTCCGCCAACCGAACCCGTAGTGCTCTAGAATCAACGACGCGCGCGGCAGATGGCTGGGCGAGCTCACCACCTCCGCCGTCTTCCACCCGTGCTGCTCCATGATCCGGTGCGCATAAAAGACATTCTGGATCGTGTTTTGCGCTTTCGGCTCGACGACCACATCCTCCGCCGGCACCCCGGCCGCCTGCGCGAGCCGGGCCATACTTTCGGCCTCGCACCACTCGTTGTGGACCGCTGCCCCGCTGACGATGATGTGCCCCGCGCGTCCCGCCTGGAACTCCCGCACCGCCTCCATCACCCGCTCGCGCTGCTCCGGCGACGGCTTCCCATCCGGGTCCGACGGCGACCCCAACACCACCAGCGTGTCAAAGTGCGTGGCGTTGGTGGTGTGCGTGGGCACTGTCTCATAGCTCGCAATCACGAACGCCGCCCACACCAGAAACGCCACAGCCACCGCTTCACCCACGCCCTTGCGCACCGTCATCGAACCAGGTACCTCGCCAGCTTCACGTACATCTCCACCGCCTCCAGCAGCTCCTGCTTGGCGATCCGCTCATCCGGCGTATGCGCCACGTGGATCGATCCCGGCCCCAGCAGAAACGGTTCGCCCCACGCTGTCAGGCTGGGAATGTCCGTCGTAAACTTCGCCACCATCGTCGGCAGCGATCCTACCTGACGCATCCGCACAAACGGCAGCTCAAGCGAGAATTCGACCCGCGCGCGCCCCGCGACGGCCTTGACGATCGCCTCTCGCGTCTCGTCGCTCGGCCCCACTAGCCGCACCAGCAGATGCGCCTCGGCCTGGTCCGCGATCACGTTTGGCGCGCGGCCGCCGGAGATCAGCCCGACATTTATTGTCGACTCGCCAATCCCCTCCACCACCGGCAGGCTTAGCCGGCTGATGTCACCCAGCGCCGCGATCAGCTTATCGATGGCCGACTCGCCCAGCTCCGGATACGCCGAGTGCGCCATCTTCCCCTGCGCAAACAGCTCCACCCGCAGGCAGCCTTTTGAGGCCAGCGCCAGGCGATTGTCCGTCGGTTCTCCATTGATCAAAAACCGCGACCCCTTCGCATGAAGATTCGCCACCTTGGCCCCGGCCGAGTCGCGCTCCTCGCCGACCACAAACAGCAAGCCTACCTTCACACCCTCGGCCCGCAGCTGCTCTGCCGCCGCCACCTGCGCCGCCAGAATCCCCTTGGCATCGCACGTTCCCCGCCCATAGAGGAACGCCTCATCCTCCCGCAGACCGAAGTACGGCGGCACCGTATCGAAGTGGGTCGAAAACACCACCTCCGGCGTCACGCCCGCCTCGCTCGCATATACGTTGAAGCGCTCTCCCCCGCCCTCGGCCCCGGGAGTTCCCTGCTCCGGTTTGGGCACCGGCATCCGCTCCACCGCCCACCCGTGCTCCTCCAACCATTGATGCAGAAACACCCCGGCATCATGCTCGTGGTACGTTGTCGACGATATTTCTACGAGCTGCCGGGTCAATTCAAGAGGATCGATTGGCATAGCACAAGCATAACAACGCGACGGAATCGGGCTTGTCACTTCGCTTGGCGAAGCGATCTTCCGTCTTCGATCCTGAGGTGTCCTTCGCCATCCCCAAGCAGCGAAGCGGAGGAGAGCTTCCGGTAACGCCGTCCACCAAACCGAAAATACATAAGTGATGTCTCAAAAGCGCTCTGGTGAACACCCACGATCACGTCACGAAAGCCAAAGCGCTCTCCTGAACCTAGGCGAAATACCCAGCCGGTAAAACCATCCCGTGGAGAAGCCAGCAACACAGCGTGTCTACCGTTGATCTGAACCAACCACATCTCTCCGTTCGCCCCTTGAGCACCGCGCCCACATCCACCGGCTTCCACCAGCACGACCGGAACACGACTGAGCTGAATCCGCCGGAAAGACAACTCCGGTCGCTCATCCAGGCACCAGGACTCCTCGCGAAGAACAGCACGCTCGATAGCGTGTCTCCGCCGAGGTCCAAGCTCAACCAGCTCCGGACGCGGTCCCGTAGCGGCAGGAACATGCTTCCAAAGCGCTGACTGCGCGGCTTCCGCATTCGGAGCCAGAAGGACAAAAAACAAAAGGAAGCGCATTAACATTCCTCGGCAGCAGAGACAGTCCGTACTGCCTCGTACAATCAATCTATGCCCCACCAGTCGCACGTGCGCACTGTCGACGACCTGCGCGGCCCCGCCGGTCGGCTTGAAGCATTGCTCAACACGGGCATCGACGATCCACCCTACACCGCGCTCATTGCCCACCCGCACCCGCCCTCGGGCGGCACCATGCACACGAAGGTCGTCTACCACGTCATGAAGGCGTTCAGCTCCTTCGGACTGCCGGTGCTGCGCTTCAACTTCCGCGGTACCGGCCTCAGTGAAGGCGTCCACGATGATGGTCGAGGCGAAGTCGACGACGTACGCGCCGCACTCGCCTGGCTGGAGGCCGAGTTCCGCAAACCCGTCCTGCTCGCCGGCTTCTCTTTCGGGGCCAATGTCGCCATGCGCGCCGGTTGCGGCGACCCGCGTGTCCATGCCCTCATCGGCCTGGGCTTGCCCGTCCGCGCCGCCGGCCGCGACTACACCTACGGCTTCCTCGCCGGCTGCACGCAACCTAAGTGCTTCATCTCCGGCAATGATGACCAGTTCTGCCCGCCGGAGATCCTCGACCAGATTCTTCGCAGTGCCTCCCTGCCCTGGAACAGCTTCACCATTCCCGGAGCCGAGCACTTCTTCCAGGGCGTCGCCACCAGCCCCTCACCCAAGCTCGACCAGATGCGAGCTATCCTGAGTGACTGGCTCCAGCAAACCTTGAGCCTTGCTCCTCCTGTTTAGGGGGAGTCTAGCTTGGAGCCGGGTCACTGCATCAACCACTCGCCCACAGTAGGATTGCAGAGCTCCGGCATCTCCTCGAACGCAATATGACCGGCTTCCGGAATGATCTCCAGCCTGGCCCCTAGCCGCGTCGCCAGCTCCTGGCCCGAGCGTAGCGCCACCGCCCGATCGCGATCGCCCCACACCAGCAGGGTCGCAACGTCGGTCAGATCCGGCAGCGCCGCCTCGAGCACCGCCATATCCTCACGCCAGCGCAGCATAATCGCCAGCACATGCTCAATCGCCGAACGATTCAGGCCGTCCGTATAACCGTTGAGAACCACCTCGTCGATTCGCCGCTTGTCCCCGTACATCCGCTCAAGCGCCCGGCGATGCATTACCCTGGGCATCCGAGGAATGATCCAGCGCGCAAAATGACTGCCGAGGAACGTCGCGTAGAACCGCATCTGCGGGTGACCCAGCGTACAAAAGGGGTTAGCCGGCGCGAACAGCACCAGCCGCCGTACGCGATGCGGATACCGCGCCGCGAGCAGCATCGAGATTGCCCCGCCATGCGAGTGCCCCCCGACATCGGCCACCTCGATGCCAAGCAAGTCCATCCATCGCACCACGCGTTCGACATGCGCCTCGAGCGCCGCGTCAAGTCCGGTAACACGATCCGACGCTCCAGAGTTCGCCAGGTCCAGCGCATACACCGTACGAAACTGCGCCAGAAAGCGTATGTTCTTGTTCCAGTTGCGGGCCGACCCCACCAATCCATGCACCAGCACCAGCGCCGGACCGCTCCCCGCCCGCGCGTAGTGCGTCTTTACGCCATCGACATCTGCGACAAAGTTCTCAACCGCAACCGTCCGGTCCATCGCCTCGCCCCAAAGTCTGCAATCTCAAACACATGTGTGTTGTCACGTCCAACATTACAGAGACGTTAGTGAGACCACAAAGGTTTACGTCGGATCCGGTTGCCGTTTCGACGTGCTTCCAGTTGTTTGAAGCAGACTCTAGACCTCAACCGCTACCTGCGCCTCGGGCGACCGAGCCGGGGTGAAATGCTCAGCCATCACCGCCTCCAGCACGTCCATCCCCTCATCCACCTGGGCCTCGGTCAGGATCAGCGGCGGCAGAAAACGCAGCACCTTGCCCTGCACACAGTTCAGCATGACACCCCGGCGCAGGGCGTCCTCGACCAGAGGTCGCGCCGGCACGCTCAGCTCCATGCCGAACATCAATCCTTCTCCACGTACCTCCACCACCTCCGCGTACAGCTCAGCCAGGGCCTCCAGCCGTTCGCGCATCCGCTCACCCGAAGCCTGAACCTGCGCAAGCACGTTCTCCTCCTCCATCACGGCGAGGAACTCTACTCCCAGGCGACACGCCAGCGGCGTTCCCCCCAGCGTACTACCATGTTTGGCTACGCCGAAGCTGTGGAACAGGCTCTCGGTTACCAGCAGCGCGCTCAGCGGAATGCCACCGCCCAGCGGCTTGCCCAGGATCAGCACGTCCGGCCGCACGCCACTCGTCTCAAATGCGAACCATCGCCCCACCCGCCCCAGCCCGCACTGAATCTCGTCGAAGACAAGCAGAGCGCCGTATTCTTCGGCCAGCTCTCGCGCAGTCTCCAGAAACTTTCGCGAGCACATCTTGACTCCGCCCTCGCCCATCACCGGCTCAATCAGAATGGCGCAGGTGCGCTCCGAGACCGCGGCACGCAGACCGGCCGTGTCATTCCGGTCTACAAATCGAACTCCCGGAAGTCCTGGCCCAAAGTCGATCGAGTACTTGTCCTGCCCCGTGACCGACAGCGATCCAAAGGTCCGCCCATGATAGGACCCTCGAAGTGCCACCAGTTCGTGCTTCTGTGCCCCGCCTCGCTGCCTCCCGTAGGTTCGTGCCAGCTTCAGCGCGCCTTCGACTGCCTCCGAGCCGCCCGTCGAAAAGAAAACCCCCGCCATTCCCGAAAGCTCGCAAAGCCGTTCGGCCAGCTTTCCCGGCCACGGATTGCTGTACTGCGGCGACACATGCACCATCTTCGTCGCCTGATCGACCAACGCCGCGACCATACGCCGATGACCATGTCCCAGCGCGTTCACGCCCAGACCAGCCATCATATCCAGGTGACGCCGGCCATCCACGTCGAACACATGACAGCCCTCACCCCGCTCCATCACGATGGGATAGCGCGCATACACCGGAATCAGGTGCTGATCGTCCCGGTCGAGCAGCTCGCCGGCCGTCCGACTTGCTCCAAAGTGCTCCATCCCTCCAGTTCACATCACCCGGACCGGCCGGTCAAGCGATCAGGAACCAGGAAAGATGCAACCTTGGTGGGAGTTCAATGGAACTTTCTTCGTAGTGTCCCGTATCCGCAAGTTGAGACCCAATCTATGATTCTCTGTAGCGCAGGAACATACTATGCCCACATTCTGCGGCGTCTTTGGAGATCGTTTGGCAATGTACGTGCAGCAGACCTAACCGAAGCCACTCGCTTCTGATGAAAAACGCCCTTCAAACGCGTATCCTGGCCGTCGTCCTCGCGGCCATCACCCTGGCCGCCTGCGTGCTCGCCGGGCTCAATGTCGCGTCTGAGGCCAGCTACACCGTTCCAACCGATGGCATCTTCTGGACCGAACTTCCAGGCGGCCTCTGCGCCCAGCAGGCCCCCGCTGATTCCGCCGGCCGCCGCGCCGGCGTGCGCCGCGGAGACATCCTCGAAGCCATCGACGATCGCTCCACCCCGCGCCTCGCCTCCTTCGTCCGCCAGATCTTCCATGACGGCGCCTGGAGTCACGCGAGCTATACCATTATTCGCCCCGCCCAGGCCTGCGATCTCGCCTCGCCCAGCAGCCATCTCACCATCGAGGTCATCCTCGAGCCCACCGACCGCTCCATCAACTACGGCCTCCGCCTCATCGCCGTCGTCTATCTCCTCATCGGCCTCTACATTCTCTTTCGCCGCTGGACCGCGCCTAAATCCACCCACTTCTATCTCTTCTGCCTCGCGTCCTTCATTCTCTACGCCTTCCGCTACACCGGCCAGTTCGATCTGACTGACCAGATCGTCTACTGGGCCACCATCTTCGCCGGAGCCCTGCAACCGGCCCTCTTCCTGCACTTCGCGCTCAGCTTTGCTGGAGCAGCCCCTTTGGCGCCTCCCAGCCGGGTCCGCCGCCTCTTCGCCGGACTCCTTTACCTTCCCGGAGCTTTCTTCGTCGCGCTCCAGGTCACCGCGATCCTGCGCTGGTCGGCCACCGAAACCCTCAAGCACCGCCTCGACAAGATCGCGCTCGCCTACATGGCGGTCTATTCTTTGTGTGCCGCGGCAATCTTCTTCTTTCGGGCCCGCCGCAGCCAGTTTCCGCTGGAGCGCCAGCAACTCAAATGGCTTACTCGCGGAACCCTCGTGGCTGTCGTCCCATTCACCTTCTTCTACGTTCTTCCGTTCCTCTTCGACCTCGCCGTCCCCACGCTGTTCGCCAATCTCGTCCGTCTGTCGCTGGTGTTCCTTCCCCTGACCTTCTCCTGGGCGATCGTCCGCTACCGCCTGATGGACGTCGACTTGATCTTCAAGCGCGGCGTGACGTACACCATCGCAACTGCGGCCCTGGTCGGGGTTTATTTCGCAATCATTGCCGTCTTCGCCATCAACCTGCACCAGCGACTTCCAGAGAAGTTCAGCTTCTGGGGTTTGCTCTCGATCATTCTCATCACCGCCGTCGTCTTCGATCCGCTCAAGCGCACCATCCAGGGCTGGGTCGATCGCGTCTTTGACCAGAAGCGCTTTGACTACCGCGAGACCCTGGTCGACTTCGGCCGTTCGCTGAACTCGCAGACCAACCTCCGCGCCCTGGTCGACTCCATCGTCGAACGCCTGCCCCAGACTCTGCTTGTCACCCGCGTCGCCGTCTTCCTGGCCGCCGAGCCCGACTCCGACGCACTCCTTTCGCGCGCTCCGGCCTTCGAGCTCGCCGCCTCCCACGGCCTTGAGCTCCAGCCAGAGGAACTGGACGCGCTCGATATCCGCTTCCTTCGCTTCGATCGCGAGTTCGATCCGGCCGAAGCCAATCCGCACGTCTTCTTCGAGAACCCCCAGCAGGTCCTGCACCTGCCCGATTCCGAACGCGAGACCGCCGCGCGCCTCGACCTTAACTACTATCTTCCCTGCCGCGTCGCCAACCACTCCGGCCGCGGCACCCGTACCGTCGCCGTCATCGGCCTCGGCCGCACCCACGAGGACGACTTTCTCTCGTCCGAAGATATGGAGGTGCTGGAGTCGCTGGCCGGCTACATCGGTATTGCCATTCAGAACGCGCAGCTCTATCGCCGGCTCGAATCCAAGATCAACCAGTTCGAGCGCCTCAAGGACTTCAACCAGAACATCGTCGAATCGATCAACATCGGCATCTTCGCTGTCGACCTCGACGACCGCATTGAGAGCTGGAACGCTCAAATGGAAGTTCTGTTCGCCCGAGCCCGCGCCGAGGCGCTGCACCATCCCCTCTCGGACTTCCTACCGCCCGAGTTCGTCTCCCGCTTCAATGAAATCCGCGGCGACGGCTCGGCCCACGGTACCCACACGCTCTACAAATTTCGCCTTGCCCTGCCCACTGGCGAGACCCGCACCGCCAATATCTCGATCGCGCCTCTGCTCACCCGCAGCTTCGACGTCGTTGGCCGCATCATCCTCATCGACGACATTACTGACCGCCTCCAGCTCGAATCGCAGCTTACCCAGTCGGAGAAACTGTCGTCCATTGGCCTGCTCGCCGCCGGAGTCGCGCACGAGGTTAACACGCCACTCGCCGTCATTTCGAGCTACACCCAAATGCTCTCAAAGCAGCTCCGCGCCGAGCCCGCCATGGCCACGCGCCTCGACCCTGTGCTCCAGAAGATCACCCAGCAGACCTTCCGTGCCTCCGAGATCGTCAACGGCCTGCTCAACTTCTCACGCACCTCCGGTACCGAGTTCCTCCAGATCGACCTCAACCAGCTCCTGCGCGACTCGCTGCTGCTGCTCGATCATCAGTACAAGACCGCGCGCATCCGCATCGAAACCGACCTTGACCCCGCGCTCGCCCCCATCGTCGGCAACCAGGGCAAGCTGCAGCAGGTCATGCTCAACCTGATGCTCAACGCCAAGGACGCCATGCACAGCCGGGAAAATGCCGTCCTCCGCATCTCCACGCGCTCGGTCAACAGCCACGTCGAAATGGACTTCTGCGACACCGGCGCGGGAATCGCCCCAGAAAACCTGCAGCGCATCTTCGACCCTTTCTTCACCACCAAGACCAACCCGCAACCCGGCCAGCATAAAGGCACCGGCCTCGGCCTCGCCGTCAGCTACGGCATCCTTCAGGAGCACGGCGGCAAAATAACCGTAGACTCAAAGCCCGGCACCGGCACCACCTTCCGCCTGGAAATCCCCGCCCTCGCCGTTGCGCAAACGGTAGGTGCACCGTGAGCCCACCCGCCAATAAACGAGAGCTCGTAATTCTGGCCAAGCAAGAATCCCCGTATCTGTTTTTCTGCCGGCGTTCACTCTAAGTCTCTCTCTGGCACTTCTCCGAGGTATTGCCACTTCATGTCGACCGTTGCCGTCCCGATCGCTCCCATCTCCACCTCAACAACACACCCGCGCCTGCTCATCATCGACGACGAACCCGCCATCCGCGAGTCGCTCGAAACGCTTCTCACCCTTGAGGGCTTCGACGTCACGCTCGCCCCGGACGGCGCCCAAGGCCTCGACCTGCTCTCCCGCGGCGAATACGATCTCCTGCTGCTCGACCTCGCCCTGCCCGGGGAGTCGGGCATAGACCTCCTGCCCCGCATCACCGGTCTGCACCCTCACCTGCCGGTCATCATGATCACCGCCTTCGGTACAGTCGGCAACGTGGTCGATGCCGTCCGCGCGGGCGCAGAAAACTTCATCCAGAAGCCCTGGGACAACGAAAAGCTACTCGCCGATATCCGCTCCGCCATCGCCCGCCACAAGGCCGAAGCCGAGGTCATCCAGCTCAAGCGCACCCTCAAGCAGCGTTACAACTTCGAGCACATCGTCGGCAAATCCGAGCCCATGCTCCGGCTCTTCGACATCGTCGCCCAGGTCGCGCCCTCCCGCTCCACCGTCCTCATTCAGGGCGAGTCCGGCACGGGCAAGGAGCTCATCGCCAAAGCCATTCACACCCACTCCCCGCGCCGCGAACGCCTCTTCGTCCCCGTCAACACCGGCGCCATTCCGTCCGACCTTCTCGAATCGACCCTCTTCGGCCACGTCAAAGGCGCCTTCACCTCCGCCATTATGGCCAAGAAAGGCCTGTTTGAAGTCGCGAACGGCGGCACCCTCTTTCTCGACGAGATCGGCACCATGTCCATGGACATGCAGGCCAAAATCCTCCGCGTCCTCCAGGACCGCCGCTTCATGCACCTCGGCGGCACCAGCGAAATGCAGGTTGACGTCCGCATCGTCGCCGCCACCAACGTCAACCTGCAGCAGGCAGTCAAAGATGGTCGCTTCCGCGAAGACCTCTTTTATCGCCTCAACGTCATCAACCTCGAGCTTCCCCCGCTCCGCCAGCGCCGCGGCGACGTCCCCCTGCTCGCCAACCACTTCCTCCGCTTCTACGCCGAAGAAAATGGCACCGAGCCTCCCACCCTCACTCCCGAAGCGCTCCGCGTCCTGATGGACTACGAGTGGCCCGGCAATGTCCGTGAGCTTGAAAACGCGATGGAACGCGGCGTCGTCCTCTCGACGACCCGCACCATCACGCCTGACCTGTTGCCCTCGCAACTCACCGGCAGCACCTACTCCGCCGCCCTGCTCGACCACCGCCCTGACGCCTCGCTGTTCGACGTCATGGAAGAGATTGAGCGGCGCATCATCGCCGATCGCCTTGAGCGCTGCCACTGGAATCAGACCGAAGCCGCCGAATATTTCAAAGTTCCCCTGAGCACGCTTAACCAGAAGATCAAGCGGCTCAACGTCGAGATAAAAAAACGTCCTAGAGAATAGCAACGACTCGGGCGGAGCGAGGATCCCGACTGTGACCTTTACCCACTCCGCGAGTGCCTGCGCAAACCTGAATGCTGCTTTGCGCCGTTTACGTTGATTGATCACAACGGTCTTCCAGGTGATCTCCACCATCGAGCGACTTGAGACTCCCTGTCGTAAACCGCAGCAACAAGGAAGGCAGCGAACGGTCCTGCCTCCCTTGTTGTCCCTCCGGTTTAGAAGATCAGCTTGCCCGCGAACTGCAGCTGCCGGGAAGAACCGGCATCGCCGATCGGCGCCCGCGTCTGGCTGATGAGGCCAAACGTGTTTCCCGCAGACGTGGACGGCGTCGTGTTGGGATTGCTGAAGTTGACATGGTTGAAGATATCGAAGGCGTCGGCCCGAAGCAGCAGACTAAGCCCTTCCGCAAGCCTGGTCGTCTTTTGCAGGGACGCGTCCGTGTCCTCGAACTTCGGTCCGACCAGACTGTTGCGCTGAAGATTGCCGAAGCTGTTGCTCTGGTTGAGAAAGTTGCAGCCCGGCGTCGCCGTAGCGCAGACCGTTGCATGGATGAACGGGACCAGACCGGCCGCTGTCGTTATGCCACGCCCTGTCGTATAGCCGTTGTTTAGGACCACTGGCCGCAGAGTCGCTGTGCCGGTATAGGTTGTGTTCGAAAGCGTCAGATTCAGCGGATTGCCTGTCTGTTCCTGGTTGATCACCGCGAACAGGAAGCCGTCCACGAAGCGGTTGCGGTGAAACGGCAGCGCGTAAGTGCCTGAGAAGACAAAGTGGTGCCGCACGTCAAAATCGGACAAACCGTAATTTCCGGCAGGATTCGTGTTGTCCTGCAAGCCTCCGCCGGCCAGCGAGTTAATATCCATCGATTTCGCGAAGGTGTAGGTCGTGTTCACCTGCAGGCCGTGGCTCAGGTTCTTCTGTACTGTTAGCCACATTGCGTTGTAGTTGGACATGGAGTCTGAATCCTGGTAGCTGATATTCCCCAGCGCCGACCCTGGACGGATCGGGCTGTTGGCGGCAAGCGCTTGGTAGGGCCGCGTAGTTGTGCCCAGGATGCTGAACTGGTTGATGTTGCGGGTAAGGCGTAGATGGCGTCCAGCCGACCCGATGTAACCGAGCTTTACGACGGTACCACCGCCAAGCGCCTGCTCGATCATTGTGTTGTAGGACTCGCTATACGCATCGCGGAAGTGAGGATTGGTCGCGTTTGGCGCGAGGCCTGAGAGGTTTGCGGTGGAAAAGAGGGTGCCGACCGGCAGCGCCGCGCCCGTCAATACCAGCGGCGTCGCGTTCGGCGGATTGCTTGCTAATCCGGTATCAACGCCATCGGTAGGCTCGTCGGTCAGGATGCCGAATCCACCGCGTAGCAGAGTCTTGCCATTGCCGAAGAGGTTATACGTGAAGCCGACGCGCGGCTCGTAGTTGTAAGACTGATCGAATGGTATGTGAACAGCCTGCAGCGAGTCAGCCGCGGTAGAAAAATTGACGAAGCGGTTTTTCGCGTCCACCGGCGTTCCGTTCCACTCGAAGCGCAACCCCGTCTCGATCAGCAGGCGCGGTGTGATCTTCCAGGAATCGTCGACGAACCCACCGGCGGCGCCGTTGAAGGCGCGAAAGCTAACGACCTGCGGCGTTACGGAGTAGTTGTTTGCCTGGCCTGCGATAAAGGCGGTCGTCGTCGGAAAGGTAATAGCGCCGGACGTATTGGTGAAGCTCGAGAAGATGAAGCGACGAAACTCGCCACCTACCCGGATAGTATGCTTGCCGCGCGTCAAGGTTGCCGTGTCGGAGGCGACGCCCGTCGTGTCGAAGCGGCCCTGGGGAAAGCCGTTCGGGCCGCCGATGACCAGGCCGATATCGGACACAGTCAGAAAAGGAAGCACCGCGCTCGGGTTCCCCGTATTTAGACCGTAGGTGGAAGGCAGCGCCGCGAAGTTAGGAGTGAACGCGATGGCGATGCGGCTAAAACCAAAGCGGAACTCATTGACCGTGTTGGGCGTGAACACGTGAACTTCGTTGATGGTGCCAATCTGGCGATGAGCCGTGCGATGATCCCCGAAGCCCGGAACATTGTTTCCTTGCAGATTCGGCTCTGTACGTTTGTCCTGTTGCCAGGCGTAGTAGAGATGCAGGGTGTCGTTGTTGGTAGCCTTGTGGAGCAGGTCGCCGCTGAACTGGTCTATGCGGACGGGCGCGGACTCAGAGCCGGTGAAAACGCTTCCGGTAGAGTCGTTCGCCACGGGAATAATGTTGGCAAGCTGCCCGTACGCAGCACCCGCCGGACTGGCCAGCAGGGCGGCTCGCTGTGCGGCGGTAAGCACCGTGTGATTGAACAGCAAGCCTTGCTCCTGCCGGAGCGCTTCGTAACTCAGGAAGAGGAAGGTCTTATCCTTGAAGATCGGTCCGGAAAGATCGGCTCCGTAGTTTTGCCGGCGGAAGGTGCTCTTGGGCGAGGTCGAGGCACGGTTGAAGTAGTTGCGGCCGTCGAAGTATTGGTCGCGGTAGTAGTCGAACACGTTGCCATGGAATTGGTTGGTGCCGGAGCGGGTCAGCACGTTGACGATCGCTCCGGAGTTGCGGCCGTACTCCGCGGAGTAGGTCGAGTTATCCAGCTTGAATGACGAGGTCGTGTCGATCGACGGCTGGAAAGTGATCTGGTTCTGCGACATGTCGTTCAAGTTTATGCCGTTCACCATGAAGTTCACGGCATCTTCTCGCGCGCCGGCAGTGTTAAAGGAATTGGCTCCCAGGCCTCGGCTCGGCGCGGTCAGCGAGCCGGTGACCGGTGGCACCACGGTGCCCGGAGTCAGGTTGGTCAAGTCGAGAAAGTGGCGTCCATTCAACGGAATGTTCTGCACTGTTTGCTGATCGATCACCTGGCCGACCGTGATCGTATCGGTGTCCATAATCGGCGCAGTCGAATCGACCTCCACCGTCTCGCCGGCATTGCCCAGGGACAGCTTCGCGTTGATGCCGGTCTTCTGGTCCACCAGCAGCACTACCCGGCCAACAAGAAAGACGCCGAAGCCAGGAGCGGTAATCCTGACCGAGTAGGCGCCCGGCTGCAGCGAGGGTGCGGTGTACACGCCGTCAGTATCGGACGTCACTGCGCGGTCTAGGCCTGTATCGAGACCATGAATCAGCACCTCGGCGCCCGGCACGAGGGCGCCCGTCGGATCCGTCACAATGCCGGTGATGGTCGCGGTGGACTGTGCACTCGCCACATTGGCGAGGCAAAGAAACATTGGAGCTAGGGCGAAGTGGCAACGTTTTACGTGAACCTCCTGAAATGAATCGCGAAGAACCAAGGCCTGTGCGTTCGGTGAAGGTCTAGTCCCGGCAAATGCCGACTAGGAAAAGACGAGCGTACGTTTATGGCTGATAGACCGGGCACTACCATTCTACTTCTATAAGCCAATGGCTGTTTCTCACGTGGGTTTGAGTCGAATTGCCCGAGCTGAGCCCGCTCATGGAGCGGCAATGTCCCCATCCTAAGGTATCGTGCACGGAAGATTACCCGAGGTCCCGATTGTTTGAACAGGGACGATGAGCGCGTTTCCATAGGGCATCTGCGACGATACAGCTCAGCTTTGCTTTTCCTTGTACTCAAACGAACCAGATCGCCTGCCCCACTGCCGACTGAACCTGTATCTCAATTGACCAAAATACATCGGAATATGCTGAAAATGAGAATGACCCCCATATAGAAGCAGCAGGCTCCAGTCTTTAGTCTTCCAACGCGCCTTCCAGGCCGTCCGAGCGACTAAGATGCAGATCACCGCGCTCCACATGGCAAAGGGCCACGCACTTGCGAGCAGAAACGCTGCGACACTCGCGGAAGCAGCCGTGCAAGCCAGCATCCAAACCCGAAAGCAGTTGCCTCGACTCTCTCGAAGCCATAACGGATTTGCGGTCGTAGCAAACCGCTCGGAGACCTCGGCATAGGCGTGGCCGGCTCGCGTCGCCCTACACCAGTATTGGCCAAAGCGCGTGATACCAAGATCATGCCCGGTCATCGGCCGATCTGTATGTTCGATGACGTAACCAAGCTCTAGTATGCGCCGGCAAAGCTCGGGTTCCTCCCCAGCGATCAGGTTGATGTCAAAGCCGTGCGTACGTTCGAGAACATCACGTCGAAACAGGGCATCGCCACCGCAGAATGCTGACTTGCCTGTCGGGTATATCCAATCGAGATCGAGCACCCGTTGGTACACCGATCTCCAGGGGTAAAGCTCCCGACGATGACCCCAGACGATCGCGATGTTCTCGTCTAAATCAGCCAACGAGTGAGCGACAAAGTTCGGATCCAGCACCGTGTCACCATCCAGGAAGAGTACCAGGTCTCCCTGAGCCAGATGCCAACCCACGTTTCTTCCGAGCGCAGCTGTGGGATGCTCCGAGGTCAGCGCTACTGTCGTTGCTCCCAAGCTGTCGGCCAACTCAATACTGTGATCGGTCGAGCCGGAATCGACATAGATGATCTCCGTTCTAAAGCCCTCGCAGTGCATTTTATGGATAGATATCAGGCAGCGCTCAAGTCGCGTACCCTCGTTTTTCCCAATCACAACAACAGACACTAACTTCAATAAATCACTCATCTGCGTTTCCCAACAGCCGTTTCCGCACAGCCTGTGTTCGTCGCTCGTGGTCGGACACGCGCAGGAATGCCGATCGCAATCGAGTGATCTGGCACGTCACACAAGACAACCGCATTTGCGCCGATCGCCACGTCATTTCCTATGCGAATCGGACCCAGCAACTTGGCCCCGGCACCGATATCGACGCGATCACCGAGTTGAGGCGAGCCCCGTATCCCGCGGTGACGAAGTCCTACGGTTACACCCTGGCGAAGGATACAGTCATCGCCAAAGGTTGCGTCTCCGCTAATGACAATCGCCCCTGTGTGCTCAATTACGAGACGCTTGCCAACAATCGCTTCACAAGGCAATTCAATCCCGAGAAGCATGTCGGAAAAAAACTTTAGAAGCTTGTAAAGAAAAGAAAGAGGCATGCGTGCAGGCCGGAACGAGACTGAATATCGCCATCGGCCAAATCGATACACCACCAGCGCCCAGAAACCATGCTTGTTCCAGGACCGATCATGTGCCCTCCAATCTTGTCGTATGTGTTCAAGCATAGGGACTCAGGACCATTGACAAATTTGCTTGGCTGTACCGTTCCAATTGCCACGTCATTCTGAGCTAGTGATCAGAAACTCCGCTTTTGTTGAAATCGGCTAAGAAGGTTCCATTGGCGAGAAAGCAGATCCTCTCGCCCGGCTGGGTCTTCGTGTTGTGTGGTGCTGGTTGGGTCTTCGCGTCTGTAAAGCAGAACAGCTGAGGATTGAGCAGAGTCGTTCAGCACTTCCGATTGTGCGAAACGAACGTGAGGAGTCGGCTGCTGTGGGCCTTCTCTGAGCGAAGCGAGAAGCTTGTCTGACCTTCCCTCGCCCACCCGGTTGATGGAAGGTTGAGAAAGTTTGGAGGGCCTTGAGTACTCTGATTGGTCGTGTTCGGGAAGTCTCTCAAAAGATTTGTCAGAAGATTCGCGCAGCAGCCCGAAATCATCAACATCTGATCGCAAACGTACATAATCCACTCCAACATTTTCCGTGTCAGCAAGGCCAGAGTCATACTCAAACTGCTGCCCTATCTCGAAAGAGTCCCCTTCAGAACTCACGTTAGCGATCTCTGTTTGAACCGTTGTTTTCGGGACGGCCGACTTCAGGGGTGTATCACCCTTCCGATGAGCAACCAACTTTGGCCAAGACTCCTCAATTAGATCTGAAGAGTCGCTCGTCGCCGCAAAACCCAATGCGATCTGGTTACAAGGACCAGTATCATCAGAAAGGCTGATAGGTTGCTCAGAGTCAGGAATGTCCTGGTAAAGGGCGGGTGTGTCCTCAACGGACTCAGCTTCGACCGACAGAGGCATAGCGTTTCCGAGCGTCGGCTGCGCCACAGTCCATGAAGCCGCGCCGGGCGATGCGTCCGTCGCATCGGATTTCTGATCGGCTTGATCTCTGTCCGGTTGTGCCGGAGGTGCAGTGTTATTTTCTGGAGGACTACTCGCCACTGTCTCGCATCTTTTCAGCAGGGGCGTCGAACTGGTGAGGTAACGCCTTTTGACTTCTTGAAGAACAAAGCCGATGCCCGGTACGTGGAGCCGGTGCACCGATTCAGCTGCACGGATCAGCTCCGCCTTTGTACTCACCGCACTTTCCACAACCAGGATGGTCGCGTCGATGCACCTTGCAATGTACTCCGTCTGGGCACACTCGAACGGCTGAGTTGCTTCCACCAGAACGAGACTATGATGTGCTTGCAACGAAGCTAGATTCAATTCGACAAAACCTTGTTCCGTCTGCGCGGAAGAAATGCCGCTCATCTGGGCGGGGCTTAGATATACAGCACCATTTTTTTTCTCTGGACCAATCGGTAGAAGCAAATCCGCAGCCAAGATGCTACACGCGTTGACTCCAGTGTAGCGGAGCTTCTCGATCAGCATCCGCCTTAGTGGTTGAATGTCGGTTGAGCCACTGACCGCAGCAAAAAGGAAGCTGCAAAAGCCTTTGTTGCGGTGAGCACTCATAACAGCTCCGGCGAGGCGAAGCACATGCTCCGCAACTACCGCGTCTGAGACTTCGTCATGAGCAGGTAAGGTAGTAAGAGGCAAGAACTTCAGTACATCTTCCAAGTCTCGCCCAGTGTAGATTCTTGGATCAAACTTACGGGCGATCGATGCCGCAGCTGCCCCTAAGGCAAGGGCAAGAGGAAATGAAGCTAGAAAAACGAGTCGCCTACGATTCCCTTCCGGAGACGTGGGTACCTTTGCGGCCAGAGTGAGGCGAGCCGCACCTGATCTGTTTCCTTCAAGCTGGAGGCTCCGGATTGCGTTCTCTATCTCTATTTGCCGGAGCAGAAGTCGCTTTATATCCTCGTTGAGTTCGGCTGCTCGCTGCAGTTTCGGTGTAGACCTCGTCGCGTTTGCCGTTCGTCGTATCAGATGTGAACTAATGCTAGCTTCAAGATCACCAGTTTGCTGTAAGTCGGCACGAAGCTTTTCCTGAAGATTGCGCACGTTTCTAACTCGAAGTTTTGTGGTCATTTCTTCCAGAGAACGATCTAGCTCCGCGAGTTCCTCCTGATTGCGTCGGCGGAGCGGGTTATCAGGAGTCATGCCTGACATTTGGCCGCGCAGCGTAGCACGTCGTTCACTGATAATCGACTTGAGAGCTGATAGCTCGGGATCTGCCAGAGTTGCCTCGTCTGCTTCCGCGGCTAAGGCCGAGTGTTGTCCTTGTGGTTGCCCGCTGAGGGAGTTTAGCCGGGCTAAAGCCGCTTCGTGCGAAGTTCGAGCTTGCGCTAGCTGTTCCCGAAGCGCAGTGAGTTCACCCTCGTAAGGATCACTCTCGCCGTCAGGATTGGCGATGCCCAAATTGACCGCCAACCCATTCTGCTCCTCCTGATCTTTCCTAAGCTCATTGGCAACTCGCTGATGCTCTTCCGCGAGAAGTCCGGCACCTTCCTGGTTTTCGACTCGAGCTTCGCTCTGCGCCAGATCAAGATAGGCGTAGGTGATTGCGTTGACAACATCCGTAACGTTCCTTGGATCCGATCCCTTCAGCATCAATGAAACCTGGTAGGAGGTTGTGACACGAGCAATTTTTAGTCTCGCAAGGATTTGCTCAGCCGCCGTCTCCTTCGTGGCACCGTATTCGGCCCAGCTACTGTGGGGAAGCCTTTCAAGTGCCGCCGCGACCGTATCCGGCCGTTGCATGGTTTGAATCTGTTCCTGCAAAAATGAATCGTACTTCCCGGAGTCGAAAGCTGGCTTTACAGCTTCGCCCAACAGGGTTGTTGCCTCCGGCTGCACGTGAACCAAGGCCTCCGCTTCGTACATTGGCTTCATTGTCATGCCGCAGAGCAGAAAAACAACAAAGGAGAGTGCCGCTATGCTGGACGCAAGCACTGGGTGCATGCTTAGGCTCCGTCGCAGATCAAGCCGAAAGGCAGGATTGGCGGGTCTCGTAGAGAGGTTCTCAATACCTGGGGCCAGCGCAGAGGCCCGGCTTTCTGCTTTCGAATTGGTCGTCAACAAAGTCATTCGCTGCGCTCTCACCTAATGTTGAAACAAGACTGCAGCAGTAAAGACACTTAGTAAGGGTGAAATCTGTTGGAAGATGTAGCTTGCCTGGTTGAAACCGCTCTCCGGCACATAAAGCACGTCGCCGGATTTAAGTGTTAGATCAAGCGAGCCGGGCTGCAGGAGAGCTCGAAAGGGCACCACGCGAGTCTTGCCTGTCGACGGCTGGATGACTTGAAGACTCGGAGATTTACCGGCCTGCACCGTAAGACCACCCGCCTCCGCCAAGAGCTTAGCCAGCGTTGTATCGTCATCTAACCGGATCGCGCCGGGATGTTGTACCTGGCCGAGCACGGAGATATATCGTTCTTTTGGCTCAGGCACGTAGATCACATCATCACGCTGGAGGCGTATAGCCGCCATTGAGCTGCCGCGATCAAGCATGGCTTGCAGGTCCACCCAAAGAACCTGGTCACTTCCGCGATAAATTGCACACCGCTCTGGAGTGACGGTAACGCGGCCTAATGGAGCGCTTGCCTGCAAAACACCTGCAGATGAACTATGACTGGTGGTGAATCCTCCAGCTTGTGTAAGTAATTCGAGAAGAGTCGGAGGACGATCAAACGCTACAATTCCCGGATGCTCGACCGCCCCAAGCACAAGCACTCGGTTGGAGGTGTAATGATCGACGCCAACCGTCACCGAAGGATGAGCGTAGTAGAGGCTCATAGCCGACGAGATCGCTGCGGCGGCACCCTCGCGGGTTTGATCAGCGACTGCAATAGAGCCTGCCGGAGCAATGCTTATGCGACCGTCGGGTCCGACAATCCGTTTGCAGCTGAGTTCCGGGTATCCGGCGAAATCGATGGAGATTTCATCTCCACGTCCCAACGCATACTCCTGGTCTATTGGCTTTTCGTAGGCCTTCGACGCGGCAAGCAAGCTTAATTCTGAGGTCGGACTTGGCCCCGCTGAGTGCTGTTGCGAAGCAGCAACTCCGGGCTGCAGTAAACAAACCAAGCCTAGGATCGAGTAAGAACGGTGTTGAAAAAGTAAACGTCGGCTTGAGCAGGTGCCCCGAGTGATCGGTAATATTTGCATTAGCTTGCCCTGGCAACACTGGAGACGGTTATACCTGAGTTTCGGCGTGCTTCAGGTACGACCTGCGGCACAGACAAGGGAGCTTTCGGAGCAACGTAGGGACGAGCGGCGGCCGTGAATCGAATCGCCTCTGCAGAAGTGACCGCAAGCCTGAACAAGTCTGCTAATGAGGCAAACTGCAGAACGCGTCGTACCGGGTTGGACATGCCGGCGAGCCAGACCCACAGATCGTCAGCAAGCAAGAGTCGCCGGGCCTCTAACAGGCACCCCAGACCGTCTGCCTCTATACGAGTGGTGGTCGAAAGATCAACGATCAGTGTCTGCCCTGCCGATGCTGCCGCACGGGCCTCACGGGTGATCCACGCGCAGCAATCACCGCAGAGCGTTGCGGGAGTGGCAACGATTCGGAAGCTGTCCTGGACATCGACCCGGACAGGCCCGTCGCTACGCCCCCCGGGCTGGAGATGATTCAACATCCAACCTAGAGGAAGGTGTCGCATGAGAGCCGCGGCATCGCGGGCGTAGCGAGGCAGCAGGCGCAGTGGCTCCTGTGCCATCCGAAAGAACCATTCCATTTGAAGTCGCTGGACCCAGGCTGGTGCACGCTTAAGACTGCCAGCAATCATGTCAAGGGCACCACCGATGCCAATGGCAACCGGGACCTTTAAGCGGCTGCGATGGCGATGAATCCAAATCTCCTGTTTTGGGTTCCCAAAAGCTACCAAAAGCACATCCGGAGACGCTTCCTCAATACGGCGAAGAATATCTTCGTGGTCCATTTTGTGCAACGAAAGCTGCTCTGGCGAGAACCTGCCAACAATGCGCACGCCTGGGTAGCAGTATTCAAGCACCTGGGCAGCTTTCCGAGCATTTTGCTCGCTGGAGCCAAGCAGGAAGATCCCGTAGTGCTTCTCGGCTGACAGCTTGGCCAACTCAGGTATCAGGTCCACGCCCGTCACTCGCTGCTGAAGGGGAGAACCTAAGAGGTGCGAGGCCCAGACCAGGGGCGCTCCATCCGGAAGAACCATGGTGCAGTCACAGATGATGCGGTGAAGGTACTGATCACGAAGAGAGTTGCGGGCAAAGTCCAGATTCGCCGTTGCGATCTGATGAGTCTGCCCAGAAAGAATGCTCGCCTCAATACAAGCAATTGCGCGAGCCATGGTGACATTGGCAATTGGCAAACCAAACAGAGCGACGACTGAAGGTGTTTGCTCCTCGGCAGTGCAAGAATGTTTCACGCTAAAACCTCAAAATAAAACATGTGCTACAGGCTGACAACTATTACGAAATAGTCAGCTGAACGTAGGCTGCTTACCTTATCGGCTCAATCCCCCAAACCATTAGTCTTTTTGTTTAGAAAACGTCGCATGCTCATTCCCTGCTGTGATGGTGTTGGGAGCATGAAGGCGATGAAACTGATATTGGCTTTTCTGCTTGGCTTGAGCGCGCGATAGCTCTAAGAATGTGGGGTTCTCACAGGAACGTGCAAGGGCGAAGCTGCCCAGGTGATCACCACTTACACTTAGACTGCGGACAAAATAACGCAACACGTAGTGGTTGTCGGAACCGACGCTTCGCTCGTTCCTGAGCTCAATCGTTTGTTCCGCACCGATCGCGGTTCCGGTCGCGAAGCCGGAAGCAGGCAAAGTAAGTCCGCGACCGTCAGCCTTGGCCACCGCCTCCCTGCGCGTCCAGCACCCGTAAAAGGCAAGAAGTCTTTCCCGGAAGGTGACGGCGTTCTCGATGCGGCGGAAATCGTCCGAGTGGAAGGCGGCTCGGGCTATGTCAATCGTCTCAACAGTGGAATCCATGTACTCAACATCGACCCCGACCGAACCGGTACGTGAGAGTGCAATGAGGATCATTCCGGCAGAATGAGAGACGTTGAAGTGTGGCATGTGCATACCGCGCACGGGACGTAAGGCAGGCTTGCGATGGGCGCCAAAAACGATTTCTAAGACGTGCGGATCACAATTCAGGAAGGCGCCTAGAAGGCGGCGAAGCGAGCCGCGACCGGCGATAAACTCTTCCGGCGCGGTTCCAGTGCGCATTCTGGACGCGCGCTGACGCTCCTCTACCGTGAGTGCCTCGAAGGCCTGCGCGAGCAAGCCATGGCTTTCCGGACCATTCAGGTCGAGCCGCCATATCTGCACGTCACCTTCATGCAAGTCTGGAAATGTTTCGGTGTCTAACCAGAGATCGCTCGGTTCGGGGTCGCTCACAAATTCTACTTTTCTACATTTCGAAGCCGAGGACCATAACTCGTTTGCGCCATCGGATGAGCTGTTCGTGTCATAGATGGGCCAGCTTCACACCTGTATTCTTGCCATCGGGCCGAACATACGCATGCAGATCATCGTTCTTATTCCGGCGGCTCTCTGCATCTTCTCGCTTTTTCATTCTTCAGTATCGAAGACCTTCCAGAATGTGTTCCTACCGATCCTGTTGATGCTGCCCACGTATTACTTCTGGAAAGTTCCAGCCCTGCCCCCTATCGACATGAACGAAGCAGTCCTGATCCCCTTAGCGGTGGGCATCTTGTTGAGGCACCTAAAGGATTGGCGAATTTCGCCGATGGATCTATGGATGACAGTTTTCGTGTTCACAACCGGCTACGCCGATGCGCTTCAACATCGCGATACGGCATCGACGTTTCAGATCTTTGCTGGACTATTTACGGCCTTTGTCTCCTACCTGGCAGGTAAGCTCTTGATCGAGCAGCAAGGCGAACGGCTTGCAACGGTAAAGAAGTTTGTTTTCTACCTATTTATTGCATCCCTGTTCTCTGAGTATGAATACCGGATGGGACGGAATCCTTACCAGATCATCATGGGTCGTTTACTTCCAGAGGAGCAGTTTGGCTGGAAAACTCAGATTCGTTGGGGCTTTGGCCGAGTGGCGGGTCCCTTTGGACAGTCAGAATTAGCAGGAATGATGCTGCTTGCAGGTCTGGTCCTGGCGCTTTGGTTAAGCTACTACAACCTTTGGGAGCCGAAGTTCAAATACGCATCCTGGCTTCCCTTTAGTAAAGGGCGGACGATTACGTTCATTCTTGGATTGACACTCATCTTTACGCAGGCTCGCGGGCCCTGGCTAGGAACGCTGTTTGCGGTTCCGATTGCATGTATCGGACGTAGCCGGCGTGTGCTCCTTTCAACACTTCTAGTGGCAGCGCTTGGAACCATCTTCGCAGCAAGCCTGTACGTGGGGATGAAGGCCTACACCGATGCTCCAACAACGACGAACGAACAGGAGAACGCTACCTACCGCGCTCATCTCCTCGAGAACTATACGCCTGTGGTGAAAGAGGGCGGCCTCTGGGGATGGGGGACCGAGTTCCCGACCAGGAAAGGCCAGACCTCTATAGATAATGAATACCTGTTCGTTGCCGTTACACAAGGATGGGTGGGCTTTGGGGCGTTTTGTTTAATTTGCCTAGGATCAATCATCAACTTCGTTTCCGCGATCCTGGGCTCGACCGACACGATGGAACGCTACTTTGCTTTTTCGCTGTTAGGAATATTTCTTGGCATGATGTTCACCATCGGGACAGTCTTTTTGGGGAATCAGTCTTATTTATTATTCTTCCTTCTTGTGGGCTGGTCGGAAGCGATGCGCCCCCGGCCTATCGAGAAGACCGGGTTGAGCTTTCAGTGGGTTCTTACCTGAGATGAGTAATCCAGTCAAACACGCGGCTACGCTCTTCCGGCTAACTTTGTTACTGCTGGGGGTGCTTGGATGCACAGGGTGTAAGACAAGGACGGTCTCTGCATACGGCGGAGACGGCCGAGCAGACACCGTTGTTGCGACGCGCATTGCCCTTGGGCCGGAGGTGCTTCACACAAATGTAAAGCGGTTCGGCATTAATCTCAGTGGGCAGACATTTTACGATTCCGGGCAGATGTTACGTAATCTGATCTTCCGCAATCCAGGCTTTGAGGGCGAGACCTGGCAGACGATTCTCCATTGCAAGACAGCGACAGCAACCACCTGCACCGATAGAAACCAGTACAGCACATGGCCCGCTGGATTTCTCAACGGGGCACGGTACGAGTTCCTTTCAGGGCGCGCCAAGGGATCGTCTGGTGAGGTACTTCGAAGCGAGGCAGCAAGCAAGGACGCGGGCGTTCAGATAACGTTTGCAAAGCCGTCTTCAACGCCGAACGCCGGCGACTTTCTTCTTGTTCGACTGGAGAAGCCGGGAGAAGCTGAAGGCGGCTGGTGGTCGACCGCAACGGGGGGAGCGACGCTTGCCACCGAGAACAGGGATCTCTCACCCAACAGCCCCGGCCGGCAGGCGCTCCGAATTGAAGCGGCTGCAGTGGGTCAAAGTGCATCGGTCGCGTCCTTCTTCGACACGACGGCGGGCCGCTCTTTCGTGCAACTTCGCGGCGCATACACTGTGAGCTTCCGCGCCAAGGGTCTCGAGGGCGAGCGTATGCTCAACCTCAAGGTGGAGCGGCTTGCGACATCGCGCGGCAATCACACCTTCCTCTCAAAAGCGATAAAGCTCACTCCTACGTGGCAGAACTACAGCTTCCCGTTTCTAGCGGAAGAGAATGGCTCGGAGATAGGTCCGGCGGACTTGACGTTCAGCCTCTCGAACTCGTCGGCGCTGCTCGATGATGTCGCTCTAATGGCTCCAGCGGGGACCGGCAACCCGACTGCCTTTCGGGACGAGGTAGTCGAGACCTTACGCGACCTGAAGCCCGGTGTCCTGCGATACATGGACAATGGAACGGACTTCGGCAGTTCGCTGGACAACATGCTGGCTGTTCCGTTCGCGCGCGTGCGGGCCGGATTCAGCACGCAGCAAACCGTACAGCAAGACATCCCGATCGGCCTGCATGAGTTCCTGGTGCTTGCCCGGGCTGTCGGCGCGGAGCCCTGGTACAGTCTGCCGGCGGCCACCTCTCCTCGCGAGGCTGCGTGCTTGATCGAGTATCTGGCCGGCGACCCGGACACGCCGTATGGGGCACGGCGAGCTGCGCTCGGACAACGGACGCCCTGGACGAAGGTCTTTCCGGTGATTCACCTTGAGTTTGGAAACGAGCAATGGAACGCAGGATCGTTTCCGGGAGCTACTCTCGATGACCCTATTGCTTTCGCAGCGCGTGCGCAGGACGTCTTTGCAAGTATGCGGCACGGAGCGGGCTTCGATCCGGAGCGGTTCGACCTGGTGCTTGGGACGTGGGCCGCTGTCCCGTGGTGGACCTCGCAGGAGCTCTCCGCCAACACCAACAGCGATTCGGTGGCGATTGCGCCTTATCTCTTCAGCGACTTTCTGGACGCGACTTCCACCGAGGCTATCTTTGGCCCGATGCTTGCGCAGCCAGAGCAGATCGACTCGCGCCCAGGCGGTGCGATTTACGAGCAGGCAAAAGCGATCGCGAAGCGTCCCCATGCGCCTCAAATGGCTGTGTATGAGGTGAATCTCGGCACGACAAATGGGTCGGCTTCGATAACGCAAGGGGATCTCGATCGCACGATACCGACCCTGGGTGCCGGGCTGGCGGTGGCCGATCATATGTTGCTCATGCTGCGCGACTTGGGCGTTACGACGCAGTGTCTTTTCGCCTTGCCGGAGTTTCAGAACCCGTTTGGTGCGCCGGGCGCCAGGAAGACTATGCCGTTATGGGGCTCCGTGGTGGACATGGGCGGAGAGTCGAACCGAAGACGCTCTGCGTTCCTGGCGGAGCAGTTGATCAATGAGGCATTGCTTCCGGTCATGCTCATGACGCATGTCGTTGGGGATCCAACATGGGACCAGCCTTTGTCTAGCAACGACAAAGTGGAGCTTCGAAATGCACATCTAATCCAGAGCTTCGCCTTCCGAGACGGCGACCACCTCAGTCTTATTTTGCTAAACCTGAGCCGAAGTCAAAGCCTGCCGGCTCTGTTTGAAGGCCCCATGGAGCCGCGGGGCGAGGTGGAGGAAAAGCTCCTTACGTCTGCGCATATTACCGACTCCAACGAGCAGGAACAAAACGTGACGATCCATGCAGATCGGCTGCCCAGCTTCGACACGCGAAGACCCTATCTCCTTCCCCCGTTTTCCTTGACGGTGCTTAAGTGGCAGATGGTCGTGCCGCCAGGAAAATAGGCGCACGCGGTCCGAGCGAGCGGTGCAGGGTGATCACCATTTGGGGGATGGACCGGCGTGGAAATTCCAGTGACCATAACGGAGTACACAAACGAGCGCCGCAGATGTCTATTTTTCACATCCTCTTGAACGCACTTGGTCTACTGCTTCTGCTGGCGTCTTTGCCGCTGCTCCTGGAGCTGCTGGTTTTGTCGGTGGCGGCGTCGCTGTCGCTCCGTTCTGCCGCTCAGGCAAGTCCTGGACGAATTAAGCTGGCCGTGATTGTTCCAGCTCACAATGAAGCAATGGTCGTAGGTCGGTGCGTGCGGAGCATTCTGGCGTCGGCTGAACCGGACGTTACCGTCTACGTGATCGCACACAATTGTACGGATTCCACAGCCACCCGCGCCCAGGCCGCAGGTGCACACGTGTTCAGATTGCAAGACGGTGTGGGTGGGAAAGGAACGGCGCTGGACTTCGGAATGACCGCGGCCATCGAGGAAGGCGCAGAAGCGGTGCTAGTGGTCGATGCCGATTCGATTGCCGGACCAAGGATGATCGCGCACGTTGCGGCAGCCTTCGCATCGGGAGTGGAGGCGCTGCAATGCCGCTATGAGGTAAGCAACGCCGGCGCCAACCCACGCACGCAATTAGCCGCGCTTGCGTTTTTAGGCATCAATGTTCTGCGTCCGCTTGGGCGTTCGCGGTTGGGGCTTTCCTGCGGCATCTTTGGAAATGGCTTCGGCATGCGAGCGGAGACGCTGGGCAGGGTGCCCTACGTTGCCAACTCGCTGGTGGAGGATCTTGAGTACCACCTGCATCTGGTCCGGGCCGGAGTCCGGGTGCGTTTTTTGAATGAGGTTGCGGTCTATGGGGAGATGCCCGAGAGTTCCGCTGCCGCAACTTCGCAGCGTGCGCGTTGGGAGGGCGGTCGCATCCGGATGCGCCGGCTTTGGACGTGGCCGCTGGCTGCAGAGGCGATGCGAGGGCGCTGGCGCATGGTGGAACCGCTGCTGGACGTGCTCGCATTTCCGTTGGGAAGCGAAGTAGCTCTTTTCGGCCTAGTGCTTCTACTGGGAGCCGCCTGCGGAACGGTGTGGTTGGTTGCGTACGCTGTACTCGGCATGGTTACGACGGCGTTCTACCTTGGTGTGGCCGCGGCGCTCGGTCCGCGCCCAAGAGAGTCCTTGAAGGCGCTGGCCGAGGCGCCGGGATATCTATTTTGGAAGCTTCTTTTAGTGCGCCGCAGACAACAGGCGGCGCGGGGCGACGCGCCGTGGGTGCGTACGGAGAGGAATGTTGAGGAGGCGAGCGAGCTTGGGCATGAGCAAGTGGGTCAAAGTGCCGGAACGGGATAGCAGGCATCGTCCTTCGTGCGTCGTTCGCACAGTTCGATCGGCACAGAATCTTCGCCAAGCAGCCAGCAGATACGCCGTCTGTCCAGAGCCTCTCCTGGTTTGGGGTCTGAGATGAGCTTCATGCCGTGCGCTTCAAAATGACAGATCGCCTCTTCGAGGGCGGCGACTGTGTAACAGAGATGATGCAGACCTACCCCGCGTTTCACAGCGCTGGCCAATTTACTCCTGGGCCCATCCGGCGCGACCAGTTCCAGGTAGGTCCGCTCTCCCGGAAGTTGGAGGAACTGGACGTGAGCGGTCTGCAACGGATCGTGGATCACGAGAGACGCGAGACGGTATCCGAAGCGACGGCAGTAATCTTTGGCTGCGGACTCGATTGAGGTCACCGCGTGACCCAGGTGATGAAGCCGCAGATCCGGCAGAAAACTCACTCCGTTGCCCGTTTTGCCAGAAGACCGCAGCGTGTGATGAGAGCCGGATAGAGCAATCGGACCACGAAAGTTACGCCAGAACACATGGCTTGATGATAGACCCGGTGCCGCGGCCCGTACTGACGGAGGCCGGCGGGGCAGCACGACAGCATGTCAGTGGCCGATGGCGACGGCTTGCGCACCCGAGAGTCCACCGCCGGTGAAGCCATTCGCGGAGAGGGGCACCCCCGCTGAGGTGAATCCGCTCAGGTCGTTGCCGGCGCCGGCGGCCCAAATTTGGCCCTGACCGTCGATGGCGAGGGAGGTGGCGCTGGTGAGGCCGCCTCCGGTAAAGGTAGACGTCACACCGGCGGGGGTGATCCGGAGGATGGCTCCGGCCGTATTGGCGGCGACCCAGGCATTGCCGCTGGCATCGATGGCGATAGCGCCCTGCCCAACTTGGCCCGCTGCGTAACCAGTTGTTCCGGAGAGGACAGCGCCGGAGGTGTCGAGTCGAGTGACTGTGCTGGATCCCCGGTTCGTGATCCAGACAGAACCGGACTGATCCGCGGCGAGTCCGACGGGAGCTGACAGTGTGTTTGCCGCGGTATAACGGATGGCGAGGGTCCAGGCGGCGGGAGGTATGTTGCCAAGCGTTGGCTGGTATGGACCTCTGCCGGCGGACAGCAGGTTGAGCGCGGCGACGTTCTGGATGGGATTTTGCGCGATATTGAGGGCAGCCGTGAGGGTATCTGTGGGCGCGCTGCCGTTGGCGTTTTTGGTCAAATCGAAGAGTGTGCCGCAGGGCGAGCCGTCACCGGCACTGCCTCCCGCGGAGTCGATGCAGGTTTCGAGAATGTTCGCCAAAGTGTAGATCTCGGCGAATGGCAGGGCGGCATCGGAGGGCAGTGCTGGACCGGGGATCAACGCGGTGCGGGTGTCGACCAACCTATTGACCGCGGCGAAGGCGTTCGCCAGGCCAGTCTGGTTGGTGGCCGCAGAGCCGACGTTGGCGATGCCCTTCATGAACGGGGCGAGCGCCCATACGGAGGCGACCGTGGTGAGCTCGTTGACGGTAATGGAGGTCGTGCCGGCCAGGGTTCCGCAAGGGCCGAGGGCAGCCATCATGCCAAGATTTGGATTCGCCGGCTGGCCCGCAACGGAGTTGCCTCCGGTGCCAACGAGGTACACAAGGGTTGAGGGAGAAGGACAGGTGTAGATGCCGGCCAGTTGAAACTTGCCGCTCGAGTCTGTGGTGATGACGTTCGGTCCCAGCAGCGAAATGCCACTGGAATACGGGTAGGCAGAGCCGTAACCGGAAGCGCCGGCTGCATAGAGTTGAACGATGACGCCCGCCACCGGCGAGGCTCCGCTCACGAAGCGGCCTTGAATTGAGGCTACGGGAGCTGCGGTGACGGGTACGGATGAGCTGGTGGACGCGCTACCCGGGAACTGATTTGTGCCACACCCGCTGAGTGCGGCAGCCAGCAGAAGACCACTGCCGGCAAGTTGGCGCCTCGAAAGCTTCACGGGCGCGCTCCAGTCGTGCCGTTGGCGACCGCCGTGGCGAGAGGCGCGACGGGCGCGGCGACGCCGAGGAGCTCGGTGACGCTGTTGTCGGAGGTGTTGGCCACCCACACGTTGCCGGAGAGATCGACGGCGAGTCCGCCGGGCACGGACAGGCCTGCGCCGGTGAATCCCGTCGGTGGCGAGAGGGCGACGCCGGTATCGGCAAGCGCGCTTACAGAGCCGTTGCCGTTGGCAATCCAGACCTGCCCTGCGCCGTCGATGGCGAGCGCGAGCGGGTTGTGTATGCCTCCGGCGGTATACGGATTGGCAGAGATAGACGCGCCGGCGTTGTTGAACTTGCTAACGCCGCTGGCGCTGCCAGCAATCCACAGATTGCCTGTGGCGTCAAAAGCCATGCCCAGGGGGGCCGACGCCGTACCCAGGCCTCCGCCGCCGAAGCCCGCGGCCGGGGAGAGGGCGGCTCCGGAAAGAGAGAACGTACTAAGCGTGCTGTTCGCGTTGCCTAGCCAGACCGCACCCGCCGCAGCGACAGAAAAGGTTGCGCTTTGGGTGGTCGCGGCATAGTTGCCGGCAGCCGCTTGCGAAGCCGCGAGGACCACTGTACCGATCCCGGTGAAGGTCACGGTGGAGCCGCTGATGGTTGCCGGCCCGCTGACGACCGAGTAGGTGAACGCCCCGGAGGAGTTGGAAGTCGCGGCGAGGGTGAATGGCATACTGCCGTAGGTTTGGGAAGGCACGGTGAAGTGCATGACCGGTGCGGCACCAGCGATGGAGAGGCTGCCGGTGGCCGAGGCGGCGGTGTAATTGGGGTCGGCGGCAAGATTTGCCGTGATGGAGTGGGCTCCGGCGGAGAGGCTGGTTATCGTATACGTGGCGGTGCAGGCAATGGGTAAGGTCGACCCGGCGCAAAGTGCGGGCACGGTCTGGCCGCCATCGACGGTGAAAGTGAGCACGCCCGTGGGTGCGGCACCAAAAGCAAACAAGACTGATGCGCTCAGGGTAGCGGACGACGTCCCATAGATGGACGACGCGTTGCTGACATTGATCTTGGGCGTGGCTTTGGCGACGGTAATGGTTGCTGCCGGGGAGGTGCTCGCGGCAAAGTTGGTGTCTCCGGCATACACCGCGGTGAAGGTGTGAGTGCCTGCGGTGAGCGCGGGTGTGTTGCAGGTGGCGATGCCGGTTGCGGCGTCGACCGCAATGGCATTACAAAGAATGGTTGAACCATCGAAAAAGCTGATGGTGCTTGAGGCGTGGAAGATGCCGAGGCTGACCGGAGCGAGGGTCGCGCTGAGAATGGCGAAGGAACCATAAACGCTGCCGGTGGAGGAAAATACACTCAGGTTGGTGGCGGTAGTCTGCGGACTGACGGTGACGGAGATGGCGGGCGAGGAACTTGGGGCGAACTCTGAGTCCCCGAGATACTTGGCGAAAACCGTGTAGGTGCCGCCGGGAAGTGTGTTGGTCGACCCGCTGGCTCTGCCATTGCCGAGCACAGCCGAGGCGTTCACGGAGGATACGACGGAGCTTGCGAGCTCGACCGTGCCGGTGGGAGTTCCAATGCCGCTTACTGAGGTGACGCTGGAGGTAAAGGTGATGGAGATATTGAGTGGAACGGTCGTTTGGTTGAAGCTAAGTTTGGTCGCGGTGAGCAAAGGCGTGAAGGTCCAGCTGTTGACGAGGTTCTGGATGTTGAGCGATCCGATGCCGGTAGCGAGGTCATAGCCTTCGCCCGCCGTGTACGCAGGCAGCGGAGCAGCGGTGCTGGTGGCAAGCAGCCCGTAGGTCTGGCCGGGGTCTGCATCGCAGTTCGCGCTGCCGCTGTGGCAGGCGACCGAGTTGTTCCCCGTTTGAACGTCATAGAAGAGGCAGCTGGCAGAGGGAAGGCTGGAGGTTTCGCCCGCACCGGAGGCGCCGCTGCCGTTGCAGGCGGATCCGGTGTAGGAAGATGTGCCGAACTGCTGGCCGGCCAGGCTGTAGAGCTCCACGTTGGCTAAACCGACGCGCGCTTGGGTCTTCTGTGCGATAAGAGCGAAGACGCCTGCGAGTTGTGGCGCCACGAAAGAGGTTCCGCCGGCGCTCGCCATGGACGAACTCAGGTCGGATTGGTAGAAGGAAAGCGCGTGGCCCCACACGCCGGGGGAGGCAAAGAGCGAGATATCCGGCAGAAGCCGTCCGGAGTAGGTCGACGTGGAAGGAAGCCCGTACACCGTGCCGGTCTGCCACGTGGGACGAGCGTTGAGCGTGCTATGGCCGCCGCTTCCGGCCATCGGCTCGAGATAGGCGGTTCTTTGTGCGGCATCGTCACACAGGGCGAGCGGGCTGGCGCTCCCGCCCTCCTTGGCCGCGTTCAGGAGACTAGAGGCACAGGTAGAGTTCCACGTCGTTTCCGGCACGTAGCCTTTTGCACTTAGCTGGCCTGGACCGTTCGCCGGGTTCCAGAAGGCGGAGACGCCGTAGCTGGTTCCGCCGTCGATTGTTTGGTTGAACTGGTCCTGGAAGTCGGTGCCGCCGGCGGAGATGTTGTAGGCAGTGGAGCCGAGTACGTTGACATTCAGTCCGTGACGGGCAATGTTGGAGCCCTGGCTTTCGGCATCTGGGCCGCTGTCGCCGGAGGAGACGACCACGGTCTGGCCTTGTGCGGCCGCCTGCTCGTAAAGATTGGAAAGGAAGCCGCCAAGAGAGGTCTGACCCAGCTCGGTTTCGCCATAGCTGAGGCTCAGGATTCCTGCCAGATCGTCTTCGATGACGGACTCGATAGAGAGCAGAAGGCCGTCGGTCGACTGGGTGCCGGCACAGCTCATCAGGAGCAAGGACGCACCCGGTGCGACGGCGCCTGCCCACTCCGTGTCGAGCACCGCTTCCGTTTCCTCATCCGTGCTGGCAATGCCGGGATTGCCACAGGCGACCGAAGCGGAACCATGCTGCACGCTGAGGATGGGAGTGGGTGGAGAGACCGCAAAGGAGCTGCGGAAGGCGGTCACGTCAGCGACATTGATGTTCGTTCGTTCTATAAGAGCGATCGTCTGGCCGGTTCCATCGATGGGCTTGCCCGCCTGGAGCAGAGGCAGTTCGTTGTAGATGGTATAGAAGTCCTGCGGTCCGATATGTTGAGCATTACCGACCACAGAGGCCGGCGCGGGGTGGTGTTGCGCGTGGAACGGAAAATTGCTTAAGGACACAATGGCGCCGACTGCGGGTAACAGCGCGGCGGGAAGTTCCGCGGTTTGCGTGGCCGAAGTGTACACATCGCCCACGGGAACTCGGAAGCGATGGAGGCCAGTGTGCAAGCTGCGCTGGACGACTGAGGCGGTGCCGGTGAAGTCCATCCACATCTGGCTACTGCTGACCATGTTGATGGTGAAGCCCTCGCCTTCGAGGTAGGTGCGGATGGCGGCTACGTCGGAGGCCGCGGGTCCGAACTCGGTTCCGATCTGCTCCGGCGTCAGCCACTGGTGGAAGCTAGGGCTGGCAGGATCGTTTTGCGCCTGGATCAGGGCGTCCAGGGCTGCCTGACGCTCCGGTGGTCGGCGCAGGGCAAACTGGATGTGCTCGATCGCAACAGCACCGTCAAGCTCGCCGAGATCCTGGGCAGAGGCCGCGGCAGGGTGCACGGCTCCCGGAATGGCAAGCCGTTTGCCGGGGTCGACGCGCTCCGTGATGAGCGGTCGCGAAGCCGTGCGAAACTGCGGCGCAAGGCGAGCGGACACGGTCTGCGCGAGAGAGACCTGCGCGGCAACCAAAGTTGCCAGGCAAAGAACACAGCAGGCGGCCAAGCACGCAGGATACCGGCGGCCGCCCAGGACCGCTAAGGGAAGCGCTTGAAGAAGATGCCGGATTAGCTGGAGCAAAGGCGCGGTCTGGGGCGGAGGCATGATTCACTGCGTGCAGCTTTCATGCTAGCGGCGGAGCGGCGACATCCAATTGCCACAATGGTTGCAGGCGCCACTCACGAAACGGGTAGATTCGTGCGCGAAGCGTCAGCAGTTCCCTGCCAGCACCTCAGCCAGATGCATTGCGCGGCGCGGGCTATTCTGGCTGATCTGTTCGCGGCAACTGAAACCGTTTGCGACGAGGACGTCAGCGGGAGCGGCGGCGCGGACGACCGGCAGCAGAACGCGCTCGGCAAGGATCTGCGAAACCTCGTACTTGTCCGCCTCAAAGCCGAACGGGCCGGCCATGCCGCAGCATCCGGAGTCGAGCAGCGTGACGTCGGCCCCGGTGGCGCGCAGCAGCCGCATCTCGTCCTTCATGGTCATCAGTGCCTTCTGGTGGCAGTGGCCCTGGACGACGATGCGTCGTCCCGACATCGAGGGAGGCTCGAATCCGGACTGCGCGAGCGTCTCGCTGAGCATAACGGTCTGACGGCTGAGGCGAAGGGCACGCTCGTCCGTGGGGAAGAAGTTGACCAGCTCATCGCGCAGGACGCTGGCACAACTGGGCTCGAGCATGACGAAGGCGATACCAGCGTCGATCTGCGGCCCAAACCGGTCCAGGATGCGCCGAAGATAACGGCGCGCCTCGTCCAGGAAACCAAAATCATAGAGCGGCCGGCCGCAGCAGATGTGCTGCTTGGGCACTTCGACCCGGTGACCGCTGGCACTCAGCAGCTTTGCGGCGGCATCGAGTGCCTGGGGATGAAAGTAGTTGTTCCAGGTATCGGGCCAGAGCAGAATGGCTTTGCCGGTCGCGGTTTCCCTGCTCCGGTTGCGATGGAAAGCGTCCCGAAAGTTTCGCCGCGCGAAGGCTGGGAGGTTCCGCTGCGGGGCGATGTGCAGAATCGATTTGGCGAAGGAAGTCATGACCGGAATCCGCAGCGGCAGGTTGGCGAGCCAGGGTGCGTGCGAAGCGAGCGCGGCCCAGCGGTCCATGGATCCAAAGGCGTGATGTTGAAGCGGATGCCGTTTGCCCGCATAGAAGTGCGCAAGAAATTCGGCTTTCCAGGTGGCCATGTCGACATTGACGGGGCACTCGGTCTTGCAGGCCTTGCAGGAAAGACAGAGGTCAAGCGCCTCCTTCACCTCGGCGTTCCGCCAGCCGTCGCCGATGACGTTGCCCTGCATGATCTCCCATAGCAGGTGCGCGCGGCCGCGGGTGGAGTGCTTCTCTTCGCGCGTCGCCATGTAGCTTGGACACATGGTTCCGGCATCCACCTTGCGACATGCGCCGACGCCGACGCAGCGCTCGGTTGCGTGCGCAAACGAGCCTTGGTCGCCGGGGAACTGAAACCAGGTGTCGACCTTCGCGCGCTCGTCGCCGGCGCCCATGCGCAGGTTCTCGATGGGATCGTAGACGGCGATCGGGTCGATCAGCTTGCCGGGGTTCATGCGGTTGAGCGGGTCCCATAAAGCCTTGAACTCGGCGAAGGCCTGCATCAGCTTCGGGCCAAACATCTTGGGCAGGAGCGCGGCGCGGGCCTGGCCGTCGCCATGCTCGCCCGAAAACGAGCCGCCGTATTTGAGCACGATGTCCGCGGCCTCTTCGATGAACTGTCGATAGGCAAGGACACCTTTCTCCGTCTTCATGTCGAAGCTGATACGCAGGTGCACGCAGCCCTGGCCAAAGTGCCCGTACATGGGCGACTGGTAGCCGTAGCTGTGGATGAGCGCAAAGAGCTCGCGCAGGTACGCGCCCAGGCTGGCCGGCGGCACGGCGGAATCCTCCCAGCCCTCCCAGCCGCTCTCCATGCCCGGAGTGAAGACTGAGGCACCAAGGCCTGACTCGCGCACACGCCAGACACGGGCCGCTTCCCCTGTAGAGTATAGTGCGACGGTGGGCGGTTGGATGAAGTGGCGCGAAGCCTCCATGAGTTCCGCGGCCGTTCGGTCGGCTTCTTCAAGCGAGTCGGCGCCGAACTCGCAAAGCAGAAAGCCTCGCCCGGCAGGCAGAAGCTGTACGTCGTCCACGTTGAGGTTCTTAATCAACATGCAGTCAACCAGGTGGCCGTCAAAACCTTCAAGCCCGATTGGTTTATGCTCGAGCACAACCGGAACATGGTCCGCGGCGATATAGGCGTCGGAGAAGCCGAGCGCCACAAGCCGACGATACTGCGGGCTTGGCTTGAGTTCGCACGTGGCTTCCAGGATGGTGACACAGGTGCCCTCTGAGCCGACCAGCGCGCGCGCCACGTGAAAACCGTTTTCAGGCAGAAGCTCGTCGAGGTTGTAGCCGGAGACGCGCCGCGGAATGTCCGGGAAACGCTCGCGTACCAGCGAGGCGTAGGTGTCGCGAAGTCGCTTGAGCCCGGCATAGAGCTCGCCGCGACGGCCGCCCTCCGCGATGATCGCCGCCAGCTCCGCCTCGCTGGTCTTGCCGACCGTCATGCGAGTTCCGTCGTAGAGCAGAATGTCGAGCGCCTCGATGTTGTCGACGGTCTTGCCGCCCATCAGCGCATGCACGCCGCAGGAGTTGTTGCCGATCATGCCGCCCAGGGTGCAGCGGCTGTGGGTTGCAGGATCGGGAGCAAAGGTAAGCTCGTGCTCTTCTGCCGCATCGCGCAGCGCGTCAAGCACGATGCCGGGCTCGACGCGCGCCCGGCGAGCCTGAGGGTCAAGCGCGACGATGCCTCGCATGTACTTCGAAAAATCGAGAACCACGGCCACATTGCAGCACTGGCCCGCGACGCTGGTGCCGCCGCCACGCGAGAGCACAGGCGCGCCAAACTCTCGGCAGGCAGCAATCGTTGCGATGACGTCGTCCGTGTCTCGCGGCAGCACCAGACCGATTGGCACCTGGCGGTAGTTCGAGGCGTCGGTCGCATAGAGCGCGCGGGAAGTCGCGTCGAAACGCACCTCGCCGCGAATGGTTTTGCGAAGCCGCGCTTCGAGAGCTTCCGCTGCCGAGAAGCTCTCGTGCGGATGCCGCTGTGCGCGCTCCTCCGTGCCGGTCAGGATAGGAAAAAGACTGGTTGTGGTCATCGCGGATCCTGCTCTCGAAAGCACCGGTACGCCTTCAGCATACCCGCGATCTTACTGCGCCGACGCGACCGGAGCAGTCACCTGCGGATCGACCCAACCGCCTGGAGGAAGCGTATGGCTGGTCTCCGGCGGACCCCATGTGTGTACCTCGTAGACCGTCACCGGCGCGGGCGACTGCAGGGCATCGTCGACGATTCGCCAGGCTTCTTCCACGTAGTCCTGTCGGGCAAAGATCGTGGGATCGCCGGCCATCGCGTCGGTTAGCACGCGCTCGTAGGCCTCCATCTCATCGGGCGAAGCGTGATGGCTGGCGATCAACTCCGCGACCTCACGATGTCCGGTTAGATCGGGCGGCGAGACGGACACGCCCATGGCAATCGTCATCTCCGGGCTGATGCGAAACCGCAGGTGGTTGTGCTCGATGCCGCTCTCAGAGGCCTTGGTGATAGGCGGCTTGCGGAAGCGCACGATTACCTCCGTGCAGGTGGTCGGCATGTTTTTGCCCGCACGCAGAAAGAATGGAACACCCTGCCAGCGCCACGACTGGATCTCCAGGCAAAGCGCGGCATATGTCTCTACCTGCGAGTCAGGAGAGACTCCCTTTTCGTCCAGATAACCACGAAACTGGCCGCGCACCAGGTGCTCGGGAGCGACCGGCGAGATGGCTTTCAGGACCTTAACTTTTTCGTCGCGCACGGACTCGCTGTCCTTGCGCGCGGGCGACTCCATGCACAGATTGCACATGATCTGGAATAGGTGGTTCTGCACCACATCGCGCACCGCGCCGGTTCCGTCGTAGAACGCTCCGCGGCCCTGCACGCCGAAGTCCTCGGCCATGGTGATCTGCACGCTATCTACGTAATCGCGATTCCAGACGGGTTCCAGAAAAGCGTTAGAAAATCGGAAGGACACCATATTCTGCACCGGCCCCTTGGCCAGGTAGTGGTCAATGCGAAAGATAGAGCTCTCTGGAAACGCAGCTAGCAGGATTTTGTTCAGCTTCTGTGCGGAGGCGAGGTCGTGGCCGAAGGGTTTTTCGACGATGATACGCGCACCATCCGCGGCACCGGACTTGACCAACTGGTCGACGACCTCGTCGAAGAGCGACGGAGGAATTGCCAAGTAGTGCGCCGGATGTTTAGCGTCTCCAAGCTCCTTTTTGACGGCCGCAAAGGTTGCTGCGTCCGAGTAGTCGCCGTCCACGTAACGCAGCAGCGAGCTCAGCTTCTCCCACGCCGCAGCGTCAATGCCGCCGTACTTGCGCAGACCATCCTGGGCCCGGTCCTTCAGCTGATCGAGGTTCCAGCCGGCTTTGGCAACGCCGATGACGGGAACGTTGAGCGATCCGCGTTTCACCATCGCCTGCAGCGCGGGAAAGATCTTTTTATGAGCCAGATCTCCCGTCGCGCCGAAGAATACGAGAGCGTCCGAGTGCACTTGAGTCAAGGCCGTTCCTTTCGTGCGTGCAAAGCGGGAAGCCTACTTGTCCGCAGGCTTCTCCAGGTGTCCGCCGAAGCCGAAACGCATGGCCGACAGTACCTTATTTGCGTAGTCGTCCTCGCCGCGCGAGCTGAAACGCTCATAGAGCGCCGTAGTGAGCACGGGAGTCGGAACGCCCTCGTCGATGCCGGCCTTGATGGTCCAGCGGCCTTCGCCTGAGTCCGAGACGCGCCCGCCAAACTTCTCCAGCTGCGGGTCTCCAACCAGGGCCTGCGCCGTTAGATCGAGCAGCCACGAGGCGATGACACTGCCGCGCCGCCAGACCTCGGTCACATCGGTCAGATTTAGGTCGTACTGGTAGTGCTCCGGGTCGCGCAGCGGCGTAGTCTCAGCGTCAATCTCACCGACGTGCTTCCCGATGCCGGCGCCTTTCAGCACGTTGAGTCCCTCGGCGTAAGCGGCCATCAAACCGTATTCAATGCCATTGTGAACCATCTTGACGAAGTGGCCGGCACCGTTGGGTCCGCAGTGCAGATAGCCCTGCTCGGCGGTTCCACCCATCGTCTCGCGGCCTGGCGTGACTGGAATATCTCCCTTGCCTGGCGCGATCGCCTGAAAGATCGGGTCAAGATGCTGCACGGTTTCGGTCGGCCCGCCGATCATCATGCAGTAGCCGCGCTCCAGCCCCCAGACACCTCCGCTGGTGCCCACGTCGACATACTTGATATTCTTCGGCGCAAGCTCTTTGGCGCGATTGATGTCATCCACGTAATAGGAATTGCCGCCATCGATCAGGATGTCGCCTTCTTCCAGATGTGGAACGATCTCGGCGATCGTTTGATCGACATAGCCGGCAGGAATCATCATCCAGATGGCGCGCGGCCTGGCCATCTTGGCGATCAGGTCTTCGAGCGATGCCGATCCTGTAATGTGCTCATGGCTGGCGACATCCTGAACCACCTTGGCGGAGGTGTCGAAAACCACGCACTCATGGCCGTTGCGGGCCAGCCGTTTCACCATATTCGATCCCATTCTGCCGAGACCTATCATCGCGAGTTGCATGTATCTCTCCTGAAAGCTATGTGGTATGTGATGCGGATTCGAGCGAGCCGGATCAGCGTCCGGACGGCATCCGTCCCGCACAACCCAGCCACCCACGTTTATACAGGACAGAGAAGACAAACAGCCGCCGGCGCACCGGCTACACGCGTGAAAACCGCATTTGACCCAAGCCGCGGCACTTCGTCTACACTTGGTGGAGCCTGAGCGACGAAAGGCGTCGATTCTGAGATTTAGCACGCTGGAGAATGCATGAATAACCGTGAACGGAAGATGCTCGAGCTGTTGAAAACCGGCCGGGACAACTTCGGCTATGTTGCCGTGAAGGCTGAGTTTGAGGCAGAGGGCACACGGGTCGATGAGCTGCTGCGCCTGGTCGAGATTTGTCGCAAAGCCGGCCTCAAGCTCGGCTTGAAGATCGGCGGATGCGAGGCAATGCGGGACCTGATTGAAAGCAAGCAGATTGGCGTCGATTACATCATCGCCCCCATGATCGAGAGCACCTACGCGCTGACCAAGTTCGCCGAGGCTGTCAGCAAAATCTACACGGCCGAAGAGCAGGAGGAAACGGACTTCCTGTTTAACCTCGAGACCATCACGGCCTTCCAGCAATTGAATGCCATGGCGGGTGAAACAGAAAAAGCCAAGGAACTCTCTGGCATCGTCTTCGGACGCGTCGACTTCTCGCTCTCCGCCGGCCTTGGCCGCGACGCGATTAACGGCAAAGAAGTCACAGACTATGTGCTGAAAACCAGCGCAGCTTGTAAGGAGAAGGGCCTCGATCTGGTCGTTGGCGGAGGTGTCTCGTCAGACTCGATCCCCGTGCTGCGGCAAATGGTGGACGTGCACCTGACCCGCTTTGAGACTCGCAAGGTGATCTTTGACGGACAGGCTGCCAAGGAAGATCACATCGATCAGGGGCTGCTCAATGCGGTGCACTTTGAGCTCTTGTGGCTGCTGAACAAGCGCGACTACTACGGCGCCATCCAGCAGGAAGATACCAAGCGCATCGACATGCTCGAGAAGCGCTGGGCTGTGCTGAACCGCTGATGCAAACTCCGCAGGAGCATCTTCTGGTCTTCGGGGCCAGTGGGGCGATCGGGCGGGCGGTCGCGGAAGCCGCGCTGGCCCGGGGCTGGAGCGTCACAGGAGTCGCCCGAAGTGCGGATGCTGCTTTAGCCGACGGCTGTGAGCGACTGATTCTCGACCCCATGAGTACGCAGTTCGATGGGCACAAGCTTCGCGGAGCTCAACCCTACACTGGCGTTTGCTGGGCACAGGGAGCCAACTGCAACGACTCCGTCTACAACGTGGACCTTGTGCAACACATGGCACTTTACCAGGCCAATGTTGCTTACATTCTGGTGACGCTCAAGTCGCTGCTCGACCACACGTTGCTGGCGCCCTCTGCCAGGCTGTGCGTCATTAGCTCCATCTGGCAAAACCTTGCCCGCCAGTCGAAGCTCTCTTATTGCATCTCGAAAGCCGCGCTGCAGGGGCTGGTGCTTTCCGCCTCCGCCGATCTTGCGGCCGAAGGCATGCTCATCAACGCCGTGCTTCCGGGCGCGCTCGAGACGCCCATGACGCGCAGCAATCTCACCGGAGAACAGATCGACCGGCTCAGCCAAGCCACGGGCTTTCAACGGCTACCCGCGCTTACCGATGTGACGTCGCTGGTGCTGTATCTCTGTTCGGTGCAGAACACCGGCATCACCGGACAATTTATTGCCGCGGATTTAGGATTCAGCCATGTCCGCATCGTTTAGCATTCACTCCTCGACCGGCTCGTACGAGGTCCGCGTGGCTGCGAGATCGCTCACCGAGACGCTCAAGCAGCAGGCAAACGCATATCTGCTCGTGGACGCATTTTTTCGCGACAAGGTCGGCCAGGCCTCGCAGACTGCGCTCTTTGTCGCGGCTGAAGAGCGGGAGAAATCGCTCGACCGTATGCCGCTGCTGATTGAGCAGATGCGCGCCGCGGGCGTGCACCGCCGGACTTCGCTCACCGCCGTTGGGGGTGGCATCGTGCAGGACATCGCGGCCTTCGCGGCTTCGGTGTACATGCGCGGTCTGCGCTGGACCTACCTTCCCACAACGGTGCTGGCCATGGTCGATTCCTGTATCGGCGGCAAGTCGAGTATCAACGTCGGCCCATACAAAAATCTGGTCGGCACCTTTCATCCGCCGGAGCATATATGGATCGACCCTGCGTTTGCCGAAACGCTTCCGCGCGATCAGTTTGCGAGCGGGCTGATTGAAGCGGCCAAGATCTGCTTCTGCCGCGGCGGTGAGGCGTTCGAAACGTACATGGCCGCCGGGCCTTCGCCGACGATGAGTACCACCGCGCTGGAAGCCGTGATCATCAACAGCCTGCAGGCGAAGAAATACTTTATTGAGATCGACGAATTCGATAAGAAGGAGCGTCTGCTTCTGAACTTTGGCCATACGTTCGGCCATGCCATCGAAGGCGCTTCCCATTACGCAATACCCCACGGCATCGCGGTTGGGATAGGCATCCTGTGTTCTCTCGCCTTTCAACGGGAGCGCGGAATTTCGTTCGACAAGGTCGAGCGGATCGCCATCTTTGAGCAGCATCTGCACGCGATGGTGACCAGCCTGCCCGCCATCCGCGAGCACCTTGCGGCTGTATCGATTGACGACGTGATGGAACGGTTTGCCTCCGATAAGAAGCACACGGGCCATCAGTTTACCCTCATTCTGGTGAATGGAGCGGGGGACGTGGTGCTGGAGCAAATAGCAAAGAGCGAGCAGACAAGCCAGGCGGTGCGCCACGCGATAGACACGACGAGAGAGAGCTATACACGATGACCAAGTACTCTGATCTACTGGCTGAATGGCTGGTTTCGCTCGGCTACACGCACTGCTTCTTCGTGGCCGGCGGCAACATCATGCATCTGCTGGAGTCGTGCAGTCGCCGGCTCACCTGCATCCCGGTCGTACATGAAGTCGCAGCAGGCATCGCTGCAGAGTACATGAACGAGGTGCATCTCGGCCCGAAAGCGTTCGCGCTTGTGACCGCCGGCCCGGGGCTGACCAACATCATCACTGCGATGGGGGGAGCCTACCTCGAGTCGCGCGAGCTGCTCGTCATCGGCGGACAGGTCAAGGTCTCCGACCTGGCACGCGGCGAGGTAAGGCAGCGCGGCATCCAGGAGATCGACGGGGTCGCCATCGCTCGCGCAGTCAGTGTGCGCTCTGTGCTGATGGCGGAGGTCGTTGATCAACCAGCCTTTGCCGCGCTGACCAGGTCCGGCGAGCAAGGCCGCAAAGGTCCCGTCTTCCTTGAAGTGCCACTTGACGTACAAGGTGCGCAGGTGGATGAACATGCGCTGAATACGGGCAATCCCGCATCAAAAACCCTCTTCGAGCAGCTTTCAGCGAGTGACATCGAGAGTGTCGCGCAGAGAGTGCGCTCGGCAAAACGACCCGTCTTCCTTCTGGGCGCGGGCATCGATCGCGAGACGGCAAGAGATCTTCAGGACGAGCTCGCGCACGCGAGCATTCCGCTGATGCTGACTTGGAATGCAATGGACCGTCTGGGCGCGGACCATCCCATGTACTTTGGCCGCCCCAACACCTGGGGCATGCGCTACGCGAACATTCTGGTGCAGCAGGCAGACCTTCTCGTGGCGCTCGGAACGCGGTTGTCACTGCAACAGACCGGCTTCAACTGGCAGCAGTTCGTTCCCGCGGGAGAGATCGTCCAGGTGGACTGCGATGCGGCCGAGCTTGCGAAAGGTCATCCATGCGTCGCTGTGCCACTCTGTGGCGATGCAAACCTCATGCTGGAATCGCTGCTCAAGCTGGACCTGGGCGCGCACGCGGAGTGGGTCGACTTCTGCCGCGGCGTGCGCGGGCTGTTGCCGCTAGTCGAGCCAGTGAACCAGACCGGCAGCGGCTACCTGAACCCGTACGAATTTGCCGACAAACTCTCCCCGCTCTGCAACAAGAACGATCTTGTGATTCCCTGCTCCAGCGGCAGCGCCTTTACGGTGATGATGCAGACGTTTGCACAAAAGCATGGCCAGCGTATCGTGACCAACAAGGGCCTGGCCTCGATGGGCTACGGCCTGTCGGGCGCAATCGGCGCGGCGTTCGCTGGCAAGGGACGACGAACCATCCTGGTCGAGGGAGACGGCGGCTTTACGCAGAACCTGCAGGAGCTCGGCACGGTAGCGGCCAACCAACTCAACCTAAAGATCTTTCTCTTCGACGACAACGGCTACGCGTCGATACGCATGACGCAAAAGAATTATTTCGGCGGACGCTACGTGGGCTGCGACACGGAGACTGGTCTCGGCATCCCGAAGTGGGAGCTGCTGTTCCCCGCATACTCGATTCCAGTCATGCGGATCGGGCCAGGCTTCGAGAACAACGCCTCCTTCCGCGCGGCGTTCGAGACTCCCGGCGCGCATGCCTTCCTTGTACACATCGACCCGTCGCAGACTTATTTCCCGAAGATCAGCTCGCGGGTCACGGAGTCCGGCTCGATGGAATCGAACCCGCTGCACCGCATGACTCCCGATCTGGACGAAGCTACCGCGCAACAAGTATTCCGCTTCCTCCCGGCATAATCATGGCGATGCCACCGCTCCCTACCCGCGACCTGGACGAGATTCTCAGCGCGACCCGTTCGCTGTGGGAAGAGATGCGCGGGCAGAGGCTTTTCCTCACCGGCGGCACGGGCTTCTTTGGCTGCTGGCTGGTTGAAAGCTTCCTGCACATCGAACGCACATTGGCGCTCGGCGCGCGCATCACCGTGCTGAGCCGTGATCCCGAGAGCTTCCTCAACAAGGTTCCTCACCTTCGCGGCCAGACCACACTTACGCTCCACGCGGGTGACGTGCGTGACTTCTACTTTCCCGAAGGCGAGTTCCGGTACGTGATCCACGCAGCGACCGAGGCCAGCGCGAAGCAGCTTGCCGAGAGCCCACACCAGATGCTCTCGACGATTCTCGCAGGCACGGCGCGGACACTCGACTTTGCCGCCAGGGCAGGCACGCGAAAGCTGCTGCTGACCAGCTCCGGCGCGGTCTACGGCCCGCAACCACCGACCCTGACCCACATGCCGGAAGATTTCGCCGGTGCCCCCGATCCGTTGCTTCCGCAGAGCATTTACGGCGAAGGCAAGCGGGCCTCCGAGCTGATGTGCGCAATGGCTGCGCAGTCCAGCATGGAAGCCAAAATCGCCCGCTGTTACGCCTTTCTCGGACCGCATCTTCCGCTTGATACCCACTTTGCCGCCGGAAACTTTCTCGCCGATGCACTCGCCGGCCGACCCATCAGCATCGCCTCCGACGGCACCGCGCTGCGCTCCTATCTCTACGCCTCCGACCTGACCACCTGGCTCTGGACGATGCTGTTTCGCGCGCCTTCGTTGCGCGCCTATAACGTCGGCTCGGAGGACGGGGTCAGCATCCGGCAGCTCGCAGGAGTAGCCGCGGCCGCTGTTAGTCCCTCCACCGCCATTCACGTCGCCAAGTCCCCGCCAGTGGGAGTCCTGCCGCCCCGGTATATCCCGTCGACCACTCGCGCACAACAGGAATTAGGCTTGCGCCAGACCGTCTCGCTCGACGAAGCCTTCCGCCGAACTGCCGCTTGGCACGGGCTAAAATAGCAGTAGCCCGCCTGGAGGCGGCGTCCTCTCCCTAGATGAAACTCATCAGCATCGTCACCGCCTGTTACAACGAGGAAGCCAACGTCGAGCTCCTCATCGGCCGCGTGCGCGAGGTGATGGCAGGCCTGCCGCAATACCAGTACGAGCACATCTTCATCGACAACCACTCCGCCGACCGGACCGTGTCGATTCTGAAGCGTATCGCCGCGACCGATGCTCGCATCCGCATTATCGTCAATGCGCGCAACTTCGGCCACATCCGCTCGCCAATCCATGCGCTCTTTCAGGCCAGGGGCGACGCCATCGTCTCTCTCGTCGCCGACCTTCAGGACCCTCCCGAGATGATTCCCGGCCTCATCGCCGAGTGGGAGGCGGGCGCAATGTGTGTGCTCTGCATCAAGCGAACCAGCGAAGAAGCAACCCTCATGTTCTGGCTGCGCAAGCAGTATTACCGAGTGGCCGAGAGCCTCTCCTCGATCGAGACCTTCCAGAACTTCACCGGGTTCGGCCTCTACGACCAGCGCGTCATGCAGATCGCGAAGTCCTACGGGGACCCATACCCCTACTTCCGCGGCATGATCGCCGAGATCGGGCTGCCCTTCAGAAAGGTTTATTACGACCAGCCTAGCCGCAAGTTCGGCATCACCAAAAACAACTGGTACACGCTCTACGACATGGGCATGCTGGGCATCATCAATCACTCCCGCGTGCCCCTACGCCTGGCCGTCCTGGCCGGCTTCGTCGGCGCTGGCCTCTCGTTCGCTGTCGCCTTCATTTACCTCATCCTGAAGCTCTTCTTCTGGAGCACGTTTACCTTTGGTCTCGCGCCCATGCTGATCGGCGTCTTCTTTATAGCCTCCCTGCAGCTCGTCTTCCTCGGCATCCTGGGCGAATATGTCGGCGCCATTTACACCCAGGTACAAAAGCGGCCTTACACAGTCGAACTTGAACGCATTAACTTTCCCCTGCCGGAGGATGCGCCGCCGACACTGGCGCGTTCTCACATCGCGAACCAGGCCAACGGGGTCGGAGAGTCGTTAACGTCTTCCTTCGACCGTCCCTCCCTACAGATTTGAGGCAGTAAACCAGCGACTGTAGCCGGCGAACGTATCCGAAGGTCGAAGGAATGCTCTACACTCGGTTCCTGGGCAGGTGGCCATCGACTGGCCAATGTCCTCATCAGATTAAGGACGATCCCTTCATGGCTTTAGCAACCAGCACCGCTACAACCGGTTTCACGAGTAACTCGCCCGCGACGACGGACGTTCGCGCCATGTCGATCGCCACCACGCTCTTCTTCATGTGGGGCTTTCTGACGTGCCTGAACGACATCCTGATTCCGCACCTGAAGTCGATCTTCGAGCTGACTTATTTCCAGGTCATGATGGTGCAGTTCGCGTTCTTCTCGTCGTACTTTGTCTTTGCGCTGCCGGCCGGCAAGCTGGTGGAGTGGCGCGGGTACAAGCAGGCCATGACCATCGGCCTGCTGATCATGGCGACTGGCGCGTTTCTATTTTTGCCCGCATCGCGGCTGCCCTCCTTTCCTCTGTTTCTGACGGCGCTGGTAGCTCTCGCGGCCGGCATTACCTGTCTGCAGGTATCGGCCAATCCGTATGTGGCGAACCTCGGTCCGGAGCAGACGGCATCCAGCCGCTTGAATTTGGCGCAGGCGTTCAACTCGCTTGGAACCACCATGGCGCCGTTCTTCGGCAGCGCGCTGATCCTGACCGGCGCGGCGTTGCCGCTCGATAAGGTGCATTCGCTCTCGGCGGCATTGCTGCAGCAGTACCGCATGCAGCAGGCGTCGTCGGTGCGCATGCCGTACCTGGGGCTCGGCCTGGCTCTGGTGGCGCTGGCTGCGGCGCTCAGTCTGCTGAAGCTGCCGACGCTCGACTTCACTCAGGCCATGCGGCCGTCTGAGAACGAGCGCTCGCATGCAACCGACAGCATCTGGAATCATCCACAGCTGCTCTTCGGCGCACTCGGAATCTTTGTCTACGTGGGAGGCGAGGTCTCGATCGGCTCCTTCCTGATCAACTACTTCGAGCTGCCAAACATCGGCCACCTTACCGAAAAAGTTGCCGCTTTCTACGTCTCGTTCTACTGGGGCGGCGCCATGATCGGACGCTTCGTTGGTTCCTACGTGCTGAAATACATCAGCACCGCCGTGGCGCTCGCAACCGCGGCCGCCATCGCCTGTGGCCTGGTCGTGCTCTCCATTCTTTCGTTCGGCCATGTGGCCATGGTCAGCATCATCGCCGTCGGCTTCTTCAACTCCATCATGTTCCCAAGCATCTTCACACTGGGCATCGCCAATCTGCGGGAGTTGACCAGCAAAGGGTCAAGCCTCATGGTGGCAGCCATCGTCGGAGGAGCAATCCTGCCGCTCTTGCAGGGCCGACTCGCCGATAGTTTCGGAGTCCAGCATGCGCTGATCGTTCCCGTGATGTGCTACGTGTACATCCTGCTGTTCGGTGTCTTCACGTCGCGGCAGCGGACGTCCGTGCCGCAGGTCCTGGCGGATCCGGTTTAGATCGGCGCGCCTTTACGTCTGGCCTTACGCGAGAAGCGAAGCACGCTCTCAGCCAGGATCACGCCAAGCCCAGCAAACAGTACCAAACCTCCAGCAAGGGGATGCCTCCAGAGAAGGTCGAGCTCAAAGCCGGATGGGTAAGTTTGGTACCGGCGCGGCATGCCGAGAAAACCCACAATCAATCGCGGGAGAGATGTCATCAGCCAGAGGACGCCCATCCAAACAAGCACGGCAAGCGCAAAGCTGCCGTCGTCAACAAAGAGACCAAGAACCTCACGAAAAATGGTGGTAATCCAGCGCAAAGGCACTCTCCTAAGCCGCGCTCGACAGCGCAGCCGGTGGGCGGATGATGCGGACCAGCAGCGCGGCGAGCATCCAGTAGGCAAGCACCAACGCAACGATCGACCAGTCAGCGCCGGGCCAGACTAAGCCAAGACCTTCTCCTACCCAAAAAGTTCCAAAGGCGGAGAGCAGGGTCCCGACCACAAACTTCAGCGTGTTCTCCGGAACGCGCGTCAACGGCCGATGCAGCACGAATCCCAGAGCTGCAACCAGAAGCAGCGCGGCAGCCGCACCCAGCCCTGCGGGAAGCAGCATTCCAGTGCCACCTGCGCCGATCGCAATCACGATGAAGACGACTTCGGTTCCCTCCAGCATCGTGATGTTGAAAGCCGTGCCGAACGCGACCTTATCCCAACCGGCACTGAGGCCAACCGTGCGCATGGCGGAAGCATTCTTCCGGAACGCCGCCTCTTCATCATGCAGAGGCATCAAGCCGGCCGCGCGGAGAATCGCTTTCCGCAGCCAGCGCAGACCGAACAACACCAGGAGAATGCCCACCACGAGCTGAACGATACCCAGCGGAAGATGGGTGAGCGCCCGGCCCAGCAGCAGGACCAACCCAAGCAGCACCGCAACGCCCGACGCTGCGCCCACAAGCGCGGAACGCCACCCTCGCACACTGCCAACCGCGAGAATCACCGTCAACGCCTCAACGCCTTCCACCAGCGAGGCAAAAAACGAAGCCATCATGGATGTGCCGAGATGCGCCCAGCTAAGTCCCATACAGCTTCTCCCCGAGCATGCTATGAAGCAGGATCATAGAGCAGGTTCTGCCCCAGCCAGCGCTCCACCTCGGCAACGCTCATGCCTTTACGCAGGTGGTAGTCGGCCACCTGGTCGCGGTCGATCTTGCCCAACGAGAAGTAACGCGACTGCGGATGCGCGAAGTAAAGTCCGCTGACACTCGAGCCCGGCCACATCGCAAAAGACTCCGTAATGCGGATGCCGGTGTTCGCTTCTACATCGAGCAGACTCCAGATCGTACCCTTCTCCGTGTGATCGGGGCAGGCCGGATAGCCAGGCGCGGGCCGAATGCCGCGGTACTTTTCCTGGACCAACTCGGCGGGAGTAAACGTCTCCTGACAGCCGTAGCCCCACGCATCGCGGACGCGCTTGTGCAGGCACTCGGCGAAGGCCTCGGCAAGGCGGTCCGCCAACGCCTCCGCCATGATGGCGTTGTAGTCGTCGTGCTCGGACCGGAAGCGATCGCCCAGTTCCTTCAGCCCAATGCCGGTCGTCACGGCAAACGCACCCAGATGATCGGGCAGCCCTCTCTCTTTCGGCGCAATAAAGTCGGCCAGCGAGCGGCAAGGTTCCGTACCCTCACGGCCCACCTGCTGACGCAAAAAGTGGAACCGTTCGAGCGTCGTCCGACGGGCGCAATCGCTGTACACCTCCACGTCATCGCCTACCGCGTTGGCCGCAAACATACCGTACACGCCGCGCGCGGTCAGCAGCTCTTCGGAGATAATCTGGTCCAGCAACACTTGGCCGTCGGCGAAGATCTTGCGTGCCTCCGCACCCTGCCGCTCATCGTCCAGAATGCGCGGATAGATCCCCTTCATCCCCCAGGTGTGAAAGAACGGCGACCAGTCGATATACTCGCGCAACGTGGCGAGCGAAAAGTTGTCCAGCACGCAGATGCCGTGAAAGCTGGGATGCGGCAGGTCCTCGGCACGCCACTCGATCGGTGTCCGCCGGGCCCGCGCCTTGGCTAGCGGCACGGCAGTCTGACGCGGGGTGGCGTACGCCTTACGAAGCGCCTCATAGTCCTCACGATAGTGCGCCAGGAAAGCTTCGTTGCCTTCCACGCTAAGCAGGCTCGTGGTTACAGGTACGGCGCGGCTGGCGTCGAGCACATGCATCACCGGCTGGCTGTAATGCGGTGCGATTTTAATCGCGGTATGCGCGCGGCTGGTCGTGGCGCCACCGATGAGCAAAGGCTGCTTGAAGCCGCCGCGTTCCATCTCTCGCGCCACATGGACCATCTCATCCAGCGATGGCGTAATCAGCCCGCTCAGCCCGATGATGTCGACCTTCTCGGCCCGCGCGCGCTCAAGAATCTTCTCCGACGAGACCATCACGCCCATGTCGATGACCTCGAAGTTGTTGCACGCCAGCACCACACCGACGATGTTCTTGCCGATGTCGTGCACGTCGCCCTTGACGGTCGCGAGCAGAATCTTGCCCTGCGCCTTGACCTCCTGGCCGGAAGCAAGCATCGCGGCCTTCTCCGCCTCCATGTATGGCGTCAGGTGCGCGACCGCCTTCTTCATCACGCGAGCAGACTTCACCACCTGAGGCAGAAACATTTTGCCCGCGCCGAACAGGTCGCCAACCACGCTCATCCCCGCCATCAGCGGGCCTTCGATCACCAGCAGCGGACGCCCGAGCTGCACGCGCGCCTCTTCAGCATCGGCCTCAATGTAGGTGTCGATCCCTCGCACCAGGGCATGCGAAAGCCGCTCCTCAACTGTGCCAAGACGCCACTCCTCGGCCTTCTTTTCGTTGACGACCGTGCCGACATTCTTGAGCTTTTCCCCATGCTCTACGAGGCGTTCGGTCGCGTCCGGACGGCGGTTGAGCAGCACGTCCTCAACGAGCACCTTCAGCTCCGGCTCAATCTCCTCGTAGACCTCAAGCATGCCCGCGTTGACGATGCCCATATCCATGCCGGCCGCGATTGCATGATAGAGGAAGGCCGAGTGCATCGCCTCGCGTACCTTGTTGTTGCCACGGAAGCTGAAGGAGATGTTCGAGACGCCGCCCGAAACCTTGGCATGCGGCAGGTTGGCCTTGATCCAGCGCGTGGCCTCAATGAAGTCGACCGCGTAGTTGTTGTGCTCCTCCATCCCGGTGGCGACGGTGAGAATATTGGGATCGAAGATGATGTCTTCCGGAGGGAACCGGAGCTCGTCGACCAAAAGGCGATAAGCGCGCTCGCAGATGCGAATCTTCTCGGCATACGTAGCGGCCTGGCCCTGCTCATCGAACGCCATCACGACCACGGCAGCACCGTACTTCAGCACCGTACGGGCATTCTGCCGAAACTTGTCCTCGCCTTCCTTGAGCGAGATCGAGTTGACAATGCCTTTCCCCTGCAGGCACTTTAGGCCTGCCTCGATGACTTCCCACTTCGAGGAGTCGACCATGAACGGAACCTTGGCCACCTCGGGCTCGCTAGCCAGCAGCTGCAGGTAACGGCTCATCGCGGCGACGCCGTCAATCATGCCCTCGTCCATGCAGATGTCGAGCACGTTCGCGCCATTCTCCACCTGTTGCCGGGCGACGCTAACGGCTTCCTCGTACTTACCTTCCTTGATCAGCTTTGCGAATTTTGGTGAGCCCGCCACGTTGGTCCGCTCGCCCAACAGGATGAAGCTGCCAGACTGCTGCGTAAACGGCTGCGATCCGGACAGGCGCAGCGGCTTGTTCTCAATTGGCGTACTCACGCGGCAACCTCAAGCGCCTGTAGCGGCCGGGGCGCCTGGTGCTCGAGCGCCTTCGCGATAGCCGCAATGTGCTCCGGCGTGTTGCCGCAGCAGCCTCCGGCGATGTTGATCAAGCCGCCACGCGCAAAATCGCCGAGGAAGCGAGCCATGTCCGACGGCCCAAGATCGAAGCCGGTCTCGGACAACGGGTTGGGCAGCCCGGCATTCGGATAGCAGGAGATCGCTACGTCGGCCTTGGCCGAAAGCTCCGCCAAAAAGGGGTACATCAGGTCCGGCCCGAGCGAACAGTTGAGCCCTACCGACAAGGGATGCACATGCTGCACCGCATTCCAGAACGCTTCGGTCGTCTGTGCCGAGATCAGCGTCTCGCCGCCGCGCCCGACCGCTGCCGAGATCATCACCGGCAGCTCCTTGCCCCGCGCAGCCAGCCCGTCCTGAGCGAAGACCTCGCGGATAGCCACCAGCGCCGCCTTGGCGTTGAGCGAGTCGAAAATCGTCTCCACCAGCAACAGATCAACGCCCCCAGCGATCAACGCGCGCACCTGCTCCATGTACGCCGTCTTGACCTGGTCGAAGGTGACCACACGAAAGCCGGAGTCGTCCGGGTCGGGTGAGTTCGAGAGCGAAACCGTCAGCGGCCCAATCGCTCCAGCGACGAAGCGCTGACGCCCCGTCGCCTGGCCGATGCGGTCGGCCCACTCGCGACATTGGCGCGCGGAGGTTTCATTGATGTCCCAGGCCAAAGAACTGAGCTGCGGGTCTTCAATGACCTGCTGGTAAAAGGCCGGGTCCTTGCGTCCGCCGCGCTCGCGCGGATCGTCGATAAAGAACTCGCTCTGCGTAATGCTGGTAGCGCCAAAGGTGTTGGTCTCGAGAATGTCCGCACCCGCTTCGAGAAAGCGTCGATGGATGTCGCAGATCATTTCGGGCTGAGTGAGGGAAAACAGGTCGCCATTGTTCAGCAGGTCCTTCGTCGCGGTCCGGAAGCGCTCCCCACGCATATCTTTCTCCGTCATCCCGTATGTGCGGATCGTCGTACCCATCGCTCCATCAATGATGGCAATGCGATGCTTGAGGATCTCCTGCAGGGGATGTTGGCGCGCTGGGGTCATTGCTTCCTACTCACTTAGAGCAGAGGAGACGCGTGTTGGATGCGCCCCTGCTGCCGACTTCTATTATAGAAGTCGCTAAGTTGTCTTCGCCGGGAGCGACCGACGACTCTTTGCATCCCACTTTCGCTGCAGCGCAATCCTACTTTTGTCCTGCTTCCGCTCACCGAAGAGGCATTCTGAAGCGCAAAGGGGAATGACAGTATCTCGGCATGCGAATGAATCTCACCTCCAAGCCCTCCGGTCCTGCCGTTCCCGGCACCATCACCATCCCGCTTTCACTCACCATCCAGCCCTCGTGCGGCCTCCCCGGAACGCACGTTTACGCGACCGACAGTGCCGCCTTGATGCGCATGCTGAACGAAACCGACCTGCCCTCCACGGTGTTGAAGCGATTCCAGAACGAGCTCTACAGTTCACCGAGTGCGCGCCTCAGAGGTGTCAAGCTGAGCGACCAGACGCTGACCCAGATCGGCTACTTTTGCGATTAACAAGAAGACCGCCGCCGACTAACACTCAGCTTCGGCAGCGGTCTGGTTCCTGCTTCGACTTCTCGTAGGTTCAGCGGCCGTCCTTCACGGAAACGAAGTACTTGGCAACACTCATCACAAATGGCTGCGCATTGTCCGGCGTAGGCACTCCGCCCTCGAGCACCGTTTTGTAGGGAACAGCCGCTCCGTACTCGGCGCGTGTTCCGTCCGTGTTTTGCGATAGTACGGTGCCATCCAGATCGATGCCTGCAAAAAGACCCTTGGAACGGGAGTAGGTCAGGAACTCGGCATTCAGTTTCCAGTCCGTGCCCGCCTGAGCATCGCGCCCCACTGGCCCGGCGGAAGCCGCCACGTCCCCACCAATCTTGAACTTGCTCGACAGCATATGCTGCAGGCCATCCCGGTTCATCGCCACGAGGATAAGGTCGGTCGCCTGACCGCCCGCTTGGAAGCCGAAACTTCCACCCTCAAGCTTTACGAAGACCGGTGCGCTCCAGCCCTGTGGCGTGCGGCAAGTTGCCACGCCCTGGCCGTATTGTGCACCCACCAGAAATGCGCCTTTCTTATAGCTCGGAATTACCACTACGCAGGACGCGCCAGCAAGGATGCTCCGCGGAATAGCCTTGTCCGGAGTACCCATTACCTCTTCGATTACCGCCGACGCGGATGTCAGCCGTTCCCCGTCCTTACCCTTATCCTGCGCCAACGAAGGCTGAGTCCACCCGGCCGCCACCAATGTGGCCGTCACCATGCCTGCTGCAAATCGCTTCATTAAACGTCCTCCGATTGCCATGCAGGAAGGAGACATCCTGCGCCGGCATTCAAGTTTATCTGATGGATTTGCGTCAGGGGAGGTTGGCTTCCGGTACAGCCTCTGCGGAGCAACACACTCCAAAAAAATAGGGGGTTGCACTCGGCCCAGAAACCTTTTCTGCGCCGAATGCAACCCCACTCTCCCAGGTCTGTTGCTTGAAATGAAGAATGCCAGATCACAAAAGTAACCGCAACAGTACCGAGGTATAGCTACCTTGGTAACCAGTTTTAGGACACTCGAGAATTCTTTGGCGCCCAGTGCCGCTCCAAAGCACGCATACTTAGCGCCGTGCGATTGTCGACGCCCGCCTTCCGCATCAGGCGTCCCATATGCGCCTTGATCGTTGCTTCATCGACGCCCAGCCCTGACGCGATCTGCCGGTTCGGCTGCCCGAGCACGAGCAGGCGCAGCACCTCGAGTTCCCGCTTGGTGAAGCTCACGTCCCTCTCGACTTTTGCGGTCTCCAGCCTGGCTTCCAGCAGGTGCGAAAGTACGCGGCGCGGCGCCCACAGGCATTGGTCTCGCACCACGTCGATGGCCGTCCGCAGTTCCTGCTCGCTCGCCGCGTGGGTCAGGTAGCCCTTGGCACCCGCCCCGATCACCCGTTCCACGAACTCGAGGCCCGTCTCCTCACCGAGGATCAAGAGTCGAATCCTGGGCCGCTGCTCGCGAAACTGCCGTAATAAACCGAACAATTCGCTGGTCGCGAGAGAGTCGACCAGCACGAACCCGAGCGGCATACACCGGATGTCATTCGGCCCTGCCACTGGAATCAGGTCGAACTCCTCCTGATCGTGGAGAATCGACCGAATGCCCATGATCCGCATGGCATCGGTCGCCATCAGCCCGATCTTCGGCAGATTCCCGCTCGCCATCGCATCGACCCCCGCGGCTACGCTTGTATCTCCGGCCTTTACAGCTTTGGAAGAACGATTCCCTGCTGATGCTGATACTTGCCCTTTCGGTCCGCGTAGCTCACCTCGCAGACCTGGTCGGACTGAAAGAAGAGGATCTGGCACAATCCCTCGTACGCATACACCTTGGCCGGAAGGGGAGTCGTATTTGAAATCTCAAGTGTCACAAAACCCTCCCACTCCGGCTCAAACGGCGTCACATTCACGATAATTCCGCACCGCGCGTAGGTCGATTTCCCAACGCAGATGGTCAGCACATCGCGCGGAATCTTGAAGTACTCCATCGACTTCGCCAGGGCAAACGAGTTTGGAGGGATGATGACGCTCGGGGCCTGCACGCTCACAAACGAGCGCTCATCGAACGCCTTGGGATCAATGATGGCGCTGTTCACGTTGGTAAAAATCTTGAACTCATCGGACACGCGCAGATCGTACCCATACGAGGACAGCCCATACGAGATCACCCCATCCTTCACCTGCTTCTCGCTGAAGGGCGTAATCATCCCATGCGTGAGGGCCTGCTCGCGAATCCAGCCATCGCTCTTGATCGACATTCTTGCTCTCCTCTTCCTGAGGTGACCTTAGTTACCCAACGCGGCGCTTTCGTCGGCCGTGCGGCTCTGACCCATCGGTTCCATTGACATTCCTTCCTCCCCTTTCTACCATCGCTCATAGTTCCGGACTGAGGAAAGTTGGACACGGCTTAGCTCTCCTCACTTCCGCACGTCTCTGGCTCGCCGCGTCACGGGTGCGCCCGGACACTTACCCATACTGGCTTATCCTACGAGGCAGAGTTGATCAAACAAGATCTAATCCAGCGGATTGTCGAGCGCACAGGGCTCGTCCGCACCAAAGCCGAAGCCGCCGTGGACGCCATCTTCGAGTCGATGAAGCAAAGCCTCGTCGAGGGTGACCGCATCGAGCTTCGCGGCTTCGGCGTCTTCACCGTGAAGCCGCGCAAGACCGGAGTCGGCCGCAACCCGCGCACCGGAGCCGAGGTCACCATCACGCCGGGAAGAGCCGTCCGGTTCAAACCCGGGAAGGATCTGCAGGTGCTTGACTGACCCTCAACCGGAGATTGTTCTCGCTCCGCCCGTGCTTCTGCCCATCCCAGGCCTCATGACCTCCCCTACACTCATCCATCCAGCCCTGCCCCGGACCGCCGCTTTACGAAGGAGCAACCTGGCCAAGCTCGCGATTCCGGCCGGCCTGCTGCTCGTTACTTTGTTCACCACGACCGCGGTCGGCATGCGCTACATGTATGACTTCCAGCTCGGCGTTGCGCCGCTGTCCTCGGACGTCGACGTGCTGCCTTATCGTTGGGCCTTTGCCAACATGCGCAGCCTGGCCAGCGGCCTGCCTTTCTCGCTTACCCTGATCGGCATCCTGCTCAGCCATGAGTTCGGCCACTACTTCGCTTGCCGCGCCTTCGGCGTCAGTGCCACGCTGCCCTACATGCTTCCCGCGCCGTCGCTCAGCGGGACGTTCGGCGCGGTCATCCGCCTGCGCTCTCGCATCGCAAGCCGCACCGCGCTGGTCGTGATTGGCGCCTCCGGTCCTGTTGCGGGGTTCTTTGTCACCATCTGGACGCTAAGCCTGGGCCTTTCACTTTCCACGTTCTCTGATCAGGCGCAGTTACCCCGTGTCGGCGTCCCTCTGCTGCTTTCGCTTCTCCGCGGGCTACGTTCTCCAGGCCACCCTGGGGTCCACTTTCTTACCACTCCCCACCCCATCCTCATCGCCAGCTGGATGGGGCTGCTGATTACTGCGCTGAACCTGATTCCAGCCGGGCAGCTTGACGGAGGCCATATCGCCTACGCCATCTCTCCGGGCTTTCATCGCTGGTCGTCGCGCCTCGTCGTTGCCGCCTTGTTTGCTTCCGGCATCTTTGAGTGGGCTGGGTGGCTGCTCTGGGGGGTCATCCTGATGACTCCCGCCATGCGCCACCCGCGGGTCTCAGACCGCAGCCCGCTCAGCCTGGCCGCGAAGATCCTCGTTCCGGTCTCGCTCGCCATCTTGCTGCTATGCGGCACCATCCAGCCCTTTGCCGGCTATAGCTTTCTGGACATCCTGCACGAGCTTCCAGGTCGTGCGCGCTAGCGTCGCCGAGCAGTCGCAGGCCTAGGTTGCGGAGACTGGGACTTCGGCGTCGATACAGGCCTGGAAGTAGGCGAGCGAGCGCGTAAGGCCTTCGCGTAACATCACCTTGGGCTCCCAGCCAAGAAGAGAGCGGGCGAGGGTCAGGTCGGGCCGGCGGCGCATGGGGTCGTCCTGCGGAAGCGGCTTGAAGACGATTGGGACGTTGGCTCCGGTGACGGCGAGAACCTCTTTCGCGCACTCGAGGATCGTCCACTCAACATCGTTGCCGATGTTCATGGGCGTGTGGTGCTCGGAGCGGGAAAGGCGCAGGATGCCTTCGATCAGGTCTGAGACGAAGCAGAAGGATCGGGTCTGCGCGCCTTCGCCGTAGATGGTGAGCGGGTTGCCGCGCAGGGCCTGGGTCATCAGATTTGAGATGACGCGGCCGTCGTTGGCCTGGAGGCGCGGACCGTAGGTATTGAAGATGCGAACCAGGTGCGTGTTGACGCCGTAGTAGCGGCGATAGGCAGTGACGGCGGCCTCAGAAAAGCGCTTGGCCTCGTCGTAAACCGAACGCGGGCCGACCGGGTTGACGTTGCCCCAGTAGGTCTCAACCTGCGGGTGGATTTCAGGGTCGCCGTAGCACTCGGAGGTAGAGGCGTGAAGATAGCTGGCGGAGTACTTGCGCGCGAGATCGAGCGTGTTTATCGTGCCGGCAGAGCCAACCAGCAGAGTCTCGACCCCAAGGCGGTGGTAGTCGTCGGGGCTGGCCGGAGAGGCAAAGTTGAAGATGGTGTCGACCGGGCCGGGGTCAAAGGGCTGGGTGATGTCCCGCTCGAGGAGCGAGAAGCGAGGTTCGCGGCGCAGGTGCTCGAGATTGGCGTAGTTGCCGGTCGAAAGATTGTCGACGCCAAGGACCTCATAGCCGCTGGCCAGGAGAGCGTCGGTGAGATGCGATCCGAGAAAGCCTGCAGCGCCGGTGACGAGCGCCTTCTGTGTGGACATCCTGACTCCTTTTTTGTGCGGTGCTAGAAGGAATGAAGGCCGAAGCGGAAGGTACCTGGGATGATCCCGGCTTGGCCAGCATGATGAAGCTTCGAGGGCGAGTATGGATTGTGCGTCTATACTCGCCCTCGGTCGACTTAGATTGTGACCGGTACAGGCGCGTTGGTAACGGCATCGCGGACCGGATAGGCGGCGGGCCGGCCGACGCTGAGATAGGTGAAGCCATGCTGCTGCATGACGTGCGGATCATAGAGGTTACGGCCATCGATGATGATCGGGTAGCGCAGGGTCGTGTTGAGCCGGTGCAGGTCGAGCTCGGCGAATTCCTTCCAATCGGTGAGGATGAGGAGGGCGTCAGCGTCGACGGCGGCGGAGTAGGAGTCCTCCGCATAGGAAAGACAGCCGTTTGTGGGTAGGATCTGCTCGGTGCGGCTGATGGCGGCAGGATCGTAGGCGCGAATGGTGCAGCCTTCCGCAAGGAGCATGCGGACAAGCTCGATGGCGGGCGACTCGCGAATATCGTCCGTCTCTCCCTTGAAGGCCAGGCCGAGAACCGCGAGCTTCTTCCCGCGAAGGGTCCAGAGGGCGGAGCGGACCTTACCGAGGAAGCGCTTCTTCTGCGTCACGTTGATCTTCTCGACCTCGGTCAGCAGCGAGAAGTCCGTGCCAAGCTGTTCAGCGACGGACCGGAAGGCAGCCACGTCCTTGGGAAAGCAGGAGCCGCCGTAGCCGATACCGGGACGCAGGAAGCGACTGCCGATGCGGCGGTCGAGACCCATGCCGCGGGCGACCTGCTCGACGTTGGCGTCAGTAGCTTCGCAGAGGTTCGCGACGGCGTTGATAAAGGAGATTTTGAGCGCCAGGAAGGCGTTCGAGGCGTGTTTGATGATCTCGGACGACTTGGTGGAGGTATTAAGCAGGGCCGGCGGCTGTTCGACCGAGCAGACGCCGGAGATGGCGTTCGGCGACTCGTAGTAGGCGCCAGTGGTGAGCGGCGCGTAGATCTCGGCCAGCACGGCAGCCGCGCGCGGGGTGTCCGAGCCGACGACGATGCGGTCGGGATGCAGGAAGTCGGCGACGGCCGTGCCTTCGCGGAGGAACTCGGGGTTCGAGACGACGTCGAACAGCTCGCGCGCAACGCCGTTGCGCTCGATGACGCGGCGGATCCACTCGTTGGTGTAGACCGGCACGGTGCTCTTTTCGACGATGACCTTATAGGTCGTCAAGGTGCGGGCGATCTCGGAGGCGACGGCTTCGACGTACGAGAGGTCGGCGTCACCGGTCTCGGACTGCGGAGTTCCTACCGCGATGAAGATGGCCTTACACTCGCGGGTGGCCTCGGCGAGATCGGTCATGAAGCGTACGCGCTTGTTGCCGTGGCGATGCAGCAGCTCGGGCAGGTACATCTCGTGGATCAGCGTGTCGCCGCTTTGGAGCGCCTTGACCTTGCGCTCATCGTTGTCGACGCAGATCACGTCGTGGCCCATCTCGGCGAAGCAGACGGCGGCTACCAGGCCGACGTAGCCGGAGCCGACGACGGCGATGGGTACGGGCTCGCGAAGAGGTGGCGTGGAGGCATCGGGCTGCACGGCGGAAAATATCCCGGAGTTCGAGGAGTTAGACAAGTTGTTTGACATGGTCAGGAGAAGTCTATCGCACCCTCCGGCTACAATCCATCCCCAATTTTGGTTAATTCTCAGCTTTTTACAAGCCTTATGGGGTCGGTTAGACTGAGCGGGTGAGCTTGGGCAATCCTACGAACGCATCCGGTCCGGGTGCACTTCCGGCGCGGCCGTTTGTTGCGCCTACGACGGATACCACTCTTTCAGAAGCCCTGATCACGTTACGCAAGCGCCGGCTGGTGCTGATCCTGTTTGTGCTGGGCGGGCTGCTGCTCGGATTTTATAAGGCGGTCACGCAGATTCGGCTGTATGAGTCGTTCGGCCGCATTGAGGTCAGGGAGGGCGCGTCCGACGAGTACAAGATCAGCGCTGCGTCTTACTTCGGCGACGATCCGCAGCGCAAGATGTCGACCGAAGAAGCCATCCTGATGAGCGACACGCTGCTGACCAAGGTGGCGCGCGATCTGAATCTCGCCAACAACGAGGATTTTCTGCAGGTGAAGGGGCCACAGCCGCACCATAGCCTGGAGGACCCAGCGGTGCGGCAGACGGTGCTCGGCATCCTGGCCGGCGGCCTGCACGTAGCGCAGGTGCCAAAGACGGACATCATCCGCATCAGCTTTCTGAGCCTCAATCCGAAGCTCTCGGCCGACGTGGTGAATAAGGTTATCGCCGACTATATTCAGCGCAGCTACGAGACCCGCTTCGATTCCACGCAGCGGGTTTCGGCCTGGCTGTCAAGCCAGCTCGAGGACTTAAAAAAGAAGGTCGAGGACTCGCAGCAGCAGATGATGGATCTGCAGCGCAAGCTGGGAACGGTCGGCTTCAACACGTCGCAGACTCCCAACCAGACCACGTCGCCGCTCGACGACCTGGCGAGGGCGGCGGGGCAGGCCAAGCTGACCCGCATTCTGGCCGAGGCGCGCTACCGGCAGATTACCGGGCTCGATCCAAACACGATCGAGGGGGCGTCGGAGGTTCCGGGAGCTCCGCAGACAGAGCTGACCACGCTGCGGACGGAGCTGGCGACCGCGCGCGCCAACTATGCCGAGCAGACGGCGGCGCCCTACGGGCCCAACCATCCTCTGGTGCGCGCGGCACGGGCGCGCATGGACGAGTTGGCAAAAGAGGTCAACACGGAGGAGAAGCGGCTGACGCAGCAGGCGAAGCTGGCCTTCAACCTGGCCCAGGCTAACGAAAACCAGACCAACGCGGCGCTGGAGCAGCAGAAAACAGATGCTTATAAGCTGCGCAACGATCTGGTCGAATATACGATTCGGCAGCGCGAGTTTGAGTCCAGCCGCACGCTCTATGAAGGATTGCTGCAGAAACTTGCGACGGCGGGCGTCGATGCGGGTCTGGAGTCGATGGAGATCGACATTGTCGACCCGGCGGTGGCTCCGGTAGGACCAATCCTCAAGGCGGAGTCAACGATCGTTCTGTCGTATGGGCTGCTGGGAATCGTGCTGGGAATTGTGCTCGCCTTTGTGCTCGAAAGCCTGGATGCCGGGCTGCGCAGCGTGGCCGAGATTGAAAGTGTGATGGAGCTACCTTCGCTGGCGATCATTCCCCTTTCGAAGCGGGCCAGCCCGGAGCAGCTGGCGGCGATGTCGACCGTAGAGCGGAATATCAACGTACTGACCCAGCCGAAGAGCCAGTTTACGGAGGCGTTCCGCTCACTGCGGACGGCGCTTCTGCTTTCGACGACGGGCACGGAACCGCGGTTAATCCTGTGTACGAGCGCGACGCCGTCCGAGGGCAAAACGACGGCGGCCAGCAACCTGGCGGTTATTCTGGCGCAGCGTGGCACGCGGGTGCTCTTGATCGACGCGGACCTGCGCCGACCGAATGTGCATCATCGGTTTGGGTTGAACGGGAAGGTGGGCCTGAGCACGATTCTGAGCGGGCAGACGACGCTCGAAACCTCGGTGCAGAGGATTGCCGAGGTGCCGGACCTGGACGTGCTGGCCAGCGGCCCGGTGCCTCCATTTCCGACCGAGATGCTGAGCTCGCAGACGATGATGGATCTGCTGGAGCGGGCGAAGGAGAGCTACGCGTATGTGGTGCTCGATTCTCCTCCGGTGCTCTCGGTGACCGATGGAGTCATTCTGTCGAACAAAGTGGATGCTGTAGTCCTGGTGGTGCGGCATGGCAAGTCGAGCAAAAATATCGTACGGCGCGGGCGCGATCTGCTGGTGCGTTCCGGTGCGAAGATGGCCGGCCTTGTGCTGAACGCGGTCGACCTGAATGCGCCGGAATATTACGGCTACTACGGATACTCGAGCACCTCCTATTCAAGCCCGGACCCGGCTGGCTGGGATGCCAAGGATCCTTCCGCAACGCCCACGAGTGGAAGCCGCAGGAAGAAGGTGCGGCGATGAGGCGGCTATGCGGCTTGCTGGCGGCAGCCGCGCTGGTGTTTTCCGCGGTGGGCGCACGGGGTCAGTTCAGCGGCCCGGCGCTGACCGCGTCGCCTGAAACCAACCGCGCGCAGACGCCGACAACCGACCTGTCGATCCTGTCGCAAAGGGGGCTGGACCCGCTGATCGCGCCTGGCGACCTGGTGGCGGTAAAGGTATTTGGGACGAGCGACTTTGTCTCCCCAGTGCGCGTAAGCGTGGACGGAAATTTGCAGCTTCCGTTGATAGGACTGGTGCAGGTGTCGGGGCTGACGCTGAACCGCACCGAAGACCTGATTGCGGCGCGGCTGAGCGCCGCGGGAATGTATGTGAACCCGCAGGTGACCGTGCAGGTGATCGAGTCGGTGAGCCAGTTTGCGACGGTGGCCGGGGAGTTGCACGCAATCGTGCCCATCAACGGTAGCCGGCGCCTGCTGGATGTGCTGGCGGTGGCGGGTTCGCTGCCAGCTTCGGCCAGCCACGTGATTACGATTCTGCGCCAGGGGCAGGAAAGGCCGATCGTGGTGGACCTGGGCACAAATCCGGCGGCGAGCGCGCGGGCGGACATCGAGATTTTGCCGGGAGACAAGATTCTGATCTCGCGGGTGGGCGTGGTGTACATCCTCGGAGCCTTCAAGGTTCAGGGCGCGATTCCGCTGCAGCAGACCTCGCCTCTGACTTTGATGCAGGCAACGACGCTGGCCGGCGGCGCGGGGTACGAGGGCAAGTTTAAGGATCTGCGGATTATCCGGACGACAGGACTGACCCGGAATGTGGTCACGGTTGACATCAAGGCGATCCTGAACGGCCAGGCTCCGGACCCGATTCTGCAAGCGGACGACATTATTTTTCTGCCTTCGGATGCGCTCAAGGCGGCGATCAAGAGTGGCGGCATCGGCACGGCGCTGGGCGTGATCGACGTGTTAATTATTGCGCTGCAGAACCATCTGTAGGGTGAGAAGGCGTGGGTTGGTATGAATCGAAGTTCAACCGCGGAGACAGCTTGCCGGTCTGTTCGCCTGGCTTATGTGGTTAGCCATCCGATTCAGTACCAGGTGCCGCTGCTGCGGAGGATTGCGCAGGAGCCGGGGATCGAGCTGACGGTATTTTTCGGCTCGGACTTTTCCGTCAAAGCCTACCAGGACGAGGGCTTCGGCGTGGAGGTGAAGTGGGACGTTCCCTTGCTCGAGGGCTACAGGCACGTGTTCCTGCCGGCGCTGCGCGACACTGGGACGGAGGGCACGTTTACGCCGATCAGCCGCGGGCTTACGACGCGCCTGCGGAACGGCGAGGGCAGGCCTACGTTCGACGTGATGTGGGTGCATGGATATGCGACCGTGAACCAGATGCATGCGATCCTGGCGGCGAAGAGTCTGGGGATCCCGGTACTGCTTCGGGCGGAGTCGTGGCTGGGGGATCGTCCGCGAGGAGGGGCGAAGCTGGCGGCGAAGAAGATGTTCTTCGCGGGGCTGCGGCATCTGGTGGATGCGGTGCTGGTGACGGGGACGCCCAATCGCGCGTACTGGGAGCATCATCTGGGCAGGGAGTTTCCGATGTTCCTCATGCCGTATGCGGTCGACAACCGGTGGTTCCAGCAGCAGAGCGCGGAGGCTGCGCCGCGGCAGCATGAACTTCGGGAGGAGCTTGGGCTTGAGCCTGGTCGGCCTGTGATCCTGTTCGCTTCGAAACTGCAGGCGCGCAAGCGGTGTGCTGACCTCATTGAGGCGTATGCGCGGCTGTTGCCGGATACGGGGCAGGATCGCTTCCCTGCCCTGGTGATCGTGGGCGATGGCGAAGAACGCGCGGCGCTCGAGGCGCAGGCTGCCGCCATAGGCCTCCGTGGCATACGGTTTTGTGGCTTTCGCAACCAGTCAGAGCTGCCACGGTTCTTCGACCTGGCGACGGTCTTTGTGCTGCCCTCGCGGCATGAACCCTGGGGCTTGATCGTGAACGAAGTGATGAACGCAGGGCGCGCGGTGATCGTGTCGGACGAGGTTGGCTCGCACTTTGACCTGGTGACAAACGACGTCGAGGGATGTGTGTTTCGGGCGGGTGATGTGGATGCGCTGGTGGCGGCGCTCAAGCAGGTGCTTGCGTCGCCTGCGACCGCAGCCGAGATGGGCCGGCGGGCGCGGGAGCGCGTGGAGCAATGGAGCTTTGAGCAGGACGTCGTGGGCCTGCAGCAGGCGATTCGCTACGTGACCCGCGGTGCATCCACGCCGCTGATCGATCGAGGCTAGAGACTCCGATTCGCATTCTGCACATCATCGGGACGCTGAACCCAGCCGCGGGCGGGCCGTCGGAGTCGGTGCGTGTCCTGCTGAGCTTCGGGCCGATCGGCTATACGGGCGAGGTGGTGACGCTCGACGACCCGAAGCAGCCTTACTCTGACGACATTCCGTTTCCGGTCCATGCGCTGGGGCCAATCAACACAGTGTACGGATTCACGCGCAAGCTGCTTCCCTGGCTACGGGCGAATCGCGACCGCTTTGATGGCATCGTGGTGAACGGCCTCTGGCAGTACTGCGGGCTGGCGGCGTGGCTGACGCTTAGCGGCCGCAAACCGTATGTGGTGTTTACGCACGGCATGCTTGACCCGTACTTCAAGCACCGATTCCCCCGCAAGCACATGAAGAAGTGGGTGTACTGGCTCGTGGCGGAGTACTGGGTGCTGCGCGGCGCGTATCGCGTGCTGTTTACCACGAAGGAAGAGAGCCGGTTGGCCGAGCAGAGCTTCTGGCTGCATCACTGGAAGGGCTTCGTGGTGCCCTATGGAGCGAGCCGTCCGCCGAAGGAGGGTGAGGTCCTGCGGGAGGCGTTCCTGGCCGAGTACCCCGGACTGCGCGGCCGGAGATTCCTGCTCTACCTGGGGCGCATTCATCCGAAAAAGGGCTGCGACCTGCTGATCCGCGCCTTTGTGAAGCTGGCGAGGCTCGATCCGGAGCTGCATCTGGTAATGGCCGGGCCGGACTTTGAGGACTGGAGCGAGACGCTGCGGCAGATGGTGCTGGAAGCAAACTTGACCCAACGTGTGCACTGGCCGGGGCTGCTGCGCGGAGAGGTGAAGTGGGGAGCATTCTTTGCGAGCGAAGCGTTTATCCTGCCATCGCACCAGGAGAACTTCGGCATCGCGGTCGCGGAGGCGCTGGGCTGCGGACGCGCGGTGCTGCTGGCCGATAAGATCAACATCGCGCGGGAGATTGCGGACGAAGGCGCGGGGTTGATGGAACTCGATACGCAGGAAGGCACGGAGAACCTGATCCGGTGCTGGATCGAGATGCCGCTAGAGCGGCGCGAGGCGATGTACCGGCAAGCGCTCAGAACATTTGACGAGCACTACGATATGCGCCGCAATGCGGTGACGATCATTCGGTTGTTTGAGCGGAGCGGCGCGCTAGAGCAGTGATCGCTTGCGGGAGTTGAGGGATGCCGAAGGAGAGCTTTTACAACTCGGCGGAACATATCTCGCCAGAGACAGCGGTGGATCCATATTTGCGCCCGGCGTTCTCTGTGCGCGACCGGCTGCGGCGGCTGGTGTGGAATGTGTGCTGGCTGCTGCTGTATCGCAGCTCGCCGCGGCCGCTGCATGCCTGGCGGGCGATGCTGCTGCGGTGGTTCGGCGCAACGATGGGGCCGCACTGCCACTTCTACCCGGGCTCAAGGGTATATGCGCCCTGGAACCTGGTGTGCGCGGACCAGGTGACGGCCGGCGATGGCGTGGAGATTTACAATCCTGCGCCGCTGAAGCTGGGGTCGCATGCGATCTTGTCGCAAGGCGCGTATGTGTGCGGCGCCACGCACGACTTCGACGACCCGGGATTTCCGCTGCTGAGCTATGCGATGGAGATTGGGCCGTATGCGTGGATCTGCGCGCGCGCGTGCGTGGGTCCGGGGGTACAGGTGGGGGAGGGTGCGGTGTTGGGCTTGGCCGCGGTGACGGCGAAGCATCTGGAACCCTGGACGGTCTATGCGGGGTCACCGGCCGTGCGGGTGAAGGAGCGGCAGAGGCCTGCGCCTTAGGACTGGCGGCGGAGCTTGGCGAGCAGGTCCGTGGGATGGACGGGCTTGGCGAGAATTTCAAACTCATGGCCTTGCGCCCGGGCTTTCTCAAGCAGGTCGGCGGTAGCGGCCTGGCCGGAGAAGAGCAGGATTTTGCAGGAAGGACGCTTGGCTCGGGTGGCAATCGCGGCATCGATGCCGGTCATGCCGGTCATGATGACGTCCGAGATCAGCATATCGGGCTCGAAGCTTTCAAGCGTCTCGATAGCCTTCTCTCCGCTGTACACCGCGCGCGCTTCAAAGCCCGCCTGATTGAGGATGATGGCGAGGGTATTGGCGATAACCTGTTCATCGTCGGCGACGAGAACGCGCGGCTTATACGGAGTGGCGGCTGCTGCTTCTGACATGCTGGTCCCCAAGAGTGTTTGTGAATCTGCTTCCCGGCTGGCGTGGTCGCGAGCGCAGGCATAAGACACGCCGGACGACGCTTTCTCATCATACCAAGAAAGTGGTGTTACGCTGACCGAAGGTTCCTTTGCGCGCGCCTCGACCGCGTAGAAGCCGCTGAACTCCTGACAAGAAGATTGCCTATGCCCGAAGCTATCATCCGCGCTGAGCGCGTTGAGAAGTACTATGCCCAGCCGAGCGAGAATCGCATCCAGGTGATCGCTCCGACCGATCTTTCGATCATTCCGGGCGAGATTGTGGCGCTGCTCGGACCTTCTGGCTCAGGCAAATCAACGCTGCTGCGCATGCTGACCGGGCTTTCAGCACCCTCGGCGGGTGAGGTCTTCTGGCACGAACAAGCCATCTCGTCGACCGAGGTCAACGTCTCGATTGTCTTCCAAAGCTTCGCGCTGTTTCCGTGGCTGACGGTTGAGGAGAACGTGGAGGCGGTGCTCAAGGCCCGGGGAATGGACCCGGCGGAGCGGCGCAAGCGCGCGCTGAAGATGCTCGACACGGTGGGTCTGGATGGATTTCAGGCCGCGTATCCGAAGGAGCTTTCGGGCGGCATGCGGCAGCGTGTCGGCTTTGCCCGGGCGCTGGTGGTGGAGCCTGAAGTCCTCTTCATGGATGAGCCGTTCTCGGCGCTCGATGTGCTGACGGCCGAGAACCTGCGCAGCGAACTGCTGGAGCTCTGGCAGAATAAAACGATCCCGACCAAGGCGATTTTTCTCGTGACGCACAACATCGAAGAGGCCGTCCTGCTGGCCGACCGGATCATCGTGCTCGGGCGCAATCCGGGCAGGGTGCGGACGGACTTCAAGGTGAGCCTGCAGCATCCGCGCGACCGCAAGGCCCCGGCGTTTACGCAGCTGGTGGACTACGTGTACAAGGTGCTGACGCAGCCGGATGCGAAGCCGCCGGAGCTGCCGCAGACGCCCGGGACTGCGACATCGCCTGAGAAGAAGGCACCGCATTACCAGATGCTGCCGCATGCGCGGCCGGGAGGGATCGCGGGACTGCTGGAAATTTTGCTTGACCATCAGGGCAAGGATGATATCTACCGGCTGGCGGACGATCTTGCCTTTGAGATTGACGATCTGCTTCCGATTGTGGACGCGGCCAACCTGCTGGGGTTTCTGAAGGTGAACGAAGGCGACGCGGAGATTACCCGCACGGGAACCGACTTCGCAAACTCCGACATCCTCGATCAAAAGCAGCTCTTCCGCAAGGCGGCGCTTGAGCATGTGCTACTCCTGCGACAGATTGTGCGGGCGGTCGAGACCAAGAGCGACGGGTCAGTCTCTGAGGAGTTCTTCCACGACATCCTGGACGAGCAGTTCACCGAAGAAGAGACCGTGCGCCAGCTCGAAACGGCGGTGAGCTGGGGACGCTACGCGGAGCTATTCGACTTCGACGCGGCGCGCCGGCGGTTCACGCAGCCAGAGCGTTTACACCATGAGCTTGAGACGGAAGAAGCGGGCCTGGAGAGCGACGAGTAGAGGCCATGAGACTTCCTCACCTCAGCAGCGTTCCCTCGTTTTCAAACACGCCCGGCCGCGAACTGCTGGCCCGCTCGCAGGCACTGCGGCGCAGCTGGCCGTTTGTGCTGGACCTGTGCGTGGCGGTCATGGGCTTGGCCTGCTTCTATGGCGTGGTGCGCATCTGCATGTTCTGGGCAGGTCCGCCGGCGGAACAGATGGTTGTGTCGCTTTCGCCGCGGGCGCTGCCGCTCTATGCGTTTTATTCCGTTGTGCGCATTTTCCTCGCATACGTGCTGAGCCTGGTCTTCGCGATCACGTACGGCTACACCGCCGCATATAACAAACGGATCGAACCTTTGATGATCGCGGCGCTCGACATCATGCAGTCGATCCCGGTGCTGAGCTTTTTGCCTCCGGTGATGCTGGCGATGATCAGCCTGTTCCCTACCCGGCATATCGGCGTGGAGCTGGGGGCGATCATCCTGATCTTTACGGGTGCGGTGTGGAATATGGCGTTCAGCTTTTATTCTTCGCTGAAGTCCATTCCACGCGAGCTGCTGGAGGCGACGAACATCTATCGGTACTCGGCCCCGCAGCGTTTGTTTCAGCTCGAGCTTCCATTTGCCGCGATTGGCCTGGTGTGGAACTCGATCATGTCCGTGGCGGGGGGGTGGTTCTTCCTGATGGCGTGCGAGATGTTTCATTTCGGCTCGCGCGACTTCCGGCTGCCTGGGCTGGGATCGTACCTGCAGACGGCGGCGGACGCCGGAAATGGCCACGCGATCCTGTATGGACTGCTGACGATGGTAGCGATCATCGTGGCGACGGATCAGCTTGTGTGGCGGCCGCTCATAACATGGAGTGACAAATTCAAGTTCGAGCAGGTGGAGAGCTCGAAGCATGGGAGCTCGCCGCTGCTGCACATCTTCGCGAACTCGGCGGGGGTCCAAGCGATCCTGAAGCATACGACGGTGCCGCTGGGCGAGGCGTTCTATCGTCATCTGGCGAAGACACGCGCGGCGCGGATGGAGAAGCTGGCGACCGGGCCGATACGGAGGACCGGTTCGGCTTCTGCCCGGGTGCTGCCTTGGGTGGTCATGCTGGTCGTCGCGGCGGCAGTTCTGTTTGCGGCGCAGCGGGCGCTGGTGCTGCTTAGTCCTGTCGATCGGGCGCAATATTTTGAGCTGTTGAAGGGAGCAGGCGCGACGTTTCTGCGGGTCAACTTTTCGCTGCTGCTGGCGGCGGGCTGGACGATTCCGGTGGGAGTAGCTATCGGGTTCAATCCACGGCTGGCGCGCATCGCTCAACCGCTCGCACAGATTGCCGCCTCGGTGCCGGCGACGGCGCTGTTCCCGGTGATCCTGCTGGCGCTGGTGCGGCTGGGCGGCGGCCTGGGGCTGGGGTCGATCGTGCTGATGCTGCTGGGCACGCAGTGGTACATCCTGTTCAACGTGATTGCGGGGGCGATGGCGATCCCGACCGACCTGAAGGAGGTGGCGACGCTGTTTCGTTTCAGCCGCTTCGATCGCTGGCGGAAGGTAATTCTGCCGGGCATCTTTCCATACCTGATTACGGGCATGGTGACGGCGTCGGGCGGCGCGTGGAATGCGAGCATCATCGCGGAGTACTTCCGCCTGGACAACCGCACGCTGACGACGCTGGGTCTCGGGGCGCAGATCAGCTCCGCGACCGAGCACGGACAGTTCCCTATTTTGCTGCTGGGCACGATCCTGATCTCGCTCATGGTGGTGACGACCAATCGTCTGGTTTGGCGGCCGCTGTATCGGCTGGCGGAGACGCGATATCGGCTAGGTTGAGGTTGCCCGGATGTAATCTAGGCTTATGAAATTTGGCGTATTGGTCTTTCCTGGATCGAACTGCGATCACGATACCTACCACGCGGTGGCCGCCGTGCTGGGTGAGCAGGCGACGCTGCTCTGGCATGCCTCGACCGATCTCGAGAACTGCGATGCGATTCTGGTTCCCGGAGGCTTCGCTTACGGCGACTACCTGCGCACGGGCGCGCTGGCGAAATTTGCCCCAGTCATGCAGCCGGTGAAGCGCTTTGCGGCGTCTGGCGGTCTGGTGCTGGGGATATGCAACGGGTTTCAGATCCTGGCCGAGGCTGGACTGCTGCCGGGGGCGCTGATGCGCAATGCGCAGCAACATTACGTGTGCAAGCACCTGCACTTACGCTGCGAGACGGCCGACTCGCCGTTTACGCGCGGGATCGGGCGCGGCGAGGTGCTACGGATGCCCGTCGGCCACATGGAAGGCAACTACTTCTGCGATGCGGAGACACTGGCCGAGCTGAACCGGCAGGATCGCGTGGCGTTTCGCTATGCGAGCGCGGCGGGCGAGACGACTTCGGAGCACAATGCCAACGGCTCACTCGAAAACATCGCCGGCGTCCTGAACGAAGGCCGCAATGTGCTGGGAATGATGCCGCATCCGGACCGCTCGAGCGAACAGTTGCTTGGCTCGGCAGACGGGCTGCGCATTTTTCGTTCGATCGCGGAGTCCCTGGTGGCGGCCGGTTGAGCAGCCCCGGTGGTACTCTGAACGCTGCATGGTTGACATCCATCATCATCTGTTGTGGGGCCTCGATGACGGAGCGAAGGACTTCGAGACGTCGCTCGCTATGGCAAAGGCGGCAGCGGCGGACGGAATCACCGAGATTGTGTGCACTCCGCATGCGAGCGGACAGTTCGCTTTCCAGCCTGAGCTGAATGAGCAACGGCGCAAGGCGTTGCAGGACGCCCTGAACGCGGAGAACGTAGCGCTGAAGCTCGGCCAGGGGTGCGACTTTCATCTCTCCTATGACAACCTCGTCGAGGTCAAGGAAAACCCGTCGCGCTTCAGCGTAAACGGGCTTGGCTACCTGATGGTTGAGGTTCCGGATTACGGCGTGCCTCCGGGGCTCGCGGAGACGTTTTACGAGCTGCAGCTAGCCGGGTTGACACCGATTCTCACGCATCCGGAGCGCAACCCTACGCTGCAGCATGACCTGGAGCGGGTGGGGGAGTGGATGCGCGGCGGGGTGCTGGTGCAGGTGACGGGTGACTCCGTGACGGGCAAGATGGGGCGCACGGCGCAACGCACGGCGCACAAATTGCTGGAGCGGCGCTGGGTGCACTTCCTGGCGACAGATGCGCATAACCTGAGCTCGCGGCCGCCGCGGCTGAGCGAGGCACGAGACGTAGTGGCGAAGAAATATGGGGCCGACTATGCCGAGAGCCTCGTGACGATCAATCCGCGCTGCGTGTTTGAGGGCGCGGCGGTTTCGCCCGTGGAGGAGCCGCAGAACCTGTACGACGAGTTCAAAGAAAAAAGTTGGTTCGGGCGATTGATGGAGTCGATCCGGTCTTAGCACGCTAAAGTCCGAGGCCGCCGTCGACGGCGAGCAGCTGACCGGTGATGAAGTGGGGACCGGTCGCGAAAAACAGCACGGCAGCGGCCACATCGGCGGGGCTGCCGTTCCGCTTCATCGGGGTACGGTCGGCGAAGTGCCGATAGGCAGCTTCCACCTCGCCCTGCTCGATCATCCCGGGCGCAACACAATTGACGCTGATCTCCGGTGCCCAGGCCTTGGCCATGGTCTGCGACAGCATGTGCAGCGCAGCCTTGGACGCGCAGTAGTGAGCGTGCGTGGCCCACGGTTCGAGACCGCCGAGCGAGCCAATGTTGACGATGCGTCCGCCGGCTTGGCAAAGATGTGGGTAGGCAGCCTGCGCCATCAGAAAGGGCCCACGAGTGTTGGCGGCGAACATCGCGTCCCACTCGGTGGCGGTGATCTCTTCGAGTTTCGCGGAGGAGAAAGCGCCGGCATTGTTGACCAGGAGGTCGAGCCTTCCATGCGCAGCTACGGCGAGGTCAACGGCGCGGGGGATGTCGGCGGGCTGGTCGAGGTCGCAGGGGTGTCCGGAGGCGCGGACGCCGAGAGCGGTGACCTCCCGAACGGTGGCCGTTGCCTCATCGCTGGAGCGGCGGTAGGTGATCGCCACCTCCGCACCGGCCTCGGCAAGAGCCAGAGCGATCGCCTTGCCTATGCGCTTTGCCCCTCCGGTGACGAGGGCGACTTTGCCGATGAGCGGCTTGGAGATATCCACCCGCGCTTACCGAAGGTCGTGCGGCGGAGGATTCGTCTGGATGGGTGAACTGGTGACAGGGTCGGGGGTGTCGAGCGGCGAGGTGGTGGGCGGGTTGGTCTGGACGGGCTTTTGCTGAACCGGCGCGTTCTTCGAAGCAGAGGGAGCGGCGGAGGGCGTGACCTGCAAGCCGGGCCGCTGCTCTTGATTCTGATTCGTGGTTCGCTGCTGCGGGACCTGCACCGGCGTTCCGGGCAGGGTGGCCGGCGTGGCTGGCTCCTGCACGCCCATGGGCCGCTCGGAGGTCCTGCCGGAGTTGTCGATGTAGTTGGAGATCTGGGCGCGGGGACGCAGCATCTTGATCTCGATGGAGCGGCTCGCCTCGGCAACCTGGTAGTCGCCCGCGTAGGTAGCGAAGCCATCGGCGATGACCTGCACCTCCACATCCGAACCAGTGGCGATGACGTCGATCACGGCCTTGCCGTCTTCGTTGGTCTTAACCTCGAGATTGCCTTCGTCCCTGCCGTCCTTGACGGCGTGGAAGACGACGGCGGCACCGGAGACCGGCTTGCCGTTTGAGTCTTTTAGGACCTGAACTTCGATGTGCGAGGTTTCAGGCGGGACCTTGTACTTGCGTCCGCGTCGGGGCGCGGAGTCATCCTGCGCCCGAGCCAGCGGGGCGGCAGCGCCGATCGAGAGTGCGAGCGCAATGGGAGTGGCGAGTCTGAAGCGAAGCAGCATGGCCCTGATTCTACGTCGGTGAAGGCGGGCGCGTCACGTGGCTTCCGGATGGGGTCAGGTTACCTTCGGCCTGCGCGAAGTTGCGCACGATTGACTCATATTTCACACTGCGCAGGTTGACAGAGAAAGGTGCCGGCGACTATTGTTAGCAATCGAAGGGCCTGAGTGCTAATTATGCACTTATGGGCCTCGTCAAGTTTTACCTAAGGAGATGTAAGTTATGGCAACAACTACGTTTACACCGCTTCACGATCGCATCCTGGTCCGCCGCACGGAAGAGGGCGAGACGATGCGTGGAGGCATTATTATTCCGGATTCCGCAAAGGAAAAGCCGCAGCAGGGTGAGGTGGTCTCGGTCGGCAAGGGTAAGTCGAACGATGAGGGTAAAGTGTTTCCGTTGGACGTGAAGTCGGGCGACACCATTCTTTTTGGCAAGTACTCCGGCACCGAGATCAAGCTCGACGGCGAAGACTTGCTAATTATGCGCGAAGAAGAAGTTCTCGGCGTCGTTTCGAAGTAGGCACTTCGTGCCGTTCTCGACCCGCTCCCACGGGTGAAAACAAACCTTTACAGCCGGCTCGACCGGCAAATTGGAGTAAGCATCATGGCAAAACAGATTCTGCACGGAGAAGATTCCCGCCAGGCAATCCTGCGCGGAGTAAATATTCTGGCGAACGCCGTCAAGGTGACGCTCGGTCCGAAGGGCCGCAATGTCGTCATTGAGAAGAAGTTCGGTTCGCCGACCATCACCAAGGACGGCGTTACCGTGGCCAAGGAGATCGAGCTGAACGACGCGCTTGAGAACATGGGCGCGCAGATGGTGCGTGAGGTTGCGTCGAAGACTTCCGACGTGGCTGGTGATGGCACGACGACCGCCACTGTTCTGGCTCAGGCCATCTACCGCGAGGGCGTAAAGACCGTTGCGGCTGGCGCGAATCCGATGGCGCTGAAGCGCGGCATCGACAAGGCGGTTGAGGCGATCATCGGCAAGCGCGATGAGCATGGTATGGTGCAGGGCGGCGCGCTCGCGGCGTTCTCGAAGCCCGTGTCGGGCGACATGATTGCGCAGGTTGGTACCATTTCGGCCAACTCGGATGCGCAGATCGGCACGATCATTGCGGCGGCCATGAACAAGGTCGGCAAGGATGGCGTGATCACGGTCGAAGAGTCGCGCACGATGGAGACGCAGCTGGATGTGGTCGAGGGCATGCAGTTCGACCGCGGCTACCTGTCGCCTTACTTCGTGACCGATGCCGAGCGCATGGAAGCAGCGCTTGAGAACCCCTACATCCTGATCTACGAGAAGAAGATCTCGTCGATGAAGGACCTGCTGCCCTTGCTTGAGCAGATTGCCCGCACGGCCAAGCCGCTCGTCATCATTGCCGAGGACGTGGACGGTGAGGCGCTGGCTACCCTGGTGGTCAACAAACTGCGTGGCACATTGAATGTGGCCGCGGTCAAGGCTCCTGGCTTCGGCGACCGTCGCAAGGCGATGCTCGAGGACATTGCAACCCTGACGGGCGGCAAGGCCATCACCGAGGATCTCGGCATTAAGCTTGAGGGCGTGAAGGTCGAGGATCTGGGCACCGCGAAGCGCGTCACGATCGACAAGGACAACACGACGATCGTCGATGGCGGCGGAAGCGATGAGAAGATCGCGGGCCGTGTGAAGGAAATCCGTGCGCAGGTGGACAAGACGACGTCCGACTACGACCGTGAGAAGCTGCAGGAGCGTTTGGCCAAGTTGGTTGGCGGCGTTGCGGTGATCAAGGTGGGCGCGGCGACCGAGACCGAGATGAAGGAGAAGAAGGCGCGCGTTGAAGATGCGATGCATGCGACTCGCGCGGCGGTTGAGGAAGGCATTGTCCCGGGCGGCGGTGTGGCGTTGATTCGCTGCTCGGCGGCTGTGGATGACCTGATCAAGACGCTCGAGGGCGACGAGAAGATCGGCGCGAACATCATTCGCCGGGCGATCGAAGAGCCGTTGCGGATGATCGTCTCAAACGCAGGTGAAGAGGGTGCGGTTGTGATCGGCAAGATCCATGATTCGAAGGAACCGAACTTCGGCTACAACGCCGGAACGGGCGCCTACGAGGACCTGGTTGCGGCCGGCGTGATCGACCCGACCAAGGTGACGCGGACGGCATTGCAAAATGCGGCGTCGATCTCGGGCCTGATGTTGACCACCGAAGCCATGATCTCCGAGATTCCGGAGAAGAAGGAAGCGGCGGCTGGCGGCGGACACAACCATGGCGGCGGCGGCATGGACGGTATGTACTAAGCTTCAGTCGTTTGAATGTAACCGCGGTGCCCCGAAGCAGAATTTGCTTCGGGGCACTTTTACTTCCAATAAATGGGTGTTCCGAGCGAAGGGTGAGAGTGAGGGCAGCCTGTTTCCGTTAGCTAAATGTAGTTCCTCTTTGTCGATTGCTTGTCTCATAACACGAAAGTTGTAATAGGCTGAGGAAGCGTTTTCCCGAAAACACTTACTCGATCTGGAGGTTCTTTTTGCGTATTTCTAGCTTGCTCACAAGTGTCGCCCTGGTCTCGGCCAGCTTTGCTGCACAGGCAGACACGGCGTACACCTACACCGGTCCGACTTTTACCGAGGTTAGTGATCCCTTCACGACAAGTGATTCGATTACCGGGTCCGTTACCTTCACCTCACCGCTCGCGGCTAATCTGAATGAGGCTGCTCTCACACCGTCCTTCACCTTTAGCGATGGAGTGGATACCTTTACTTCAGCGAACACTGTTTCGAACAGCGACTCATTTCTTTTTTCCACGGACGCGAGCGGGAACATCACGCAGTTTGAATTTGAAGTGATAGATTTGTCCAGCTCGATGCTTGCAGCATCGACGTCTGAGTCACTGTCCTTTGCAATCAGTTTGACGAGCGGTATTGAGAGTTTCGGTGAAAACACTACGTCTGCGGGATCCTTTAGTCCGGGTGTGCTCACGGTTACTTCCGTTACTCCCGAGCCATCCAGCCTTGGGCTCCTTGCTACAGGGATGCTTGGCTTGGTGGGGATGGCGAAACGTCGTCGTGCCTAAGGGGTCCACCGGTCCTGAGGCGCAGCTAGGCAGTTTTAGCGGAGCTGGAACTCAGGGCTGCCCAGGAGAACTGCTGGAAGCAGGTTGAGGGTTTCGGTGGGGTTTGGAGGGCGGTTGCTGAGGCAGCTGTAATCGGACGAGGTCGGTGATGCAGGAAATTTCCCCTTCGAGTGATCGGATGTGCGCGGAGCTTCTCAGCCGAGCTGGGCAATTAGCCCATCCGTTTAGCCAACTCGGATGCGGATCGACACGTTCATTGCGGCGGCCATAAATAAGGCCGGCAAGGGACTCGGCGGGCGCAAGCGGACATGACCACGGCGGGCGCGGTGTGAAGGCATGTACTACAAGCTTCCCCCAAGTTGCACCAAAAGTTCCATGTTCGACGGCTGTCTTCGCGTTGAACATGGTATTTTTTTTCTTATGTAATCCAACATAACCAAGGAGTTCGTCGGCATTTAACTTGCTGGTAATGTAGGCTGCGTAGCCTCGTCGCAGATCGGACATTCAAGTTTTCCATTGTGTGAGGCCACATGAGACGCATCGCCCCTTGCGCGCGTGTTCTGCACGCCGTCGTACCCGCTGCCGTGATCGCTCTGACGGCCGCAAGCCATGCCCAGCAGACGCTTGGCAATCTGAACGGCACTGTAATGGACACAACAGGCGCAGCTATAGCCGGGGCCCAGGTGCAGCTAAACGGGGACGTCAATGGTGTGAAGCTGACGACCACGTCGAAGAAGGACGGCACGTATCAGTTTGAAAATCTGCCGGTGGGCAGTTACACGCTGCTGTTTATGCAGCAGGGTTTCGAGAGCGAGCGGGTGCCTGCAATTCCCATTGAGGAGAATCGGACCGGAACGATCAACTCGCGGCTGAGAGCGGGAAGCACCAGCACGACTGTGGACGTGATCGAGCAGCCCTTGCTGAACCAGACCGACGCGACCAACGGCTATGTGTTGAATGCGGAACAGATTCAGACGATTCCGCTGGCAACGCAGAGTTTTACGCAGGCGGCGATCCTGGCTCCGGGCGTGAACACGGAGCTGGTGGGTGGCATTGGGACCAATGCGGGGCTGGGCAACTCGCCAATCTGGGCCAACGGACAACGCGACACCAGCAACGGCTTTGCGGTGAACGGCGTGGATGTGACCAACCTCTTCAATGGCAAGAGCTCGTCTGAGGACAATTCGCAGAGGTATGCGTTCAATATCGGCCGGGGCGCGGCGACCGGTGGCCAGTCCCAGACCAACACGCCGTTGCCGGATCGGCCGGCAATGGGCTGGCGACGCCCCCTCCGGAGTTTATCCAGGAGCTGCGCGTAAATACGTCGGAGTATGACGCGCAGCAAGGCAATCGCAGCGGGGCGCAGATCGATGTTTCGACGCAGACCGGGACCAACGTTTTTCATGGGCAAATCTATGGAAATCGAGCCACTAACTTCGCCAATGCTGCGCCTTACTTCAACAAGCAGGGCGTGCTGTACCAGTTGAACCTGCCCTACAGCTTTCTGGTTCCGCAGCTTCACCGGGACTACGTGGGAGCCACGGTGGGTGGTCCAATCATCAAGAACAAGCTCTTCTTCTTTGTCGGTTACGAGAATCTGCACGATGCGGACGCATTGAAGGGTTACTCAGCGGTGGAGGTGCCATTTGCGCTGACGGACGACCGTTCGCAGGCGGGCATTCTGAATGCGATCAATTCCTATAATGCGCTTTCGAACTATATCTCTCCTGCTACAGGGAAGGCGCTGGGAACGCCGACCGCATTCAATGGCACCTTTGATCCGGTAGCGATGGCAATCCTGGGACAGAAACTGCCGAACGGCCAGTACCTGATTCCCTCCTCAACCAACGTTGCGAACGGCGTGACCTCGACCAACGCCTTCATCAACAGCGGCGCGCTCTTCAAGGCAGACGAGGCGACAGGCGCTATCGACTACAACGCAACAGCTCATGACCGGATCTCGCTGAAGTATTACTACCAGCACGCGCCGGACCTGAGCCCGTTTACCAATGCAAACACGTCGGGCTATCCGGCAACCGAGGACACCGGGGCGCAGGTGGCTTCGGTCTCTAACAGCATAACGGTGGGATCGAAGGTCAACTGGGACCAGCGTCTCGGGTTCTCGCGGCAGAAGGTGTACAGCACCTTCAATACGCTGCCGGGCGATCCGACCTTCGGCATTGGGTTCCCTGGAGGCACGGGAACGCCGGGCATCACGCTGAGCAAATTTGCGTACTCGAACGGCTCTGCCGTGACTGTAGGTCCGAACAGCAACTTCGCCAATGCAGGCTACTTTCAGAATCGCCTTGTACCTTCGACGAACCTGATTCTCAGCCTGGGCAAGCATAATGTTTCGATCGGCAGCAACTACAGCTATACGCAGCTGAATGTGCGCAACCGGCGCACGGATCTAGGCAGCGTGACCGCGGCTAACTTTGTCACGTTCGTCGAGGGGCAGGTGAGTGCGTCGAGCGAGTTGCTGGGGCCAGCTAACCGCTACTACCGCTCGAACGAGTTCGGCAGCTACGTGCAGGATCAATGGCGCGCGACGCCCAATCTCAGCCTGACCTTCGGTGTGCGCTACGACTACGATGGAGGCTTTACCGAGAAATATGGGAACATCTTCAACTTTGAGCCGACGTTATACAACGTGACCCAAAGTGCGGTGAACAACAGCGGCTTTGTCGTGGCGGGCAACAATGCATTTGCGCCGACGGCGGGAGTGAGCAATTCGACGTTGACCGGACGGCAGTGGGGCGTGTCGCCGCGACTGGGTTTTGCGTATACGCCGCTTGCGACTGCGGGGAAGCTGGTGGTTCGCGGGTCATTCGGGACGTACTATGATCGGGGCGAGTACTTCAGCTATTTGTCGCAGCCCGCAGGCGCGAGTATCGGCGGTCCTTTCGGCGCAACCGAGGCTCCGCCGCTGGTGAACTACGTAACGGGTGCAGGCACGCGTACGCTGGAAAATCCGCTTGGCTCGACGGCCATTCCCGTGTCGTCGTCGAATCCGTCGAGCTTTACGAACCGGCTGGTAACAGCGAACCAGATTCGCTCGGGTTGCGGCGGACTTGCGGTGGAGACAACGAGTTCGAACAGCGACTGCGGTGTGCAACCATATAACTTCGGCGCGTACGCCCGTAACAATAAGCTGCCGTACACGATCGACTACGCGCTGAACCTGCAGTGGCAGGCTACGCGCGATGTTGTGCTGACGTTTGGCTACACGGGCAATGTGGGAAGACACCTGGTCATTCCGGTACCGTTCAACGAGCCCGGGGTCGCTACGCCGACCAATCCGATCAATGGGGAAACCAGCACCTATGGGTACGAGGTGCTGAACACCAACAAGCCCTCCGGCAAGTACTACAATCCGATCTCGACCGAACCGTACGACAGCTATGACGGAGGCAATATCGACCTGCGCGTGCCTTACGTGGGCTACAGCCCGAATGCGGCTCTGTTCAAGGCGGCGGGGATCTCGGAATTCAACGCGTTTGAGTTTCACGCGCAGAAGCAGCTAACCAACTACACGTCGTTCACGGTCTCCTACACGTACAGCCATGCCCTCGATGAGCAGTCGGATATCGGACTGTTCTTCACCGGCGATAATCCGAACAACCTGCGCGATTCCTATGCCAAGGCGGACTTTGATCGCACCCATGTGCTGAACTTCGCGTACGTTTTCCATCTGCCCAAAATGGCCAGAGACTCTTCCCTGCTGGGCAAGTTTACCAATGGCTGGCAGCTGGTAGGCATCACGCGCCTGCAGAGCGGGCAGCCGTTCAGTCTGTATGAGTTCGATGGAGCGGTAGGCAGCATTTACTTCGGCAACTTTCCGTCGCTTACCAATCCGGTGATTGGGATCAAGAACGGGGCGAATCCGAAGTCCGCGCTGACCGGCCACCCCGGAACGCAGCTGACGGCGGTAACGCAGACCCCGTCCGCCACAGGTGGAGCGCCGGCGGTAAGTTACCAGTACGTGCCCTACATCGACCCGACGCAGCTGCAGGTCAACTCGCTCGCTCCGGGGCAGAAGGGCGTGCCGGCCTGCACGAACAACGAGCCGTGCGACATCTTTGAAAATGACTTTACTCCGGGGCAGCGCAACATCTTCCGGCAGGGATTTCAAAAGGATGCGGATGCGAGCCTGCAGAAGATCACACGCTTCAATGACCGGTTCAGCGCGCGCTATACGTTCGACGTCTATAACCTGTCCAATAGCTTCAGCCCGGACGTTCCAAACAACTCAGCAACCGTGAGCCAGAGCAAACTGACCCCGGCCACAATCGGGACTCCGCCCGCTGCGGGAACACCGGTCGCGTACGGGCAGGTGGCGACGTCCGCGATGACGCAGAACACTGACCTGGGGCGGCTGTATGTGACACCGAACAACACTATGACGTTCGGCTCGGTGCGCAATGCGATTGGGCAGGCGCGAACAATCGAGATGTCGCTGCACGTACTGTTCTAGCGAAGCTGGAACTCGGGGCTGCCGAGCAGGAGCGCGGTGAGCAGGTTGAGCGTGTCAGTCGGGTTGGCAGGGGGCTGCTGACTTAGCTGAGAGTGGATGAACTGCGCGGTGCTGGGGGAGATCTCGCCTTCGATCAGGCTGGCTTCGAGCACGCGCAGAGCGATCTCCTGGCCGGAGATGGAGGTTGGACCGGCGGGCAAAAGAGTCACCGGCCTGGCATGCGGAATCTCAGACGAGTTGGCTCCGCGGTCCGTCATCAGGGAGAGCGCGAGGACGCGGGAGGAGTCGAACTTCTGGTTGGCGAAGCGGCTGTGGGTGAGCTGGTCGGCGAAATTGAGGCGGGCGAGCAGGGACTGGGTATTCATCCAGTGGTCCGCCGTAACGGAGTAGCCGGTGGGGGGCAGCGCGCGGTAGAGCGGCTGACCCATGTCGTTGAGGCGCGCGGCGAGAGCTCCGGCGTTTTGGGGGTCGGTAAGCGTGGCGCGGAAGGCGGAGGCGAGGAACTCTTCGGGTGTCTTGACCTTGTTGCGGAAGTAGCGGTGCGAATTGAACTCGGGCGACTGGACGAGCGCGCGAAGGACGGTGCGGATGTCGCCGTCGGAAGCAAGGTAGGCAGAGGCAAGGCGATCGACGAGGGCGGGTGGGGGGTCGTCGGCAAGAAAGCGCTGAGCTAGCTTGAAGCTGAGGAAATGAGCGGTCTGGGGGCTGGCGGCGAGCAGGACCAGCGCGGCGATTCCCTGCTTCATGCCGGGCTGGCCGTTGGTGTGGGCGATCGCCTGGACCAGGGCGGGGGCGATGGGTTGACCGGAGACGTTGCCCGCCTCATCGATCATGTAGCCGAACCAGTGTTTGGAGCCGGGCTCATGCTTCTTGGGATCGAAGAGGAAGGGACCGCCCTGGTTGGGACGGTCGACGCTCCAACCTGTGAGGATGGCGGAGAGCGCGGTGACGTCGGCCTGGGTGTAGCCGCCCTTGACGCCGAGGGTATGCAGCTCCATGACCTCGCGGCCGTAATTTTCGTTCAGGCCGCGCTTACCGGGTCTGGCGTTGGGTTTGGCGGGGTCGACTCCGTTCGCCAGCGAGTTGGGGCCAACCGACAGCCAATTGTCGAGATAGACCATCATCGCCGGGCTTTCGGCTGCAGCGAGCAAGAGGTCGCGAAACTTGCCGAGGGCGTGCGGGCGGATGACGTCGCGCTCGTAGCTGGTGGTGTACCACTGGTCGGAATCCTTGGGAGCGAAGACGTTGAAGTGGTTGAACCAGAAGTCGGTCATGACCTCCTGGAGCTGACGCTCGGAGAGGATGATCCGCAGAAGTTTGGCTTGCGTAAGCTCGTCTAGGGTGCGGTTCTGGGAGCCGACGCCGCCCTGGAAGGCGAGGATGGTTTCTCGCTCGCGGGGGCTGAAATCGTTGAAGAGAACAGTCCGCTGATCGCCGGGTACGAAGGTGGCAAAGGCGATGCGGTCGGGCGCGGGCAGGGCGTTGAGGGCGGCCATCCGCTGTGCTTTGGGCAGGGCGAAGAGCTGGCCGGCAACATGGGCGGCAGCGTCCTGGTCGAGCTTCTTCTGGGAGTCTTTGGCGTTCTGGGCGGCCGCGTCGTCCGGCGGGGTTGGGCCGGCGAGCTTCGCAGAGCGCTCCTGCTGGAGCTTGTACACCTGGACCTCGTAGACGCTGGCGAGGAGCGGGTCGGTGGGGTAGGAACGCTTGCCGTCGGCGACCTGCTCGACTGTACCGCGGTCGGGGAAGCGGAGGAGCGCTTGATCGGGGGGCAGGGTGAGGGTTGGAAAGTCACGGAGGCGGCCGGTGAGGGCGGGGTCGGGGATGGCTTCGGGCGTGAGTTGCTGCTCGAACCACTGGTCTGACCCTTGGGCCAAGACGCGGTCGACATCACCCGGTCGCGGGCCGAAGGTAAAGCGATCGAGGAGCTGGACGGCGCGCTCGCGTGGGTTCAGGGGAAGGTTGGGGGCGATCCTGGAGGAGGGCAGCTTGAGCTGGGCGGTGGTTTTATGGGTGGGTGCGGCGGCCTCGTCTTGCGCGAGTGCAGGAACTGCCAGTATGGTGCAGGTCAAGAAGCAGAGTCCGGCTCGCAAGGGTTTCCCTCCGTCTGATTAGAACCGCGTGGGAAGAAGGAGTTGCGGGGAGAAAAGACAAGCACAGAGGACGCGAGAGGCGGCACAGAGGCTCACAAAGACGAGACGGCGGCAGGTCCGTGGGCTGTGCGGCTAGTTGAAGCCTTTTTGCGAAGGGTCCAGAGAAGACGGGCGAGCAGGAGCGCGGTGAGGATCAGGGTGTCCGGCAGTGGGCGGCGGACGCCTGCTTTGACCAGCCACCAGTAGTGAACGCAGGCGGCGACGGCGGCCAGGTAGACCAGGCGGTGGAGGCGCTGCCAGTTGCGGCCTCCCATCCTGCGCAGGACGATCTGTGGCGAAGTAAGGGCAAGGGCGAGCAGGAGAACCCAGGAGAGCAGGCCCACCTGGATGAAGCGGCGCTTTTCAAGATCCTGGAGGATAGTGGGCCAGGTAGCGAGCCACTGCCGCCAGAGCTCGGCGGGGTGGCCGTGGCTGAGGCCGGCCCAGGCGGTGGGCAGATCGTAGCCCGAGAAGAGGAAGACGTAGGTAGCGAGATGCAGCGAGGCGTAGAAGAAGGCGTATAGGCCGAGCAGGCGGCGAAAGCGGATGAGGTTGGAAAGGCGGAAATGCAGGCGGCGGAGAGGGGTGATGGCCAGCGAGACGAGCAGGATCCAAAGCGCCCAGTCACCTGTGAAGTGAGTGATGTAGTTGACAGGATCGGCAAGCAGGGTGAGAGCGCCGGTACGGTAGCGGGCGAGAAGGAGGACGAAAGGCGCGAGGCAGAGGAGATGGACGACGGCCTTGACGTAGGGAATGAGGCGGGTGGGCATCGGGTTTTGAAGGAGTGATGCTGCGAGGCAGTGTACCCCATCACAAACGGTGCGGCCGCCTGAGATAGGGGTACGGATGGAAAGCTACCGCGAGATCCTGGCTTTGCCAAAACGGCGGTCAGGAATCAGTAGTAGCGGTTGAGGTCCATGCCGGCGTAGAGGCTTGCGACCTGGTCGCCATAGCCGTTGAACATCTGCGTAGGGACGCTGTGCGGGAAGCCTCCGTCGATGCGGCGCTCGTGGGCTTGGGACCAGCGATGGCTAATGTTTGGGTTCACGTTCGAGTAGAAGCCGTACTCCTCGCTGTTGAGCTCGTTCCACATGGTCTTGGGCTGCTTGTCGGTGAAGATGACCTTGACGATGGCTTTGGCCGACTTGTAGCCCCACTTCCACGGCACGACCACCCGTACGGGTGCGCCGTTTTGATTGGGCAGCACCTGGCCATAGCAGCCGAATGTTAGCAGCGTGAGAGGATGCATGGCTTCATCCATGCGCAGACCCTCGAGATAGGGCCAGGGAAAGCCGTCGGGAAGCTCGGGCATCTGTTTGCGATCGACGAGCGAGACAAATTGCAGGTACTTCGCACTGGGCAGCGGCTCACAGAAGTTGACGAACTCGGAGAGCGAGTAGCCGTCCCAGGGAATGACCATTGACCAGGCCTCGACGCAGCGGTGGCGATAGACGCGGGACTCGAGCGGGCGGTAGTGCATGAGGTCGTCAATGCCCACGGTGAGCGGCTTTTTGACCAGGCCAGAGACCTGCACGGACCAGGGCCGGGTATGCAGAGTGTGAGCGTTCTTCGCGGGCAGGTCCTTGTCGACGCCGTATTCATAAAAGTTGTTGTAGGTAGTGGCTTTCGCAAAGGGCGTTTGGGGGTCGGTCGCCTGGAACTTTCCGGGGATAGTAGTCAGGGCGTCGTCGGCAAAGGCGGGCCGGGAGAGCAGGCTGGAGGCGGCGAGAGCGCCGGCACCGGAAAGGAAACTGCGACGCGACGGACGGCCGGTCTCAAAGACGGAGTGCGGCGTGATCTGGGACGAAGCGATGTCGCCGCCGTAAAGTTTTTTGTTGCGAATCAGCATCTGTGCCTTTCGGGGCCTGGCCGCATATGCAGGCTTGGCTCTTAGTAAGACTACGCGCAACGGCAAACGGTGGATGCGTGCTGCATGACTTCCGTACCGTGCATTGCGGTTTATGGATGCGATGTTGGCGAACGCAGGAAGTAACCGGCTGCGTTGGGCTTGAGAGCGTGCAACTTCTGTGGCAATTGCCTGCAATCGGCCTACAACGTTGGTCTGATGTGGGTAAAACCGGACTGTTTTGGGCTCTAGAATCGCCAGACGGGGCGTGGTTCCGGCACACGACTCCACGAAAACAAGCCGGAGACGAGGGGCGCAAGCGGATGCACGAGGCTTCTGAACCGGCACACAGAGTGAATCGCCCGGGCACGTTCCGGCGCGTAGGATCGGCGGGCAAGGTCGTCATTACCTTTTCCGAGATTCTCTCCGCCCTGTCCTTTGCAATCGACCTGACGGAGGATGCGGTTCCCGGCCATGCCTTGCGCAGCTGCCTGCTCGGCATGCGGCTGGGACGGGCGCTGGGCCTGTCCGCAGAGGAGCTCACGCCGCTCTACTACGCGCTGTTGCTCAAGGATATCGGCTGCAGCAGCAGCAGCAGCAACGCCCTCCGCCTGGGGCAGATGGTGCGGCAGGACCAGCGCCCGGAGCCGAGCAGCGCGGCCACGGATCCCAGGAAAACGCCGTCCTGGGCGAAGCGCAGCGCATGGCAGCGGATGCGTGAGGACCTGCGGGACGAGCCTCCGCCGAGACAGCAACTTGGCCGCGTTCTGCACATGGACGCTCGCCGGCCAAAGAACGGAGAGGAGACGCGTCCGCCGCGTTGCCAGCGCGGTGCCAGCATCCTCCGCAAGCTGGGGCTTTCGACCGCAACTTGCGACGCAGTAGCTGCGCTGGACGAGCACTGGGATGGGTCCGGTTCTCCGCGGCGTCTGCGCGGAGGAGCCATCCCGCAGCTGGCCCGGATTGTTACGCTGGCCGAGCACCTGGACGCGTTTGCCTGTGAGCTGACTGCCGAGGCAGCCTTGGCAGAGTTGCAACAACGCAGCGGCCACTGGTTTGATCCGGAGCTGGTGCAGGCCGCGGCGGAGCTTGACAGCTGCGGGCAGCTTTGGACGCAGTGCCTGCCAGCGGATGATCTCGATGCAATTCGGCAGCTGGTGATTGAGCTCGACCCTAAGGCATCGGAAGGGGTGGGAGCAGAAGGGATCGACCAGATCTGCGAGGCATTTGCGGACGTGGTGGACGCGAAAAGCCCCTTCACATATCGCCACTCGGTGGGCGTGGCGCAGGTGGCGGTGGCTATGGCGGCTACGCTCGGCCTGCCGGCGGATCGGCTGCGAGTGGTGCATCGCGCGGCGCTGTTGCACGATCTCGGCAAACTATCGGTGCCGAATACGATTTTGGACAAGAGTGGCCGGCTGAACGCGGAGGAATGGCATACGGTGATGGAGCATCCGCGGCTGACACGGCAGATTCTAGCGCGGATTGAGCCGTTCACAGAGCTTGCAGAGATTGCGGGGGCGCACCACGAGAAGCTGGATGGGTCAGGATACCCGAACGGGTTGCGCGGACCTCAGCTGAGGATTGAGTCGCGGGTCATTGCCGTAGCTGACATGTACCGCGCGATCACGGAAAGCCGCCCATACCGGCAGGGGGTGTCGCATGCGGTGGCGGTCGCAAAGCTGCGCGAGCTTGTTCCGCATCAGCTGGATGCGCGCTGCGTGGAGGCGCTGGACGTGTGCTGCGATCCGAGCCGGGCAACTTCGGCCGTGGCGCTGAGTGGGCCTGCCTTAAAACGCAAGGAACCTGCGCCGGAACGGGCCGGCAGGGCCTACCAAACGTTTACCGCGTAAGAGGCAGGACGAGGGGCTTATGGTTTAGGCGGAGCGGCGGCAGGTTGGGTCTGGTCCCACATATGCTCCTGCTGGTATTGCTGACGCTGGCGATAGGCCTCTTGCGCGCCTGCATCGTTAGCGCGGAAGGCCGGGCCGGATGGCCAAAGACTGAAGTCGGCGTAGGCGACGCGCTTGGGCGTGCCGTGGAGGGAGTCGAGAGCGGCTTGCATCTCCAGAAGCACACCGCGGGAGAGCGAAAGCTGATGCTCGTCCGGCTGGTAGATGGTGCCGACCGGGTAGTCGAGGAACGGCGTGCGAGTCTCTTCGATGTGACAGCCAAAAATGTGGCTGACGGGCTTTTCGGCAGTGAACTTGACCAGGCGGGCATTGCTGAGCGCGAAGGCCGGGAAATCGCGTATATAGATGCGTCCGGGGTAGACGCTATCGCCGGTGAGCAGGATGGCAGTCTGGCGGTCGTAGAGTGCGATGCTGGCAGTGTCGTGGCCGGGGATGGGAATGGCGTCGAGAACGCGGTCACCGAGGTCGATCGAGCCAAGGTCGTCGGGCCAGTGGTCGATCTTGTACAGCTGCTTGACGCCGTCGACCGTGGGCGGAACAAACGTGACAGGGATTGCCGGATCATTGAGTGCCTGGAGCGCTGCGTCGCCGGCAATGTGGTCTCCGTGCGAATGCGAGTGCGTCACGGTGAGAGGCATGGACTCGCGGTGATTGCGGATCAGATACTGATGCATGAGCCGCTGCAGCGTGGGAGCGAGATTGCCCTTACGCGAGCCGGTGTCGAACAGGAGCGCGCGCTGCTTGCCGAAGAATAGATAAACGAACGGTTTCTCGTAGTCCGTGCAGCCGCTCTGGCGAAGTAGGAACAGGTCGGGGTTGTATTCATGGATCTGCCACTCAGGCATTTCCATGCACTTGGGGCCGCCTGTGTTCCAGACGAGGGGCAGGGTTCCGGGGCGAACGGTGCCCCCATCGGGTTGAGGAAATTGGGCCTGGGCAGAGCAGAGAAGCGATGCGAAGGACGCAGCGGCGGCGAGCAGGTGAAATCTCAAAGGGCGTCTCCGGCTGGATGCTGGCGAGCGTCAGAGGGCGGCGACGACGGGCGATCGGACTCGCGCTCAGTGTCGGCGGTGGGATGCGTGCCGCGGGTCGCGACATGGTAGAACGCGTGGCCGGCGCGGGTCAGCTCCCGATCCATGCGGGAAATGAGTGCGAGATTACGCGGGATGACGACGCCTTCGGTCGCAACGGCAGTCAACACGCCCGAGCGCAGCTCTTCCAGCACATTGATCCTGGGCAGAAAGCCGATGCCCATGCCGGCGATCACCAGGCGCTTCAGCAGTTCGTAGGAGTCGAGTTCCATGCCAATACGAGGGCGGATCTTGTACTGAGCGAAGAGCCGGTCGAGATGCTCGCGGCGTCGGCCAGTCTTCGGCAGGAGCAGGTTGTGTTGCGAGATCTGCTTGAGGCTGACGACGGAGGAGGTTGCGAGGACGTGGTCCTGCGGCAGGCAGAGCGTCCACTCGTCTTCGTGGATGACCTCGACGTGCAGGCGCGGGTCGGCGACCGGGGTGGAGACGACACCGAAGTCGGCCTCGCGGTTGAGGACGGACTCGATGGTCTTCGCGCGCTCGGCACGAACGATGTTGAGCGAGACGCGGGGATAGCGCTTTTTGAAGTTGGCGAAGAAGGCAGGCAGGACGTAGAGTGCGGTGGAGTCGTTGGCGCTGATCAGAAGGCTGCCACGGGGCGAACGTTCTAGGTCGGCGATGGTGATCGAAATGTGGTTGAGCCGCGAAATGCAATCCTCGGCGAAGGGCTCGAAGACGCGGCCGGCGGCGGTGAGAGTGACTTTGCCTCCGCCGCGCTCAAACAGGCGAACGCCGATGGCCTTCTCGAGCGAGGAGATCTGGGCGGAGATGGAAGGCTGAGTCACCAGAAGTTTGACCGCGGCGCGCGAGAAGCTCTTCTGTCGCGAGACCTCGAGAAAAGTCTTCAACTGGTCAAAATCCAAGCAGCACCTCTTATTTGCGGTCACTTCTGGTGTATCACACGGCCGGGTGAGGGAGACGCCCGACCGGCGAAAACACTCGGGGTTGAGAAGATTCGTCGTGGGAACAGGCGGGTTGAAGCGCACCATCGGCGCAAATGAGAAGGGGCCATCGTCACGGAATCCGCTTATGCCGGAGATAGGCAGAGCGGAGGCTGCGGTCAGCGTGCGTGTCTCCAAGCTATGATCAGGCATCACTTTCAAGCCGCACAGCGTTCCGAAGCGAACGACGCATGCTCCAGGGCTGCGTGTAAATCTGTGCCGGTACGGTCTGTTTGTCTTACTTCGGAGGTCGTGTCCCATGCAGATTGGCAGCAACGCTCGTTCCTGGTTTCTAGTGTCCCGCTCCCTTGGCCTTGGGTCTTCGACCGCGTTTGCGGGCACGCTGTTACTGGCGGGTTCTAGCGCGTTTGCGCAGACGAATACGACTGGCTTGAGCGGCGTGGTAACGGACTCGACCGGAGCCGTCGTGCAGGGCGTCACGGTCAGCATCAAGAACCCGGCCACGGGCACGACCCAGACGACCTCGACCAAGTCCAAGGGTGAGTACACGTTTTCGCAGGTGCAGCCGGGGACATATCAGGTACATGTAACGGCTCCTGGATTTTCCGAAGAAGTGGAGTCGGTCGAATTGCTGGTGTCAACGCCCCTGAAGGTCGATTTCAAGCTGACTGTTGGCGCCAGCGAAGTCGTCGAGGTGAGCACCGGCATCGCGGCGCTGAACTCGAACGATGCGAGCCTGGGCAAGGCCTTCGACAGCCAGCAGATTCAAAACCTGCCGTACCTTGCCAATAATGTGAATTATCTGCTCTCTCTCCAGCCAGGCGTGCTGGCACTCGATCCAGGCGCCACGACGGGCGGCCTCAACCAGGATCCCCGGACCGGCATCGTGGACGGAGCGCGTCAGGATCAGACGAATCTAACGCTTGACGGCGTGGACAACAACGATCCGAACTACGGCTATGCCTTTGTGGGCGTGCTTCGTTCCACGCGTGAGTCGGTGGAAGAGTTCCGCGTAACGACAACCAATGGCGAGGCAGACGCAGGCCGTTCTTCGGGCGGCCAGGTGTCCGTAACCACCCGCAACGGAACGAATCAGTTACACGGGAGCGCTTACTACTACTATCGAGGCGCGGCAACTGCTTCCAATAACTGGTTTAACAAACAGTCGGAGTTACAGTCTGGGAAGCCGGACATCTCGGCCAAGGTACTTCAGGACACCTACGGTGCCTCGCTTGGCCTTCCTTTGCTAAAGAATAGACTGTTCTTCTTCGGCGCTTACGAGGGATTCAAGCAGGCTACGGACCAGGTGGTGACCGAGACGGTGCCCTCGCTGATTAATCCAGTGGCCGGAGACACCGTTCCCGGACAGAGCTATGGTGGCCTGATCACCGGCAACGTAGTGTACCCAGCAGCCGCAGGAGGCACCGTCACCCTCACACCTGCTCAGATTGCGGGACTCGATCAGGGATGCACGGGATGTAGTGCACCCGGAACCGACCCGGCAGCAATCGCTTATTTCAAGCAGTTTCCAATCGCCAACTCGACAGTAGGCGGAGACGGGTACAACACCGGATCCTATGTCTTTCCTTCTCCGGCTCCGGTTCACCAGATTACCAATGTGGCGCGCCTGGACTACACGCTGAACTCTCGACAGACAGTCTTTGTTCGCGGGACCTTACAAGGGGATAATCAGGCCAGTGCGCTTCAGTACCCTGGCTTAGGAGCAAACAGCCTGACCTATGAGAACAACAAGGGCATTGGCGCAGGACACATCTGGGTGATTAGTAAGTCGCTGACGAACAATCTTCGTTACGGATTCATCCGTGAAGGCACCGCGGTACAGGGTGCGGGCGCTCACCCCTACATTACCTTCAGTGCGTTTAACTCGCTCACCGGCACGACCACCTCGACGTATTACGTCACCACCACAAACAATCTGGTGGATGACGCGACCTTCGTAAAAGGGCGGCACACGATTCAGTTCGGCGTAAACGATCGCTTTATCTCCAACAGCCGCTACGCCAACGGTACGCTTTACCCGATCGGGTACGTCTCGGCTTCCTTGCTGGCGACGGCGGCGATCGCGGGCACTGGGTCAGGTCTCGATCCCACAACGCCCTATGGCGCCGTTGCAAAATCATTCAAGAGTTCCTACAACAACGACATTCTTGCAAATGTAGGCGGCATTACGAGCGCTGACTCCTACACCAACTTCCTGATCCAGGGCAACCAGTTGGTGCCGGCGCCTTCGGGTACGGTTCCCACGCACGTGTATCGATCGCTCGAGCAGGAGTATTACGTTCAGGATCAATGGAAGACGACCTCGCAACTTACCTTGACTGCCGGCATCCGCTATACGCATCTTGGCGTTCCTTACGAGATCAACGGACAGCAGGTTGAACCCAACATCAACCTGGGAACTACATTCTTTCAGAATCGCATCTCCGCTGCAGCCGCCGGAACCAGCTATGGAACGGATATTTCGGTCGTGCCGGGGGGACAGGCAAACGGCGCGCCGAATCTATGGACGCCTCAGAAACTGAACTTCGCTCCCAGAATCTCATTCGCCTACGCAACGCTGAATAATAAGACTTCCGTTCGCGGCGGCTTCGCACTGGCTTACGACCACTTCGGGGATGCTGTCATCGACTACTACGATGCCAACGGAGCCTTTGCACTAAGCCGTCAGAACCCCTTCGCCTTCCCGAGCGCTTCCACTTACTCGGAATTTACCGGGTACCAGAATGTTCCTGTCGGGGCGGTCACGGTCGCTCCTCAATCATTTCCGATCGATCCAGCGCAGACCACGATCAACAGCTTTGGCAGCTCGTTTGTAAGCGATATCGATGGCAACCTGAAGACCCCGTATGCGGAGACGTTCAACCTGTCGGTACAGCATGAGGTGACACGCGGGATGGTTGTGACGGCGTCCTACGTTGGGCGGCTTGGGCGGCATGTACTGAACAACCTGGATGTGGCGCAGCCGACGAATCTCTACGACCCGACCAGCGCGCAGACATACTTCCAAGCGGCCACTGCCTATGCCAAGGCAATCGATGCTGGGACGCCGGTTGCCAATATCCCAAACAGCGGTTACTTTCAGAATCTTTTCCCGAATGCGACGTACACGGTTGCGAAAACGGCTACAACTCCGGCGGTGACGTACAAGGGCGCACAGGCGTATTACGCTTCACTTATTGTGGACCGGGCCACGGGCAATGAGACAAACACGTTGTATAACTTCGACACAACCCCGGGCTTTGCGCCGGCGGGCCAGCAGCTTCGCTTCTTCTACCCACAGTACTCGTCGATCTTTGTGCAGGCTTCTGTAGGCACAAGCAACTACAACGCGCTGCAACTCTCGGTTCGGCATGCATTCAAGTACGGCAACGAGTACGACGTGAACTATACCTACGGAAAGAGCCTGGACTATGGTTCTTCGCCGGAACGCAGCAACCAGAGCAGGATCATCAATGCCTTCAATCCGAGTCAGATGTATGCGGTTTCCGATTACGACGTTCGGCACCTCATCACTGCCAACTACAGCCTGAATCTTCCGGTCGGCCATGGGCAGGCGTTCTTCAGCAACAACAACCTCCTCGATCGGCTCCTTGGAGGCTTTCGGCTTAACGGAACGGTTCACTACAGCACTGGTTTTCCGTGGTCTGCAGTCGACAATGGGAACTACGGAACCAACTTTGACATTCCGAGCAACGCGGTTCAGATTGCACCGCTCGCAACGGGAGGCCATCGCTATGTGGGGGGCAGTTCTGCTCCGTACGAGACTGCGTTCAAGAGCGCGACAGTTGCGCAGGCGCAGGCTAGCTTCCGGTTTGCCTATCCGGGAGAATCGGGCCAGCGAAATGAATTACGGGCGGATGGCTATCTCTCGCTCGATGACGGCCTGAGCAAGTCGTTTCACACTTTTCGGGAGCAGCAATTCAAAATTTCGGCCGAAGTGTTCAACGTGTTGAACGACAGCCGGTTCAGTACGCTGTCGGGAACTGGTGCTGGAACCAATACCACCAACATCGGAAGCACGAAGTTCGGGTCTTATACGAACCTTTTGGTGCAGCCGCGGCAGATGCAATTCTCGGGTAAGTACACGTTTTAGCGGCATGCGCGGCGGGCTGGTCTGGCTGCCGCGCTTCTAGTTAGATTAAAAGTAGAAGTTTTGGAGTCTGCAATGCGATGGAAACAGGTCTGTGCCGCGCTTACGTTTGCTTTGCTTCTACCCGTGTGTCAGCAAGCCTTGGCGCAGGAGCCGGCGGATCAGGACAAGTTAGGTAAAGGTGCGACCGAGAAACAGAAGCCTCTGCCTGAAGCTACCGGGCCGGCTCCGGGCGAAGAGAAGAAAGCAAAGCCGGCGGACTTCGCGGGCGGGGATGGGACCAAGCCGGTCGAGGATGCGGCTGGGAAAGGCTCGGGCGGCGGTGGTGGACGCGGCCGGCGCGGAGGCGGTGGGGCGGGAGGCGATACCGCAGGTGCGGCGGACAAGTTGGCCTATGATTTTGAGCTTCCAGGGCCGGATGGTAAGGGCTTGCCTCTCTCCAGCTTCAAGGGCAAGACGGTGCTGGTGGTGAATGTGGGCAGCAAGTCGAGTTTTAACGCACAGTTGCCTGCGCTCGAGAAGCTGGCGGAGCAGTATAAGGACAAGGGCTTAGTGGTCATCGGGGTGCCTTCGAATGAGTTTGGGGCGGCGGAGCCTGGGACCGATGCGGAAATCCAGAAGCTCTACACAGGCGAGGATAAGGTCACGTTTCCGGTGATGGCCAAGTCAGTGCTCACGGGCGACCTGCAACTGCCGCTCTATGGGTTTCTGACCAAGGCCAATGGCGAGCCTGTGCACTGGAACTACACGAAATTTTTCATCGGCAAGGATGGCAAGGTGGTAGCGCGATTCGATCCCGCGGTGACGCCCGATTCAGTCGAGATGCAGGCGGCTGTGATCGAGATCCTGGATGGGCGGTACAAGGCTCCTGGGACCGGGGATGAGAAGCCCACGGGACGGCGCGGCGGCGGTGGTATGGGTGCGGCGAACTAGGGCAGCGCCGTATCCATTCATGCAGATACGGAGAAGGACGACCTACGAATCAGCTACCTAGCTGAACGTAATTCGTTCTAGTTCGCAAGTGAGGCGAGATAAGCGCGCCAGCCGCCAAAGCGGGTGATCTCAGTCGCACCTTCGATAGCGGCGGGTTCGGCGATGAAGCCCATGACAAGGGAGCCGTCTTCGAGGCGCAGGCTCCCAATGCCGAGCGGCTGGGGAACTCCGGCGACGAAGGAACCGACCTTGTCGGCAGGGAGAGCCCAAACCTCCACTTCGATGCCGCGACCCTCAAAACCAGGCACGCGGACCAGGCCGGGTTTAGGCGGCGTGGTGTTGGCGAGCGCGTAGAACTTGTAGTCCGGGTGAGTGCGGCAGGTTCGGACGAGGCGTCCGCCGCGGCTGGTGAGTTGCTGGTTCAGCGGCTGGCCGGAGAGATGCGCTCCGACGACCGCCAGGAGCAGGCAGCCAGGAGGGCAAGCCTGGAGCGCGAGGGGAGAGGTCTCGGCCAGAGGGCGGGAGCTGCCACCCAGGGTGGAGTTGAGGGTGCGGTGGAGCTTATCGGCGAGAGGGAGTAGCGCGGACTCGGTGAACGGGTGGCCGATGAGCGACACGCCGAAGGGCAGGGCGGGCTCAGACGGCGAAGCAGGGCGCATGCCTGCGGGAACGGCTACGGCGGCGAGATCGAGCAGGTTGACGAAGTTGGTGTAGAAGCCAAGCTGGCTGTTGCGGGAGATGGGCTCCTCCGCGATCTCGGCGTGGGTGAAGGTGCGGGGCGCGGTGGGCAGGAGCATGAGGTCGAAAGTGCTCCAGGCGACGGAGGTCTCGCGGCGTAAAGCTTCAAGCTGGTAGAAGGCCTGGAAGAGGTCGACGGCCGAATACTTCCCTGCCCCGGCGAGGATAGAGCCGACGACGGGGTCCATGTCGGCCTGGTGCGCGAGGAAGAAAGGCTGGATGCCGGCGGAGCGCTCGGCCACCCAGGGGCCGCCGTAGAGGAGGCGGGCAGCGGCGAGGAAAGGGGCGAGGTCAAACTCGACTGGCTGGCCGCCGAGGGATTGGAGGGACTGGACGGCGGCCTGGAAGAGGGGTGGATTGTGCGAGTCGCCGAAGAATTCGAGCGAGGTCGGTACGCCGAAGCGGAAGCTGGGGGCAGCCGCCCAGGGGGAAGCTCCGTCGCCGGGTTGGGGTGTGCGGGAGTAGGAGTCGGCGGGGTCAAAGCCGGAAGCCGAGGCAAAGACCAGGGCGGCGTCGGCGGCCGTCTCGGCGAAGATGGAGACGCAATCGAGGGTGCGGCAGGCGGGAACAACGCCGTGGGTGCTGATAAGGCCGCGCGTCGGCTTGAGGCCGACGAGGTTGTTGAACATGGCGGGCACGCGGCCGGAGCCGGCGGTATCGGTGCCAAGCGCGAAGGCGACGAGGCCGCTGGCGACGGCGACGGCGGACCCGGAACTGGAGCCTCCGGAGATGTAGTCGGGCGAGAAGACGCTGGAGGGTGCGCCGAAGGGCGAGCGCGTCCCGACCAGGCCGGTGGCGAACTGGTCCATGTTGGTCTTGCCGATGAGGATGGCGCCCGCGGCTTCAAGCTTCTGGACGACGGTGGCAGAGGCGGTGGGGGTATAGGCGAAAGCTGGGCAGGCAGCGGTGGTGGGGATGCCGGCGACGTCGATGTTGTCCTTGACCGCGAAGGGAATACCGTACAGCGGCAGCTTCGCTCGGTCTTGCTTTTCGAGGGTTAGAGCGCGGGCGAGAGCCTGCTGCCGAGGCACCAGGACGATCCAGACGGGGTGCAGCGGGGAGGACTCGAGGTGGTCATAGATGCCGGAGATGAGCTGCTGCGGGGTGGAGGCTTCGGAGGCGAAGTCGCGTTGAAGCTGGTCGATGGTCAACGGGCTGGAACCCTCCCCTGGAACTTAGAGCCGACTTTATTTCTTGAGCGGCAGGAACAATAACTTGTGGTGGTTCTACTTTAGCGGATCAACGTCGTGGTGTCGTCCAGTGTTTTGGCATGAGGCGAGGGTGCCCGAGGCATAGAATCGAGCTATGGCTGGGACGGCAAACAGACAAGGGCTGCTGCGGAGCGCACGCCGGGCGGAGCATTTTGCGTGGGCGGTGGTGGCGTACAACGTGCTTGTCATTGTTTGGGGCGCGCTGGTGCGGGCGACTGGCTCGGGTGCCGGCTGCGGCAATCACTGGCCGCTCTGCAACGGGCAAGTCGTTCCGCTTTCGCCCACGCTGCACACGGTAATCGAGTTTATCCATCGCATGATGGTGAGCGGATCCATCTTGGCGATGATCGCGCTGGTGGCTTTCACCTGGCGCGCAACCCTGAAGGGCGCGGCAGCCCGGGTGTTTGCGGTGGTCTCGACGCTGCTGCTGCTGAATGAGGCATTCCTGGGCGCGCTGCTGGTGAAGCTTGGCTATGTGACGGGCAATCAGTCACTTGGCCGCGTGGTAGTGCTTTCGGTTCACCTGAGCAACACGCTGCTCCTGCTGGCGGCGCTGACCATGACGGCGCGAATGTTGGGCACGGGGCAGCACTGGCGGGGGTTGCGCGCGGAAGCTACGGTCCGGGTGCTGGCGGTAGTCGGCCTGCTCGCGACGCTGGCCGTGGGCGTGAGCGGATCGCTGGCGGCGCTGGGCGACACACTGTTTCCTGCGACCTCACTGCGGGCTGCGTTTCTGCAGGATATCGACGCCGCGTCGCCGTGGCTGCTGCGTCTGCGGGGAATTCATCCAGCGAGCGCGCTGGTAGCGGCGGTTTTCGTTGGCTGGCTATTGCTGCGTGCGCGGCGCGAGGGATTGGCGCGGTCGGCGGACGTGCTTATCGTATTGCTGGCGCTGCAATTCGTGTTGGGAGTAGCCGACGTTTTGCTGCTGGCTCCGGTATGGATGCAGTTGCTGCACCTGCTCGGCGCAGACGTGTACTGGGTGACGCTGGTGGTTGTGGCGGCAGCCGTGGTCTGGCCGGAGAACGCACGGGCACGTAAGCCGGAGTTCACTCGAGCAGAGCGGGCGGCAGCTTAGCGCTTCGCCGCAGGCTAAGCCCGGCTTCGTCGTTGCCGCAAAGCCGGGCCGTGAAGGATGATTGGGAATTAGTCTTGCGGAGCAGGCTTGCCGGCGATCTTGTCGCCCACTTTCTTCGTCTCGTGGGCAGTGTCGTGCGCGGCGACGCTGGTACCGTGCGCAACATCATGGCCGGCCGTAACTGCGCCGTCTTTGGTCTTGTGGGCGACAACCTTGGTACCGTGGGCTGTCTTGTGAGCGACCTTCTTGGTGGCATGGCCGGTGGCCACTGCGGCCCCCTTGGTGTCCTGCCCTGCGGTATGCATGTCGCCCTTGGTGCTGTCTTGCGCCAAGGCACTGGGCAGCAACAAGCCGAGGGAGACCGTGGAGGCGAGGATGGCCGAGCGAGTCAAGGAACGAGTGAGGTAGGAAAAGGACACGGTGGCTCCAGAAATTCTATTGAACGCTAGCGTACCATGATCCGCTTTGCTTTCGCACTGCCCGGGGGATTGCTGCGGACGTGTAAAGGAACAGATGACAACCAAGCGGCTTGCGCTTTCATCCAAATGAGGTGCTGGTAAGTACCAGCCCCGAGGAGAGCGTTATGTTGGAGAAGGTGCAGACGATTCCACTGAGCGAAGCAGCTCTGTGCTGCGACTGCGATACGATCAGCAACGGAAAGCAACGCTGCCCAAAGTGCGGTTCGTCCGCGCTCTGGCTGCTGGAGAAGTGGATTAACCGCGGCCTCGCTGCAGCTTAGCAGAGAAACGTTTCTGGCGCGAGAGCGACGTTCTGTTTCGGAAGAAATCACGCTCTGCCGCGTGGTATCCGGCAAATTGGGTTTCATCTACCTGCTGTTCACAAGGCTGAGCTAAGCTCTGAACTGGCCTTATGACGACCAAGCAAACCAATAAGACAGCAAGGAAATCCGTCCGGGGGAGTGGCTCAGCTCCCGTGAAGGGGCAACCTGGTGACGTTCCGAAGGCGGAGGTGGATCAGGCCCTCGGCAAGTTCCGGGGGCGCTACTTTCATCGAGATGACAGCTGGCTGAAGTTCAATGAGCGCGTCCTTGAAGAGGCTCAGGACGCGAGTAACCCACTGCTTGAGCGAGTCAAGTTCCTTGCGATCACGGCGAGCAACCTGGATGAATTCGTAGAGATCCAGGTCGCGGGCGTGATGCAGTTGATTGAAGACGGATTCAGTGAGGTGAAGGGTCCGGACGAGGGCGGCCAGACGGCTGAGGATCGCCTGAAGCGGCTCAGCAAAGCGATGCTTGTTTTCGTCGAGGCACAATACCGCTGCTGGAATGAGCAGTTGGTTCCGGCGCTGGCTGCACGCGGAGTACGCGTGCTGTGCTGGAAAGAGTTGAGCGACAAGGCCAAAGCGCACGCGGAACAGTTCTATGCCGATGAGGTGGACCCGCTGCTGACGCCTGTAACGATCGATCCCTCGCATCCGTTTCCGCGCGTGCTGAACAAGGCTCTGTGCCTTGCGCTGCTGCTGCGGCATAAGCGGCGGGGCGCAATGGGCCAGAAGTCTGGCCGCGTGCTCGGGGTGGTGACGGTGCCGCGCAGCCTGCCGCGTTTGATCGCCATGCCGGCCGAGGGAGGCCGGATCGATTTCATCTTTCTGCACGAGTTGATCGATGCACGGGTTGAAAAGATGTTCCGCGGCTACGAGGTGCTCGATACGGCTGCCTTCCGGGTGACGCGCAACAGCAATCTCTACATGCAGGAAGAGGAGTCCCGGAGTGTGCTCGAGAGCGTGCGGGAAGAGCTGCACAACCGGCGCAGGGGAGACGCCGTGCGGCTGGAGATTGAGCACTCGGCGGCTGAAGAGATTGTGGAGCGTTTGCGCACAAACTTCGAGCTCGAGCCCTGGCAGGTGTTTCGCGCGAAGGGGCCGGTCGATCTCTCGCGGCTGATGAATCTTTACTCCGAGACGAAGATGCCGGCGTTGAAGAACCCGCCGTTTAGCGGCCGGCAACACCATCTTTGCGCGAAGTGCGAGGACCTGTTCGCGGAGCTGCGCCTGCACGATCTGCTGCTGCATCATCCGTTCGACAGCTATCAGACGGTTGAAGATTTCATTCAGCTGGGCGCGAAGGACGATGCCGTCGTTTCGATGAAGCAGACGCTGTATCGCACGAGCAAGGACTCGCAGATCTTCCGCTCGCTGATTGAGGCGGCACAGACCAAGGACGTAACGGTGGTGGTGGAGCTGATGGCGCGCTTTGACGAGGACTCGAATATCCGCTGGGCGCGGGAGCTAGAAGATGCCGGGGTGGGCGTGTTTCACGGCATCTTTGGGCTGAAAACGCATTGCAAGCTGGCGCTGCTGGTACGGCGCGATCCGGACGGCGTGGTGCGGCGTTATGCGCATCTGGGCACCGGCAATTACAACCCGGTCACGGCGCGGTTCTACACTGACATCAGCCTGCTGACAGCAAATCCGCGCTATACCAAGGCGGTCCAGCATGTGTTCGATTACCTGACCGCGGAGGCGGAAGCCGAAGAGGATGCGTATCTCCCGCTGCAGGTGGCACCGCTGACTCTGGCGCGGCATGTGCTGGCGCTGATCGTGCGCGAGGCCGAGCACGCGCGCAAAGGACGGCCAGCGCGGATCGTGGCCAAGATGAACGGGCTGCTCGATCCGAAGACAATCGATGCGCTGTACGAAGCGTCGCAGGCAGGCGTTGAGATCGAGCTGATTGTGCGTGGCATGTGCGCGCTGCGGCCAGGCGTCAAGGGGCTGAGCGAAACCATCCGCGTGCGGTCTATCGTAGGACAATACCTGGAGCATAGCCGCATCTTCCAGTTTGAAAACGGCGGCAAGCGCGAGGTCTTCTGCGGAAGCCCGGACTGGATGACGCGTAACTTGTACGAGCGCTGCGAGGTGGTCTTCCCGGTCGAAGACCCGGAGCTGGCGGATCGGCTTTCCGGCGAAATCCTGGGCGGTTATCTTCAGGACAACGTGAAGGCTCGCCTGCTGAAACAAGATGGAGATTACGTGCGCGTGGAGCAGAAGGGCGCTCCCTTCAACGCGCAGCAGTCTTTCATGCAGCTCGCATCCTCTGAAACGGCGGTCTAGCCTCCGGAGATTACGTGCGCGGCGACCGTGCGGCGCAGAGCGATGGTGTCGGCTGGATCATGCTTGATAAGCCGGCGGAGGATGGCGAACTGAGTTTGCGCCAGGTCGCCTTCGGCCACGGTGGCAATCACCTTGCGGGCGGACTTTTCGATCGTCTCCATAGCATCGGAGGCGTAAATCCGCGCCATGGCGACCGGGACCGCCGAGGCATCGGTTCCTTGCTTCGTGTGGATTTTGTCCGCGCGCAGCACCGCACCTTCAAGCGTGTAGACCGCCATGATCATGTCGGAGAGGGCTCCCATGATCTCCTGTTCTTCGGCGAGCTTCTGCATGTACTTCTGGGTGGCGGAGCCGGCGACGAAGAGAGTGGCCTTTTTGGCCGCGGCCAGCAGGTCATACTCAGCGGCAAGCGGGCCTTCACGGTCCTGCCTGGCAGCCGGTCCGGAGAGCACCTCGTCCATGATGGACTTGATCGCGGGCATCAGCGCGAGCTTGCCGGCCATGGCGGACTTCATCAGCATGCCCGTAATGATGAGGCGATTGATCTCGTTAGTGCCTTCGAAGATGCGGTTGATGCGGGCGTCGCGGTAGGCACGCTCGGCGGGAAACTCCTCGACATAGCCATAGCCGGCGAAGATCTGCACGGTCTCGTCGACCACAAAGTCGAGCATCTCGGAGGTCCAGACCTTGACCATCGAACACTCAACGGCGTACTCCTCGATGCGCTTCTGGATCTCGGCGGTATTGTCCTTATCGACGCCGGAGAGGGCCTGGTCGATCAGGCCGACGGTGCGATAGCAAAGGGTTTCGCCGACGAAAATGCGCGTGGCCATGTCGGCCAACTTCTCCTGAATCAGGCCGAATTCACAGGTAGGTTTGCCAAAGGCTTTGCGTTCCTTGGAATATTTGACGGCATTGGTGAAGGATGTTTTCGCTCCGCCGAGGACGGCATTGCCAAGCTTGTAGCGGCCTACGTTGAGGATGTTGAAGGCGATCTGGTGGCCTTTGCCGACCTGCCCGAGCAGATTGGTGGCGGGAATTTTGCAGTCGGTGAGGATGAGCGGCGTGGTCGAGCTGCCGCGGATGCCAAGCTTGTGCTCCTCGGGCCCGTTGGTGAACCCAGAGGTGCCGCGCTCGATAAGGAAGGCGGTCAGGCGTTCCTTGCCTGCGTCCTTGCCGTCCGGAACCAGGCACTTGGCGAAGACAGTGTAGATATCGGCGAAACCGCCGTTGGTGATCCACATCTTCTCGCCGTTCAGGGTGTAGGTCTGGCCGTCTTCCGAGAGCACGGCGCGCGTGCGGGCGCTCAGGGCGTCGGAGCCGGACGAGGATTCAGAGAGAGCGTATGCCCCGACAAAGCTGCCATCGGCAAGTTTGGGCAGGTATTTGGCTTTTTGCTCGGGCGTGCCATACCAGACGATCGGCAGCATACCGATGCCGGAGTGCGCGGAGAACGCGGTCGAAAAGCTTCCGTTAACGGAGAGTTTTTCAGAGATCAGGGCCGAGGTGATTTTGTCCATGGCGAGCCCGCCGTACTCCTCGGGGATGTCGACGGCGGTCAGGCCAAGCTCGGCGGCGTGCTGGATCAGCTTGCGCGTGACGGAAAAGTCCTTGGCCTCGATAGCGGCGATCTGCGGGATCACCTCGTTGGCGGCGAAGTCAGAGGTGACCTGAGCGATCTGGCGATGCTCCTCGGTAAAGTCCTCGGGGAAGAAGCAGGAGTCGGGGGTGGGATCGGTGATGAGGAACGCTCCGCCGGCGGTGCGGGCGGGCATGCTGGTGACTTCGGGCGGGAGCGGGGCAATGGTGGTGGCCATGGTGAGACTCCTAAGCTGATCCGTGCGACTCAATCCGCTAACATGCTAGCCGATGCAATCCACGTTTGGCGATCACGCGCCTCAATCTCTTTGCTCGTCAGCAAAACATCCGCGTACGCTGTGAGCGGTGGAAAGATGCTCTTGTCCCATACGGCATCCCTCTTACTTTCATTGTTCACGAAAGTTCGTGTGGGGTTCGCGGGGGTGTGCCTAACCGCGGTTGCGGGGCGCACTGCACATTTTGCATTCGATCCCTCCCACGTCTGCGTATGGTGAGGTGAGGACGCGGATGGCGATGGAGCCGGGAGAGTTCTGCCGACTATTGGAGCTGCACCAGCGCATGGTGTTTTCAATCGCCCTGCGCATCACCGGGGTACGCGAGACCGCCGAAGATGTGGCGCAGGACGTCTTTCTCGAGCTCCACCGCTCAGGCCAGGCTCTCGCCACAGAGGACCATGCACGATTTTGGCTGCGCCGGGTCAGCGTGCATCGCGCCACGGACGCGCTGCGCCGGCGGCGGCATCGGCCGGAGGACACCGCCGAGGAGTGGAGTGAGGAGCGTCACTGCTTGAGCGCTGTGGACGGTCAGCTCGGGATGCACAGTCTGCGCATGGAAGCGCGCCTTGATGAGCTGCTGCGGACGCTGCCGGAAGCGCAGCGCGTGGCGATCGTGCTGCGTTTTACAGAAGGCATGTGGCCGGAGGAGATAGCGGAGCTGCTCGGTCAGCCGCTCGCGACGGTCAAAAGCCATCTGCAACGCGGTCTTCGGCTTCTGCGCCAGAAGGCTGCCATCACCATGAAGGAGTATGTGCGTGAACGAGCCTGATGATTTGGCCGAACAGGAGCTGTTTGAGCGCGAAATGAAAGCCGTGCTCGCACGGGTTGCGGCACCCGAAGGATTCGCGGAGCGCGTGCTGGCGCGTGCCTATCCGGTACGCAATTCTAAACGTCCGGTTTTTGTCGTGCGGCCGAGATCGTGGCTCGCCCTCGCAGCTTCCCTGCTCGTCGCCGTCCTCGGCCTTTTTGGAGAGCAGCACCATGAGCGCGAGGTGCGCCGGCGAGAGGCGCAAGCCAGGTTCAATATGTCGATGGCCATCACCCGGCAGACGCTGGCAGAGGTTGGCAGAGACACCCGCAGGCAGCTGGGGGCGGCCGGCATCCAGCTCGCCCCCTAAGCGCAAACCGCAACACCAGACACACCAGGAGGAATAACCATGAATTCTGCAAATGGCTTTAATTTCGGTATCTTTCGGTCATCCACGCTCCTGTTGACCGCTGCTTTGCTTGCGCCTTTCGGGTTGCGCGCACAGTCGGTCACGAGCGCCGCCGCGACAGAGGCACAGCCCTTGGGCGCGGGCGCACAGACGGTAAAGGACGGGCTGTTCGACGATACGGGCAAGTTCGCCAGGGGCGCCATCAAGGTAAGCGAGATCGACATGGATCCTGCCACGATGGACGCGATCGGGAGCGATCCGAGCTATGCCAGGCGCTATCACTTTTCGATCGTCCACGAGTACAAGTATGACAAGCCAGGCATGTACAAGCCGGAGGATCTGGAGGAGTATCACCGAAAGCTGTCCGAGGGCGGCTGGCGGTGCTCGGTCCGCACCCGCGACAAGGATCACTCGACCGATATCTGCAACCGGCTCGGCCCAGACCGTGAGACGCGGGAGAGTGTCGTCATGGTCGTCGAGCCGCTGAAGCTGACGTTCATCCATACCAGCGAGCATGTCTCCGCGCAGGACAAACCCGAACAGCCTTTGCAGAAGCACGAGTAGAGAAGCGCAGGGTGTACACGGTTTCGGTGGTACGCTGTGTTGCACATGCAGAGCTATCTTGAGCAGGTTGTGGCGAAGCTGGAGTTCTTCGAGGGATCGATCCCGTGGATGTACCGGGATACGGTCGGTAAGGTGACGGTCGGAGTGGGCGTGATGCTGCCGGACGCGGCTGCGGCTACCGCTCTTAGCTTTCGGCTGGGCGGGCAACCGGCGGGTGCGGTCGACATCGCGGCTGAGTTCGCGCGGGTGGATGCTCTGCCGATGGGGCGACCGGCGCCTTTTTACCGCAGAGAGGGCGGACCGGAGCTCAGCCAAGATGAGATCGGTGCCTTGCTGCGGAACATGATCGTCCGTTTCGAGGCGGAGTTGCGGGAGAAAATCGCCGGATACGATAACTTTCCCGACCAGGCCAGGATGGCTCTACTCGACATGGCCTACAACCTGGGGCCCGAGGGCTTGCTTAGGGGATTCCCAAGGCTGATCCAGGCCGCCGAGGCAGGCGACTGGAAGCAGGCAGCGGCACAGTGTTTTCGCCACGGCCCGGGCGCTGCGCGCAACCAGTGGACCGAGGCGATGTTTCTGGCCAACGTTCTTCCGAAGCTCGAAGGCAAAGCCGAAGGCAGGCTGGTGCGCTTTGCCTACGGCGTCCTCGGGCTGGTGGCTTCCCTGGTGGATCGGGTACGCCGGCGACCGTAAGCGAGAGGCTTTGCTACTCGTCGAGCACACTGAAGATCTCCGCGAGCGAAAGCTCAACGGGCAGACTGGGAATCCGGAGAACGCCGTCGCTTTGCTCCGTGGAAGTGGAGCCGGCGCAAATCGTAGCGGTACGCGTAGCCGGGTCCAAAATCCAAACCTCGGGGACACCCATCTCGAGAAAGTCGCGGACGCGCTCACGGGTTTTCTTGACGGTATCGTCTGGGGACAGCACCTCGATACACAAGAGCGGTGGCGTGCGTACAATCTGCTCGCGGGGCGTATCTCGGCGCATGACGCAAACGTCTGGAACGCGGAACCGGGTAGGCTTGACCTGGACGCGAAGCTCGGAGTTGGCACGGATGTGAATCTTGTTTTCGGCCCTGAGCAAAAGCTCAATCAACCGTGTCTGCAGATCGCTATGGTCCAACTCACCCAAGTTTCTCTCTTGCAGCTCACCGTCTATATAGTCGCAGTCGGGCCGGAAGCTGTGGCCGAGATACTCGCTGAGCGAGATAAGTGTACTGGCAGCCAACGGTAACCCCTTTCCTGCATTATGCGCCCTTCGAGTTATAGGGCAATCCACTTTCGCGTGAGACGATGATCGGGTATGGAACTCCAGGATTTTGCGATTGCGATCATGGCCGCAGGTAAAGGGACGCGACTCAAGTCCAAGCGGCCCAAGGTTCTTCACGAGATCGGCGGTCGCGCGCTGCTGCTGCATGTCATAGCGGCAGCCGAGACGGTGGTTGCGCCCGAGCAGATCTACTGCATCGTGGGGCATGAGGCCGAGCGGGTGATGGCGGCAGTCGCCCACACCGGCGTCCACTTCATCCCGCAGCCGGAGCAGCGTGGCACAGGTCACGCGTTGCAGATGGTGAAAGCCTGGTTTGCGCGGCAAGGCGGCTACCCGCCAGAGCACCTGCTGGTTCTGAGCGGCGACGTTCCGCTGATCCGTTCGGAGACGATTCGCCTGGTTTGCGATACGCATCTTGGCGAACATGCGGCGATGACCATCCTGACCGCGGTTCCAGTCGATCCCACCGGGTATGGACGTGTCCTGCGCAAGACTTCCGAAGGAATGGAGGTTACGGCCATTGTCGAGCAGAAGGCCCTGCGGCCACACCAGTTGAGCGCGCCCGAAATCAACTCCGGGATCTACTGCTTTCGGACCGAGGCGCTCTTTGCCCGACTCGATGCCTTGTCGACCGAGAACGCACACGGAGAGTACTATCTGACCGACGTTGCAGCGATGTTGGTGCAGGACGGAGAGCGTGTAGTGGCGGTCAAGGCGGAGCACGTGGACGAGGTGTTGGGAGCGAACACCATCGCCGAGATGATGCATCTGGACCAGGCGATGCGGGCGGCGGCGGCACGCAGACTCATGGCTCAGGGCGTAACCATCTTTCGGCCCGACACGTGCGTCATCGATGCCGAGGTGACTGTCGGCGCGGACACGATTCTCGAGCCGTACGTTCAGCTGCTCGGCGCAACAAGCATCGGCGGCGAGTGCCGCGTCCGGTCGTACGCAGTCATTCAGAACTCGAGCCTCGGGAACGGTGTGCTGGTGCGCAACGGCTGCGTTCTCGACGGCGCGGAAATTGGAGACGGCGCGATCTTGGGGCCATACGCGCACCTGCGCCCGGAGAGCCGCATTGGCGAGGGCGCTCATGTCGGCAATTTCGTTGAGACGAAAAAGGTAAAGCTGGGCAAGGGATCGAAGGCAAATCACCTGAACTATCTGGGCGACGCAGAGATCGGCGCCGGGGTGAACATCGGCGCGGGGGTGATTACGTGCAACTACGACGGCGTCCGAAAGCACGTAACGACGATTGGGGATGGCGCGTTTGTCGGTTCGGACTCCACTCTGATCGCCCCCGTCAGCGTCGGAGCCGGGGCTTACGTGGCCGCGGGATCGAGCATCACGGAAGATGTCGCACCAGGAGCGCTGGCGTTTGGGCGCGCCAGGCAGGTAGTCAAGGAAGGTTGGGCCGCCCGACGGAAAAAATCATGAAATTTTGAGCAGGTTGCTAAAGGTGCGACGGATTGTGCCGATAAGCATTGTGAGACGGCGCCGCTGCGCACGGGGAAGCAGGAATGGCAGACGAACAGATTTTAGTGGTGGATGATGAACCCGCGGTACGTGAGATCGTGATGGCCGTGCTTGGCCGGCATGGGTACACGCCTTTCGCCGCGGCCGGCGCGGAGGAAGCGCTGGAACTTTTGAGCCAGAATCCCGGGTATTCGCTTGTCCTCTCCGATGTCATGATGCCGGAGGTGGACGGTCTGACGCTGCTCGATCTGCTGGGACAATATCACCCCGGGCTGCCGGTTGTTCTTTGTACCGCGGTCCACGACGTTCAAGCCGCCACCAGTGCCTTCCGGCGGGGCGCGGTCGATTACCTCTTGAAGCCATTCGACAGGACACAGTTGCTGGGCGTAGTCGATCGGGCTCTGGAACATGGGCGGCTGGAGCGGCAGAGGGCGCAGTACTGGCAGAACCTTGAAGAGGTTGCCGCCGCACGTACGGAGCGCCTCCGCGTGACCATGCAGGATTTGGAGCGCAGCTACGATACAACGCTCGAAGCTATGGGAGATGCTCTCGATTTGCGGGATGCGGAGACTGAAGGGCATTCAAAGCGAGTCACCGCATACACAATTGCCCTTGCCCAGGAGATGGGTCTGGGAACCGACGAGCTGCGCATTATCGCGCGGGGAGCCTTCCTGCACGATCTTGGAAAGATTGCGATCCCAGACAGCATCCTGTTGAAGCCCGGTAAGCTGGACGCCAAAGAAACCGAGATTATGCGAAGGCACTGCGAACGCGGGTATGAGATGGTCCGCAAGATTCCGTTTCTTCGCGAAGCGAGCGAAATCGTCTACTCGCACCAGGAGAGCTTCAACGGTAGCGGCTATCCGCGCGGCCTGCGGGGCGTCGACATACCGCTGGGGGCACGTATCTTCGCCATCGCCGACACGCTGGATGCGATCACGTCGGATCGGCCCTATCGGGCTGGACGGAGCTTTGCGGAGGCGAGAGCCGAGATCGAAGGTTGCTCCGGGAGGCAGTTCGATCCTGTGATCGTCGAGGTCTTCCTGCGCATGCCCCCCGAGACCTGGAGTGAACTGCGGGCCAAGGTAAACTGCATGCCCGTAACCGAAGTGTCCGCCACGCTGTGCCGGCCCACGTTGGTGGCATAGCCTTTACCGTGGTGATCCCAAATACGGTATCTCTGCGCTGACTCTATAGAAATCGAGAGTCGCTACTGCGCGCCTTGGGTAAGGTTTGTTGTGGCAAACAATAGAGTTACGGCTGAAACAAATTGTTGAGCAGTTCTCCCGGTGCGGTTTTGCTGAAATTAGGGAGAGATATTCTGAAAAATATGAGAGAAGGTAGATTTTTTGCTGAAGCCGGTGTTATCCTTTGGTTACTGAAGGCGACTTTCCCTTCCCAAGATTCTCGGCTGAACATCGCCGAACCAAGTTGCGTCACTGGCCTCCCGGCATGAACATACCGTTCATGCCGCCTTTTTTTGCCGGTGGGTCTGCCATTTCCGGAGCCCAGAGGTCCTCATCCGCGCTGCTCTCTCCTCGCCCACGGCGTTCTCTCCGGGCGGCGTTCTGGGTTGATCGCCATCCCAGCCTGGTCTTGTTCGCACTGCTTAGTTTCTATTGTGTTCTTGTCTCGTTTCAGGCGAGCCTGAAGCTACTCTGGGCTGATGAACTGATCACGCTTGCCCTCGCCATGCAGCCTGGCATCCCCGGGGTCTGGCGAGCGCTGGTTGCGGGCGCCGATCCAAATCCGCCCCTGATCCATCTGCTGGTTCAAGCTTCTATACACATTTTCGGAAGGGGTGCGCTTGCCGTACGCCTTCCCGCAATGCTCTGCACAGTCTGCACCCTTGCCCTTCTCTGGGCGATGCTGCGGCGGTGGGTCCGGCCCGTGTTTGCGGCCTTGGGCGTACTGGTCTTCATGGCCACGCGAGGCTTTGACTACGCCTATGACGCCCGCTCCTACGCGCCCTTGATGGCCTGTACTGTAGCTGCGCTTGTCTTCTGGGTTTGGCTGCCCGGCAGCTCCGGCTGGAGACGAACCCTCTTTCACGCAGGGCTCATGACGGCGCTGGCCGGCGCGGTATCGTCGAACTACTACGGCGTGCTTGCGATCTTGCCAGTGGGTGCGGGCGAGTTGGCCCGTATGCGCCTTGCGAGGAAGATCGACACTGGAACCTGGCTTGCGATGCTGCTCGGGATGGCCCCGCTTTTCTGGTATCTCCCGCTTGTTCGGCATAATCTCGCGGAGTTTGGACCACACGCTTGGAATCGGCCCAAAGCCGGAATGATCCTGTCGAGCTATCTTGAGCTGGTTGAGGCCATTTTTTGGCCGGTACTTCTGCTGGCCGGGTATGCCCTACGCAAGCGGCTGGTGCGCTTTGGCATTCCGCGTCCGGAGTTCGTGGCTGTGGGTGTCTTGCTCTTCTACCCGGTGCTCGGTTATCTGCTGGCTGCAGCCGGCTCCGCGATGATTTCGCCGCGCTGCGTAGTGCCGGTGTGCTGCGGCTTTGGTCTGGCCGCCGGCTTGCTCGGTCAGCGTATCTTTGGCCAAGCCCCGCGGGCCAGTGTCGCCGTGGTCCTTTTTCTACTCACGTGGGTGACGATTCGTGAGGCTGTCTGCGCGCGCCTCCTACTCGACCAGCGACGTGCTTTTCTAGCGCTGCGCGACGAGGTGCAGCGCGACGCGCATGGGCGAATCCTGGCCGCCGACTCGGCATTTACCTTGCCGCTTTACTTCTATTCACGCAAAGAGATCCAGGCGCGCATGGTGTTTCCTGTCGACTTTACAGCTATTCATCGTTATGAAGCGGACGACTCCGGCGAGGAGAATCTCTGGGCCGGCAGGAACGGCGTATTCCCCTTTCCAGTCCTGCCTGTTCGCTCGCTATACCCACTCCAAGCGGGGGACCTCTCACTGGCTCGGCCGAATGGCTGGCTGGCCCACGAGGTTGAGCGGGCTGGATGGAAGGTAGTTCCTGTGTCTTCGCCCGCGGAAGGCATGTGGGATCATCTCGGCGGCGTGTTTACGCCCATGGGCCACGCGGAGACGCGCGAGTTGCGGCTAGTCGACTCCCGCACAAACGGTATGATGGAGGCACCATGAAGAAGCTGCTCGGATGTGTCGTACTTGGATTGGTGGCTTTGGCCGCGTCGGCGCAGTACTCTAATCCGGCAGACGACGTGCCGTCTTACAACGCTGAAAGACCGACTCGACCACTGCCGCCGGTGATGAGCGGAAACCAGTTGACCGGCCCCTACTTCGCCCACAGCTATCAGGTCACGGCATACAAGATGGCGGCCAGGATCCCTGCAGTGCTTCACCAACAGCCGTGTTACTGCCGGTGCGACCGGGAGATGGGCCATAACAGCCTGCACTCCTGCTTTGAAGGAACCCATGGTGCGCAGTGCTCTACCTGCATGAAGGAAGCGGTCTACAGCTACCAGCAAACGAAGAAGGGCAGGACGCCGGCGCAGATCCGGGCCGGCATCGAGCACGGCGAATACATGGGCGTCGATCTCGAACACGCGGCCATGTAAGGCGGTGACCCGAATTTCTTGCTGCTAGCGACCCTTCTCCGGACGTACGACCGTAGCGTACAGGCTCATGTCTCCAGAAATTAGATCATGCATTAGGCAGCCTGGGGAGGAAGTTCGATGTCCCTTCTGAAACGCATCCGTCTCATCAACAACCGTCCCAACTTACCCCTATCCGCGGGATGCGTTTTGCTTCTGCTGGCCTCATGGGCTAGCCCGCTGAAGGCGCAGAAACGCCCGCTCACGGCTAAAGACTTCGCCTCCTGGAGGGACATCCATGGGCAGACGCTCTCTCGTGATGGGCACTATCTCGCCTACGGCGTCTTTCCGGAAGAGGGCGACGGCGAGGTCGTTGTACGCGACCTGAAAACCGGGCGAGAGTGGCGCGGCAATGCAGGACAGCTACCTCCGCCGCCGGTCGAAGATCCGACCGCCGATGTGCCTCCGCCACCGCGGAACATCCGGCTCGTCTTTATGGGCAACTCGAAGACGCTTCTCTTTCTTACCTATCCAAAGCACGATGCGGTCGAGCGGGCGAAGAAGGACAAGCAGTTCCGGGCGCAGGAAGAGCTTGTCATCCTAAGCCTGGTCGCGGGTGCTGATCTTTCTTCGAGCTCTCCGGTTAGGATCCCGGACGTCAAGAACTTTGAGCTTCCGAGTGAAGGAAACGGCTTTGTGGCGTACCAGAAGTACGGGACCGCGCCGGCTTCGCGAGCCGAAGCCACGGCGGCAGAACCGTCCGAAGATTCCGGCAAAGAAGATGCCCAGGCACGCGGCCGAGGTGCTGCAGGCGGCACGTCGAACGACGCCGAATTCGGTTCGCCGGTCAAGTTGCGCAAGCTCGCCGACGGCAGCGAGCGCGAGTTTGCCGACGTGCTGGAGTACCAGCTCACCAAAGATGCCGGCAGCCTTGCCTACTCGGTTGCATCCACCAAAACCGAGACCGATGGCGTGTACGTCGTCGCGACCTCCGGAGGAGAGCCGCGAACTCTGATCGCCAGTAAAGGCAGATTTGAGCATCTGACGTGGGACGACAAGCTGGACGAGCTTGCGTTCATCGGCACTCCCGGAGACACAGATAACGGCAAGAAGCCTCCCTACGCGCTCTATCTCTGGAAGATTTCGGAGCCGAAGGCCTTGGAAGCGGTTTCGACCAGCACGCCAACCTTCCGCGCCGGTTTTATTATCAGCGATCATGCCACGCTGAAGTTTTCGCCCGACGGTACGCGGCTGTTCTTTGGCGCTGCTCCGTCGCCACCTCCGGCGCACGCCACGGCGATCGATCAGGACAAGCCTTCGTTCGACCTGTGGAACTATAAGGACGACTACATTCAACCCGCCCAGAAGATCCGCGCAATGGCGGATCGAAATCGCTCCTTTCGCACCGTGTATGTCATTCCGGAACATAAGCTGCTGCAGATCGCGGATGAGTCGATGCAGGAGATCGTCCCCAACGAAGCGGGCCGCTATGCGCTTGGAACCAACGACAAGCAGTATCGGCCGATGCTCGACTACGGCGACCGGTACCAGGACTACTTTCTTGTCGACCTCGAGGACGGCCACCGCACGCCGCTCGTGAAGAAGAGCGAGAGTACTTTGCGGTGGTCCGGCGACGGCAGGTACGCCACCACCTTCGACGGCAAAGACTGGATCGCGATCGCGCTGCCCAGCGGCAGGAACGTCAACCTGACCAGCAAGCTCCCGGTCAAATTCTGGAATGAAGAGAACGACACCCCGTCCACTCCGCCGCCCTATGGCTTCGCCGGATGGACCAAAGATGACAAGTATCTGCTGCTATATGATCGCTTCGACGTCTGGCAGGTCGCCCCGGACGGCAGCTCTGCGGTGAACCTGACGGCCGGCCTCGGCAGAAAAGAACACTTGGAGTTTCGCTACGTCAAGCTCGACCCGGACGAGAAGACGATCGATCCAGCAAAACCGATCCTGTTGCGCGCCGAGAACATCGTCACTCGCGAGAGCGGCTTTTACACGGCGAAGATCAACAGCCCCGAAGCTCTGCATGAGCTGCTGATGACCCCCACCGACGTCAATACGCCCATCAAGGCCAAAGACGCGGACGTTTACGTATTCGCCGAGCAGAGCTTTTCGCAGTTTCCTGACCTGCTCATCACCGATGCCAGTTTCCACCAGCCGCGAAAGGTCACGGATGTTAACCCCCAGCAGGCCGGCTTACTGTGGGGCTCGGACGAGATGGTGAACTTCACCAATATCGACGGCGTTCCGCTGCAGGGAATCCTGTACAAGCCGGCGAACTTCGATCCGCGCAAGCAGTACCCAATGATCGTCTACCTCTACGAGAAGCTCTCGCAGAACCTGAATCACTTCGTCGATCCCAAGCCGATGGATTCGATCAACATCAGCTATTACGTGAGCAACGGCTACCTCGTCTTTACGCCGGATATCGTCTACACCACGGGCTACCCGGGGCAGAGCGCGCTCAAATGCGTCATGGCCGGCGTCAACGCGGTGACCGCGCGTGGGTTCGTCGATGAGAAGAACATCGGCATTCAGGGCCACAGCTGGGGCGGGTATCAGATCGCCTACATGGTCACGCAGACCAACCGCTTCAAGGCAGCGGAGGATGGAGCGCCGGTGGTCAACATGATCAGCGCCTACGACGGCATACGCTGGGGCCCGGGGCGGCCGCGCCAGTTTCAGTACGAGAAGACGCAGAGCCGCATCGGCGGCACGCCGTGGGAATATCCGCTGCGCTTTATCGAGAACTCGCCCATTTTTATGGCTGACAAAATTCAGACCCCGCTGCTGATCATTCACAATGACGCCGATGATGCCGTGCCGTGGTACCAAGGAATTGAGTTTTTTCTCGCGTTGCGCCGGCTGGGCAAAGAGGCCTACATGTTCACCTATAACGGCGAGCCGCACCATCTGCGACGCCGGGCCAATCAGGAAGACTACGCCGCCCGGATGGCGCAGTTCTTTGACTACGAACTCAAGGCCGGTCCTCAACCGAAGTGGATGACCGACGGCATCCCCTACCTGCATACGGCGGAGCAAGTAGCTGTCGACACTCCGTAGCGGTATACTAACGACAGTTCTTTGAGTGCCCAATGCAATGTTGGTGCCAGCTCCAGATGGGGGCGTCACGGCTTCGACGGGATTGCTTGCGGCAGAGAGGCATGCCGGGGTGGGTACACCCGTAATCGCGCCCAAAACTATAAGTGCCGAACCTCAATTCGCGCTTGCTGCTTAATTAGTTAAGTAGCCGATCGCTCCAGCTTCGCCTACGGGCCGGTACCGATCGTCGCACAGTAGGCTGGTCTTCCCTGCTCCGTCTGAGCGGGCTGGGGACGAGATTGATCAGGCTGGTCGGTGTTCCGTCTTCGCCCGTTCTAAGGCACACTGACGAGACAAAGATGAACCGGGAAAAGCATGAAGGCTCTCTGTTGAAGGTAGTTTCGGACGTGGGTTCGACTCCCACCGCCTCCACCATCGAATATTTCGTTGTAAAAAAGCCTCCTTACGTGGAGGCTTTTTGCTTTGCGTAGGCCCATGTCTCATCGGGAGCCCGCGGACTTGTCCACACTGGCCCCGCTGCGCAACGGCGGCTTAAGGCTCTGGTGAGCGGCAGTCAACAGGGCGCCCTGCGTCGTATCCTCAGAGAGCTCCCAGATCATCAGCCCGCCGAGATTGTGGTCAAGGGCGTAGGCCGCCTTGGCCTCGATGCTGATCGGGTCGTCGAAGGTCCAGAAGGCATCTCCGTCAAACAGCCAGGGTGTTTGCGACCGCGCATCGCGGTAGAGCTTCGAGCCGGCGACGAGCGACTGGATGTAACTGTAGGGCCGATCGCCGCGCACGGGCGTGCCTTCCTGAAAGACGCCATCGGCGACTTCGGGAACCTGCGTCCAGCCGTAGCCGTAAAACGGCACTCCCACCAGGAGCTTCGCCGGAGGAACTCCCGCTGCTAGAAACGCCTGCACCGATCCGGCGATGCCGCCGCTGGGCGGGGGACCTGGGGCTGGCGCGCTTGCGGGAAGACTGCCCGCGGGAGCAGCGGCCTCGGCCGACGGGGTGGTACTTGCCGTGGGATTGGACCCGGTGGGAGCGGGAGTGCGCGCGGGAGCAGAGGCTGTCTGGTCCTGGGGGGAAACCCGGTACAGCGGAGCGATGAAGCCGGTGTTCTGCATCCAGGGACCGGCAAAGTCATAGGTCATCAGGCCGATCTCGTCGACTTTGGCGGAGACGGCGTTGAAATCGACGCCGTCGTACATGCGCGGGCTGGGCCCGACCGCGACCGAGAGTTTGAGGCCAGGACGGACTAGATCCATCTCGTGGCGAAGGTCTGTGAGCAGGCCGAGGAAGTTGACCGCCTCGGGCCCCTGGGGGTACTCCCAATCTACGTCGATGCCGTCGAACAGGCCGGGAGCACTCATGTTGGAGGCAAAATTGCCTCTAAGGAAGAGGTCGACGCAGGAAGCGATGAACGCCTGGCGGTTTTCCGGTCGGGCGTCGAGAGCGAAGTCAGAGGCGCGCCCTTCAAGCGAGATGAGGACTTTGAGCTGCGGGTAGGCGCTCTTCAGCTCCGCGAGCTGGTGCAAATGACCATGAAAAGCGGACGCGGGATCGTCCGGTTGGCCGTTGACGGAGGTAGCCGCGGTGAAGAAGTGGTTGAGGTCGGCGTTCGGATCGGCGATCGAACAGCGGCCTCCCGTGACGAAGCCCTGGGCGTAGTTGAGCTGATCAAGCAGAGCGGCTTTCCCGTTGGCGGCGAGATCCTTCAAGGTGTACTGGGGATTGCTATAGAGACCCCACTGGCCGAAGTACCCCACGAGGATCGGCTTGTGAGCGGAACTCTGGGCAGCCGCGGGAAGGGCCGAAATGAGAAGTAGAAACAGGCGCAAAGACCTTAGCTGCATAGGAACTAGACGGAAATGGAGCCGCGACGGTCCAGAGTGCGATTTCATGCGCTGAATGTGTGAGACCGTGGCCCGTCCGCTGCTGATGCACGTGCATCGAAAACCCAGCAACCCCTTCACCTCACCAAGGCTGTCGTTCTCGCCGCGAACTCATAAACATTTCCGGACGGCCAGGTCGTTTAGACTTAAGCAGTGATCCTTCGACGCGCCCTTTCCGGCTGTCTTCTCTTTCTTTTCTGCGTGGTGCTCGGCAGCACTCTCGTGGCGCAGTCCGTCTCGGGCATCGTTACGAACCGTACGACGAACAAGCCTTCCGGCAACGACGATGTGGTTCTGCTGCAATTGGCGCAGGGCATGCAAGAGCTTGCCCGCACCAAGACCGATAACCGCGGCCGCTTTAGCATCGCGGTTCCGGCCGAAGGCCTGCATCTCCTGCGCGTCACCCACGAGAAGGCGAACTACTTCAAGCCCATCCAGCCCGGCACGCAATCGGTCGACATCGACGTCTACTCTGCCGCGACCGAGGTGCAGGGCGTGACCACCGAGGCCGATGTCCTGAGCCTGCAGAGTGAGTCCGGCGGTGACGGCCTCAAAGTGGTCGAGCATTTCTTTTTAAAAAACGACTCCGCGCCGCCCAAAACGCTGATGAGCGAGCACCCGTTCGAGTTCTACCTGCCCGCTGGTGCGACGGTCCTTGGTGCCGCCTCGAAGGCTCCCGGCGGCATGGCCGTCCAGGCCGCGCCGGTGCCCATGGGCGACCCTGACCACTACACCATCCTGTTTCCAATCCGTCCCGGTCAGACCGAGTTCCAGGTGACGTACCACATTAACTACAAGGATTCCTTCACCTTCCACCCGCGACCCGCGACTCCGATCGACAATCTCGTGCTCATTTTGCCGAAGAGCATGAGCTTCAAGCCCGGAGCTTCCACCCCCTACACGTCCGTGGACGAGGAACCAGGCGCGCAAACCTATGTGGCCCGCAACGTGCAACCCTCGCAGCCTCTCGACTTTACCGTTGGCGGCTCAGGGCAGCTTCCGCGCGACAACGGCGCTCCCGGTACCGGAGGTGCGGGAGCGGGAGGTCCGGCTGCCAACACAAGCTCCGTCCAAGCCGATCCGAACACTGACACGCGCCCCGGCGGAGGACTCGGCACTCCGGTCGACAAGGACGCCGAGCGCGATCCATGGACCAAGTATCGCTGGTGGATCATCGCCGGTGTCGCTCTGGCGTTCGCCGCCGGTGCCGGCTTTATGCTCCGTACGCCCGCCCCGGCGCGCATCGGGACCGCCGCCGGCCCCGCACCGATCTCCGCCGGCCCGCACGGGGCGCTGCAAATCCTGCGAGACGAGATGTTTTCGCTGGAAACCGATCGCATGACCGGCAAGCTCAGCGACGGCCAGTACAGCGATCTAAAGGCCGCCTACGACACCGTCCTGAAGCGCACCCTCGACCGCGCCGGAGCGGCCTGATCATGGCCTCCGTGGCGCGCCTGCTGCAACTGCTTACCCTCACCATTTGGGTCGGCGGCTTGATCTTTTTTGCGTTTATCCTTGCGCCCACGGCCTTTCACACGTTGCCCAGCGTTCGCGAGGCCGGCCTGGTCGTTGGAGCTGCTCTGCGCATCTTTGACCTGGTCGCCGTCGCTTGCGGCGTCGTCTTTCTCGCAGCGACGGCGATGCTCTTCCGTCGCGCGCCTCTGCGCATCCGCGGCAGGTACGAGATGGAGTTTCTGCTCGCGGCGCTGATGCTGCTCGCCACGGCGTACATTCACTGGAACATCCTTCCCGCCATGGAGACCGACCGGCGTCTCGCGGGAGGAGACATTACCTTCGTGGACGCATCGCACCCCGCCCATGTTCACTTCGACAAGCTTCACGCGCGATCGGAGCGCGTCGAGGGCGGCGTTCTCCTCGTCGGGCTGGTCGTGGTCTTCCTGGTCTCGCGGGAGATCTCGGGCGAGCAGGCGGTTCTCACTCCACGGTCATCGTAACCACGACCATGTGCAGCACCGCCGCCCCGGATGCCGACGTGCCCGTTCCAGTGACCGTCAGGTTGTAGGTCTGGGCTGCTGTGGCGTGCGCCGAAGCCGTATTCACCCGGTCGCCGCACCCCAGGCCCGCACCCGCAAGCACCGTAACCGCAACAGCAAGCAGCACGCGATGCCGCCGAGCTAACCACGCTACCGGCAGCAGGCAGGCATAGATCAGGCCACTGCTCCATGGCAGTCCGGCCAGCTTGGGCGTCTGGATCGTCAGCGTAAACGTCTGCGCTCCGCTTCCCGGAGGAAGGTACGCCGGGCTGAATGACGCCGTGGCCCCGGTCGGCATGCCGGCTACGGTCAACTGGATCGGACTCGAGAGGCCTCCGTTTACAGGCGTGGCGGTAAACGAGAACTGCGCGGCCGACCCGGCGGTGACCGTTGCCCCGGCCGACCCACTCGCCGCGAGCGCAAAATCCGGGGTCGAGGCGGAGCTTACCGCCATCGTCACCGTCGCCGAACTCGCCCCCAGGAAATTTCCGTCGCCAGTATAGACAGCCGTCAGCGTCGGCGCGGTCCCGGATACGCTCGTTGCGGCCACTGTCGCGCTCGGTATGGCAAACGCGGCGCTCCCGGTCGCCGACAGCGTTACCGTCTGCATCACCTGCCCAGCCTCTACCAGCTCGACGCTCCCCGTAGCCGTTCCCGAGGTGGAGGAGGCGACCTGTACCGCCAACCCGCTCGTCATGGTCACAACGGAAGGCGCTTTGGCGATCGTCACCGCGGCCGCAGCCGCCGTCATGGTGTAATTTGTTGCAGCCGGTCCGCTGATCGTCGCCGTGATCGGGTACAAACCGGGCGGCGAGAGAGCGTGCGCGGTCGAAGCCAGCGCCAGCGTCACTGAGCCTGCCGCTGTATCACGGGCGAGCTCCCCGGTCAGCGTGCCCGTCAACGCCGGAATCGCCTGCCCATAGACGAGACTCACCGGATTGGGAGTCGCCGTCAGTGCCGCGGGCGCAATCGTCAGGGCAACCACCCCGCTCTGCGCCCCTCCATGACTTGCGTCCCCGGCGTACGTGGCGCTGAGCTGGTGCTGTCCGGCCGCCAACCCCACCAGCGAAAAGCTCGCCGCGTTTGCGCTGAGCGCCGCCGCGCCCAGCGTCTGGCTGCCTTGATCAAAGAAGGTGACCGCGCCCGTTGCCGGACTCGCCGCCAGCGTCGCCGTCGCCGCTCCGGTGCCGTAGCCGGTGACCGAAGGCCCCGTTAGCGTCAGGACTCCGGCCGTCGTCAATCCCACCCCGGCAAATGTGTGGATGTCTGCTGCCGCGTCCACCTGCCGGATCCGCGCATTGCCGCTGTCGCTCAGCGTCGGCAGCCCCGCCGCATTCACCGCAATCGCACCAGGCGAGTTCAAAGAAGCCGCCACGGCCAGCCCGCCATCCCCGGCGTACGCCTGCGTCCCGTCCCCGGCAAGCGTGCTCACCTGGCCGCTCGTTGCATCCAGCCGCCGGATGCGATGGTTCTGCGAGTCCACTACGAGCAAATTGCCGGAGGAATCAAGCGCCAAACCGCGCGGAAGCCGCACCTCCGCCGACGCGCCCGCGCCCGAGTCGCCGGAGAAACCCGCTTGGCCGGTTCCCGCCACCGTGGTCATGACGCCCGTCTTGCCATCTACCCGGCGCACTCGCTGGTTGTGCGTGTCACTCAGGTAAAGATTGCCGGCGGAGTCGACGGCCAAGCCTTCTGGCGCGTCCAGATTTGCCGCTGTCGCCGGCCCGTTATCGCCCGCGTACCCTTGCACGCCACTTCCCGCGACCGTCGTCATCCGTCCCGAAACGTGATCGATCCTCCGGACCAGGTGCGCTCGAGCATCCGCGAAGAAGAGATCGCCCGTACTACTAAATGCCAGCGCCGTCGGCAAATCGATGGCCGTTGCAGCCGCGGCGGTGCCGTCCGGGCCAGACCCCGCAATCCCGGTGCCCGCAAACGTCGTGATGACGCCCGAGGCAGCGTCGATCCGACGGATTCGGTGATTGTGCGAGTCGGACAAGCAGATGTTTCCGCTGCCATCGAGCGCAACCCCGGTGGGCGAATCGAGCAGCGCCGCCGTCGCAGGTCCTTGATCGCCGGCAAAGCCCTGCGTTCCCGTCCCGGCGATCGTGGTCAGCGCCCCAGCGACGGTCACCTTCAGCAGCACGTGCTTGCCCGTGTCGGCCACATACAGGTTGCCGCTCGCGTCGAAGGCCGCCCCGCCCGGCAGCAGGACCGGCACGGTGGTAGCCTGCGTCGTCGAAGTCTGAGCTGCGGAACAGAGGCTTCCAGCCCAGAGAAACAGCAGGGCTACCCATGCCCTGGGCAGCCGGTCAGGCCAGCGTCGCATATGGGTCGTGCTTGGCATGCTCCTCAGGTCCAGGTCGCTCGATCACAACGATCGTTGCCGGAGTATAGAGGGATGTGCTGGCCTCCAGCTATCCCCCGAACAGACCATGTGCCAAAGTGAGACATTCTGACCGGGTCCAGGATCAGATGGACAAGTTGAACCCGCCGAGAAGATTGAGGACAGCGTGGAACGGACCTTGTAATCTAAACCGAAAAGCGCTCTCCACGAAGTCGCTAAGTTAGTGTACTAAGGAGCCCCATGTTCACTCACCGCACTACGCCGGCAACTCTTTTCCTGCTTACAGGAGTTCTGCTCGCATCCGGATGCAAGCAGCAACCCGCGCCCGCACCAGCCGCTTCCAGCAGCGCGGCTACACCCGCTCAAGCTGCCGGCATGCGCAACTCCGACGGCTCCATCACCAATCCCGATGGATCGGTCACCTACCCGGCGGGAAGCTCGGTGGCTCGGAATATAGATGGAACGGCCGCGACTCCGGCACAAGCTCCCGCCGCACCCGTGAACTCGCCCGCACCCCAGGCAGCCGCCCCAGCACCGTCCGCACCAGCGCCGCTCGTGATTCCGGCGCACACCGCAGTCGCCGTTCGCCTCACGACCGGGCTCGCCGCCAGCCGTAACGAAGTCGGCGATCGCTGGACCGGCGTGCTTTCCTCGCCTATCTCGGTCCACGGCACGGAGGTTTTCCGCGCCGGAACTCCGGTTTCCGGCGAGGTCGTCGCCTCGAAAGGCAAAGGCCGCATCAAGGGCGCGGGCGACCTGGGCATCTCCCTGACCGCGATCGGCCGCGACCACGTCGAGGCTAGCATCTACGAGAAGGACGCCAAGGGCCGCGGCAAACGCACCGCCGGCTTTGCGGGTGGAGGCGCCGGACTGGGAGCCCTCATCGGAGGCTTGGCGGGTGGCGGCAAAGGCGCACTCATCGGCGGCCTCGCCGGTGCCGGAGGAGGCACCGCGGCAGGAGCCTACACCGGCAGCCGCGACGTCACGATTCCTTCAGAATCGGTCATCACCTTCCACCTTACTGAGTCGCTTCGGCGCTAGTTCTCCCCTTGGGGCGGGAATCGCGAGCGCCGCTTGCGGTTCCCACCGTACACTGAGCGGATGCGGCTCACCCCCAACTTTCTCCTGTCGGCCACTGACCCGGCTCACTTTCCTACCTCGGCCAAGACCGCCGACGCGCCCGAAGTTGCGTTCCTAGGCCGGTCGAACGTCGGCAAGAGCTCGCTGCTGAACGCGCTGCTTGGATCGAAGCAAGCCCACACCTCGTCGACCCCGGGACGCACCCGCGCCATCAACTTCTTCGCTCTGCACGAGGGGGCCGGGGACCGCCGCAAGCCGCGCCCAACGCTCATCTTCGCCGACCTACCCGGCTACGGCTACGCGAAGATTTCCAAAGCCATTTCTGCCGAGTGGCCTAAATTTATCGAGCCTTACCTGGCTGAACGCGAGACCCTCGCCCTCGCTCTCTGTCTGGTGGACACCAACATTCCACCACAGGACAGCGACACCACGCTGATCCACTTTTTTAAGCAGATCCAGCGGCCGTACCTCGTCGTCGGAACCAAGGCCGACCGCGTGGGCCAAAGCCAACTCCAGAAATCCCTCGCCGCCTTACGCGAGACGCACGAGATCTCCGAAGTGCTTGCCGTCAGCGCCGAAAAAGGAACCGGCATCCAGCAGCTGTGGAAGCGGATTGAGGCGGTCGGAGCAGACGAGTAGCAATCTACGCACAAACTCGTTCCTGCCCGACTCTCCGGCGCCTCCGCAATCTCCGTGTGTGTCTCTGGCTTTAATCCCCGTAGTAATCCAGCCCTAGGTGCGTGATCAGATCCTGTCCCATGATGTGCCGCAGCGTGTTCTTCAGCTTCATCGACTGTATGAACAGATCATGCTCCGGATACACTCCAGGAGCCGTGTCCGGGTCCTTGAAGTAAAAGCTCAGCCACTCCTGAATTCCCAGTCCGCATAGCGTTGATGTCCGCGCCGCCAGATCCATAAACAGCACCAGGTCAAGCGCCAGCGGCGCGGCCAAGATGGAGTCGCGGCACAGGAAATCCACCTTCAACTGCATGGGATACCCCAGCCAACCGAAGATGTCGATGTTGTCCCAACCCTCTTTGTTGTCACCGCGCGGCGGGTAATAGTTGATCCGAACTTTATGGTAAAGATCCTTGTACAGATCAGGATGCAGCTCCGGTTGGAAGATGTACTCGAGCACGCCTAGCTTCGACATCTCCTTGGTTTTGAACGACTCCGGATCGTCGAGAACTTCGCCATCCCGGTTGCCCAGAATGTTGGTCGAGTACCAACCCGCCACGCCCAGCATGCGCGTCTTGAACGCCGGTGCCAGCACCGTTTTGACGAACGTCTGGCCGGTCTTGAAGTCCTTGCCGCAGATCGGCGCGTTCATCTGCTTCGAAAGCTCATTCAGCGCCGGGATGTCGACCGTCAGGTTGGGCGCGCCATTCGCAAACGGAATCCCTTCCTTAAGCGCCGCCCACGCGTACAGCATGGAAGGCGTGATGCTTGGGTCGTCGTCGACCAGCCCCTTTTCAAAGGCCGCCAGCGTCTGGTGAACCGCCGTCTGCTCGAGAAAAATTTCGGTCGAGCCGCACCAGATCATCACCTGGCGATCGGTCTTGGTCTTGAACTCGGCGATGTCGTTCCGGATCTGGTTCGCTAGATCGCACTTATTCTTGCCCGTCTTCTTCTTCTGCGCGGTCAGCCGCTTCACATAGTGCTGGTCGAAGACGGCCGGCATCGGCTCAATCGACTCGAGAAACGGCCGAATCGACTCCAACTGGTCGCGGTCCAGCACCTGCGCCGTCTTGGCCGCGTCGTACAAGTTGCCGCCGAAGATGTCCCAGCCGGTGAAGACCAGGTCTTCCAGCGGGGCGATGTCGACGAAGTCTTTGATCAGCGGCGTGTTCGCGTCGGTCCGCTTGCCCAGCCGGATAGTGCCCATCTGCGTGAGCGAGCCGATCGGCTTGGCCATGCCTTGGCGAATCGCTTCGACGCCGGCAATCAATGTGGTCGCCACGGCACCCATGCCGGGGATCATAATGCCAAGTTTTCCTGTGTGTGGCTTGATGCTGGCCGCTTCGGTTTGCGCGGCTCCAGACGTAGACATACGGCAATAACCTTCTTCCAAAAAGCAATTTTCCGAGATGCACATGCTTGGTGCACGGACACTCTAGTCTCTAACACCGGATGGGCTTTGGCAAATAGATCGCATGCTGCCCGCACCCTGTTCGGGCACACCGCCACGCTATGGGCACGTTATTATCGAAGGCACTTTGAGTTCTGCAAACGATCCAACTACGTCCGTTGCTCGCATCCATCAACCCTGGTTCCCGCATCGTCCTTCCATTCTTCGCCGCTTCGCAAAGATCTTTTTTCTCCTCCTTGTCTGCGCCTACTTTGCCTTCGCCGACGGCTCAGATCCAATGTTCCTCCGGCTAGACGAGTACACCCGCGGCGCCTCGCCTACGCCGTATCAGTACCGCGAGCTGATGATGTACGTCTTCCGCGCGTTTACTCGCATGCCTCTCATCGCGCGCGCCGGCCACATGCAGGCCCTGCACCACGACGCTTACCGCTTCATCTTCATGCTCATCTCCTTCGCGTCCATTCTCAGCGCGTTCCTCGCCAACCGCCTGACGCTTCTCCTCCTTACTGCCGACCGCGTCTTCTCCTTCTGGGCCTCGTTCCTGGTGATCCTGATGGCGCATCTGTTGCTCGCCTCCACCTGGGGTCCCAGCTACCCCGTCCCCTACGACGTTCCCTCGCTCGCCTTTTTTTCTCTCGGCATAACCCTTATCGGCAGCAGGCGCTGGTTTCTTTACTACTTTTTTTTTATCCTCGCCGTCTTCAACCGCGAGACCGCCTGCTTTCTCACCGTCTTCTTCGCTGTCTGGGAGTGGACACGCCTCACGGAAGCCGGCGCCTCCCTCCGCACCCGCTTCTTCAGAATCGTTCCCGCCGTCTCAATTCAGACCATCCTCTGGCTCCTGATCAAGGCCCACCTCGCGCACAAGTACGCCCTCAACCCCAAGGAATCCGGGCTGACCGGTGGCCTCTTCAACATGAAGCTCGGCTACAACCTCCGCGAGCTGCTCAAGCCGTACCAATGGCCGTTGCTGGCCAGTGTCTGCGCGTTCTCGCTGCCCTTTGTCTGGCTCGAGCGCCGCTGGATCGGCTCGAAACCTCTTGCCTACGCCACCGCAACGGTCCTCCCGCTCTCGTTCCTAGGCCTGATGATCGTCGGCGTCATCGTCGAGGTGCGCATCTTCGCCGACTGGATCGCGATGATCGCCCCGTGCGCGGCGCTGATCATCCACAATCGCTTTCACCCACGACGTGAAACCGAACGCGGGTAAGACGGACAAGAATGGTGGAAACGGATCGATTGCTGACAAGTCTTATCCGTCTTATCCGCGTATCCGGTTCTTCCAGTGCGTCCACACGAACCAGACGAAACCCGCCACGATGAGCAGCTCCACGCCCACGTGAAAGCGCCCAAACACTTCCTTGAAGCGCGGGTCGGTGCGAAAGCTGTCGCCCAGCCGCATGCCTAAATACGCCAGCGCGTAGCACCACGGCCAGGAGCCGAGGAACGTATACACATGAAACCGCACCAGGTTCATCTTCGCCACGCCCGCCGGAAAGGCGATGAAGGTACGAATGATGGGCAGCATACGCCCGATCAGCACGGCAAACGAGCCAAACCGCACGAAGAACTGGTCCACCCGGTCAAGATCGTGTCGGCTCAGCAGCAGGTAGCTGCCGTAGCGTTCGACCATCGGCCGGCCGCCGCGCGCTCCCACCCAGTATGCGGGAATCGAGCCGATGTTTGAGGCCAGCGAAGCGATCGTTGCCAGCAGAACCAGCTGCGCCTGGCCACGCGCCAGAACCGCCCCGGCGAAAGGCATGATGACCTCAGAGGGCAGCGGCACGCAGGCCGACTGGATCGCCATCAGCAACGCCACCCCTGCGTATCCCGTTGACGCGATAAAGCCGACCAGCAGTCCTATGAGCTTTTCTGACATTGCGTGCAGTATATCGCCGAGCCCACGAAGGCCTCTTTGGTACCATTACTCTTTGAGGAGCACCGCAACCATGGCAGACATTCTCTCCGCATCCGGCGCCCTGGGCGCTGCCGTAGCCGAGCCGCCCGCCAGCACCCCGACCCGCCCTGCCAGCTCGTACGCGCCGGCCGACCCCAGAGCCAAGCCCGTGCAGCGCCAGATCGTCTGCTTCAGCTTCTTCAAGGTCATGCCTGAGTGGCGACGCCTGCCGGCCGCCGAAAAAGCCGCGCACAAGGCCGCATTCGCCGACGTCCTCACCCGCTGGAACAAGCCCGGCGAGTTCCTTTCGCTCACCTACTCCACCGTCGGCACCCGCGGCGATGTCGACATGTGCATTTGGTCGATCGGCTATGCGGTCGAGGAGCTCAACCGAATGCGCGCCGAGCTCATCCAGACCCCGCTCGGCGGCTATCTCACCTCGCCGCACAACTTCCTCGCCATGACCAAGCGCTCGCAGTACCAGATCGATCGCCCCGACGAGAGCGAAGGCGAGGGCCGCGGCGCCATTCGTCCCGGCGGCCAGAAATATATTTTCGTCTATCCCTTCTGGAAGACGCGCCCCTGGTACCTGCTCTCGGCCGAAGAGCGCAAGCGCCTCATGGATGAGCACATCCGCATCGGCCTGATGTATCCGCGCGTGAAGCTGAACACGACCTACTCCTTCGGCATCGACGACCAGGAGTTCGTCGTCGCCTTCGAGACCAACTTCCCTGAGGACTTCCTCGACCTCGTTCAGCAGCTGCGCGAGACCGAGATCAGCCTCTACACCCTAGAAGACACGCCCATCTTCAGCTGCGTCCGCCTGCAGCCGCTTGAGATGCTCGACCGCCTGGGCTGACCGTGAAAGCAAAGATACTCAAGGTAGGCGCAGTTGTGCGTAAGACTGCGCCACCACCTGCCGGCACCAAGGCCCGCGCGATCGCCTCCGCCGAACCGACCTCCCCCAAAAAGCGCCCCGGCAAGACCAAGAAGCCGCTCGCCCCCGAGCGCATCTCCGCGATTCTTGACGCGCTCGCCAGGACGTATCCCGGCGTTGTCTGCGCCTTGAACCACACCAGCGCGTGGGAGCTCACGGTCGCGACGATCCTCTCCGCGCAGTGCACCGACGCCCGCGTCAATCTCGTTACCCCCACCCTCTTCCGCACCTACCCCACCCCGAAGGACATGGTCGCGGCTTCCCTGCCCGAGCTCGAAGCGCTCATCCGCACCACCGGCTTCTTCCGCAACAAGGCCAAGTCCATCCAGGGCGCCGCGAAGGCTGTCGTCGACCGGTTCGGCAACAAGGTCCCGCAGACTATGGACGAGCTGCTCGAGCTTCCCGGCGTCGCCCGCAAGACGGCCAACGTTGTCCTCGGCAGCTGGTATGAGATCGCGGTCGGCGTAGTGGTCGACACGCACGTTCTGCGCCTCTCCCGACGGCTCGAGCTCACGGTCAACGACCAGCCCGAGAAGGTCGAGCAGGACCTGATGAAGCTGATCCCGCAGGATCGCTGGATCGCCTTCTCGCACGAGCTGATCCATCACGGTCGGCAGATCTGCATCGCGCGCACCCCGCGCTGCGCCGACTGCACGCTCGAGACGCTATGCAACTCCGCAGATAAGACTTGGACCTCGCACTAGACACGCGCAGCGTCGAGCAGCCCATGAAGTGGCGCCCGCCGGCGCTAGGGTGTAGTTGCTGTTGCATTCAAAATGACTACTCCAGCCATCCGCGATCGTGCGTGTACTCGCGGAGTTCCGCCACTATCCTTACTTGGCAGGTAGGTGGTTCGACACTCCAGGGAGAGCGGCGTCCAGATACGGCGTTGGGTCGACCAACTTGTAGCCCGGCATCTCCTGCACAAGATTTCTAAGCCAAAATGCATGTCCTTGGCCAAAGATGAGCAGGATACGATCTCCTGGCTGAGCAATCTGGAGAACTTTCCCCCAGATACGCAAATTCCGCTCGTACCACTGCGCATCGAGTTTGGCTGCTGGCTGATCCTCGCCATCCGCTATTCTCAGCGATTCCATATAGAAACTGTTGTTCCTTCTAATCGCTTCAGGCGAGTTCATCCAAGCCGTCGCTTTTCCGATGGTCAAGGTATACAGCTTGTGATCCGCTTCGTCAGCAAAGCCTTGGATATCTTTGATCATGGTCTGCATGCGCTTTCCGTTCGTCTTTCGATCGTCCAGCGCCTTGACGGGTCCCGCGTCAAAGTTCCCATTATTGTCCACTCCATAGAGCTTGTCGAGGCCGCTGCCAAGAGCTACACGTTCGCCTATTTGAAAGACCTCGTCCGGCTTTACCTTCAGATCATTCGAATCAAGGGGAGCTTTCCAGATGAAGCCTGGCGCGGCTGACTCTTTTTCGACGGCTACTTTTGTAGGTTTGAAGAGTTCCAATCGCTTTGCGAGTGCTTCTAGCTCCTGTTGACGTTTTGGCTCAAGAACGTCGTCTACGTGGATATTTACAGTGTCCTTGCCTGGGTTCGACAGATGATAGCTCGCCAGAACCATTACCTCAATGGGAGCGACGCCGTCCTTGGCAGCAGGATTCTGTGTCTCCTGGCCGAGCAGTATCTGGCAAAGCCCAGAAGCGAGAACCAACGGGAAAAGTAAGCGCATAATGCTCTCTACTAGCGTAGTCACTGTAGCATGCGAGTCTCGCCCTGAATGCATGCAACGTCTAGCCCCCTGAAGCGCTGAGCTCCCCATTTAACCGCTACTCCGCCGGCAGTTCCACCTGGAAGCTGTAGCCATGCCGTGTAAAGCCCAGCAACTCGTAGAAGCGGTGCGCCCCCTCTCGCTTCACATTGCTCGAGAGCGTCATCTTGTAGCAGCCTGCCAGGCGGCACTGCTCCAACGCATGCTGCATCATCCTTCGCCCAACTCCGCGCCCCTGGTGATCCGGATGCACCGCAACGTCTTCGACAACGCCTGACTTCCGGCCCCGCTTCGCCATGTTGTCCAAAATCACCAACTCGTACGTACCAGCAATCGCTTCGCCGATGACGGCAACAAAGACACGGAACGACGGATAGCTCTTCAGTAAGGCAAAGTGCGCGACGGCTTCCTCAACGGTAAATCCGCCCTCTCCATCAATACGAGCCTCCCGGTAAAGCTTGAGGATCGCGGGAAGATCCTCTTCAGTCGCCACGCGAATGGATAGGTCCTGCATGCTTCCATCCTAGCTGCCGAAGACCTATCCTAGGGATAGCGTGGTGTGTGCTCATCCACGGGAGAACCCTATGACCAATCCACAGGAGCTCATCGCTGAGGTCTATTCTGCTTTCAACCAGAGAAACATTGACGGTGCCTTGGCGCGGATGAGTGAGGGCGTCAGCTGGCCGAAGGCGTCGGAGGGTGGGCGCGTCGTCGGCAAGGAAGAGATCCGTGACTACTGGAGTCGACAGTGGAAGGAGTTCGATCCTCACGTCGAACCGGTGGAAGTTATCGACCGCGGAGCAGGCAGGATCGATGTCAAGGTTCATCAACTCGTGAAGAGCCTTACTGGCGCCGTGCTCTCAGACGGCGTGGTCTGGCATCGATACACCGTTGCGGACGGCCTCATCGAGCGAATGGACCTTGGCGAGAGCGAAGCGGAGTCTGAGCAGAGCCCGTCCGCGGCGTTCTCCCACCGGTAGACTAGCGCTCCGCAAAGTACCCTCGGATAGTCTCCACGAAGGTGGCCATTGTGGCATCTTTCGCCTGCACCGTCGGGGCTAGCCCCACCTCGCGCATGGTGTGCGAGGTGATCGGCCCAATCGAGACCAAGGCGGTCCCGCCTGGCACCCGAACCTCCGCCTGCTGCAGCAGCTCCGCCAAATTCTGCGCCGTCGAGGAGCTAGTAAACGTAATCGCATCCGGAGGCGACTCCTGAAACAAATGCTGCATCTGCCGCACCGACCGCGGCGGCACGACGTTCCGATATGCCGCGGCGATCGTCAGCTCACAGCCCGCGTCCCGAAGCGTTTCTGGCAACACCTCCCGGGCTACTTCCGCTCGCACCAGCAGAACCTTCTTCCCCGCGGCTAGCGGCACCAGCTCCTCCGCCAGCACCTCCGCCACCGAGGTCTTCGGCATCAGGTCGACCTGCTCCGCCATCCCCATCCGATACACCGCCGACGCCGTCGCCGGCCCGATAACCGCGATCCGACGCGGCCGAGGCTTCAGCCCCAGCCGCCGCCCGCGCTCCACCAGACACTCCACCGCGTTCGCACTCGTAAACACCACCCAGTCAAACACCAGCATGCAGGACAGTGCTGCGTCGAGCGCGCAGTACGACGCCGGCGGCGCAATCTCGATCGCCGGAATCTGCACCACCTCCGCCCCCAGCGTCTCCAGCTCCGCCGCCAACGCGGAAGCCTGCTCTTTTGCCCTCGTAACCAAAATGCGTTTGCCGCTCAGTGGAAGCATCTTTCCCATTCTAAGTTCGCCGGCATGGTCCCGCATCCATCCAAGTGCCGGGTTCACTCTGTGCCCCTCTGTGGATCACGGCGTCCTCTGTGTTCATCGTTCTCCTTCCTCAAGCCCGCGCCAACGCCAGCCCCTGTGCCACACTCGTGAACTCATCCCCCGTGACCACCTTGCCAGGAAACCGCTCCTCAAAGATCCGTCGCACCGCCGGCACAAAGCTCGTTCCGCCCGTCAGGAATACGCGGTCGACCGCACTCCGTCCCGTCCCCGTGAGCAAACCGTCCACCGCCTCGGCGATCTTCCCCAGCTCGGGCGCAATCCAGCCCTCAAACTCGACCCGCGTCACCGATGTCCGCAGCTCGAGCGACCCCGCATCCGGCCCCGCGAACACAAACGGCGCCTCCTCCGCATGGCTCAGCGCCAGCTTGGTCCGCTGTACCGCCTGGTGCAACGCATACCCTAGATCTTCGGTTATCAGCGCCAGCAAAGCCTCGATCTTCTCCGGCTCGATCGCCCGTTTCTCCGCCGAAGAGAGAATCTCCAGCACATTCCTAGTCCGCAGAAACGACAGGTAGTGCCACCGCTCCAAATTCGCGTAAATCCAAGCCGGAACCGCCGGAATCCCCTTCCCTCCGCGCGCCACGGACTCCGAGCCCAGCGCCGGCGAGATCAGCTTGCGCACAATCCGCGCGTCAAAGGCATCGCCCGCAAACCCAAGCCCCGCGCTGCCCAGCACCCGCCGCTCCCCGCCCGCGCCCACCGTGATCAGCGAGAAGTCGCTCGTGCCGCCGCCGAAGTCCCCGATCAGCACCGTCTCCGTGTGGTCGAGCGTCCGAGCATAGGAGTACGCCGCCGCCAAAGGCTCATACTCGAACTCCACCGACTCAAAGCCCGCCTGCACAAATGCCGCCCGCAGCCGGGTCAACGCGTACGCGTCATCCTCCTCAGTCTCCGCGGAGACAAACCGCACCGGACGCCCCACCGTCGCGCGCCGCACCGGCGCTCCGAACTGCGCCTCCGCCCGCGCCCGCAGGTCGCCCAAGATCCGCGAGATCAGGTCTTCGAGCGTGTAGTTCCGGCCGAATACCTCGGTCCCCGTCAGCGACCGAAGCGGCAGGTACGACTTGAGCGACTGGATCAGCCGCCCCGGTTGCTCGCCCTCGCGATGACCGCGCAGGTAACGCTCAATCGCCTCCTGCCCCGAGCTCGACCGGATGCCACGCGCCGTTCGCTCGAGATACAGGAGCGACCGCCAGCTGAAGCTCTCCGGCCCAAACTGCACAAGCTCCACCCCTTCTGGCGTCGCGCGCGCCACCGAGCTGTTCGTCGTGCCGAAGTCGATCCCAATTGAACCGTCGGCCGCATGTGCTGGAGGAGACATGAACGGCTATCATGGCACAGACAGAGGCCTTCCCGTGATCTTCGCCAGCGATCTCGACACCATCACCACGCAGGAGCGGCTGTTGCAGTTCGCCTCCTTCAGCGCCGATACCGCATGGGCGGTGGGAAGCCGTCTCCGCGCCGACGCCCTCGCGCGCCAGGCCAGCATGACGTTCGAGATCCAGGTCGCCGGACGCACCGTCTTTCTCACCACCACCGGCAACGCCGCTCCCGGCCAGGCCGACTGGATTCGGCGCAAACGAAACGTCGTCATGCGCTTCGGCCGCAGCTCCTACGCGGTCGGCCTGCAGCTTGCGCAGGAGGGCAAAACGATCGAAGAGCGGCACGGCCTCACGCTCGCCGACTATGCGTTGCACGGCGGAGGTTTTCCCATCGCGCTCACCGGCACGGGCCTGATCGGCTCGGTCATCGCCAGCGGCCTTGCGCAACGCATTGATCACGGCATGGTCGTCGACGCGCTCGCTGAAGTGCTCGGCCGCGACGATATTCCCCGCCTCGATTAAGCACCCACCCGTCGTGATCTTCCCGCAGCGATCTGTGTTCACATCTGGCGCTTAAGCCTGGGTGCCCCATTCATCGCAGCTGTAGCGCGATGAGTGGGAGGTATACCTCCCACCAGCGGGTCTTCCTCCTACAAGCTTCCTGATCTAGCGCCCCAGCAAGTCCAGTGCCCCACGCCCAATCAGTACCTCCGCGGCCCGCGCCCCGAGTTTCACCGCCGGCTCACCCCGCTCCGCATCGCACGTCGTCTGCACCGACTCCTCCCCATCCGGCGAAAGCACCTGCGCATGCAGGCGCCAGCCCTCATCGAGCGCCAGACAGTGCGCGCCCAGAGGCAGCTCACAGCCGCCGCCCATCGCGGCCAGAAACGCCCGTTCCGCATCGGTCGCAAACCGAGCCGCCCGGTCGTCGAGCTTGCGCACCGCAGCGTAGATCGTCGGGTCCCGTTCCGCGTTGTCCGTATCCAACGCATGCTGCGGGCTGCGCGTCTCGAGCGCCAGCGCGCCCTGCCCCGGCGCCGGAGTCAACTCGTCCACCGCAAACCGCTGATGCACGGACTCTACCCGCCCCAGCCGCTCGAGACCCGCGCACGCCAGCACCAGCGCGTCGCACTGCCCTTGCTCCAGCTTGCGCAGGCGTGTGTCCACGTTGCCGCGCAGCTCCACAAACTCCACATCCGGCCGCAGACTCAGCAGCTGCGCCCGCCGCCTCGGACTGGTCGTACCGATCCTCCCGCCCGCAGGCAACGTGTGCAGCCCCCAGAACGCCTCGCATACAAACGCGTCCCGCGCATCGGCCCGGGGAGGAATCGCGGCCAGCGTAAACCGCGCGTCCAGGCACGTCGGCAGGTCCTTGAGTGAGTGCACCGCCAGATCGATCCGTCCTTCCGCCAGCGCTTCCTCGATCTCCTTGATGAAGATGCCCTTGCCGTCCAGCCCGGGCGGCACGACAAAGCCCGGCTGCTGCATCCGGTCGCCCGTCGTGCGAATAATCTCAATCTCAACCGTGTGGCCGTGTCTGCGGAGCTCCGCAGCAATATAGTTGGCCTGCCACAAGGCCAGCTGCGAGCCTCGGGAGCCGATTCGAATCGTAGTCATACGCCCTTTAGCATACCGCGCCGCGCCGGCGCCTCCGGCCTCAACTAGGCTTCATAGACAACGGCATCGACCTTGACCCTGGAACACCAGAAGCAATGGGCTATATCTTTGCCCGGCGCAAGCTCGGCAAGGTCCAACCTGCGCCAGCGATGCACACCGATCCGGCACAGAAGTCCGAGCGCGCCGCTGGCTTCATGCTCCCGGTGCGGCCACAGCTTCGCAAAGCGGACCGCAAGCTCTGCGTCGGGTGACTGCTTCTGGTCTTTCACGCCATCATCGTCTCAATCACACCGCGAAAACTCAAGGTAAATCGAAGCCAGCCACTACCGCTTTCGCTCCGCATACAACGCCCGCAGCCGCGCCAGCTCCGCCGCGTCGCCCTGCTCCGCCGCACTGCGAATCGCACTCATCGGTCCATGCAGAAACTTCGCCGTTAATGACCGCGTCAGCGCCTCGACCGCGCTCTGCTGCGCCTCCGTCAGCGTGCCCAGCTTCCCTGCCGCGCGTGCCAGCTCCCCTTGCCGCAGAGCCTCCGCTTGTTCCTGCAGCGCCAGGATTGCCGGCACCGCATCGAGCGCCTTTAGCCGCTGCTGATACCGCGTCACCTCCGCTGTCACAATCTGCTCCGCCGCCGCGGCTTCCCGAGATCGATCCGCCAAATTGCCCTGCGCCACCTGCTGCAGATCGTCGATGTCATACACGAAGCAGCCATCCACCTCGTTCATCCGTGGGTCGACATCCCGCGGCACCGCGATGTCGATGAAAAACATCGGCCGACCGCGCCGACGCTGAATGAATTGCGTCCCGTTCGAGCGCCCAAACAGCTGCTGCGGCGCGCCCGTCGACGTGATCACGATATCCGCTCGTTGCGCCTCGGCGTACAGCGCGTCGAACGGGATTACCTCCACCGTCAGCCGCGGCCCCCGAAACTCCTCTGCCAGCTTCTGCGCCCGCGCTTCCGTCCGGTTCGCAATCAACAGGTGCGCCGCGCCATGCTGGATCAGGTGCCGCACCGCCAGCTCCGACATCTTGCCCGCGCCCACCAAGAGAACCTGCTTGTCCGCCAGCGACCCAAAGATCTTCCGCGCCAGATCGACCGCGACCGACGCAATCGACACCGACGACGACCCGATCTGCGTCTCACTCCGCACCCGCTTCGCCGTCGTAAACGCGCTCTGCAGCAGCCGGTCAAGCGACGTCGACACCGCCCCCACGTCCCGCGCCACGGTGTACGACTCCTTTACCTGCCCCAGGATCTGCGGCTCGCCCACCACCATCGAGTCCAGCGAAGACGCTACCCGGAACAGATGCCGCACAGCCTCCCGTTCCCGATACTCGTAGACATGCGGATGGATCGTCGCCGCCGGAACCGCAAAATATTCCTGCAGGAATTTCAGCAGGTCGGCTCTGCCTTCGTTGGGGTTTCCGTCTTCCTGCAGCGTCAGCAGCTCCACACGGTTGCACGTTGAAAGAATTAGTCCCTCGCGCACGCCCGGCGCGCTCACCAGCGAACGCGTTGCTGCCGCCAGCTGCCCGGCCGGGATGGCCAGGCGCTCGCGTATGTCAAGCGGCGCCGTTTGATGGTTCACCCCCATCAGCACCAGCGTTGAATCGGTCTGGCCGCCTTCGCTCATGGCGCGGGAAACCTGTGCACCGCTGAGAGATTGTTCGACGCCCACACCGCCAGCACCACCACAAAGACGAAGCTCGACAGATATACCGCCCTTCGCCCGCGTAGCCCGGACATGCGACGGATGTGAATCATGCCCACGTATGCGATCCACATCGCGAATGCCAGCAAGATCTTTGGATCTGTAAAGTACGCCGGCCCATACGCAACCTCGGCCAGGAACGACCCGATCAGCAAACCCGCCGTCATACAAGGCAGCCCAATGAGCAACGCACGCAAGGCAATCCGGTCGATCGTCTCAAGCGGCGGCAGACGCACCCGGGTCCGCGCCACCGATTTCGCCTTCAACCGGCGCTCCTGCACCAGGTACATCAGACTCGTCACCAGCGACACCATCAGCGCCACATAGGCCGCCAGCAGCAGTGCAATGTGCAAGAACAGCCACCCTGAGTGCAGCCCCGGCAAGGCCGCCGTCTCGAGCCCCGGCCGAAACGCTGGCATCAGCCCCATCAGAAATGCCAACGGCAGCAGCACTACGCCCAACGACATCGTCCGGTACCGCCAGTACACCAGCACGAACGCCAGCGCCAGCAGCAGCCCAAAGGTCGACTGCGTCTCATGGGCCTCGACCGGCAACGCGTGATGCGCCGCGTTCAACATCTCCGCCAGCGAGACGAGATGAAGCAGCAGCCCGGTCAGCACCGCCGGCAACGCTACATGCCGCCAGCGCGGCCGCTCGTAGAGCGTCGCCGGCAGCACCGCCAGGGCGGCTATGCCGTACAGCAGAACCGCGAGTCTGAGCCAGAGCAGAGGCATAGGAAAGAGCAGCAAACGCCTGCCTCTTATTCTATCGGCTGCTGCGCGAGAAACTTTAGCTTCCGCAGGCAAGCTTTATACTCAGACCAAAAGCCCGCCCGAGGAACCCATGGCCGCACTGATCGACGCCATCAGCGTCAAGCGCAAATCTGTATTCGAATTCGAAAGTACTCCCTACGCCTGCCTCGACGCCGAGGTCAACTCCCCCACCGCCCGCGGTGGCCAGACTCTCGTCCGCCTCAAGATGCGTAACCTGCTCACCAGCGCCGTCTTCGAAAAAACTTTTAAGGCCAACGATAAGTTCAAAGAGCCCGACCTCGTCCTTGTTCCAGCCACCTACCTCTACTCGGACGCGGACGGCTCCTACTTTCTCGACCAGGAGTCCTTCGAGACACTCACCCTTTCAGACGACATGCTGGCGACTGCCCGCGACTTCCTCCTCGACGGCCTCCTGATCCAGATTCACAAGTTTAACGGCAACCCCATCGGCCTGCAGCTCCCCCTCTTCGTCGAGCTCACCGTGGCCGAAACCGAGCCCGCCGTCAAGAGCGATACCTCGAGCGGCAAGGAAACCAAAATCGCAAAGCTCGAAACCGGCCTGCAGATTCGCGTGCCTCTCTTTATCCGTGAAGGCGAAAAGGTAAAGGTCTCGACTGAAACCAGCGACTTCGCCGGAAGGGCGTGACACCAGGGATGCTGCGACAGAAAGTCCCGAGTTGGCTGATCGCCCCGAGATGCTTTGCCGAATGCAGCGCCACTTTGCGCTTGAGGCGAAAGCGTAAGTCCTGAGGGCATCGCGGGAAGAAGCTGCTAAGCCTCCAGGAAAATCATTGCGTTTGGGATAAGCAGTTAGGCTCGTGTGGCGGGCAGACGCACGACAAACTCAGTCTCCCCGGGGACGGAGGAAAAGAGGATTGTGCCGCCAATCTGCTCGACGATGCGGTGGACGATGCCAAGGCCAAGACCGGTGCCGATGCCGACGGGTTTGGTCGTGTAGAAGGGATCGAAGATGTGCGGCTGGGTCTCCGGCGGAATGCCGACGCCATTGTCGCAGACCAGAATGCAGAGGTCGGTGTCCTGAGGCCGATGCGGGTTGGCTTCGGCCCACGTCTTCAGCACAATACGCCCCCCGGCAGGAGCGGCGTCGATGGCGTTATCGAGCAGGTTCGTCCAGATCTGGTTCAGGCCGCCGCAGTCAGTGGTGAGATTGGGCAGGTTCGGAGCAAGACTCTTCCTGAGCGTGATCTGCTTCTCGCGCAGCTTGTGGCCGAGAATGACGAGCGTGGCGTGGATGCTGCGGTTGACGTCGAGCGCCTGCTTTTGTCCGCGCGCTTCGTAGGCGTAGCTCTTGACGGCGGCGACGAGCTCGGTCACGCGCCCGATGCTTTCCTCAATTGTCCCGACAAGCTGCATGCTCGAGATCATGGCCTCGAGCCAGCTGAGGGCGTCGGAGAAGAACGGCTTGGGGACCGTCGCGTAGGCGCACGTAAGCGAGTCCGAGTCGAGGCCGATGGCGACCAGCGTGGGCGCGAGCTTCCACGCATCTTCAACGGCGGCATGTTCCATCCAGGCGGTCAGCGTCTCCTCGGCGTCGGCTTGCTCAAGCGAGCTGAGCGTGACGTGCGGGCGGGTGGAGAGCGCGTACTCCTGCAGGTCGTACATGCACTGCTTCTGTTCTTCGCTGAGCTGCATGCGGGCCCATTTGGCGGAGAGCTTATGCATGCGGACCAAGTTGTCGCGTAGCTGGGTCGAGGCCCGGCGGGCGGCCGCTCCGGGGTTGTTAAGCTCGTGCATCAGGCCGGCGGCCATGGTGCCGAGCGACGCCATCTTCTCCTGCTGGGCGGTGGCGTTATGCACCTTAGCAAGGCGCATGGACAAATTGTCTAAAATCTCCCGGCGGCCAGTCGGATTCTGGTTCAAAAGCTTCCAGAAGAGATCTTCGTTCAGGCAGAGGACGAGCGACGGTTCCGCCGCGCGCATCGTCGAGGTAGAAGGAAACCCGGTAAGCAGCTGCACCTCTCCGAAGCTGGCGCCGGGTTGAACAGTCGCCACAAGAACACCGGTTTCTTCCTCGGGCGCAGCATAAAAGACATTTAGGATGCCTTCGACCAGAACGCAAAACTCGCGCGTCGTGCTGCCCTGGGCAGTGACTTCCTCTTGCGGGGCGAACCGGCGTTTTTCCGCACCGTTCATCGCCTGGAGCGTCTCGTCGTCAAGTTCGGCGAACAAAGGCATCGCACGGAGTGACGCCAGGAGCTCCGTGCGTAGAGGAGCAGGTGCTTCGGCTTTTGCGAGTTGGGCTAACGTTTCGGCCATAGGAGTCTTTCGATCAGTCCAAGAACGATCCACATGCGCTCATGCGTCACCCAGGGTCGCGAGGTATTGATGAACGAACTGGATGGCTATCGATCCCTCGCCAACAGCGGAGGCGCAGCGCTTGACGGATCCATGACGGACATCGCCCGCGGCAAAAATTCCGGGAACGCTGGTCTCGAGCAGGTACGGGTCGCGGTCGAGCTTCCAGGCATCGCGGGCTTGCATTTTGAGGTCTGGCCCGGCGAGGACGAAGCCCTTGGAATCGCGGGCGATGCTCTTCGGTAACCACTGAGTTTTCGGTTCAGCGCCGATAAAGATGAAGACCGAGTTGGCGCCGCGCTTGGCCGTGCCGGACGGCGTGGACAACGTGATGCACTGCAGATGTGCTTCGCCGTCGAGCGCGATAAGCTGGGTCCCGGTTTCGACGACAATGTTTTGCGTGGCTTCGATCTGCTCGATCAGGTACTTGGACATGCTGCGCTCAAGGCCCTTGCCACGGACAAGCAGGCGAACCTCGCGGGCATGGCGGGAAAAATGCATCGCGGCCTGGCCAGCGGAGTTGGCCCCCCCGACTATGTAGACGATCTCATTGGCGCAGGAATCGCCCTGGGTCGGGGCCGCTCCGTAGTAAAGACCTGCGCCTGAGAAACGTTTCTCGCCCGGGATGTCCAGGCGGCAGTACTCAACGCCAGTGGCCAGGATGCAGGCGCGGCAGGTGACTTCGCGGTCGTCGCTCATGCGCAGCAGGTGGTAGCCGTTGTCGGAGCCGATCTCAGCAACACGCTGGGTGAGGAACTCGGCCTTGAAGCGGCGGGCTTGCAGGTATGCCCGCTGTGCCAACTCTTCGCCGCTGATGCCGTCGACGAAGCCGAGATAGTTCTCGATTTTGGAGCTGGAGCCGGCCTGGCCCCCGGCGGCGAAAGGTTCAACGACCAAGGTTTTCAGGCCCTCGCTGGCACCGTAGACGCCGGCTCCAAGGCCGGCCGGCCCGGCGCCCACGACGACTACGTCGTAGTATTCCTGGCTGGCCTGGACGCTAAGCCCAACTTTCTCGGCGAGTTGGGTGGTGGAGGGCTGGACGAGCGAAGTGCCGTCCGGAAACAGTACGACTGGCAGCTTCCCTTCATCGAGTTCGCGCTCGCGCAGCAGGGTGAAAGCCTCGGGGTTGACATCCGGGTCGACCCACTTGAAGCCGATGCGGTTGCGCGAAAGGAAGTTGCGAACCTCGTGGTCGCCCGCGCCCCAGCGTGGAGAGATCAATTGAATGCCGTCGTAGGACGGCTTAAAGCCGAGAGACCAGGCCTGCAGAAGGTCATCGAGAACCGGGTAGAGCTTTTCTTCGGGCGGGTCCCAGGGCTTGTTCAGGTAGTAGTGGATGCGGGCGGAGTTGATAGCGCGAATGGCCGCTTCAGTATCGGCGTAGGCGGTGAGTAGTACCCGTTTGGCTTCGGGAAAGAGCGGGATCGCGGCTTCGAGGAAATCGACGCCTGTCATTCCGGGCATGCGCTGGTCGGACAAAATGAGAGCGACCGTATCATTGCGCTCTTTCAGCTGGCGGCAAATGTCCAGCGCGGCCTGGCCGGAGGCGGCGCGCACGATGCGATGCTTCTGGCCGTACTGGCGGCGCAGGTCTTGCACGACTGCTTCCAGTACGCTGATGTCGTCGTCGACCACAAGGAGAATGGGTTTTGCCATGGTTCGATTATGCCCCCGCCTCTTTGGACGGGCGTGTAGGATACGTCCGGAAATTGGATGAAGCGAGGAGGGGGACGGTTCAGAAATCAGCAGGGCCACGCGGCGAAGGGCTACTCTGGAAGAAGTGAGTGGGCCGAGTGTACGAAAACGAGACAGAACGACCCCTGGAACCAACCTTGGCCGATGAGGAAACTGCGGGCGTAAAAGAGGCCACGCAGGAGGTTAGAACGAGATGAACCGGATTATTGTGGCAGATGACCAGGCGATCTTTCGAGCGGGAACGGCTCGGGTGCTTGCGATGGAAGAAGACATGCGCATCATCGCTCAGTGTGAGGACGGGCCAAGGCTGCGTGCGGCGGTTCAAAGCTTTCGCTCGTCGCTTGTGATTTTTTCGACCGGCCTTGGAGAGGATCTTGCGGTGACGCTGGGGCAACTTGAAGCGGCGGGCAGCAAAGCAATCCTGGTGGTGGATAAGAACGAGGAGGTGCCGCCGGCCCTCGTCGACAAGCTGGACGGCATCATCGGGCGCAACGTGACCGGGCCGCAGTTGATCGATTGCGTGCGGCGGGTTGCGCGCGGCGGCCGATGCGTGCAGCGCGGAACTCTGGCTGCGATGCCGGAGCTCGACGTGGTTGGCGCGCGGACGCGCGACCGGCTCACGCCGAAGGAGCTGCAGATCGTGGCGCTCATCGTCCAGGGATGCAAGAACAAGGACATCGCCACACAACTACACACCAAGGAACAGGTCATCAAGAACTACCTGCGCAGTATCTATGATAAGACCGGCGTGAGCGACCGTCTGGAACTGGCCTTGTTTACGCTGCACCATCGGCTTCTGGCCGAAGCTGCGGCCAGGGCGGTAGACATGATTCAAAGGAAAACGGCATAGCCGGCTAGGACTAGAGGCCCATGCGGGCTTCCTCTTCATCGGCCTGCTTACTAGGATGAGCAACTTTTTCGGCGATGGACTTGGCCTGCGTAAAGAGCAGAAGATAGTCGGGGCCGCCGGCTTTGGAATCGGTTCCGCTCATGTTAAACCCGCCGAATGGATGTGCGCCGACCATGGCTCCGGTGCATTTGCGGTTGAGATAGAGATTGCCGACGTGGAACTCGTTGCGGGCACGGTCGAGGACATCCGCGGAGTTGGAGTAGATGGCGCCGGTGAGGCCATACTCGGTGCTGTTGGCGATAGCGAGAGCTTCGTCAAAATTGCTCGAGCGAATCACGGTGAGGACCGGCCCGAAAATTTCCTCCTGAGCGATGCGCGCCGAGGATGGGACGTCGACGAAGACGGTCGGTGCGATGTAGAAGCCGCCTTCGTTTTGGACGGAGTCGCCACCGGTCAGCAGTCGGGCTTCCGACTTGCCAATTGCGATATAGTCGAGCACACGCTGATACGCGACGGGACTGATCACCGGGCCGGCAAAGAAATTCTCGGCGGGATCGCCTTGCCGGAGGCCGCTGACGCGCTCTTCGAGTTCGTCGACGAAGGCATCGTGGATGGCATCGTCGACGATGACGCGGGAACAAGCAGAGCACTTCTGGCCGTTGAAGCCGAAGGCGCTGGCAACGACGCCCTCAACCGCCGCCTGGAGATTGCAGTTTGCGTCGACAAGGATGGCGTCTTTACCACCCATTTCCAGGATGGTGCGCTTGAGAAAGTGTTGGCCAGGCTGAGTCTTGGCGGCGGACTCGTAGATTTCGAGACCCACCTTCTTGGAGCCGGTGAAGGCAATGAAGCGGGTTTGCGGATGAGCAACGAGGGCGGCGCCGAAGCCGGGTCCGGCACCGGGGCAAAAATTGACCACGCCGTCGGGCATGCCTGCCTCCTCCAGCAGCAAGGAGAAGTGGGCGGCGATGGTGGGGGCGTCGGGCGAGGGCTTAAGAACGACGGTGTTGCCGGTGACGATGGCGGCGGCAGTCATGCCGGCCATGATGGCGAAGGGAAAGTTCCACGGTGGGATCACGGCTCCAGCCCCGAGAGGAACATAGCGCAGGAGGTTGCGTTCGCCGGGAAGCTGGATGGGGGTTGTGGCATGGGAGAGCCGGAGCGCTTCGCGGGCGTAGAACTCGAGGAAGTCGATGCACTCGCCTACGTCGGCGTCGGCCTCAGCCCAGTTCTTGCCGACCTCGAAGGTAAGCCAGGCGCAAAAAAAGTACTTGCGCTCGCGGATGAGGCGGGCGACGCGAAGCAGGAGGTGGACGCGGTCCTCGACCGGAGTACGGGACCAGGCAGGGAAGGCGGCAAGGGCGGCCTGGAGGGCGGGTTCGGCATGCTCGGCTTCGGCGTGCTGGTGAAGGCCGACGACCTGGGCGGGCCGGGCGGGGTTGATGCTCGTGATCTTCGCGTCGGTGCGGAGGCGCTTGCCGCCGAGAACAAGCTCGTATTCGCGGCCAAGCTCGCCCTGGACGGCGACGAGGGCTTCCTGCATCGAGCGTTTGACGGCGACATCGGTGAAGTCCAGGAAAGGCTCATTGCGGAATGGAGGCAGAGTGAGCGGCGCGGTAGAGGTTGCCATTGTGCTGATTTTAGCTTCGCGAACGGCGGCGAGTCTTGCGCTGAGCGACGAAGAGTATTTTGGCGGTAGGATGGCGGGATGAGATTCGCGGGGTGGGTGGGAGTTTCGGTGGTTCTCTGCTGGGTTGGCTACGCTCAGGCGCAGACGGCGCCGCCCTCTGCGGCAGATGCGAACCCTGCGGCCGTGCAGGCGATAGTGGCGCCGTCGGGTCTGGTGCAGCCCTCGCTGGGGACGGTGGAGCAAGCGCTTGAGAAGGTGTTTGTGGATCGGTGGAAGGCTTCGAAGACGTTGAAGGAGACCACGACAAACAATCTGGGTTCCATTCATCGCGATCTCGAAACGACGCTGCCGGGGTTACTGGCGGCGGCGGATGGAACGTCGGGATCGGTCGTAGGCATGGTGCCGGTTTCGCAGAACCTCGGGGCACTCTACGATGTGCTGCTCCGGGTGACAGTAGTGGCGGAATCAGCGGCGCCGCCGGAGCAAACGGCTGCGCTCGAACAGGCGCTGACGAGTTTGGAGGGCGCGCGGCGTTCCCTTTTGGAGCGGCTGGAGTCAATGGCCGCGATGCAGGACCAGCGGCTGACGGAGCTACGGACCGCTCTCAGTGCCCGGCCGGCGCCTGCCGTAGCGGCTTCCATTCCGCCTCCGTGCAAGCCTGCTGCGGCGACGAAACAGAAGAAGAAGCCGGCGAATGGCTCGGGGAATTAGCTGAGTTGCTTTCCCGCTTATTCGTTCTCAGAACTTCGCACGGCAGCTGACAACTAGGCTGTGTGTGCCACGAACGTAATGGTCGGCGAGTTCTTCGGCACGCACGCAGTATCATGCTGCAAGAGGAGTTCCGACGTGTCCTTGACGCCCTTCCACATTGCTTTCCCGGTCGACGATCTCGATGCGGCCCGCCGCTTTTACGGCCAGACCCTCGGCTGTCCCGAAGGCCGCAGCAGCACCGAGTGGATCGACTTCGACCTCTTCGGCCATCAGATCGTCGCCCATCTTAAGCCGTCCGCCGCCGCGGAAAAGCCGCATCACAACGCCGTCGACGGCCACGCCGTGCCCGTGCCGCATTTCGGTGTCGTGCTCACCATGGACCGCTGGCAGTCGCTCGCCAACCGCCTCCGCGCCGCCGGCCAGAGGTTCGAGATCGAACCTTACATTCGTTTTCAGGGTGAGGTCGGCGAACAGGCAACCATGTTCTTCTATGATCCTGCAGGCAACGCGCTCGAGTTCAAAGCCTTTGCCGACATGAGCCAGCTCTTCGCCAAGTAGCGAAGCTACTGCACCTTGCCCCGCGGACGAAACCGCCGCAGCTCATTCGCGCATGCGATTCCGTTCAGCGCCGCCAGCTTCAGGTTATCCGCCGCCAGCCAAAGCCAAAATCGCCGGCCGCGGCTAGCCGTTGCCCGCACCCGTACCAGGATGTCTTCCTGCCCGGCCGCGCTCAGATTGCTCGGTGGATCCGACTCATCCGCGACCACATCCACTGCCTCCCCCGCCAGCGCCTGCTCGATCTCGCCAGCCGTCGTATCCTCTTCCAGCTCCAGCAGAACCGAAGCCACGTAGCCATGAAAAACAGGCGCCTGGATCAGCTCCAAGTCGAGCCGTGGCAGCACTCCCTGCCCGCACTGGCCGTAGTGCCGCACAATTCGCTCCTCGGTTGTCAGCAAAGATACTTTGGCGGATTCGCCCAGCGATGGCAGCACATTGAACGCCACCTGCGCGTCATACTGCTCCTTCGGCAGCGTCTGAAAGGAGAGCAGGTTCACCGTCTGCTGATGCAGTTCGTCCATCGCCTCGCGCCCGCCCTGCGAGGCCGGCTCGACCACCGTCGCCGCCAGGCTCCGCACCTTCATGGCACCGCTCACCCGAGCTGCCACCAGCGCCAGCATCACCGCCGCCGGGTGCGCTGCCACCACCGCAGATGTCTCCAGATTGAGCGACGGACCTTCGGCTCCGCGCGCCTTCAGCGTTGCCCCCACCCAGGGCGCCCGCACCAGGGCGCCCCGTTCGCCCTCGAGCCCGAACGACAGGTCGACCACACTCGCTCCGCTCCGCCGCGCCTCCTGAAAATGCGTGTCCGTCTGTTCGCGGTTGCCCGCAAAGAAGACAAAGTCCATCCGGTCGAACGACCCGGGCTCCACCTGTCGGATCACCGCGGCCTCATCCCCCGCCGCCGTGACCTGTCCGCTCGCCTCCTCGTCGTCAAAAAGCAGCACATCCGACGCCGCCAGCAGCGACTCCTGCAATTCATCGGCCAACTCCTTACCTAAGAGCGAAGTCGCGCCCACAATCCCGATCCGGTACATCCCATCCGTCATCATTCCCCCTATGCGTGCTTTACCGTACACCCAACCGCCGGCTCCGACTCCACCCATAGGCCAGCCGCGCCAGCACTCCGGAGACCAGGTATCCCAGCGCAATCGAGATCAGCATAATCTCGCTGAATCGCGCCACCAGGGCAATGCCCAGCGCCAGCAGCACAAAGACCTGGAACGGCTGCCGACGGTTGCCCTCAATCTCCTTGCCGCTCCAGAACCGCCAATTGCTCACCATCAGGAAACCAACTCCCGCGAGCAGCAGCAGCCAGACAATCGAAATGCGCGCGTCCGTAATCGGGCTGCCGTCAAAGCAATGGACTACCGACGCGATCACTCCCGCACCCGCCGGAATGGGCATGCCTACAAAATACTTGCGACCCGGCCGCCCCGGATTTCTAGGCTGCGGGTTCACGCTGATATTAAACCGCGCCAGCCGGCACGCGCCGCAGATTAAAAAGACGAAGCAGAACACCACTCCCAGCGGCAGGATCCGCTCCCGCAGCATAGGAAATGCGTTGAGCGGAAGCATGCGGAAGCCCCACACATATGCCAGCAGCGCCGGAGCCACGCCGAAGGTCACCACGTCGGCCAGCGAGTCCAGCTCCCGGCCGAAATCACTGGTGGTACGCGTCATCCGCGCCACGCGCCCATCGACCCCGTCGAACACCACCGCGAACCCGATGGCCAGCGCTGCATGGTCAAACGCCGCTATCTCTCCGCCCGCGCCGCGCACGCTTTCCGTGATCGCGTAGAAGCCAGCAGCAATGTTCCCTGCGGTGAACAGCGAGGGCAGCACGTACATTCCGCGGCTCGGACGCCGCGCCTGCCTGCCCGCCTCAGTCGCCGCCGCGCGCAAAGCCTCACCCATCAGCCAAGCCCACCCGGGCCGCTCGCCGGCAGCACCGCCAGCACCGTCGCCCCACCCTTCACCCGCATTCCCGTTTTCACCTTCAACGTCGCCTCGGCCGGCAGCAGCACATCGCAGCGTGAGCCGAACTTGATCAGCCCGATCCGCTGCCCTCGCTCCACGCGGTCGCCCGCCTTCAGGTTGCACACAATCCGTCGCGCCAGCAGCCCCGCAATTTGCTTCAGTGCGACTTCGTAGCCGCTGCCCTCGATCTGGATCATCGTTTGCTCGTTGGTTAGGCCGGACTCCGGCTTCATCGCATTCATGAATCCGCCCTCGCGGTACTCAATCAGCTTGACCGTTCCTGCGATCGGCGAGCGATTGACATGCACGTCAAACACATTCAGGAAAATGCTCAGCCGCAGCTTGCTGCCGAGCGTCGTTTCAACCCATTCCGCCTCGGTCACCACCCCATCCGCCGGCGAAACGATCTCCCCTTCCCCGGCTGGGATCGTGCGTTGAGGATCGCGGAAAAACCAAAGAAAAAACAACGCCAGCAGCACCGGCGGCAGACATACCCACCACACGTGCGTTACTGCCCAGAGCACAGCCGCAACCGCCCCCAGCCCTAGCCCATACCAGAGACCGTCTTTCACCATAGAGGTCGATTATACGTCCAGCCACCCTGTCGACTGCCCGGCATCGCCCTAGCTTCCAGCTGCTCCCACCCCGCGCGGCCTCAAGCCGCAGCGCATCAAAAGCGCGTCCTCGATCGGGTTGTGGTAGTACCCCGGACGCCTTCCGTTCGCTACAAACCCCAGCCCTCCGTACAGCCGCACCGCACCCGCGCTCCCCGCCCTCACCTCGAGCAGAATCTTCCCCGCACCCTCCTCCCGGGCCCATTCCATCACGGCCCGGCACAGCGAACTGCCGACGCCCTGCCGACGCAACCCCGTATGCACTACCACACTCTCGAGCTCGCTCTCGATCTCACGTCCCGCTCGCAGCACCTTGCCCACTGCGAAGCCGCACACGTTTCGGCCCTCCGCAGCTACGAAGAGCGCGCGCTTCAGCCCCCCAGACGCACTTCGTCGCAGCATCTCCGCATAGTCCGCCACCGCCCAGTGTGGAGCCGTGGCCGTCTCCCGCTCCAACAGCACGATCTCCGTTACATCATCCTCGGTCGCCCGGCGAACGGCTAGATTCGCCTTCGCTAACGTTGTCTCGTCCTGCCCCGACCTCGTTTTCATCGTTTGCCTCAAACCCGACTCAGCTTCGCGCCATCGCCCGCACCTTCGCCAGCAGCTCCGCGTCCGTGCGACGAAGGTAATGCGCGTCGGTAAGCGCCACGTCGCTCCACTCCCCTGCCCCGATCCGCCGCGACGCCATCCGCAGCATCTGCTCAGCACCCGGCTCCGGCACGAGCCGTACGCGTTCTCCCAGCGACTCGACCACCCGAGCCTCGCAGGTTAGCACCGCCGTTGCCAGCCCAATCCGGTTGCGAACCTCCGCCTCCGTCCGCAAACTTTCCACCGGCTCCAGCCCAGCCTCATAGACCCCGACATAGTACTCCTCGCGCCCCGCGTCGAGCAGCGCCATCCGCTCCGGACCCTCCAGTGCGTCGGCCACCAGCGCCAGCCGCGACATCGCCACCAATCTCACCCCGCCCGCCTCGCACAATCCCTTGGCCACGCTCAAACCCACCCGGACCCCGGTGAAGGATCCCGGCCCGGTCACCACCCCCACTCCCGCCAAGTCCCCGACTGTCCAGCCAAGCCGCTGAAATAAAGACCGGATCGCCGGCACCAGGCCCTCCGAAGCTCCCCGCCCAGGGAGCCACACCTCCGCCACCACCGATCCGGCCTCCACCAGTGCAACCACGCCCTCCGCGCCGCAGGTATTGATCAGCAACAGCTTCATCGCGTCGCCCGCTGCGCCAGAAACTCCTCCACCGCCCGCAGCAGCTCCGGTACACCCTCGCCCGTGATTGCCACCGTCCGCAACACCGGAGGAACCCACCCTCCGTCCTCGCAGACCAGACTCTGCATCGCCCTCACTTCCGCCTCTACCCGGTCCGCCCCAGGAAGATCGCCTTTGTTCACTACGTAAAGGTCGGCCACCTCCATCACTCCTGCCTTCAGGCTTTGCACATCGTCGCCCATCCCCGGCACCAGAACCAGCAACGTCGCGTCCACCATCTCCGCCACCTCCACCTCATCCTGCCCCACCCCGACCGTCTCGACCAGCACCGTGCCGAATCCCGCCGCTGCCATCAGGTCGCACACGGCTCCGGTCGTCCGCGTCACCCCGCCCGAAGCACGGCGGGATGCCAGGCTCCGAATCCACACCCCGGCATCTCCCGCAAAGCCCTGCATCCGGATACGGTCACCCAGCAGCGCCCCGCCTGTATAAGGACTCGTCGGATCGATCGCCACCACCCCCACCCGCTCGCCGCGCCCCCGCAGCTCCCGGATCAGCGCATCCACCACCGTGCTCTTGCCCACCCCCGGCGCCCCGGTAATACCAATCCGCCGCGCGTGCTGGCCCGCACGTTCTTCAACCAGCGCCCGGCAACCCGCCACCACCGCCTCCGCGCCCTCGGCCCCGCCCTCCACCAGCGAGATCGCCCGCGCCAACGCCCGCGAGTCCCCCGCCGCAATCCGCGACACCATCTCTGCTGCCTGCTCATTCATTCCGTCCTCATCCTAACTCTCCGCAGAGACTCGAAGCCGAATGCCCAGGTCTCGCCCTGAGGACCAGGCTTTTCTCCCACCTTCGTGAGGATTTTCTCCCACCCTCGTGTGGCTTTTCTCCCACCGTCAGGTCTTTTCTCCCACCTGGGTGGGGTGCCCTTTACCCCAGGCTGTCTCACCGTTTGAGGTGGGGTCCCTTCCCTCTACCCCACCCAGCATCGAATCCTCATGGAAACCTTCCTGAGCGGCGGCGTACCTATCCGCCTCCACGTCACCCGGCCCGCAACGCCCGGCCCGCATCCCGCCATCGTCCTCCTGCACGGCTCGGGCGGCGGCGTCAGCTTCTGGCTGGACCGCATCGCACCCATGCTCTCCCGGCTCGGCGTTCTCGTCTACGCCGTCCACTATTTTGATCGCACCGGAACCGACCGAGCCACGCCCGCCATGCTCACCGACGGCGTCCATGTCCCACTCTGGCTCACCACCGTCCGCGACGCACTCGCCCACATCCGTTCCCAGCCCGGCGTCGACCCTCGCCGCATCGCCCTGGTCGGCGTCTCGCTTGGCGCCTTCCTCTCGCTCGCCCTCAGCTCCGCGCCTAACCCCGGCATCCGCGCCATCGTCGACATCTCCGGCGGCCTCGTTCCACCTTACGAGGCCCAGGCAGACCTGAGTTTCCCTTCCACCCTCATCATCCACGGCGACGCCGACACGGTCGTCCCCGTCTCGCTCGCCCACTCGCTCAGGGCGCGGCTCACCGCCCTCCGCATCCCGCACGAGCAGCTCATCCTACCCGGCGAAGGCCATTGGTTCTCCGCTCCTGCCCAGTTACGTATCCTCGGCGCGGTCGCCGCCTTCCTCGGCCGCGAACTTAGCGATCCACCCCGAACCGCGCCTTAACTCTTCCTCCGTCCCAGCCTGCTCCGCATGCAGTCCAAAGCAGAAGAACTCAACCCGCTTCACCCGGAGATCCTACCCATGTCCTTCCTGCTCCTTCTCGTAGCGCTGGCTGCCGGGGTAGCCAACCCCTTCCAGTCCGGCCTCAACGCCGAGCTCAACAAGCAACTCGGCAAACCGCTCTGGGCCACCCTCTCGGTCTACGCCACCGGCCTCGCCGCCCTTCTCCTCATCCAACTCTGCTTCCGCCAGGCCTTTCCTGCCGGTCGCATCGGCGGCGTTCCCTGGTGGGCCTGGCTTGGAGGCGCGGTCAGCATCGTCTCCACCATCATCGGCCTCACCATCGCCCAGAAACTAGGCTCCACCCTCTTCACCGGAGCCAGTCTCAGCGCCTCCGTCGTCACCTCGGTCCTGCTCGACCAGTTCGGCCTGGTCGGCTTCAAGCAGCACACCGCCTCACCCGGACGCCTCTTCGGCTGCGTCCTCCTCTGCGGTGGAGTCTGGCTCGTCGCACGTTTCTAGCAGCGAAAGACGATTAGGCCTCGAATCGCAACCGGCCCCGCTCTAGGATCGAGTGCTCCGCGATTTCCTTCCGCTCAGGAAAATCATTTCTGAAGTGCGCTCCCCGGCTTTCTTCCCGGCCCAGCGCACACTGCACGATCATCCCTGCCACCGTAAACAGATTCCTAGCCTCGACTGCCCGGCGAGTCAGCCCCGACGCCATGGTTTGCTCCATCTTCTGCAGCTCAGCCTTTGCCCGATGCAGTCCCTCAGCGTCTCGCAGCAGCCCCGCATCGTGCCACATCAGATCGCGCAGCTTTGCAATCCATTGTTCGACAAACTCAGGCGAGTCAACGGCTTGTGAAGACTTCTTCATGCCGGGAACGAAGTCTGAGGATAGCGCCGGCACGACTTCTGCAGCCATCGTAGCGGCCGCCGCCGCTCCAAACACCAGCCCCTCCAGCAGCGAGTTGCTCGCCAGCCGATTCGCCCCATGTACTCCCGTACACGCCGCCTCCCCCGCCGCGTACAGGCCAGGCAGGGTCGTCCTGCCCGCAACATCGGTCCGGATGCCGCCCATCAGGTAATGCGCAGCCGGACGCACCGGCACGAGATCCCGCGCTAAGTCCAGCCCATACTCCGCCAGGAAGCCAGAAATCCCAGGAAATCTTTGCCGGAACTCCACGTCCTTTACGCCTCGCATGTCCAGGTAAACCGGCCCCCGCAGCGCCTCACGCGTGATCGCCCGCGCGACCACATCCCGCGGCGCCAGCTCCGCCTGCGGGTGCAGCGCCAGCATAAAGCGCTCGCCCTGTGCATTCACCAGCAGCGCCCCCTCGCCTCGCAGCGCCTCGCTCAGCAGGAAGCGCGGCGCACCCTCGCCCAAAAACGCCGTCGGATGGAACTGGTAGAACTCCATGTCTTCGACCGCCGCTCCCGCCCGGTACGCCATCGCAATTCCGTCTCCGGTCGCCACCGCAGGATTAGTGGTGTCGCTGTAGACCTGTCCCGCGCCGCCACTAGCAATCAGCACGGCCCCGGCTCGCACCTCCGTGAGTCGCTCGTCGCGGTCGAGCAGCGTCGCTCCCACGATGCGCCCATCCTCTAGCACCAGATCGACCGTCATCGTCCATTCCCGCAGCTCGACCGCCGGCAAGCTCCGCACATGCTCGAGCAGCGCCCGCGCAATCTCCCGTCCCGTTGCATCCCCGTGCGCATGCAGGATTCGCGACAGGCTGTGCGCGCCCTCACGCGTCCGCAGCAGCTCGCCCGCCGGGCTTCGGTCGAACTCCGTCCCCCAACCGAGCAGCTCCTCCACCCGCCGCGGTCCCTCGCTGACCAGCGTCTCCGCCGCCGCGCGATCGACCAGGCCATCCCCCGCGCTCACCGTGTCACTCAGGTGCAGCGTCACATCCGCCTCACCACCCATTGCCACCGCGATGCCACCCTGCGCGTAGCTCGTGTTCGACTCGGCAAGCGATTCCTTGGTCACGCACAGCACCCGACCCTGCTCCGCCAGCCGAATCACCGCACTCAGTCCGGCAATACCTCCACCCACAACCAGGAAATCGTAAAAACCCATAAGCAAATGCTACTCCGCGCATCCCGCCCCCTTCTGGCAGAACAGCAACTCCTTTCATCCACTCCACAGCCACGCTGGCCTCTGCGATAGCATGGGGACAGGTGCCAGCCTCCGCCCAAGTCATCTCCCTCGCCACCCCGTCGGCAACCTACGACATCACCATCGGCCGTGGCCTGATCGAGACGCTCCACCCCCGACTTCTTGCGCTTGCGGCCGGTAGACCCTTCCGGCCTGTTCTCATCACTTCGCCCAAGATCTGGAAGCTCTGGTCGCAGCAGGTTCGCAGCTCCTTTCCAGAAGCGCAAAGTCCGACGATCCTCTTTCTTCCCCCAGGCGAACAGCACAAACGCTTCTCGTCTATAGAGTCGCTGGCCGAACAGCTCGCCGAAGCCGGAGCCGACCGGGACACCCTGCTGATCGCCTTTGGCGGAGGCGTCCTCGGCGACATCACCGGCTTCCTCGCGGCCATCTATATGCGCGGAATTCCCTACGTGCAGATTCCCACGACCCTGCTTGCGCAGGTTGACTCTTCCGTCGGCGGGAAAACCGGGGTCAATCTCCTCGCCGGGAAAAATCTGGTTGGCAGCTTTTACCATCCGCAAGCGGTGTTTGCGGACATAGATCTACTCTCGACGTTACCCCCGCGAGAGCTGCGCGCGGGCCTCCAGGAGTCCGTCAAAGCCGCCATCATCCAGGACCGGAAGCTCTTCGCCTATATGCAGCAAAAGCAGGCACTTGCCTGCGCCGCGAACCATGCAACCCTCACCCGGATCATCGCCGCCTCGATTCAGGTGAAGGCTGCCGTTGTAACCGAGGACGAGCGCGAATCGGGACTTCGCATGATTCTCAACTTCGGCCACACACTCGGACACGCCATCGAGGCCGCCACACACTACAGGCGCCTGCTTCACGGCGAGGCTGTTGCCTGGGGTTCGATTGCTGCCCTGCATCTGGGGTTGGCGCGCCGCTCCATCACCGCCAAACAGTTCGCAACCATGGCGAATCTGATCCTAGCGTACGGTCCACTGCCCCGCTTTCGCGCTTCCGCAGCCGAGCTCGTCCAGCTCACCGCCTCTGATAAGAAAACTCGCAGTGGGCGTCGCGCCTTCGTGCTGCCGACCGGAATCGGCTCGGTCGAGGTCGTCTATGACGTCTCGGACGCCGAACTGCTCGCCGCGGCCGAAGCCATGCTCCGCGATGTTCGGCAAGTCGGCAGGCAAGACGCATGACCGCCTCCCGCAACTCTCAACCGACGGCTCCCGTCGCGGGAGCCATCCAGCCTGCCGCGGATGTTCAGCAGATGTTTGACCAGATTGCTTCCCGCTACGATCTGATGAACCATCTGCTGTCAGCGGGGATCGATCGTTGGTGGTGGTGGAGAACCGCCCGAGCTCTGAGGCAGATCCTCGCCGAGCCTGAGGCCGCTATCCTCGACCTTTGCTGCGGCACCGGAGACATGACGCTCGCTCTGCTCAAACGGCGTCCTTCCACATCCTCCACAGCACCCCTGCTCGCTGTGGATTTCTCCCACAACATGCTCATGCGAGGTGCTCCTAAACTACATCATAAGAATGTTTTGACGCTTGAAGCTGATGCGTTACATCTTCCCCTCCCCTCGCTTTCGCTGGACCTGATATCCTCCGCATTTGGCTTTCGCAACTTAGCCAACTACGAAGATGGACTTGCCGAGCTTCACCGCGTTCTTAGACCCGGCGGGCAGATCGCCATCCTCGACTGCAACCAGCCCGCGGGACTAATTGGCGCTCTCTATAACCTCTACTTTCAAAAGATTCTTCCCCGCGTCGGTGCCCTGCTCTCAAACGCGGACGCCTACCGGTACCTGCCCTCCTCCGTGGAGCGCTTTCCCCGGCCTCCGCGCATGCTCCAGATGATCCATGGCGCCGGATTTCGCGACGCGACCTGGACGAAATACACCTTCGGCGTCGCGGGACTCTATCGTGCGACGAAGCCCTAAGCGCCCCCGGCGTAACGTGTTACCTTGCTTTCATCTATCCGCCCAAGACCGAGGTTCCACTTGCCTGCACCCACGTCGCAGCCGCAGTTCAAGGAGATTGAGCATCAGGCCCTTAGAAAAGCTTCGCTGCGCCTGATTCCTCTGATCGCTTTGGGCTATTGCGTCGCGTATATGGATCGCGTGAACATCAGCTTTGCCGCACTGCAGATGAACCGCGACCTGCACTTCAGCGAGACTACCTACGGTTTCGGCGCTGGTCTCTTCTTCCTTAGTTACGCGCTGGTTGAAATTCCCTCCAACCTTCTTCTTTATCGGTTCGGCGCACGGCGTTGGCTTTCCCGCATCATGGTCAGCTGGGGCATCCTAGCCGCATGCATGCTCCTTATTCGCACCCCGCTGCACTTCTACACCATGCGTCTGCTCCTGGGAGCTGCAGAGGCCGGCTTCTTCCCCGGAGTCGTCTTCTATCTCATGCAGTGGTTTCCTCCGGAATGGCGTGCCCGCACGGTCACACGTTTCTACATCGCACTTCCCCTCAGTTCCACGGTTATGGGTGCGCTTGCTGGAGCGCTCCTACACCTGCAAGGCCGGGGGGGACTTGCAGGATGGCAGTGGCTGTTCTTGGTGGAGGGTCTTCCTGCGGTCCTGCTTGGCGTCGTTTTCTTCCTCCTTCTCCCCGACGGTCCCACCCAGGCATCTTGGCTCACCCCTGACGAGCGGCAAGCCATCCTGAACCGACTCGAAACGCCCGCCGGTTCAGCTATGGCAGGTTCGCTCGTCGACGCTTTACGCGACCGCAGGGTCTGGTTGTTCGCCACCTTCTCCTTCCTCAACCTTGTCAGCCTTTATGCATACACCTTCTCCGCACCGGCCATTCTCCAGTCGGCGACCCATCTCGGCGCCTCACGGGTGGGTTTCCTGATCGCGGCGACTGGACTGCTCGGCGCTGCCGCGATGCTGCTGGGAGGCATCTACTCCGATCGCACTCTGAACCGGCACGGAGTCATCATTCCGGCCGCCCTGCTGATGTCTGCCGGCTTCCTTCTGTGCGGCTGGACCAGCTCCGCCCCTCTGGTCGTCGTCTCCTTCGCCCTGATCGTCATCGGCTTCAATGGTATGCAGGGACCGCTTTGGTCTTTGCCCGCGAGCTACATTCAAGGGCGCGCCGCAGCAGTCGGCTTCGCCCTGATCGGAGCCATCGGGGTTACGGGAGGCTTCATCGGGCCATACTGGATGGGCTTTATGCGCGATCTCACCGGCAGCTATCAGCGCGGCCTGATGACGATGGCTCTCCCCATGCTTCTTGGCGCTGCGATTATGCTTTACCTGCGCCGCCTGCTGCCGAACCATCTCACACAATCTGCGGATTTCGGTGCATCGGCTCCGGGGAACGAGTAGCATCGTCCCTATGAGCCAGGCGGCCACAGAACCGAAGCTCACTTCTCCAGCCAACTCCGCCAGTCCCGCGCCGCCTCCTTCGATCCGCTCTAAGGCAAAGCATTCTGCCGCTCTGCTCTCCGTTCTTGCGGCCTCCGCCATCACCTTCCTTAAACTTTTCACCGGAATCTTGACCGGCTCTCTCGGCATGCTCTCCGAAGCCGCCCATTCGGCCATCGACCTCGTCGCCGCTGCAATCACCCTGTTTGCCGTCCATGCCGCAGACCGCCCCGCGGACGAGGAACACAACTACGGCCACGGCAAGATCGAGTCACTTTCCGCCTTTCTCGAAACCGGCCTGATGCTGGCCTCCTCCGCCTGGATCATTTTTGAAGCCGTGTCCCGCATCCTTCACCGCAACCATTTGGCGCTTCCGCTTTCGATCTGGCCTTTTCTCGTCCTGCTACTCTCCATTGCGGTTGACTACACTCGCTCGCGTAGCCTGCGTAAGGTCGCGCAGGAGCAGCACTCCGATGCTCTGGCCGCCGACGCCGTCCACTTTGGCACCGACCTCTGGGCTTCGGTTGCGGTCCTGCTCGGTCTCACCGCCACAAAGTTCGGGGAACGATTTCACCTGACCTCCCTTGAACTCGCCGATCCCGTCGCCGCCCTGATCGTTGCAGGCGTCATCATCCGCGTCTCCTGGTCGTTGGCGCGCCGCACGGCCGATACTCTGCTGGACGCGACGCCGGCCCACGAGGGCGTGACCGCCGCCCAGACCCGCCGCAAGCTCATCCACGATCTCGGGAGGATTGAGGGCGTGCTCTCGGTCGATCGCCTTCGCACGCGCCGCTCCGGCTCCAGCTTCTTTGCCGACGTCACGCTTGCCATGCCCCGTACGCTTACCTTTCAGCGTTCAGAGCAGATCACCTCCGCGGCCACTTCGGCCATCCAACGCGTTTTGCCGGAAGCCGACGTCGTCGTCCACTCGGTACCGACCGCAACCCTCGCCGAAAGCGCTCACGACCGGGTCCGTGCCGTCGCCGCCCGCGCTAACCTCTCGATCCATGACGTCTCCCTCCAGCAATACAGTGGCGCTCTCCACCTGGAACTGCATCTCGAACTTAATGAGCGACTTCCGCTGCGGAATGCGCACGACATAGTCACCCGGCTCGAAGCCGAAATCCGCAAGGAGGTCCCAGGGATCGCCTCTGTTCTCACCCACATCGAGAGTGAGCCGGCGACCATCGAGAGCCCTGAGTCCCTGGAACAGGATCGGGAAGCGCAAGCCTTGCGCCAGACTCTGCGCCAGGTCGCCTGGAGCTTCCCGGAGGTTCTCGATATCCACGACATTTTGGTTTCGCGTCACCACGATCGCGTCCAGGTCAACTGCCACTGCACTCTCCCGGACGAGCTCCCCATGGCGCAGGTTCACCAGGTCATTACCCAGCTTGAAAACGCCTTCAAGCTCGAAGCTCCCGCAGTCTCTCGCCTCCTGATCCACCCTGAGCCAGCCACGGACAACCGGCGCTAGGGAAGTTATTCTTGCTGCAACTTGGCAGAAGCAAGTGCGTGGCCACTTTGGGCGTGGCTTTCTTCGAATCGCTTAATGAAGCAGAGCTTTGGGTGTCCATCCTTTGCCACACCAGATAAGCCTCCGCGCTATCCTATCTAGGATGAAGCGAACGATCGTCCGCACCATTAAGATATCGACCGCCGGTCTCGCCATGGCTATGGCGGTGCTGATCTGCGCCTTCGCGACGATGCGGATCGCCATTCACGGACGCGAAGTTGCGGTGCCGAACCTAAGCGGGCTTTCCGACAGCGACGCGGCCGTCGCGGTCAAGAAGCTGGGGCTCAGCCTGTCCGTCGAAAACCGCTTCTTCTCCTCGGCAGTTCCGCCCAACCGGGTGCTGTCTCAGCTTCCCTCTGCTGGCTCACGTGTGCGGCGAGGCTGGCAGATCAGGGTCACCGAGTCGCTCGGGGGCCAGCACCTGGACGTGCCCGACGTGACCGGTCAGAGTGAGCGACCTGCCTCGCTCATCCTGCGCCGCCTGCAACTCGAGGTGGGGACAGTTGCGCACCTTCCGGCACCTGCGCCGGCAGGCATTATTCTCGCGCAATCGCCGCCGCCTAACAGCAACAGCCTCACCGGCCCGGATGTCTCGCTTCTCGTTTCCGACCCGGAGGACGCGGCGGACCGCCCCTCCTATGTCATGCCCGCGATTGTCGGACTCTCGCTTGGAGCAGCCTCAACACGCCTGGCCAGCGTCGGACTGCACATCTCAAGTACGCAGGAACGAGAGACTGCTCCGTCGGAAGACACCGCCCCGGCGGCTGCTGCTCCTCCGCCCAATCCACTCGATCCCTCGTTCGATGTATCCGCGTCGCCGGCACCCGTCAGCTCCAGCTCCGTAATTCTCAGCCAAAGCCCACAGCCCGGACACCGCATCGCCCGCGGAGAGGCCATCCGCGTCACCCTGGCTCCTCGCTGACTAGGCCTGAAAGACCACCGCGTAGAACCCGTCGCAGGAATGCGAGCCAGGCAGAGTCCGCAGTGCAGCTTCGCGGATCAGGGACTCTGGCTCCACTAGCAGCCCGGGAAGGCCGCCGAGCAAGCCAGCGACGGAAACACGGGAGACGTCACCCGGAGCCTGCGCGGCTACTTCTTCGTTCTCCTCCGGCTCAAGCGAGCATGTGGAGTACACCAGACGGCCTCCCGGCGCTAACCGCTTGAGAGCCGCGTCGAGGATCGCTCGCTGCCGCTCCGCCTGCCGAACCAGATCGTCCTGCTTCAGCCTGAACCGAATCTCCGGGTTGCGGGCCAACGTTCCGGTGCCGCTGCAGGGAACGTCGCACAGGATGAGATCAAACTGGCCGGCAGCCTCAGGCAGCTGGGTTGCGTCCGCGACGGCTGTCTCGATCGCTTCCGCATACGCAAAGCGGTCAAAGCGAGCCTGGGTCTGCGCCAGGCGCCGGCTACTGAGGTCCGTGGCGAGGATTTCCGCGCCGGGCAGCCGCCGCGCCAGTACCAGCGTCTTGCCACCGGGAGCCGCGCAACAATCCCAGACTCGCGCGCGTCGGCCTGCGACTTCTGGGATCGCCGCCGCGGCAAGCTCCGCCACCAGACGCGAGCCAGCGTCGATTTGAGGCAAGGCAGGGTCGGCCTCGAATAAGGTGTTGGCCGGGTCGTTTGCATCCGGCTCTGTCTGATCAGCAGCGCAGAGTTTGAGCGCAGCGTCTCGCCCATACTGACTGACCCAGCGTTCCGTGAGCCAAAGCGGGTGCCCCAGGCGCTCGGCAAAGGCGGCGGTAGTCTCGAAGATGGGCCGCTTCGGGGCGGGCGCGGCGGCTATCTTGCGTAGAATGGCGTTGACCATGCCGGTTGCGTGCGGGTGTCCTGCCGCGCGGCAAAGCTCGACCGACTCCGACAACGCGGCATGCGCGGGAATACGATCCATGTGCAGCAGCTGAAAGGCTCCTAGGCGCAGCGCCAGCAGCGCCGGTTCCGGCAGCGCCTGGTTAGGCCGCTCCAGGAACGTCCGTATCCGGGCGTCGAGCGCGATCTGCCAACGCAGGACGCCCATTACCAGCGCGGTCGCCAGATGCCGGTCCGGCTCGGAGAGAATTTGCGTCCGGGCACCGTGCAGCAGCTCGTCGCTATGCGCCTTACCAGCGGCGACGATTGTCAGAATCTCGAAGGCGATTAGACGTGCGGGTGTGACCTTCGCCAGAGCGGTAGCCGCGGCCAGGGTCGGACCAGCGCTGACCGGGCGCGCCCCAGCCGCTACCGCCAAGCCGAACTTCTTGGGGACACGGCCACCCGCCGCAATGACTCGCGCGGCAGCCTCCAGGCCAGCCTGTTCCTGGCTCTTAGCAGGCGAGGGCTTGGCAGGGCGATTGCGTTGCCCGGTATTTTGGCCCTTGCTTTTCATCCGCCCACCCGCTCACCGCTCATCACCTGAAAGCCACGTAAAAATTCGCTTGAAGGTATCCGCTTTTTGCCTTCCATCTGCACTTCGAGCAGCTCCAGCGTGGAGTCCGCGCATCCGGCGAAGAGTTGATCCTCCTCGACGCGCAGCTCGCCCTGTGGGCAGGCCACCTCCGCCATGGCCATGCGGTGAACGATGAGCTTCTTACCCCGAAGCGTCGTAAACGCTCCCGGCCACGGCTGAAAGCCTCGCCAGCGATTAACCGATTCGGTGGCCGTGCGAGCAAAGTCCATACGTCCATCTTCCCGGGTCAGGATGGGCGCGAGCGTCGCACGAGCGTGGTCCTGCGCGACTGGCGTCACGCTTTCGTCTTCAAGCCCGGCCAACGTCTGCAGCATCAGCCCGGCTCCCTTGTCCGCCAGGCTTTCGAATAGATCCTCGGCCGTCTCTTGAGGCGCAATCGGGACCACCTGCGCCAGCAGCATCGGCCCGGTGTCGAGCCCCGCGTCGAGCCGCATCGTCGTCACTCCGGTCACCGTTTCGCCGTTTGCAACCGCCCACTGAATCGGAGCCGCGCCGCGGTACTTCGGCAGCAGCGAGCCGTGCAGGTTGATGCACCCGTACCGCGGAAGCGTGAGCATCCAGTCCGGAATGATTCGCCCGTAGGCCACCACCAGAATGGCATCGGGCGCCAATGCTTCCAGGCGCTCGCGAAGCTCCTGGTTCTGCTTGATCTTCTCCGGTTGCAGCAGCGGCAGTCCACACCGCAGCGCCGCCGCCTTCACCGCGGAAACCTGGGGCGCAAGCCCACGACCCGCCACACGATCCGGCTGCGTCAACACAAGCTCCACCGTGTGCCCGGCCGCGAGCAACGCCTCGAGTGTGCCTACGGCGAATGGCGGAGTTCCGCAGAAGACCACCCTCACCACTCACCGTTTTTCTGCAGCTTGCGAATCTTTCTCAGCACCAACTCCCGCTTCAGGCGGCTCAGCCGATCGATAAACAGCACTCCGTCCAGGTGATCGATCTCGTGCTGCAGAGCGCGCGCTAGCAGCTCATCGCCTTCCACCTCGAACCATTCGCCCTTCACGTTCTGGGCGCGCACCCGCACCTTGGCCGCGCGATGCACCTTTTCCCGGATCTCCGGAAGGCTCAGGCATCCCTCTTCTTCGGTTTGCTTACCTTCGACGTAAATCACCTCGGGATTGATCAGCGTCAGCTTGTCCGCGGGATCTTTCCGGAAGCTGACATCAATGACCGTGATGCGCTTCGAGATGGCGATCTGCGGCGCCGCCAGGCCGATGCCCTGCGCGGCGTACATGCTCTCAAACATCTCCTCCACCAGCGTTTCCAGCGATTTATCGAAGGCCGTGACATCTTCACCGCGCCTGGCCAGCACGGGGTCGGGCCACTTCACAACGGTGTGGATCTTGCCCGCAAACTTCTTCTGCGCGGGCACCTTTTCTGCGGTCTTCGCTGCCACGGATGTCTCCTAAAATTTGCGGATCTGCTCGCAGTAGCCGGCGTAATTGCGCTTCAGCTCCCGAAGCGAATCGCCTCCGAACTTATCGATGACCAGCCGAGCGACGGTGAGCGCGACCATGGCCTCTGCCGCCACGCCGGCCGCCGGCACGACGCACACATCGCTGCGTTCATACGCGGCCTTGACGCTCTCGCGCGTCTCGAAACTTACACTGGCGAGCGGCCGCCGCAGAGTGGAGATCGGCTTCAGATACCCGCGGACAACTACGTCCTCTCCGTTTGAGATGCCGCCCTCAAGGCCTCCCGCATTGTTGCTCTCGCGGGAGAAGCGCGTGAACTTCGCCCCGCCATCCTCCGGCTCGGCCTCGCCCTGCTCGTACGCGATCGCATCGTGCACCGCGGATCCCATCGACTGGGCCGCCGTCACGCCGCGGCCGAGCTCCACCGCCTTCACCGCCTGCAGGCTCATTACCGCCTGCGCGAGTAGCCCGTCCATACGCTCATCCCAGTTCACGTGCGTGCCCACGCCCGGCGGCAGGCCGTGCACCACCACCTCGAACACACCGCCGATCGTGTCGCCAGTTCGCAGCGCCTGGTCAACCGCCGCCTTCATGCGCGCTTCGGCCTCCGCATCGACGCAGTTGAGCAGGACCTCCTCTTTCGCGTTCGCGGCCACAATTTCAGGCCAGGCAGCCTCACGGCCAAGCTCCGCCGCACCCACCCGCAGGACATGGCTGCCGACCTCGACGCCAAGCTCAGCCAGCAGCATCTTGGCAATCGCTCCGCAAGCCACGCGTGCCGCACTCTCTCGTGCGCTGGCCCGCTCCAGCACATACCGCGCGTCGGCAAAGTCGTACTTCAGGCTGCCTGGAAGATCGGCGTGACCCGGCCGCGGGCTTTTTACTGCCTTGTGCTTTTCCGCGTCTCCAGCGCTCACCGGAAGAATCTCTTCCCAGTTCTTCCAGTCATTGTTCGCAAGCGTCATGGCTACCGGCGAGCCGATCGTTTTACCGTGGCGCACTCCGCTGAGAATGTGCGCGCGGTCCTGCTCGATGCGCATGCGGCCGCCGCGCCCGTACCCCTGCTGCCGCCGCCAAAGCTCCCGATCCAGCCGCGCCTGGTCCACGGGGATGCCCGCGGGCAGTCCGCTGACCAGCGCCACCAGCGCCTCCCCATGACTCTCTCCGGCTGTCGAAAATCTCAGCATCTATCCCTGTTCCGTATCAAGCCCCGCGCCTTGTTCCATATCAGAGCCGAAACTCGATTGTACTTGCGCATCGACGTCAGCGGCAGCGCTCTGCCCCGCACCGGTCTCAGCCTCCGAAGTGGCCAGGGCGATTCTTTCCTCGGCGAGCCAGCGTTGCGAATCAAACAGATTGCGGTCCATACTGCGGACCCACTCCGTCAGCTCACCCGGACCCTTGCCCGCGCTCTCGGCCGCCGCAAACTCCCGCCGCATGGCCGCGAACTTTGCCTCCAGATCGTCGAGCGTGCTCAGCAGCATCGCCTCCGGCGTCATCGGCAGCTTGGGACTGCCGAACTCCAATCGGCCGTGATGCGACAGAAGCATGTGCTCCACCAGGATGCGAAGCCGCTCCGGAAAAGGCGCAAGCTCCTTCAACTTCTCACGCAGCATTCCCTGAGCAATCGAAATATGCCCGATCATCTGGCCTTCAAGCGTGTAGTGAAAGCTCGTCTTCCAACTCAGTTCGCGCACCTTGCCGACGTCGTGGAGAATGGCTCCGGTTACAAGCAGATCCGGATCCACCTCCGGATAGAACGGAGCCGTCGCGAGACACACCTTCACCAAGGTCAACACATGCTCGAGCAGCCCGCCGATCCAGGCATGATGCAACATCTTGGCCGCCGGCGCCACGCGAAAGGCAGGTCCGATCTCCGGATCGTCCAGAAATGCCAGCACCAGCCGCTGCAGGTCAGGGTTCCTGAAGCCAGCCACAATCCCGCGCAATTCCGCATCCATCTGCTCCGGCGGAAAGCTGGAGATGGGCTGGAAATCCGCCGTATCCACCTCCGCTGCCTCAGCACCGCGCATGCGCGTCAACGTGATCTGCCAGCGATTCTGGTACTTCGAAATCTGGCCCTGAACTTTGACATAACAGCCCTCGCCGCAGGAGGAGAAGACATCGGTAAACTCCTCCCACATCCGCGCCTCAAGCGATCCCGTCTTGTCGGTCAGGGTCAAGGCGAGATACTGGCCATCTCCGCCTTTTCGCTCACGTAAAGAAATCTGCGAGAGGCAGAAGAAAGAGATGACCTGCGCGTTCTCAAAACGCGGCGCGTCCGCTACATAGAAGGCTTTCATGCTCCCTCAGCTTACCAACAGCTAACGTTGCGGCGGGGGAGGGGTCGTTGCGGCTGCTCCTGACGCCTTTGTGCTCGGCGGCGTGTCCGCTGTGGGCGCCAGGGCCGGACTCGCCGTCGGTGCGACGGTAGGGGCTGCCACCGGAGCAGCCGCAGGCTTGTTCTCCAGCCGCTCCTTCGGGGCGCCCTTCGCCCGCTTCGGCTTCTTTGGCTTCTTTGACGTATCCACGCCCGCGACGCCTAGCGGAGCTGCCTGGGTCTGCTGCGCCGCCTTCTCCTCGGCCGTGATTGGTGTTGGAGTCGCCGCCGCCTTCTCCACTTGCTTAGCGCTGACCGTCTTCGCCTTCTTTTCTTTGACCTCCGCTTCCTTCGCGGCGAAGCGGGTCTTTGCGCGCACCGGAGCTACTGGGGTCAGCGGGTTGTCGTTCAGATTGGCCGTCTCGACCGGCGCTGCTGCGGAAGCGGTTCCGATACCGGCCGAGCCCGGATTCTCCGCTCCGGTGGCTACCACGCCGCCGTCAGCGGTTGTCGCCGCTTCGCTGTTGTCGCCTGGCAATGCATGGGTGGGAGCCTGGCCGAAACGCACCTTCTCTCGCTTGACCTTGGCGACCTTCTTGCCGTTGGCGGTGGTCGTTGTCTTCGGGGGTGAAATGTTGGCCAGACCGGTTGTGGGATCGATCGCCGGCTTGGCGTCCGGACCGGTGATGGTCCGCGTGCCGGTCGTGTCGGGTGACGCAACAACCGGCTTGCTCAGCGCGGCGGTCGAGGTTACGCCGGCACGCACGAAACGCGGCTTGTTCTTGGCGACCACTTTCTTTTTCACCACGGGAGGCGCGTAGGCCGTAAACACTGGCTTGGTCTCGCCCCCGGTCGATCCGGAGTCGATAAATCCAGGCTGCACATCCACGTAGGACTGCTCCCGCAGCTTGCTCAGGTAGGCGCGCATCGCCGGCTGCATCTGCGCCACGTACATGGCTTCCTGAATCTGCGGCTCAACACTCTTCATGGGTGCCGGTCCTACCGCGATATGATCTTCCACCTTCAAGATGACAAAGCCCTGTCGCGTACGAATGGGCTGCGTGGACTCACCCGGCTTCAGATTGAAGGTCTGCTCTTCAAGCACTGGTGCCAGTGCCCCGCGCTTGAATAGCCCGAGCTCCCCGCCCTGCGCGGCCGAAGGCCCGCCCGACACCTTCTTGGCAAGCGCGGCAAAATCGGCGCCCTGCATCACTTGCGTCTTGATCCCGTTCGCCTTGGTCTGCCCCTGTTCGATCTCCGCCGGCGAAGCCGTCTCTGGGAGAGGCACCAGAATCTCGCTCAGCCGTATCTGTTCCGGCTGGTCGAAGTCTTTCAGGTGCTCCTCGTAGTACCGCTTCTCCTCCGCTTCCGTCATCTGCAGACGGCGGCCCACTTCATCACGCACCACCTGCTGGGCCAAAATCTGGTTGCGAATCTTGGCTTTGAAGTCCTCAAAGTTCACACCCTGCTGCCGCGCCGCCTTCTCGAGATCGTCGAGGGAATCCATCTTGTTCTGCTTGCGAATTTCGTCGAGCTGCCGGATCACGTCCGCGTCCGCGTTCAGACCAAGCTCCTTGGCGCGCGCGAGCAGCAGTTGCTGGTCAATCATGTCGCGCAGCATATCCCGCTGCCGCTGCGCCAGTTCCGCGGCCGGCACGTTCGACTGCGCCGCCTCCTCCTGCATCTGCTGCTCGGCGCGAGCCACGTCGCTTCGGCTGATGATCTGGTCGTCTACCCGGACCACGATGTCCTCGACGACTGTTCCGTGCGGCGTCAATGCCGGCGGCAGCGGAGGCAGATTCAGCTGCGGAGCAGGATTGTCCACGTTGCTGCCATAGCGCGGAGCCCTGACCAGTTGCGCCGGCAGCAGACCAGGCGCCAGCCAGGATATCCCCAAAGCCAAAGCACCTGCCTGGACCCACCGCGCTCCACGTACCTCTCGCCCGCCTCGTATCGTCTTCAAGCTCAACGCGCTCTCGCTTCCTGAAACCCAAAATGGCAATGCCACCCGGGATTGGACTCGGTCCAGCGCAGGGTTGGTATCGCGTCCCTTCATTCTACCCGGACGCGGCGCCGGATTCTTGGTCCTCCCGCGCCGTAACTTACCTGCCACAAAGGTGGTAGAGGCCGAATCGGACATCGGAACAGCTAACCCGCTCCTGCTATACTCCGTCCAATCGCAGTGTATGGTGGGCCGTCGCTCGCCTCCGAGGTCAATTGAAGCCCATGGCATCCCGCACCCGTCGCGCTCTCGTCTCCGTCTCCGTCTTTCTTGCCTCGTGCGGCATTTTCGGTGCCGTGATCGGCCAGAAGGTCTCGGCTCAATCTGCGTCGGACGAGTCCAGCCTGCGCGACTCGCTGAAATCGTTCACCTCCGTCTACTCGCTCGTCGAGCAAAACTACGCCGAGAAGATGAACGACGACCGCACCGATAAAGCCATCTACGACGGCGCTATCCCGGGCATGCTCCACGTGCTTGACCCGCACTCCAATTTCTACGATCCCAAAGCCTACGCGCAGATGCGCGAGGACCAGCACGGGCGCTATTACGGCGTCGGTATGACTATTCAGCCGCAGCTGGTGGACGGCGTGATGAAGACCTTCGTGCTGTACCCCTTTGAGGGCACGCCGTCGTATAAGGCTGGCATCCGTCCCGGCGACCTCATCATCTCAGTCGACGGCAAGCCGACTGACGGCCTCGATTCGGCCGCCATTGCTTCTATGCTGAAGGGACCGCGGGGAACCCACGTGCTCGTCACCATGAGCCGCGAAGGCAAGGACAAGCCGCTCACCTTTGACCTCGTCCGCGACGAGATTCCTCGGCCGTCGGTCGATCTCGCCTTCCATATCCAGCCCGGTATCGGCTACATGCACGTCACCAACTTCCAGGAGACGACCGCGCGTGAGGTGGGCGATGCGCTCGACAAGTTCCGCAGCCAAAGCCCGCTCAAGGGCCTGATCATTGATTTGCGTGGAAACCCCGGTGGCCTGCTCAACCAGGCGGTCGACATGTCCAGCAAATTCCTGCAGAAGGGCCAGGTGGTGGTTTCGCAGCACGGACGTGTGGCCGCCGACCAGGTCTACTCCGTGACCAGTGGTGAGCAGGGGCCGAAGTACCCGGTCGTTGTGCTGGTCAATCGCAACACCGCGTCTGCTGCCGAAATTGTTTCGGGAGCGCTCCAGGACCATGATCGCGCGCTCATCGTCGGCGAGACCACCTTCGGCAAAGGCCTCGTCCAGACAGTCTTCAACATTAGCCAGAACACCGGCCTCGCGCTGACGACCTTCCACTACTACACACCGTCGGGACGCTTGATCCAGCGGCCATACGACAACATGTCCCTCTACGACTACTACTACGTGCGCGACGCCTCAAACCCCAAGGACAATGCCAACCGCGAGGTCAAGCTTACCGATGAGGGACGCACGGTTTACGGCGGCGGCGGCATAACCCCGGACGAGCACATCGATCCGGTCAAATCCACGCACCCTGAAGAGGTTTTGCTGCAGCAGCACGCCTTCCTCAACTTCTCCCGTCATTACTTTGCCAAGAACACGGTAGGCAAGGACTTTGTGGTCAACGATGCGGTGCTGAGCGACTTCAAGGCGTTCCTCAAGCTGAAGAACATCGATGTCAGCGACGCAGACCTGAACGCCAATCTCGACTGGGTGAAATCCGAGATCAAGTCAGAGCTTTTCACCTCGGAGTTCGGGCAGTTGGAAGGCATGAAGGTACGGGCGGAGTGGGATCCGCAGATCGCGAAGGCGATGGGCTATCTTCCCCAGGCGCAGGCACTCGAAGAGCATACGCTCAAGCCCAAGCCGGTGACCACGGCCAGCAAGTAAGCGCTTCATCAGAAGTTCGGCTTTCACTCGGAAGGCTTACCAGGTGCCGTCTCCAGGCGTCGGGTAAGCCTTTTGAACGACCACATCTGCTATTCTGCAACTTCATCTTCAGCACGGAGTACACTCGCATGGCGAAGGGCGTCAACAAAGTTTTTCTTCTTGGCAATGTAGGAAAAGACCCCGAGATCCGCTCCACGGCCGGAGGAATGACTATCGCCAGCTTCTCGCTTGCAACGGCCGACCGCCAGAAGGATCCCCAGGGAAATTGGACCGACAAGACTGAGTGGCACAACCTCGTCTGTTTCCAGCGCACGGCTGAGATCGTCCGCGACTACGTCAAGAAGGGTTCACAGATCTTCGTTGAAGGTAAGATTCAGACCCGCTCGTGGGATGACAAAGCAAGCGGCGAGAAGAAGTATAAGACAGAAATCCTGGTCAATGACCTGTCACTCTTGGGCGGTAAAGCTGCGGGAGAAGGTGGCGGTGCCAGCACCGGGGGCTACTCCCGATCGAACGCCTCCTCCTCGTCCTCCAGCACCAATTACGACCAGCGCACGCCCGCCAGCGTCCCGGACTACGGCGACAATGGCATCACCGACGACGACATTCCCTTTTAGCAGGATCATCTACTGCATCGGGACCCCGTACTTCCGTTCGATCTCCCGGCTAGCCGAAATAAGTCCTTCGAGCGGCCGCAGATCTTGAATTTCCGCTCCGAGCCGCTTCAGCTCCGCCAGCAGCAGCTCGGTTGGAAGATTTCCCAGCAAAGCATCCTGCGCGAACGGGCACCCGCCCAGCCCGCCGATGGCCGTGTCGAACCTTCGACATCCGGCTCCGTATGCCGCCTCTACCAGGCCGGCCGCGGTTTCGGCGCGCGTGTGCAGGTGCAGCCCAATTTCTACGCGATCATGTACCGCCTGCACGTCCGCGAACAAATCCGCCACCAGCCGCGGGGTCGCTAAGCCCGCGGTGTCCGCCAGCGTCATCTGCGAAACGCCGCAGTCGACCAGCAAATCGCACGCGTCGATAACCTCATCGATCGACCACGCATCCCCGTACGGATTGCCAAAGGCCATCGAAATATACGCCACCACATCCAGCCCTGCCTTATAGCCAAGCGTCCCCACCGCTTCGAGTGCCTCAAGCGACTCCTCCGGCGTCTGGTTTCCGTTGCGATTCAGAAACTCCGTTGAGACGGAGTACGGAAATGCCAGCGTCGAAATGGCCTCGGTCTTGATGGCCCGCTCCGCCCCTTTGTCGTTCAGCACGATGCCGATCATTTCCACGTCATCGGGAGGATCGAGATAAGTCAGCACCTGTTCCGCATCCGCCATTTGCGGCACGGCGGCCTTCGACACAAAGCTGACCGCGTCGATGTGCTTGAAACCCGCGGCAATCAGCACGCGCAGGTAGTCGGCCTTCACCTCCGCCGGCATCATCCGGGGGAGCCCCTGCCACGCATCGCGCAGGCACTCGACGATCTTCACCATGGTCGACTTTCCTTTCGATCTGCCCACAGACTCACCAGAAAGATGCCAAAGCCAGCCACTGCCAACACACAAAGCATCTGCACGGGTGCCGACTGGCGGAGCAGCCAGCCCTGGCACGGGACAACGATGGTCCGCGTACCTGTCTTCACTACCTGAGATGCCGGCGCATGCCGGTCGCCGCCAAGATAAGCCGAGCACTCATCCCGATGCTCGGACGACCAGACCCAAAGCCCTGCCGCCAGCAGAAGAGTGGCCAGGAGCACAGTGACGGTACGGCGCGAGATCATGGCGGCTTCCACTTGAACCCGGGCCTGGCGAGTGTCATGCTTGGGCGAGGTCCAAGATGCAACTCTATTCTACGGACGCGCTTCTGCTGATCGATCTGCAGGTGGACTTCATGCCCGGAGGTCCGCTTCCCGTACCGGGAGGAGACGCGATCCTGCCCCGCATCAATGCGCTGGCGGCTCGCTTCAAGCATGTGGTGCTGACCGAAGACTGGCATCCTCGCGGGCACATCTCGTTCGCCTCGACGCATGCGGGCAAGCAGCTTTATGAGCAGGTGGACACTCCCTATGGCCTGCAGACCCTCTGGCCGGAGCACTGTCTGCAGCACACGCCCGGAGCCGCGCTCCATCCGGGGCTGGATGTGCCGCATGCAGAGTTGATCCTGCGCAAAGGCTTCCGGCCTGGGATGGACAGCTACTCGGCTTTCCTTGAGAACGACCACCGCACGGGGACGGGACTGGGCGGGTACCTGCGGGAGCGCGGCCTGCGCCGGCTATTCCTGGCAGGGTTAGCGTATGACTTCTGCGTGCGCTTCTCGGCGGTGGACGGCCGTGCGCAGGGCTTTGAGACCCTGGTCGTCGAAGATGTAACGCGGGCCGTGGGGCTGCCCGGGTCCGTAGCAGCGGCCGATGCTGCACTGACCGAGGTCGGCGTCCAGCGCGTGCAGTCGGAGGCGTTGTGACCGACGCGGCAAACACGCCGGAGTGGATCGCCACAGAAGCCACGGTGACCAGCTGCCGATACCAGTTTCGCGCGCTCAGTCCGCTGGCCTTCGGCTTCCAGACAGGCGAGAAGTTCCGGATCACCTTCGACTACTACGCGCACGGGAGGCTCTACTCGGACGAGTTTCAGTCGCCCGCGGCGGTGCCGCAGAACGAGCGGATCCCGGTTCGCTACAACCCGCTCGACCCGGCGCAGAACAGCCGCAGCAGCGGGACAACAGCAGCGCCTGCAAGCCGGAGAGCCAGGCTCACCGTGGGGATCGTGGGATCGATTGTGCTTTCGCTGATCTGGCTGGCCATCCTGCGCGGCTGTCACGCGATTAAGGCGCACGCCCCTCTACACTAAAGGGGTGTCAACTTCTTCTGCGATCCCGCAACAAGGTACGGGGCCTGGCCCGACAACTTCGACACCGAACCACTTCTTTGCCGATCTGTATACGTTTCACTGGGACGCGCTCGAGCTGCGTCTACCGGTGGTCAGCGCGATGGCGGTGGCGATGTGCGTTTTTGTGGGCGTCGCCGCTGGACACCCCGGCGGGGCGTTGATCTCGAGTGGCGGCGCGCTGACGATCGGCTTCGGCGCGAACCAGCGGATCGCAGACTCGCGGGTGCGGCCCATGATCTTTGGACTGTTCGCAACCGCGACTGCGGCATTCGCAGGCACAATCGCCGGACACCGGGGGTTGACGCTGATCCTCTTTTCGGCAATCTCGGCGGCGATCTACGGCGTGCTCACGGTGCGCAACACGGGAGTCGCCTGGGTGGGGCAGCAGGCGTCGGTGGCTCTGTTTGTGGCGTCGGCCTTTCCTTCGAATCTGCATGGATCGTTTCAGAGGGCGGGGTTGGTCGCACTCGGGGGCGTGGTTCAGATTCTGTTTACCAGCGCGGGTCTACGCCTGATCCCGGAGCTCCGCAAGGACCTGCTGGCGATTCCGCGATCGCTCTACGGCCAGCGTCGAGAGTTGCTGTTGCGCCTGCGGCACCTTCCCGAGGCGCTGCCTGCCCCGGACCGCCGCACTGCGCTTGTCTATGCCATACGAATGACGATCACGGTAGTCCTTGCCTCCGAGCTCTATCGTCAGCTCAAGATGCAGTCAGGCTATTGGGTACCGATGACAGCGCTGCTTATACAGAAGCCCGCATTTTACGAGACGCTGATGCGAGGTCTGCTGCGCATCGGCGGCACGTTGGCCGGAGCCGTCCTCGCGACGCAGCTTGCCGTGCATGTGCCGCTGGGGCCGTATACGCTGGCGGCGCTGACCACCTTGTTTGCGTTCCTGTCTTTCGCGACGAACGCCGTGAACTATGGTCTGTATACCTTCTGCCTGACCTCGTACATTGTTTTCCTGCTCTCCCTGAACCAGACTCCAGGCCCGGAGGTGGCGCATCGGCGGGCGTGGTGCACCATTGCGGGCGCCCTGATTGCGTTTGCGATCCACGTGGATGCTCTACGACGCCACCGGCAGACGGAACCCCTGCAAGCCTAAGAGCCCGCCAGGCCGAGCTCCTCGGCGCGCGCCTGCATGGCTGTGAGGCACGTGGCGATGTGGTCCTCAAGCGGCATCCCCAGCATAGCGGCTCCGGAAGAGATGTCCTCGCGCTTCACGGCGCGCGCGAAGCCCTTGTCTTTCATCTTCTTCACGACACCCTTCGGTTCCACGTCGTGGATCGATTTAGACGGTTTGACCAGGGCGCACGCGGTGAGAAAGCCCGCGAGTTCATCGGATGCGAAGAGGGCTTTATCAAGGTGCGACTCGGGGGAGACGCCTGAGTAGTCGGCATGGGCGAGGATGGCGTGAAGCATCGTTTCTGGCCACCCGTGCTCGCGCAGAAAGGCGACGCCGACAAAGGGGTGCTCGGCGGGCGTAGGGTGGCGCTCGTAGTCGAAGTCGTGCAGCAGGCCGGCGCAGGCGTAGGTCTCCCCGAGTTGCGCGGCCTGGTCTGGCGGCAGCCCGAGCCGCTCGGCTTCACGCCGTCCGTAGGCCTCGCAGCAAAAGGAGACGCTCAGTGCATGCTTGCGCAGGCTGTCACCCTGGGTCCACTCCCGCATCAAGGCCTGGGCGTGGGCTCGATCGTGTCCGTTTTGCATAAAACCTCCTCTGGAAATCCATCCTAATCTTTCGTTGGAGTTAACCGGAGAGGTTCGAATCCGGTTTTTTCCTGTTTTCTGCCGCTAACGCCGGCGCAGGCCCTTGACTCTTGCGGTACTGGGTGTCAGTCTAGGCACATCGCAGGTGACCGTTATCGGACGCTTGCGCTGCGGAGACCTCGCTCTGGCATCCGCCCGCACTACACAACATGGCCACAATCATGGCGCCGTTTGCCCAGGCTGAGACACAGCGCGAGGTCCTGCGCTGCGACCACTGCAAACTCGTACAATTTCGTACCCCTTCACATGTATGCCGCCGGTGCCGCAAGTCACTGGTGGTAGAGAAGCCTGCGGCTGCACCGGCCCCGGTAGCTTTTATGCCTGCGCCGGCGCCTGAGGCCGAGGGGCTCCAGGTGGCGGCCGCGGTGCGGGAACTGCGTCACGTGCGCAACCTGAGCCAGCGTCAGCTGGCAGCGCGAATGGGTGTTCCCCGGACGTACATCTCGAAGATTGAAAATGGCAAGGCCATGCCGACATTGTCGTCGCTCGACCGGCTGGCTAAGGCGCTCGAAGTGGACATTTCGGCGCTGCTGCGCGATGCGAGCACGCGACACTCGAATGAGACGGCGATGCTGATGGCCGATCCGTTTCTGGCGGAGATTGCGGCGTACACCTCGCAACTCGATGCACTGCAGCGGACCATCTTCCTGAATCATGTGCGCGAGCTGGCGGCAGGACGGCGCAGGACGGCGTAGCGGGTGCTGGTGTTACACCTCCTCTCCCACGGCCGCATCCATGCGGATGCGGCCGCCCTCCTGCCCAGGCTTTTCCGGTTGAGCGCAACACGTTCGGGTCATACTCGGCCACACGACAAGCTTGTATGCTAACCTCAGCACTCTCTGAGGCTTTCTGTTGCATTCCGACCTGAACCAAGTTTCCCGCCGCAATGCGATCCGGATTCCCAGCCGGGTTGGTGAGTTGTCTCCGGAGGAATTTGCCGTCTTCGGTCAGCTGGATGTCGCGCGCCTGCCAAAGCATGTCGCGATCATCATGGACGGGAATGGCCGGTGGGCGGGCAAGCGGGCTTTGAAGCGCTTTCTCGGACATCAGCAAGGCGCCGAAAGCGTGCAGTTCGTGGTTGAGACGGCTTCACGGATCGACCTGCCGTGGCTAACGCTGTACGCGTTTTCGCTCGAAAACAACCTGCGGCGGCCTAAGGCAGAAGTGAGCTTCCTGATGAAGCTGCTGAAAAACTACCTGGTCGGCAACGTGAAGCGCATGAACGACAACAACGTGCGCATGACCTACATCGGACGGACTCGGGAGTTGCCGGCCGAGATCCAGGAGACGATGCAGTGGGCGCAGGAGGAGACGGCGGGCAACACCGGAACGACGCTGACCCTGGCGCTCAACTACGGATCGCGGACCGAGATCGTGGACGGGGCGCGGGCGCTGGTGAGCACGCTGATTGAAGAGGCACACACGCGAGGATGTTCGCTTGAGGACCTGCTGCAGGTAGACGGGCTGGAGTCGCGCCTGGATGAAGCGCAGCTCGCGGCGAATTTATACACGGGCCACATGCCCGATCCGGACCTAGTGATCCGGACCTCGGGCGAGATGAGGATCTCGAACTTCCTGCTTTGGCAGATGGCCTATGCGGAAATCTTTGTGACCGATCGGCTGTGGCCGGACTTCCGCGGAATTCATCTGCTGGAGGCGATCCAGAACTTCCAGCAGCGGGAGCGGCGCTTCGGTGGCCTGGGCGAAGGCACAGACGAGCAGTTGGCCGGCAACGACCTGGCGCTCGAGCCGGCGGACCAGGTGGCGGAAGAGATTGAGCATGAATTGCAGCCCAAGACACTGCTGCCGCGGCGTTAGCCGGCTCGATCCGTATATGCTGCACAAAGCCCAATGAAACGGATTGCCACTGCTGTTGTTTTGATTGTTGCCGTGCTTGCGCTGGTGTTGCGCGGCGATCTTTGGCTAATTTCCTGCTTTGCCGCGCTGGTGGCGGGCTTGGCGGCGAATGAGTATCGCGAGCTGGCCCACAGGAGTGCATCGGTCCAGAGCACGGGCGCGCATATTCCACTGTGGTGGCTGCTCGGCTCGACGGTGCTAATCTTTTTTTTCACGCTGCGGCTACCGGACTTTGAGCTTCCGGTGTTGTCGCTGCTGACGTTCATCCTGTTCGCGTGGTCGGGCTTTCGGGCGCCCTTGAATCGCGTGCTCCTGGACACGTCGCTGGGTCTGTTCGCTTTGATCTACGTGGTCTATCCGCTGACGCTGATCCCGCTCATCCGCGCGCACGAGGACGGAACAGGGCTGCTGCTATTCCTGTTTGCTTGCGTGTGGTGCGGGGATATCGCGGCGCTTTATGTGGGCAGGTCGTTTGGAAAGCACAAGCTGACGCGGCTCTCGCCGAATAAAACGTGGGAGGGCACGATTGCGTCGGTGGTGGGCTCCGTCGTATGCGGGATGGGAGTCTTCTACTTAGGCCAGTGGCTGTCCGCGCGTGGCTATACGGAGCTGCATATCGGCATGGCGGCGTGGAAGCTGGTGTTGCTGGCGGTGGTGCTGAATGCGGCGGCGCAGCTGGGCGATCTGCTGGAGTCGGCGATCAAGCGCGGGGCCGGGGTAAAGGATTCGGGAACGCTGCTGCCGGGCCATGGCGGCGTGCTGGACCGCATCGATGCGCTGCTGCTGGCGGCTCCGGTGCTGTGGTACACACTGCTGCTGAAGGACTGGCAGACGCTGTTCCGGTAGCGGGTAGTTCGATCGTTTATCGATCGACGCATGGCCGACGGCAAGAATATCTTCGAGTCGTTTCGCGAAGTGGTGCAGGATCTTTTAGTCCCTGAACTGAAGGCCGTAAAGGTCTCTGTGGACTCCCTGCGCACCGAGATGAAGATCAATAACGATGCGCTTCGGGAAGAGATGAAGTTCGCTACGAAGCATTAGAAAAGATCATCGCGAACAGTCACGACAGTCTTGCGCAGATGATTCGCCAAAGCGCAGAGCGGAACGAGAGGTCGATCCAGGTGCTCGCGGAGAAGTTCGACGGCTCGGTACAGATTCGCGAGCGTCTGGCTCCGTTCGAAGTGCGGATGCCGAAGCAATAGCGATACGTCGCGACTCTGCCGGCCTGAACCGTATCTGCGAAGATGGTTGAGTGAAGAAGATTGCGATTCTGGGTTCCACGGGCTCGATCGGGCAGAGTACCTTGTCGATTTGTGAGCAGTTTCCGGAGCGGTTTGTGCCGGTGGGATTGGCAGCGGGAGCAAACGTTGACGTAGCGTTCGAGCAGGGGATGCGGTGGCGGCCCCGACGGATGTCGGTGGCTACAGAAGCGCTGGCGGAGGAGTTGCGGAGGCGGCTGCGGAACGAAGGCAATACGGGTGTCGAGGTAGTGTGGGGCACCGCGGGAACAGTGGCGGTGGCAACCGATCCAGAGGTGGAGTTTGTGGTCTCGGCGATCGTAGGAGTGGCCGGGTTAGAGGCGACCTACGCCGCAATCAAGGCGGGCAAGGACATCGGGCTGGCAAACAAAGAGTGCCTGGTTGCGGCGGGCGAACTCATCCTTTTAGCAGCGAGAGAAAAAGGCGTGGCGTTGCTGCCGATCGACTCCGAGCACAATGCGGTGCACCAGGCCATGCGCGGAGGCAAGCCGGCGGAGGTGAAGCAAGTTTGGCTGACGGCCTCGGGCGGGCCGTTTCGGGAGCTGCCGGCGAAAGACTTCGCAGGGATTACGCCGACGCAGGCATTGAAGCACCCGACGTGGGTGATGGGGCAGCGCATCACGATCGACTCGGCGACGATGCTGAACAAGGGGCTCGAGGTGATCGAGGCTTGCCGGTTGTTCGACCTGCCGCCCAGCCGGGTGCGGGTCACGGTGCATCCGCAATCCACGGTGCACTCGCTGGTCGAGTTTGTGGATGGGTCGATCCTGGCGCAGATTTCAGTCACAGACATGCGGCTGCCGATCCTCTATGCGCTGGCGTATCCGGAGCGTCCTCGATCAAACCTGACGTTTGACCTGGCGGCGCTGTCGCGGTTGGATTTCGCGCCGCCGGATTTTGCGCGCTTCCCTTGCCTGCGGCTGGCGTACGAGGCGGCCGCAGCATCGCCAGCAGCGTGCATCGCCCTGAATGCGTCCGATGAAATCGCGGTGGCGGCCTTCCTCGAAGGACGTATCCCCTTTCTGGGCATTCCTCGTACAATCGAGCGTGTGCTCGCGCTAACACCGGCGGCGCGCCCGGAGTCTATCCTGGATGTGCTTGCGGCAGATGAGCGGGCACGCGACTGTGCCCGCAGCGTCTTGGCTGACGCTTAGCCCAGCCATACTTCACCGCAGAGGATGATGCTTTGTTCAATCTTTCCGGGCTTACCGCGATCCCGCAACTGGCACTGGTACTAGGTGTCATGGTGCTGGTGCATGAGGCAGGACACTTTTTTGCGGCGATTGCGTGCGGCGTGCGCGTGGAGACGTTTGCGATCGGCTTCGGCAAGCGGCTATTCGGGTACGTACACAATGGAACGGATTACTGCGTCAACCTGATTCCGCTGGGCGGGTACGTCAAGATGGCCGGCGTGGGCGACGAGCCAATCTCCGGCAGTGAACAAAAGCGCGCGACGCTTGATCCGGGTGAGTTTCAGAACCATCCACGGTGGCAGCGGGCGATCATCGGCATTGCGGGTCCGCTGGCCAATTTCGTTCTGGCAATACTCCTGCTGACGATCCTGTACATGCATCACCACGAGGTCTTCGAGTATCTGGAGCGGCCCGCAGTGGTGGATTACGTGGTTCCGGGATCGCAGGTGGCGGCGACCGGGCTGCAGTCAGGCGACACAATTGTTCGATTCGACAAATTCGAAAATCCCGTGTGGGGCGACCTTGAGAATGAGCCGCACCTTACGATGAATCGCGACACACCGTTCTCTTATCTGCACGATGGACGGCGTGTGGACTCGTCGATCTTTGTCGAGAACAAGGGCCGGGAGGAGGATTTCTCCTGGAGCAAGCTCGGTGCGGAGCCGGTGCGACAGACGACTCCGGTGGAAGTAGCGGACGTGACGAGCGCGGAAAGTCCCGCAGCCAAAGCCGGCTTGAAGCCGCACGATCTGCTGCTGGCAATCGACGACTTTCATCCGCACTCGGTGGAGTCGTTGCTGGACTACTTGCAGGCCGAGAAGGGCAAGCCCAGCGTGCTGACGGTCGAACGGAAGGGCACGAACGGTCAGGCCCAGACATTGCATCTCCCGATTACCCCGATGCAAATGGAGACGACGGACGGCAAGGGTTGGCGGTTAGGCTTTCAGCGTGTACCGCCCGTGGAAAAGACCGAACAGCTGTCGGTTGGGCAAGCACTCAATGCGTCCTGGGACGCGAACGTGAAGAGTTCGCTGCTGCTGTTTGAGGTGCTGCACCGGCTGTTTACGCGACAAGTTTCAATCAAGGCCATGTCGAGCCCCATCGGCATAGGTGTGGTCGTACACCAGGCATTTGAGGCCAAAAACTGGAAGTCGGCGATCATCGATACGATGGCCATGATCTCCCTGCAGCTGGGAATTTTGAACCTGATGCCGATTCCGATTCTGGACGGCGGAATGATTCTCTTCCTGGTCATTGAATCGCTGATGCGGCGGGACCTGAACCAGCAGGTGAAGGAGCGTGTGTATCAGGTGGCCTTTGTTTGCCTTGTGCTCTTCGCGGCCATCGTGATCTTCAACGACATCACGAAGTACCTGCCTGTGCATTTGAAGAGCTAGTCTGCTAGCGCTGAGCATTCCTGTCCATTCTTAGATATTCTTAAGAAAAAAGGCTCCGCAGTTGGCCGTTGGCATGCTCTTAGCTCCAGCATGAGCCGCCGGACCACCTTCAGCTTTGCCTGGGCGTGTGCTCTTTTCGTTGCCTCTACCTTTTGGGCGAATGGCTCTCGGACGGCAAACGCACAGGGAGTCACTTCCAGCACTCTGAATTTAGGTACGGACGCTGCTTCAATCACGGTACACACGGTCGTCCACCTGACGGCGTCACTCCAGACCTCCGGCTCCGCCGCCACCGGTTCAGTGACATTCTTGGACGGACCCACCGCGATCGCCTCTGTGTCGCTGAACGCGGAGGGGATCGCCGTACTGGGTGTCGCCTCGCTCGGTCCTGGCCCTCACACCCTCACTGCGACCTATTCCGGCGATGCCACTCACGCCGCAGCTACCAGCGGCACAGTGGCTGTTGGAGTCACGGGCCTTGCTGCGCCTTTCACCATCTCACCGACACAGATTTCCATCTACGCCAACCAGACAGTCACCTTGACCACCGCTGGCCTTCCTGCATTTGCCACCGGCTCCGTGTCTTTTCTGGACGGCTCCACCTCCCTTGCCAACGCCGCTGTCGGCGGTGCGTTCCTTGCCGGCTACCAGGCTTTTGGCGACGGTATCACGTCCGGCCAGACCGTCTCCCTGGCGCAGAGCTATCCCAGCCTCTTTGCCTCGGCAGACGGCTTCTCGATGACCAACTTTGGCGCGCCCAGCTCAGTCGCCTGCGACATTCTTCCCTCTGCCATTCTCAGCAATGGAATTGACCCAACGCAGACCAGCGCACCCCTCACATCCCTCATGGTCGGCTCAACCGACGTGGACAACTATGGCGGCGCCTACCTGTCTCTATTTACCGCCTGCGACCAAGCAGCTCTAGCCTGGCTCGCAATCCCGCGTGAATACAAAGTCCTTCCGGGCGATCCTGGAGCAGCTGTCACCTCCGGTTCCTGGACCGCAAACCCAAACACTGGCGTGCTCCAAAACACCGCCGGCGCCGGTACTTTGGCGTTTAATATCACCGCCAACAGCGGGCCGGTCTATTTTTGGTATCTCCTCGGCGACGCTCTCCCCGGCACCTTCACTCTCACCATCGACGGCGTTGCTGGTAACGCTGTGTACAGCACCCAACCCACACCTGCGATTGACTCGATAAACCATTCGCCAAGCGTCGGCTTTGCCCTGCTCCGGTTTCCGCTCAGCGCGGGCCCACACACGTTGGAGGTTAACGTGCAGTCAGGCACGGTGGGCATCCTGGGCGCGGCGACGCCACCTTCACCGGGCGCGGCCAGCGTTCACCCAACCGTCTTGGTGTCTGATATTCCCAACCAGCTGAGCTCTGCTCCCACCGCTTCACCTGGCCTGATTGCTACCTATACTCAGGCGATCCAATCCTCGGTCAGCCAGTTTCAGGCTGACGGCCTCGATGTGCGTCTGGTGCCCACGCAGCAAACGATGCTGGGAACCCCTCCGGAGATGACCGACTCCGTGAACCCGAATCCTCTCGGCCAATCTCATCTCGCCCAGGCCTTCGAGAGCACATTGGGGACCGGGTCTACGTCCCCCTACTCAGTCTTTGCGGGCACCTCTCCCACCGCCTCAGTCACGTTCAGCATACCCGGCACCCACACGATTACCGCCACCTACTCCGGAGACTCCACGTACGCTACCGGCAGCTCGTCGCCGATGACCATCACAGTGCTACCCCAGAACGTCTCCTTTACCTCGCTCCTAACCCGGACCACCAGCTATCCCTCGGGATCTCCAGTCGTGCTGACCGCTACGGTTTCTCCAGCGTCAGCTGCTGGCACGGTCACGTTCTATGACGGCACAGCCCTTCTAAGCCAGACGACCCTGACGGACGGAGTGGCTACGGTTACGACGGAGACGCTGGCATTAGGCTTGCACCAGCTATCCGCGCTCTACAGTGGCGATGCTCCGGATGCACCCTCGGCCAGCCCTGCCTTGGCTGTGCAGATCACGCCCGGTGCTGCTTTAGTGACCCTGACACCTGTATCCGCAACCGTGCCATACGGAACCCTCGCTCCCCTGATCGCCACGGTGAGCCCGGCCAGCGCGTCTGGCACAGTCACCTTCCAGGACAGTGTGACCGGAACGCTGGGACAAGCAATCATTGTAGGTGGCACGGCCACACTCAATGCTGCCTCGCTTACGATCGGCAACCACATCCTTACAGCCTCTTACTCCGGGGATAACACACATCTGCCAGCGACTAGCGCAGCCGCTACGATCACAATTACCGGACTCCTCACAACGACAACGTTGGTCGCGCAACCTGCACAGATTACTTTCGGCTCGGTAACATCTTTGACGGCCGCCATATCTCCTCCTACAGCTGGCGGCAGCGTGATCTTTAAAGATTCTTCGTCCGGAGTCCTGGGGACGGCGACGGTCACAGCGGGTTCTGCCGTATTGAACACCTCAACGCTGCCAGCGGGCCTGCGAAGTATCTCGGCGAGCTACAGTGGCGATGCGACTCACGCCTCTTCCCTTAGCGCGCTCGCCACCGTGGCAGTTAGCGTCGCGCCGAGTACCGTGACACTTACGTCATTACCTGCGAGCACAAACACGGGAACTCCGCTCACGCTTACGGCGACGGTCACCCCGGCAACCGCGACCGGTACACTTATCTTCCGCAATGGCATTGCGGGCATCCTCGGTCAAGCAACGATCAACCACGGCGCGGCTTCCCTGCTGCTTTTCTCCTTGCCCGCCGGAATGTATGCGATTACCGCGGAGTATCCAGGTGATGCGCAGGATGGTGGATCTTCGTCTTCCCCCGTCTTCACGCAGGTAGTGCTTCAGTCTTCGCAGACGACTCTGGCGATCTCTGCGACGCCTGTTCCTTATTCGACGACAATTTCACTAGCAGCCAGCGTTTCGCCCTCGACCGCAGGTGGAGTCATGTCTTTCTACGACGGGGCGATCCCTCTTGGACAAGCTCCGCTCATTGGTGGTGTGGCCGGATTCAAGATCACTACGCTTGCAACCGGGTCTCACCAGCTTCACGTTGTTTACAGCGGAGACGAAGTCTACGCCGCTTCGACCTCCCCGACGGTCTCCGCCTCCATCACTCCAGCCAGCACGGCGACTGCCCTGAGCCTGGCTGAGGCGAACGTACCCCTTGGCGCACCGGTCGTCTTCAACGTACGCGTCAGTACCGCATCTGCTTCCATGCCTGGTGGGACAGTCGTGATCCGTGCGAATGGGGTGGTACTAACCTCCGGCTCACTCGCAAACACCACTTCAGGCGTCGGTTACGCTACCTTGTCGGTTGCGTCTGCGGTTCTCGGCTTTGGGACCTTTAGCGTTACGGCCTCCTACTCTGGAGACTTAAACGATTTGCCTTCCAACACGTCTGCCTCGCCTGTCTCCGTCGCGGTGGTGTCCTCGGAAACCTCTACCTCGCTCAAGCTTTCCCCGACCCAAGTGCCGCCGCAGAACCCGGTAACGCTGACCGCTTCTGTCCACAACCCGAGCCCGGCAACGCCAACAGGAGCTATCGAATTTTTAGTAAACGGCGCGGTCCTTGCAACTGTGCCGCTGGATGGAACTGGATCTGCAATGACCGTGCTGGGTGCGCAACCAGTCGGCTCCTATTCACTTTCTGCGCAGTACCTGCCCTCTGGATCTTGGGCGAGCAGCGTGTCGGGGCCGCAGACTCTCACCGTGACCTTGCCGCTAGCTATCGTACTGACGCCCGACACAGTCAGTCTTGCTGCGGGGGCGAGTACAACCGTGACGCTAGGCCTTACCCCGCTCTCCGGCTATCGCGGAACGATGCAAGCGCAATGCGCAAGCTCGGCTCCATTTCTCACGTGCTCGATCGATCCTCTTTCGCCGATCACAGCTCCTGTGAGTGGCCAGGTCCATCTCACCGTGGCCCAAAACACACTGGGGGCCTTCCTTCCGAGGACACGAAGCCAGTTCTTACAAGATAGTAGTTTGCTCGCGTGTCTTGTGCCACTGCTGATCCGCCGACGAAAACCAGCCAGAGTGGGGCGCAGCATACTCGCTCTTGGCGCAATCACCCTCCTCTCCGGCTGCGCGACTGGAGGCGACTTCGGCTCGATCCCGCCTGGGCGTCAACTCGTGGTTGTAACGGTTAACGCCGCTGGGACAACAACGACTGCCGGCGTCGCTGTACAAGTCACTCCGTGAGGACACGGCTGTCGTTGCAGCCGAACGTTTATAATCAAGCCCAGTTCCGGACCACGCATACTGCACCGATGCCGATAGGACGACTTACCCTCGAGCTTTCTATTCCTCATGCCCAGTCGCTTAAGGATCGTCGGCAGGTAGTCCGTTCTTTGAAGGATAAGCTAAGACATAGTTTCAACCTATCCGTGGCGGAGATGAACGACGGAGGGACTATCTGGAACCAAGCGACTTTGGCCATTGCGGTGGTCTCGAGCTCCACCCAGCTACTCACACAAAGTCTCGAGTCTATCGATCATGCCGCGCATCGCATAACCCATACTCTGAGTGCAGAGATCGCTGACTCGTACGCGGAGATCCTGCCCGACTAACGCCTCATTGCTTGTAAGGAACGTCGTCATGCCTGTCTCCCGCGCCCGCACTCACCACCGCAACCGTGTCGCTCATTCTTTTTCCGAGGAGATTGGCGCGATGCTCGAAGGCGAACTTTCTGACCCGCGTATCTTTCCGTCCGTAGTAACGGAAGTTGTTCTCGCGCCGGGCGGCAAGTCGGCTCGTGTCTTCGTGGCAGTTCACGGAGCCGAGCAAGAAGAAGCATCCACGCTCGCAGCGCTTACCCAGGCACGCGGCTTTATTCGCGCACAGATTCGCGATCGCATGGGCATTCGTCATGTGCCGGAGCTTTCCTTTGCAATCGATCGGTCGGAAAAGATGACTGGCCGTATGGACGAGCTGCTGGGGCGTATGCGCAAACGAGAGAACAAGCGTGCGGAAGCTGCCTCGTCTGCTGAACCGGTCGCTTGAAAATGCACGCCGAGCCGAAGGTTCACCCATGCGAGGAACTCGGCTCCGGCAACTCTGCTACCCTGAGTTCGCTCCACACCGAAACGTAAGTGACCGATTCGACCCAACCCGCCGCAGCCAGCGACGAGCGCTATCCCGTGAAGGTGCGACATCGTTTCGCGTGGACTGGTTGGGTCCACAGATTGTTGAAAGACTTAGCTGTAACCAATCCTGGAGAATTTGTCGTCCTCTTCGCGGTCGGCTTGTTTCTTCTGCTGTACGGCCTTACGCCGTTTACGGGTGGCGACCAGCTGGGGCTGGTCGGTGCGGATGAGCCGCGTTACGCCCAGGTGGCCCGCGAGATGCTGCACCTTCACGACCAGGCGTGTGCCGAGGTGAACGCGGACATGGTTCCACGTAGCCTGATGCTCGGGGACATTAGTAACTTCTTACATTGCCTGCTCTCGGGCACCGTCACTCCGATCCTCTATGGACGTCCATGGCTGGAAAAGCCCGCTTTGTATTACTGGCGGGCGATGGGCTTCTTCCGCGAATTTGGAGTCTCGGATTGGTCGGCGCGGCTGCCGTCTACCTCCGGCTCGGGATTTCTCATTCTGCTCATCTTCCTCCACATGCGCCGATTTCGTCCGGGCGGTCACCTGGACGCCGCCCTGATCACCCTCTCGTGTGTTGCTGTTCTGTCGTTCTCGCGAGGCGCCTCGACGGACATGCAACTGGCTGCCCCGTTCTGCATCGGTATGCTGGGCTGGTATGCCTGGTACGAGACCGGGAAGAAGTTTTGGCTCTTCGATCTTTACTTTTTCGGGGCGGCCGCAACTCTGGCGAAAGGTCCCGTAGCGCCGTTTCTGGCCCTGATTATCCTTTTCCTCTTCGTGGCGTTGCGCCGCGAGTGGACGCTGCTCAGGCGAACGATCTGGATTCCTGGTCTCATCCTCTACTTCGTCATAGTGCTGCCGTGGTATGTGGCCGTGCAGCGCCGTAACCCAACGTTTGTTCGGCAGTTCTTCCTGGAGCACAACCTGGAGCGATTCAGCACCAATCGCTATCAGCACCACCAACCGATCTACTACTACCTTACCGTGCTGCTGTTGGGCTTGATGCCATGGACCTTCCTTGCTCTTCGCGCGTTGATTGACGCACTGCAGATTGCCTTGGCGGAGTGGAAGGTGCGCGGCAAGGGGGTCCGCTACCTGGGTAATTCGAGGGCGGGAGACGCCTTCCCGGAGTTTCTAGTGTTGTGGACGCTCGTCCCGATCCTCTTCTTTTCGGTGTCGAATTCAAAGCTTCCCGGCTACATCTTGCCGTCTATTCCGCCCTTAACAATTCTCACGGGAGATTATCTCTATCGCAGCCGGCGTACCGGGTTGGCAACTTGGCTGTGCTGGTCGCACGCGGCACTCTGCGCGTGTATGGTGTTTGTGCTAACTCTCGCGCCACAACATATGAAGTATGAAACCCTGGTTCCCTCAGCGACCTGGTTGATCATTGCAGCCGCCGCGGCGCTCTTGAGTGGATGGTTGATTGCGCTGGCGACAAAACGGCTCGGACTCGCTCAGATCAGGAACTTCACCTTGATCCCAGTCTGCCTGATGCTGGTCTTCTTGCTTGGCTTTCACGGGCATGACCTCGATGTCAATTATTCAGCGCGTCCTCTTGCTCGCGAAATCGAGCGACAGGCTCCGCACACACCCACCGTGGCTCTGCTGCACGTCAAGCGAGATATCGATTATGGGCTGGCGTTTTATCGCAATCAGCCGAGCGCGCACTACGACGACCCGGCGGAGGGTGTCCCGGAGGGTGAACATGTGCTGGTGACCCGATCGAACGACCAGGACGTACTGAACCGGTATCTTTCCGGGCGCGTATACGAGCCCCTGTTTCTCTACGATACGCAGGGACTCGCTGTCTACCGGGTCTTGGCTCGTCGAACCCACGTCGCCGTATCTGAGTTACCCATTTCCGCACTGCAAGCGGGGCCGGTCCGGTAAGCTCTACTCTTAGCATTTCTCCGAGATGACGTCTCCGCAACAAATCGAGATTCTGGACCTGCGCCACTTCACCGCGCGTCAACTCCGACCCTTGCTGGAGCAGGAGGCGGAGATCTGGCGACGCCGCCTGCTTTGGGATTATCGAGGCTCGACAGATCTGCTGCTGCAGTATCTGGATTCCCGTATCCTTCCGGGCTTTGTAGCGCTCACCCGGGGACGCATCTGCGGGTACACGTTCTTTGTCTACGAAGGGAGCAAGGCGGTCGTCGGAGATCTGTATGTCGAAGCCGGTCATCCTGCGCCCCTGAACACCATGCAGACTTTGGCTCGTCATCTGCTGGATGTGCTGGATGCTTCGCCGGACGTCGATCGAATCGAAGCGCAGTTGCTGCTTTATGGTGCGGGTGCGCTGCCTCCCTTGTTTGAGGCTTTTTCAGCCTATCCAAGGCTTTTTCTAGAGCGCAGCCTGAGAGTGCAGGACCTGACGCGGCCCATGCCGCTGCCTGACGAGCTGGAACTGTGCGTGTGGGCGCCAGGATTCTACCAGCCGTCAGCGGAGTTGATTCAGGCCTGCTATACGGGACATCTCGACTCCGAGATCAATGACCAGTACCGGACCCTGCAGGGATCGCTGCGATTTCTGCACAATATCGTGCGCTTCCCGGGGTGTGGAACGTTCGACCCCGAGTCGTCGTGGGTGTTGCGGCGGCGAGCGGCGGGCACACTGGCCGGAATTCTTCTCTGCTCGCGCGTGGCGCCCATGGGACCGGAGGGCGCAGTGGCTCACGTGACGCAGCTCTGCGTTGCGCCGGGATATCGTGGCCAGCACCTTGGCCGTCTGCTGCTCGAGCACTGTGTACGCAGCTTGCCGACGCGGCACTACAACGCACTGACGCTGACCGTGACGGAGGCGAACAGCGAAGCGGTGCAGTTATATCGAAGCAGTGGGTTTGAGATGAGACACCGGTTCGACGCGCTGGTCCTCGACAAACGGCGGCCCGGGCCAAGTCTTTTACCGCGGCAAAGCTGAGCTTTGCTTTGCAGAGATCTGGCACAGATCGCTGACCTGATCATGGCCTGTGACTCGGCCCCAAGCCTCGCGCCTTGTGTCCTCTTTATCTTCTTCCCTCTGCAATCGAACTCGTGCTCTGATGGTCAGCATCCGGCATGAGCAAACAATCCATCGCCTACAGCCCTGCGAAGGCAGCCACCGCGGCTCCCAGACTCGCCTCCCTCGACGTATTTCGCGGAGTTACCGTTGCCGCCATGATCCTCGTCACCGACCCGGGCACCTACGACTTCGTCTACCCGCCCCTTCGCCACGCACTCTGGAACGGCGCCACCCCCACCGACATGATCTTTCCCGCCTTCCTCTTCATCGTTGGCGTCGCCATTCCCCTGTCACTTGAAGGCCGCCTGCGCCGTGGCGTTCTGTCCAGAGCAATGGCTGGCCGTGTACTCCGCCGCTCGCTGCTCCTGCTTCTTGTCGGTCTTCTGCTCAACGCCGTCCCGGATTTCACCTGGCACACCCTGCGACTTCCCGGCATCCTCCAGCGCATCGCCGTCTGCTATGCCTGCTCCAGCCTGCTCTATCTCGCGCTTCGCACCTGCTCACAATCCGGCGAAAACCAGGGCCGCCTTGTCACAGGCCTCTCCGGCATCGCCGTCACTCTTTGCCTCTGCTATTGGCTGGCTCTGAAGCTCATTCCCGTTCCGGGTGTTGGTGCTGGTCACCTCGACTCCTACGGCAATCTGCCAGCCTGGCTGGACCGCGCGGTCTTCGGTATCTCGCACCTCTGGGCCTACGGACTCACTCCGGGCCGCGGCGTCACCTATGACCCCGAAGGCCTGCTCTCCACCATTCCCGCGGTTGCGTCCACCCTTATCGGCGTTCTCGCCGGCATTCTGCTTTGCGGTCCCGCTTCCGGAGCCCGCAAAGCCATTCTCCTTGCTGTTGCCGGCGTGCTCTTCCTGCTGCTCAGCACCCTGCTCTCCCCGTGGATGCCCATCAACAAGCGCATTTGGACGCCCACCTTCGCCCTACTCTCAAGCGGCGTCTGTCTCTGCCTTTTTGCGCTCTTCTACACAATTGTGGACCTCAACCAATCTCGCCGCTGGACCCGTCCCGCCATCGTCTTCGGAACCAACGCCCTGCTTGCCTTCACTCTCTCCGGCCTGCTCACCACGGCTCTCGACCGTCTGCACACCTCTGGCCCCCATGCCCCGACTCTTCATACCTGGGGCTACCACCTCTTCACTGCCTGGCTCAGCCCAACCAACGCGTCGCTCGCCTACGCGCTGATGATCGTCCTAATAAATCTCGCTGTTCTTTACCCTTTTTACCGCCGGGGCCTTTTTCTAAGCCTCTGAAAGGAACGTTCTCTCGGTAACCCTATTCGCATGCGCATCGTCATCCCCGGAGGCTCCGGCCAGGTCGGCACCCTGCTCGCTCGCTACTTCCACGCACGCGGCCATGCTGTCACGGTGCTCTCACGCACCCCGCGCCCGGCACCGTGGCCGACGCTGCCCTGGGACGGTCGCTCTCTGCAAACCGCCTGGACCGACGTCCTTGAAGATGCAGATGCCGTCATCCACCTCTCCGGCCGCAGCGTCAACTGCCGCTACAACCAGTCCAACCGGCGCGAGATTCTCTCGTCTCGTATCACGCCCACGCTGCTCATCGGCCAAGCTATCGAACGGGCCCGCCGCCCACCGGCGCTTTGGATGAACGCCAGTACCTCCACTTTCTACGCGCATACCCTAGATCGTCCACAGGACGAGTTCACGGGTGAGCTCGGCGGCTTCAAACCCGGTATGCCCGAGACCTGGAAGTTTTCGATCGAGGTCGCTCGCCGATGGGAAGAGGCCTTCTACGCGTCGCAAACGCCGGCTACCCGCAAGGTCGCCCTGCGGTCTTCGATGACCATGAGCCCCGACCCCGGAGGAGTCTTCTCGGTGCTCTCACGCCTGGCGCGCCTTGGCCTTGGCGGAACCCAGGGCTCCGGAAACCAGTACGTCTCCTGGATCCACGAAGAGGATTTCTGCAGAGCTACCGAGTTCCTGATCGAGCGGAAGAATCTTGAAGGTCCCGTAAACCTCACCGCGCCCTGTCCGCTGCCCAACCGAGACTTTCTCCGCGAGTTGCGACGCGCCTGGGGCAGATCGATCGGACTGCCCGCCACCCCGTGGATGCTCAAAGTCGGGGCCTTCTTCCTGCGCACTGAAACCGAATTGATCCTCAAGAGCCGCCGCGCCGTCCCGACGAAACTGCTGCGGAGCGGCTTCGACTTCACCTTCCGCACCTGGCCCGAAGCCGCCCGGGAGCTCGTCGTCCGCGCTCGCGCCGCCACGAAGGGTTCCAGGTAAGACCCTGGCGTTTACCATTCGATGGAACCGTTTTACAGCTCTCTCCGTAGTAGCACGTGAACTGTCGCCAAGCTGGTCCTCAGGTTTGAACCAGCTTAACTTTGCAGCCGCCATAGAAAAGGAGTCCTATGTCCGTCCGAACCTACCTTGCCAGCCTCTTCGCCGTCCTGCCGCTCGCCGTTGCGGCGCATAGCCAGGACTTCGACCGCACCCTCAACGTCTCCGCCCAAAGCGACCTCTACGTCTCCGGAGGTTCCGGCAGGATCCACGTCTTTCCCGGAGCGGACAACAATATTCATGTGAAAGCCCACCTGCACGCCGGCTGGAACGTGGGAGGCGATGTCGAAGAGCGCATCCGCCAGATCTCGCGCAATCCGCCGATCCAGCAGAGCGGCAATACGGTCCGGATCGGCGACGTCAGCGGCGAAGACCGCCGTCTATACAACAACATCACCATCGACTACGAGATCTCCGCGCCAAGGTCCGTCGCGCTCAACCTCCATAGCGGCTCGGGCGACCTCGAGATCGACAATTTAGGACGCTTCGTCAAGGCCGACACCGGCTCCGGATCTGTGCGCGCCCACGGCGTCGCCGGTCCCGCTGACCTGCACACCGGCTCCGGAGATATCGAACTTCAGCAGGTCGCGTCAGGCGAGGTCCGCGCCCAGACTGGCTCCGGGTCCATCCGCATCAACGGTCTCTCCGGCGCGCTTACTGCGCACACCGGCTCTGGAGACATCGAAGCCAACGGACAGATCACAGGCAGTTCCAGACTCCAGAGCGGCTCGGGCTCCATCCGCGCCCATCTTGGCCATGACGCCCACCTGAACGTCGATGCCTCCACCGGCTCCGGCTCCATTCGCGTCGCAGGCCTCGCCACGTCGGACCACCATCACGTCAGCGCACCTATCAACGGCGGCGGCCCCGCGCTCGAGGCCCGCACCGGCTCCGGAGATATCGAGATCAATTAGGCCAACCGAGCAACTCGTCCCAAACGAATGCAAAAGGCAACGGAATCTCACGAACGCCGCTTGCCGCAACTCGCCTGTACCACGCAGCCAAATTAGCGGCTCTTCAGCGGAACGTAGGGCTTGCCCGAAAGGTAGACGAGGTACAGGGCGGCGTTCAGTGTCTCCGGACCGAAGCTGGAGGCGGTTCCGTTGTTCCAGCAGCGCCAGGCGGCAGACTCCCAGTTGGTTGGGCCGCTGCCGCCTCCCTGAAAGCCTTCGTAAGCCGAGACTTTCCAGAGGCCAAGCAGCAGAGCCATCGGAATCTGCGATTTACCCAGAGACGGGACGCCGAAGCTGTTGATCTCGTAGGCAAGATTGTTCATCGCGGCAAGGGCATACGGACGCACCATCGCCGCGTTGGCAGTGTCGCCCTGATCCCGCAGCGCTACGTAGGCTTCTACCAGGCTCCAGGTGTTGATGGCGGAATAGTCGGGCAGAGCGTTGTGCCCGTCGAACATGCGTCCGGGCGTTTGCGCCACGGCAGCCAATGCGGCAAACGGCATGGCGGGTGACATGCCATACACGTTCGCGGGGTTGGCCGGATCGGGCATGAGTGCGTTGACCAGCAGCCCTCGGTTGAGCTTGTTCATCATCGCGGTCGAGTAAGCTGTTGTGCCGGTGCGGTCGTAGAGTTCCGCAAGCAGCCAGACGAGCTTGGAGGTGTAATTCACGTCCCGGACGGCGGGCTCGCTGATAGCCCACTGGCCGGCGAGCGCAAGGTTATTCTCATAAGGCGAGTTGGCCTGCTGGATCGTCGCCTCCATCAGAGCCACCCCGTCAAAGCCATGATCGAAGCCCATGGAACCATCGGGCACCAGCGACAGGTCGCCGAGGTCTTGCACCTCGAAGTTGAGGCCTTTGAACGGGCCGGCCATGTAGGTGACGCAGGAATTGGGAAGACCAGTGCAGAAGGCGTTGATGTTCGAGCCAAGCGTAACACTGCCAGCAAGCGTGGTGAAGAAACAACTGTTCGAAGACGACGCGTTGAGATAGCCGAAAGAACCCGGGTTGAGGATGGTTCCGGAGACAGTGCCGGAGGCGAACTGCTCTCCGGCCAGCATGTCGTCGATAGCGCTGAGCTTGGTGGTGAGCTGCTGTTGAGTGGATGTGGGCAGCGTGTATCCGCTCAGGTTGGCGTAGTAGCCGGCCAAGGCATAAGCGGCACCGGTGCGGCCCAGGTCCGGACAGGCGGTGGAGTAGGCGAGGATGCCGGGTACGTGCGTGCCGGTCCAATTGTTGAGTGCCTGGGCGTAGGTGGGCGCGGAAGCGGCTGCGGCTTCGTAGGTATATGCGGTGCCTGGACAACCCGCGGTGTTGCCGCGGCTGTTCATGCCGGCTTGCACGGCGGCAACGTAGGTAGCCTGGTTGGCCGAGGAGATGGGCAGCTCCGCGTCCTGATCAAGCGCCGCCTGCTCTGCCGGCGTCCCGTAGTTGGAAGCTGCAACGCAGGGTGCCGTGGGCGGCGTGTAGCTTACGGGAGTGACCGGCGCTGGCGTTCCGGTCGCCGGCGTCGGAGTCGAACCGCAACCTGCAAGGCCTAAACTCAACGCCAGCACGAGCGAGCTGAGAGAACGGACGAACTTTGGGAAGGCAGGCATAAGCTCTCCAGGACAAGGACTTCGCGACATGCAAGCGAGGCTGCTGCAGGCAAAGACACGCGCGCAAGCACGAAGTTGTTCGTGCACACTGTCCCGGCGCCAGGATCACCGCTACCGACTGGGGCAATCAATCACCCAGGTAGGGGAGACCTCTGCCCCGGTTCGTGACCATGCACGAATCGGTAAAGTGACCCTGGGCACAGCAGTATCGATGAACCTAGACAGGTGTAAAACGAGCCATCCCAGGCATCGACATCCACTACAGCGGGCAGGCAGCAGGTTTATGGCGAGCAGCGTGGGCTCATGCTTTCAAAAAACCTGCGGCGAGCAAGCTCCTGGCTGTGTCAGCAATGGAGTCGTCGTTGCTACGCGGCGTCCAGCCAAGTTCGCGCCTAGCCTTGTCGGCAGAGACTGGGCGCTCCTTATCGAGCTCGTACAAACGGCCTGCAACCACTGGATCGAAGAGCGAAGAAAACCGCACCAGCCAGCTCGGTAGACGACGCTTGGGAACCTTCGCAGAAGCTGCTGGAACGCGTTCCCGCAGCACCCTCGCAACATCTTCCAACCAATAGAACGAACCCGCGCCGATATAGCGCTGGCCTGCGGCGTTCGGCTGACGGAGGGCCCGTAGATGCAGGTCGGCGATGTCCCGTACATCGACCAGCGGCCAGCCGAAGCGTGGCAGCCCCGGCATGGAACCGTCAATCAATTTCTTCACAATGTCGAGCGAGGTAGAGTGTTCACTGCCCCCGACCGGACCGATCACCGCGCCCGGGCAGACAGTGACCAGGTCGAATGCGCCGCCCGAGCGCGCATGCCAGTCCCAGGCCGCGCGCTCCGCGATCATTTTGGAACGCTCGTAAGCGGAGCTGTCGGCCCGGTTCTGCGGATCCGACCAGTCGGTCTCAAGAAAGGGTTGCGATCGTCCTCCTCGTCCGTAGGCTACAGCCGCTGTCGAGGAGGTCATCACAACGCGGCGCACTCCCGCATCTCGCGCTGCCTGGAGTACACGGAGCGCACCGTCTCGCGCCGGGCGAACCAGGTCATCGTCCTCTTTTGGCATGCGTGAGGGAAACGGAGACGCGACGTGAAGCACACCTGTGCAATCGGTGCAGGCTATTAGCCAGCCGGCATCGGCATTCAGGTCGCCTACGACAACTTCCAGGCGGTTGCCGGAGTCGGCCAGCTTTGCCGTCGCGGCACGTACCGCGAGCTCCCGCTCCAGGCTGCGAACCGTTGTCCTGACCTTGACGCCCTCGCGCAACAACTGTGCAATGCAAAAAGTGGCTATATAGCCCGTTCCACCCGTGACAAGCACGCGTTCTGCACTAATCATAAGATCCTCCTCGCCGGAGCAACGGCATAGACATTATTATCATAATATGTCCATAGCGTCTGAACAGAACTTAGCTCGTATTCTAACCGCCGCTTTGACCCTCTTCGGGCGCAACGGCTTTCAGCGCACGAGCATGGCCGAGATCGCGCGGGAAGCGGAGATTGCGCGGGCGACCCTTTATCTCCGCTTTTCGGATAAAGACGCCCTGTTTGAAGCGCTTGCGATCAGCCTCGTGAAGGAAGCACTAGCCCATGCAGAAGAAGTCTGGATCGCAGAGGCCGCTTTTTCAAAAAACCTAGCCGCGACATTGCTTGCAAAAGATCTAGGTTTTTTCCGGATCCTTCACGAAACTCCGCACGGAGCGGAGTTGCTGAACCTGCATGCAGAGCGGGCGGCGCCGCATATCGTCCGGCTTGATGCAGGGTTCGCCAAGTTGCTGGCAAGACGAGCTCGCGCGGCAGCGAGGCTAGGTGCGGACCTGTCAGCCTTCGGAGGCGCCGACGGCTTCGCAGCGTTTCTCGCCACCGCAGGCTCAGGCCTGAAGCACGAAGTTCGCACGGAAGAGGCGCTACGCGCAGCTCTTCTTCGCCTGGCACGTATTACGGCGCGGGCTGCGGGACTGGACTGATTCACCACACGCTCGTGCAGCAACTCAGCTCTCTTCTGCATTGACCCCTCGCCGCACCTGAAGAGGCCCTCTGCTTCAACTCGATGTAAAGGAAATAAGATTTACTCGGGAAATAGTTTGCAGCCGCATCACGACCCGTGAGCAATTACATCTTGTACTGTCCGGTATCGTCTTCGTTCAGGTTTTCGAGCCACTTGCGCAGCTCCTCCGCGTTTACGTTGACGCCTCCGGCCGTGTTTCCCTGCTTCGAGCGGCCAAAAACCCTGGTGGCCACGAAAATTGGGCAGTCGGATCGCATCGCGAGCGCGATGGCGTCGCTCGGCCGTGCATCCAGCGTGACGGTTTCGCCTTCCTGCTGCATCCAGATGGTCGCGAAAAAAGTGTCGTTCTGAAGGTCTGAGATGACGACTCGTGACACGGTTGCGCCCAGACCCTTTACCAGGTTGCGAAGCAGATCGTGAGTCATGGGGCGCGGGGTGGCGGTTTTTTCAAGCTCGAGCGCGATGGCTTGGGCTTCGTAGTGGCCGACCCAGATAGGCAGGACCAGATCGCTCTCGACGTCTTTGAGGACCACGATGGGCATGTTCGTCACTGGGTCCAGCATGAGTCCGCGAATGTGGACCTCGATTTCGGTGCGCGTGTCAATCATAGGACCGCCTCGCCCAGCAGGCTGTTGGGGAACGCCTGGGTGATTCGAACGGTTTGGTAGCTGCCGATGGCGGGCAGAATGGGTTGCGCGGTGGTGAAGTTCACGGTCTTGTTCTGGGTGCTGCGGCCGACAACCTGGTTGCGTTGCGTGTTGTGGCTTTCGATCATCAACTCCATCACCTGATCGCGGTGGCGATCGTAGTTCACCCGCTGGATCTCGCGCTGGCGGTCGAGCAGAATCTTCAGGCGCGCCGACTTGACTTCGTCGGAGAGCGAATCGGCCATGCTGATGGCCGGGGTGTTGGGCCGCGGCGAGTACTTGAAGGCGAAAATCGCGTCGTAGCCGACCTCGTCGAGCAGGGTGGCGGTCTGCTCGAGGTCGGCGTCGGTCTCGCCCGGAAAGCCGACGATGATGTCCGAGGTGATGGAGATGTCGCGGCGGGCGGATTTGATCCAGGCAATGCGTTCGAGGTACCAGTCGCGTGTGTACTCGCGGTCCATCTTTCGGAGGACGTCGGTCGAGCCGGATTGGACGGGAAGGTGGACATGGTCGCAGAGGGTGGGGGTGGCGTCGATGACGTCGACGATGTCGCGGGTGAAGTCGCGCGGGTGGCTGGTGGTGAAGCGGACGCGCCGGATGCCGGGCAGGGTGGCGACGGCGTGCAGGAGTTCGGCGAAGGTTTTCTGCCGGCTTGGATCGCGGTAGCTGTTGACGTTCTGGCCGAGCAGCTGGATCTCGGTGTAGCCGGCGTCCGCCATGCGGGTGGCTTCTTCGAGCACGCTGGCAGCCGAGCGGCTGCGCTCGTTACCGCGAGTATAGGGCACGACGCAGTAGGCGCAAAACTTGTCGCAGCCCTCAATGATGGTGATGTAGCCGCGATGCTGGTTGGTGCGGGCGACGAAGGGCGTTTCAAAGGTTTCGGTGGTCTGCTTGTCGTCCAAGCCGGTGATGCGGGACTCGCCGCGCTCAAGACGGGCGAGCATCGCGGGCAGATTGCGGTAGCTGGCCGAGCCTGCCACGATCGACACGTAGGGGGCCTTGTCGAAGATGCGCTCGCCCTCCTGCTGAGCGACGCAGCCGATGACAGCAAATTTCTTGCCTTCGCCCTGCAGGCGTTTGTATTCGTTGAGCCGGTGGAAGACCTTTTGCTCGGCTTTGTCGCGTATGGAGCAGGTGTTGTAAAGGATGAGGCCGGCGTCGTCCTCGACCTGGGTCTGCACGTAGCCCTGCGACTCGAGCGTGCCGACGACCTTCTCGGAGTCGTGGGCGTTCATTTGGCAGCCGAAGGTCTCGATGTAGAAGCTTTTGCTCACGATTCCAGTATATCGCCGGGAGCAAGTGCGTGACGGTTACTGGCCTCTGCCGAGCCGCCGATAGTACTCTGCCACGGCGTCTCCGTAACCCTGCGCAACAGGGGCAGTTTTCGTGGTGCGGATCTGGGCGAGCGCCGGATCGTGGGCGCTGCGGCGCAGTTCAAGCTCGAGCTTGTCGACGTCGTTGAGGACCTGCTGGTGGAGCTGCTCGACCATCTCCGGGTTACCGGGGAAGCGACCGGGCTCGAGTTGCTGCATCTCCTTCACGAGGGCGTCGACCTCGCGGGAGGCGGTGGGGTCGCCGTGGGTAAGCTGGCGGAGGCGGCTTAGCTCCTGCATGCCCTGGTTGATGGTGCGCTCGGAGTCGGCGGGGTTGAGTCCGGTGCCGGGTTGCTGGGCGCGCGCGTTGCGATCATAGGTGTTGTTGCCGGTGTTGACGTTCCAGGAGGCAGTGCCGCCTCCGCCTCCGGTGCGGGTGCGGTTGTCACCGGAGTTCGAATCTCCGGGGGAGCTATCGCCGCCGAGGCTGGCCTGGCGATTGCCGCCGGAGGAGCCGCTGCCGGGCTGCTGGCCTCCAGGCTGCGAGCCTCTCCCCTGCCCTGCCTGTCCGGACTGGCCCCCGGACGCCTGTGACCCCTTTCCTTGTGAGCCTTGGCCTTGCGAACCCGAACCAGGCGACTGGCTCCCCGCTTTACCGGACTGCCCGGGCTGCGTTCCTCGTTGCGAGCCGCGGCTTCCGGGCTGGCCGATCATTCCAGGCGAGAGGCTTTGCACAGTCGATCGGAGGCGATTTAGCTGATCGAGCGCCGCGACTTCGGTGCCGCGGCCCTGCTTGCGCGCGTCTGGAGCGCCGGGCGCGGAGCCCATGCCCGCCTGCGCCTGCTTCAATCCTTCGCCGAGCTGCTTGAGCCCCGAAGCAACAGCGGCTTCGTTGCCATTGGCGTTCGGGTTTATGCCGCGCCGAAGCCCGTCCGCCGTACGCTGGACGCGGTTGCCAAGGTCAGACTCATCCATGGTTCCGAGCGCCTCGCGCAGCTTGGAAGATGCCGCAGGCTGAGTCGGGGCGAGCTGCCGGGCCGTTTCGCGCATGCTGCGTTGCAGGTGGGAGACGTCGTCGGAGAGCTGCTGCCGGTCGCGGATCAGGCGGTTCAACTCCTCGGCATTGGCCGCACCGCGCGCGGAGCCGCCCGAGTTCGCGGCCAGCGAACGAAGGCGCTCGGCCTGCGCGGCCTCCTCCGCCTGGAGCTTGCCGGCATCATTGGCGAGCGAGTCGAGCTTGCCGGTGGCCTGCTGCTTCTGCGCGCCACCCATCAGGTTGGTGGCTTCGCGCAGACGCTCGGCGGCTTCTTTGGCCTGCTCGGCTCCAGCCTGGCCGCTCTGGCCCGGGTTGGCGGCGCGGCGCATCTGTTCGTTCGCTTCACGAAGGCGGTTGAGGGCCTGCTGGACGCGTGGATCGGTGCCGCCGTCTTTTACACCGGACTGGCTGCCGGAAGGAGACCCGGCCTGGCCGCGAGCCTGCTGCGACTGGCTCTGCTGGCCGCCACTGTTCTGGCTGGTGCTTTGGCCCGAGCTCTGTCCGGAACTGCCTTGCTGGCCCGAGGCGCTCTGGCCTTGCTGGCCCCGCTGCTGCGCCTGCATCTGCTCCATCTCGCGCTGAAGTTGCTCGGCCTCCCGGCGCAGCATCTCCTGTTGCCAGCGTTGCTGGAAGTTCTGCGCCTGCTGGCTTTGCTGCTGGGCGAGTTCCTCCTGGCGCTTGGCGAGGGCATCTAGCTTAGCGAGCGCATCGTCCACCTTCTTGGCCTGCTCCTCGGCCGGAGAACCAGTCTGTGCGGTCTCGTACTGATTCTTCTCGGTGTCCATCTCGAGATCGAAGAGGCTGGCCAGGTCGCGGCCGGCGCTGCCTCCACCTCCTCCACCGCCTCCGCTCTGCTGGCCGAAGGCTACCTGGATCTTGCGGAAGGTCGCCTCTGCCCGGAGCAAGGCCTGAAGCGCCTTCTGCTCATTGGGAATAGCGTCGCTCCAGGCTTGCTGCTTGAGCTTGTCGGCTGAAGGAACCATGGCCGCCGCGGCCGTCTGCATGTCCTTTTCAAAGCCGGTGAACTCCTCGTTGGCGGAAGAGAGATCGCGGCTCTCCATACGCGCGGAGAGCGCAAGCACCTGCTGCCGGAGCGTGGCCTGGGCTTCCGAGAGCGTCTTGCCGATGTCCGCAGAGTGCGACGCGGTAGAAGCCTTCTCGTTCTGCTGCTTCCAGGTGGCGGCAATCAGCTCTTTCTCACGCCGCGAGATGTCGGTCTGATTGCCGGCGCCTTGCCCGCCTCCACCGCCGCCCCCGCCTTCCTGCTGCGATTGCGAAAACTCGCGCTCGAACGGGTCCACCTGGATGAAGCTGATGTCTGTCTTGGCTTCTGCGTGGGCGTCCTTGACAGTCGCGTAGAGGCTGACGACATCGCCAGGCACGACCTTGAAGCTTTCCAGGTTCAGGGTCGTAGAGCCGCTGGAGTTTTTTGCGCCGGGCTGTTTGAGCACGTCGACCATCTGCATCGGGCCGCCGTTCACGGAGTAATGCAGCTGAACGCTGTGCAGGCCGAAGTCCGCGCCGGCCTTAACGCCGAGCGTGACCTCCTCGATCGGGCTGGCGCGATAGTCGGTGCCCGGGCGCTCGATCGCCACCTGCGGCGGGTTGGCCGTTTCAGTGGAGATGAAGTAGTCCTCCGAAAGTCGAACCTGCTGCCCGCTGTCGGTGGCGGCGACATGGTACGCGCCGTCCTTCTGCATGCGGATAGTGCCGTGGTAGAGATTGCCCTGGCCGCCGGTCAGGTGCAGCGGCTGCCCGTTGTCGAGCACCAGCATGCCGTCGCGCAGCGGGCTATCCATGGTCACGGCCAGCTCGGCTTCGGTGCCTTCGAGCGCGCGCAGATCGCCGCCGTGCTCTTCGGACGCCTGCGGCAGGCCGGTCCAACGCGGATAGTGGTAGGTCACCTTCATGTCCTTCACTGCGGGCAGGTCGACGACCCGGACCGTGTAGTGTTTCGACTGGACCGGGCCTGCCTCGACGTAATACTCGACATTCTCCGGAAGCGCGGCCAAGGTGAAGCCGAAGCCCTGCCCATTGGCCTGCGGCTGCATATCGACCGTCTCCCAGGCGGCCGCCGGTCCAACCCGCGCGTGCAGCGTGACTTTGCGGGTGTCCAGGCCGACGAGTTGCGCGGTCACTTCCTCATCGCTGTGGCGGCGCACTGCTGCATCCCCCGGCGTCACGTGGATGTCATATAACGGCGTGACGATCTTCTTCGGCCCGACCCAAAGCAGCGATGCGCCATAACCCAGGACACCCGGGGCGGCGGTGGCCATCCAGACTACCGCGCCGACCAAGAGCACGGTGGCGGCAAGCAGGGCCGCAAGGATTCCTGCCGGCACAAGCTGAGACACGGGGGCTTGCTGCACCTGCGCCAGCGTGTCGCCGGCCAGCAGCTCGACAAAGGGATCGCCCGTTTGCTGCCGCTCGGAGAACGTCAGCAGCCGCTGCTCGAACATGGGGAACTTGCCTTCGGCTCGCTCAATCGAGCGGCGCCGGTCGATGCGGAGCAGCGGCCAGACCAGGCCCGTAGCGAGCGCCAGGGCCACGGCCGCGTACAACGCAATGCGCGCCGGGGTGACCTGCCGCTCCGGGAAGGCATAGCGATTGAGCACGAGCGTAAGCAGCAGTGTGGACGTAAGCGCCACCAGGGCGATCACCGCCGCGCCGCGTACGGTAACGAAGATCCGCAGGCGATTCTGCAGATGCCCGATGTAAAGGTTGAGCTGTTCCTGCCGGCTCATGCGTGCTCCCGTGGCGTGCCGAGATAGCCGCTGGCGACGATCGATTCGGCCAGCGCCGCGATCAACAGCACCAGCATAACCCACCACCAGAGACCATAGTTGCTGCGTTGTTCTGCGGTGACTGTGGGCGTGCCCGCTGGCCCGTTCACGGCTTGATCGGGTGCATTGCTTCCACTCCAAAGCCGCAGCGTGTCTGCCGGGATCAGCTGCAGATCCGACTCGCGCGGGTCCGAGTTGGCGGCGATTAGTGCGTCGCGACCATTGGCGAAACGCACCTGATAGAACCCGGCGCGGGCAAGAGGAAAGGATTGCGCCGTCGCCTCCTGCTCAAGCGACAGCGGACGGCTGCCCCCCGGTCCCATCACGTCCACGGGCGATCCGTGTGCGCCGGCAGCACTGCCCGATGGGCTTCGCAGTTGAAGGAAGGAGTCGACTACCTTCGCGCCATTCGCCTGCTCCACCCCCGCGAGGTACCGCGCGGCGCGGTCGACAAACGGCACAAAGGCCGGCTGCAAGGGGAGATCGTTGGTGACGTTATCCAATCCGGAGGCAAAGATAAGGGCGTGTCCCTGGCCGAGGCTCTGGTCGAGCAGCAGCGGCGAGCCGTCCGCGAGGCGGGCGAGAATGCGGGTGTGCGAGCCGTTGCCCGGCAGCAGAGACGAGGCGTAGAAGAACTTCGTATCGGCCAGACTTTCTGCTGAAACCACCGCCGGATGCGATGCGTCCATGGTGCCCGCGCTGGCAAAACTTCCTCCCCCCCGTGCGTAGAATTGACCTTCGCCGACGAGCTGCCCGACGACCGGAAGACGCTGCGCCCGGGCGTCGCTGGCACCCGCGGCGAGGAGCACACTGCCGCCTCCTTCGACAAAGTGGAGCAGGCTATTCTCAAACAACTGCGGCAGCGTTGCCACATCAGACAACACGACGAAGGCGTACCTGGATGGATCGACGTCAACCGTCTGCTCGACGTTGATCGGCTGCAGAACGAACAATCCCTGCGCGGCCGAGGCCAGCGCTGTGCCAAAGTAAAGCGGCGATCGTACGTCGGCGGCCTGGTGCACGAAAAGTACGCGCTCCGGGTCGGCCCGCTTGACCGCGAAGAGGCTTACATCGTCCGCCGGAAACTCATCCGCAGAGTCGATGCGGACGGCACATCGACTGGCACCGTACGGCACGTCGAGCGACTCAAACTCCACTGTGGCGCGGCCATCTGCTGGAACATCGACGCGTTTGGTCGCAGCGACCTTATCGCCAATCACGAGCGAGGCGATGCGCGTGACGGCCGGCGTTCCATGCCCGGCGATGACGGCAAGTACGTGCGACCTCTTCGGATCAACCAGCTGCGCCGGAGCCTTGACGCTCTCGACGGTCCAGTTCGGAACCAGCGCAGTTGCAGTAGGATGCAGCACCAGTGATACGTTCCCCGGCAGGACCATGTCGGCGAAATTTCCCGGCATATTCGAGACCTGCATATCGCTAAACAGATGTAGGTCGACGGGCGTGTGCACCGACTCTGCCAGCGCCCGCATGCCGCGGCCGAGCTCGCCGAAGTTGCCATGCGCCTCGCTAGGCCCGATGCCGACGATGGCGGCCTGCAGTGCGGCGGAGTCGGCGATCGGCTGCGTCAGGACTTGCATCTGGCCGGCCAGCAGGACGATTTGCACGTGCTGCGTGGCGCGCCGAGTTCCAAGCACGGTAAGCGCCTCCCGCTTCGCATCCGCAAGTCGCGTGCCGGCTTGCATGCTGAAGGAGTCGTCGATTGCGAGAACCATCAGGCGATCACTGGCCGCGGCAGTCGAGCGCCGGAGGTATGGCTGTGCAAACGCCAGGACCAGCAGCAGTACCAGCAACGCACGCAACGAAAAGAGCAGAAGGTAGCGCAGGCGACGATGCCGTGTTGAGCTTTGGATGCCGCGTTCGAAGAACATCAACGAGCTTACCGGTCGCGGCGTGGTGGTCTGCCGGCGCAGAAGATGCACGTACACGGGCAGACCCAGCGCGGCCAGACCCGCCAAAAACCAAGGCGAGAAGAAACCCATCACTTACCCCTCGGACGCAGACGCAGATACTCGCCCAGCGTGGCGTCTAGAGGCTTACTGGTAAGCAGCAGATGATAGCCGAGGCCAGCGGCGCGTGCGCGATCGTCGAGCTTGCGGAGATGATCGTCCATGCGGCGGCGGTACTCTCCTTTGACATAGTCAGGGATAACCTCCATGCGCTGCTCGGTCTCAAGATCGATGAGCACGGAAGGACCACGCAGCTCAGGGTGAATCTCCTGCGGGTCGAGCACGTGAAAGAGAACAACTTCGCTTCCGTGAAAGCGCAACGGCTCAACCGTTTCCACGATAGTTTCCGGAGCTTCGTAGAAATCAGAGATCAGGATGACCATGCCGCGCCGGCTAAGCAACTGCTGTAAGTGTCCGAGCGGCTTAGCGAAATTGGTGCGAGCTTTCGGTTCGGCCTGCTCGAGCCCACTGAGTAACCTGGGTAACTGGCCTTGGCGCATCGAAGGCCGAATGTAGTTGCGAACTTCATCGTCGAAGACAAGCAGTCCCGCCGGATCACGCTGATGATGGATAGCAAGATAGAACAGCGAAGCCGCCATGTATCTCGCGTAGTCCATTTTTGTTACAGCATGAGAGCTGTACTTCATCGACTTACTTGCGTCGAGTAAGACGGTAAGTTGACTGTTTGTTTCTCCCCGGTAGCGTTTGAGGTAAGTTCGCTCCGTGCGGGCGAAAAGATTCCAGTCTACGTGGCGGAGATCATCTCCAGGTGTGTAGGCTCGATATTCGGCAAATTCCTGGCTGGAGCCGAAGTCAGGGGAGCGGTGCAGTCCGGCAACGAAACCATCAACCACCGTCTTCGCGATCAGGTCGAGGTTAGAGATGCCGGCCAGCACCGTAGGATCGAGAAATCGCTGAGTAAGCTCAGGCACGACGTTTACGCCTCTCTAGGCGGCGGCATGTGCGCCAGCAGTCGCCGCAGGATCTCGTCGGAGTCGATGCGTTCTGACTCGGCATGGAAGTTCAAAAGAATGCGGTGGCGCAGAACAGGCACGGCAAGCGCGGAGATGTCTTCATACGTAACGTGGTAGCGTTTGCGTGTAAGCGCGCGAGCTTTGGCGGCCAGCACGATGAACTGTGCGGCTCGGATACTACCGCCATAGTTCACGTATTTCTTTACAAAATCGGGGGCGTTCTCACTCTTGTGCCGCGTTGCCCGAACCAGGTTTACTACATAGCGGGCGAGAGACTCTCCAATCGGTACCATGCGGACTAGTTGCTGAAAATCGAGTAACTCCTGCGCGTTGGTGACGGCTTGTACCTTTGCGGATTTCGTGGCAGTCGTCAGATCGACAACTTTTAGTTCGTCTCCAGCACTCAGGTAGTCGAGAAGCGAATTGAAGAGAAATCGGTCTAGCTGCGCTTCCGGTAGGGGATAGGTTCCTTCTAACTCGATCGGATTCTGGGTAGCTAGAACGAAGAACGGTGACGGCAGCTTATAGATCTGCCCGCGTACCGTGCAGGAGCGCTCCTGCATTGCTTCGAGCATTGCGGCCTGCGTTTTGGGTGGCGTGCGGTTAATTTCGTCGGCGAGTACTACGTTGCCAAAGATCGGGCCCTCGACGAAGGTCCACTTGCGATGCCCAGTGGTGATGTCTTCCTCGATGATGTCGGTTCCGGTGATGTCCGAGGGCATGAGGTCGGGGGTGAACTGGATGCGCTTGAAGGTCAGTCCCAGGGCCTCGCTGAAGGTGCGCACCATCAGTGTCTTTGCGGTGCCGGGCATTCCGGTGATCAAGCAGTGGCCGCCGACGAAAAGCGCGATCAGTATCTGGTCGAGCACCTCGTCCTGACCGACGATGACCTGCCGCACCTGCGACAAAATGCCGTCGCGCACGGCATGAAAACGTTCAATGCGGGTCTGAAGCAGGGCTGCATCCGGAGTTAGCTCAGCTGTGGTATTTGTCAAATGTGCCTCTCATCCCACTATGGTTTGCTGCTTTCTGAAGACTTGATCTGCAGCAATAATTTCTGCGCAGGCCGAAAGCCCGGAGCGGTTTCGAGCGCAAGCAGGACGCTGTCTTCTGCTTTCGCCTTGTCTCCAGCAGCGTAATAGGCCTTCGCCAGATCGAACTCGGCCGAAGCTTTATCAAGCGGATGCATCGCCAGCACGGCTCCATACTCGCGCTCCGCTCCGGCATAGTTTCCCTGTGCCAACCACAAAGCCCCGAGCTGCCGATGCGGGCTCTCAGTTTCGGGGTAGATGTAATTGAGTTCCCCGAGCGTTGCAGCCGCTGACTGAGTGTCGCCCATCTCCTGCTGGAACGAAGCCAGCTTCTCAAGTGTGGGGGGACTCATGCCGCCCATCTCTTTATAGCTGTTTAGCGTGCCAATCGCAGAGGGCTTATCGTGCTTTGCAAGTTGCGCCTGCGAGAGCATCTCGTATGCGTTGGCGTCGCCGATATACTCCGGATAAAGCTGGATTACTTTCGGAGCCTGGGCAATCACGACATCGTTCTGCCCGGAAGCGAAGGCTGCGGCTAACTCCTTCAAGCTTTTTCGCCAGGAATCCAAGCTCGCCGCTGTTTGGCCGTACTTGCGATCAAGCCAGGTAAAGTAGTCTTTGTCGAACTGGGCCGGAGTGACCTGCAGGTTCGCCTCGATGACGTCCGGGGTAGGCTTTAGGGCAGCAAAGGAGTGCACCATCGCGACCAGTTTATCCGCACCCCAACGCTCCTGGATAAAGTCACACATCGCTCCCGCCTCGAAGTAGGAGACAAGTACTTGTGACGGATATTCCGGAAACAGGAAGCCGCGGTCGATGTCGCTGACGGGGAGCAGCTTCTTATCCCGAATCGCAAGCAGGATTTCCGGGGTAGCGCGATTGGCCCACTCCGGGTTTGCCTGGCCCTCTTCATGGACGGCGAGTCCCTCGGCAAACCAGCGTGGCACGCGGTGGTTAGTCGCCGCGAGAACGAAGACGTGGTCCATTTCGTGCCAGAGAGTGCTGCCCCAATTGAAGTCTCCAGGCTTGCGGCCCGAGGGGCTATCCATGGCGACGACCTCGTCGAAAGTGACGCCCAGCGCGCCCAGTCCCGGCATGCCCATGGTGCGTACGGCGAAGTCTTCGTGATCCGGATAGACCTCAATCTGCACCGGTCCTGGCAAGGTCATCTTGTACTTCTTCTCGTAAGTCGTCAGGATTTTCTGTAACTCGGATTGGAAATAGGGCCGAAGTAACTCAGCCTCGGTCTTTCTGAGCTTCAGATTAACCTGAACTCCTGCCTCGGTGGTCTGGAAAGTGTCGAAGTTCTTGTAGCTGTCCAGCAGCCGCAAGCTATTTACTGTGGAGGCATCTTTCTGTCCGTGGTTATAGCTTAGTTCCAGTTGTCGCAGTGGCTCGTCTACTTCGCCCAGCCGCATAAGATTTATTCCCAACTGCGAGTGCGCCGGCCATAAGTCCGGTTCTAAGTCGATAGCCTTCCGATAAAAGGCGATACCGTCGTCATAGCGCCGGTTCAGAACAAGGTGGGAGCCGACCAGGGCAAAGCCCTCTCCATAGCGTGGGTTGATGTTGGCGATCTTTGTGAACCAGGCGTCCGGCGTCTTGTCCGCAAGTACATCTACCGCGGCGTGAATGGCCATCGCCTGCAGGGCTTCGTTCGAGAGCGCGAGAGCTTCATCCGCCTCGGCAAGCGCCCTTTCGGTATTCGCGTTTTCAAGCGCCAGGTTGGCCGCGAACTCATGCGCGGCAGGCAGCTTTGGATTAAGAGCGATCGCTTTTGCGGTGTATTCTGCTGACTTGTTGTCGAATCCGTCGGCACTCACGGTGGCCAGCCCGAGGTACGCTTCGGCGCTCGACGGATCGAGCTTGAGGGCTTCGGCAAAGAGATCGTCCGCGTCCTTGTTGTTGAAGCGCTCGTGCAGCAGCAGTCCCCAGCGCACGCGAATGTGAGCCTGCTCGCTTGCGGCGGCACTGCCGCTTTGTTTAGCGGCAAGTCGGAATGCCTCGTTTGCGGCGTCGTACTGCTGAAGACCCCAGAGACCCTCGGCGCGAAGGTATGGGTTGGTGCTGGCGCTAAGAGCGGTAAAGCAACGCGCAGCTTCGGCAGCTTTGCCGTGCAGGCGCAGGCTTGTGCATGCATCGAGGGCCGGAGCCGCGCAGCAAGGTTGAGCCACGGCACAAAATAACAATATCGCGGATGCGGATGCGATGGCGTGTCTCACTTTTCGAGCTCCCCCTGCACGGTTGCGAGCTGAACCAGCGCCGCCGTCAACTGCCGCTTGTACTCTTCCGGATCCATGGCTGCCTTGCCGTACTTGAGCGCGTCAATTTTCTGTTCCAGTTCCTCTTTCTTCGATAGCAGATCACGCTTGGCGGGATCGTTCCTAGCGGCCTGAGCGGACCCGATGCACTCTACCGTGAAGCTTGCAAGCAGCAGGCCTTCCCTGCCGCTTGTCTTGCCGAGCCGCACCGGTTCGCCATGGCCCGTATCTTCAAAGACTGCGTGTTCCGTGGCGAGGCGCTTCTGCGTGTCATAGAAGGCGGCTGTCTTGCGGTCCGCGTAGGTGAACGCTTCCATGGCACTGATGGCGTCGCTTTTATCGACGTCCGTGGTTGAATCTTCGAGCGCCTCAGCCCAATAGCGCGCAAAAACGGTAGCATTCTTTTCGGTGCCGGTCTTGGTCGCAGCGATGACCGCGCGGCCCGGGCGCTCGAACGCGGCGATCGAGCCTCCACTGGCGCTGGTCGTATTTACTACGAGCTGACGCCGCGCGGAGATGTGATCGCACATCGCTGCCAGGTCCGCGGCGGAGATATCCGGTCCGGGAAGATTGAACTTATATTCCGCACCATCGAAGCTGCCATGGCCGATCAAGGTGAGGACAAAATCATCTTCCGGTCTGGCCTGCCGGGCTACCGTGGCGAGGACCTCCGCGACGTGCGCTTTGGTGGCATCCTTGCCTGACAAGGTGAGGACGTGCGCTCCCGCGGAGGTCTTGAGCACCCGGTCTAAATCCGCGGCAGTCGCAGTGAAGCGCTGCTCGTAGTCTGGCTCGCCGCCCAGTCCGGCTACCGTGACGAAGTAGGTGGAGGCGCGCAGAGGCCCCGCAGCCAGCAGCGCGATCGTGAGTGCCAGCTGCCGCGTATGCCTCAAACGACACCCCACTTGCGGCGGAGCAGCCACTCGCCGCCGAGCAGCGAGAGCAGCAGCAGAAACACGATCGGCATATCCCAGAGCTCCTTCGTGTCATGGACCGCAATGCCAGCCTCCGAGTAGGCGATCTCACTTGGCAGGCGGCCTAGTTCAGATTGCTTCCAGTATCGACCGCCGGTGTCAGAGGAAAGCTTCTCGAGTAAGTCGCGATTCTGGCTGGTGTGAAAGTTTTCCGCAACTCCATCGACGCGCTCAAAGGAGACGACATCCTGGCCCAGGTCGTCCTTGCCTCGATTTGCACTGACCTCGGCCAGATAGGCACCTGAGCGCTCGGCAGTGAAATCGCCTTGAAAGCTCCCGGGAGTCTCCGGTACAGGAGACAGGTCGACCTGCTCGGACGCACCCTGCGGTCCGCTGAGGTGGGCGACGACATGCGCGTCCGGCGCGGGAAGGAATTGCTTGTCGCGCACCGTCGCCGTAATCCGGAGGTGGCCTTGATCCATAAGCATGGATGCGCTCGTCGAAGCGTCAACCGGGCCGGGCGAGGAGGTGGAAAGCCAGCGGAGCAGCTGCTGCCAGAAGAGGTCATGCGCGGGATCGCCGACGGGAGAAAGCATCTGCCAGCGCCAGGTGCCGGAGGTGGCAAGCACCGCCGTACGTCCGCGCCCGTACATCTGGGTAACCAGGAGGGGCACGGTACGGCCACCGCCCGAGGCCTGCGCAAGGACTGTCGCGCCAGGCTTCGGCGAACCGGCATCCTGGTAGTCCATCAAGTAGGGCAGCTTGCGCCAGCGCTCGGCGTTTCTGGCCGGGTCGTCGGTGAGCCGCAGCATGGCGCTCTGCACGCCGGCGGCGGTGAGCTGCACGGTGGCTGGGTCGCGGTGAAAGGTATTATTTCCCGCAGGAAGAAAGGTGGGCACGAGCTCGGAAACGCTGGAGGCTCCCCAGCCGCCATTGGCCAGCGCGAAGCGGCCGCCGAGAAAAAGCAGGCCGCCGCCGCGCCGATCCACAAACTCCCGCAGCAGCTCCTGCTGGCCGGGAGTGAAGTAGTTTGCCTCGACCGAGCCGATGATGATCGCATCGTAGGCGAATAGGTCTTCGGGACGCACAGGAAAGCCGTCGGCAAGCTCGCTCGAATCCTGGATGCCCTGCCGGTAGAGCTTGTTCTCGGTCGTTCGCAGCATGGAGACGACCTGCAGTTGATGGTCGTCCTCGGCCGCGCGGCGCAGGAACTTGTACTCCCAACGCGGCTCGCCTTCGACATAGAGGATACGGCGCCGCTGCGCGCTCACGGTGACCAGACGCTCGAGCGCGTTGTTGGCTGCGCTCTCTTCGCCGGCCAGCGGAGCCGCGGCGAAGGTAAGCTGTTTGACTCCCGCCGGACCGGCACTGAAGAAGACGGTCTCGGTCTGAAAGACGCCGTCTGGTCCGAGCGTTACCTCGCGGTCCGCCAGCGAGTGCGCGCCCTCCCGCACACTGAGCGTGATTTTCGTTCCTGCGTATCCGTGCTGGGCAAAACTGAGTGTAGCGCTGAGGCGTGAGTCGGCCGTGGCTCGCGAGGCGACACTCACGTCCTCGAGCTCCACGTCGTGCGTTGGGCGCTCGCTACCGAAGCCGATGGTATGCACAGGCAGGCGGCGGTTGCGCAGAGCGTTCAGGGTGTCGAGCTCGATGCCTCCGTTGTTTTCCGCTCCATCACTCAGCAGCACCACGGCGCCCACGGGCAGGTCCGCTGTGTCTGTCGCCAGCTGCTTGAGGCCGTCGTTGATGTGGGTTGCGACGGCGGAAGGCTCGATCCCGGTCACACTCGCAGCACGCGTCAGTCCTCCATCGAGCCTGTAGATGCGCGTTTGAAAGCGCTTGCTCAAGCCGGCCAGGATGCCGCCGGTGAGTACGCTGACGGCCTCGGACTCGCGCGGCGACTTCTTGTCTCGGCCGCTATCCGGAGTGGCCATACTGTGCGAATCGTCCACCAGCACGGCGATAATATTTTGCTGCGATTTGAGCTCCGCGACAGAGAGCGCCGGACGCCACAGCAGCAGGAGCACAAGCGCCACAAGCGTGGCCTGCATCCCCCACACGACGACTGCCCGCCAGGAGCGCATCTCGTTCTGCGTCGCGTCCTGCTTCCGCGGCTCCTGCTTCGGCAGCCGCATCCAGATCAGAGCGGCCAGCCCCGCCGCGCTTACCAGGATAAGCAGGACGAGCAGCCAGCCCGGAGCGGTCCCCAGGAGGACGAGCTTGCCCTTGCTGAAGACCGGGATGGGGTACTTGAACAGAAACTGAAACATGTGGGCTTCGGTCCTAGGGGGCCTAGTGGGTCATGTCGTAAAGGACGTAGTTCAGGCCGACGCGAAAGGCCATCGAGGCAAACTGTTCGGGATATTGCGGGTCGTCGGCCCACTCCCACGCGTCGCCCAGATGCATGTTGTGGCAGATTGCGACGATGAGGCGCCCGTGATCGTCGCGGATGCCGCGCCACTTGGCGACGTAGCCGTCTTTTTCATACGTGCGTCCGGTGCGGATGTACTGCTCGCCTGGGACCTGGAAGCGGTCGTCCATGTCATACAGCACGTGGAAGATCTCGTCCTTGTCTTGAAGATCTTCGATGGAGCGGTCGGGAAGGACCTGCCGCATGCCGTTCATGAAATTCTCCCAGTCGGCTGTGCCGTGGAAATCGTCTACCATGAGGAAGCCGCCCTTGAGCAGGTAGTTGCGCAGACGCGCGGCCTGCTCTTCGGTGAACGACCAGGTTTGCACCTGGACGGCGTAGACGAAGGGATAGTTGTAGAGGTCGTCCGAGTCCAGGTTGACTACTTGCTCGGTCGTGCGGCCATTGACGCGGGTCAGCCGGTTCAGTGCGATCAACAACTGTCGGTCGGCTTTGGGGTAATCGCGCGACCAGGTCATGTAATGCCGGCCGTAGCCGTAGCCGCCAAAACCGCCGTAGCCTCCGCCGCCGAGGCTAGTGTTGTAGCTCAGCCGCGACCAGGCAAATTCGGCTTTCTCCGTGCTTTGCTCCGAAGCTCCCCAGTCCGCCGTGCGCTGAAAGGCGTAAAGCCCCGTGCAACACGCCACGGCTCCGGCAAGGACCAACGTTACGGGAAGCAACTTCATCGGGGTCTCTCCCTTCTGCAGAGCAAAGACAGTTGGCGCGAGGATACCAGATACGAGCAAACCGTTCGCCACGCGAACCGGAGAACGGAGGCGAGATGCTGTATAGACGGCGGTTCGGGCAACTTGTTTCAGCGGAGAGCAGACCTTGCCCAAACGCCGCGGCGAAGCTCTTGTCGTCCAGCCATGTGCGTGAGAGCATCAGGAACAGCAGGTTTTGGCTGCGGCCGGAGACCAGGTGCCGGAGGTGCTGACCGTGCGTCGTCGCGAGTTCCTGCGCATGTGCGGGCTTGCCCTGGGGTCGACCGTCCCCACGCCGCGTTCTTTCGCGCAGATGTCAGGCGGCATGGCAGTGGGAAATACGCCGCAGGCTCAACTTCCAGCCACGGGTAAAGCTGACCTGACGCTTGAGATCGCCCCGGTCACCGTGGAGCTTGCTCCGGACCGCATCCTTTCGACCATCGGCTACAACGGCCTCTCTCCCGGCCCTGTGCTGCGCATGCGTGAGGGCAAGCCGGTGACGGTTGAGGTGATCAACAATACCGACACGCCGGAGCTGGTTCACTGGCATGGACTGCTGATTCCGGGCGAAGTCGACGGCGTCGAAGAACAAAACACGCCGTTTGTTCCACCGAACGGCCGGCGCACGTACAGCTTCACGCCACGCCCGGCCGGCTCGCGCTGGTACCACTCGCATGCGATGGCGTATGCGGATTTGCACAAGGGTTCCTATACCGGCCAGTTCGGCTTCCTGATGGTCGACTCCGGCATGGACCCCGGCGCGTACGACCAGGAACTCTTCCTCGCGCTGCGCGACTGGGAGCCCTTCTTCTCCTCGACCATGGAAGATGATGACGATGAGGACCCAGCCGACCCGCAACCAGAGAAGCCGAGCGTGCTGAATACCGCACCCAACGGGCTCGAAGTCAACTCGGTTACCTATTCGATCAACGACAAGGCGCTCGGTGCCGGCGAGCCGATCCGTGTGAAGCCGGGGCAGCGCGTGCTCCTGCATCTGCTGAACGCAAGCGCGATCGAGAACCGCCGCATTGCCCTGGCTGGACACACGTTCCGCGTGCTTGCGCTTGATGGCAATCCTGTACCTACGCCGCAGACCGTCGAGACCATCTTCCTCGGCGCCGGCGAGCGAGTGTGTGCAGAGGTCGAGATGAACAATCCGGGCGTATGGATTCTCGGCGCGGTGGAGGAGAACCTGCGCAATGCGGGACTGGGCATACTCGTCGAGTACGCCAACCAGCACCGGCAGCGGCAGTGGATCGTTCCGAAGAACCTGCGCTGGGACTACACGATCTTCGGCTCGCCCGCAGGCTCGTCCCCGCTCAAGAAGCCGGACCACACCTTCGAGATGATCTTTGAAAAGATTCCCGGCGGCTCCGGCAAGTTCAATACCTGGCTGGTCAATGGCAAGCCGTATCCGCATGAGAACGAGTTTGTGCTCGAGCAGGGCGCGCGCTACCGGCTGGTGTTTCGGAACCGCACCGACGATGCGCATCCGATGCACCTGCACCGCCACCAGCTTGAGCTGACCGAGATCAATGGACGTGCGACCTGCGGCGTCATTAAGGACACCGTCGTCGTGCCTTATTATGGACGCGCCGCGGTTGACTTCACAGCCGATCAGCCCGGCTTGTCCCTCTTCCACTGCCACATCCAGCAGCATATGGATTACGGCTTCAAGGCACTGTTCCGCTACGCCTGATCCCGGTGCAGCCGTTGCTTCTCTGGGCTAAAGTAAAGGGACGATCAGGAGGTCTGCACCCATGAGACATGCCGCGCGTTGGGTTCTCTTTGGCTGGATCTTGTTCGCGGCCGTGAGTAGCAAAGCTCAGGAGATTGCGCTCACGATCGACGCAAGAGCTTCTAGAACGCCGTTCCCTCACTTCTGGGAACAGACCTTCGGCTCCGGCCGGGCTATCCTCTCGCTACGCGAAAGTTTCCGCGATGATCTCCGCACGGTCAAGCAAGCGACCGACTTTCAGTCCCTGCGCTTCCACGGCATCTTGATGGACGAGGTGGGGCTCTACGATCCGGACCGCGTGGTCAAGAATCCCGGCCTTGCCGCCGAGGCCGCGCACGATGCCTCCACATACAACTTTTCCTACATCGACCAGATTTACGACGGTCTGCTCGCCACGCACGTCCGTCCCTTTGTCGAGCTCAGCTTTATGCCGCGCAAAATGGCCGCAAACCCAGACCTGCTGCACCCCTTCTGGTATCGCCCGGTTGTGTCGCCGCCCAAGGATTACAAGCTTTGGGACGACATGATGCGCGCGCTCGCCACGCACCTGGTAGCACGCTACGGACTCGACGAGGTCGCTCAGTGGAAGTTCGAAGTATGGAATGAACCTAACCTGGATTTCTGGGCCGGCGACCCCAAGCAGGCGACGTATTTTGAGTTGTACGATCACACCGCCCGCGCACTCAAAGCCGTGTCCCCGCGCTTGCAGGTAGGCGGCCCCTCGACCGCGCAAGCCGCGTGGGTCGCGCCCTTCCTGGCGCACGCCAAGGCAGGCAAGGTTCCCGTCGACTTCGTTTCCACCCACGTCTACGCGAACGATACCGCCCATGATGTGCTCGGAACCGAAGAGACGATCCCCCGCGACATCATGGTCTACCGCGCCGTGAAGAAGGTGCACGAAGAGATCCTCGCCTCCGCTTATCCGCGCATCCCGCTCATCTTCTCCGAGTACAACGCCAGCTATGCCAACGAGCCGAACGTTACCGACTCGACCTACATCGGTCCGTGGCTCGCGAACAACATCCGCCTCTGCGATGGGCTGACGGAGGCGATGGATTACTGGGCGTTCTCCGATGTCTTTGAGGAGCAGGGCGTCGTACGTACGCCGTTCTACGGCGGCTTCGGGCTGATAGCGGCCGACAATATTCCCAAGCCATCGCTAAACGTCTTTCGCATCCTGCACAAGCTTGGGACAGAACGTCTGCCGCTTGGCTCCGACTCCGCGCTGGCAACCGTGACCTCCGACGGCAAGCTGGTCATCGCTCTCTGGGACTACGCACCGCCCACGGGCACCGGCGCAACGTACACGATGCCCACCGGCCCAGCAGGCCCGGCGCGCAGCTTCGATCTGCATCTCGACCACGTGCCCGCCAACGCTGCCGTGGAGCTATGGCGCGTCGACCCCGACCGTGGCAATGTCCTGCGCGTCTTTGACGCCATGGGACGACCTCCCGGCGATCTCACCTCCGCGCAGATCGCGCAACTGCGCGCCGCGGGAGCGATGGCACCCATGGAAGCGCAACACCTGAGCCACGGCAATCTTCGCGTCACAGTGCCGGCCCACGGCCTGGCGGTCCTGGTCGTCTCGCAGTAGGTCTCGGCTAGCATGAGGGTACAGGAGCCAACCATGACGATTCTGGACCTCTGTGCCTACCTCGGCCTTGGCGCCGCGGGCGCGGCCACGCTCAACCTGTGGCTTGGGTTGCTGATCGCGCTTCGCTATAGCCCCGTTGAGCGCTGGCCGCATCGCCGCGTCAACGTGTTTGCGCTGCACCAGTGGACGGCGTACCTGACTGTGGCGCTGGTGCTTGCGCATCCAGTGGTGCTGCTCTGGCTGAAGGCTCCGCGGTTCGGGGTCTTCGACCTGCTCTGGCCAATCCACTCGCCGCTGCAGCCCTGGATCAACCTGACTGGCGCGGTCGCCATCTACCTGGTCTTGCTGCTCGTGGTTACGTCGCTGCTGCGTCACCAGCTGGGCCGGCCGCTGTGGAGGAAGCTCCACTATCTGGCGTTTCCGACGCTCTTGCTGGTGTTCGTTCACAGCGTATTTACCGATCCTCTGCTTAAGGATGGCCATCCTGACCTGCTCGACGGCGGTAAAGTTTTTCTGGAAATTGCTTTCGTGCTAAGCGCAGCGGCGGTGGCCGCCCGGATACGTCTGCATGGCAACGGCCTGCGATCGAAACCACGCGTTCGTACGTCCGTGATACGAGATCCTCTGGTGTAGCGGGCGCCTGTCGCTCTGCGTCTTTCGCCTCCGCTGCCGCGTCTCGTGAACACCAACCATTTCACCCAACCGTTCTCTTTGTGGCAGACTGACAGAAACAACACCTCTGCTTACGAGATTCAAAGGAGTTCCATGCGCCTCCGCGCCCGTTGCACCGTCGCTGCTTCCCTGCTGGGCTTTGGAGCCGCGGCTGGCTGCCTCGCTCAAGCTCCTGCAGGCCAATCCCCTGCTGTCTCGCCGTCGCTCTTCTCCGCGATGCGCTGGCGCGAGATTGGCCCCATGCGCGCCGGCCGCACCCGCGCCCTCGCCGGCGTCCCCAGCCAGCCCGCAACGTTTTATTTCGGCGCAGTCAACGGCGGCGTGTGGAAGACGACCGACGCCGGCCACACCTGGCAGAGCCTGTGGGACGATCAGCCGACCGGCTCCATCGGCGCGATTGCCGTGTCCGAATCGAATCCCAACGTCATCTATGTCGGCAGCGGCGAAGGGCTGGCGCGGCCCGATCTCTCGACCGGCGATGGCGTGTACAAGTCCACCGACGCAGGGAAAACCTGGACGCATCTTGGGCTGCGCGACGGTCAGCAGATCGGTCAGATTGCCATCGACCCGCGCAACCCCGACCGGGTCTTCGTCGCGGTGACCGGCCATCCGTACGGACCCAATGCCGAGCGGGGCCTCTTTCGTTCGGTCGACGGAGGCAAGAGCTTCCAGAAGGTCCTCTTTATTGACGACAAGACCGGCGCCTCCGAGGTCCAGATCGATCCGCACAACCCGCAGATCGTCTTCTCCGGCATGTGGCAGCGGCAGGAAGGCGCGTGGGAGAACGGCAACTTCGGCGGTCCCGGCGGCGGGCTCTTTCGTTCGACTGACGGCGGTGACCACTTCACCAAATTGACCGGCAACGGCCTGCCCGACAACATCACCCAGGTCCAGCTGACCATCTCCCCCGCCGACTCCAAGCGCATCTACGCCGAGGTCGCCACCGGCCAGCCCGTGGCGCTCTATCGCTCCGATGACGGCGGCAAGACCTGGGTGCATGCGCCCGAAAACGACAACCGCCCCGAGGCCCGCATCGGCGGCGGCGACGTTCCCGTTCCGCGCGCCGACCCCAAAGACCCGAACACGGTGTACGTCGCGAGCGTCGTCACCTGGCGCTCGACCGACGCCGGCAAAACCTGGTTCGGCCTGCGCGGCGCGCCTGGCGGCGACGACTACCAGAACGTCTTCGTCAACCCGAACAACACCGACATCGTCGCGCTCGCCAGCGACCAGGGCGTCATCATCTCGCTCAACCGCGGCGAGACGTGGAGCCAGTGGTACAACCAGCCAACCGCGCAGATGTACCACGTCACCGCAGACAACGCTTTCCCGTACCGCGTCTGCGGCGGGCAACAAGACAGTGGCTCCGCCTGCGTCGCAAGCCGCTCCGACGATGGCCGCATCACCTTCCATGACTGGCACCCGGTCGGCATTGAGGAGTACGGTTACGCCGCGCCCGACCCGCTCGACCCCGACCTCGTCTACGGCGGCAAGGTGACGCGCTACGACCGCCGCACCGGCCAGATCCAGGACATCGAGCCCAAGCCCCTGCGCAGCTACCGCGTGCTGCGCACCGAGCCGCTGCAGTTCTCCCCCGTCGACCCGCACAGCCTCTACTTCGCTACGAACACGTTGTGGCTGACCAAAAACGGCGGCAAGGATTGGAAGGAGATCAGCCCCGACCTGAGCCGCGAGAAGTTCGACCCGCCCCAAACCGTGCTCGACGCCTACAGGGACACGGCGATCACGCCTGCCAATACCATCCGCCGTGGCGTCATCTACTCGCTCGGCCTGTCTCCGGTGAACATCAACCGTCTCTGGGCGGGCACCGACGACGGCTATATGTGGACCACCGCCGACGGCGGCGCGCACTGGGCAAACGTCACGCCGCCCGTGCTCAAGCCCTTCTGGAAGGTCTTCAACATGGACGCCGGCCATTTTGACGCGCTCACGGACTACGCCGCGGTCAACACCATGCGCCTCGATGACATGCGCCCGCACCTCTTCCGCACCCACGACGGCGGCAAAAGCTGGACCGAGATCAACAACGGCCTGCCCGCAGGCGCCTGCACCAGCACCATCCGCGAAGATCCCAAACGCAAGGGCCTCCTCTATGCCGGCACCGAAACGCAGGTGTACGTCTCGTTCGACGACGGGGACCACTGGCAGTCGCTGCGGCTGAACATGCCCGCCAGCAGCGTCCGCGACCTCGCCGTCAAGGACGACGACCTGATCGCCGGCACGCACGGTCGCGGCTATCTGATCCTCGACAACCTGACGCCACTCCGCCAGATCTCAGCTAACCTGGCCACCGAAAAGGTCCATCTCTACACGCCGCAGACCGCCCTGCGTGTCCGCAACAACATGAACCCTCCCACGCCCTGGCCGCCCGACATGGCCACTGGCGAGAACCCGCCGCCGGGCGCCATGATTGACTACGTTCTCGGCCAGAACTTCTCGGGTCCTGTCACGCTTGAAATCCTCGATAGCAAGGGCGCGCTCGTCAGCCGTTTCCGCTCGACTGATCCCGTGCCGCCGCTCGACCCGCGCTACCCCGACCCGACCCTGTGGGCCCGTTCACCCGTAGTCGTCGAGACCTCCGCCGGCCAGCATCGCTTTCTGTGGGACATGCGGTACCAGGAGATTCCCGGCATGTCCACGGGGCCCGACGCGGATGAAGCCGTCCCGCACAACACGCCCGCGGTAGCAGCTTCGCCGTTCGTTTTGCCGGGCACGTACACGGTTCGCCTGGTCGCCGGTGGTCAGACCTTGACCGCGCCGCTAAAGGTCGTGCTCGACCCACGTGTGAAGACGCCGGCCGCTGACCTCCAGCAACAATTCACCGTCTCCCGGCAGATTTACGACGACATGCTGCACGCCACGGTTGCGCTGCACGAGATCACCGTCATCCGCGACCAGTTGAGCAGCCGAGCCCCCACCGGTGCGGATGCACTTTCAGCCAAGCTCAACGCGATCGCTGGGCGAGAGCGGGCCGGAGGAGGCGGACGTGGAGGTCCAGCCGGCCCGCCGACGCTTGGTTCGCTGCGCACCCAGCTTGCCCGGCTCGAGCACAGCATCCAGAACGCCGACGCCGCGCCCACTGCTGCGCAGGTAGAGGCCGTGGAGATCACCGCCAAGCCCCTGCCCGGCCTGCTGGCACAGTGGGACGAGCTGAAGAAAAGCGACCTCAAGGTGCTCAACCTGCAGCTGCAACAGCGCAATCTGCCATTGCTCTCGCTCGACACCCACATCATCGATCATGATGTCGAAGATCAGATTGAAATTGGCGACGAACCGTAAGTTCTGTACTTAAATTCATTCAGGAGGCTCATGCTAGTTCGACGATCTGCAGCTCTGTCCCTCTCCTTTTCCTGCTTCCTCGCCGCCTCAGCCCAAACACCCGACACCGCCACCCTGACCGGCCGTGTGCAGGACCAAACGCAGGCGGGGCTTGCCGTCTCTACCCTGACCATCACAGGCCAAACGAACGGCATCACCCGCACGACCCAGACCGACGCCCGCGGACGCTTTTTTCTGCCTGGCCTGCCCAGCGGCGACCAGTACGAACTCCGCACCAGCCATGAAGGCTTCGCGCCCACTTCAACCCTGCTCGCGCTCTCCGGCGGCAACACCGCCACGGTCATCGTGACTTTGGCGGTCACTCCCGCGAGCGAGACCGTGACGTCGACCGGCACCACGCTCGATGTTCGCACCGACGAGCCCCAGTTGGGTGACTTCCTCACCCCGCGCCAGATCGAAGAGACCCCCCTTCTCAACCGCCGCATCACCTATCTCCCGTTGTTGAACGCGGCCAACCGCCCCGCCATCAATCAGGGCGACGTCTTCATGAACCAGGACCTCTTCACCACCAACGGCGCAGGCCGCCGCCAGGCCTTCTTTGAGATCGATGGAGCGAGCGCGAATGACAGCTGGGGCCGCCAAACCATCTTCACCAACATTCCCGAGGACGCCGTCGAGGAGATGGCCGTGCTCACCAACAGCTTTTCCGCCGAGTACGGGGCCAGCACCGGATCTGTCGTCAACATTGTTACCAAGTCCGGCGGGGAGCGTCTTCACGGCGACGTCCTTGAGCTTTACCGACCCTCCGCCGGCGAAGCCCGCCTCAACGGCTTCACCTCTACCAACGCCGCCAGCGGCAACGACATCACCTCCGACACCCTCAACCAGACGGCCGCCTCCCTCTCCGGCAAACTCCCCGGCCTGCAGGCAACGCACTTCTTTGCCGCCGGTGAGTTCTCGCAGCAGCGCCGCGCCTCACCCGTCACCTCCGCACTCGCTCCCGGCAGCTTCGTCGGCCAGTACCGCGATCTGCTCGGCTCCGTCCGTCTCGACCGCCAGCTCGGCACACGCAACAACGGCTTCTTTCGCGGGGGCGCGGACGGGTTCTACGACACCAATCCGAATGGCATCGTTGGCGGCGCGACCCTGCCCTCGGTCGCGCGCACATTTCGCCGCCGCACCTATACCGGCGAGCTTGGCGAAACCGCGCTGCTGTCCTCTTCGCTGGTCAACAACGTCCGTCTCACCTATCAGCTTGGATCGCCGATCACCGAGTTTGATCCCGTCGTCGACGGTACCCAGTTCGTCGTGCCCATCGCCGGCGCCGCCACCTTTACCTCCGGCACCTCGCAGTCCGCGCTACTGCTAAATCACCAGCTCGGCGCGTCGGAGGTCCTGGCCATCGACCACGGCAAAAACCAGCTCTCCGTGGGCGGCGACTGGGTCTATGCCCGCACCGGAGGCAACAGCAAGGAGTTCGGCGGACCCATCTATCTCGGCCGCTTCACCTATAACCCCTGCATGCAAGCGGTCGCGGTGTGCGAGAGCGCGGCCTACCTCAACAACATTGCCAACGTCCTCAGCTACACCCAAAGCTACGGCAATGCCAACTATCTCGTCACCGATAATCTTTTCGGCGTCTTCGCCCAGGACACCTACCGCGCCACACGCAATCTCGTCCTCAATCTCGGCCTGCGCTACGAGCAGCAGACCTTCACCGACTCCCGCACCAACTTCCAGCCGCGTGTCGGCTTCGTGCTCGATCCGCTAGCCACTGGAGGCACCGTATTTCGCGGAGGCTTCGGCATCTACTACTCGCAGGTCGTCGATAACTCGGAGGCCAACTACGCGCTCACCGGCCCCACCGGCGTCTTCAATTACACCGCGAACAACGGTGGAATTGGGTTTCCCACCACGGTCGCTTCTGCGCCTCTACCCGCATTCCCTGCAAACGCCAAGCTTCCGCCGCAATCGCTTTACATTCGCCCCGGAAACAGCGCTTACCTCAACCAGTTCTTTCCTACCTCTACCCTCGTCGGCTATCCCTCGGCGCTGCTGAACCCTTACTCCGAGCAGTACACGTTCTCGGTCGAGCAGCGCCTCGCACCCAGCACCACGCTCTCCATCGACTACGTCGGCAACTACACCCTGCACGGCATCCGTCCTCTCGACGTCGACGCGCCGTCCACTTTCGTCCGCACCACGAACTCCGCCGTGCGGGGCACCACCGCGACCAACTGCGCCCGTCCATACTGGATCGCTTACTACCAGCAGAAGGGCATCAACTGCGCGACCGCGGCGGCCAGCACGCAGCCGGCGTACTCCGTCATCCAGTCCGACGTCAACGATGGCTACTCTCACTACAACGCGCTCGACGTGAACCTGCGCGGCAACTACGGCAACCGCGGCGCCTTCCTGGCCAGCTATACCTGGTCGCATACGACGGACAACGTCGACCCCGACCTGCCCAGCCAGAACCCCAACGACGCCACCCAGCCCGGCAACGCCGAACGCGGCAATGCGATCTTCGACCAGCGCAACCGGCTCGTCCTCTCCGGCTTCTATCTTGCCCCGCTCAAAATAAAGGTCGGCGGCATCGTCACCCTGGCCGGCGGACTTCCGTACAATCTCACCACCGGCACAACCAACTCCGGTGACTCCGGCGCTACGACCGACCGCCCCATCATCAACGGCGCGATCGTCGGCCGCAACACCGGCCGCGGGACCCCCATCTATTCGTTTGATCCTTTTCTCGCCCGCGCCTTTCCACTCTTCACCGAACGCGTCCGGCTCGACCTTCGCGCTGAGGCCTTCAACGCCCTTAACCATGCGAACTACATCGGCTTCAACGGTACCTATGGAACCGGCATGGCAGCACCCGCCAGCCTGGGAACGCCGCTCGTGGGCGTGACCAACCAGCTTCCTGCGCGCGAGATGCAGTTCTCCGCGAAGGTCAGCTTTTGATGCGCAGGTCCGCGATCGGTGCGCCGGAATCAGCGCGCGACAGCATCCTAGAATCACCATGACTTCCGCAGAGAATAAACGTCTCCTCGCTGCGCTCGAAGCCAACTGGCAGGCAGAGATGGAAGGTTTTCACACCTACACGGCTCTCGCTGCACAAGAGTCCGACGCCCATCGCCGCAACGCTCTTCGTGGCCTAGCCACCGCCGAGAAGCACCACGCCGACCTCTGGGCTGGGCGCATCGCGGCGCTTGGCGGACCCGAGCCAAAGTACACTGGCGATCCCTCCGGAGAAGCAGACTCCCTCACCAACCGCGTGGGAGGGGCCGATCTTGCACTCCGTCGCCTGGAGATTGACGAGGGCCGCGACATCGCCAAATATGGCAAACAGCTTAAAGCTCTCGGCGATCCAGCCAGCCTCGCCATTCTTGAGGAAGTCATCGCCGACGAACGCGAACACTACCTTACCCTTGGCAACCTGATCCGCTCCCGCGGTACCCTCCCGGCGCTTCCTCTCGAGCAGGCGCAGGCCGCGCTCGATGAACTGGTCGCCTCCCGGAACAAGGGTCATACGCAAGCCGCCGGCTGGGTCGGCGACGCGATCTACGGCGTCAACGATGGGCTCGGCTCCATCTTCGGCATCGTCTCCGGCGTCTCCGGAGCCACGCTAGGCAACAGCCACTTCGTCCTCATCGCGGGCCTTGCCGGCATGATCGCCAGCGCGCTCTCCATGGGTTCGGGCGCCTACCTCGCCGCCAAGAGCGAGCGCGAGATCTATGAGGCAGAGTTCGCGCGAGAGCAGGAGGCCGTCGAAGAGAATGAGCCGGAGGCCCGCGAGGTGCTTTCGCTCAGCTACCAGATTCGCGGACTGCCCGAAGAGGACGCGCGGCGCTTCGTCGACCACATCGCCAAAGACAAGCATCAGCTCATCCGCGCGCTGGCACGGGAGCGCCTGAATACGACCGAAGAAGGTTTGAGCAACCCCGTGGCATCCGCAGTCTCAGGCGCGCTCTCGACCGCGGTCGGCGCCTTCATCCCAATCGTTCCCTTCTTCTTCACGACTGGGCGTCCTGCCGTGATCCTCGCAGCCGTTATCTCGCTGGTTGCGCACTTCGCCGTGGGCGCGGCTAAGTCGCTGATTACCATTCGCTCCTGGTGGGCCAGCGGATTTGAGATGACCTGGATCGGCGCGCTTGAAGGCGTCGTGACGTATGTCATCGGCATCGGCCTGGGAAAGATCGGAGGCGGGTGAGAGCCGGGATGAAGAGTATTGCTCGTCGGCGGTCGCCGCTCTTCTGGGATAGAGTGAACCTAAACGCATACATGGGGAACGAATTCTAATGAGGACGCGACGGCAGGCACTGGGTGGGATGCTTACAAGCGGACTTATGCTGGCCGGCAGAAATATCACGGGCGAGTTGCTTGAAGCGCAGTCCATGATCACACCACCGAACGGGATCGCTCTAGCGCAGCCGCGCTTACAAGGCATTCGTCGAGTGATCCTCGATACCGACCCGGGCAATGATGATGCTCTGGCACTGTTGATGGCGATGGCCAGCCCGCACCTTGTCGTCGAGGCGGTGACGGTCTGCCCGGGAAACATGGGCACCGAAGGCTACGACCAGCAGGTGCGCAATGCGCTGTTTCTCGTGGATCTCGCAGGCAAGGGCGGTAGGATTCCGGTCTACCGCGGCATGGCCAGGCCCCTGTTGAACCGTCCGTATCCGGTCGCCACCTTCATCCATGGCAAGTACGGGTTGGGCGATGTCTCTGTGCCCGAGGTAAGGCAGAAGCCTGAAGCCGAGCATGCCGTAGACATGATGATTCGTGCCGTCCACGCCGCACCGGGGGAGATTACAATTCTCGCGCTTGGCGGCTTGACCAACGTTGCCATGGCCATTCTCCGCGACCCGGATTTCGCCACAAAACTCAAGGGAATCCTCTTCGTCGGAGGACGTTATGCAACGCCTGGAATGCCGCCGAGTTATAACGTACTGGTCGATCCTGAAGCGGCAAGCATCGTCTTTTCATCCGGTGCGCTGATCACCGTGAACGCGGCGGACATCAGCAACCGTGATTCGATCCTGGTCGCCGCTGACTACGATCATGCCGCGGCACTCAACACGAAGTTGAGTCACTTCTTCATTGCTTCAAACAACCTGCGACGAACCTACGAGATGACCTACCGCGGAGCGACCGGATCGGTGAATGCGGATCCCATGGCCGTTGCGCTAGCGATTGATCCATCGATCGGCTTGAGGTTCATGCAGGTTTCGATTCGCGTCGAGCTAGCGGGCGAATACACGCGCGGCATGCTGGTCTATGGAGACGACATCTACACCGGCCATCCCGTGCCGCCGGGCAACGCCGATTTTTGTATCCAGGCCGACGCAGCGAAGTTCAAGGCTCTTGTCTTCGCCACGCTAGCGGCGTAAGCCTGTGGGCTTAGCAGCTTTTGGAGGATGACATAACTCTGCAACATCGCCACGAGCGGTTTATCTCTCGCTCGCCTCTTAATAGCTGCGAGCTGCGCAGCATGGACATTCACATGAAGACAAAGCCCTTTAAATTCGCTGCTGACCCCAAAGTCTGGGCCGACTCACGCGAGATCAACGAAGCAGAGAAAAGCTTCTAAGTGGGAGCTCAAGAACTGTTTCTCGGCCTCTTCTCCACGGGACTGTGGCAGTGCGTTATCGAGAAACTGGGATCGGAGCGCATTCTGTTTTCTATGAACTATCCTCATGGGTCAAGCAAGAAAGCAGGAATTTCTTTGATGAATGTTGAGCTTCTAAAGATTACTCTGGGAAGATTGCGCGTCGAAACATGGGACGTCTTCTGCGATTAACTGAATAACATATAGGTCATCGATTGCTCCTGAGACGGGGGAACCAGCTAAAGCAGCGAGGAGCTTGAAGAAGGAGTTAGGCAGTGGCAATAACGGTGAATAATCTTAACACGTCAGGCAGTGCGTCCGAAGATGGTCTGGTTCTAAGTGGCGTCACGGTGGTGGATACGCGCACGGGTGATCTAACCACAAACAGGGCCGTTCAGATTGTGCGCGGCAAGATTCAACGAATCGTTCCCGCCGGAACTGCGCTCAGTGGTGAAGTAATTGACGCTGCCGGAAAGTTTCTTATTCCTGGCTTTCTGGACATGCACACGCACGTTCTGCAACAGGAACACGCCATCGAGGCCAGCAGTGCTCTGCTGCTGGCGCATGGCGTTACCGGCATACGCCAGATGGCCGGCACAACGGAGCTGTTGCGGAAGCGACGAGATGGAACCCTCAGCCTGGGCGAGCATGCACCCGAGTTGCTGACTTTATGCGGGGAGATACTTACGCCGCTCAACGCGGCCACACCCGAGGCCGGCGTTGCCGAGGTGAAGCGGCAGAAGACGGAGGGAACTGACTTCATCAAGACGATTTTTGTCTCACCGAAAACCTTCTTTGCGACCCTTGAAGAGGCGAATCGCCAGGGACTGCCGTACGACGGTCACATGTCGCCCGGCGTCAGCCTTGCTAAAGCTTCCAAGCACGGCATGGCTGCTATTGAGCATCTTGGTCCAACTGAACTTACCCTTATCTCCACCTCAACCAAAGAATGGTTGATCAACCTTCTCTTGAGATTTAGACCGCCCACATCTCCCGACGTCTCTCCAGACGCCATGGAGAAAGCGGGCAAGATCATGATTGCCAATCCGATTCTTGGCCGCCTCAACACCGATCCCGATGCACTGACAAAAACCAAGCGCCTGATCGACTCTTATAGTGATTCCAAAGCGCGTAAGCTGAGTGCCACTTTCGTTCAGCACGGCACCTGGCAGTGTCCGACGCTGATTCGTGATGCCACGATGCGACTAGGGGATGACCCGAAGTACACGCAAAGTTCGGCGCTTCGCTATGTGGATGTATCGAAGCGGACCTTTTGGGACAGTGTTGCAAAGATGTTTTCACAAAAAGTCTCGGCATCCGGTCGTGACACCCTGAAGCGGCTGGGCGACATGGAGCTGAAGCTGACCAAGACCTATGATGAGTGTGGCGTCAAGATGATGACCGGGACCGACTTCGGGGGAGGTTGGGTCATTCCCGGAGTTTCCCTGCATCAGGAGTTCGACCTGCTTGAGCAGGCAGGCCTAACACCGCTTAGAGTTCTGCAAATGACAACGCTCCGTGGTGCCGAATTTCTCAAGCGCGAGTCAACCATGGGCACGGTGGAAGAAGGAAAAAAGGCGAATCTTGTACTCCTTGACGGTAATCCAGTGGAGAGCATTGGGAATTTGCACGGAGTCCACGCTGTTATCCGTGCCGGAGCGTTCTATCCCAGGCAGGCTTTGGAGGAAATCAAAGAGCAGGTCGCAGGACGCCTGGTTGCCGATGAACCAGATCTTCACGACGCCGTCGATCAATCTATTCCCTAATCGTTTTATTAGCAAAAACATTCCTACTGAGCGTCTCTTATTACAACGGAGAAGTCACAATGAAAATCATTTGTGTCGAAGAGCATACATCGGACCAAGAGTTACTTCAGGCAGGTCAGCCGAAACAAAAGGCCGAAGCAGGATATTTCACCGAGGTGGGTGACTACTTCAATGGAAGCCCAGAGGACGGGGATGACAAACTTCCGATGACTGTCAACTTTCAGACTTCGATCAAGCTCCTGCCAGAAACCAATGGCGGACGCCTTGCGGAGATGGACAAGCATGGGATTGATATGCAAATACTTTCCTACAGCAATCCTTCACAAAACGTTCCGGCGAACCAACAGGTTCAGCTTACGCGCCAGGCGAACAACCGGCTTGCTCAAGCAGTACGGGACAATCCATCACGCTTCGGTGGATTTGCGTCTCTGCCCTGGAGTCAACCTAAAGCTGCGGCCGAAGAACTCGAACGCGCCGTCAAGGAACTTGGCTTCGTCGGCGCACTGCTGCTTGGGCGTCCAGGAGACACCTTTCTGGATGACTCTCAATACGAACCCATTCTGGCCAAACTCAATGAACTTCGTGTGCCCCTTTACCTGCATCCTGGATATCCGCTTCCGCAGGTGCAACATCCCTACTACGGAGGCCTAGGCCACGCACGTGACAGCGAGGCTTTCGCTGTTCGGCTGGGGCTGGCACAACGAAGCTGGCGTTCATCTGCTTCGCTTACTGCTTTCAAAGAAATTCGACCACTTTGCAAATCTTCAGGTAATCTGCGGACATTGGGGAGAGATGGTTCCATTTTATCTCGCCAGGCTCGACGACTCCATTCCGCAGAAAGTGACAGGACTTTCCCGTTCCATCACAGAGACGTTCAAGCAGCATGTCTACGTTACTCCGAGCGGTATGATGTCGATGCCTCAGTTTGAATTCATTCTCAAAGTGATCGGAGTGGATCGCATTTTGTATTCGGTCGATTATCCTTACCTCACTCTCGCAGGCGCGCGACGCTTCCTGGAGTCACTCCCTGTCAGCTCGGAAGAAAAGGAAAAGATAGCGCACGGCAACGCGGAGCTCTTGTTTTGAATTTAGTTGAAATAGGTGTCCTCTGCACAGTCGAAACAATTTACGAGAGATCCGGAGTGAACACGATTGACAATCATTACGCACTCGGTGGTTACTTGCTGATCACACATGGTACTTTGGCTTGGAGCAATGGAGCAAGCTGGTGCACGCCTGGTCTCGCCCCTGGCGATCTATTGGTCTCGGAGAAAGGTTGTTCTGAATGGGTGACAGTGGTTCGGCAATTAAGCTGTCCAATGGCAATTTAGGAAATCTGCAGGCTGGCATTCGAATACCGGCCTACGATCGAACAGCCTTAATCCAAGGAATCGTCCACATCGGTGTCGGCGGGTTTCATCGCGCGCATCAGGCAGTGTACCTGGACGATCTGCTGAATCTTAGAGATGCGGAAAGATGGGGAGAGTGTGGTCTCGGAATCTTACCATCGGATATCCGCATGCGAGATGCTTTGAAGGGGCAGGATTGTCTCTTCACCGTGGTCGAGAGGAGCGCACAGAAGCAGGAAGCTCGTGTTATTGGTTCGATGACAGACTACGTGTACGCACCGGAATCCTGTGAAGCGGCAATTGAAAAGCTGGCATCCCCGGATACGAGAATCGTATCGCTCACTATCACTGAGGGAGGTTATTTCATTGATGAAGGTACGGGTGAGTTCACGACCGATCATGCGGACATCCAGCACGATATTCAACATCATAATCAACCTACGACTTCGATGGGCTACCTTACCGCCGCGCTGGATCGCCGTCGTGTCCGCGGTTTAGGTCCCTTCACTGTCATGTCGTGCGATAACGTGCAAGGGAATGGTCACGTAGTAAAGAAGGTTCTATTGGAGTTGGCCGGATTACAAAACACCGAACTGGAAAGGTGGATTGCGGAACATGTCGCGTTTCCAAATAGCATGGTGGATCGCATCACTCCAGCCACTACTGACGCGGACCGAGCTTCAGTAAAGGAGATATTCGGCCTGGAGGACGCATGGCCAGTGGTAACTGAACCCTTCCTCCAGTGGGTGATTGAAGACACCTTTTCGAACGGGAGGCCAGCCTGGGAGAGAGTCGGAGCAGAGCTCGTTGCAGATGTCGCACCCTATGAGCTGATGAAGATGCGTTTACTGAACGCAAGCCATTTGGCCATGGGATACCTCGGTGCACTTGCTGGTTACACCTATGTTCACGAAATTATGCAGGACCCTCTTTTCACGCAGTTCATCAAGGCATTCATGGAGGAGGTGACGCCAGTCGTCCCGATCATCCCGGGAGTCTCCCTCGTCGAGTACAAAAAGGCGCTCATTGAGCGGTTCTCGAATCCTACCATCATGGACCAAGTAACTCGCATTTGCTCCGAAGGATCGGCAAAAATGCCGAAATGGGTGCTTCCTTCCATTGTGGAGCTCGAGGAGCAGGGTGGCTCCGCGGAACTGCTGAGCTTTGTGGTTGCGACTTGGATCCACTATCTGAAACGTGGAGTAGATGAACGAGGGAAGAAGCTTGATATCGTCGACGGCCGGGCCAGAGAACTGACCGGAGTTGCAAAAACGATAGAAAAGGACCCTAGGCCGATGCTTGCTATTCAGTCGATTTTCGGACAGAAGTTGCCGGCAAACACAAGCTTTGTTGGTAAAGTGGAACGGGCGCTGCAAAGATTGCACACTCAGAGTGCCGCGAATACAATGCTGCTTTACTTAGAAGAGATGTCTTCTCTGCAGAGCAGTCGTAAAGGGTAGCTCCTGCTGCGAAAGCTCATTGCGCTCGAGCCACCTGAGCGAATGGTCTGAGTAAGAAGTTACAGGAAGGAAGACGATCCGTGAATGCAATGTCTGAGTGGAGCAAGAAACTAGGAATGCACCCCGAGCTCTCGGTCGGCTATCTGGGTCTGCTGCTATTCATGATCGGCGACGGCGTCGAATCCGGTTATCTCTCCCCGCTTTTGTATGACATGCATTTCAGCCAATCTCAAATTGCGCTCGTCTTCAGTCTCTACGGTGCGACCGCAGCACTTGCTGCCTGGCTCAGCGGAACCTTATCAGATTTATTTGGCGCAAAGAAGGTCATGTGGGCGGGACTGCTTATCTGGCTAGGCTTCGAAATACCATTCTTGTTGGCAGGCGTGGCGCACGCCAACTATTCCGTGATCCTGACTTGCTACATGCTGCGTGGCTTGGGCTATCCGCTGTTCGCCTTCGGCTTCCTTGTCTGGATCACCAAGGTGACCCCGCAATGGTACATGGCAACGGCCGTGGGATGGTTCTGGTTCGCCAGGACCGGAGGCTTGCCGACGCTGGGTTCCCTCTTTGCCAGTTACTCGGTCCCCCGTTTCGGTGCTTACCCGTCCCTCTGGCTATCTACCATCTTTGTTGCAATCGGGGGACTTATCGCTTTGCTGGGGGTGCGAGAGCCTCATGGCACAATGGGAGTAAGAGAACCTGGCAAACATCCACTCTCAGTGCTTGTCTCTAGCCTGTCGATTGTTTGGAGAAAACCCAGAGTAGGTCTGGGTGGGCTTGTGGCTGTCGCTACAACTACTTCTGAATTTGGCTTTCTCTTGTTTTTGCCGATCTACTACGTGCATACCGTCGGCTTTACGTTGCCAGAGTGGTTACAAATTCTGAGTATCATGTTTGCGACAAACGTCATCTTCAATCTTATCTGGGGGTATGTCGGGGACAGGATCGGATGGCGCATTGTGGTTACGTTGGTGGGAGCGTGTGGTTGCGCCGTAACATCGCTTGGACTCTTTTACATTCCACACATTTTCGGTGCCAACTATTTGCTGGTCTCGCTGGCAGCGATCGCTTATGGCGCTGCTCTGGCTGGATTTGTTCCGCTTGGGGCAATTATGGCAATGCTTGCTCCCGAATCGCGAGGCGCCGCAATCTCCATCTATAACCTTGGATCCGGCATCAGTATCTGGCTCGGTCCGGCTCTTGCAGGAGTTTTTCTTCCTAGAGTAGGTGTTGCAGGCGTTATGTGGATCTTCGCTCTTATGTACGTAGTTGCGGCCTTGATCGCCTTCACGTTGAAAGTTCCAGCGGGGCAAACACACACGGAAGTACCGGATGGCATTGCTGAAGGCTACTTGCCGGGAGGCTCTGCTGTACGGGAGAAGATGAATGTTTCTGGGAGTTGATTGCGGGACTCAGGGCACCAAGGCAATCCTGATGGACGAGGCGGGTGTGATCCATGGGGACGGTCATGCTTCTCATCGCCTGATGGAAAAGCCTAACGGCGCAAGGGAGCAGGAGCCTTCGTGGTGGGTCGATGCGATGGTGCTTGCGGTCAGGGCAGCGATCGAGAAAGCGAACGTCGACACGCGCGCCGTCAAAGCGATCGGCGTCTCCGGCCAGCAGCACGGCCTCGTCGTTCTTGACTCTGAAATGCGAAGTATTCGTGCGGCGAAGCTCTGGAACGACACAGAAACTTCGGCGCAGAATGCGCAGATACTTGAACGTCTCGGCGGGCCGTTCACCTGCTTCGACAACTTCGGCATAGTCCCGCTCACCGGCTATACGATCTCGAAGCTCTTATGGCTGCAGCAGAAGGAGCCAGAAAACTTTGCCCGTATCCGCCACATTCTGCTGCCGCACGAGTATCTGAACTATTGGCTCACCGGATCGCTCGCCGCGGAGTTTGGCGATGCTTCAGGAACTGGCTACTTCGATGTTCGGCGTCGTACGTGGGCCGAGCAACCGCTTGCAGCCATAGACGGCGGCAACGGTTTTCTGCGTAGAGCGCTTCCTCCATTGATTGCTGCCGACGACATTGTGGGCTCACTTCGTCCGGAGGCGGTATCTGCTCTTGGCCTTTCGCGTGAGTGCCTAGTTTCAGCGGGCGGCGGAGACAATATGATGGGCGCCATTGGCACTGGCAATGTGCGCGAAGGCGTCGTTACCATGAGCCTGGGCACCTCCTCGACTGTCTACGCTTTCAGCGAAAAGCCCGTTGGCGACCGGCTCGGCCGCATCGCCCCATTCTGCTCCTCTAGCGGCGGCTGGCTGCCCCTCGTCTGCACGATGAACTCCACCAATGTCACCGCCTCCATGCTCAACGTTGTGGGCCGAGATGTTTCTTATGTCTCAGAGGCGCTGGCAGCCACACGCCCCGGAGCCGCGGGGATAACCTTACTTCCATTTCTCAACGGGGAGCGTACGCCGGATCTTCCCGACGCACAAGGCAGCATGTTTGGTCTTACAGCAAATAATGTCACCTCCGCCAACATGGTTCGGGCGACGGTAGAGGGTGTGACATTTGGAGTGCTGGCCGGGCTGAACCTTATGCTGCAACACCGTAAGCCGGAACACATCCGACTGATTGGCGGTGGAGCGAAGAGTCAAGGCTGGCGTCAGTTGATAGCGGACGCGACGGGTAGTCTGATCCAGGTACCCACGGCTGCGGAATCGGGCTGCGTCGGTTCCGCGATCCAGGCAATGTGGGCCTGGGAAAAGCATCAGGGTTTTCCAGAATCACTAATTGACATCACGCAACGATGCAGTCCAATCGATACGGCGCGAACAGAGATTCCGAGTCCTGCCAATCGCCCACTCTATGAACAAGCGATCTCCCTGTACACGGAGCGACTGAAGCAGCAGTATGGAGTTTCTATTCCGCATACGCCCTAGTGAGACAAGGATGGAACCATCGCTTCGACGCAAATTGACGACGCACCGTCTTCGCAGGCAAAGCTGGCCATGTGGGCATCCGCGGCCGGCTTCGCGGTAGAAGGTTTCGACCTGCTTCTACTGGTATTCCTGCTGGCTCCTATTGCAGCCAGCTTTCACCTCACGACTACCCGTGCGGCGACCCTGATGACCGGCACGCTGGTTGGCGCGGTTACCGGCGGCATAGCCTTTGGCTTCCTAAGTGATCGCTTTGGCCGGGTCTCCGTTCTCCAGTGGACGATCGTGTCCTTCGGCGTCTTCACCGGCCTGTGCGCGCTGTCGCGTGGCTATTGGGATTTGCTTGTGTACCGCACGCTCGCGGGTCTGGGCTTCGGTGGCGAGTTCGGCATTGGCCTCGCGCTGGTTGCCGAGACCTGGCCCGCTGCGCTTCGTGCGCGCGCTTCTTCTTATGTTGCTTTAGGAGGCCAGGCCGGCATTCTGGCGGCCGCCTTATCTACGCCGCTGCTTCTGCCGCGCGTCGGCTGGAGAGGCATGTTTGTGGTCGGTATGGCTCCGGTCCTGCTATCGTTCGGCCTGCGCCGGTTCCTGCCCGAACCGATAGCCTTCACCAGAGCAAGGCAGGAGGTCACATCGGTCTCAGTATTGCAAACAATTTTTCTTAATGCTCGTGCTACCAGAACCAGTCTCGGTGTGCTCGTTCTGTGCTCGGTGCAGCAGGTGGGCTACTACGGTCTCATGACGTGGCTGCCGTTTTATCTCACGACTCAGCGCGGGTTGAATCTTACCAAATCCGCTCTCTGGACCTCGTGCACTGTTCTTGGCATGAGCGCCGGGATATGGCTGTTTGGGCGCATGGCGGATAAGCTAGGTCGAAAACCGGCCTTTCTCACCTTTCAAGCGGCGGCAGCTATCGCGGTTGTTGGATATTCTCGTTTAGAAAGTAAGCAGGCTTTGCTGATCGGTGGAGTGCTTATGGGAGCATGCGTCAATGGCATGCTAGGCGGCTACGGAACCCTCATCTCCGAGCTTTATCCCACCCATATTCGTGCAACCGCGCAGAACCTATTTTTCAATACAGGCCGTGCCGTGGGAGGCTTTGGGCCTTTGCTGATCGGCTGGTTAGCCAGCCGCTACTCCTTCAGTACTGCTATTGCCTCATTAGCTTTACTCTACGTGTTGGACTTGGTAGCAACACTATTCTTGATCCCAGAGACACGGGGCGTCCCGCTGCAATAGGGCAGGTTGTGAAAAAAGGAGTTTGGATGGAAGAGCGACCTTCTCGTACTGCCAATTCTCCGTGGCTGCAAAATCGTCCTCCTCACTTACCCTGTCGTCGTGGAGAGCTGCCCGAGGCCGTACTCTTCCCCGGCGATCCATCGCGCGTCGATCGTCTGACGTCCGTTCTGACGGACTTTCGGATCCTTGGTCAAAATAGAGGAATTCCGGGTAGGTGTCGGGCAGTATGAGGGAGTTCCCATTGGGGTTTGCTCGACCGGTATAGGCGGGCCATCTACTGAAATTGCTCTCGTAGAAGCTGCGGAGTTGGGCTGCCGGTATGCGCTCAGAATCGGCGGTACAGGAGTGCTGCGCACCTCCATCCCACTCGGGTCGCTGCTCGTCGTTGAGGAGGCCGTACGGGGTGGCGGGGCCGCAGCACTGTATGCTGACGCGGCCCATCGCGGGTTGAGCAACTCTCTTATGTGTGAAGAACTAGTTCGATCGCTTCGTCTGCGGAAATTAGCGTTTACGAAGGTGAAGGTCCGCTCTGTCGATGGTTACTATGCTGGGCAAGGGCGGCAGTATCCGAACGGACGCGTCGACGACGGCGCAGTGCTGAGTGGATACCTGAGCGCTGGCGTGGATGCACTCGATATGGAGTCAGAGACGGTGCTCGTTGTCGGAGAGCAAATAGGTCTTATTGCTGGAGCTCTGCTCGCGGTGCACGCGAATCGAGGGAACGACACCTGGTTGGAAGACTTCGATCGTGCGCAGGACGACATGGTTGCCGTTGCTAGTCAGACCCTATGCGCTTTGGTGAAGAAGAGAGCTCAAGTCACGCAAGCGAAGGGCAGTGGAAACGACAGTCCAACGGGCAAAGGCTAGGAAGAATGGCCATGCCACCCCGGTCGTAGACGGTAGGCGGAACACCAGCGGTGGACCTTGGAGGCAATTGGGACTCTCGCTTTAGTGCCGCGGCTACCGGCTTGCCTGAACATATCTTTAGTGCCCGGAGGGGGACTTGAACCCCCACGACCGTTTCTGGTCTGCGGATTTTAAGTCCGCGGACAGGGGTGTTAGGCAATTCCGCACTGAATCCCTTGGATATGCTTTGAGCAATAGAGGGGCGACGTTGAGAAAAGTGCATGTCCGCACTGAGTCCCCTCGGATGCCTTAGTTGTAGGCGTTGAGGTGCCACCAGAACTGCCACCAGCGCGTAATGACACGTAAATACAACCGGGCCGCGAACCCTTGCGGATCGCGGCCCAGCTGGGATGCAGGGGAGGGCTATTTGTTGCTGGCGGCGGTGGGACCAGTCTGAAGGTTGTAGACGTTTTGGACGAATCCGGAGATGGCAGCGGATACGGCTGGCGGCTCCGTGATGCCCTTGGTGGCGAGTATCTGGGTAAGGCCGGGAGTGGCCACCTGGACCGCGAGCGCCATCTTCTGGATGCCGGTGAGCGGCGTAGTGGCTGCCGTCTGCGTGGCGACATCCGCCTGCACCGCGGTCTCAATTCCGGTGAGCGCGAGGTTGTACTCCGGGCCCAAAGGACTGAGTGCCACGAGCGGCTTTGCGGCGTTGGCGAGCTGGTCGGCGACCGGTGCAGCTTTTCTGAAGAAACCGGCGAGATCGTCGATAAAGCGGTGGAAGCCGTTCTCCTTCTTGGCGGACACGGCGGTGGAGGTTTCAATGGGGGTTTGTTCTTCCGAGCTGGCGGGGATGACGGCCATGAGTTGCTCCTTTGCGGGGGTTAGAGATGCGTTGGGGATGACGCCCAGCAGCGGGCCGAACTCAGCCAAGTCGGCCGGGGTCGTAATCTTCTGCGCAGGCGGAGATGGTTTCCCGGGTAGCGGTGACGCGCACGCCGGCGGCAGCGCGATCCGCAACGAGGTCCGCGGGATTGAGCTCGGGCGGTTGCGGGGGATTGAGGCCGAGCCGGGCTTCGGCCACGCGAAGAGCGTTCGCAGCGAGAACTTGAGCGACTCGATATACGTAGCCATAGAAGGTTCTCTCTCGCCCGGGAAGCGGGGGCAGCATGGCGCCGGCCAGGGCGTTGAAGACGAAGCAGCCAATCAGCGTGAGGAGAAACTGGAGAAGCGGGCTCATCGTGAGGTCTCCCGTTTCTTTCGGGCAACCGTCCTCTTCGCTTTTGCAGCACGGGAGTGCCTGCCTGCTTCCAAGAGCACACACTGCATTTTCGGATGAATGATCTCTCCCCTTCGTACTCCGTTCTCCGCGATCCAACGTTCTGCTCTTTCGGCGCGCGTTTCCATCTCCAGCAGTGCGCGCCACGCCCAGACGAACCTATCCTCCCAGGAGAGGTCGTCGAGCGGGTTGCGGGTGACCGCGGCGGCCGCGCTCACGCCTTCTCCGGAAGCTCGAAGGTGCAGTGGTCTATGAACACGGGCGAGAGATGCAGCGTCTCCGGCGTGACCAGGTTGGCGTAGCCGGGCAGTACGTTCAGTGGAAAGAGTCCCCCGGCCCACAGCACGTTGTAGACAAACCAGCTGCAGATCAGGCGGTCGCTCTCCGTCAGATCCTCATGAAGTAGCAGACCGGCAATGTCTTTGAAGGCATACCGGGTTCCGATCTGGCCACGCGCGTAGGCAAGCATGCGATCGAGTTGATCCTGGGTGACCGGAAGGGAGTAACGGCGCTCGCGGTCGGGAGTGCAGTAATCGAATGCCCGCTCCTCGACGCCGCCATCGGAGTGCGCGCCAAGCCAGGTGTTTTCCGGGGTGAGCAGCTCGACATGCGACCACTCCGAGAAGGTAACCTTGCGGATGGCCTCGGAGATCAAGTCACTCTCTGCGATGAAGCGGATGGTGAGCTGCGGGCCATCCTCTGCGGCTGCGTGAATCGTAGGAGAGTACTGGGCCCAGACCGCTTTCAGACCTCCGCGCACGAAGGCGGCACGATCGGCGTCCGTGGGGGTGACGGGGACGTGGGCGAGCTGGAAGTGCGGTGGATCGACAGGATCATGCCAGTCGCCACCCCATGCGAGGCCCTGCGCCTTGAGAGCGACCACCATCGCCTGAAATTGCACGGAACTGGGATTGAAGTTGACGTCGCCACTGCGGCCCTGAAGGAACGGATAGCAATCTACCGCGCAGCCGAAATTGTGGTTGCTCCAGCCGCCGCGGGCGTTGGTGACGACATGGCCGGCCGCGGTGCGGCCCTGGGCGTAGAGCGCGTCCTGCTCGGCGAAGGTGCGCAGGCCCTGGGCGACGCGGAAGAAGGTGCCGTGCTGGGCGAGCGCATCCAGGGCGGCGTGCACGCGGCGGGCGAGATCCGGATGGACGAGGGCAAGCCGCTGCTCGGAGACCGGATCGTAGACGCTGGTCTCGGCCGAGGCAAGCAGCGAACCGGACCAGGCGGCGCGATGGCCGGCGAAGTAGGCGTCGATGGAGTGGCGGATGCCGGTGGTGATCTCGGTAAGGTAGTTGAGCGCACGTTCCACCTCGCTGCGCGGGACGTAGTTCTTCGGCAACTCGTCGAACTGGTCTTCGAGACGCTTGGTACGGCGAACTAGGCCGGAGAGCGAGGTGCGCACTGCGCCGACAGTGACGCCCGCGGTGAAGAGCGCAAGGCCGAGCTGCATGCCAGCCTGAACGACGAGTTTGTTGGAGAGGTCCACGCGGAGGTTATGCCTCCGCGTGCAGGATCGGGTCAAATCGGGTGCGTTTACGGGTGTCGGACTAGAGCTGGGTGGCAACCAAGGCGCCATTCACGCTCTTGTAGGAGTAGAAGTTGCCATTTGAATCCTTCATGATCATGGCTCCATCCAAGGCGCGGATAGACCACGGCGTTTTATCATCCGTGCCCGTGATGGAACCCACAAAGAAGTTTCCTTGTATATTCGCCCAGTTGCTGTTGCCCAGATACCCGGCAAGAATGTTTTCGTAGCCGGAGATGGTCTGGCCCGTGGAAGCCGTTGTCGCTACAACACCCTCCACGCTCACAACGAATCGGCTCGTGAAGCTGTTTGGGGGAAGCTGATTGAGCGGCGTTGCACCGGTATTCTGTAGACCGATATCTACCCCGAAGCCGGTGGTGCGCATGTAGCCAACCACGGAGCTACCCTGAGTGGTGCATCGGAGATAGGCTTGACTTCCGGCAGACGCCTCGGAGATGAAGTCTTTACTTTTTAGACCGGGAAAGCTGTAGCGCTGATCCGTGTTGTCGTAGACCACTGTCTGAAAGCCGAATTCCACTGGTAGCTGGAGCAGGCTCATCTGCTGGGCGTTGCCTGAGACGGCTCCAACCTCAACCAGGGCGCGACTCGGGGCCGGACCATACTCAATGAAGATGGGGTTGTCGTGCGGACCTTGGATTGCCAAGCCAGTCGGTGCGCCCAGCGGACCTCCCCATGTCTGGTAGTAAGACGTTGGATTGCCGTTGCGGATGAGAAAGCCGATCATGGAAGCGGATATCCCGTGACCGCCGTAAGAAGCCTCCAGGCAAACCTTACCGAAGCCGGGGTGGGTGGGATTTTCGCTCTGCAAGACAAACCATGCAGCGTGGCCTCCTTGAATCGGGTAGTCGGGATTGCAGACACGATCCCCAGGCTGCCACTGGATGTTGTTCTGCTCGAGCTGGCAGTCGAAGGCGTTTGTCCCAGTCGGAGTGATGGGAACACGGTTCGCTACGATCTCGCAGCCAGGATAGAGATGCCACGCGGAGTTTGGACCGGTGGGCGTCCAAGCCTCATTTCCCACCATGGGCAGATAGGTGGGGCCTATTTCGTTGCCCGCGACGTTGACCCAGTAGATGAGGTCCGTGCCCGTGAGTGAACCGAGTGCTGGATAGCTGCCACGCTGACCGCTGAAGGCGAGATTGGCGTCCGGACTGATGTACTGCCCAGCAATGCCGCCCTGAAACAGGCAGAACTGGCCATTTGGGTTGCTGCAGGTGAGATTGACGACTTGTGTCTGGACGCCGCTGGACGACGTGACAACCGGACCGACGTAGTTGATGGTGACTTGCTCCGGATTGAAGCAGCCTCCCAGTACAGCTGGTCCGACCACAAAAGGAGCAACGTGGATTGATACTGCGGCCACCGAGATGGCGCCCACTGAGGTAACAGTGGCATTGGCTGAGATGACCACCGTCGTGCCGCTGACAGAGAGGACGGTCGCGCCGGCAGGAATGCCAGCACCCGTAACATGCTGGCCGGCAGCAACGCCAACGATGCTGGAGGAAGTATTTAGGTTTGGACTACCAGTGACGGTGGTAGCAGCAAATGTGACCGGAGCGCTGAGACTGCCGAGCGTCATCGTGAGATTGTCCTGGGAGGTCATCAGGTCTCGCGTGTTGCCGGTAAACGGAATTCCTTGCGGACAGAAGCCCCAGGCAGTGGTGAGGGGCAGGGTGACTCCCGCGACCGGAAGAGCCTGAATGCCCAAAGTATTCAGTGGCGTGCCGCTCGCATCGTAGCCTGACAATCCGTAGCAGGATCCGGTTAGAGTGCCCGAAAGGGTGCCCTTGGACAGGTTGAGCATGGTCGCGCCGTCGATCGTGTAATTGTTGCCGAAGACGGTGGCGATGCCGTTGTCCGTGATATTCGAAAACGGGCCGTAGTTGGTTCCAGCCGCGGCCACAAAAGAAGTCGCGTTTGAGGAATAAATCAGGGAATCGGTATTGTTGAGCGAGGTGAGGGCAGGATTGGTGAACCCGCTGAAGGTGACGTGGGCTCCGGCCGGAGGTGGATTGAGGCACTGGACCGTGACCGCGTTGGCCGTGGCGTCATGGGGTCCAGCTGCTACGCCGGTGATTTGGTACTGAGCACCGAACGTAAAAACCGGCTTGGTATCGCCTGTTCCGGCAGTGCTGCTAACGGTCCCGTTGAAGGCGTTCGCCAGTTCATAGAGCTCGCCCTGGACGGCGACGTAGCCCTCGTCCGAGCCTGCAGTAACGCCGACGTTGCCCCGGGCGTAGGCGTAGAAGCCGGCAAAGTCCCCCACGCCCACTTTGTGTGCATCAATGACCAATCCCTGGCCGATGCCGCGCTGCGAGCTGTAGAGATAAGTGGCGTGGCCGTGCGTGATCGACCAGCCGCCGCTATTGCCGGAATTATGGCCGGGTCCTGCGACCATGGCCGTCTGTGTGCTCTGCTCGTAAAGGGGAAAGCCGCCGTTGTTGCCGCTTGGTGCAAGGTACGTATCGGTCAGCGAATCACGATGCGCAGTCATCAGACCGGGGATGGTGAAATCACCATTGGAGCCGGTGAGTGTGGTGGTGCCGGCATCGCCTTTTGGTCCTGGAATACCTTGCGTTCCCTGCAGCGTGGCGAGGAACTGCGCGAGTGTCCCGACGTTGCCGGCCCCCAGCCACTCCTGATAGGCGCTGAGGCCGGGAGGGCCGGTCTGCACTACGGCCTGAGAGCCTACGTTGGGCTGAAAGGTATCGAAGTTGAAGCTGGGGCCGGTGGGATAGACGTACGGGACGCGGAAGACGTCCGCACCGGTAGCATCCTTGACGGTAACGCGGATCGCCATGTTGGCCGGACGGGTAAGCGCGGTGTCCGGCACGATGGGCGGCATCTGACCGGAAATTGCGGTCCACTTGGCGGAGCCTCCCGGTGTATCGGTGTTGGCGGCCGCGTTGCTGAGATAGAAGGTACTGCTGACCTCGACCACATCCCCCGCTGAGTAGCCACTGCCATACGCGGAGTTGAACTGGCCACGCCACTGCTGGCCGCGTGGCAGGTTGGCAGGGCCGACCGAACCGGCGAAGACGGGGAGCGGTGCGGCCTGGGTGAGGATGGCGCCGCCGGTCGGCGAGCCCACCGTAACGGTGAGCGGCCGGTTGGTACTGTCCGTGGGTAGAAACTCGAGCGTGCCCTGCGCCAGCAGCTTGCCGGAGGCATCCTGGATGTTGTTGGCGAGGAAGAGGGTCCAGCCGGTAGGAGCGGTCATAGCCAGTAGCTATGCCAGTCTGCTTCCCGCTGGGTCAAATCGGCTTGCGATGTCAGCTCGCAGCCCTACTTGGCAGGCGCCGGAACGGTGATGGTGTGCGCGGCGGAAAAGGTGTAGTTGCCGATCGCGCGGATGGTCCAGTGCCCTGGCAACGTAGGCGCGATGACGTAAGCGGTTGAGTCATACGCTGCAGCGGCATGATCCCCCTTGGATGAGCTGACCGTTGTCGTCGTCTGCGTGGATGGGGAAGGGACGCGCGGGATGACCTGCACGCTCAGCTGCTGAGAGACGCCGTCATCCCGAACGGCCGTGGCTGTGTATGGACCAAAGGAGAGACCCTGAACGTACCACGCAACGGTAGAAGAGGCGGCGGCCGAAACATCGAACGCCGTAGCCTGGTTGTACTGGAGAAGAGCTAGAAAAAGTATGAGGGTGCGCATCAGGTAAACCTCGCGAATAGATTGGTCGAACAGGTTACTGAATGGTGCTTGCGGGGGCGAGCGTAGGCCTCTGGAATACGTGAACCCAAGCCACCTGCTGGCTGACGACGTTGGCCTGTCCGGGGCAGGTGGTCTGGGGAAACGTGTAGTTGCCGAAGTTGCAACCAGCACCTACGGTAAGGTGGATGGCAAGGGGAACGGCAGGAAATCCGGTATAGATGGCGCTGTACGGGTAAGCCCGTGTGTCCTGAATCCCATTATTAGTCGTGGAGTTCATCAAGACATTATCGAGATAGTACGAAATTCCCGTGGGCGTCCAAAGCAGGCCATAGGTATGGTATTGGCTGAAGTCCGTGGTAAGGGGGGGCTGGAACTGCTGACTTGCAATAAATGCACCGTGCATTCCATTGGCATCGCTCTGCCACACGTGGAGAGACTCGAAGAGCTTGAGCGGGTCGTTCGACTGCCACTCAAACACGTCGATCTCGGGATATTTACCAAATGGCGAGTTGATGAGGTCGTAGGCGTTCGCCGCTTCTAGATAGAAGCTAGGCCATGCACCTGTAACCGGGGTAAATTTGATCTTCGCCTCAAAGTAGCCGTACTGCCAGGCGTGCCCGGTAAGCGCACTGTCGGTCGCGCTAGTGTTGTACGAGGAGATATGAACGTCGGTACAGGGTTGGGTGTAGGCGTCGACCTGTCCCTGAGTTAGCGTCGCGCTGTAGCCGCCTAGTACTGGATCGATCTGATTTTTCGTTCCGCAGGGATTAACGAAATAGACGCCAGTGTCATACCAGTTGTGACCCGGATCATGACCTTGCGTGACATCGTAGTGAGTCCAGTCGTCTCCCCAGACGTAGGCGTATCCTGCGACCTGGGCGGGCGCAACGGGAGTAGGACCGGCAACCTGTGCGACAGCCTGACCAACCACTAAGAGCACACCTAGAACGTACTTTCTGAGCATAAGCATTGTGACCTCCTCTTATTGTGCTGGATTTTCAGTGCAGTTATAGCTGACTCGTACCGTCATGTTGCTAACGCCGGCCTCCATGACAATGATGAAGCCGCCTACACTCGCCGGGTTGTTGTTACCGATACCTAGCCAGTTCGGTCCTCCGTTCTGATGAACCTCGCAGTTCATGGGTACGGGAGTTGGATCCCACTGCAAGTAGAGGAGGTTACTCCCAGCACTGAGCGTCGAGATCTGAATCTCGTACGTACCACTACGGGTGGTGCAGGTAAAGCTTTTACAAGTGACGGGAGCTAACGTCGCAGATGTCGTGGCGGTTGCATCAGAATTGTAGGAAAGTGCCGAAGTTATTGGGCCGTACTGTGGTATTTTTCGGCACCCTAAGTTGGTCTCCACTCCGTTGAGAAGACAAAGTGAATCGGCCGAGTTTGCGAGATAGCTCAGCGAAACAGGATTGTTGAATTGAGCAGTACCGTTGAATTTTACGTTTGCTGAAGTGTCGAGCTCGGTACCGTCGGCTGTCTGGGTCCAAGGAGAGCAGCCAACCAGGGTGTTGGCCGTAGCCGCAACCGGAATGCAGTACTGGGTAAGCCCGGCGATGGGCTGGTAGCAGTCGAGATTCGTTAGCTGACCACCTAGATAGCAGGTTGGATAAACTGAACTCAGTAGATACTTGAGATCGAGTGGACCATACATTTGAGTGAAGCCACCAAGGATCAGGTTGGCACCCGTGCCGATCTGCGAGCCATCGGCAGCCTGACACCATGCCGAGCTCCTGTTTAGCGTGTTACTGGAGTCGGCAAGCGGAATGCAATTCGCAACGAGACCGCTGAGTGGATTGAGTCGCTGCCAAGGGCCGCCATCGAACGAGTAGATATAGCCACCGGCAGTGGCATCCGGCTGCATAAATGCTTGACCAGGAGTGGGCGTACCCCGCACGGAGCCTATCGTTGCGCACCAGATGCTGGTAGCCCCCACGCAAGCGGAGGGAATGGTGCCCACAACGATTGAGGTTCCAGTGATCGTACTGCATACCTGGGTGTGGTTTGCTGTTCCAGCACCGCAGAGGGGAAACAGCGTTGGGGGTGTCGTGGCGACGCCGTTGGCAACCGCTCCTTGGACGGTCTGCGCCATGGTCTGCGCCTGTTGGGCGGCGGTTTGCGCGGCCGTAGCCGTCGAAGACGCATTCGAGGCAGCCGTCTGCGCAGTGCTCGCAGTCGCCTGCGCTGCCTGAGCTGCAGTCTGCGCCTGCTGGGCGGTAGTTTGGGCTGCCGTGGCGGCTTGCTGTGCCGAGCTGGCCGCCCCGACCGTAGCCGCGCCGATATCTGCAGGGGCGAGGGTGATGGAGCCGCCGTTAGAAACGGTCTTGCCGTTGATGGTGTAGCTGCCGATGCCGTCAGAAGAGGCGGTCCAAGGCTGCCAGTGGGTGGAATCCGTGACGGGGTTGCCGACATTCCCGGCAGTGATGGAAATGTAAAACGCGCCGCCGGCCTGGACTACGTCACTGACGGCATACGTGATGCCGCTGTTGTACGTGCCAGCGTTGGTCATCAAGGTGCGTGAGGCGTACGTCTGCGCAAAGACCGGGGAGAGGCAGAGGGCAATCGATAGGGCGACGACGAGGCGACGAAGCATAAGGGCGTCCTTTTAGGCGGGATCGAGTTGAATAGTCGCGTCAGCGATGGTGAGGAGGAAGTGTTGCCCGGTCTGCAGATCCGCGAAGCGGAAGCTGTCCACACCTCCGGAGGAGCTGGCGACGGGCTGCGGAGAGAGCGTGCCGGAGGAGAAGGAGAGCAGCCAGTACTGACCGGTGACCGAATCGATGAGCGTGGCGCTTGAGGCAAGGACACCGAGTGTGCCGATGCTCAGCGGATTGAGCGCGCCGCCATTGACGGTGAGCGCCATGTGGCCGCCGCTCGAGACGTCTGCCAGCACCATGGAGGTGGGCGTGCCATTCACCAGCGCAGCCGGGAATGCGTTGATGACGCCGTTGTTGATGACAAAGGTGTACGTGACGCCGGTGATGCCGTCCTTGATGTTGCTGGTTCCAGGCTGGCCGGGAGTCCCCGGTGCACCGACGAGCGAATCGAGGAACTGCTGAGGCGTTCCCTGGTTACCAGCCTGCAACCACACCTGATAGGCGCTGGCACCGACGGGTCCAGTCTGAACGACGGCCTGCACGCCGATGTTGGGTGTGTAGGTGTCGAGGTCAAAGACGGGGGTGGCGGTAGGCGCCGGTGCAAACTGGACGCCCTTGAGATCCAGAACGATGCACTCCAGGAAGTCTCGGACGATGAAGCGGTAGCAGATGTTCGGCGGACGGGTCAGCGCGGTATCCGCGATGTAGATGCCCTGCGGCAACGCTCCATTCACCACTTGAAAGACGATGGCTCGTGTGAGCATGGGACCGCCGACACCGCCGGCAACCGCAGTAAGCGCACGGCCATGGATATCTGAGGGCAGCACCTCGAGCGTTCCCAGCGGCAGCAGGTTGCCGGCCGCATCCTGGATGCGGGCGGCGACCAACGATGTGAAACCTGCAGGGGGAACCATATCCCGGTGAGGAGTACCGGCGTGGGTGGCTGGCGGTCAAATCAGCGGGTGCGTAGAAGAAGAAAGGGCCGATCACTCAGCGGGACCGCGACCCGCGACCCAGAACTAATCCTCTACCGGCTGGCCTGGTTCTGGCTTGGGCTCGGGATACGTGACTGGTGTGGTGGGGACACCAATGGCCGTATAGGTGGCGGCGACCGTGGCGGGCAGGCTGGCGGGGCTGTACGGGCTGGGAACCGTCTGGCCAGCCGCCGCGTTCTGCAGCAGCCAGTGGCTGGTGGTGACGGTCGATCCCACCTGCACCACGGGCGTGGATCCTGCCGTGAGGCCGCCATCCACCCCAATCCAGACGAGGATGGAGGTGGTTCCCGCTGGGACGACGGTGCTGGGAGTGACTAGCCGGGTGATCGCAGTGCTGGCAGCCATGGGCTGAGTGCCGGTGGCTACGCCGAGCGTTGTGGTCGTCGTGCCGGATCCGGAGCCGGTAGTGCCCTGGAAGACAAGCGACAACGTAACGTTGCCGACATTGGGCGTAGCGGCCGACGCCGCCGCGGTGGCCACGTACGCGGAGAGCATGAGGCTCTGGCCGACGCTCCAGCTAGAGTTGGCGACGCTCTGGTAGTAAAGCGCGGAGTTGGCCTTGATGGCGGAGCCGCCGACGGTGTACACCGCCTCCCCGCCGCCGCCAGTGTCGGAGGTAAGCGTGTCTGTGGCGCGGGTGAGGGTCTGCCAATAGGCGAAGCCAGTATCGAAGCTCGAGCCCAGCAGCAGGTTGGCCGCCGCGCCCACCGGTGCCACGGTGACCGAGGGAGCCTTTGCGAAGGCCTGGTAGTTGTTGTTGAGATCGAAGCCAACAACCGTGTACACCGTGCTGATGCCAGGCGCGACCTGGGTCTGCCAGGTGGTTGGGCTACCGGTCAACCGGGCGACCAGTTGGGGCAAACCGCCGTTCGTCGCTGTATTGCCCCCGACGAGCTGGGCGAAGATGCTAACGCCGACCGTATCCCGGCCGTTCTGCCAGCTGAGATTGACGTACGACACGTTCATCGCGCCAGTGCTCTGCACATTTTCCGTGCCGGTAAGCGCGGTGACGCCAGGGCTGGTGGTGACCTGGGCGGAAGTCTCGCCGACGGTGGGGGTGGCGTCGACGTAGACCTGCGCGTCGTAGTCCGCCCACTCAACCTTCGATCGGAAGTCGGTTTGCTTGGTAATGCGCACAATGCGGGCCAGCTTCTGCGAACCGGCCGGGCCGTAGAAGTAGGTGCTGAAATCCTGCGGAGCCTGGGAGAGCGGGGTGCTGAGCTGCACGGTCTGCACGTTCTCGACCGTGGTGACGCCGAGAACCGCGCAGGTCTCGAGGACATCCGTGTCATAGAGCAGGACCGACATGCCGGCGGCCGGGGTGAAACCGGGCGGAGGGGTGACGATGATCGATCCGGCGGCTGCACTGAGGATGAGGCAGTCGACACCGGCGATGACGGCTCGCGTCACACGTTGCGCGTTATCGAAGTCGGCGAGCGCCATCTCCAGGCCGACGGTATAGCCGGTCGAGTCGACGGACGCGACGACCGCGCCGGCGGTAAGGGTGTAGCGCAGGATGACCGGCATGAGCACGATGAGCGAGTAGGCCGTGCCGGCGACAAAGGGCAGGTCGTTGCGGTCCACAACCACCGCCGAGGCCGTGGAGTTGATCAGCGTGAGGCCGCCGAAGCCCCACTGTGGCACGTCGTTCTGCAGGATGACCACGTTGCCGGGGCGGCAAGCGATGGCGCGCGGATCGCACTGAAAGGAGCCGGAGCGAAGCAGGAACTCATTCATGCGCTCGCGGTAGCGGGCAAAGTGCCAGGCCTGCGCGGGGCTGGTGATGCCCAGGCCGTTGACTCGCACATTCTTGATGGCCACGCCAGCGTTCTGGTTGGCGGGATCCATGTAGACGATGGGGTTGTCCTGCCGGTAGTAGCGGGTAGCATCCGCGATCTGCACCTCCACCTGATTGGCGCGCGCATCGAGCTCAAGCCAGGTCTCGGTGAAGCTATCCGCGACCATGCTGCCCATGGTGAAGATCTGCACCGGCACAGCCGGCGCGTCGATGAAGACGCCATAATCACGGCCGAGCGGGATGACGGCCGCGCGGGACATCTGAGCCACCGCGCCGACCGCTGTCCAGAGATCTTCCTCGGAGTCGAAGACGCCGTTGAAGACGTGGCGCCGGATGCTGTTGCCGTTGCCGTCGTCGACCAGCTGGTCATTGAGCTCCGCCCAGGCCACCCACTCATCGATGTAGCGATTGAGGTTCGCGGGCAGGATGCCGGGGTACTGGCCGCCGCCGTACAAGCGATCGAGCATCATGTCCGCGGCAACGCAGGCGGGATTGTCTTCCTCGAAGGTCTGCAGCTCGGCGGGTAGCAAATTGTTGTCGAGCGTGCGCAACCCGTACTCCACCAAAGCGGTGATTTGGACGTTGGAGCCACTGATCTGGTTGGTGGCCAGCGCGCGCACCCCCACCAGAACCATGTTGGGATACGCGAGATCGAGCAGCGAGACCTCCGAGACGGAGTGGACCCACAGCTCCTGGCCGACGTTGGGCGAGTCGTTATCCCCCGGCTGGACGTCTCCAGGCGAGCCCCAGCGGCCGGAGCCGTACTTGGTAATGCGCACGTCGTACTTGCCGGGTGCCAGGCCATAAATGCTGGTGCGCTGGTAGATGGCCTGGGTGCCGAACGTGCTGCAGTAGACATAGCCCGCAGTCCACTTGCTGACCTGCACCTGGTTGATCTCTAGATTGACCGGCTGCCACTCGCCATAGAAGGTCTTGGTGTAGCTGGAGCTGGTGGTATCCGGGTTTTCGACGTTGACGGTCTGCTGCCCGCTCCAGGGATCACCCGGCGTATGCGGGCCGTTGTCCGAGAAGTAGACGACGCCGGACCCGGCTGGCAGGTCCGTCGCGACGACCACCCAGGAGTTATAGGGGTTGGGCTTGCCCGTGGTGGGATCGTAAGTGATGACGTCGAAGGTGGTGAGCGGCTGGATGACCGGCTGCCAGTTGTTCTGGCCAGCAGCGGAGTACTCCACCTTGTACGTGATGATCAGCGGGATGTAGTTGCCGTCGTTGGTGAGGACGAAGAGGCCGTTGGGGAAGACGATGTCGACGAAGAGTATTTGGGTGAGATCACCGGTGCCGGGGACGATGACGGGCACGCCGGCGAGGCACTGGGTGTCCTGCGGGTATCCGTTGACGACGCGGTTGAAGGCCGGGATGGGTGTCTGGTCGTTGGTGCCAAGACGCGTGTAGTACTGGACATTCTGGTATGTGGAGATGTCCTTGCCGTTGATCTGGATGGAGCTGATCGAGCGCGCCGGACCGAAGCCATAGCAGACCAGGCAGTTGATGTACTGGTCGAGGCCTTCGATATCGACGAAGCTGGCGATGATGTTGCCGCCGGAGCGAAAGGTGCCGTAGCCCTTGGGGATGGGAATGCCGCTCTGCGCGGTGGTGCTGGGGCCGGAGAAGGCGTAGCTGGGCGACGCGAACTTCTTCGAGGGCGCAAGCGCGCTGGCGATGGCGGAGATGAGCAGATTGCCGCCGATCGAGACCGCGCCGGCCAGGATAGCGTTGCCGACGGCGAGAGCGGTGGCGCCGGAGAATCCAAGAAACGCGCCCAGACCAGCGCCGACACCGGTGGCGACCAGGGCAGCCGAGGCGGCGAGGACGGCGAACTGACCGAGTGCGCGGAAGAGACTGCCGCCGTGGATGCGTGGGGTGACGACGATGTAATCCTTATCAAGCGGGACGATCGCGAGGGCGATCTCTTCCGAGACGATCTGGCCGTTGAGTGACACGACGATCTCATCCGTGTCTAGACTGGCGTCGATGAGGTAGTCGCGCAGGTTGCGGGTCGGGTGGAACACGAGCTCGCGGTCCTCGCGATGGAGCGAGGGCTCGAAGGGATTGTGGGTGCGGACGAGGCGGATCATTGTGGCGCCACGCGGTAAAAGCCAATGACCCGCCCGCCCCAGACACTGTGCGCCAAGGACTCCGTAACGACCGTGCCAGCATCCTCCGAGGCGTGCAGCAGGTGGGTGCGATCGAGCATTATGCCGAGGTGGCGGCCGGCCTCGTTCGGACTGCGCAGCAGGGCTACGCAACCGGGCTCGGCGACGGCCAGGCGGTGCGTGGCGGAGAGCGGCCCACCCTCCGCTAGAGCACGATGCAGCGACGCCGCGTCCGAGAGGTAGGCTGGCAGTGTGCATCCCATGCGGGCCAGCACTTCCATTGCAAGCCCGACGCAATCGTACGCGGAGGGGCCGCGAGCGTCCGGGACAAAAGATGCGCCGAGAAGATCGAGGTAGTGCTGGACGGGAAGAGTTTTCATGCCACGCTCGCCACGGCCGCGCCGTTGGTATCAATGCCAGGAAAGCCGCCGAAGCGGACCAGGTTGTTGTGGGCTTGGCACCCGTTCGAGCCATCGATAGTGTGGCTGCAGGTGGGCAGGGGGCCTCGATAGTTGCACTGCAGGCCTGGAGGATCGGTGAGTGGCTGCCCGGTCGCGATAGCGGCGGCGGTGATGGCCTGCAGGGCCGGGCTGTTGTACTGCCAGATGCAGAAGTTGGGCCGGTAGACCTGGAAAGGAAACAGCCGCCGCAGCGGGCTGGAAGCGCCGCACTTGAGGTGGACCAGCTTGGCATCGGACGTGGTCTGCTTGACCGTGAAGGCGAGCGCAAGGTCCGGCTCGCCGGCGGGGTTGGCGGTGTTGACAACGTAGAGGTAGAGGTTGGCGCCGACGACGCCGGCATACTGCTCAATGACGCCCTGCAGCGCGCGCATGACGTTCGAGGCCTGCACCTCGCAGTCCGGCACGCTGCCATCCGTGCCGACCTTGAGATCGCCCATCTGGAAGTTGAACGGCTGGTACTCCTGCGGGCCGTTGCCGTCACCGGCGTCGAAGGTGTAGGGGTCGGGACTGCGGATCAAGCGCACATGCTGCTGCGCAGGGACGACAGCTGTGGGCTGCACGGGCGCGCCGTCGCCGGGGTACTCGAGATCCATCAGCAGCAGGAACTCTTCCGTGGAGTCCAGCTTGTGGCGCTCCAAATTGGAGACGACGGAGAGCAGAGCAAACGTAGGGCGCGAGGTTGCCATCAGACTTCCTCGATCGAGAAGGTACAGTTTTGCGTGTACTGGTTCTGGATCCAGCCGGCGTCGGTGTAAGTGGGTATTTTCGAGAAGCGCACGGTAAGCTGCGCGGGATTCTGGGCGTCACGACGATCTGTGAAGAAGAAGATACCCGCGCCGTAGACCACCGTGACCTGCACGAACTGCTCGAGCGCGCGCCAGTCGTCATTGGTGAGGAACTGGATCTCGACATCCCAGGACCGCCGCCTGCGCGTGAAGCGGGCGCGGGTGCTGACCATGCCGTTCTCCATGGTGTCGCGCAGCGTGGGGTCGAAGCTGCTGGTCTTGGTGCGCAGCGCGGGGGCGCGGCTGAGATCGGGAAAGCTGGGATAGGCGGCCACGGGAAGGTTTTCGCAGAGGCTTGCCGAATCACGCAAACCAGCGAAAAATCGGGAGCATGGACACGAGCAACACTCCGAGAAGCAATGCCGGTTTTTACACTTGCGGTTGTCTATCCTGCCCGCAATGCCATGGCAGCGGCAAGTATCCAAGGCGCACTAGCTACAAAGAAGTGTTCGAGTCAAAGGAATGCGAAGGGTGTCACGGAAGCGGCGTCGGCGAAACGTGTGACTCGTGTAAACAGAAAACAGGAGATTACGCGTACAGTGTCTGACCTGACCATAACCGTGATTGACCAGTGGCCGAATCCAGCGGACGCCCGTGAGACTGTGTTCATGACCGTGGTGAGCGATTACCCTGACCCCCTGTACGCCGCTATCCAGACGCGAGACCGCACACCAGAGGACGTCAGGGTGGAATTGGAACGCATTATGCGTGAGGGCGTAGAACGCTGGAGGTTATGGAGAAGGGACAATCCGTGCCTGACTTGATCAAGCTCTCAATCAACATCGATGACGCGGTGGCGCAGGTGCGTGCGCTGAACGAGGAGCAGCTGCCGTTCATCCTGGCGAAGAGCCTGACCAAGGTGGCGCAGGCGGCGCAGGACCAGGTACGGCTGACGGTCGACCGGCGCTTTACCACCCGCAACGAGTGGACGAAGACCAACATCAAGATCACGCCGGCGACCAAGAGCACCCAAACCAGCGAGGTGTACACGGACACCGGCAACCGCAAGACCGGCGCGCCGGACTACCTGCCCCGTCAGGAAGAGGGCGGCGAGAAGGTGCCGTACGGCGGGCACAAGTACCTCGCCATTCCTACCAGCTATCTGTGGCGCTACACGCCGAAGACGCGGCCGCTGCCGGACAACCTGCGGCCCACGGCGCTGCTGCCGGCGGGCGCAAACGTGGGCGACACCTTCAGCGGCCAGTTCTCCGCGGGCAGCCGCAGCAACGGCACGCGCAAGGTGATCACCCGGCGGACGATGCGCAAATTGGGCAACGGAGAGTTCATCGCTTTTCTGCAGCACACCAAGGGCGGCACGCTGTGCATCTTCGTGCGGCATGGTGGCATGGGCTACAGCGGCGCCCGCGATGCCGAGCCCTGGTACACGCTGGTGCGTAGCGCGCATGTGCAGGCCCGCTTCGGCATGGAGCAGACCGTGAAGGAGACGGTGGACTTCGCGTTTGCAGAGATCTTTGTGAAGACGGCCAAAGAGGTTGGGGTGGAGATCAAGCTGAAATAGCTATGTCCCGGTTTTCAGAAACAGCGATTCTCTAACGCGTTATAGAACACGCTTTCGCCGAAGAGGGATGTTTGGAGGATTTTGAGGCTTGGGACCATATGCCAATCGTGCGATTCCGGTCGCAGTTGCTCCAAATGCGCCGAACGCTACCCATAGCGGTGCACTCATTTCGATCGCCACCGCTAGTACGACGATACACACGAGAAGAGCGAGAGCCGACAAACCGTCCAGCGTACCAACTGAAGTGACAGGAATTTTCACAACTTACCCCTAACCTTGAAGACTACGAAGACAGCTAAAAGCAAGATCGCTATACCATTCGCCACAAAGCCCATCCAGACGCCACGTTTCCATCTCTGGTCAGGTCTTGGTCCACTCGTTTCTTCACGCTCCCATCGTTGATGGATAAGCATGACGAATAGCAGGGCAGCGGCGGCAACTACAACGAAACCAGCGGTATTCACGATGCGGTCCTTCATCGTCTCGGTTACTACTGCGCCAGGGTGACCATCCCATTCGCGAACAATATCGATTATGTTCGTAACGCCATTTCCAAAAGCAGCTAAGGCAACTTCCAAGCCCAAATAAAACCGGGCCCAAGTAAGGCGACCACGTACGAGCGATTTGATGCACCCAATGGCGGCAACAAAGATCGCTTGTAGCCCAAGCGACAGAAGCAGGCGATTGTCCATTCGGGGTTAATTATGTTGCTGCGCAACAAGCTCGTCAACACAGAACGACCTCGAAACCTATAACTCTCCCCGTATGATGCCCATGAAGATGCACTCCCATATTCGAGCGCTACGCGTTTCTTGTCACTACAACGCCAGTGGAGCAGGCTAACGGGGGAGAGTCATGGACAACCCTACTTATTTGGGGTACCGACCATACCTATCAGTATATCTACACGCCGCCCTATGATCATTCCGCCACGAGCCTGATTCTGCTGGTCTCATAGGTTCCCTTGAGCCGGAGCAGGATGGTCGCGCCGCAGACGGCTGCGGATGGCCTTCTTCCCTCTGAAAGCCATGGTCGTAGAGGTATGTTCCTCACTCTAAGGGCCTTAGACGACTTGTGGATATGTTCGCTATTTCTTCGCCTAAGATCATCTGGTGATAATACTCACGCCAGAAGAGGTGCTTGCGGTCCTAGCTGAACGCATGGAGAAGCGTGCGATCGCCCTGGAGAGGGTTAAGATCAGAGACTTCAATCCTGCTATCGAGGAACTGCGCCATTTCGCAGCCATGGTCCGGAAGGCACGAGAGTACCTGCTTTCGCGGTGATCACTCCGCCACAAGCTTGATGCTGCTGGTCTCGTACGCCGCTTTCTGCCGCAGCAGGATGGCCGCACCGCAGAAGGTGAGATGGGTGAGCAGCCAGGGCTCTGCACGTAGGTCCTGGACGGAGCACTCGAGCATCTCGTAGCTCATGCCCATATCCATGGTGCGGATGGCCTGCGCCACCTCCGGGAAGTCATGGTCATAGAGGTGGCCGCTGATGCGCAGCTCATCTCCCACGATCGTCGCTTCATTGATGACTCCGCACTTCTGACGGGTGTCATGGCCACTCCAGCCATCCTTGAAGGCGACTCCCATGCCAATGAGGGTAGGCAGCGCCTCCTCGACGGCCTCCGGCGCCAGCACTACGCGATGACCGCGCGCTCCACCGGGAGGCTTGTCACTCGGGAGCCCCACGCGCGTGAGCACCCCCGTAAAGGGGAGACGGTTGGGGTGCGGCCTGGCCCGAGCATTCACCGCTTCGTCATAAGCGCGACGCGCCACTACAGGCAAAGTGGCGGGAAATTCTTACCCTCCGCCCCCGCTGAAGAGGTGAGAGAGCACTCCGCCGGTGGAAGCATTCTCCAGAACGGTGTGAATGATGAGGTCGTTGATGTCTCCGCTGGCGCTGGTGCTGCCCGCCGAGGTGGTGACTGGCGAACTCGAGTTGTTGACGATCTGGACCGTTACGTTGGCCTTGCCGGCAGCCGAGGACGCGCCTCCGCCATTACCGATGCCGAGGATGGTGCCGGGGAGCGAGGAGAGGATGCCGCCGCGCGCTGCCGCATTCGAGGTGTTGGGCCACGACGGGCCGGTGGCGCCGCCTACAGCAGGGAGCTTGCCGCCACCGCCGAGCGAACGCTCCAGCAGTGGCGTGATGAACTTCTGCTCCGCCAGCTTGAGCGCGAGATCAGTGAAATCCTTCTCGACGGACTTCGCCATCTTGTGGAACGCGCCGCGGCCAGTCTCGGCGGTATCCGCCATTTTGCGGCTGATGCCCTCGAGGCCGTCAATGAGGGTCTTGTAGAAGGCGGACTGCTCCTTGTCACTGGGGCGGCTGAGCTTGTCGATCTCGGCGTGGAGGTCCTTGGCCTTCTCCAGGTACTCCCCGCCGAGGACCGCAGCGAGCGCGTCATACTGCGCCACCAGCTGCTGCAGCTGCGCGGCCTCCGCGGCGTTGAGTTGGTTGACCTGCTTGGCGGCGGCGGCCTTGAGCAGCGGATACTTGGCGGCGGCATCGTTGGTGGCGTCCACGGCGCGCTTGTTATCCGCCTCCGAGTTGCGGATCTGCTCGTCGACCTGCGCGATCTGCAGCTTGGCCACGGCGATGTCTCCCAGAGACTTGACCGCCGCGGCGTCCGAATCCGAGCCGCCGGCGCTGGTCACCTTCTGGGCTTCAAGCTCCCGCTTCCGGCGGATGAGCGCGATTTGCGCGGTTAGGCCGGCGTTGCGCTCCTTTTCGAGATCCGCGGCCAGCTTGAGCCCGGCGAGCTCCGCAGCATTGTTCGCGCCGCCCACCTCCGCGGCGTTGGCGCTGGCGGCCTCTTGGCTCTTAGCGACGACGGCCCCGATGCGCTCCTGTACCTCCAGCATCTCGCGCTGGGTGCGGAGCTCCTCGGCCGAGTTCCCGGCCTTATCTCGGACGAGCAGCTTGTTAGCGCGCTGCTTCGCGTACAGCGCCTGCAGGTCGGTCTCCTGCTTCTCGAGCGCAGCCCGCTCCGCATCGAAGGCCTGCACCTGCAAGCGCAGCTTCTCCTGGTAGTAGAACGAGTCCGAGAGCAGCAGGAGCTTGTGCTGGGAGTCAAGCTCCGCGAGCATGGCGGCGGTGGTCTGCTGCTGCGCCTGGGCAGCGGCGCGGGCCTGCTCCTCGGCGAGCGCCGTCTGCGCGGCGTCGATGCCGTTTCCAGTCGGTCCTTTCTTCTCCTTGCCGGTGGCGGCGCTTCCCTCGAAGCCGCCTCCCTTAGATTGAGCTGAAAGGTCAGCAGACTTGGCGGTTGGAGCATCGCCGAAAGCGATATCGTGGAACTTCTCTGCCTTGGCCAGTAACTCGTTGGCGGCGGCCATATCCTTGCGGCCACTTTCCGTGTACTTGCCGAGTTCTGCCGCAGCGAAGACTGCCTCAAGGACCGCCACCGTAGAGTAAGCAAGCTCTCCCACAAAGGCGAGAACGCGGCCTACGTCCCGTCCCCACTGAGTCAAAGTATCGAGCGTGCCTTTGCCGCCAGAGATCGCATCAAGAATCCCGTTCAGAGCAGGCGCTAAACCCTCGCTGAAAGCCAGGCCTGCGCCGATGGCTGCCTGCTGCATGTCATGGAGCTTCTGAGAGGTTTCGGCGAGAGCCTTTGCTTGCGCGCCAGACAAGTAGACGCCTGCCCGCTCTGCCTTCTCCTTCATTTCATCCCAGTGCAGGCCCATCTCGATCAGCATAGGAATCTGGTCAGCGCCGGCTTTGCCGAGTACGCTTGTTGCCAACTGGACGCGACGGATCGGGTTCTCTGTGGCAGCCAGGGTTTCCGTGAACTTCTTGAACGCGATCTCCGCTCCATCCGTGCGCCCGGCCAGGTCTTTTGCATTCAATCCAAGAGCGCCCAGAGTTGCCTGCGCGGTCTTGTTGCCGCTGGTGGCCGCGCCGATGGTCTTGTCCATCTTGGCGACCGCGGCACTCAATCCTTCGAAATCACCTCCGGTAGTGGCGGCGGCGTACTTGAGAGTGGAGAGCGTCTCGACGGCTAGGCCGGTCTTGGCGGAGGCGCGCTGCAGGGTCTCGCCCAGCTCAAAGCTGCCGAGGGTCATCTCCTTGAGCGCGGCAATGCCTTCCCGGAGACCCATGTAGAGGCCTATGGTTTCGAACGAGGTCTTGACTCGCTCCATGGCGCTGGCGATACCCCCGGCCTCATGTTCAGCGGTCTCCCGGGTCTGGTGCAGCTTCTCCTGGACGAGATCGAGCGCGCGCTTGGCGCTTTCGCCGTCGCCCTGGATCTGGATGACGATGCCATTGCCTGCCATCGTTAGTTCACCGCCTTCCGCCGCGCGTCAATGAGGCGCAACTTGAGATCGAGCTCGCGGGCGGCTGCAGCCATGGCGTCGGCGTCGACCTCTTCCTGCTCCCCGAGGAGCTGAGCCGCAGTGATGAGTTGGCAGGACTGCATGCTGTAGAGCGGAGCCATCCAGTGCGCCTCCACGCGCAGACGATCGGCAAGCTGCTGCTCAAAGCCCTGCCGGGCCAAATGGTACTCGCGCGGAGTAGCCGCCCAGAAGTCGGCTACTTTCCAGCTGAGCGATGCATAGGCAAACCGCTGCGCATCGTCAAAGTCGAAACCTTCTTCCCGGCTCGCTTCCGTGCGGCCGGCTGCGCCGCCGGGCTGGCCGCCTCGTCTTTTCCCTTGGGCTCCGGGACGAAGATGTTGCCGACGACGGCGTAGAGCACGGCCCGGAAAATCTGCGGAAGGTACCACGGCCGCATGTACTGCTCCAGCTGCTCGAGCTCAATGGCGACGCCTTTCTGCCGGGCCTCCGCTTGGAGGCCGGTGTAGAGGAAGAACTGCAAGGTGTCCAGGCTTTTGAGTTCGAAACCGGCCTGAAGAGGCGTGTCGCCGGGCTGTACGTTGTACAGTTCGAAGGCGAAGCCCACGCCGAACCTCTGTACGAGCGCCCACGTTGCCGCCATGTCATAAATAATCACATGCTGCTGCCCGTCGAGTTTCAGCGGCTGAGCGCCGCGCTGCGCGAGAAGATCCATGATAAGCCTCCGAGATCTGGTGGACTAGAACTGGCACAAGCGAGAGAAAGTGGGCCACCTGAGCTGTAAAAGCCGCTTCGTTAGCGGCTTTCACAGTGGCACAGAAGTGGCTTATACCTCAGCCTGCAGGCCAGTGTTGGTGAGCGGGTTGGCGACCGGCGCGGTCTGGGTAGTCTGGGTGAGCGGTCCGGAGCCCTTGAGCGTGACATCCAGGCCAATGACCTTGCCAGTGCCCGCCCCGAATTTGATGGAGGAGATGAAGGCGTTCCCGGTATACGCCTGATCCGAGTTGACCGCGTCAAAGAAGAAGTTCCACTTGTAGACCTGGCCCGGCGCGTTGATGGTGGAGAGAATGTTGGCCTGCTGGGAAGGGTCGCCATCGTAGTAGCAGTACTTGGAAGTTGCAGTCCAACCCTTGGCGCTGGGTAGCGAGGACTTCCAGGCGGCATCATCCGTCGTGGTCGCATCGGGAGCATCAAGGTCTACCGTAATATCCCAACTCATCAGGCCGACCACCTGCTGCTCGGTCTCGGCGGTGAGGGTGACCGTGCCGGCCGCCGTCGCATTAGCGGAGAGGACCACGGTGCTGCCGCTGGCCGAGAGAATGGTGGTGCCCGCGGGGATACCTGTGCCGGTAACCGGTGCAGGCAGAGACGCTGCCAGCAAACCGGCGATGCTGGACACCGCGGTTACGTTGGGGCTGCCCACCGCCGTGGTGCCGGTGAAGGTGATGTTGGACCCCACGCTGGTCTGGGCGAGATCGCCTACAAGCTTCTTGAACGCCATGTGCTACTCCTCTCAATAACCCGCCAGACTTGGGTCTAAACGGCTGGTGCTGAACTCGACTCCGTAGGTGACCACGAGCGTGACATACTCCTGACCTCCCGATTCAAAATCCCAGATACGTCCCAGATAGCGGAGATATGTGACCAGGCCACCTAGGGTGGAGTCCGCCAGGAGTAACTGCTGGGCGCGTACGTAACGGGCATCCACGGCCACATCGACGGCATTTGCGGCTGCGACGACGTGACGCACGGTAAAGCGGTGAAGCAGGTCTATCGACACATTGTCGTTGTACTCGGGCTTCTCATCCTCCGGCATGACGTTGTCCGCCGGTAGATCGTCCGGGCCAAACTTCTCCATCTGGCAGCGGAAGACGTTCTGCTGCTCGCCGCCCAGGGTGGCCACGACGGCATCCAGGATCTGGGACTGGAGGCTGGCGCTCATGTGCTCTTTAGCTCTAGGCAGACGACCGCGCCATCATCTTCCGCGGTGATGGACGCTACCTTGTACTCGCAGCCCCCGACGACGATCACCTCCTTGACCCGCGGCATAGGATTGAACGCGTCGTGCGGGAGCCGTAACTCCGGCATCATCACGTCCACGCCGCCAAAGCCCTGCTCCGCGAGCTTGGCCCCGATGGACCGATCCAACAGCCCCTGCACGGGCCGTGCATCCCGGTAGGTGCCGACGCCATTGAAGCTGACGCACGGCCCCGTCCGGAAGAAGGCTCGCAGGTCCTGATCGCCGAAGGACATGGGTTAGCTCTTGGCCTTGGTCGTGGACTTGGCCGCGGCGGACTGGACCTCAGCCTCGTCGACGATGACCGCACGGCCCTGAGACTCGAGCCACTTGGCTACGCCTTCCTTGACCTGGACGTAATCGCCGACCGAGATCATCGAGCCCGCTTCGAAGAAGTTGTCGGTGGCCTTGACCCACTCCAAATTGCCGACTGACGCGCTGAAGCCGCGGACGGACGCGGCGGCAGAGATGGAGGAAACCTCGCCGCCCGCGGCCTGCAGGGAATCAATGGTGCCACCCTGGCCAAAATTCGCCTTGGGGTACCGTGCGGCGAGGGCTGCCGTGATTGCCGAGAATCGCAAAATCGCCATGAAAGTTCTCTCTCGTTGGTGAGCGGAGCTTTGAGGTTGAGCCGGACTCCGCGGAGCCCGGCTGCCGAGGCCGGATTACTGGGCCAGGATGGTGGTGGAGGCGACGAACTTCTCAATGTGGCGGACGTTCGTGTCGTGCAAGCTGTTTTCCGTGACGATGTACATGCCGCTCTTGGCCTGGGTGATGTTATCCACGATGAGCTCGCGGATGCCCCAGTCCGCGAAGAGCATGCTGCTGAAGTCGCCGAAGAGGGCCGTGTGCAGGTTGGTGGCGGAGCCCAGGGTGCCGTTCTTCGGAAGCTGGTTGGTCACGCCGGCGCGGAAGCCGAGTGGGCCGGTGGTGAGGCCGGTGCCATCGCCACTGGGGTTACCGGGCCAGATGGGCAGTGCCAAGCCAGACGGGAACTGCGGGGTGCCCATGAGGTAGCCGCGGACTTCCGGGGTGAACATCCAGCCGAGAGTGCCGTCGTCCGCGTTCGCCTTCGAGACCTGCGTGAGGAAGGAGATGATGTCGAGATAGGTGAGCGCCACGCCTCCCGCACCAGCAGCAGAAGTCGTTTTGCCGGGCAAAATGGCGGCCAGACCGGACTGGAGCAGCAAGCCAAGCGGAATATTGTTGGCTCCCGAACCGGCGATGGCGGCGTAGTCCAGCGTGATAGCCTCCACCGCGACCTGGTCCATGCGGAGCATGTCCTCTATCGCCAAAGCCGACTGCGCCAGCAGCTCCATGTAGTACGAGCCGGTGATGCCGAGGCGCTTGGGCGTGAGCATGATGTCATCGAAGCCGATGTTGGAATCGGTCGACGCCGCACCTTCCGCGAGCCACGAGCTCTGCGCCGCAGCGTTCTGCCGAGGCATGCGCAAGATTCCGCTGAGACCGGAAAGCTGCTGTGCCCCCAACGCGAGACTGCGCGTGCGAACGCGCAGGAGCTCGATCGCCGTAGTCTCCGTGGTCGTGAAGTTGGTGGTGGTGCCGGCGTTGCCGCCCGCGGCCAGGGTGCGGGCCTGCATCTCGGCACTGCCGAAGCCGGCGCGCGCAGCCTGCATGGCGCGCTCGGTATTGATGGGGAGGTTCGAGGGCCGCAAGAACCCGCCGCCTACCTGTAGACCTTCCGCCTGGGCGCGCTTGCGCAGCTCGTCCGAGACTTCACGCTCGAAACCGGCCTCCGCGTCTTCCTTGAAGACGTTCTTGTTGAAGCGCGAGTTGATTGCAGAGCGCAACGCGCGGACCATCGAATAGCTTTTTGCCTCGCGCTTGCTCATGTCTGCGACAACACCGTCACCGATGGTGGCCACGTTGCTGCGCTGGGAGTTGGCGATCTGCAGGTCCGCGATGCGTTCCGCGACGGCTGCATACGGCGTGTCCTCAGAGATGGCGCGGGCGAGGTCGGACTCGCTAAACTCCTTGGGGTAGGCCGTGCGGAGCTTGACCAGCCCGTCATTGCGCTGCTTGCGTTCTGCGGCGTGATCAATCGTGACTTCAGCTGCCATGGTGGTCCTCGTTTCAGTGGGTTGGGTGCTGCGGGAATTGTCGGAATCGGAGGCGTCTTCGTCTTCCTCGTCTTCATCGTCCTCGTCTTCGTCGCCTTCCATGCGTGCTGCCGTGGTCTCTGCGGACGCGGAACGGGTGGCGAAGACGTACTCAACGGGGATGGCGTCCGGAGCCTCACGGGCGGAGCGCCCGACGCCGACGGAGGGATCGGCGGGGATGGTGACCAGGGAGTTCTCTAGCGGCTCCCAGTCGATGGCGGTGACGGTGCGGTGGCCGTTGTCGTCTTCCTCGACCTGGGCCTTATGGATGATGTAGGCGAGCGAGACGTCCTTGAGGATGCCGTCTTTGACGTCTCCCTCTTTTTCGCGCGCCAGGGGGTTGGAACCAAGCTGGTTGACGGTACGCAGCACGCCATCCTTGCCGAGCTCATGCCCGGTGGTGACGCCCAGGTGCAGGTTGGAATCGTGGTTGAAGAGCAGCGGCATACCGCCCTTGAGTCGGCCCATACGGATAGCGCCCGGCTTGTGCGAGAGGATTTCGGTGCCGAAGTAACGCTCGACCGGCTGCTCCGAGCTGATGGCCATGGTGACCGTGCGTGCCTCGGGGTCGTAGCCCTCCACGTTCATGGCGCGGCGCTGCGGCCCGAGTTTGGTGGGCAGCTCGCGGAGCTCGGTCTGGCTTTCCTGTTCCTTGGCCATTGCGTGACGGTTGTCGCGCAAGCGGGGAAACGGCGTCAAATCAGGCTATTTTGGAAGCCCAATCGGGTTCCGGCTCTAGATGCGGATACCAACAGTACGGGTGCTCAACAGTTTCGACGGGCAACTCCTCATCCAGCACTTCACGTGTGACGCAGAACGAATCGAGCTTGCAAGCAGCCACAGCCTTGTTCTTCGTTGAGAAGACTCCCTGGAACTCAAAGGTTCCCTTTCTTTGCCACTGCCACGCCACCCACAAGATCACTTGTTGCCTTTCTGACCGCCGCCAGCCCCGCCCTGCGTCTGCGCGGCTTCCTTCTCATCACCCGCGGCGACGCCCTTGCCGCCTTGGTCGCCCGTAATGTCCACGCCGTAGACCACGCCCTGCTCCGTAAAGAAGTCCTGCTCCTTTTTGCGCTGAATGGCGACATCCTGCCAGTCGAGACCCATCTTGGAGCACTCGATCTCGTAGGTGGTCATTCCCTCGCCCAACTTGAGGACGACGGCCTGCGCGTCCTTCATGGGGTCGACCCACTCCCAGCCACGGCCACGGGCACTGTACTGCTCCATCTGGTCCGGAGAGAGCGATATGTCGCTGAGCGTGGTGAGCAGCGCCATGCGCAACCAGGCCATGCGCACCGGGCCGCAGAAGCACTCCGCAAACCAGCGCTGCACGATGCGCCACATATCCCGCTCATCAATGAGCCCGGCGCGGATCGAGGAGAAGTTGACGCCCTCCAGGTCGTTCGCCAGCGAGGGATACATAACCAGCAGCGCTGAGGCGACGGTGCGCAGCTGGGTCTGCATGAACTCCTTGTGGGTGTTGGTGGGGAAACGCGGGTCGATGAAGTTGGCCGTCTCCCCAGGATCGAGCCGCATGCCTTCCCCGGAGTTGGCGGTCATGATCTGGGTGCCGTCGGCGTTGGTATCGTCGCCTTCGCGGTCCTCATCCTCCCCCGTGAAACCCTCTGCCACCTGCTGCTCGATGATGAGGAACTTGGCCGCAGACGTGCGCGCCGCCACGACGACAGCCTCCTCATATCGGTTGCTCTGGTTCAGGGGCAGGATGGCGGCCGACATCCAGGTGTAACCGCGGGTTTGGCCGGGGCGCTCCCAGATGGCCGTGTGCACGATGAACTCGGCCGGTACGCGCTTGCGGTTGCGGCCGCCGCCAATGGTGTCGAACGGGTGCCCGTCCCAGAGCCAGTAAGCCTGGGGTTTGCGGTACTGGTCGACCTCGACACCCATGCGGATCTCGCCGTTGCCGGCGAGCGCCTGCATCATGGTGTCGTCCAGCTGGTCGTTATCGAGCGGCTGGAGCGCAAAGCCGGTCTCCCCGAACTGGCGGCCGTACACGAACTTCAGAACATTCTCGCCCTCGCGCGCGACGTTGGCGATGGCCTGGAGCTGGACGTCTGCCCACGAGAAGCGCCCACAGGCGGTGCACCGACCGCGCTTGCACCACTTGCGCCACTCCTCATCGATGCGCTGGTTGATGTGCTTGGTCTGCGCGGTCTCCTTGCCGTTGATGCCGGTGACGGTGGACTTGAGCAGGATGCCGGCTTCCCCGACCACGTTCTGCCGGACCATCTGCAGGAACTTGCGGGCAAAGGCATTGTTCAAGGCGAGCGAGCGGGCGCGGGCGCGGAGGCGGACGTTGTCGCCGAAGAGGTCCTGGTCCGCGGAGCTGGTGCGGGCGAGGAAGTCCATCGTGAGGCGATTGATTTTGGCGGCCTGAAACCCACCCTGGCTACCACCACCCGCACCGGCCAGGATGGCGGGTGTATTCGCGGGCGACATGGTGCGCTTGCCGGCCTTCCAGACTTTGTCGCCGGAGCGGAGACTGGCCGGGCGCTCGCCGCCGAGGTCGAGGATGGACATTTAGCGACCTCCGAACAGGATGCCGATGGTCTTGGTGGGGACGTACTCGCCGCGCCGGGCGCGCTCGCGACGGACGCGAGCCTCGAGGATACCCTCCCAATAGAGGAGCTCCTTGATTGGCATCTTGGTGAGCTCGCGGGTACCGATCTTATACATGATGACGTCATCAAGTGCCTTGCCCTGGAGCAGGCACTTGACGTTGCCGAGCAGTTTCTCGTTGTTGGAGCGTGGATCGACCGGAGCGGCGCCACCCACGTCGGGATCGACGAGCAGCTTGCCTATGCCGAGCTCGGTGCGGTTGCCGCTGGAGTCGACCGCGAAACAGACCCACTGGTAGCGCGCGGGCGTCCAGGTGCCGGTGGTGGCGCTGGGGACGGAGAAGCTGGCGACGCCGCTCGCATCCGTGAAGACGGACGGGATGGCAATGCGCACCGGCACGTTGTTGACGACACCGGTAAGGAAGTAGAGGACGGAGGTGCCGGGCAGCAGACCGGTCTGCACCTGCCATGCGAAGAGATCGCCCGCCCGCATGCGCGGCGGAAGACTTTGGCTGGGTTGCTGCGGGGCTGGCTGCGGGATGGTGGCCGGAGTGCTCACCAGAGGGTGATACGAGGCGGGCGGAGGAACGGTCAAATTGGGGCTAAAGGCGTCTCTAAGGGCTCCCGTCGTGAGACGATACCGTCATGAAAAGTCTCCAGGAGATGGAAGGATCCGAGATCCTAGCTCGAGTCCCACAGATCGGTAACAATTTTAGGTTGCTGAAACTGCACAAGGTTGAGCAATTTGGGATATGGGTTGAGAGTCAAGAAGCAACTAACCTGATACTCGAGGACCTAGGAATGTCAATGGCTTCGCGGACGGTCGTGTTTTTCTTTCCTTGGCATGCGGTACAGGTAGCAGTGCAAACGATCGACCTTCCCTCCGTCTCGGATTCAACACTTACGTCCTGATTGCTCTCAATTTTTAGCCGTTGATCCATGCATGTCCAGGCAGTTTTATGCGTTTTCGCGCATTCCCACTAGTTTTTATGCTGCTTTTATGCGCGGTAGCTACTTCTTTATGCGTTTCTTCCGACGGCTCGTCCACCTCAATCACTTTCGGTTTTCGGCTGCTGACGTTCCTCGCCAGCGTTGACCACTGCACATTCAGGTCCTCTAGCGCAGCCATGGCGTAGATCCGGCAGTCCAGGGCCTCGTTCCGGGCGCGCTTCTTCACCCAGCGGCGTACAGGCGTCATTCCCTCCATCGTGGTCTCAAGTTGCTCTGCGGTGATCTGCTCAAAGTGCTCGCCGTCGTAGATCGGCAGAGGCACCAGCACGCCCTTCTCATCCCGGTAGCCGGACGGGAACGCACAATACCCAGCGCCCGACTCCTCCCGAAGGTTGGCGTAGAGCGCCTCCTTGGCCGTGTCGACGCCAACCAGCCGCAGATCTACGCTGCCACGATGCACCCGGCTCTGTGCGCGGGGACGGATGAGGGCCTGCCCAGGGCCGGACACTCCCTTCGACGCGTAGATGCGGCGCACCTGGCGCGGTCGGCAGAACCAGTAGACCCGCTTGGTGTTGTCGCCGGAATCGACGAAGGCGGAGGAGATGCGCATCTGCATGCCGGAGACGTGGCGGTAGGTGGCCTTGAGGTGCTCGTCGAGCTCCAGCCAGAGCTCCGGCATGGCGGGGTTGCCGCGTAGGATTTGGTAGTCGATCGACCAGGAGCGATCGTTCTCTCCCCAGCCGACGACCTCCATCTCAATGCGATTGCCCTGCACGTCGACGCCGGCGGTGAGGACCAGCACTCCGGCCGGAACGCGGGCCGGGTACTCCACGCGCCGCTTGAGCAGGGACTTGTCGTCGACGCTCTCGCCGGAGGTCTCAAAGGTGCGGCCGAGGCGGGTGTTGGTGAAGGCTTTGAGCAGGGTGGGGTCGTGCTGCTTGAGCTCGGGGTCCTTGAAGCACTTGAGATACTGCGCGATGATCTTGGGCCAGGAGAGCCAGGGCGAGTAAAGCGAAGACAGCTGGAAGCCGGCGGTGCCGGCGGCGGCGTTGGGGTTGGTCTTGACCCAGCTGCCGGCACGAACCATGGCTGGCTTGTCGCGCTCGAGGATCTCGCAGCCGGCTACGCAGACGTAATAGCACTCGTCCGGCTGATGCTCCGTGCGGCCGAGCTTGGCATCCGGGTGCGGCCAGTGCAGGCGCTCCCACTCGAGGACCTGCATGGTGCCGCAGTGCGGGCATGGGACGAAATAGCGGCGCTGGTCGGAGCGGGCCTCCAGCTTCTCAATGCGGCTGGCGCCCTTGTCCGTGGGGGTGGAGGAGAAGATTTTCTTACGGTTCCAGTAGTTGGTGGTGCGGGCCTCGCCGAGCGTGATGGGGTCGCCCTCAGTGCCGGCCGAGGCGGGATAGCCGTCGATCTCATCCATGATGAGAATGCGGACGGAGCGGCGAGCCAGGCCGCGGGGAGCGTTGGCGCCGGCGAGGGCGAGGTAGCCGCCGGGAAAGCTCTTGTTGAGGTTGGTGTTGCCGGAGTTGCGCGTCTTGGGGTCGGCGAAGAGAGTGCGCAGCGCGGGCGTGTCACGGATGGCGGGGGCGAGGTTCTCCTTCGAGAAGTCCTCGGCGTCCTTCTCCGTGGGCATGACGAGCAGGATGGGGCTCGGATCGTTGTGGACGAAGGAGAAGATGGTGTTGATCTCGCTGGCGGTCTTGCCGAGCTGCGAGGCGATCTGGAATATAACGGTCTCAATGGTGGGATCGTTGACGACGTCCATCATCTCCCGCTGGTATGGCGCGCGATCGGTGCGCCAAGGGCCGGGTTCGGCGGAGGTGCCGGCGGGGAGGATGGCGTACTTGTCCGCCCACTGCGAGACGGTGAGGGTGGGCGGGGGAGCGACCAGGGCCAGGGCGCCGTGCACGCAGGCGTACAGGGCTTCCTGGCTGGCAGATGGTGTGGTGTTAGACATCCTCATCCTCGTTCTCCGGCTCGGTGGAGGGGATGAAGCGGAGTTGAGAGAGACGGGTGCAAAGCTGGTCGCACTCGGACGTGAGGAAGGCGTTCATCTCAACTAAGTCCCGGATGGCGAGGACACGGCCGACGATGCGGTTGGTGAGCCCGCGGATCTCGGTTTGGAGGCCCTTAGAAACGTCCTGGAGGACACGGCTGACATCCGCCATGGGGACGAGCTGCCCGCGGCGCTGCTGCAGGTCAAGTTCCTTGAGGTCGGCGACGGCGGTGTCCTTGCGGCGGATCGGGTCATCGTCCTCGCCGCCGGAGCTGTCCGGGCCGGAGTAGCGCTCGAGGCTAATCTTGTAGCCGACGTACCAGGCAAGGACCTCAGACCAAACGAAGGTGCGCTGGCGGCCGTCGGTAACGCAGGGGCAGCCCTTTTCCTTGACGTAGGTGCTGAGCTGGCGCGTGGAGACGCCGAGGAGGGTAGCGGTCGTTTCGCCGTCGATGGAGTCGTAGGTGTCGGCTTTGCTCAGGGTGGGCCTCGCTTAGGGAGGTTATCGCCCGAGACGAGGGTTTCTGGCAAGGCGGTGCGGAAGTGAGGGGTTCGCGGAAGTTCCGGAAGTGGGTCGGGAGGGTGACTTCCGCGAAAGTGGTGGTCTAGTTCCGTGAGATTGTGCAACTCGCGTTGATTCCATTGGGGTTATAGTTTCGCGGAAGCGGAAGTGCCCTAAAAAGTTCTATAACTAGCGGAACGTCGCGGTGGCGCGTTACCCGCGACGAAAAATGTCTGGGAAGGACCCGGGTGCCCTCCGCGTTCCTGACTTCCCTCCCTCACCCAACTCGCTGCTCAGGGCAGCGGTCCAACTATGTATGGAGTCCAGCCTTGTTCAACCCGCTCGCGGTACTCCTCATCTGCTTCAGCATTTGCTGACGCTTCAGTTCCGTGACGGGAATACTCGACATCAGGATCGTCGGCGTCGAACGTTGGCTCAGTTTGAAGGATGTTGCCGTGAGAAACACGCACTTCATAACAGGAGGAGTCATCCGCAGGGCGTGCGGATATTGTCACGTAGCGAAGCTCGCCGGAATTACGATCACGTAAGTGGAGCGAGTGGAAGCGGGAGAAAGTGGGCATGCGTTGATGCTAGACCGGATCAACTCAGAGCGTGAAGGTGACATATTCCTCAGATTTCGTCAGGCTGCTGGTGTCTCGCGCTGGTCGTACATGGCGTACTGATCGCCATAGTCGATGCCGGCCACGTGCTCGTAGTCTTGCTCATCGCATAGCGGCATCGCATACTGACGTGCAATCGCTGTAGGAACGCCAGCGCAGGCCAGCACCATCGCACGACGCAGGTACATGACCGACTGCACATGCAGCTTGAAGTCAGCCAGGTTGGAAGCTTCGATCTGTTCGAGAAACTTCTTGCGCATCTTGTCCGGATCGCGACCCATCTGCTCGCACGCGTGGTTGAACGAGCGCTCGTACTCATCCTTGTCGGCAGCCGTGGGCTGGTGTTCGATCCACCATCGCTCGAGGATCGCTGAGTCCGTCGGAACGCCGCATCGCGTGCGTTTGGCTTCAGCAACGGCATGGAAGACGAGACGACGCCAGAACCGCTGACGGGATGAGTCGATCGGCATCAGTGTGGGAGCGGAAGGCTGGCGCTGCACTTTCATCGAAGTAGGCATAGGAGTCTTTCGATCAACAACTTACATCAGGCAATCTATTCCAGTTAGACCCCTTGCAGAGAGTAATTATGTTGGCGCGCTATGAGTGAATGAAATACTTGGAAGACTATTGCGCTCTGAACATACTTGAACATTTCAAGGCTGGACAGATTCCTCTTTGAGCTCGCGCAACTTTCGGCGTGTTGCAGCAATGGAAAAGGTGACGCGAATCGCTAGAAAGGTTGACACGAAGAAAGAGAGCCATGCCATGCCAACGAACGTCGCGTGTCGTGCCGGCTCTGCAATGCTTACCGTATACAAAGTGATGACTAACGCAAGGAATGCGCCAAAACTGATACCGAAGAACCCCAAATAGAGTGGCGTGTCTGCAGACACTAACCCGTCCAACTCATGTTCTGCCACCGAGATCATACGAACCTCCCGTCTAAGGTACCTAACGGTAACTGGATTGGTTTGAGCATTTCCGTCGCTGGGTAGAAGGTTTGCCATGCTAGAAACCCTCCCCTGGTTTCGGAATCCCCAGGACTTCCGCGACACCAAGATTGTGAACGTTATGCGGTTGGATAAGCCCGCAATTTGTACAATTTACTAAAACACATGGAATTACCGAATCCGCTGACTGGGTAGTGGTTGGACTGCTGTGCACCGGAAAGAGTAAGAAACCGTCGAGAAGGATCAATTTTCCCTCCTGCTGACAAGCTGGGCACAAGCGTAACTTTGGTCCTAGTGCATCGAGAACCCGTGAATACTGATATGGCAGCATATGTCATCATCATCCCGATCCGGCGTGTGTGTCGAGTATTGTGACTGCCCTTCTTTGCCTCCTGCTAGAGTGTTGTGCCAAAGTCCCTCGCATGGCCCATTCCCGTCGTCTTTCCTGCACGAACAAGCGCTATCCTCCGCGCAGCGCCGCAGGCGCACCACCGCCGATCGCGGACAACATCGTCTGGGATCGCGAGATCCAGCCGCGCGAGCGCTACCGCATCGAGTACATCGATCGCGACGACCAGGTCTCTGTGCGCGAGATCGAGTTGCACCGCCTCGGCCACATGGACCAGCTGCAGTATCTCGGCGTCCTCGACGCCGGCCGCTTCAAGACCATGCGCCTCGATCGCATCCACGCCGTCGAGCAACTCTCCACCGGCCACGATCCCTCGATCCGCCCATCCCCGACCTACCAGACCATGCTGCCTCCCTTTCCGCTGGTCGACGCCGTGCATCGCATGCCCACGCTCAAGGGCAATCGCACCTGGCTGGTCAACCTGAACGACTACACCTGCGCCTGCCCGGAGCGCCGCATCCGTGCCGGCATGGGCTATGTGCCGGGACAGCTCGGCCATGTGTGCCCGCACCTGGCGCGCGCGATTCTCGACTTTCTGCCGCCTGCTTTGCATGGTTCCTCCGCGTGGCCCTCTGAGTTACTTAGCTTCCTCGCCGATCCGAAGCGGATGCACATCGACAATCTTGCTTAGGAGCGTACTTCGCAACGCACCAGCGCTCCATGGATACCAGATGAAGCCAGTGCTCGCGCGTCGTCCTCAGAGTAGGCAATCAAGACTGACGGGCCACCAGCGTTGCCCCTAGCTCGCGTACCATCAGGCAGATAGAAGTGTAGCCTGCCACCGACGAAAAGAAGCGCCGTTGCTTGAGGCCAAACCCACTTCTGAAAAGCAAGAGTTTCTGTTCTCGCAAAAGTAAGGGCTATACCCTGACGATGCCATGCCATTCGCTCAAGCCACAGGCAAAGCGAATCTCCATAAGGTGGATTCATCCAAACGCGACCTTCCCATTCTGCCGCGAGACCATTCTCGGGTAAAGCGATGTGCTTTAACGCAGTACTGAACGGTCGTGGCTCAGGACACGCGCAAGGATCTAAGTCAAAGATGCCGAGTGCGTTGATGACTTGAGGGGGAGTTAGCCATAAATCGTGGCTGCCCCTTACGGGTATCGTGTGGGAACCTATCCCTCCATTCATCTTGCCGTTCCTCTCAGCGACAGCAACCAGCACCCCAGCACCACCGGCCAAAGCGCCACCACGAACAGCATGAAGCTCATCCGCGGCCAACTGCACCACCACGCGTGCGGCGGGAGCGTCTCTCCAGCCAGTCCATACGCGAGGACATAGAACCAAACAAACCCCAGCAGCAGGTATCCGACCACCAGAATCATCATGCAGCTCTTCCCTCTCCCCGCTTTACGTCGTACATGGCCTTCACGGCAGCCTGGGCGGCGTGCTTTTCCTTCGACTTCGGCCCACGCTTGCGCGCTACCAGGATGCGGACGCGCTCCAGCAGCTCGACCATGCTGCCCGCTCGTTTGCCCAGAAAGGCATCTGCGGCCAGCGCCCGATCTTCTGCGGAGACGGTTTCGCTTGTGATCAGGGCCGGCAACAGCGGATTCAGTTGCTTGGCTCGCCGGACCAGTTCATTGCCGTCCATGCCTGGCAGCAGCAGGTCGGCGATCAGCAGGTGCGGGAACAGTTGCTCGCGGCCGGACCTCTCCAGCCATTCGAGCGCCGCGAGAGGACTAAGGAATGGAACAACGTGGTAGCCGCGCGTATCCAGCACCAGGCTGCGGATGGAAAGCGTTTGCTCGTTGTCATAGACGAGGACGAGGATTTTGCGCGGTCTCATGCCGACCTCCGGAAGTAGTTCGCCCGCGTGCAGGTGGCGAAGTGGCTGACCGCGGGTGAATCGTCATGCGGCATGCGGTCAAAGGGGGCGTTCTTGCCGGACGGCGTGTGATACCACTCCACCATCTGCCCGCAGCCACGGCAGGAGTTCGTTCCGGTGAAGTGGTAGCCACGCTGCAGCAGCAGCCCGCGCGTTTGGGGCAGCTTCGCTCCCAGCCCGGCGGCCAGCGCTTCATGCTTGCCGGCTTCCTTGGCGTTGCGCTGCTGATCCTTCAGCTCCGCCATGAACTGATGCCGCGGGCAGAGCGACTTGCCGGGATCCGCCATCACCGTGCACAAGGCCTCATCGCTCGGTCTGTCTCTGTGGGTGCATTTAGGCATCGCGCCCTCCTTGGCTCCGGACTGGACCAGCGCCCGGATGCATGGACAACAGGTGCGTCATATCCCCGTCAACGCGCTTCAACGTAAACACCACTCCCGTCTGGATCTTCTCGAGCGCACGATCTTCCGCTTCCCGCTCGGATTCCGCTTGCACCACGACATCGCCCCAGAACGCGACGCGATACCACTTTTTCTCCCCTGGAATATCTACCTGCTTGGTATCCTCTGGACTACTGCTTTGGGCTTCGGGCATGAGCATGTTCCTTTCCCTTTCTGGTCATCGTCCGTGCGTTTCGTGTTGAGGGCGTCTTCCGTTCTGAGCGGAGGGCGCCCATTTTCTGTTCTCAACTAATGGTTTCGCCCCGCTGAAACCGAGCCGCCAGCTCTTCCGCCGAAACTCGAAGCTCCATGGAATGGTGCAGGGTGACGCCCCGGACTGGACCAGCGCCCGGATGCATGGACAACAGGTGCGTCATATCCCCGTCAACGCGCTTCACCGTAAACACCACTCCCGTCTCCTTGTGTTGGTATTGCGTTCCCTGCTTCGGCGCAGGTCTCTGGTGCGTGATGATCTCCATCGTTGGCCTGCTCCGTTGCCGCCGTTTCACACGGCCGGTTTAGAAAGTTCGCCAAAGGCCACAGCTGCCGGCCTCCACACTTCGGGCAGATCTGGGACGAGGTGCTGATCTCATCGCAGTCCGTCAGGTTCATGCACAGGTAGGCTTTGGCGAGCCGCATCAGGCTGCGGACTCGCGATCAACCCTTCGCGGCCGCACCTCAAAGCGCACGACAGCATCCCGCACGATCGGGAAGTACAGCCGCACCAACCGAGCCAGCCGGGCCTGGTACTTCCGGATCGCGGTTTCCGTCCTCTCGGGCAGCGTCGCCTCGGTCACGAACGTGATGAGCCCGGCCGAGCGTGCATGCCGGATCTCGACCAGCCACCACTCGCGGAAGCATGCGTCAAAGTCGTTCTGGCCGGGAACAAGCTCAGTGAAGTTTCGTTCCACCCCGGTCGGCAGAAACGCCCGCAGATCTGTGGCGATCCCCTGGGTCCGCAGCCGGTTCCAGGCATCGTTCCAGGGCGTGCCGCCGTAGGTCTCCACGTGGCCGGTCTCGAGGGTCGGTTCGGGTTCTGGTTTTTTCACCCCCTCGCCAGAGGGGGTAGGGGGAGTAGGTTCTACTTCGCTTGACGGTTCCTGACGGATCAAAGCTTGACGGTTATAACGGATAGGAGGGCAAGCTATGTCCTCTGAACCCCCCTCAAATGTCCTCTGAGTCGGTGCCGATGTCCGCTGAACCCCCTGTGGATTGTCCTCTGAAAACAGGGTCGTGTCCTCTGACTTTTCAGGCGCAAAAATAGGGGTCATGGCGTCCGGGTAGAGCTTCAAAAGCTTTGTAAACAAAGGGTGTCTTTTGGCGTCAGCGGGCACGTTGACCCCTAATCTTTCGGCGTTCAGGGTATACACGTTGCTCTTGCCGTTATGCACTTTGCGCGCCACGTGGATCCAGCCGCGGTGCTCCAGCTCCACGATCTGCCGGCGCGTCGTACGCTCGTCGCAGCGTGCTTCCCGGGCGATCGTCTCGATCGAGGGAAAGCAGAAGCCGAAGACATCGGCTACGTTCGCCATCGCCAGCATCACGCAAAACTGAGTTCGGTCCTGCGGGCCACAGGAGATTACGGCACCCATCATCTGCACGCTCACGTTCGCTCAACTCCTCTATGGGGGGAAAGGAAAAAAGGGGCTGTGCGGCCTTGGTTCCGCACAGCGCTGCCAGGAAACTTGGGGTTAGTTCGGCTTTCCGTGTCGGGGTTTGAACTCGGCCAATTTCTTACCTTCGGAGGTAAGGGTCATGGTTACGCCATCGCGGTCCGCGTGATCCTGCATCTTCTCCGCAGCGTTGAGGACGGCGTCAGTAAGGCTTATCTGCTTTGGTGAAAACTCCACGAAGAAGCGCTGAAAGGCATACGTCTTCACAAAATTGTGCAGCTGGTCGGTCAGGTCATGCTCCAGCTGGATCCAGAACTCCGTCACGCCATCGGCATAGGTCATCTTGAAGCGATCGAGAAAGCATCGGTCCAGCCGAAGAACCTGCCCTGCGCCACTCTCGGAGGTGTCAAATACGGTCGAGATCATTCCGCCTACCGCACCACGTAGCTCAATCACCTCAGCGGCATTCTCACGCGCCTGGATGTGCTCATAGGTGGACTGGATAGCTCCGCCGCAGGCATGCGCGTCACCAGCGTTCAAGGTCAGCGCCCACTTGAACCGCCAGAAGCGCTGGTCGGTTTTCTTGTCTTTCATCAGCCGACCGCCTTTGAAGTACACGCTGAGTCGCCGGCCGGCGAAGAACGTAGGCTCCTTCGTCATCTGCATGCGCTTACTCCTCCATCGCTTGGCGATAGGCATTCGGGAGCGTGTCCACGTCGGGATAGCAGCGGCCCTTGGCCCAGGCCAGCATCGCTACGTAATCCGGGTGGTTGCGGCCGTGGCTATGCACGTTGGCTTTCCACGCCTCTTCGCTCTCCACCTCCATCAGCATCCCGCCGCAGTGCGGACAGCAGGGCAAGGGCATGGAGCTTCCCGGAGGAAAGCAGTACGCCGCGTCCTGGATCGGTCCGTGCCACGTGCAGGTCACGCCGAAAACGTAGCGCGGATCGAGACTCGCCGGGGCGGAAACCTTGGAGCAAACGTCGGCTCTCACTTGCCGCCCCACAACGCATCCGCGGCCGCGGGCACCAGCCACAGCAGTACAACCAGCACCGCAATAAAAGAAAGGCCGTTCAGGATCTCGCTTTTTGCTTCCATGCGGCTTGGAGAGAGAGGGGTACCCTGCTCCCTCTGGTACTGCAGCAGGAGACTGGCCTCCCGGCAAAGCTCAAACGTCATCTCGCGCAGCAGCAAGGCCTGCTTCAGGTTGCAGCGTGGGTCGACCGCTTCCTGGTACCAGCTCGCCGGCTCAAATAAAGCGCGCACCGGGTCATGGTCCAGTTCCCCGGCTAGCGCCACCGCGAACTGGCGCAGATCGCTGAGCGAGAGGAACTCTTCCGCCTCCTCCGCCAGAATGCGAGAGGGTGGCAAAAGCATCAGCCGGCCAGGTTGGGGGGGAGAGATGCGACGGGGGCTGCCGGACGGCTGCTGGGCTAGGTTCATGAGGTGAGCTCCTGATGTATTTCCATCACGCAACTCACTATCATTCCTATTGCGAATAATGTCAAGCATAGACATGCTCCCCGGATTGAGGGGAGCATTCCCTGAGGAAATGGTATTTAGTTTGTGCGGTAGATTCGGTGCTCGATCAAAACACCTACAATCGAGATTTTCTGCCGGTCGGAACGCATTGGACCATAGATTGCGTTGAGTGGAACCAGCTCAAAGATATCCTCTCCGCGTTCATTGATTCCCGCTGCCCGGTACTGCCTAAAGGTACTTTGGCCCTGATCATCACTCGCGACCACAAAGTCTCCCGGCCGTGGTTGGATCGAGGGGTTGATGATGACTACGTCGCCTATGTTGAACCTTGGCTCCATCGAGTTTCCATTGATCCGTATTGCAAACGTAGACGCTGGGACATCTAGATTGGTGCTGATTGTCTCCCGCATTTCTGAACTGTTCCTGTCGTACACAGACGCCCATGTGCTGGCTTCCGCATAGTCGATCACAGGAACCTTGCGAAAATCCATCAGCGCAAACTCAACGTTGCTGTCCGGTGCATAAAGACGGTCGATCGTTATGCCCAGGGTTCCAGCAAGCTTGGATATCGTCTCCGGCCCGAATCCGACCTCGCCTCTTTCGAGGCGTGAGTAGAACCCTTGCGACATTCCGGCGAGAGTGGCAACCTTCGTCATCGTCCAGCCAAGAGCTTCCCGCCGCTGGCGTAGTCTTCGGGTGACCCGGGTAGGTATGTCCTGCATGAATATATGCTGGCTGACATGGCCAGTCTTGAATTGCGCTGTGAGCATGATTGACTTATACCTAATAAGCATATACAAGGGAAGAGATGAACACTCCCCTCAAGCAGGTTCGTATCAGTTTGGGACACACGCAGGAAGCGGTCGCGAGTGCTGTCGGGATCAAGCAGCCCTTCTACTCGCGTATTGAGAACGGCGAGGGAACCCCTTCGCCGGAGACGGCCGCCAAGATAGCGCGGTATTTCGGGCACCGCATCTCCGAGCTGCAAATCCTCTTCCCGGAGCGATACATGACGGATGCACCGTCTGGTGAGGCCGCCTAATGGTCGCTCTAATGAGTTGTGAGGTAACGGCAGATGTCCTTGACCATGCCTCCCATCGTCCGAGCTGGCGACGTGTAGACAATGTCACCTTTCTGATTGATGAGGGACGTTCCACCAAGGCTTTCGTCAAGAGCAAACTCGGCAGACGCGGGCACCAAGGTGAACGAAATCGCGTTTGGACATTTCTTCGTAAGGGCGCTGATTGCGTAGGGCGCACTATGCGTTTCACCCGAAGAAGCGGTTGTCGTCCCGAAGAGTCCAGGGCCGGCCGTGGCCGTCTGACTGACTTTATCGACAACAAAGACTTTGTGTTGAGTCGATCCAGCAGATTGAGCAAGACACGCGGTAGCCGATACGACCAGCAGGCAGGAAGCCGGAGTTCTCATAATTCGTCCATGATGCACGGAGCCGCATGAGTACGCAAGGAGACTCTTTGATGGAAACGCAGCAGCAAGGACCAACCCGCGACCAGGTCATTTTGACAGTGGCTCAGATTCTCCGTGCCGTCATCAAGGGAGTCGTCGAGGACTACGGCTTTGACGGCTTTGACATCTACGAGGACGCCGCAGAGATCGCTCTGAAGCTGGAAAAAGCTCGCTGCTCTGAGCAGGGTCATGTCGGGAATGCCGCAAGGGGGTGGACGTACCATTCTGGGCTTCTAGCCTCTTCAGAAAGCAGGGAGAGCAATGACGTGGCCTGAATGTGTAGCGGACGTCCTTTGCGGGTTGTTATTCGTAGTTTGTCTCGTGTCAGGCGATGTTCTCGAGGCCTACAAAGCAAAGAAGAGAGCTGAAATAAAAGCCAGAGAAACGGACGGTAAGTAATGGCAAAGCGCCGGCAAACCCACAAACCCGACAAGCTGCTCTACGGAAAGGCGGAGGCGGCGTTTGCCCTGAGTCTCTCCGTGCGTTCGATTGAAGCGATGATCGCCGACCAGCGCCTTACCACCCGGCGCTTCGGCCGGCGCGTTCTCATCCCGGCTGTGGACGTAAGGCGGGTAGCCGAGACCATTCTCAAGTTCGACATGCTGCAAGGAACCTCGCACAAGTCCGCATAGAGTACCACTGTTATCTTGCCGCCCCCGAAAGTCCCCTGTAGAGTTTTGCCATGGCCGACCCCAAGGTCTCGAAGAAGGTTCGCGGCGTCTACGAGCATCCCAAGGGCAGCGAGATCTGGTGGATTCAGTACTTCGACCACGGCCGCCGGCGCCGGGAGCGTGTCGGCACCAAGGGCAATGCGATCAAGCTCTACCAGAAGCGCCGCACCCAGATCCTGCTGGGTGACAAGCTCCCTGAGCTGCAACGCAAGCGAGTCACATTGGGTGAGCTGATCGACGATGCCATCGTCTACGCCCGCGAGCACAACCGGGCCGTCCGCGACTATGAGGGGAAGGGTGCCCTGCTCAAGGCTGCCTTTGCCGATCGCCAGGCAGACGATGTTACCCCGGAGGAGATCGCCAGCTGGATACGGCGGCGTGAGGTCGGGCCCGCAACCTTCAACCGCTATCGATCGTTTCTAAGCCTCTGTTATCGGGAGGGGATGCGCCGCGGCAAGGTCAAAGCGAATCCGGCCCGCATGCTTCCGCAGAGGCGGGAACCTCGCGGACGCAAGCGTTATCTCACGCGGGAAGAGTACGAGCTGGTGTTGGAGCAGATCCGCATCACTCATGGTGCTGAGTATGCGGCCGCGTTCGTCATCTCCGTGCATACCGGCATGCGCCTGATGGAGCAGTATGGCCTGCGGTGGAAGCATGTGGATCTGAAGCGCCGCGAGATCAACGTCCTAGGAACGAAGAACGGTGAGGACCGCACCATTCCGATGTCGAGCGTCGTATTCGACGAGTTCACTGCGCTGAGCCCAGCGAAGCCTGCCGCAAACGCGCTGGTGTTTCCTCGTCCGCTGGGAGGAAAGAAGCAGGTCCAGCCTCGCTGGTTTACTTCCCTGCTCCGCGGCACTGAGGTCGGCATCGAGGGCTACACCTGGCACAACAACCGGCATACCTTCTGCTCGTGGCTGGCAATTGGCGGGACCCCGCTGCGCTCGATCCAGGAGCTCGCGGGCCACAAGACGATCTCGATGAGTGCTCGCTATGCTCACCTTTCACCCGACCACAAGGTGGGTGAGATCGAGAAGCTGGTGCACGCCGGCAAACCGAAGGTGGTGTCGATCCGAACTGCCACCAGAACTGCCAAGTAGACTTTTCAGGATGGGCGCGCAAGCCGTTGAAGAGTCTGGTTTCAGTCAATGTTTGATTGGTGCCCGGAGGGGGACTTGAACCCCCACGACCGTTTCTGGTCTGCGGATTTTAAGTCCGCTGTGTCTGCCGATTTCACCATCCGGGCCCGGAAGGCGTGCGCCGCCGTGCAGCTTCCATGCTACTGCACGCGGCTTACCTAAGGCGCATACAGCATGCGGTACATCTCGCGGTTGCGCAGGATGGCTTGCACGTACTCGCGCGTCTCCGTGTACGGAATGGATTCGACAAACTCCGGCAGGTCCTTGTACTCGCCGGCGGCCATCCACTGCCGGACAGGAACGTCGCCCGCGTTGTAGGCCGCCAACGCGTACTCCGGACGACCGCCAAAGCGATCCAGCACCTGCCGCAGATTGCGCGTGCCGAGCTGCAGGTTCATCGAGGGATTCAGCAGTTCGCCCGCCTGGAAACCTTTGATACCCTCCCGCTTCGCATTCTCCTTGCCCACCGAGGGCAGCAGCTGCATCAGGCCATAGGCGTGCGCGGGGCTGACCGCTCCAGGATTGAACTCCGATTCCTGCCGGATCAGCGACGCAACTAGGTAAGGATCGACGCCGTTCCGCTCGGCATCCGCTATCAGATCGCCCCAGTAAGGCTGCGGGAACATCAACTTCCAATACTCCGTCGGCACCTCTTTCGGCGGAATGGAGAAGAAGGAGATCCCCGAGTGCTTCATCGATTGCAGCGCACGCGTGTACTCGCCGTAAGAGGCGTAAATTTGCGCCTGCGCGAGAGCACCCCACTGCGCGGCGCCGGCTCCCAGGGCGATCTCCGGACCGATGTACTCATTCAACGCGGCGTTGGCCAACAGCTTGGCCTTGATCACATGCGGGTCGCTCTGCGGAACCGCGTCGATCAGCTCCGGCACATTGAGCTTGCGGACGGAGGCAAGCGCCAAGGCAGGAGCAACAGTAGGTGCTTGGGCAGAGAGGATCGCCAGCCGCTGTCGCGCAAGATCGCCGTAGTAGAAGTTCGTGTAGTTGGCATTCAGGGCGCGGTAGTAGTTCGCGGCCTGTCCCAGGTCGCGCTCCTCGTCTTCAAGAATGCGCCCACGCCAGTAAAGCGCGCTTGAAGCTTCGACACCGGCTGGATAGCGGACAATCTGCTCGTCCATCCACTTGGCGGAGTCCGCATAACGGCGCAGACGGTAGTACATCCAGGCCACACGCCAGTGCGCAGACGGAGCGTAAACGCTGTTTGGAAAATGTTCGACCAGCAGCTTGTAATGGTAGATTGCCTGGTCGGTGTCATGCGTCAGCAGGTACATGTTGCCGCCGGAATAAAGCGCCTCTTCGAGCCACCGGCTCTGCGGGTAACGGCTCAACATGTCGGCAATGAGCGCGTCATGGCTGGCGCGATCTTTCTCTGTCCGCGAGATCTCGGCCAGCAAATACATCTTCAGCGCGGCGGTGTCGTCTCCGGTGGTCGGAAGATTTTCTGCGTCATGGCGGCTTAGCCGCTTCAGCTTCAGGTCGCAGACGGCGGTGTAGAGTGCAAGGCCGTCGCGGTCAGCCTCGGTCAGGCTCGCGTCATTACGGACGGCGTTGTACTCATTCAAAGCGTCGTTATAGCGCTTGGCGTTGAAAAGCTGATCGGCATGCAGCTTGCGCTCGGCTGCGCTGGGCGGCGTACCCATTGCGGTCAACTGTACTTGCGCCTGACCAGCTTCATAGCTGAGCGGCTGGCTGGCGTAAATCGACCGGAAGAGCGCAGACGCTTTTCCGTTTTCGCCGGACGCCTGGTAAGCCCGGGCGAGCGCGAGCTTGAAGTCGGAGTGCTCAGCCTCGGGCGTTCCCAGCAGCGGCTCGAGCACTTTTACCGCGCCCGCCCCGTCCCTCTGCTGCACCAGTGCGTTGGCCAGCAGCAGCGGCGCGCTCAGCTCAAAGACGCTGTCCGGATGCCGCTCGGAGAAGTGATCAAGCAACGGTGTTGCTTCCGCGGAGCGCCCCGCGCCGATCAAAGCCTGCGCCTCCAGGAAGTCCGAGTAGTCGCTCAGGGCATCTCCGGTTCCGCCCGACCGCTTGTAGGCGTCCACGGCGTCGGAGTAGCGATGATCGAGCGCATAGGCATGCCCGAGCGCCAGGTAAGCGGTCGCCGCACCCACCCCCGGATGCGCCGAAGCATAACCGGATATCCCCGCAAAGCTTGCCGCGGAGCGGGTCGAGGCCAGTTGCTGGGCCATGGGTCGCAGCTGCGAGGTGGCCACAAAGGCGCTGTTCAGCCGAACCACCCGCTCGGTGGCAGCGGCACGCACCGCGGCTGTCGCTCGGGATTCAGCGCGGCTGCTGCGTTTGCCGACGAGCTTCTTTCCTGACGCAGACTTCGCCGACACGGCGAGACCCTTCCGCGAGGAAGTCGACGAGCGAGTGACAGCCCTGGTAGATTTCGCTTTGAGCGGTTTGGCCGCAGTCAAGGCGGGGCCGGAGCCGAGCAGCAGCGCTACGGAGAGCAGCGCAGTCGATCGATGTGAATGCAGAAAACGCAACCTTCCCTCTCTCCGGGCAAACACCCCTCAGATCACTCTATCGGGCACCCTGCTGTTGCGCGAGGCAATCTGCAAAACGGTTTTGCGCGTGAATCACGGAAGATACACGCCGAAGCATACCTGCAGGTATTTAGACGCACACGACGCGTTGTCCGCTCGGGGAGACCTCCATGCGTTGCTGCTGCCCCCATTTGACGTTTACTATCAGGGCTGGGCCCGAGAAATCCCCCGATCGCGTCCAGTGTACTTCTGAAGTTGCAGCATCGTTTGCCTATGCCAGCCATCCAATTCTCAGAAACCGTTGAGATCCACCCCGACGTTGAACTCGTCGCGCGGGCCAAGGATGGCGATGCTGCTGCATTTGAAAAACTCGTCCGGCAGTATGACCGGCAGATCTTCCGGGTCGCCCAGCATATTACGCAAAACCGCGAGGATGCCGAAGACATCACTCAGGACGTTTTCTTCAAGGCGTATCAGAAGCTCGAGCAGTTTCAGGGAAATTCGAAATTCTCCACCTGGCTGGTCCGGATCGCAGTCAATGAGTCGCTCATGCGGCTGCGTAAGCGCAAGACCTCCAAGACCGTCTCGATGGATGAAGACGTCCATACGGAGGAGGGGTCCATCCCACGCGACTTTGCCGAGTGGAGGCCCAATCCCGAGCAGGAGTTCAACCAGTCCGAGCTCGGAGAGATTTTACGTAAGACCATTCAGGGTCTGCCGCCTGGCTTCCGAACCGTCTTTACGCTCCGTGACATCGAGAATCTTTCGACCGAAGAGACGGCCGAAGCGCTTGGTTTGAGTGTTCCTGCAGTTAAATCGCGTCTGCTCCGCGCCCGTCTGCAACTTCGGGAGCGATTGAGTCGCTACTTCAAACGAAAGGAGGGCCAACCCGCATGACCTGCACAGACTTTCTCGCTCGGCTGACCGACTATTTTGATGGCACCGTTCCCTCAGATTTGCTGGCCGAAGTGCAAAAGCACATCGCTGAGTGCAAGCATTGCGAGGTGGTCCTCGATTCGACCACAAAGACGATCAACGTCTATCGCAATCAGGAACTTTTTGACTTCACACCGGAGGTGGAAGAGCGCCTGCACGCGACGATCATGACGCGCTGTTACGGCGCAGTGAAGCAGCCAAGCCGATAGGTACTCGCGGCTGATCCAGTTTGACCCTCACGGAAACAAACCAGTCAACTCTGGATCAGGAGCTAGGACCGATGTCTTCGATTGCAACCAAGACCGGCGATACCGGCATGACTGGCCTTGTTGGCGGCATTCGGCTGTCAAAGGCCGACCTCCGCGTCGAGTCCTATGGCACAGTTGATGAACTCGGCGCAGCTCTCGGATTTGCTCGCAGCCTTTGCTCTCAGGATGATGTGAAGGCCTGGACCGAAGAGATTCAGCGCACCCTGTTCCGCGTGGGAGCCGCGCTCTCCACACCTCCTGAGGTCAAACGTGCCGATCCATTCCTGAAGGGCGAGGACGTCGAGCGCCTCACGCAGTTGGTCGAGCAGATCGAATCTACCGAAGGCATCCTCTCCGATTGGTCGCTTCCCGGGGCCAACACCGAGTCTGCCGCGTACGAAGTAGCGCGCACTGTGTGCCGCCGTGCGGAGCGACTTGTCGTGCGCTTTGCTGAAAGCTCGGTGGATCAGGAGTTGGTGCCCAACGAACTGCTCGCGTACTTGAATCGACTCTCCGATCTCATCTGGCTCTTTGGCCGTTTGATCGAGGTGCGCGCCGGTGTGGATGCCCGGTTGCGCGACGAGACCAAGGCCGGCCCAAACTTTTCGCGAGCCTGGTAAGCGGCTGACTGACATCTCCCACGTTCCCGCGACCATCTGACTTCCATAGGCACCTGAGCGGCCGCCATGAGTGGCGCTGGAGAACGACTTGCACTTTGCTATCTTCGGCTTGACCATCTCCTCCTCCTGGGGAAACGGCCACGCCACCCTTTGGCGTTCGCTCGTCAAGGCGATGCTGCAACGCGGTCACCTCGTCACTTTTTTTGAACATGACGTGCCTTATTACGCGAATGAGCGAGATCTCGATACCCTGCCGACCGGTGGCGAACTGCGCCTCTACCAGGATCTTGCCTCGATCGAGCGGGATGCCCGGCGCGTCCTCGATACAGCCGACGTGGCGATCTGCACCAGCTTCTGCCCGGATGGTCCAACTGCCTGCGAGTGGATTCTCCGCAGCCAGGCACGGATCAAAGCGTTCTACGATCTAGACACTCCGGTCACCCTGGATGCGCTTGAGACCGGAGGCGAGGTCGCCTATCTTCCTGCGGAGGGCCTTGGGGCCTTCGACCTGGTTCTGAGCTACACCGGTGGACTCGCGCTTGAAGAGCTGCGCAGCCGCCTCGGCGCAAAATTCGTCGCACCCCTCTACGGCTCGGTCGACCCGGAAAGCCACCGTCCCGTCGCTTCCCTTGAAGAGTATCGGGCCGACCTCTCCTATCTCGGAACCTACGCGGCGGATCGGCAGGAGCGGCTGGCAAGGCTATTCCTCGAGCCTGCGGCTCGGATGCCCAACGCTGCCTTCTTGATCGGTGGAGCGCAGTATCCAGAGAGCTTCCCGTGGGCAACCAATATCGCTTTCAAACGGCACGTACCTCCGCCGCGGCATCCAGCCTTCTTCTGCTCCAGCCGCGCCACGCTCAACATCACGAGGGCAGCCATGGCGCGCTACGGGTTCTGCCCTTCCGGACGCCTTTTTGAAGCTGCAGCCTGCGGTGTTCCCTTGCTCAGCGACGCGTGGGAAGGCCTGGACAACTTCTTCGAGCCTGGCCGCGAGATCGTGCAGGTGAGCGCGGCAGACGATGTGGTCCAAGCACTCTCGCTTTCCGATCAGGAGCTGCGAGCGATCGCCTCCGCCGCCCGCGAGCGCACCCTCACCGAGCACACCGGCGAGTGCCGCGTGCGAGAGCTGGAAAACATTTGCGCAGCGATCCTTCAACCAGCCTCACAGACCATGCGGGAGGTGGCTGTCTGAGCATCTGGGGCATCATTCCAGCGGCAGGTGCGGGCAGCCGCATCCAGCCCCTTGCGTTTTCAAAAGAACTCCTTCCCGTGGGCAGCCGCATGGAAGACGGCCAGGAACGGCCACGCGCCGTGAGCGAATACCTCGTTGAGCGCATGATTCGCGGAGGAGCCGACCGCCTCTGCTTCGTCGTCTCCCCTGGCAAGACGGACATCCTCGAGTATTACGGGTCGCGCGTCTGGGGCGCGGAGATCGCCTACGTCGTGCAGCAGCGTCCCGGCGGGCTTTGCGATGCTCTCTTCCGGTCCTTGCCTCTGCTCCACGCGGAAGACTCCGTGCTCATCGGCCTGCCCGACACAGTGTGGTCTCCCGAGGATGGCTATGCGAGACTCCCAGCAAATGTGCTCTCGTTCCTGCTCTTTCCCGTCGAGCACCCCGAGTTCTTCGACGCGGTTCTCACCCTTGCAGATGGAACGGTGCAGGAGATCGTGGTCAAGCAGAAGGATGCGCAATCCAATTGGATCTGGGGAGGCATCCGAATGCCTGCGCACGTCTTTCAGGAGCTCTATCGCCTGTGGTGCCGGCCAGAGCGCAAAGATGAATACCTGGGCACATTAGTCAACGCCTGGATCGCAGAGGGAGGACGAGCCGTAGGCGTTCAGGCCGGAGAGGCTTACGTTGATGTAGGTACGCTGCACGGTTACCGCGCCGCCCTGCGCTGGCTGGAAACGCAATCTGGACGGGAGAATGAAGCATGGTTGTGAGCTTAGACACGGACGAGGAACGCCGTATCCTGGAACGGCGCATCGAGGAGCTTGGCCCCTGGTTCCACAACATGGAGCTGGGCGGTGTTCGCACGGCTCCGGACCACTTTCTCGGCGATTACCCGGCCGTCAAGTATGCGCACTTTCGCACCTCCCTGCCGGCGGATATGTCCGGCCTTACCGTGCTCGATATCGGCTGCAACGCAGGCTTTTACTCGCTCGAGATGAAGCGCCGCGGCGCAAGTCGCGTGCTTGGCATCGACACCGACGACCACTACCTTCAGCAGGCTCGCTTTGCCGCGGAGATTTCCGGTCTCGACATCCAGTTCGAACGCATGGCGGTCTGGGATATAGGCGCGCTGCAGGAGCGGTTTGACCTCGTCATCTTCATGGGTGTTTTCTATCACCTGCGTCATCCTCTCCTGGCGCTCGATCTCATCCACGAGCACGTAGCGAAGGACCTGCTGCTGTTCCAGAGCATGCAGCGTGGCAGCCGTGCACTCGCAACAATAGAAGAGGACTACGACTTCAACGCTCCCGCGCCGTTTGAAGAACCGGGTTATCCCAAGATGCATTTCGTCGAGCATCGCTACTCGCATGATGAGACGAATTGGTGGATCCCCAACCGCGCCGGCACCGAGGCGATGCTGCGCTCGAGCGGCTTTCTGATCGAATCGCAGCCGGAAGACGAGGTTTACGTCTGCCGTTGGCGCCCGCTCGAAACACCTCCCGACGGCCCTCACTGCGTCTACCCGCATGCAGGCGCGACACGCTGATGACTGATTCCGAAGCCTGGCTGCAACGTGCCGAGGCGCGGCTGACCGAACGCAAACTGACCGATGCTTCGCTGGCCTTCGATGAAGCGCAAACTCGCGGCGCAGCTGCTGACCGATGTGACGCGGGGCGTTGGATGACCGCCATGTTGAACGGAGATTTCGATTCTGCCTGGCGCACCAGCGATCTCCTGCGCGCGCGCAAGGCACCCGACCCGCACCGCTTCTGGAACGGCGAAGATATACGCGGCTCTCGTTTGATCGTCCGCTGCCTTCATGGGCTTGGAGACACGGTACAAATGCTTCGCTATGCTCCGTTGCTGAGCGCACAGGCCTCCGTCACCTTTGAGGTGCCGCCGCGCCTGCTTGATCTAGCCCCTTGCTTTCATGGAATAAACAAGGCGATCACATGGGGTGACCGTGCGCCTCGTGAAGCATCGCCCTGGGACGTACAGATCGAAGTGATGGAGTTGCCTTATTTCTTTCGGACCAAGGCTGGCGATCTCCCAGTCGCAACCCGCTACCTGAAGCTTCCGGCGGAGGAGCTTCGCAAAAACGCGGCCAAAATGGGCAAGACTAACTCGCTTAGGATCGGGCTGGTCTGGACTGCCGGCGAGTGGAATCCAGAGCGATCCATACCGCTCGCGGCTCTTGACCCGCTTCTACAGAACGAGACGTTTGAGTTCTGGAATCTGCAAGGCGGACCCTCGGCTGCCGAAGCACAAAGCAGCCCCATGCGCGACGCGCACGCAATCTGCGGAGACGGCCTGCTTGCCCTCGCAACGACCATCGCCAACGTCGATCTGGTCATCACCGTGGATACGCTCGCGGCCCATCTTGCCGGAGCCTTGGGCACGCCCGCATGGGTTCTTCTGGAGCACACCGCCGACTGGCGATGGATGCATGAGCGCACCGACAGTCCGTGGTACCCGCACATGAGGCTCTTCCGCCAGCGTTGCAAAGGCCAGTGGAAGCCGGTCGTCGATGCCGTCCTTCTCGCGCTGGAAGGAGGCGTATGAGCCAGCAAAACAACACTGTTACAAATACAGGGTGGGATGAGTTCGACGCCTATCTCTTCGACATCGATGGGACCCTGATGAACTGCACTGACGCCGTCCACTACTTCGCCTTTTGCGAAGCGCTGACCGCAGTCGCCGGGCGTCCGCTTAACCTCGATGGTGTTGTCGCCCACGGAAACGTGGACGTGGGTATTCTGCGCGATGCCTTCCGCATTGCCAACATACCCGAGGAGAAATGGCGGCCACGCCTTGTAGAGATACGTAGCTCTATGTGCGACTTCGTGCAGCAACGCACCGCGGAGTTGTGTATCCAGGTGCTGCCGCACGTACGCGAGGTACTGGCTCACCTGCGCCAGCGCGGTGCGGTGCTGGGCGTCGCTACTGGCAACCTAGAACGCATCGGACAGGCAAAGCTCGAGCGCTGCGGGCTGCTTCCGTGCTTCGATTTCGGAGGCTACAGCGATGCCTATGAGTTCCGGCGGGACGTCTTCCGAGGAGCCCTCGCGAAGGCCCGCGCCTTGGCTGGGGAACAAGCGTCCGTGTGCGTGGTGGGCGACACACCCGAAGACATTCGCGCCGCCCATGCCAATGAGTTGCCCGTGATCGCAGTCGCTACGGGCATGTATTCGTATCAGGATTTGCTCAACGAAGCTCCGGAATGGTGCCTTCGCTCCCTCGCCGAGTTGATGGACTCCAACTCAGCCGATGCTTGAAACTATTTCTTCAAACTGCATTGCACGGTGCTCAGAGCTGTGCTCATCAAGTACCCGTGCACGCGCACGCGCACCCATCCGCTCACGCTCTACATCGTCGATCTCCCGCAAAATGCGCGAGACCTCGGCCGCATCCCTGGGCAGCAGGATCTCTTCTCCGGGTGTGAGAAACTCCGCAAGTCCGGGCCAATCGTCAGACAGAATTGCCGCTCCACACGCTGAGGCCTCAAATAAGCGCACTGAAGGCGAGTACCCCGCAGCCACCATGTCGTCGCGCGTGACATTCAGCGTGAAGCGGCTTGAACAGTAGAATGCGGGATGATCTCGCGGCGGCACATGGACCAGACGTCGCACATTCGTTTGCCAGCGAATGTCGTGATCGGGATACTGTGGTCCGGCAACCAGAAAGCCTTGCTGCGGAAGCAGCGCCGCCGCCTCATCCAGCAGACGCATCAGCTTAGGCTGGCGGTCCGCAGCGTAGGTTCCCAGATAGCTCATGTCGCAGGCAAATGCGGCTCTCAGCGTTACTGGTTGATACAGCTCCGGATCGACCGAACAGTAAAAGGCGATCGCTCTCTGCGCACCGAAAACTTCTTCCAGTTCCCGGAGCGCGGGCCCGCCCGTGAAGCTCAGATAGGCTGCGTAATGCGGAATCAACGCGGCTGTGACATAGTCGGTGCTGCCGCTGATCCGAAGCTGATGCATCGTAATGGGCGTGTCGATATCATAAAACAGGATAGGACAACGGGCACCGCCCAATAGCGCCTCAGTCGCGGCGATAGCATCGGGGAAGTAAGAGCCGACAATAATTACATCAGCATCTAAACTCGCCGCAAGTAATGTGTTCGACTCTAGCTTCCAGCTCTCATAGAGCCGCACCGTGCAGAAGTCGGGCTTCGGGAGATCCCGATTGCTGCGGTACCACTCCACATCTTTTTCAATGAATGTAACCCGGTGCCCGCGGCGAGCGAGCGCCTTCAGCAGTGAGCGATACGTGGTCGCGTGCCCATTGCCCCACGATGAAGTAACTGTCAGACCGAACACGACAATCTTCATGCCGGCGCGTAGCTCCGTGCCGGTTCGCGCGCTTCAAGGCAGAAGCGGAACGCGGCCTCTGCCTGCACGGCGCGTTGAGCATACGTATGATCCCGCAGAGCGCGCGCGTGAAACGCCGCACCGATCCTGCGGCGAGCCACGTCATCATGTGAGGCCAAGGCATCCACAACATCCTGAGCGCTCTTCACCACCAGGATTTCTGCGCCCGGTTCGAAGCAATCATCGATGCCGGGCCAGTCGTCGCAGAGCAGGCATGTGCCAGCCCCAGCGACCTCGAAAACGCGCGTCGGAGGAGAAAATCCGGATACCGCCATCGAGGCTCGGTTAATATTCATCACCATACCGGCAGAGCAATTTACGCGGTTGTGATCGGAAGTGGGCACGTGTCCTACATATCGAACATTGGCCGGCATCGACTTGTCTCCCCAGCCCTCGCCGCCTAGCAGGAAGCGGCTTTTGGGAGAGAGTTCCGCAGCATGGAGGAAGAGTTCTTCAACGCGCGCCTCGCGATCGGGCAGTCGATTGCCAAGAAACGCCACGTCGCAGGCCAGCTCCGGATCCGGAGCGACAGGAAAGTGTGTCTCCGGATCAAGACCGTTGTACATGCTGAAATAGGCTTGCGCGCCAAACTTGAGGAAGTGCTCGCGGCAGTAAGGTCCACCACCATAAGTCAGCACCGCGTCGTAGTGCGGCATATAGGTTCGGAACGGATCGTCCCGGTTCGCGTACATGCGAGCCAGGGTCGCAGGCGCATCGACATCCCAATAGGTGATCGCACAGCTTGCCTGTAGTTCCAGCACACGGCGCTCCAGCGTTTCATCGTCCACGCCAATGCCGCTATGCTTGACTACCACGTCGGCACCGGACGCGAGAGACAGCATTGCGTCGAGGTCGATCCCCGGCTGATATACGAGCGAGCGCACATAAGAAAAGTCATCCGAATCCCGATGCTGCTGTCGCCCGTAGGCATCGGGCTCGGCGAAGGTGATGTCGTGCCCCATGCGCGCCAGGTATTTGTAACAGCCACGGTAATACGTAGCCGCTCCATTCCAATACGAAGAAACGATGCTCGAGCCGAACGCGAAAATCTTCATGCGAGTAGCTCCTCACAGATCTGCGTCAGTTCCTGCGCACGATGGTCACAGGTGTGCCGGGCGAGGACTGTTTCAAGCCCGCGCGCCGCTTGATCCTGGGCCTTCGCGGGGTTGGTCAGAAGATCTTCCAAAGCATGTTTCATCTGTTCACCATCCGTTACGTACAGGAAATCTCCTTCACGGAAAAGCTGCTCGGAGTCCTGCCACGGCGCAGACACAAGCGGGATCCCGCAGGCCAGCGCTTCAAACACTCGAATGGTAGGGATGCCGGGCATCGCGGAGCTGTACTGCCGGCGCGGAATATGTACCGTCAGCCCCGAGGCGCCATAGGCCCGAGGCGCCTGCAGATTGGGAAGATAGCCACCATATCGCACGCCTGCTTGCGCCAAAGCTTCAAGGCCATCTGGAGGGTAGCGGACGCCGTAGATCGTAAATCGTCGGTCCCCCGCAAGGCTCGCTGCAGGCTGAAGCAGGAACTGCCTGATCTCTGCGGAACGTTCCTCGTCGCCCCAGTTTCCGATCCACACCACGTCGTTGGTTCGCTCCCCGACATTCTGAGGACGAAACACCGAAACATCCGCTGCTTCGTGAAGAGTCCACACACGAGTAAGGCCAAAGCGCTCACGGTAAATCGTGCGAAGAACCTCACCGAACACCAGGAGTCCATCGAAGCGATCCAGACCGAAGAGTGCAATCTGCTGAGGTGAAGAGGAGGCACGATGATGCGTGTCGTGAAAGATAAGCTGAAAGTTCAGCTTGTCTCTCATCTGAAGCAAAAGTCGCGCCAGCGCAGGCGAATTCCATTCATGCAGAATAACGACATCTCTGTCTAGCAAACGCTCAATGAGCAGATCGTCTTGTTCCGGAGAAGCATACGTTTCAACCCTAAGTTCAGGGTAGGTTTGAGCGAACTGCGCAAGCGCGCTTTCGCCCTCCGCTTCGGCCTGAAGATTCTCGATCGACCAATCGGATGCAGGCTCAAGCAGCTTAACGGAATGTCCCATGGCAACCATGGCGCGCATCAATCCACGAAGGAAATGTGCATTGCCGTTGTTCCAGTCGGAGCGAAAAGAGTGAGCGAAGTAAGCCAGCCGAAGCTTAGTGCGCATACGAAACAAGCTCCCTTGAATCGGCCGAAGACTTGGCTAACAGCTCACGGTAGAGGCTCTCGTACTGCGCGGCCATGCACGTGGCCGTGAGTTGACGCGCCCGCTGCTGTGCTCGCTGCTGCGCTTCCAGAATCGACTGAGGAGAGAGTGTCGCGAGCAGCTGGCTGAGGGACCCTGCGTCTTGAAAGTAAAGCGCAGCATCTCCCCAAATTTCGTGAAATGAGGGCAGATCGTTCAGCAGCAAAGCACATCCGCACTGCGCCGCCTCGAGCGGTGCGAGCCCGAACGGCTCATAGCGTGACGGGCCGAGATACAAGCTGCTCTCCTGAAATAGACCCAAGATATCCTGTTCTGCAAGCGGTCCGAGAAAGGTCAAAGCTCCAAACTCCAACACAGCTTCCGAGCCCTCGAAGCGTTGCTCGCCTGCAACCAGGATAGGAATCGGCGAGGCTACCTCTGTCAGCAAAGTAAGATTCTTCGCCTCGTCCCAAAGACGGCCAACGGAGACTGCCTGATGCCGCTTCGCAACTCCGCGCGTTCCAGAAAGATTTCTTCCGTTGAGGATGACTTTCGGCTTGGACCGAAGGGAGTAAAGCTCGCATAGCGTCTCACTCATCCATTGACTTGGCGCAAGTACGGCCGTTGCATGCTGGAGTCCGCACTCTACCAAGGATCGGTATCGAGTCAGCCACGCACTCGGCTCCAGTCCGTGCGGACGGCAAGCCGCAGCCCAGCTCAGCACGTCGCTATGTGCGGTAATTACGACCGGAAGGGTAAGCGGCAGATCGCCAAAACAAAACTGGCTGCTGTGCACAATGTCCGCGCCAAAGCTGTCTGCTAGAGCAAGCAGTGCAGCTGACCCTTCGCTGTAGGCACGTTCGTTTTCTTCCATCCATTCCAGGGGAGCCGCCGATGCCTCATAGCGGAAATGCTCGCCATAACAGACGCTAAGACAATTGCAGGCCTGCATCTGCGAAGGGGAAGGCTCACGGCCGAAGCTGAGCAGAGCTACGAAGTGACCGCGCCGCAGCAGCTCAGCCGACAGTTCCTGCGTAAAGGTCCATACGCCGCCGACAGTGTCTGTAGTCAGCAGGATGCGCATGCCAGCTCCACCTGCCGGCCGCCTTCGAGCTCCTCTAAAGAAAGCGGCTGCTGGTCCTGAATGTCGCTGTAACCTTTGTCCGCAAATAGCTGCAGGTAGTAACTGTGCGCGCGCTCCCAGGAGGCCTCATCCGGCTGCGCGCCAAATGTGGTTACATATTCCGGACTGCCCGGAAATGGGAACATCGGAACGGGCTCGCTGACCCACACGCCCCGGGCTTTCAAGCCCTCTTGCCACGAGGCCACCAACGCTGGATCGTCTTCCGGCGTCTTGATCAGGTTCGCCTGCACCCATGGAATCCGCTGCTTGGCATAAACCAGAAGCTCTGTGATCCGATCCGTGCTGATACGGCAATTCTTGTTCATCGCGTCCCGGCCTTCATCGGTGATCGATTCCACGCCGCACTCAAAACTAACGCAGTGGGCGCGCGCCAACAGATCAATCGAGGTTTCGTCCCAGAGATCGATACGCGTCTGAAACCCAATCGAAACCGGCCTTTGCGCAAGAGCTTCAAGCAGTTGCCTCACTTGCTTGCCCACGCCAAAGATCTCGTCGATGAAATAGATATAGTCCACGCCGCGCGCGAGCAACGCATCGATCTCAAGCAGCACAGCCTCGAGATTTCGCTCACGATATTTATTCCGGAACAGTGTCTTGTTGCAAAACGTACACGCGTACGGGCATCCGCGGGCGAACTCAACCTCCGCTCCATGATGCAGATGGTCAGCTCCGTTGCCAGGAAAGATATGGTGCAGATGCATGTGCCGCTCGACCGGATAATCCGAGTAGTCGAGCGGACCAAGTGCACGCATATCCGTTGCGCCCAGCCCTGGCGTCATGTGCACCACTCCCACTGCGTCCCGCCAGCAGCAGCCGGCAATCATCTCCCAGGGCAGCGTTGCAAGTTGCGGCAAGGTCTGGTCGGGCTCGCCTCGCAGAACAATATCCGCTCCGGTTTTGTCGAGCGTCGAACGCGGTGTCACCGAGCCATGCGGCCCGATCACAACGCGCTTCGAGGGACGGTCAAGCGCGGCAAGCCATTGGCGCGGCACGCGCAGCTCTGGCTGTGGACAACGCCAAAAGAGATACGAAGGTGCGGTCGGCAGCACCAGAAAGTCTTCACCGAACGCGTCGAGCCGCGCGCGCACCTGTTCCGGCGTCAGGTCTTCCATCCAGGCATCGACCAACAGGACTTCCTGCCCGGCAGCACGCAGCATTTCGCGCGCGGAAAGTAACTCCAGCGGAAAGTGAGGCTCAGCGCAGCCGAAATAGGTTGAGCCCTCAAAGCTCCAGCGTGGATTGACGAGCGCGAACCTCATGCCACCTCCTGGCCAACAAGACTCGCGCGGCCTTGATCTACGGCGATCGACGCCTCGCGCTGCGAGCTAATGATGGCGCGGTTTTCCTGCCAGAATTGATAGATTGCTGCAAGCGTCTCCCGGCACGAGTGCCGCGCCTGCCAACCGGTATCTGCCTCCAGCTTCGCGGTCTTCGAAACATACAACGGCTGATCTCCCGGACGCACGGCGCTGTAGCGCAAAATCGGATCGACTCCCGTTTCATCCGCAATCGCCTCCAGCATCTCCAGCACGGAGACGGAACGCTCCGGTCCTCCGCCGACGTTATAAATCTGGCCTGCCGTTCGATCTGCAAATCGATGCGCAGTCTCCATGGCGTCGATCAGATCATGCACATGAAGGATGTCGCGAACCTGAAAACCGTCCCCATAAATTGTGATGGGCCTACGCTCCAGAACCGAGTACACAAAGTGCGCGAGCCATCCCTGATCCTCGGTCCCGAACTGTCGGGGCCCTGCAATGCACGACATGCGAAACACCGTTGTGCGCAGGCCGTAGATGCGCGCGTAGTCGCGAACGTACTGGTCCGCCGCGCCCTTCGAGCAGCCGTACGGCGAGTGAAAATCGAGCGGCTCTGCTTCCGTTACACCATCAAAACTTGTATTCCGAGCGCAATAACGCGTGCCATCTACGCGCACCGGGACACTCTCGAGCGACCCATAAACCTTGTTGGTCGACGTAAACAAAACATACGGGTGCCGCCCCGAGCGACGCGCCGCTTCGAGCACATTTACCGTGCCAGCCGCGTTGATCTCGAAATCACTGGACGGCTCTTCGACCGAAGTGGTGACCGCCACCTGCGCCGCCAGGTGATAGATCTCCGTGGCATCTTTCGCGGCCTTGGAGACCGCGGAAGCATTGCGAATATCGCCTCGCACAAACTCGAGGCGACCTTCCACGTCGCAGCCCGAAAGCCACGCCAGGTTTTGTTCGACGCCACCGCGGGAGAGATCGTCGAAAATCCTAACCCTGGTTCCAGAGTGTTGCAACAAGCGGTGGGCCAGGTTTGAGCCAACAAAACCCGCTCCTCCGGTAATCAGTACGGTACGTTGCTCGCCGAGACCCTTCATGCCGTCAACCCATAAGTGCTGAGTTCCTGCAGCATCGTTTCCGCCTTATCCTCGGCCTGCTGTCCTGCCAGCCACGTCGCAAGCTCCCGAAACCCTTCCTCATGGCTAACCTGCGGGGCATAGCCGAGCAGACGGCCGGCGCAGCTGATATCCGCAAAACAATGGCGAATGTCCCCGGCACGATACTTGTGTGTGATTACCGGTGCCAGCTCCTGCTTACCCAGCGCAGCGGCCAGGATCTCCGCGACGCGCCGTATCGTGATGGGCACCCCGCCGCCAATATTGATCACGCGGTCATTCGATTCTGCCCGCTCCATCGCCAGCAGGTTCGCCCGCACAATGTCATGGACATGCACGAAGTCCCGCATCTGTTCGCCATCCTCAAACACCAGCGGAGCCTGATCGTTGATCAGCCGCGAGGCGAAGATGGCAGCCACCCCGGTGTACGGATTCGAAAGCGCCTGCCGTGTTCCATAGATATTGAAAAAACGAAGCGCCGTCACAGGCATGCCGTACGTCCGCCCAAAGATGAGACAAAGCTCTTCCTGGTCGCGCTTCGAGAGGGCGTAGATCGAGTTAATCTCTGACGGCTTGGTCTCGCTTGTCGCCTGCGGCCGCAGCACGCCGCCACACGCGGTGCAGTGCAACTCCCACTGCGATTGCCGAAGCTGCGCCACCGGACGCACGGGAGGAAAAGCGCTCTGCCCGCAATCGGAACACACATACGCACCCTCCCCGTAGATCGACATTGAGGAAGCCACAATCAATTTTTGCGGGAAGGCCTTATTATCCAGCAGCGCCTGCAGCAGTTCCGCCGTACCCTGCGTGTTCACGCTCATATAGCGGCTGATCTCGTACATCGACTGCCCAACGCCTACCGTCGCAGCGAAGTGGAAGATGACATCGACGCCGGCCAGCACCTCGCGCAGACGGTTGGGATCGCGCACATCGCCCTGAACCAGCTCCACCTCAGGCGATAAGTAGTCTGGCATGCCGCCCTGGTGAACCTGCGGGATAAGATCGTCCAGCACGCGGACGGCATGTCCGGCAGCCAGCAGTCCATCGGCCAGATGCGATCCGACAAAACCCGCTCCGCCAGTAATCAATATCTGCTTCGGTCTTGCGGAAGTAGTCATCGGGTAGGGAGCGTCTCCTGAGGGACAGTCTGAAAAACGGAAGGTCGGTCTTGCTGGGCAGGTGCCGCATAGCGCTCGACCGCCCAAGCCGCGAAGTCAGCAAACTGCTGTGGGTCGAGTGGCGGGCTGGTGTGGTGCTCCTCTAGGCCCAAATGCGCCGGAGTAAAACAGAGCGTCAGAGAAACGCGGAAGGGATCGAGCGCGCGCATCTGCTTGTCGAACCACTCCGTGGCGTGCGGACGAAAGGAGTCCGCCCAACTCAAGCCGGTGCGCAGATACTCCACTTTGTGCTCCTTCATCCACGTCGTAGCATCCTCCAGCCGAGGATCTTCAAAATGGAACCACTGGCAGAACCCGACACTGCCATCCGTAGGAAAGTATCGCACTGCCAGCTTCGGAGAGCCATCATCTTTGACCAATCCAAGATAATAGTGGCGGTAGTACGACGAACCTTCCGCCTCTTTATGGCGTGTCTCCGCCGGCCAACTGGCGGGGAGATCAAACAGGCTATACCAGTGAATGCGCTCCACGCGCCCTTTGAGAAGCTCGAGCGTCCGCTGAAACCCAAACTCCTGGACCTCCTCGGCGCCAAAGCTGGACACGCCCACCTCGGTCACCCACACGGGCAGGCCACTTACCTCTGCGGCTTCAGCGACCCGCTCCGGCCACTCGGTCAGCTGCCAATGATTCCAGTCCAATGGAAAACCATGCACCCCGACAGCATCCACATGCTGCATCACTCCGTAGCTTGCCATGAGCCGCAGGAAATCGCAGTCACAGGAAGAAACTCCTCCAAGCACAATCGGAAGATCAGGGTTCACCTTGCGTATGGCCGCGGAGGCAACCCTGACCATCTCCGCAAAACGCTCCCAGCCGGGGTCGAGTTTGAAGTTCCAGTGCGAAAGGTTATTCGGTTCATTCCACAAAACGACCGCTTCCACCATGCGAACAGGTCCCTCTATCTTCCAGCAGCACTTACGCCGCGCTTGCGCTGTTTTTGGAGTCTTCAGGCCCGTGCAGCAAGCCAGCGCTTCACGTCCTAATGATTGTACGCAACGATGTACTTTAGAATGCAAGTAGATGCTGCAGGTTGCCTGATGCCGCCTTATCGTTCCGTTTCACCCGTGTCGGTCCTCGAAGTGACACAATCAATGGAGACTTCTTCACACACTCCCGTTCACGCAAGTCAACTCGCCTATGAATACTTCTTCGCTCCTCTTCATGTTTCTTCTGGGCGCTCAAGCCTTGAGTCCGCCCGCTGATGTCGCGCCCGCCTTCATCACCGAAGGACGCGGCGTGCAGATTTACCGCTGCTCTTCAACTGACACGACGTATCAATGGAACCTCGAGGCTCCGGAGGCGACCCTCTTCGACCACACGACTCATCAGCAGGTCGCGACTCATGGTGCCGGACCCTCTTGGACCTGGAAGGACGGAAGTTCGATCGTGGGCAACGTGCTTGAACGGACACCCTCTCCGGAACCGGCCAGCATCCCCTGGCTCCTGCTCGAGGCGCACACCACCGGCTCGACCACCGGAGCCCTTACCCCGATCACCCGTATCCGCCGCTCAGACACGCACGGCGGCAATCCACCCGCCACCGGTTGCGACGCGGCCCATGCCAATACCGTGGCGCGAGTTCCCTACACGGCCACCTACCTGTTCTATCGATAGCCAGAGAATGGCGCTTACAACGTAAGCCTCATCACCGGATCCTCAAACGGCGTCTGGCCAAGATAAAAGCGACGCGTACCGACCTGTTTGAAGCCGTGCTTGCGATAGAACGCCATGGCGCGGTGATTCTCCGGGTGCAGCCCCAGCAGCAAATGCGGCGCGCCCTGCTCGCTGGCCGATGCGATTGCCGCTTCCATTAACTCTCGAGCTGTGCCCACGCCATGAAAGCGGGAGAGCACGTAAATCCGCCGCAGCTCCAGATCGCCCGGTCCGATCAACTCCACGGGAAACTCCGGCGCGGTCAGCATCGCGTAGCCGACCGGTGCCGCGGCCGGCGCCACCTCTGCCAGCCAAGCCCGGGAGTGCGGCCGAGCTAACTCGGCCTCATATGCCGCCGGATGGTGATGCTTAGCCGCGTGCAGCACCAACGCATCGCCCGGCAGAAAGCCAGCATAAGCGTCCAGCAGGGTTGCAGCCCCGACCAGCGCCAGCCGCGGTGCGTCGTCCGCCGTACACAGCCGTACCGTGCACGGCGGAAATCCAACAGAATCGTCCCGCATGTTCCTCTCTCCTTTTTGCATCTTACGGCGCCCGCTTTGCGCCCCGCACGCTGATTTGTGGACCAATCTGCGAAACTAAGAGGGATGTCCTCCGTTCTCACGCCCGCCTTCCGCATGCCCGCCGAGTGGGAGCCGCACGCCGCCACCTGGCTCGCCTGGCCTCACAACCGCGAGGACTGGCCAGGCAAATTTCCAACCATTCCCTGGGTCTACGCCGAGATCGTGCGCCACCTCTCCGCCGTCGAAGACGTTCACATCCTCGTCAACGAGGAAGCTGCCGAGCGCCGCGCCACGTCCATCCTGAAGCGCAACGGAGCCAACCTCGCCCGCACGCATTTTCATCTCTGGCCCACCGACCGCGTTTGGCTGCGGGACTCAGGCCCCATCTTCACCAAGGATCCTGCCGGCAATCTGTCCCTAACGAACTGGCGCTTCAACGCCTGGGCCAAGTACACCAACTGGCGTCATGACGACGAGATCCCGCAACGCGTAGCCGCCCTCTATGCCATGCCGGAGCGCCGCCCTTCTCTCTCTACGCTCACCGGCGATCAGCGCCTGGTACTCGAGGGCGGCAGCATCGACGTCAACGGAGCCGGCGTCCTGATCACCACCGAAGAGTGTCTTCTCTCCGATGTCCAGCAGCGCAACCCGGGAGTTTCGAAGGAGCAACTCGAGCAGGCCTTCCACGATCATCTGGGCATCAAGCAAACCCTTTGGCTGCATCGCGGCTGCGCGGGCGACGACACCCACGGCCACGTCGACGACATTACTCGCTTCGTTGGCCCCAACACGATCCTCACCGCCACCGAATCGAACACTGGGGACGAAAACCATCTACCCCTGGCCGAGAACCTCGAACGCCTGCGCGCTGCTCGGAACCTGAACGGGGAACGCTTCGAAATCGTCCCCTTGCCGATGCCTGCACCTGTCACCTTCGCCGGCCAGCGTCTGCCTGCCAGCTACCTAAACTTCTATATCGCCAACGGGCTCGTCCTGGTTCCCACCTTCAACGACCCCAATGACCGCCACGCCCTCCACACCATCGCCGCCTGTTTTCCCGACCGCAGAATTGTCGGCATACATGCCGTGGACCTCGTCTGGGGCCTCGGCACCCTGCATTGCATGACGCAACAGGAGCCGGCATAACTCATGCAAGGTGTGAAACAAAGGGAGTCTGTTAGTGCATGCGTGCAATCTGCCGTGGGTACAGGGTGTTCTGCGGAAACTCCCGGGCCAACTGCACCAGCAAATCCCGAGCCTCCCCGGGATGCTTATCCTTGAGTTCCGCGACCGCCAGCATCAGGCGCGCAAACGGAGCCAGGTAGTGTCCCTTCTCGGCCGTCAACCGCATCTCGCGTATGCCGTCCTCCTTGCTCATGTGGTCGCCGCGCAGCAGAAGAATAAATCGCATCGCGGCAGGTTTCAACGAGAGCATATAGTTCTCGACGCCCATGGCAATCCTCGCGTCGTACAGGTTCGGATCTGCCGCAATCGTCTTCTGCGCGAGCGCGCTTCCCTGCTCGGTGTACTTCAGCGCGGCATAGTCTTTTTTGTCGATCATCGCCGCGTAATCGGCATGCAGCCCCGCAATCAGCGTTTCGGTATACAACGCCCGTGCATCTGTCGGGTTCTTCGTCAGCGCCTGGCTGGCCAGCTTATCGGCCTGGGAAACCCGCTGCTCGAACGCCTCCCGCACCTTTGGATCGGCCTCGGTCTTGCCGCGGCCTGTGAACCGGTCCTCATCGGCAAACAATTCGACGTCCAACACGCCCAATCGATCGAACTCTGAAAACAAGTAGGCCGCCGCGTCTGACGCCGGCCCTAAAGGATCGTCCGCATGCGCCGCCGACCAACCCGCGAAAACATGGTGCGCGCCCGCGAAATCCAGGTTGTACATATCGAAGTAACCTTCATCCAACCCGGAATGCGTCAGGTCCGCCGCTTTCAGCGGAACACAGACCAGGAGGATCGCGGTAACAAGGGCGAGAGAACGAATCATCATTTTGCTCAAGGACGGAGTATACCCCGGCCAAATTTTGGCCGCGATCCCCTGTTGTATGCATCCGGGCCAAGACTCACGTCCAGTACAGCACCCGGCAGCCTGGAAGCACCTCCGCAATCGCGCCATAGAACCACGCCTTCATCGCCGCCATGGGGTCCTTTGGATACACATACTTGAAGCCGCCAAATTTGTTCCGCTTCTGCGTCCGGCCACCCTCGTCCAGGTCCAGAGTCGTCTTCGGGTACCAGCCCAGCAACACCTCTTTCGATCCCGGCGTGAACCTGTGCGTGATCAACTCCGCCGTCAGATCCACGCCGTCCAGTCCATCGAGCGCCGCCGCCACAGCCTCCAGCAGCGCCGAGTATTCCGCCTGCCAGCCCGCAACCGGCATGATCGGCGCAATCGTCAGCCCCACCGGGTAGCCGGCCAGCGCCATGGCCCGCAGCGCCCGCAGCCGCTCGGTCACGTTGGCCGTGCCGCCCTCAAAGTCGCGCGTCACGCTCGCCGCATTGACGGAAAATCGAACCCGCGTCCGCTTCCTATGCTCGAGCGCGAGCAGGCGTCCAACCCCATCGAACTTGGTCGTAAACCGCAGCTGCACGGGAGCCTCCCAGCTCCCGAAAAAGCCAATGGCCGCCTCGAGTGCGCCCGTCAAATGCTCGATGCCCAACGGATCCGTATAGCAGGAAGCCTCAAATGTCGTGCCCTCGCTCATCCGCTCCGCCGACTTTGACGTGACTCCACCCAGCCCCACATACGTCCGCAGCCCGTCCAGGATCTCCGGCAGGTTCGCATACGCCCGGGTGATCGGTGGCCCGCTCAGACTGCCTGCCAGGTAGCAGTACTGGCAGTGCGCCGGGCATCCCTGCGCCACATGGAACTGCCAGTCCGCCGAGGGTGGAATCGGCTGCAGCTTTCTTTGCCCTGGCGGCGAAACCACGATCGCAAACGATGTTTTCGCCAGCGCGTAGGCTTTTCTTTCGTTCTCCGCCCCAAGCCCCATCAACCGATTGCTCTTCAGCCGCACCACCTCGGCGCCAAAGCTCTCCGCCCGTGCCAGCATCACGCGGCCATGCTCGAGCGCATAGGCCTCCGGCGTAATCAGAACCCGCCGCGGCCGCCACAGCTTCCCCTCGGCTGTTGCTTCCGCGACTCCCACGGCTGGCCGAACCTCATCCTCTGTCGCGCACACTTCCATCCTGCATGAGAAGCTCTCGCCCGCCCGGAAAGCTGCCCGGGCCGCTGAGACGACTTCCATCCCTCTACAATCAAGCCATGTCCTCGCCCGATTCCCGCCCCTGGCCGCCGCCGCCCGACCTGCCCTCCATCCAGGAGCTCGTCCGCACCGCCGACCCCGAAGGTCACCTGGCCGATGGGGCAGCCGCCGACGAGTACGAACCGGAAGAAGAGGCCATCCTCAACTCCCTCCAGGCGCTTCCCACCGCCGAGATCGTCGCCGCCAACATTCTTCCTGCCATCGAACGCATCTGGCAGCAGGCCTTCGCCCTCTCGCCTGAAGGCCTCGCCGAACGTCGACCCAAGCTACTCGCACTCACCAAAGAGATCGAGCGCTTCTTCGGCCCGGAGTCACAGCCCCGCACCCGTGCCGAAATCCTTCGCGACAACGCCGGCGCCTCATGAGCTCTGAACCCGGCCAGGACGAGTTCTTCCTCGGCGCCGCCATCTCCGAGGCTCTCAGCGCGCAGGCTGCCGGTGAAGTCCCGGTCGGCGCCGTTCTCGTCCACAAAAATGAGATCGTCGCCACAGGGACGAACCGCGTCATTCGCGACTCCGACCCGTCAGCCCATGCCGAAATTGTCGCCCTCCGCGCCGCCGGCCGCGCCCTCAGCAACTACCGCCTGCTCGGCTGCTCCCTCTACGTCACGCTTGAGCCCTGCGCCATGTGCGCTTCCGCCATCCTCCACGCCCGCCTCTACCGCCTCGTTTACGCCGCACCCGATCCCAAGGCCGGGGCCTGCGGCTCGGTGCTCAAAGTGCTCAACCATCCGCGCCTCAACCACCAGGTCGAGGTCACCCGCGGCCTGCTCGCCGTGGAATGCAGTGCCCTGTTGACCTCTTTTTTCCGCGCCCGCCGCATCGCAGTTCCTTAGCGTACGTGCGCTCCCTTTTTGGTCGTTTCGCGCATCTACCTTTTAGACAAAAGGAGTTCTCATGCCTCGCTTCACCGGCAAAGTCGCCATCGTCACCGGCTCATCTTCTGGCATCGGAGAGGCTATTGCCATACGGCTCGGCTCCGAAGGTGCCTCCGTGGTGGTCGATTACCTCAGCCATCCCGACGCAGCGAACGAGACGAAAAGGAAGATTGAAGCCGCCGGCAGTAAAGCAATCACTGTGCAGGCCGACGTCACCAAGCCAGACCAGGTCCAGAAAATGGTCGAGCAGGCCTACGCCGAATTTGGCGGCTGTGACATCCTGGTCAACAACGCCGGGGTCGAGAAGCACGCCCCCTTCTGGGAGGCGACCGAAGCCGACTACGATCTGGTCCTCGGCACCAATCTCAAGGCCGCCTTCTTTCTCACACAGCGGTTCGTTCAGAAACTGATGGAAGCCAAGAAGCCCGGTCGTGTGATCAATATCTCTTCCGTGCACGAAGACATGGTCTTCCCCAACTTTGCCAGCTACTGTGCCGCCAAGGGAGGTATGCGCATGCTGATGCGCGACCTGGCAATGGAGCTTGGACCCTACGGCATCACCGTCAACAACGTCGCGCCCGGAGCCATTAATACGCCGATCAACGCATCGCTGCTCGAAAATAAACCCCAGCTTGAAGCCTTGTTGCGTAATATTCCACTCGGACGACTTGGCACAACGGATGACGTTTCCGGCGTCGTCTCCTTTCTGGCCTCCGACGAAGGTGCCTACGTCACGGGCAGCACCTATTTCGTTGATGGCGGCTTGATTCGCAACTACAAGGAGCAGTAATCGCCGATGCGCATTGCCTATCTCGACTGTTTTGCCGGCATCTCTGGCGACATGTTTCTCGGAGCTTTGCTGGATGCGGGCGTGCCACTTTCGGTTCTTGAAGACGCAACCAAAGCTCTAAACCTCGGGGCGTCACTGACCGTCGAAACCGTCGACCGCTCAGGCATCTCTTCGAAGAAAGTTACCGTCCTCGAACACGGTGCACCTGCGGAATCAGAAGTTCCGCAAAGCCACTCGCACATGGAGCATCAGCACCCTCACGATCACACGCACACGCACCAACCGCAAACTCAGCACCTACACAAGACCGGACACCCTCACACCCACGAACCGGTCTCTGAGAGCACCCACGCGCACCCTCACGTGCACGGCCGTTCGCTCACCGTCATTCGTCAGCTAATACAGTCCTCCACCCTAGCCGGCCCGGTCAAGAGCTTCGCCATCCGCGCCTTCGAGCTTCTCGGAGCCTCCGAAGCAAAAATCCACAACGTTCCCGTCGACGAAATCCACTTCCACGAGGTTGGCGCGGTCGACGCCATCGTCGACATCGTCGCCGCTTCGGCCGGTATCGTCCACCTCGACATCGGTGCCTGGCACAGCTCCCCGCTGAATGTTGGCGGAGGCATGGTCGTCTGCGCCCACGGCACCTTCCCTGTGCCCGCGCCCGCCACCGCAGACCTGCTGCGTGGCCTGCCCACCTACAGCGCTCACATAGCAAAAGAGCTCGTCACCCCTACGGGCGCCGCGCTGATCAAGGCGCTCGCCCCATCTTTTGGCCCGCAGCCCGCCATGCAGGTCGAGCACATCGGCTACGGCGCCGGCTCGCGCAATCCCACGGATTTCCCCAACGTGCTGCGCCTCTCGATCGGCGAATCATCTACGAGTGCCCCATCTCAAACAGTCCCATCGTCTGAGGTGGGATTCACAAACGCAACCCAGACCGTCACCGTTCTCGAAACCGCCCTCGACGATCTCTCCCCGCAAATCATCGCCTACGTCGCCGAGCAAGCCCTCAAACTCGGTGCGCTCGATGTTATGCTCACCCCCGTCCTGATGAAAAAGGGCCGACCCGGCACCTTGATTACCCTGCTCTGCGACGAAGATCACCAGCCTGCGCTGGCCCGCCTTCTGCTCACCGAGACCAGCACGCTCGGCCTTCGCATCTCGCGCCAGCAGCGCATCTGCCTCGACCGCCGGCACACGCCCGTTTCCACCCCCTATGGAGAAATCCGCATCAAGGTTGGCGCTCTGGACGATGAGGAACTCAATGCCGCTCCTGAGTTTGAAGACTGCCGCACCGCAGCCTTAGATCATGCTGTTTCGATCAAACGTGTCCAGCAGGCCGCCATCGCCGCGTACCTCTCTCAAAAAGCATGACACCAAAGTTCGTCTTAGACGTCCTCCACGAAGTCCAACGCGGCATCCTTACCCCGGACCAGGCCTCCACCCGGCTCGCCAATCTCCCGTATGAGGACCTCGGCGAAGCCCGCATCGATCATCACCGCGAGCTCCGCACGGGGCTTCCCGAAGTCATCTACGCTGCCGGAAAAACTCCCCAGCAGACCGCCGAGATTTTCGCCCACATGGCCACGGCCGGCTCGCGCGTCCTCGCCACCCGTGCCACCGCCGATCACTTCACCGCCGTCCAAGCCCTCACTCCGGCCGCTGTCTGGCATGAGCAGGCTCGCTGCATCACCCTCGACCCCATCCCGACCGCCACCACCCGCGGCCACATCGCCGTCCTCTGCGCCGGCACCAGCGACCTCCCCGTCGCCGAAGAAGCCGCCGTCACCGCCTCCCTCTTCGGCGCGCAAATCACCCGCCTTTATGATGTTGGCGTCGCCGGCCTGCATCGCCTGCTCTCCGTCCGCGCCCAGCTGCTCGAAGCCCATGTCGTCATCGTCTGCGCGGGCATGGAAGGCGCCCTGCCCTCGGTGGTCGGCGGACTCGTCGCCGTTCCAGTGATTGCCGTTCCTACCTCGGTCGGCTACGGAGCTTCTTTTAGCGGCCTTTCGGCCCTGCTTGGCATGCTCAACTCCTGTTCGCCGAACATCACCGTTGTTAATATTGATAACGGCTTTGGCGCCGCTTATTCCGCAACTCTCATCGCTCGGGCGGCCTCCCGCTAGCTCGACTTTCGACCATCTCAAAAGACCGGAAGACGCGGTCGCCGTACTTCGCATCCCAATTTTAAACCTTAGGAGCCTTCTCATGGAACGCCGCGACTTCCTCAAATCCGCCACCGCCGCCGGAATGGCCGCTGCCGCCGCTCCAGCGCTCGCCCAGGCCGGCCACACCTCCGACCGCGCTCCCATCAAGCGTGCCGAATCCCCCAACATGATCTACCGTGAGCTCGGCACCACCGGCGAGCGCGTCTCCGCCATCGGCATGGGCGGCTACCACATGGGCAAAGCCGACATCACCCAGCAGCAAGCAATCACGCTCATCCGGCAGGCCATCGATCGCGGCATCACGTTCATGGACAACTGCTGGGACTACAACGACGGCATTAGCGAAGTCCGCATGGGGCAGGCCCTCAAGGATGGCTACCGCCAAAAAGTCTTCCTCATGACCAAGCTCGACGCCCGCACCGCCAAGGATTACGACAAGCAGCTCGAGCAATCCATGGGCCGGCTCGACACCGACGTGATCGACCTCGTCCAGTTCCACGAAATCCTCCGCTTCGAGGACCCCGATCGCATCTTCGCCGACAATGGCGCCATCCACGCCGCCATGGCTGCGCGCCAGGCCGGCAAGATCCGCCACATCGGCTTTACCGGCCACAAGGACCCGCAGATCCACCTGCGCATGTTTGAGGTCGCCCAGCAGCACGGCTTCAAGTTCGACTCCGTCCAGATGCCCGTCAACGTCTTCGACGCGCACTTCCGCTCCTTCACCAACGATGTCATCCCTGTCGCGGTGAAGGCCGGCACCGGCGTCCTCGCCATGAAGACCTTTGGCGACGGCCACATGCTCAAGACCAACACCTTCAAGCCCATGGACGCCCTACGCTGGGGCCTCACAGTGCCCGGCGTCTCCGTCGTCATCACCGGCATGGAGCGCCCCGAAGTTCTCGACCAGGCCTTCGCCGTCGCCAAGGACTTCAAGCCCATGTCCAAAGATGAGCAGGCTACGCTGCTCGCCGGCACGAAGGAAGCCGCGATGACCGGCAAGTACGAACCCTTCAAAACGACAAACATGTTTGATGGCACGGCGCAGAATCCCAAGTGGCTCGGCGGCGATCAGGCCAAGGAAGAGAACCCATCCGCCACTCCGGCAAGGATCATTCCCAGCTGAAAAGCCCACGATAGCCTGTTCTCCTGACGGAGGGCAGGCTTTTGTTTGGATGAGAGCAGGATATGGTGGAGTTGAGCGGGATCGAACCGCTGACCTCCTCGTTGCGAACGAGGCGCTCTCCCAACTGAGCTACAACCCCACATCTAAGAGCCAGTCCAGCACGCGCCGGGACGCGCTCCAACTCTCCGAGTGTATCAGGAGCCGTGTCCCCGCTCAACCGGACAATGCTGCTTGTACCTCGTCCAGGCTTGCTGCCGGGACGCCGCCCAGAAACGGATCCGCGGGAAGAAACACCCGGAACACGCTTCCGCTTCTCCCAGGCCGAACGCTCGAGCGCATCCGCAGTGAGCCGAAGTGCTTCTCTACGATCCCCCGCGAGATCCACAACCCGAGTCCCGTGCCATTTTCGCCTTTGGTCGTGTAAAACGCCTCAAAGAGCCGCGATTGCACCTCGTTTGGCATACCATGGCCGGTGTCGGCGATAGTGATACGAATCCCCACGCAGCCGGTCTTCCAGGAGCGCGCCCTGCCCGAGCGGACGATCAGGCGGCCTCCCGTCTTCATGGCCTCAATGGCGTTGCTGATGAGATTGTTCAGCACCTGGCGGATCTCGCCTTCGTAACAGGTGATTGCATCGCCGCTGCCATGCTGGACACTGAGGACGACTCCAGCATTAGCAATCCGGCCCGCATACAGCCCGAGACTCGGCTCCAGCAACTTCTCTGCCGTCATCGAGCTCGGCCTGGTCGACTGCCGATGAAAGCGCAGCGTGTGGCTGACGATTTGCGAGACCCGCGCCAGCTCATGGTCCGCGACGTCCAGATATCCTCTTACCTCGTCCGTCAGCACAGGACTCAGCCGTGCCAGGTACAAGAGGTTGGTCACCGATTCAAGCGGGTTGTTGATTTCATGGGAGATGGAGGCGGCCAGCCGGCCGACAGCCGCAAGCTTCTCGTTCTGGATGAGCGCGGACTCGGACTTCTTCTGCTGGTCGATGTCGGAGAGAGTGACGACGCCTCCGGTCACCTCGCCTGCAGTATTCAGGATGGGAGCGGCGGCGAGGGCGACCCAGCCCTGGGTTCCGTCGCCACGCTGATACAGGAACTCCTCCGTGGGGAGCGCGCGGCCGGCCTTCATAGCACGAGGCAGCGGGAACTCTTCCGCCTGCACGCGCCGGCCATCGGGATGGTACGCGGTCCAGGCTCCGTGTCCATCAATGTCTGGGGTCGGGATCAGCGGATGCCGAACGATCGATTCCAGCCGGCGGTTGCCGAGGATGATCTCGCCGGACGCCCTGGCGACGACCACGCCGACGGGAAGGTTGTCCAGCACGACCTGCAGGGTCTCGCGCTCCTGTTTCAATTCGGCGATGGCATCGCGAATCTGGTATTGCTTGGCGCGCGCGCGCAGGGCAGCACAAACGCTGCTGACCAGGGTTGCGGTGCGGATCGGGCGCTCGAGCAGGATGGGCGCGCCGAGCGGCAGCCACTCCCGCTCCAGAAAGCGGGTGCGTGCGGTCTCCCGGCCGCTGCCGGTAAGGATGAGGATGGGAAGATCGGACCAGGAGGGCTGCGTGCGAATCAGTCCGCCGAGGTGTTCGATAAACGCGGGCTGCAGCGCCTCCTCGCTGATGAGCAAGGGACCGAGCGGGCCGAACTCAGGCTCCGTGGCGGACAACAGAGCGCTGCTCGACACCTGGGCGGGAACCTGGTTAGCCAGCAGAACGGAGCAGATCAGTTCAGCGTCACGCCCGGTCGGCGCGACGATACGGACGACAAGACTCATTGCTCAGGCCTCGCCGTCGCTGGTATCTGTCTCGTCCAGCAAATCCGGAACACCGGTCAGGATGCCGCGAAAATTGCGTAATGGCTCACCGACCTGAATACCGGAACCGAGCAGAGAGAATTCTCTGAGCGTCCGTTCGTGACGTCCCACTCTTTGCTTAAGCACGGCGATGGTCTGCCGGATTTGGCCTTCCGCCTCGAAATACCGAAGCATGAGAACGGTATCGGCAAGGTAGCTGACGTCGAGGTCGGTTTGCATACTGCCGACGAGCCCGTGCTGGGTGAGGATAAGAAAGGTGATGACGCCTTTCTGATTAAGGAAGGCGATGAGCTCGTGCATCTGGAGAATCAGATCTCGCTCGCCGGGCATGGCGTTGAGCAGGCCGTTGAGGCTGTCAATGACCACGACGCGAGCGTCGCGCTGCTCCACATCGGCTCGGATCTGCGCAATGAATTCGCCGGGCGAGAGTTCGGCGGGATCGACCTGCGACATGGCGAGAGTGCCGAGCCGGAGCAGCTCGTGCACAGGAAGGCCGAAGGCTTCGGCGCGGTCCTTGGCCGTTTTAAGCACTTCATCGAAGGAGTAGACGATGGCCCGATCGCCTCGCTGAGAAGCAGAACAGGCATACTGCATGCCGAGGGTGGATTTGCCGGATCCGGTAGGCCCCACGATGAGGGTCGACGATCCGCGCATGATGCCGCCCAGGAACATTTCATCGAGAGCGGGGATGCCGCTGGGAACGCGCTCGTTAGGGAACTCGGAGTTGTGCTCGCTGGCGACGAGCCGCGGATAGATCTGCAGGCCGCCCGTATGGATGGTGTAGTCGTGAAATCCTTCGCGAAAGGCGCTTCCGCGGAGTTTGACGATCTCGATCTGACGGCGCGTGATTCCGTAGCTGCGCGGAACTTTGTCGAGGCGGATTACGCCATGGGCGATGCTTTGGAGCTGCATGTCGCTGCCTTCGGCAGAGCGGTCGTCGAGGAGCAGAACGGTGGTGTCGCGGCCGGCGAAGAACTGTTTGAGCGCGAGCAGCTGGCGGCGGTAGCGCATGGTGTCCGCGGCGAGCAGCCTAAGCTCGGACAGCGAGTCGATGACGATCCGCGCGGGCTTTTCGGTCTCGATGAGCTCGGTAAGCTTGTGAATCGTGGAGGCGAGCTCGACCTCGCTGGGATGAAAAACGGTGTACTGCTGCTCCGGATGAAGGCTTGCTTCTTCGGGGACGAATTCGGCGATCGAGAGCTCGTCGATCCGCCATCCGTGGGATTGGGCTGAGGCTTCGAGCTCCCGTTTGGATTCGGAAAGAGTGATGTAGAGAGCTTTCTCTCCGGCGAGGACAGCGGTTCGGACGAACTGCATGGCGAGCGTGGTCTTGCCGGTTCCTGGCGTTCCTTCGAGCAGGTACATCTGGCCCGCGGGCAGGCCGCCCGAGAGGATATCGTTGAGCCCCTGCACACCCGTATCTATTCGAGAGGGGCCGATCGGTTTGTCCATGGGCCTATGATACCGCCAGATCCGCTGCAGTCTCAGGGCAATGCGTCCGGCTGGACCGGAACGTCGCGTGGTGTGCGGCGACTCTTCCCGGTCTGGACCTCAGCGGATCGAGGCTCCCCCGGGCGGGAGATACGGCGGCGCACGCTCGACTGAATGCAACAAAGTGAGCTCTTTTTAAAGCTTCACCACACAAAGAGCAAAAATGAAGAACAGGAGAAGAGAAAAATCGACATCTCTAGACCCGAGCAAAGGCGTCATACGGTCAGGAAAAAGGAACAATCGAGGGCAAACCACTGATGCACAAGGAAGCTCGCCGGGTAGTCATTGTGGGGGCCGGACCCGGAGGCCTTGCAGCTGCGCTCCTGTTAGCCAAGTCCGGAGTCAAGGTAACGATTGTTGAGAAGCGGGGGCAGGTGGGCGGGCGTACCTCCACGATGGAGCAGGACGGCTTCAAGTTCGATATTGGGCCCACGTTCTTCCTGTATCCACGTGTGCTGCGGGAGATTTTTAGCGCGGCAGGATATGACCTGGACCGAGAAATCCCGATGACACGACTCGACCCCCAGTACCGGCTGGTGTTTGGCTCGGGCGGGGAGTTGCTGGCTACGCCGAACATTGACCGGATGGTGGAGTCGATCGCGGCCATTTCGCCTGAAGATGCGCTGCGGTTTCGTACGTTTATTCTGCGCAATCGAAACAAGCTTGAGAAGTTTTTACCCTTCCTGCAAAGCCCGTTCGAGAGCTGGCGAGACCTGGCCAAGCCCGGCATGCTTAAGCTTTTGCCGCTGCTCGCACCGTGGCGTTCGCTCGATGAAGACCTGCAGATTCACTTCAAGGATGAGCGCATCCGCCTGGGGTTCAGTTTTCAGTCCAAGTACCTGGGAATGTCGCCGTTCCGGTGCCCCAGCTTGTTCTCCATCCTCTCGTTCTTGGAGTATGAGCACGGCGTCTTTCATCCAACCGGCGGATGCGGTGCGGTGACCAAAGCGATGGCTCGGTTGGCCCGCGAACTTGGAGTCGAAATTTTGCTGAACGAGCCGGTCGAAAAAGTTCTGGTCGAGCAGGGCAAGGCGGTTGGATTGCAGACCTGCTCGCGCCGACTGCAGGCCGATGCGGTCGTCGTAAACGCGGACTTTGCCGGGGCCATGCGGAGGATGGTTCCAAATCATCTGCGCACAAAGTGGACGAATGAGAAGCTTGCGAAGAAGAAGTACTCCTGCTCGACATTCATGATGTATTTGGGAATCGACGGCTGCTTTGACGATGTCTCGCACCATACGATTTATCTTGCGGAAAACTACAAAGATAACCTCCGCGATATTGAAGAGCGCCACCAGCTCTCAGAGAACCCCTCGTTCTATGTACAGAATGCTTCCGTGACCGACGCAACCCTGGCCCCGAAGGGACAAAGCACCTTGTATGTGCTGCTGCCGGTGACGCATGACACAGGCTCGGTAGACTGGGCGAAAGAAACCCCGCGCTACCGTGCGCTGGCCTTGGAGCAGATGGAGAAGATCGGAATCAAGGACGTGGAAAAGCGCATCCGGACCGAGAAGATCATCACGCCGTCGGGTTGGACGGAGCAGTTCGACCTGTACAAGGGCGCGACATTCTCGATGGCACACTCGCTCGACCAGATGCTGCATCTGCGCCCGCACAACCGGTTTGAGGATGTGGACGGGATGTATCTGGTCGGCGGTGGAACGCATCCTGGCAGCGGCTTGCCGGTCATCTTCGAGTCAGCGCGGATCACATCGCGGCTGCTGCTCGAAGATCTCAAGGTAGAGCCGCAGTGGGAGAACGGAAAAGCCGAGCAGCCCATTAGCCGCGAGCTTGTCGGGGCGGCCTAAGTGGCAGCTGCGGCAGTCCTGGAGCAGCAAGCGGCCGGCCCCGGCGTCGGAACTGCGGACGTGGCTGGGACAATGCAAGGCCAGTGGGCGACGCGGCCGCTAGTCCAGCGTCTCCGCCTGCTGCGTGCAGCCGAGGGTGCCCTCGCGGCGGCCCACGTAACACTGGTGGACGCGATCCCCCTTACTCTGGCAAGGACCCGCGCCGACTCATACGCCTCCGAGCTGCTGCCCTTGCTGGCTGCCTGCCGCTTCCTGGTGCGCTCGGCTGCGGCTGTGCTAAAGCCGCGACGGTTGGGGCGCAAGGGTCTTCCCTTCTGGCTTGGCGGCCTTGAAACTGTCGTCCATCGTGTTCCGTTGGGGACGGTGCTGGTGATCGGACCGGCGAACTATCCGCTGTTTCTTCCTGGAGTGCAGACGCTTCAGGCCTTGGCGGCGGGCAATGCCGTGGTCTGGAAGCCGGGTAAGGGTGGTCGTCCGGTGGCGGAGGTCTTTGCGGCTGCGCTCCTCCGTGCAGGCTTGCCGGCTGAACTTCTGCGGATCACGGAGGAATCTCCAAACGCCGCAATCGAAGAAATTCAAGCCGGCGTAGACAAGATTGTCTTTACCGGCTCAGGTGAGGGAGGGCGCGCCGTCCTTAAGCTGGCTGCGGAGACTGCCACGCCTGTCGTCGCAGAGCTATCCGGATGCGATGCGGTCATCGTGCTGCCCTCGGCGGACAAAGAATTGGTGCTCGATGCGCTTTGCTTCGGCATGCGGTTAAATGGATCGGCCACCTGTATGGCTCCGCGGCGGCTGTTGCTGGTCGGGGATGGACCTGCGTCTCTGCTCACAGATTTGCAAGAGCGCTTTGCGGCTATGGACGGCGTGATGTTGTCCGCGCGAACTAAAGAGCAGGTCAGCAGGCTAGCGATGAATGCCATTGACCAGGGCGCAACCGTCTGCGGCAATCTGGACGCGGAAACGTTGCAGCCCGTGCTGGTACTCGACGGTCACCCGGAGATGGAGATTGCGCAGACGGATGTGTTTGCGCCGGTGCTGACGGTGATCCGAGTTGCCGACGTGGAGGAGGCGCTCGCCGCAGACCAGGCGTGTCACTTCGGTCTAACGGCGGCAATTTTTGGAGACCCCCGCGAGGCGCAGGATCTGGGTGCGCAGCTCAAGGTTGGAACGGTTTTGATCAACGATCTGATTGTGCCCACAGCTGATCCGCGGATGTCGTTTGGCGGACGGCGGCAAAGCGGCTTTGGTGCGACGCGCGGGGCGGAAGGACTGCTCGAGATGACAGCAGTGAAGACCGTCGCGGTGCGGCGGACTGGGCGCAAGAGGCTAGCCAGCAGCAAGCGGCAGTACGAGCCGACCGGAGTGGCACAAGAGGCGCTGTTTGCCGGCGTGGTAAGGATGAGTTACGGCGCGACGATGCGCGAACGAATGAGTGGTGTGCAAGCGATGCTGGCCGCGGCGAAACGAATTAAGAAGGACGAAACGGCAAGGGAGAAACAATGAAAGTTGGCGTGGTTGGCAGTGGATTGGCAGGCTTGACCGCGGCGTGTACTCTCGCCGCTCGCGGACACGAGGTTGAAGTCTTTGAGAAGAACTCGTGGCTGGGAGGCAAGGCGGCGCAATTGAAGGAGCAAGGCTTCCGCTTCGACATGGGGCCGACGATCTTGATTCAGCCTTCAGTGCTGCGCAAGGTGTTTGAAGAGGCCGGACGCAGGACCGAAGACTACATCCCTATGGTTCGGCTAGACCCGCAATGGCGCTGCTTCTTTGAGGATGGCAGCCGCCTGGATCTGAAGGACAACGCCGCGGAGATGGCGGCCTCGCTCGATGCGATCTGGCCGAAGATGGGCGCGGGCTATCTCAAGTTCCTGGAGCAGTCCGAGCAGTTGCACTCCATCTCCGACCGCTTCTTCTTCTGGCGGTCGATCGGATCCATGCGCGACACGATGGACGTGAAAGGCGCGTTCGACATCAAGGTGCTGCGGGACGTGATGCGGATGCGGCTTGGCAAGACCGTGTCCGGCGTGATCCGCGAGCACATCCCGGATACCAACGTGGCGCAGATGCTGGATCATTTTGTGCAGTATGTCGGCTCGTCTCCGGATGCTTCGCCGGCCATCCTTTGCGCCATCGGCCACATGCAGATGGAAGAGGGAATTTGGTACCCGATGGGTGGAACGCGCGCGGTGCCGGAGGGTCTGGTCAAGCTGGGCAGAGAGCTGGGTGTGGTCTTCCATCCGGACACGGACGTAGCGCGGATCGACACGGATGGCTCAGCGCGCGGGCACAAGCCCGGCAAGGTAACCGGGCTGACCACGACAGAAGGACGCAGCTACAAGTTTGACGCCGTTGTCTCCAACTCAGACGCGGTGCGAACCCATCGCGAGCTTGTGGGCGGGGCTGCGGCGCGCAGCTTCGAGCACAAACGCGACTATGAGGCGGCATGCTCGGGCGTCGTGCTCTACCTCGGCCTGAATAAGCGCTACGACCACTTGGCCCACCATGACTTTGTCTTCTCGCGGGACCCGCATGAGGAGTTTCACGCGATCTACGAAAAAGGCGAGCCGGCGCCAGACCCGACCTGCTATCTCGCTGCGACATCTGCGACCGATCCGACGAGCGCGCCCGCAGGCGGCGAGGCTCTCTACGTGCTGGTGCATACGCCATACCTCCGGCCGCACCAGGACTGGAAGAAGATGTTCCCCGCCTACCGTCAGGTCATTCTGGACAAGCTGAAGCGGACGGCCGGCCTGACCGACATTGAGGACCGCATTGTGTTCGAGTCGCACCTGACCCCGCAGGACATTCACGACCGGTACCGCGTGCTTGATGGAGCGATCTACGGCATCACCAGCCACGGCGTATTCCAAGGCGCGTTCAAGCCAGCGAACCGGTCGAAGGAGTTGCCTGGGCTTTACCTGGCCGGGGGCGCGGCGCACCCCGGGCCGGGCATGCCGATGGTCATGATGTCGGGCTGGATCGCCGCCGATTCGCTCGATCAGGATGCGGGTTCGCGCGATGCGGGCCGGAGAAAAATGCAGGAGAGTTTCGAACCTGTGGCGGTGGCGTAAAGTAGGTTTGCTGAGTGTGATCGAAACGCCGCCCATCTCGAGGTTTGTGCTGTGGTTCTTTCGGCGAATTGTGCGCGGCTACTTTCGCCGGCAGTTTACCGCGGTGCGGATTACGCGGACATCGGACCTGAGTGGGCTGCGTGGGCCCAACGCCGAGCGGCTCCTGGTCTATGCCAATCACGGCTCGTGGTGGGACCCGATGATTTGCGTGCTGCTGGCGCGCAAGCTGATGCCGGAGCGGAAGCACTACGCGCCAATGGATGCGATCTCGCTTGAACGCTATAAAATCCTGAAACAGATTGGGATTTTCGGTGTGGAGATGAAGACTGCGCGCGGAGCCGCTCAGTTTCTGCGCAAGGGGCTGGCAATCCTCGCCCAGGGAGGCGTGCTGTGGGTGACGCCGCAGGGTCGGTTCGCGGACTCGCGAGAGCGTCCGCTGGTCTTTAAGCCCGGGCTCGCGGCCCTTGCGGCAAGGACGCCGGGAGGCTGCACCGTGCAGCCGCTGGCGATTGAATATATCTTCTGGGACGAGCGGCTGCCCGAGGCGTTGCTGCACTTCGGGGAAGCCATCCCAGTACGTGGACAAACCGCGGCGGAGCTGGACGCGCAGCTGCAGGCGGCCCTTTTAGAAGCCATGGAGACTCTGAAGAGATTCGCCGTAGCACGGGACGGCGCGGCCTTTGAGGTGCTGCAGGCCGGACGCGCGGGCACGGGTGGGTACTACGAGATCGGGCAGCGCCTTTTGGCTGGGCTTCGGGGGCGCAGGTTTCATGCGCACCACACGGCCCCGCCAGCAACCATGCATCACGAAGAACACGGATGATCGCACTTGCTCTCATTTGCCTGCTCTGTGCGGCTGTACCCGCGTTTTTATTTTTCCTCAACCTTCGGGCATATGTGCCGCCGCCGGCGGTGGAGGGTGCTTCCCTGCCCGCGGTTTCGGTGCTGATTCCGGCGCGGGATGAGGCTTACGGCATCGAGGCAGCGGTGCGAGCGGTGCTCGGCAGCCGTGGCGTGGAGTTTGAAGTCGTCGTGATGGACGACGGCTCAACCGATGGAAGCGATAAGATAGTTCTGCGGCTGGCAGCCGAGGACGCGCGAGTGCGACTGGAGCGCGCCCCGTCGCTTCCACGGGAATGGAACGGCAAGCAGCATGCCTGCTGGGCGCTGGCGTACGCGGCGCGGCATCCGGTGCTGTGCTTTGTGGACGCGGACGTGCGGCTTGGGCCGGAGTGCGTGGCGCGAATGGCGGGCTTTCTCGAGCGCGGGGACAACGAACTGGTGAGCGGATTTCCTCAGCAAGTGACGAAGACGTTTCTCGAGTGGATGCTGCTGCCGCTGATCCACTTTGTGCTGCTGGGCTTTCTGCCGCTCGGCAGGATGAGGGCAGGCACTGAGCCGGGGTTTGCAGCGGGATGCGGGCAGTTCCTGATGACGCGGCGCGAGGCTTACTTCGCGTGCGGCGGCCATAGCGGGATCAAACTCACCATGCATGACGGGCTGCGTCTGCCGCGCCTGTTTCGGGAGCACGGGTTTCGGACGGATTTGGCGGACATTACTGAGCTGGCGAGCTGCCGGATGTATACGTCGGCAGCGCAGGTTTGGAGTGGGCTGGCGAAGAACGCGACGGAAGGAATCGCGGCTCCGGCGCGGATTGTGCCGGTGTCGGCGGTGCTGCTGTTGGGGCAGGTATTGCCGTTTGTGCTGCTAGGTACCTTGCCCTACTTTCTGCTTTGGCAGGCGATGGGCTACTTCCGTGTGCCGCGTGAAATAGGTTGGACTTCAGCCCACCTGCTGATGTACGTCTCCCTGGCTATGCTGTCCGTTCTCCTGACATTGGCAGTGCGAGCGGTTGCAGCGAAGCGCTTCAAGCAGGACTGGCGAAGTGCCTTATTGCATCCGTTAGGAATTAGTCTTCTGCTGTGTGTGCAGTGGTACGCGTTAGTACGGAAGCTCTCAGGACGGACGGTGAGCTGGCGGAATCGGGCTTACGCCGAGCAGTAAATTGCAACCGTAAATTTCCTTTGGGAACGACGACAAAGGTGAATTATGTCTGTAGTTTGAGCCGGTTCTACAGAAGCGCGTCCAGGATGCGGTGGCCAACACGCCAGGCGTTTTCGAGAGCGGGCAGATAGGCGGAGTAGGTGGCGACTTTGGTTTCGGCGAGGCTCTCGGCGGCGGAGATACCGGGGCGCTGCTGGTCGAAGTTAGAGGCTGCTCGAACGATGAGGACACGTTTGAAGTCGACCTGGCCAGCTGCCGCGAGAAAGGCCAGAGATTGCAGGATGCCGTGGTCTTCCATCGCGGTGAACGTGTAGGTGCCGCGGCCTTCGGTCTGGTAGTCGACCCAGGCGCGGGCTCGCTGGCTGAGCAGCTTGCCGTGCCAGAAGGTCGAGGAGGCGAGTTCGTCTCCTCGAAGGATGCTGGGTGGCTGATGGGCGGTGCCGGAGGGCGCGAACTGTCGGCGGCGCTGCGCCATCTGCGTGGCGTCTAGCAGCTCGACGCCACGGGTGAGTTCATAGACTTGAGCAAGCAGCTCGGGGTTGAGCCGGAAGACGATGCCGTCATCGCCATTGAAGCGCTGGGTAAGCGGCTGCTCGTACGGCTCGGACTTGCCAATCGGCACGAAGCCGTCGGCCCAGTCAGATGGAATTTCGCGGGCGTCGAGCTCGTGTGTGAGCGTGCCGTCGACGATGTACTCGGGCAGAACAACCGACGCAAGTGAACCACGCGCTGGGTCGATGCCGCAAACGCCGGAGATGAGGATGTAGGCTTCGGTGAAGTTGAAGCGTGGGTCGAGGCCGAGAGCCATCACGGAGGCTGCGGCGCGCGAGGCACCGACGCCGGTAATGCAGCCGAGGACACCCGTGTCGCTAAGGTGAAGCGGGCGGTAGCCTGTGGGGAAGGCGAGCTGCTCGGTAAGGTGCTCGCGCTCGCGCCAGTGATGAAACTCGCCAGGGATGCGGCCACTATCTGAGGTCCGGTCGGGCTCGAAAGCGGTGAGGAGGACGGCGCGAATGGGCCTTCGAGACATGGCTTAGACGCCCTTTTTCAGGGGCTCCCAGATGAACTTGTGGATCTGCAGAGAGAGCCTGGCGTCAACGCCGTCGGCCATCATCCACTCGACCAGGGTGCGGGGGTCGAGCGTGGCGTTCTCGGTGGTGCGGAAAGGGCTCGGCGCCTTCGAGAAGGCCGGACTGAACAGGATGCCGCCGACGCGTCGGCGCAGGTCGTGTTCGCCGAGGAAACGCAGGGCGAAGTCGTAGTCCTCGCGGTGGCTGAGAACAAACTTGACCTCGTCGTTAGGCGTGAGCGCTTCGAGGTTCGAGATGCGGAAGCTATTGGCGGCGGCGCCGGCTCCGGGACACTTAACGTCGACGATCTTGTGGACCGCGCGAGGCACCTGGTCGAGGGGCCGCTCGCCGCTGGTCTCGATCATCAGCGTGTAGCCGCGGGCGAGCAGCTCGTCCATAAGCGGGAGGAGCTCTTTGGCCTGGAGCATGGGTTCGCCGCCGGTAAACTCGACGAGCTTGCAGGGAGCGAGCGCTTCGATCTGCGCGAGGACTTCGGCCTGAGTGAACGGCTGGCCGCCGGTGAAGGTGTACTCGGAGTCGCACCAGGCGCAGCGCAGGTTGCAGCCGGCGAAGCGGACAAAGATGCAGGGTAGGCCGGTGAAGGAGGACTCGCCCTGAACGGATTTGTAGAGTTCGATGAGGTACATGAGTGGGCCTCGCCGCTACTCGTAGTAGCGGGCGAAGCTGGTGTCGGTCTCGTAGAGGGTGCAGTCCTTGACCTTGACGCGGCCGTGGGTCATCTCGTCGAGCTGGTTGGCGGTCTGGTCGAAGAAGTAGCGGGCGAGGTTTTCGGCTGACGGGTTCACGGTATCGAAGGGCTTGAGGTCGTTGATCATCTGGTGGTCGAGGTAGTCGACGACGGGACGCATGACCTGCTTGAGGAGCTTGAAGTCGAGCAGGAGGCCGGCTTCATCGAGGTCGGCGCCGATCAGGGTGACGAAGACTTTGTAGTTGTGGCCATGAGGATTCTCGCACTTGCCCCGGTAGTTACGGAGGTAGTGTCCGGAGGAGAACCCGGCTTCAACGGTGACTTCGTACATCGGTGCTGATCCTTTCTGTGGGGGTACTCCCCCCGGGGGGGGGGTACCTAAAGTATTGACTAGCAAGAACTTACGCAATTGGTCTTATCTAAAGTATTCAATTCAAAACACTTAGGATCAAAGTATTCATAACAAGAGACTTAGCTGAACAACATACAAAAAGGCCGCGGGCGTGACCGCCGCAGCCACTTTTCCACTCAAGTTAAGTATACCGGAGCCGATAGGGGAAGTATGACAGGGGCTTTGAGCAGGATTGACGGGGGTTTGGAGCAGTTTGGGGGTTGACACGCTTTGGCGGGCGAGTCAGGGGCGGCGACGAGCGCGGCGATGCTCCTCGGCGCGGCGCTCTGCCTGTCCGAAGAGCAGGGAAAGGGTTCCGGCGAGGGTGGCCATAAGCGAGAGGACGAAGAAGGCGATGGACATGGTTTGCCAGAGGGCGACATCGCCGGGGGAGCCGGGCTGCTGGGCGATGTTGGTGAACGACAGGACGAGCGCGACCAGACAAAAAAAGAAGAGGGTTGCGGCGAGGATGTAGAGATTGCGGCCCATGCGTGTGTCTTCCCCTTTGTGAGGATAACGCTGCCAGAGCGGGACAGGACAACGGTATAGCTACATGGTTAGAATTGCGCTCGACCAAGGGGACCATTTGTTATGACAGCTAAAGTTTTGCGAGATCGCTTTTGTGCCGGGTTTGGCCTTTCCAGCTTTGCAGTTTTCGGGTTGGCGTGCGCGGTTCTGTTTTCGGGGCGGGTGCAGGCGCAGGCGCCGCATGTACTGAGTACGGCGGAGCAGGCGCGGGTCGATGCGTTGGTGAAGCAGATGACGCTCGAACAGAAGCTGGCGTATATCGGCGGCACCGGCTTTGGGATACGGGCGATACCGGAGTTGAAGATTCCGGAGATCCAGATGTCGGATGGGCCGTACGGAACCCGGTCGAACTCCGGGTTTCCGTCCACGACCTACGCAGCGGGAGTGGGCCTGGCGGCGAGTTGGGATCGCGAGCTGGCGGCGCGTGTGGGTGCAGGCATCGGCAGGGATGCGCGGGCGCGCGGGGTGCACTACATGCTTGGCCCGGGAGTAAATATCTATCGGTCGCCGCGCAATGGGCGCAACTTCGAGTACTTCGGTGAGGATCCATTTCTCGCCGGGCAGATCGCCACGGGGTACATCACGGGGATGCAGGCGCAGGGCGTGAGCGCGACGGTGAAGCACTTCCTAGGGAACAACTCGGAGTACCTGCGGCACGACTCGAACACAGTGATGGATGAGCGGACGGCGCGGGAGATTTATTTGCCGGCGTTTGAGGCGGCGGTGAAGCAGGGCCACGTGGGCGCGGTGATGGACTCGTACAACCTGATCGAAGGGAAGCATGCGACGGAAAACCCGCACTTCAACATCGAGGTCCTGCGCAAGGACTGGGGGTTCCAGGGTGTGCTGATGTCGGATTGGGACGCGACCTATGACGCGGTGGGTGCGGCGAACGGCGGCCTGGACATCGAGGAGCCGTCGGGCAAGTTCATGAACGCGAAGAACCTGCTGCCGGCAATCCAGGCCGGCACGGTGAAGGAGACAACGATCGATGAGAAGGTGCGTCATCTGCTATCGCTGGCGATGAGTTATGGTTGGCTGGACCGGGATCAGCGGGATACCTCGATCACGTATCTGGATCAGCGGAACACGGCGGCGGCGCTCGACTCCGCGCGCGAGGATGCGGTGCTGCTGAAGAACTCCGGCAACCTGCTGCCACTCGACCGGACCAAGGTGAAGACGATTCTGCTGGTGGGGCCGGATGCGTACCCTGGGGTGCCGGTGGGTGGCGGGAGCGCGGGCGTGGTGCCGTTTCATCTGGTGAGTGCCTATGAGGGGCTGGCGGCGAAGGTGGGGCCGGGAGCGACGGTGTTGTATGACCCGGGCGTGCCTTCCCTCTCGCACCTGGCAGGCGCGACGAAATTAAGAACTGCAATGACGGGCGGCGAGGAGGGCGTGACCCTCGAAACTTTTGCGAATAAGGAGCTGCAGGGGAAGCCGGCGATGTCGTCCGTAGTGCCGCAGGTTAGCCTGTCAGGAATGAGCATCAAGTTGCTGATCGGCGATCTGGAGAGTGCGATGGCAACAATCTTTTCGACGCCGGATAAGCAGGTGTCGCATCGCTTCACGGGGTATTACGATGCCGCGGCGGCAGGTCGTTATCTGGTGGTTCTGGAGGCGTCCGGCGAGGGCTCAGGAAACCGGGTGTTTGTGGATGGAAAGCAGGTAATCGACGACTGGCGGCTGGTACGGGCGTTTCAGCCGCATGTTGGGCTGGACCTGACAGCGGGACCGCACAAGATTGTAGTCGAGGAGTGGCAGTCCAGCGTAGTTGGCGGGCTGCTCAAGTTTGCGATCGTCGCGGAGAATAAGGTGGTGAATCCGGTGGCGGTGCAGATGGCAAAGCGAGCGGATGCAGTGGTGATTGCGGCGGGCTTCCAGCAGGAGAGTGAGAGCGAGGGTGGGGACCGGACGTTTGAGCTGCCGTTTGGCGAGGCGGAGATGATCCGCGAGGTGGCGGCGGCGAATCCGAAGACGGTGGTGACGTTGACTTCGGGCGGGAACGTGGACTCGGCGGGCTGGCTGGACCGGGTGCCGGCGCTGCTTGAGACGTGGTATGCGGGGCAGGCTGGAGGCACGGCGCTAGCGGAGATCTTGTTTGGCGATGTGAACCCTTCAGGGCATCTGCCGGCTACATTTGAGAGGCGGGTAGAGGACAATCCGACGTTTGCGAACTACTATCCGGAGGGCGATACGCGGCGGGTGGAGTACAAGGAAGGGATCTTTGTCGGGTACCGGGGATACGAGAAGAACGGGGTGCAGCCGCTGTTTCCGTTTGGGTATGGGCTTTCGTATACGACGTTCAAGTTTGCGAATCTGAAGGTTGCGGCTACGGGAGCGGGCGACGCGGTAAAGGCGACGGCTACATTCGATGTGACGAACACGGGCAAGCGGAAGGGCGCAGAAGTGGCGCAGTTGTATGTGGGCGAGGATGCGCCAAAGGTGCCGCGGCCAAAGCATGAGCTGAAGGGATTTGAACGGGTGGAGCTGGCGCCGGGGCAGACGAAGCATGTGACGATTCCGCTGGACATGCGGGCGTTTGCGTACTGGGATGTGGGTGCGGGGAGATGGGTGATTGGGTCGGAGAAGTTTACGGTGAGTGTGGGGGACTCGGTGGCGAGTTTGCCGTTGACGGCGGGGGTGATGGTCGGGCGGTGAGGGAGAGCCGGTGTTTCGATTGCTGCGTCTTCTTCAAGGAGTGAAAAATTCCTCTACGTCCTCAATGGACTGAGTGAGGCGGTAGGGTGGGAGCGAGTCGAGGAAGATGCGGCCGTAGCGCTGGCGCTGGATACGGGGGTCGAGCAGGACGAGGACGCCGCGGTCTGAAAGCGAACGGATGAGGCGGCCGAAGCCTTGTTTGAGGGCGATGACGGCGGCGGGGACCTGGAAGTCGAAGAAGGGTTTGCCTCCGGCGGCCTCGATGGCCTGCATGCGCGCCTTCACGACAGGGTCGGTGGGGACGGCGAAGGGGAGGCGGTCGATGATGACGCAGGAGAGCTGCTCGCCCTGGACGTCGACGCCCTGCCAAAAGGAAGAAGTGCCGAATAGGACGGCGTTGGGGGTGTCGCGGAACTGCTGGAGAAGCACGTGGCGGGGAGCGGTCCCGTGGAGCAGCAGAGGGTAAGGGAGTTCCTGCAGCATGCGGTCGTGGAGGGCACGCATGGCGGCGTAGGAGGTGAAGAGGCAAAAGGCGCGGCCCTGAGTAAGAGTGAGGACCTGGCGGATATGATCGGCGGCGTGGGTCAGGAAGTCGGGCTCGCGCGGGTCGGGCATGCGTGGGGGCAGGTAGAGGAGGGCTTGTTTCTCGTAGTTGAAATGGCTGGGAACGATGAGCTCGCGGGTGGAAGCGAGTCCAAGGCGACGGGTGATGTGGGCGAAAGAAGCCGCAATCGTGAGGGTGGCGGAGGTGAGGATGACAGTGGGGTAGGCGTCGAAAAGCGTGGGCGTGAGCAGGGTGGAAACGTCAATGGGGGTGGCTTGGAGCTGGGTGTGAAAGTGCGGCTGCGAGGGTCCACGGGCCAGATTGCGGACGCCCTGCGTGGCGCGGCGCTCGATCCAGAAGACGGTGTTCGGGTCGTCGGACTCGAGGAGGAACTTCAGGTGCAAGCGGATGTCCTGGGTGCGCTTGAGCAGGCCCTTGGTTTCGTCGACGTTCTTGACGCGGTCGAGCTCGCCTTCGAGGCGCTGGAGGGCGTTGGCGACGCCGAGATAAAGATCGCCGTCGGACTCGAGGAAGGTCTCGCGCTGAGTATGGTCGAAGGGCATTCTCCCAAGTTGCGGACCTTCCGTCGGCAGCGCTGCGAAGAACATGCGAGCGCGATCTTTGAGAATGGCGCATGCAGACTCGATGGCGCTCGAGGAGGCTTGTTTGGCGCGAAGCAGGAGTTCGGTGTCGCGGGTGAGCTCGTCGAAGCGGGCGTGCGTTAGGCCGATGCCGAAGTAGTTGGAGGCAATGTCTTCGAGCTCGTGGGCTTCGTCGAAGATGACGGCGGCGGCTTCGGGGAGGATGCCGGCGTCTGGAGCGAGGCCGGCTTGCTGCTTGATGTTGAGGTCGGCGAAGAAGAGGTGGTGGTTGACGATGATGAGGTCAGAGTCAAGGGCGCGGCGGCGCATCTGGGTGACGAAGCAGTTTTCCCAGTCGGGGCAGGTGGTGCCGAGGCAGGCTTCGCTGCGGGCGTCGAGCTTGTTCCAGAGGGCGGAGTGTTCGGGAATGTGCTGAAGCTCGGCACGGTCGCCGTTGGGCGTAGTGCGCTCCCAGGTGGAGATGTGGTGGAACTGCTCGATCTCCTCGAGGCCGGAGAGCAGTGGCGAGTCGCGGAGAGCGTAGAGCTTGTGGCGGCAGAGATAATTGGCGCGGCCCTTCATGTAGCAGACGCGGAGAGGACCGTAGGCGTCGCCGAGCAGAGATTCAAGGAAGGGAATGTCTTTGAAGTAGAGCTGCTCCTGAAGGTTCTTGGTGCCGGTGGAGACGATGACACGCTGACCTTGCTGGCGGGCAAAGCGGAGCGCGGGCAGGAGGTAAGCGAGGGTCTTGCCGGTGCCGGTGCCGGCTTCGACGACGAGGTGGCGTTTGTCGTTGAGGGCGGACTCGACGGCCTGGGCCATCTCGGATTGGCCGGGGCGGTGCTCGTAGGCTAGGGAGGAGCGGGAGAGCAGGCCGGTGGAGGAGAAAAAGTCGTGGAGCGTGGGAAGTTTGGGGCGGGGTGGGGTTTGCTGCGGGATGGAAGGGGCGGCGGACACTGTAGAGATGATATGCCGTGCATCGCTCATTAGCGAAGAAAAGGCGTAACAAAGGAAGATCAGAGTCCGCGATTCCGTAATGCCACTCACGACGGTTCCACTGGGGTGTACGTCCACCGAGTTTGGGGAAGCTCAGCCTAGGATCATCGCTTTGTACCAGCATCAAGAGACGCTTGCCGTTCAAAAGAAAACAATGCGAGGCTCTCGACAAAATATCTAAGACCGCTTCAGCGAGCATTAAGTCGCTATTTGCGAACTTATCGTAGGCGAGGAGAACTAAGAATTAGCCACCTATGTCGGGAATTGCTAAGTCGCCCACCACATCACTAAGCGCGTTCAGATTGTTGCCGTAATAGTCAGGGAAGAAGAATACTTTGCGCAGGTTTGCATGCATGGCCGCCTCAGAGCGCCAGGTTGCGCAGTCCATCGTGCGGGTATTATAGCCACTTCCTAGTAAGGTCGTGACATCCTCGTCAAGATACGAGCGATCACTGTAGAGCGAAACACCACACTCTCGCAGGATCGTGTAATCCAAGGTGTTGTCTTGGTGCGGATCAAAGATCATTGTGCCTTGCTCCGCAGCTTGATCAGGCGGCTTTTGGCAGCTTCAAAGGCCGTACCTTTTTGCGTCTGGCATGGGCGGCTTGCCAGAAGTCGTGTTTGTTTTGCATTTTGAACCAGATATTTGGCTGCTTCTGACCGAAGGCTTCGCTCAGCCTGATGGAAAGCTCGGGTGTGATAGCGGCTCGGCAGTTGACGACGCGCGAGAGTTGGACGCGGGAGACGCCGATGTGGGCGGCAAACTCCGTGACCGTCATCGGCAACCCCTCCAGCGCGTCCTTGAGGACGCGGCCGGGGTGAGGTGGGTTGTACATCTCCATGATTGTCTCCTTGTTCAGTGGTAATCGCGATAGTCCACTAGGATTGCATCTTCTCCTTCGAAGCGGAAGGTCACTCTCCAGTTTCCGTTGACCTTCACGGACCAATGACCAGCGAGTTCGCCTTGGAGTGGATGAAGGTTCCATCCGGGCAGATTCATGGTTGCTGGGCCTTCCGCGTCGTCCAGCGTGATGAGCTGCACCGTCAGCTTGCTGGCATGGGCGGGCTGGATGCCGGCTTTCGATCCTGTGGTGAAGAACTTTTCCAGCCCGGCGTGCCTGAACGACAGAATCACAGTTAATTTTGTATCGTGTAACGATACGAGTGTCAATGCGAATCGGACCTGGGCTTTGGCATCACTCCTTATAATGGAGAGTGCGACTTGGCGCGGGGATGAGGCAGGGCGATGGCGGCGAAGAAGGCGGCGAAGCGGTTAGGGAAAAAACATCGGCAGGCGAGTACGCGGCCACATAAGGGAAAGGCTCCGAAGGCGACGCCTACGACGGGCGCTGTTGATCCTCGCAAGCGGAAGGTGATTGCCGCCAAAAAGGCGAAGGAGGCGGCGGCCAAGCGGGTGTCGCGGCGGTCGCCGGAGTTTGAGGCCAAGCGCAGCATTACGGGCGATGACGCGGAGAAGCGAGTGCGCAGGGCGGCGGGAGGTCGGCAGCCCTCCTCGTCCGAGGGTGCCGGACGAGATGGGGCACCCGGGGAGCCTGCGAAGCCAATGCGGTTCGCGCCGGGACGGAGCTTTCGGTCGGACTCGGAGCAGCAGGCGGCGAAGGAGCGTGCGGGTAAGGGCTCGGGTGGGCCGCGGCGGAGGATTACGACGGCGGCGCCGGATAGCCCGGAGGCGGAGTGGCGTGCGGCGGAGCTGCTGGCGCTGCAGCAATCGGTCACGATGGACCATGCGGCGAGCCGGGCGCTACCGCTGATTGCGATCTGCGGGCGGCCAAATGTGGGTAAGAGTACGCTCTTCAACCGGCTGACGGGGTCGAGGCGGTCAATTGTGGGCGATGAGCCGGGGATCACGCGGGACCGCATCTACGGCGAGGTGGAGTGGACGGGGCGCGAAGCTCGGCTGGTGGATACGGGCGGAGTGGTGCCGGATGATGAGGCCCTGATCCCGAGCGAAATCTTCCGGCAGGCGCAGGTCGCGCTTGAAGAGGCGGACGCGATTGTGATGGTGGTGGATGGGCGGACGGAGTTGGCGTCGCCCGATCTCGAGCTGGCTCGTCTGCTGATGCGTGGCGGCAAACCGGTGTTCCTCGCGGTGAACAAGATCGATACGGAGGCGATGCAGACGGCGGCGGAGAACTTTCGGCGGCTGGGATTCAAGGACGTGCAGATGATCTCGGCCGAGCACGGGGCCGGGATCGGGGACCTGCTAGACGAGGTGTTTGCGGTGCTGCCGGAGCCGGGCGTGGACGAGGAGCCGACGCCGGAAGAGGAAGAGGAGGCATTTGAGGAGGAGTTCGAGCCTCTGGAGGGAGAAGAAGGCAAGCCGGTCAGGCGGCAAAGGACGCATGGGGAGTATGAGTCGCGCGAGACGAAGGTGGCGATCATCGGGCGGCCGAATGTGGGCAAGAGTACGCTGCTGAATGCGCTGACGGGCTCGGACCGGGCGATCGTTTCGCCGGTGGCGGGCACGACGCGGGATGCGGTCGACGAGATTGTCGAGCGCAAGGGGCACCTGTTCCGGTTTGTGGATACGGCGGGGATCCGGCGCAAGGGCAAGACGAAGCTGATGGCGGAGAAGCTGAGCGTCATCATGGCGCGGAAGCACCTGGAGGCCGCGGATGTTTCGCTGCTGGTGATCGATGCAACGGAGGGCGTGACCGGGATTGATGCGAACATCGGCGGGTATGCGCATGAGAGCGGGCGGTCGGTGGTGATTGTGATCAATAAGTGGGACCTCGTGACCTCTGCGCGGGTGGACGGGAAACCATCAGCGGACCAGAAGGTGTATGCCGAGCAGGTGCGGGATGCGCTGCGCTACCTGGACTATGCGCCGCTGCTGTTTGTGTCGGCGCAGGAGGGCAAGGGGCTGAACGAGCTGTTTGCCAAGGTGGAGCTGGTGGCGCGGGAGCGGCGGAAACGCGTCTCGACCGGGCAGATGAACAAGTTCCTGGAGCAGGTCGATTTCCAGCGGGCGAGCGTGCCGATGAACAAGCGCGTCCGGATCTATTACATGACGCAGGCGCAGGTGGCTCCGCCGACGTTTGTGCTGTTTACGGATCGGGATGTGAAGATGCACTTCAGCTTTGAGCGATTTCTGGCGAACCAGATCCGGGAGAGCTTTGGGTTTATCGGGTCGCCGATCTGGTTCAAGATTCGGGCTCGGAATAAGAAGAAAGAGGAGTAAGGCAACAGCAACGACGCCCTGGCGCCGGGCAGGGGGCACTTCGTGCGGTATAGGACGCTTCGCGTGCGTTTAGGCCAGGGCCGGATTGAGCGGGAAAGACGGGCCGTCGTTGTCGTCGTCTTCCTCTTCTTTGGAGGGTTGCGGCGGAGGTGGTGTGAAGGGGCGGCTGGGGTCGTCGTCTTCGGGGGTCTTGCGGGTGGGGTGGAGCAGGTCATCGAGGATGTTGGCCCAGAGCATGGGGACGGCAGAGGAGCAGGGGTGTGGGATCGATACGTGCATGGTTCAGATACCTCGCTGCGAGCGGAATCGTGCGGTTCGCTGCCGCCCTTAGAGATTACAACGTCGTCTGGTGCGCGGGCTCAGGTTGCGGGCGGGGATCATGAAACTGCTCGGGCGGGAGGTGGCCGGTGCGCCACAGGTGCCAGGCGGCGAGGGCGCGCTCGCACTGAAGGCGGTGGCGTTCTTTCTTGTCGCGGATGCGTTTGCGCAGGTCCTCTTCGAGTGCCGGCAGGAGGTCGAAGGTGATGTTGGCGGGCTGGAAACGCTTGCCTTCGGCATGGGTGATGTAGTGGATCAGCGAGCCGTGGGCGCTGGCGCGTGGGGCGGGCGTCGGGTTCAGCCCGTCGGCCAGCTGCGCGGCGTAGATGCCGGCGAGCATGCCTGAGGCGATGGACTCGGTGTAGCCCTCAACGCCGGAGAGCTGGCCGGCGATGAGGAGGTCGGGGCGGGCGCGGAGCTGGAGGGTTTCGGTGAGCAGCGAGGGCGCGTGGAGATAGGTGTTGCGGTGAATCTGGCCGTAGCGGAGAAAGGTGGCGTGCTCGAGGCCAGGAATCATGCGCAGGATGCGGGCCTGCTCGCCGAATTTGAGGTGGTTCTGGAAACCGACGAGGTTGTAGGAGTCGGCGCGGAGGTTTTCCGAGCGAAGCTGGACGGCGGCGTAGGGCCAGCGGCCGGTTTTGGGGTTGGTGAGACCGGCGGGCTTCATGGGGCCGAAGCGGAGGGTGTCGCGGCCTCGACGGGCGGTCTCTTCGATGGGGAGGCAGCCTTCGAAGTAGTTCAATTTCTCCTTGGAGGCTTGCGGTGGTCCGGCCCAGGTCTCAGAGGCGAGACCTGGAGCACCCGGCTCAGTAATGGTGGGGAGGTGCTCCCAGGCTTTGGGGGCTACAGTTTCGGCCTGGGTGAGCGCGTCGAGGAAGGCGTTGTACTCGTCCTTGGTGAGGGGGCAGTTGATGTAGTCGGCGGTGCCTTTGTCCCAGCGCGCGGCGAAGTAAACCTTGTCCATGTCGATGGTGGAGGCGTCGACGATGGGGGAAATGGAGTCGTAGAAGGCGAGGTGGTCGGCGCCGGTGATGGCCTGGAGAGCGTCGGTGAGGGGCTTCGAAGTCAGCGGGCCGGAGGCGAGGATGGTCAGGTCGGCGCCGCTATCGAGCGAGAGGATTTCTTCGCGGTGGATCGTAATGAGTGGGTGCTGCTCCAGGCGTTGGGCAACGCGGGCGGAGAAGGCAATGCGGTCGACGGCTAGGGCGTGTCCGGCTGGGACGGCCGAGGCGTCGGCGTCGGCGAGGAGGAAGCTTCCGGCGGAACGCATCTCCTGCTTGAGCAGCCAGGGGGCAGAGTGTTCGGACTCGGATTTGAGCGAGTTCGAGCAGACGAGCTCGGCGAAGTCGGCGGTCTGGTGGGCTTCGGTGGAGCGGTGCGGGCGCATCTCGTAGAGGTCGACGTGGTGGCCTCGGGAGGCGGCCTGGAGTGCGGCTTCGGGGCCGGCGAGGCCCCCGCCGATGACTCGGATCTTGCTCATGTTTCAAGGATATAGAACAAAAGCAAGTGCGCCCTAGCGCCGGGTATTTCGTACGCTCGTCTAGAGGCGCGCCACTTCGTGGGGTTCGGGACGCTTCGCGTGAGAGGCAAGGGATATAAGGGCTTCGTCGGCTACGCGCATAATGCGCCACTCGGTGAGCATGTGGGCGCCGAGCTTCTCATAAAAGGCGATGGCCGGGGCGTTCCAGGCAAGGACGTCCCACTCCAGGCGAGGGCAGCCCTCGGCCACGGCGATCTGGGCGACGTGTTGGAGCAGCGCTCGGCCGAATCCCTGCCCTCGATGGACGGGAGTGACGTAGATGTCCTCGAGGCGCAGGCCGTGGTGGCCGCGCCAGGTGCTGTAGCTGGTGAAGAAAAGAGCAAAGCCGGCAGCAGCCTGATCCAGCTCAGCGATGACGCAGCGGAAGCGGGGTGTAGGGCCGAAGCCGTCGCGAAGCAGGTCGGCTTCCGTGGCAAGAACGGCGTCCGGCTCGCGCTCGTAGAGGGCTAGCTCGCGGATGAAACGGAGGATGGTCGGAACGTCCTCGGCCGTGGCGGGGCGGATGTGCAGGGAGGGGCTCAGCTTGGCTTCTCCGGTTTGTCTTCGGTGGACGGCTTGTCGGTCGGGTCAGGCGGCGGTGCCGGCTTCTTCGCTGCAGGCTTGGGTTGGGCGTCGAGCCACTGGTCGAAAGGAAGCGTGAAGGCGAAGAGCTCCTGCTTCTTGCCTTTGGGGTCGGTGTAGCGGATCTCTTTGACGTAGAGCGAGGCGTGGCGGAGGACGGGTTCTTCGAGGTCGCGGGTGTCGTAGAAAACGTAGCCGGCGCGGGTGCTATGGGCAGGGACGATGAGGGATTGAAAGCCGAAGTCGGCGTTGTCGTTCAGGATTTTCTTGTCGACGGGCTCGGGGTGGGTGGTGATGGGGGTGAGCGGGATGTGGGTGCCGACGGTGGATTTCCGCGAAAACAGACGGCGGTTCAGGTCCTCGTCGGTGGCGGCAGCCTCTTTTTCGCCTTCGGCGGGGAGGAACTGGATGCGGACCTCTTCAAGATCGAGCGGCTCGTCGCGGTCATTGGTAACGATGACGCGGACGGCAAGGAAGCCGTGCGAGACGTAGGGCAGGCGGAAGAAGGTGCAGGCTTCGTGGTCGATGCAGGGGTCGGCGGCGAGGGTGACGTGCTCGTTCGGGTGAGGGTCGTTGGCGGGGTATTTGGCTGCCGGATCGACCGGGGGTGCGGGGCGCGGCTTGTCGGAGGCTTGGGCCAGTCCGCAATGCAAAATAGCAACCAAAGCGGCGGCAAGGGGAGCGGATTTCGAACACGAAGGCATGCTGGACTCGATTATCACCTTCGCTGGTCATTTTGAGTGAAGTTTTGGTTGCAATCGCCGATAGAGATATAAGAGACGGACGGGCGAGGCGGCGAGATGGGGATGGCGGGATATAGTTTGCTGCTGACGCTCGGCCTGGGGTTGAGCGCGCCGTGGTGGCTGTGGCGGATGGCAACCAGTGGACGCTACCGCGAGGGGCTGGGCGGGCGCCTCGGCCGAGTGCCGCCAGCGCTACGAGAGGCGGTGCGGGAGCGGCATGTAATTTGGGTGCATGCGGTGAGCGTCGGCGAGGTGCTGGCGGTGGACCGGCTGATCACGGAACTAAGGGAGGCGCTGCCTGGTTGGGTGATCGCGCTATCGACGACGACGGCAACGGGTCAGGCGGTGGCGCGCAAGCGGCTGGCGGGTGTGCCGGTGTTCTTCTTTCCGCTGGACTTTGCGTTTGCGGTGCGGCGGTACTTGCGGGCGTTGCGGCCGTCGCTGGTGGTGCTGGTGGAGAGTGAGTTGTGGCCTCGGCTGCTGGCGGAGTGCGAGCGCGCGCGAGTGCCGGTCGCGGTGGTCAATGCGCGGGTGTCAGACCGGAGCTTTCGGCGCACGATGCGGGTGCGGGGGCTTTGGCGGCGGATGGCGGCGAAGGTGACGGTGTTTCTGGCGCAGGGGGAGGAGAGCGCGGGGCGACTGCGGCAACTGGGGGTGGAGGCAGGCCGGGTGTGCGTTACCGGGAACTTGAAGTACGACATCGAGCCTCCGGAGACGGCATTGGTTTGCGCTTTGCGCCCTCTGCTCACGAATAGGAAGTTGATTGTGGCTGGAAGCCTGCTTGAGCCTGAAGAGGCGATGCTTCTGCGGCTGGGGCCGGAGCTTTGGCGTAGTTGCCCTGACTTGGTTCTGCTGCTCGCACCGCGGCACTCAGAGCGGTTTGGCTCGGTGGCTGCTCTGGCTCGGCAGGCTCATCCGGGACGAGTGTATCTGGCAAGTGAGCTGATGGCGCGATCTGAAAGCGGGCAGACGTTAGAGGCTTTGCTTGCCAGGGCAGTGATCGTGCTCGACACACTGGGCGATCTTGCTACTGTGTTCGCGCTTGCCGATGTGGCGTTTGTGGGCGGAAGCCTGGTGCCCAGGGGCGGTCACAACCCCTTGGAACCAGCGCGATTTGCGGTGCCGGTTGTGATGGGCTCGTCCTATGAAAACTTTCGTGAAATCGTCGACGCCATGGTTGCCGCGCAAGGCATACGTGTCGTTTCGGACGAACGCGAGCTGGGCTCCGCTTTGCTGGAAATTCTCCGCGATCGAAGGCTGGCGGAGGAGATCGGGCAGCGGGGCAGGACGGTGTTCGAAACGCGAGCCGGAGCCACGCATCGGACCGTCGCTGCGCTGATAGAGCTGTTGCATGCGTAGGCCGTGGGCTTTGCCTTTTGTGCCGGTGTATGGTGCGGGGCTGCGCTTGAAGAACCGACTCTACGATGCAGGCGTCTTGAGCGCGCACGAACTGCGTTGGCCGGTGATCAGTGTGGGAAGCTTGTCGGCAGGCGGGGCGGGCAAGACGCCGGTCGTGGTCATGCTGGCAGGTTTGCTGGAGCGGCAAGGATTGGCGGTGGACGTGCTATCGAGAGGGTACGGGCGTACGTCGAGGGCCATAGAGGAGGTGGACACAAATGGGCCGGCGAAGCGGTTTGGCGATGAGCCCCTGGAGATCGCTCGAGCGGGACTGCGGGTGTTTGTGGGAGCGGATCGGTTTGCGGCGGGAGCATTGGCGGAGAGTAGAGAGTCTCTGCCTAAGGGGCGAGAGGTGGGGTCTACTGGGGCAAAGCATGGGGTGCATGTGCTCGACGATGGATTTCAGCATCGGCGGCTGCGAAGGGCGCTCGATGTAGTGCTGTTGACCGCGGAGGATGCGAAAGACGGGCTGCTGCCGGCGGGAAATCTGCGCGAGCCGCTGGCCAGCCTTGGACGCGCGGGGGCAGTGGTGCTGCGGGAGGAGGAGGCGCAGCGGCTTCGGCCGGTGGTCGCGAGATACACGCAGGCGGAGGTGTGGGTGATCCAGCGGATGCTGGTCTTGCCGGAGCGGCGGCTGCGCAGGCCGGTAGTGTTTTGTGGAGTGGCGCGGCCGGAGGGCTTTCTGCGGATGCTGGAGCAGGCTGGATGCAAGACAGCGGGGCAGATCCGGTTTCGCGATCATCAGCACTACCGGGACGAGGACATCGGCCGGGTGCTGGCGCTAGCTCGGAACACGGGAGCAGACGGTTTTTACACCACGGCCAAGGACGCGGTAAAGCTCCTGCCCGAGTGGCGGGCGCGACTGGAGGAGGTTGGGCCGGTGGAGGTAGCGGGTTTGTCAGTGCGTCTTAGGGATGAGGCGCAGGCCTTACAGCAGCTCCTCCGCTGCGCAAAGGAGGACAAACTTGTTGGGTGAGACACTGCCTCGCCCGGAGCAAGGGTCGTTGCGCGTGTTGATCGTGCGGGTCGGGGCGATGGGCGATGTGTTGCATGGCTTACCGGCAGTCAGTGCGCTGCGGCGGTCTCTGCCAGACTGTTTCGTAGGGTGGGCGATCGAGCCACGCTGGAGCGCGCTGCTGTTAGCCGAGGGCGCGCGAACGCGTGGTTTGGAGATGCCGTTGGTGGATTGCGTGCATGCCGTACGCACGCGGGAATGGAAGCGCACACCGCTTTCGGCTGGAACACTGCGCGGGATTCGGCAGCTGCGGAGGGAGTTGCAGGCGGAGCGGTACGACGTGTGTGTGGACCTGCAGGGATCGATTCGATCGGGAGTGATCGGGTGGATGGCGGAGGCGAGGCGCTTCGTAGGGACGAGCCAGCCGCGCGAGGGTCCGGCGGCGATGTTGTACGGGGAGCGCGTTGAGGTGCAGGCGCGGCACGTCATCACCGGCGCGTGTGAGCTGGTGGGCGCGGGCGTGGGGGCGCGACTTGAGGCCGCAGCGGTGAAGCTGCCGCGAGGTCTGCAGGCCGAGTCCTGGTGCGACCTCATGCTTTCCGCGCTTGGTGGCGATAAGGCATTTGTGCTGCTTTGTCCCGGAGCGGGCTGGGGAGCCAAGCAGTGGCCGGCAGCCAGGTATGCGGAGCTGGCGCTGGCTTTGCGCGCTCAGGGATTTCAGGTGCTGGTGAATGGAGGGAGCGCGGAGGGAGAGGGTGTGGACGCCGTTACTGCAGCGTCCGGAGCGCAGGCGGTGCGCTGCGACCTGGGGCAATTGATTACCTTGAGCCGGCGGGCTGCATTGGTCATCGGCGGCGATACGGGTCCGGTGCATCTGGCGGCGGCGCTGGGCCGGCCGGTGGTGGCGCTGTTCGGGCCAACGGATCCGCTACGCAATGGGCCGGACTTCCCGGGTGCGCGGGTGCGGGTGCTGCGGCATGCGAGCAGCGTCCTGGATTACCGGCGGCACACGGAGACCGAGGCTGGGCTCGGTAGAATCGGAGTGGATGAGGTTCTGGCCGCGTGCCAGGACTTGCTCGGTGAGGTGAAACGGCAGGATGGCTGAAGGCACGGGCTGGCGACGGGTGGCAAAGCGGATCCGGGTTCCGATGGGATTCGCATTTACCGTGCTGTTCTTGTTCCTGGCGCGGCCGACCGGGCGAACGATGCTGTGGAGCCTGCTGCTGGTGGCTCCAGGACTTTGGCTGCGCGGGTATGCGTCTGGATATGTGCGCAAAAATGCTGAGCTGACCACCTCCGGACCCTATGCGTACACGCGCAACCCCCTCTACCTGGGCTCGATGCTGATTGCATTCGGCTTCGGCGCGGCTTCGGCGAGCTGGGTGCTGGTGGGATGTCTGGCGGTGCTCTTCGCCGCGATCTATGTGCCCACGATCCAGGGCGAGGAGGAGTATCTGCGGGGGCGCTTTGCGGAGTTCGACCGGTATGCGGCGGAGGTGCCGCGCCTGCTTCCACGGCTGCGCGCGGCAGTATCTTCGCAGGCCCGCGGCAGTTTCTCCCGGGCGCTTTACCTGCACCACCGCGAGTACAATTCCCTGATGGGAGCCGGAGCGGTTTACCTTGCGCTGGCTTTGCGACTCCTGGTGGAGCGCCATGCCTTGCGTTGAGCCTTCGCCCCTTGTATCAACCCGAAGAGAACGTTCGGGAGCCCAGACTTCAGGTGACGGACTTTGCCTCAACGCGGAATGCGGAATATTTCTCTTCTCCTGACCTTCTTTTTCCTCTCGATGAATCCCCCGTCGCCAGCGTGCGCGCAGATCCTGGGATTGGGCAAGCCGGCGCCTCCGGTGGTGATTCCGACGCTGCCAGCGCCGGAGCCTGGGTACGCTTTTCCGGCCCGGCAAACGCTGACGTTCTCGGTCGACTGGCGTGTGTTCACGGCGGGCACAGCGGTGTTTCACCTGGAGCAGCAAGGATCCGTCGAGACGGTAACAGCGACGGCGGACACGGTGGGCAACGTCAATATGATTTTTCCCGTGGTCGATCGATTTGAGGCCGGGTTCGACACCAGGACGGGCTGCTCAGTGGGATTCAAGAAGCAGATGCAGGAGGGCCGGCGCAAGGTGAGCGGCGATCTAACCTTCAACTATGGATCAGGTAAGCAAAGCGAGGTCAATCGCAACCTGGTGAAGGGCACGACGACGACACAGCAGGCCTCCATTCCGGCGTGCGTCGCGGACTCGTTATCGGCGATCTTCTATGTGGCTTCACGGCCGCTGGTGGTGGGCCAGCAGGTGCGGTTTCCCCTGGCCGATTCGATGCGCACGGTGACCGTGGCGATGAAGGTGGAGGGCAAGGAAGAGATCAAGACGCCGGCCGGCACCTTCCAGACGATCCGGGTGCAGCCGACGGCGGACGAGGGCATTGTGAAGAATCGCGGCAATATCTGGGTCTGGTACACGGACGACGCAAGGCACCTGCCAGTGCAGATCCGGGCGCGGCTCTTCTGGGGAACAATCACATTTCACCTGCAGTCGTATGAGGCGAAGTGATGAGTACGGTGGAGCAGGATGAGGAGAAGCACCGGTTGGTCGAGGTCAAGCGCTTTCGCAATCCGGTGGAGGCGCAGATGGCGAAGGGGATGCTGGAGTCGGTGGGGATCGAGTGTTTTCTGGAAGGTGCGAATGCGAACGCCTTGTATCCTCTGGCTCTGCGGGTGGGTTTGCAGGTGCGGGGGAGAGATGAGGGCGAGGCTGTGCAGCTGCTGATGGAGGCGGAGTTGGGGGTCAGCGATGAGTGAACGACCGAAGGCGGTGCTGTGTCTTTCGGGCGGGATGGACTCCTGCGTGTGCGCGGCGCTCGCGGCAAAGACCCACGAGGTGTATGCGCTGCACTTCAGCTACGGGCAGCGGACTGAGGCGCGCGAGCTTCAGTCGGCGCAATCGATTACGGAGCTGACCGGTACCAGGCAGCTGCTGCACCTGAAGATCGATCTGTTCCGGCGCATCGGCGGGTCGGCGCTGACAGATACGGCGATCGAGATTCCGCGGGCCGAAGCTGCGACGATCGGAAGCGAGATTCCAGTGACGTACGTGCCATTTCGCAACGCACATTTCCTTTCAGCGGCGGTGAGCTGGGCAGAGGTGCTGGGCGCGAAGACCGTGCTGATTGGCGCGGTCGAACAGGACAGCTCCGGCTATCCTGACTGCCGGCCGGCGTACTACGACGCGTTCAATGAGTTGATCCGGACGGGCACCAGGGAGGGCGACATACGGGTGGAGACGCCGCTGATCCAAATGCGCAAGAGCGAGATTGTGCAGCTGGGAGTTGAACTGGGCGCACCGTTCCATGTAAGTTGGTCATGCTATGCCAGCGAGCGGGAAGCCTGCGGCGTGTGCGATAGTTGCGTGTTGCGGTTACGAGCCTTTCGCGATGCCGGAGCGGTTGATCCGGTACCTTACGCACATCGCGGCACGGACGATGGAAGCAGCAGTGGCAGTGCGCAGTAACCAGCTCTCGAGGGAGATTCAAGTGAAGACATTATCTGGAATGAGTAGGCTGCTCGCCTTATTGGGCGCAGCCGCGGCAACCCTGCTGCAAGGATCTCCGGCGGCGGCGCAGGCTCCTACGGCGACGCTGCATGGACATGTGACCAACCCCGTCGGCGCGGCGCTGAAGACAGGTGACGTGAAGCTGACGACAGACAAAGGCGCGGAGAAGGATCGGACGTACAAGTTCGACTTTCCGATTGACGCGAATGGCGACTACAAGGGCGCGAACATCACCCCGGGCGACTACCTGGTGGTCGTGATGGCGGAGGGTAAGACGATCGACTTTCAGCAGGTGACGCTGAAGGGCGGCCAGGACGCGCCTTTGGACTTTGACATGACGCGGGCCGAGTACCTGAAGAGCATGACGCCGGAGGACCGGGCGAAGCTCGAAGAGTACAAGAAGAAGAATGCGTCTATTACGGCGGACAACGTCAAGATTGCCAACATTAACAAGACACTGGCGCAGGCGCGGTCGGACGAGAAGAATGGCAAGGCGGACGACGCGGTGAAGGCCCTCTCCGACCTCACGCAGCAGAAGGCTGATGAGCCTGTGCTGTGGGCGAGCCTGGGTGAGGCGCAGTTGGCCTCGGCCGACGCGGCGGCTACGGCGGCGAAGGCTGCGAAGACGTCCCCGACCGATCCTGCCATCTTGCAGAAATACAGCGATTCGGCGGCTTCGTACCAGAAGGCGATCGACCTGAACGCCAATGCCAAAAAGCCCAGCCCGGAGAACCTGGCGGCGTCTTACCTGAACATGGGCCAGGCGCTGGCAAAATCCGGCAAGCTGACCGAGGCGGCGACGGCCTATGAGAACTCGGCCAAGACGCTGCCCACGAGCGCGGGTTCCGCGTACAGCAATGAGGCGGCGATCTTCTTCAACGCGGGCAAGTTGGATGAGGCAGGCGCAGCGGCGGACAAGGCGATCCAGGCCGACCCAAAGCGTCCGGACCCGTATTACATCAAGGGTCAGTCGCTGATTCCGAAGGCGACGCTGGATGCAAAGACGAACAAGTTTGTGCTGCCTCCAGGGTGCCTGGAAGCCTACCAGGAGTATCTTGAGCTGGCTCCGGAGGGTAAGTTTGCGCCTGAGGTGAAGGACTTGTTGAACAACCTTGGGCAGCCGGTGAAGAACTCGTTCAAGGCAGGCAGAAAGTAAGAAGAGTGGCGCGAGGGCCCCGGGCAGAGAGGCCTGGGGCTTTTCTTCTGTGAGGGAGAGCAATGGGATCGGCACCGCTGAAGGTAGTGGAGTTCGACGAGGCGCTGACGATCGTACTGCGCGAAGCACGGACAAAGGCCGGGGTAATGCGGGTAGCGCTGCTCGAGGCGGCAGGACGGGTGCTGGCGGAAGACGTGAAGGCGGACCGGGATCAGCCGCCGTTTGACCGCGCGACGCGGGATGGCTTTGCGGTGCATGCGGCGGACTGGAGCACGGGAGCACGGGCACGCGTGGTGGGCCAGGTGCGGGCCGGAGAGCAGTGGCGCGGCGATGTAGTGCGGGCTGCGGAGGCGGTGGAGATCATGACCGGGGCTCCCATCCCGCAGGGGGCGGACGCGGTAGTCATGGTAGAGCACGTGGAGCGTGGGGCGGATTGGGTCCAGGCTGCCGGTGGACGCAGTCTGGTCGTAGGAGAGAATGTAGTCGCGCGCGGCAGTGAGGCGCGGGCCGGGCAGGTGGTCGTGGCTGCGGGGACGCGGGTGGGGGCGGCGGAGATTGCGCTGGCGGCGACCTGCGGGCTGACGGAGGTGGCGGTGTTTGCGCGTCCCAAAGTGGCAATTGTGGCGACTGGGGATGAGCTGGTAGAGGTTGCGGAGGAGCCGGGTGAGCAGCAGATCCGGAACTCGAACAGCTATGCCATAGCGGCGATGGTAGCAGCGGCTGGAGGCCATCCTGAGCGGCTGGCGATCGCGCGCGATCTGCGCGAGGAAGTGCGGGAGCGGGTGGCACAGGGGCGAATGTGGGACCTGATGATTCTGTCGGGAGGCGTTTCCATGGGCGAGTATGACCTGGTAGAGGAGGTGCTGGAGGAGTTTGGCGCGGACTTTTTGTTCACGGGCGTGAAGATGCAGCCGGGCAAGCCGGTGGTGTTCGGGCGGCTGCCGGCTCGGGAGGCTGATCCGGAGTGCTACTTTTTCGGGCTGCCGGGAAACCCGATTTCGACGCAGGTGACGTTTCACTGCTTTGCAGAGGTTTTTCTCCGGGCGCTGGGAGGCGAGGAGAGTCCGCAGCCGAAGTGGGCGCAGGCGACGCTTGCTGAGCAGGTGGGCGGCAAGCCGGGACTGACGCGGCTGCTGCCGGCGCGGATGGAGGGGATAAACGTTCGGCTGGTAGGCTGGCAGGGCTCGGGCGACCTGGCAGCCAACGCGCGGGCGAACTGCTACGCCGAGCTGCTGCCAGGGCGGAGTTACGCGCCGGGCGAAGTGGTGCGGGTGCTGCTACGCTGACGACATGACAGATGAGGCGGGAGGGCTTTCGCACTTCGACGCCCAAGGGCAGGCGCACATGGTGGACGTGAGCGCCAAGGGAGAGACGCGGCGGGAGGCGGTCGCTGGCGCGTTTGTGGAACTGTCAGACGCCGTGCTGGCGGCGCTACCGGCGAATCCGAAGGGCAACCCGCTCGAGGTGGCGCGCTTTGCGGGAATCCAGGCCGCCAAGCAGACCGCGGCGCTGATTCCGATGTGCCATCCGCTGCCGCTTAGCTTCGTCGATGTGCAGGCGCGGGTCGTGCCGGGGGGCGTCGCGATTGAGGCTACGGCGGCGACTGTGGCCGGCACGGGAGTGGAGATGGAGGCAATGGTGGCGGCCTCGATTGCCGCGCTGACCGTCTACGACATGACCAAGGCACTCGATAAGGGCATACGGATTCGCGAGGTAATGCTGCTGCGCAAGAGCGGCGGCAAAAGTGGCGAGTATGTGCGCGGGCAGAAGTGAGAGAACGTGCGTCTTACTCCCGATGACGCTACGATCCGTGCAGCGCGTTCTGGTTCTGACGTTTCTCTGGATGCCCATGGGCCTTGCTCAACAGACGCTTGCCACCCTCAAGGACACGCACCGAGTGCTTCTGGTGTTTGCCCCGAGCGATCGCGATCCACGCTACCTGCAGCAGATGCAGATGCTCGACCATCATGGCGCGGAGATACAGGAACGCGATCTGGTGCTGCTTCCGGTGGTGACGGAGTCCGGGCCGCAGCTCACGCCGGATACGCTGCGGTTGATTCGCGGGCCAGGGATGTCGGACCAGGAGCAGGTTCTGGCTCGGCAACGATTTCACATTGCGCCGGAAGCGTTTGCGGCAATCCTGCTGGGCAAAGACGGCGGGGAGAAGCTGCGGGTTACGGCACCGCTGAGCATCGATCGCCTGAACCGAACGATCGATGCCATGCCGATGCGCAGGGATGAGATGAAGGAGCGAAAGCCGCAGTAGGCTTGCGTTCCGGAGGGTCTCTGGTGTCTGATCCCTTCTATGCCGTCTGCGCCCGATCTGTTTTCGCGAGCTTCTTCTGCTGCTGACTATGTGCGTGGGCGCGCGGCGGTGGTGCCCCGGGTAGGAATCGTGCTCGGGTCGGGACTGGGGCAGTTTGCGGGACAGGTGGAGCACGCAAAAGTATTTCCCTACGCGAGTCTGCCGCATTTTCCGCAGTCGACGGTGGAGGGCCACTCGGGCAACCTCGTTCTGGGCACGATCGCCGGCGTTCCCGTGGCCGTGATGCAGGGGCGGGTACATGCCTATGAAGGCTACTCGATGGCTGAGGTTACCTTCCCGACGCGTGTGCTTGCGCTGTTGGGTTGCGAGACGCTGATCGTCACCAATGCGGCCGGCGGAATCAACCCTGCGTTCGGGCCCGGGCAACTGGTTGTGCTCGCCGATCATATCAACTTGACCGGCACCAACGCGGCGCTGGGGCCGAATGAGCCGCGGTTTGGGCGGCAGGGCTCGCCGGCGCCACGCTTCTTTGACATGAGCGCGGCCTACTCGCCCCGGCTGCGGGCGCTGGCCATTGCCGAAGCTACTGCCCAGGGGTATACGCTGCCGGAGGGCGTGTATCTGGCGGTGCTGGGGCCGTCCTTTGAGACGCCGGCGGAGATCCGGGCATTCCGGACGCTGGGCGCGGACCTGGTCGGCATGTCGACGGTGCACGAGGTGATCGTGGCGCGGCACATGGGGCTGGAGGTGCTGGGGTTGTCGCTGGTGACGAACGCCGCAGCCGGAGTGAGCGCGGAGGTGATTCATCACGAGGAGGTAATGGATGTGGGCCGGCAGGTGGAGAGCCGGTTTGCGGCTTTGCTGACGGGGGTTCTGGGGCGGCTACGGAGTTAGGTACGCCCCTACCCCGGAGAAGATCTCAAAGTCTTCGAAACAAGCTACTTAGGTCTGGACTTGTACGGTTTCGCGACCGTGCTCAAGCGACTCATCCTCCGATGCTGCGAAGAAGGGATTGCTCTATTTCCAGTATAGCTTTTTCAACAAGCTTCTATGCCAAGTCTAAGTCTCATACTTGGAATGATTTACGGGGTAGAGGCACTTGACAAGCGACGACGCTCCCCCGTACCGGGTGAGGGTAAGGGGCATAAAAGGACGAGTGTGGATGACTGGGATTAAAGCGCGATTACGGCTTCACGGGCTTCGAGGGCGGCTTGCTTGCGGTCGAGATCTGGACTGGAAAACTGGATGGGCTGGGGGGCGATGCGGACGTGGGCGTGCACGCCGACCAGCGAATTAAAGCGAAAGATGTGCTTGAGCAGAGGGGTGTCGTCGCCCCAGCAGACGTCCTTCCGGGCAGAGGCGCTGCCGTTGCGGCGGTCGGCGGCGAGCGTGTAGGCGATGCGGGCGGCAGTGACGGGCTCGCCGGCGGCGAGGGCCTGGGCGAGCAGGCCGGAGCGAAAGGGCAGAACGTGGGTGCCGTCGGTGGTGGTTCCCTCCGGGAAAAAGGTGACGGGGATGCCGGCGCGCGCGGCGGTGAGCATGCCGGCTTTGGCGCGCTCGGAGGAGCCTCCGGCGCCGCGATCGACAAAGACGGTGCCGGCCATCATGGTCATCCAGCCGATGACGGGCCAGCGCTCCATTTCCGCCCGGGCGCAGTAGACGACGGGGCTGAGCGCGGCATAGACGACGATGTCTAGGTAGCTGAGGTGGTTTGAGATGAGCGCGCCGTGGGGCGGGAAGCTGCCCTCGACGGTGAGGGTGACACCGAAGCCGCGGAGGACGCGGGCCAGGAAGCGGTGCAGCCAGGCGGCGCGGGCCTGCGGGGTTTGGGGGCGGGTGAGTAGAAGCTCCAGGGCGGCGACGGTAAAGTAAAGGGCCAATTTGATGGACCGTGTGATAGCCCGAAGTACCGCCACAACACCTCCTGGTGGTTCCCTGCCTGCTCTGGTACGTCTATTCTTACATTGTGGCTTCTTCGCTCCCGGTTTCTCGCGCTCAAGGTGGACGGCAAGGGACGCGCTTCGGGCTGAAGAACACGGTGGAACAGCGCCTGCTTGCACCGATCCTAACCTTGTTGCGCACCGGGATTACGCCGCGTCAATTGGCGTGGTCGCTGGCGGTGGGTGTGGCGGTTGGGGTAAATCCCGTGGTGGGTTCGACGACGCTGGTGTGCCTGGCGGTGGCGTTTCTGTTCCGGTTGAACGTGGTGGCGTCGCAGATCACCAATCACCTGGTGTTTCCGGCGCAGCTTGCGCTGGTGTTTCCGTTTCTGCGGGCGGGAGAACTTCTGTTCCACACGGGACCGCTGCCGCTCGAGCGGGATCACTTCTTGCACGCGGTGACGCACCATACGTGGAAGACGACGCGTCTGCTGTGGATGTGGGAGTGGCATGCGCTGGTGGTGTGGCTGGCGGTGGCCCTGCTCGGAGTGCCGCTGCTGGCCGCGATGCTGACGCCGGTGCTGCGACGGGCGCTCGAGAAGATGCACGTGGAGCCGGTGGTAACGATTTAGGAAGCGAACGATCTCGATGTCCCACTCATCGCGTGAAGCCGCGATGAATGGGGCACAGGCAACATTCATCCGTTTGACGCGGTCAGTACGCGGGCCCGGCGGTCTTCTGGGAGTTGCGGTACTGGGGGACGGGGTCGGCGCTGCGGATCCAGGCGGTATAAATCATGTCGCGCAGCTTGGAGGCTCCGGCGGCGAGGCGCTCATCGACGAAGGCGCGTCCTGCAGGGGTTCCGGCTCCGTTGAAGGCTCCGGCTTTTTCGAGCTTATAGGTCTCGTCGACGAGCGAGTTCGAGTGGCGGAGATACTTCATGTAATCGTCGAAGACGTCGCCGAGCAGGGTGGGTTTGGCGGGGATCAGCGAGGCTACTTCTTTGGAGCCGTCGATGTTGGCGCCGTTCGGGCCCACGAACTGGGATTCGAACTGGGCGTGGATCTTGTGCTCGGTGGTGTAGCCGTTGGGGTTGGGGCCGGTCCAGCCGTTGAATTGGATGGTGACGTGCAGGGGCTGGGAGGCGTCGGCGACGAAGTGCCCGAGGATACCGGCGGTGTAGACGATCTCGGACTGGACGGCCCGGGTGTCTTTGTGCTCGGCGGCGAGCTCGCGGTAGCTGCGCATGGCGGACTTGAGGCGCTCGTAGTTTTCGGTGGCTGCGTAAGGCTGCAGGCCGACGCTTTCGGGCGAGAGCGGGAGGTCGGGGTGGGACTTCTGGGCGAAGGCGAGGGCGCGAATGAAGTCGTAGCGCTTGCGAGGGAGCGGGCCGCCGATGAGGTCGGCGTACTCGAGGTCGATGTAGTGCTCGGGAGAGCCGGCGGCGGAGAGCTCAGGCTCGGCGGGGGATTTCCAGCGATCGGGCTCGGGGCCGAAGTACTCCATGGCATCGAGCGCGGCGGGCGAGCGGAGGAAGTCGGGGACGTCGGGCGGCAGGGCGGCGGCGGCGAGGCGGTTGATCATGCGATGCCCGTCGTTGCCCCAGGCGGCGCTCTGCTGGACGAGGAGAATGGGGACAAGGGCCAGGGCGGCGGCCGCACGCAAGAGGCGAGGAATGCGCATGGCGGAAGTATAACGGGGCCCGAAGGGGTTGCCTCCCCGCCTCCGACGGTAAGACTGTCTGAGAGGGGGCACCCGGGCGATATCTACACCAGGGGTTCTAGGCCGGTGGTTAATTCGCTTCCGAAGACGCGGCGGTAACGTTCGATCTCGACTGCGGGGCCGGTGGCCTTGTGGGGGTTGTCGGAGAGCTTGACGGTGGGGATGCCGTCGGCGCTGGTGAGCTTGCAGACCAGGCTGAGGGGTTCGAGCGTGTCTTCGCCGCGGGGGTGGCAGCCGCGGAAGTCGTTAGTCAGGAGCGTGCCCCAACCGGCGGAGAAGCGAATGCGGTCCTCGAAGTAGCGGTGCAGGCGGATGATCTCGTGGGCGTCAAGGCCGTCGCTGGCGATAAGGCGCTTACGCCGGGGGTCTTTGCCGCGGGACTCGAGCCAGCGAATGTACTCGTCGCCGGCGACAACGGGGTCCTTGGAGTCGATGCGCTGGCCGGTCCAGTCGGCGACCCATTCGGGCGCGCTCTGAAGAAATTGTGTCGTGCCGAAGGTGTCGGGCAGCAGGATGAGCAGGGCGCCGCCGTAGCTTTGCTGCCAAAGCTCGAGGACGCGGTACTGGGATTGGCGGAGCTCGTCGTCGGTGCCGCGCGAGGCCATGGCGGCCAGCGCCATGGGGAGCTCGTGGGCGTTGGTGCCGATGGCTTCGAGGTCGTGCTTGTAGGCGAGCGCGGTGTTGGAGGTGCCGGAAAAACGGTCTTCTTCTCCTGGGCGCGGGTCGCGGCCGTTGGGGTTCAGCGCGCGGCGCATGGCCTGGACGCAGTACTCCTGCCAGAGAAAGCTGTGGCGGCGGCGGGTGCCGAAGTCCGACAGGCTGAGGCCGTGGAGCGTGGGGTCGCGGAGGAGCTCGATCTTGTCCCAGAGCCGGGTCTTGGCGCGGGCGTAGAGGACGTCGAGCTCAAGTTCGGAGAGCTCGGCGAGGGCGGCGCGAGTCTTGAGCTCGCTGACGATGGCGAGCGCGTAGACCTCCCACATGGTGACCGCGGACCAGAGGCCGGTGAAGCGGAGCACGAGCTGGCCGTCGTGCTCGGAGACCGTGTAGGCGCTCAGGCGGAAGTCGTGCTCAAGCCAGTCGAGGAAGGCGGGCTCGAAGATCCAGCGGGTGCCGTAGAAGGTGTTGCCGGCGAGCCAGACAAGTTCGCTGCGGCGGAAGCGGAGCTGGCGGACGTGCTCCATCTGCTCGATCAGGGCGGCGGCGCCGACGCGCTCGGCGAGGCGAACGCGTACCGTCCGGTTGATGATTTCGCTAGTGACGTGGAGCTGGGGAAAGTTCTTCCAGATGAACTGCAGCATGAGGAGCTTGTAGAAGTCGGTGTCGAGCAGCGAGCGGACGATGGGGTCGAGCTTCCAGTTGTGGTTGTGCGCCCGCTCGGCGAAGTTCACGTTCATGCAGACGATTCTCTCGTGGCACGGCGCGAGGCACAACAACTTACGGGGGTTTGGCTCAGAACGGAGAGTGCTGGATCTGCGCGATGCGGGCTTCGACGGCGCCGGTCTCCTCCTCGGACTGGTGGGTGCGTGCCAATGCGCGTGCGGAGGTGAAGGCTTGCTGCGCCTCCTCCGTGCGTCCGAGCCGCAGGAGCGCGCCGCCGAACTCGGCTTCGACGATGGGTGACTGCGGTGCGAGATGAACGGCGGCCGTCGCTTCACCGAATGCGGCGTCGGGCTGGCGCATGCGAAGGAGCGTCGGCACCTGGCTCATGTGCGTGGCGGCGGCGGCCAGCGGAACGTCGAATCCGCCGCGGTAGACGAGGATGGAATTGCCGATCATCTCGGCGGGGTGGCCATCCTGGAACTGGCGATAGGGGTTGAGATTGCCCGGGCCCCAGAGCGCTCCGGAGGCGTCTTCGGCGCTGATGAGGACGGTACCCTCAATGTGCGGAGGGACGACGGGCTCGGGCTGGCCGGCGATGAGGGCGAGGCCGGTGGGCAGGGCTTTGCAGGGGAGCTTCTCGGGCGCGATATCCATGTTGCTGTAGGCGATCCAGCAATTGGTGCCAGGATGCGAGTGGACATAGGCGTCGACTTCCTTGAGCTGCTGTCCCCAGTCGACGTTGGAGTCGGTGAGCGCGAGATAGGACTTCGAAGGGCCTCCGAAGGCCTCGTTGGCGTAGGGCAGGTAGTCGGGAAAGCTGCGCAGCGAACTGACGCACTGGAAGAGCAGGAGAGCCGCGACGGCCACTGCCCCGAGGCGGGAGGCTCGGGCGACACCCCAGGCAGCGGCTGCGGCGAGGATTATGGAGAAGGGATAAAGGGCTAGGATGTGGCGAACGCCGATATCGAGGTGCGAGGTCATGCTGGTCAGAAGGATGGCGCAGAAGGCGAGTCCGAGCCCGACGGCGGGAACCCGGAGAGTCTTGCCGAAACGCCGCAGGACGAAAGGGGAGAGGACCAGCAGGAGAAGTAAGCTGAGCGTGCTTTTGACGGCGAAGGCGGCCGGGAAGTAGGCCCAAGTGCCGGCCGGGTAGATGCGGCCAAAGAGGAAGCCGGAGGTGGTCGTGACGTTGGAGAAGAGCTTAGCCCAGGCGTAGAGATAACCCTCGGGGAGCAGGTGGGTTGCGGCAAGGTGCTCGAGCAGCGTCGTCTGCCAGGCGTGCGGGAGCATGTGCCCCAGCTGCTGCAAGGTCGGGTTAAGCGGCGGGCCAGCCGGACGCGCCGCATAGCGAAAAGTGTAGAAGGCCCAGAGAATACCGTAGCCGAGCAGAAAGACAGCGACGAGAGAGCCGGCGAGACGACCTGCACGCCTGCCGCGATCGACATTCGTCGACGCAAGGTCGGTCAGCGCAAGCAGGACCAGGATCGGCAAGGCGAGCACACCACTCACCTTCGCGGCGAAAGCGAGACCGACCGCGATCCCGCAGAGCAGCAGGCGGAGCGGGCTGGGTCGCTTGAGGAAGCGGTAGAACGTGTAGAAGGAGGCGAAGAGAAAGCAGGCCACGCCCATGTCGGTCGTAATGAGGGCGCCGTGAGCGAGCAGGGTGGGCTCAAAAGTGAAGAGAGAGAGGGCGACGAGGGCAACCGGTCCGCCGAAAATCTCGTAGCTCGCGGCAAAGACCAGCAGCGCCAGCAGCAAGGTAAAAACGCTGGCGGCTCGGCGGGCGCGAGTGAGGATTTGTTCGCCGTCGTTGGTGGTGTAAAGCTGGCTGCCGCCGACATACTGCTCGACCATGAAGTTGATGGGAGGCGGATGCGGTTGCTGGAGCTGCAGGCTCAGCAGAGGCGCGGTAGCCGCCAGTTTGACCAGCGGCGGATGCTCCGGATTGACGCCGAAGTCTCGTTTCCGCCAGTGCTGGTAGCCGGCATAGGTGTGCGCGCCCTCATCGACGGTGATGGAGAGATGGCGGATGGAGAGCCACTCCTCACCGGCGAGCACCGCCAGCAGGCACAGCGCGGCAAGCAGGAACGGCCATCTGCGACGGAGTTGTGGCGAGGAGGCGGGTTCGCCCTCGGACCTGATCAAAATGGGAGACATGGGGCACATCCTCTCCGGGCGGATTGGGTGCTAGCTGGCCGGCTCTGCGAGACCTCGCCACGAGGAGTGCGGCGGCCCGGAGACTGGCGACGCCTGGCTCTTCAGCGAGAAAGCAGAGGATTACTTCTGAATGCGCTTTTGAGCGGAATTATAGGACAGCCGAGCTCGAGAAATCCCGAACAATTCACACTGTGGGGCCTGGCTCATGCGCTCGACTGGTAATCTTAGAGATGCCATGACTCCTTCTTCTCCCAGCAAACAAGACCTTCTCCAGGACCCCATCCAGCACATCGACATCAAGCAGCACGATGTCGTGGCGCTCGTTGACGCCATGCAGCACCTGGCCTATAGCTCGCGCGATACCTACCGTGCGGCATCGATCTACGAGCGGATGCTGCGGGATACCGAATGCGCGGTGATCCTGTGCATTGGTGGGTCGATGGTTTCGGCGGGGATGAAGCAGATTTTTATCGACCTGATCCGCAACAACATGGTCGATGCGATCGTTTCAACCGGCGCAAACATCGTCGACCAGGACTTCTTTGAGGCGCTTGGCTTTAAGCATTACATCGCGACCGACCAGTACAAGTACGGCAACGAAGACGCCGTGTTGCGCGAGCTGAAGATCGACCGCATCTACGACACGTTTATCGACGAAGATGAGCTGCGCATCTGCGACGACACGATCGAGGAGATTACCAATTCGCTCGAGCCGCGGCCGTACAGCTCGCGCGAGTTCATTCGCGAGATGGGCGCGTGGCTCGAGCGCAACGGCAAGACTCCGCAACGGGGCGGGGTAGATTCGGTCGTCTACGCGGCGTATGAGTGCCAGGTACCGATCTTTGTGCCGGCATTCTCGGACTGCTCGGCCGGCTTTGGGCTGGTGGCGCATCAGCATGCGCGGCAAGGCAAGCCGGTGGTGTCGATCGACTCGGCCAAGGACTTCTACGAGTTGACGCGGCTAAAGATCGTTAACCCGGTGACGGGGCTGCTGATGCTGGGCGGCGGAACGCCGAAGAACTTCGCGCAGGATATCGTCGTCTCCGCGGAGATCCTCGGAGCTGAGGCTCCGATGCACAAGTACGCCATCCAGGTGACGGTGGCCGATGCCCGCGATGGAGCGCTCTCGGGCTCGACGCTCAAAGAGGCTTCAAGCTGGGGCAAGGTCGACCTGACGTGGGAGCAGATGGTCTTTGCCGAAGCCACGATGGCTCTGCCCCTGATTGCGGGATATGGATATCACAAGCAGGCGCAGGTTGCCCGTTCGCAAAAGAAATTTGCGGAAGTTCTCGACGCCGTGCCCGTCACCGCGTAATCTGTTGTGCAGAGAGGGCGCAATGTACGCCCTCCCTGTATTGCTTTCGTTCACGCTGCGACGTTTCTGCCCTCTCCCCTACCTTGTCCCTCGATCACCAGCACGGCTTTGCGTTCGCCGAAGGTGTGTCTCAGCCCGTTGAAGACCCCTGCTTAGGCCCCCGGAGAAAGACGCGCTGATGCCGTGAGGTATCGGGCGAACGAACGCATGGTTCCTCTACTGATCGCCCTTGCCTTGCTGAACGTCGGTTTCGGGCTTGCCTGGACGCGCTCGCGTGTCAGCGTTCGGCTGCTTCGTACCCAGCTCGCGGATGCGCGGCAGGCCAGCCAGTCGCGAGACTCGCTGCTGGTGCAACGCTCCCAGCTGGACAGTGTCAAGGATGAGTTCATCTCCACTGTTTCGCATGAGCTGCGGACCCCGCTGACGAGCATTCGCGGCGCGCTTGGACTGCTGACCGCCGGGCGCATGGGCACGGTGGATGCGAAGGCGCAGAACCTGCTGCGCATCGCGCTGACCAACACGGACCGGCTGATCCGGCTGATCAACGACATTCTGGACCTGGAGCGGATGGAGTCGGGCCGAGCGCCGCTGCAGGTCCGCCGCTGTTCCCTGCGCGAGCTGGTGCAGCAGTCAATGGAGACGATGACACCCTTGGCAGATTCGGCCGACGTGCGGCTGGAGATGATTCTAATGGCGCTGCCGGAGGCAATGTTCTTCGACGGTGATCCTGACCGGATGCTGCAGGTGCTCACCAACCTGCTCTCGAATGCGATCAAGTTCTCCCCTCCGGAGACGCGGATCGAGGTGCGCGTGGAGGCCGATTCAACTTCGATCGTGCTGCGCGTCTCGGATGAAGGGCGCGGCATTCCGCTGAATCAGCTGGACCAGGTCTTCGATCGGTTTCAGCAGGTGGAGGCAGCCGACTCTCGGCAGAAGGGCGGCACGGGGCTGGGTCTGGCGATCTGCCGAACCATCGTCCAGCAGCATAATGGGGCTATTTGGGCAGAGTCGAACGAGCACCAGGGACGCGGCGCGGGAGCTTCGCTGGTGTTCACTTTGCCGCGCATCAGCCGCGTGGAGGACATGACGGCGGCGCTGCCGGTTAGTATGCTGCCGCCGGGCAGCGCAACCGTGCTGGTGTGCGATGACGACGCCAGCATCCGGATGGTTGTCGGGGAAAGCCTGAGCGGGCACGGATATACGATTCTGGAGGCTGAAAGCGGGCAGCATGCCCTCGAGCTGGCGGAAAAGAACAATATTCAAGCCATTCTGCTGGACCTCTACATGCCGGGTCTGACGGGTTGGGAGACCCTCAAGAAGCTCAAGGCGTCTGCGCGCACGGCGGAGATCCCGGTTGTGATCCTTTCCGTGCTGCCGCCTTCGGCGAGCTCCGAATACGGTACGGACGTGAACCAGTCGGCCCAGGGCTGGGTGCAGAAGCCGTTCAACGAGCGCCTGCTGCTGACCGAGCTTTCCCGCGTGTTGCATACGGGAGAGGGACCGGCGTATGTGCTGCTGGTCGAGGATGATAATGACCTTGCGCAGGTCATCGTTGCCGGCTTTGAAGAGGCCGATCTGTGCGTGGATCATGCACAGACGCGTCAGCGCGCCATCGAGCTCTGCCTAATCGCGCGGCCCGACCTTCTGATTCTGGATCTGGGGCTCCCGAACGGGGATGCTTTTTCGCTGGTCGACTGGCTGCGCCAGCAACCGGATCTGCGCAGCTTGCCGCTGGTGGTGTACTCCGGCCAGGAGGTCACGGACGAGGATATGTCCAAGCTGCGGCTGGGCCCAACACAGTTCTTGACGAAAGCGAAGGTCGAGGCTCAGGATGTGGAGTCGCTGGTCCTCAAGATTGTGCAGAGATTGCGTTCTCCGGCGGCGCTGCGGCAAAGCTGAATCGCGGCTTCGTTGCACTTCCGGGGGATTCGATCAGCTGGGCGAGCATGAGAAGGTAGCCACGTGCGAAGTGTTTTGATCATCGACGACGAAGACGATATTCGGGAAGTAGCCGCGCTTTCCCTTGAAGCAACCTCCGATTGGGTCATCCATGTGGCGGGTTCTGGCAAGGAAGGCATCGCTGCGGCGAGTACGAAGCAGCCGGACGCCATCCTGATGGATGTGATGATGCCGGGCATGGACGGCCCGACCACCTTCCGGCAGATGCAGGAGAACAACCGCGTGTCGCACATTCCTGTGGTGCTGCTGACGGCTAAGGTACAAGGCATCGACCAGCGGAGGTTTGCGGGGTTGGGGGTAGCCGGCGTGCTGTTCAAGCCGTTTGATCCGATCACGCTCGCCTCCCAGCTGTCGGAGTTGCTGGGCTGGGAAGACTAAGCACCTCGTGTGAGCAGGGCTGTGCCGGGTGGAACGCCCAGGTGTGCACCCGGCCATGAGCGGGATTGTTCTGTCCCATCCGGGCAGGAACGGTCTGCGTAAGGTTTATAAAAGAAATTGCTAAAGGATTCCCTCAGAATGCCGATAAGGGAACCAGACGATGAACATTCTTGCTGAGTTAAGATTCTCAGACGAGTTCTGAACATTTTTCTTGCAAAATTGGAAAACTTTACTACTCTGGTGAAACCTCTCATGTCACCTCACACCGTTAGTCTCGCGCAAGTCGAAACGACGAAGAAGTTGATTGCTGGGATTTGGCGGCGGAACCGCACACAGGTACTGGCCCGTCTGGAACTTTTGGAAGGCACGGCGACCGCGGTTGCCGCAGAGAACCTTACTCCCCTTCTGCTTCAGGAAGCGCTTTCGATTTCGCACAAGCTGGCCGGATCCCTGGGCATGTTCGGCTTTGGTGAGGGCACGCAACTGGCCCGTGTGCTCGAACAACAGCTTGAGAGCGCGACGCCTAACGCGGGTGTAATGTTGGTGACGATTGGACGGCTGCGCGAGGTTTTGTTTCCGGAGACCCTGGCGGCCGGAAGCCTAATTACAAGCAACTAGACTCCAGACTCCGGACGGGTTTGAGTTAGACTGCGTGATCGAGAGATCAACAAAGCTGCCTGCGGATACGGTGACCGAACCTGTGGCCGTGCAGCTTTGGCTTTGGGAGACCTGGCAGGTGAGAGCCGAGTTCACCATGGATCCGGGGGTTCCGACGCGCATGGTGACGATGATTGTCGCTGCCTGCTGAGAGAACACCGAGAGCTGCGAAGCGGTGCAGCCGGAGGGAACCCAGGTGAGCACCGAGGCGACCTCGCTCGAGCTTTGGTTCGTGTTGTTGACCGAATAGTAAGTCGCTGCGTATGAGACCGAGTGATACATAGAGGTAAATGGAATGCCGCTGGTTCCGCTGCTGCCGGAGCTGCTGCTGGAGCCTGTTCCGGCCGCTCCGGCGGCGCCCTGAGGAATTGTGAAGTTGAGCACCGCCGCGCTGGCCGTGCCGACGTTGACCACTGAGGCGCTTGATCCTGCCGCGCCTGTGCTGACGGAGCCAATCTGGACCGAGGCAGGCGCACCGGCTGGGCCGGTCGGACCGGCGCTGCCTGTCGAGCCGGTTGCGCCGGCTGCACCAGCCGCTCCAGTTGCGCCAGCGGCGGCAAGCAAACTCCAGGCGTTGGGGGAGCTTCCGGGTGCATTGCCGGCGTTGCTTGCCTGGGTTGAAATGTAGCTTGAGCCCTGAAAGACGACGGCCGCGTTCAGCCCGTAGTTGGTGCTGGAGCTGTACGTCCCCTGGTACACGAGTCCTGCAGCGCCAGCTGGCCCCGCGACTCCGGCTGGTCCCGCGGGACCGGTGGGGCCTGACGCTCCGGCGGGGCCTGTGGGGCCAGCAACGCCAGCGGAACCGGTGGGTCCGGCAGGACCTTGAGGACCCGCGTACCCGGTGGGACCCTGCATTCCGGTGGCACCCTGGGAACCGGCGGGGCCGGTCGTGCCGGACTGCGCGAGCACGGACCAGTAGCTGGGGCTGACATCGGGCTCGCGACCGGAGTTTGCAACCAGCGCAATATAGCTGCTACCGCTGTAGCTTACGGTGTCTCCGATGGCGTAAGTAGAGCCGGTCAACCAGCCTCCGCGGAAGGCGATTGGCGGGCCTTGCGGGCCGGCTGGCCCCTGGGAGCCGGTGGCTCCCGCTGCTCCCGACGATCCCTGCGGACCCATAGGACCGGCGGCTCCGGCTGGGCCGGCTGGACCGACAGAGCCGGTCGCCCCGGTTGGGCCAGCCGCTCCCGCAACCCCGGCGGGGCCGACCGGACCTTGCGCGCCGGGGTACCCGCTGGGGCCTTGAAGTCCGGTCGCGCCTTGTGGGCCTGCGCTCCCGGCGGCTCCGGCCTGCGCGAGCACGGCCCAGTAGATGGGGCTGACATCGGGCTCGCGACCGGAGTTTGCGACCAGGGCGATGTAGCTGGTGCCGCTATAGCTGACTGTGTCTCCCACAGCATAGGTGGAGCTGGTCAGCCAGCCTCCGCGGAAGGTCACGGGCGGTCCTTGTGGTCCGGTCGGCCCCTGGGCTCCGTTCGTTCCGGAAGCGCCGGTCGGCCCCTGAGGTCCGGCGGCTCCGGCTGCGCCTACCAAGCCCTGGGCTGCCAGCACTGCCCAGCTGGCGGAGTTCTGATCTGGCGTGTTGCCGTGGTTGCTTGCTACAAGGGAGACATAGGTAGAGCCCCCATAGCTGACGGCATCGGCTATGGTGTAGTTCGAAGCCGAGCTGTAGTTTCCTTTGTAGTTCACGACGGCCGGCCCCTGCGGTCCTTGCGGTCCAACGCTGCCGGTCGGTCCGGGAGCGCCTTGCGCGCCTTGCGGTCCGGTGAGACCAGTGGCCCCCTGCGTGCCGGTGGCTCCAGCCGCACCGGGAGCGCCGGCAGCAGCAAATAAAGCCCAGGCACCCGGGCTTTGGTCGGGCGTATTGCCGTGATTGCCGGCGATCAGCGAGACGTAGCCGGTACCGTTGTATTGGACCCCGTCCGCCAGGGCGTAATTTGCGCTGGACTGGTAGGCTCCCTGGAATGACAGCCCAACCGGACCTGCAGGCCCTTGCGGACCCATAGGGCCACTAAGGCCGGTGGCGCCAGTCGTGCCTGGAATGCCTTGCGCGCCGGCCTGCCCGGCAATGCCTTGGAGGCCTTGATCGCCGCGCTCGCCGGGTGGGCCTACAGGCCCGAGTGCTCCCGGGATACCCTGGGGACCAGGTGCGCCGGTGGCTCCGGTCAAGCCCTGCAATCCCTGCTGGGTAAGGATGCCCCAGTAACTCGGGCTTTGGTCGGGCGTGTTGCCGTGGTTGCCGGTTACGAGCGACGCCCAGCTCGATCCCTGCCATAGAACGACGTCGCCCAGGGTGTAGTTGTGCACGGACTGATAGACACCCTGATAGACAAGCCCCGGAAGACCGGGTGCGCCATCCCTGCCTGTAGACCCGGGGTCGCCAGGCGTGCCGGCAGGTCCCTGGATTCCGGCCGCGCCGGCGGTGCCCTGGATGCCGGCCGGACCCGCGGGCCCGGTGGCGCCCATAGAGGCGAGCAGAGTCCAGGCACCCGTGGGAAGCGCAGGATTGTTGCCATGGTTTGAAGCCATGGCGGAGATATAGCTGGAGCCGGCGAAGGCGACGACGTCGTTGAGGCCGTAGTTGGTGGTGGAACTGTAGGTGCCCTGGAATCCCAGGCCGGGTAAGCCCTTGATGCCTTGCGGTCCCTGGAGGCCGATGGGGCCGGCCGGGCCGGTAGCTCCGGCGGGACCGGTGGCTCCGGCAGCCCCCGCGACGCCAGCCGGACCCTGGGATCCTGCAGCGCCGGCGGGTCCCGTAGCGCCGGCTACGCCCTGCGGTCCCGCAGGACCTTGCGAGACGGTCTGGATGTCCAGCACCGGCTGGTGCCCGGTCAGGTCGTTCTCTTTACTGTCAAACTGCACGGAGGCTGTTCCCGCGGTGAGCGCAAGCCCGAAGTTGGACGCCGGCGTTGTTACCCAGGCCTGGACAAGCGCCGTGACATCGACCGAAACGTACTGGCCCGCCTGGCTGACAGTAAAGACCTGCGCCACGCTGCCGGTCGCCGGAAGGGTTTGGTAGGTGACGCCGTACTCGCTCCAGGCCCCGTTCAGCGGCTGCAGACTGACCAGCCCCGCGGTGTCGGCGCGGTTGGCGAAGAGGCGCAGGGTGGCGTGGGCAATCTGCCCGGAGGTGGTGCCGGAGGGCAGCACGCCGAGGTCGAATTGAAGCAGCCCGGTGTAGCCCGCGCCGACGTTGATGTTCGAGATGGCTCCACTGTTGACGGTCGGGCGGGCGGAGTTGACGTGGGCGTCGGCGACGAGGGTAGCCTCGACCGCCCGCGCGCGCGCACACAACGCCGCAAGCAGCCCGAAGAGCAAAAGAACCTTGCCCAGGATCGACTTGGAGCGCAAACGCTTCGTCTTGTTCTCCCTTCCGAGACACGCACGGTCCGCACACCGCCGGAGCATCCGCACCCCTCATTTCAGCCGAGGGTTGGGGAATGGGCAATCCAACCGGCCGGAGCGGAACTAACACCTCCGTGGCGAACTCTGCCGCTTCCGTGCCGATCGCGCCCGAGACAGGTCAGGCCCCTGCCATCGACTATCATGAGGAGAACCATGGATGGATCGGTCAAAGATCTCCTACAAGCCGGCGCGGCCTTGACGGACAGCGCTCTGGAACGCCTGCTTCCCTCCCCCGATGCGCCGCCGCACTCGATCCACCGCGCGATGCGGCACAGCACGTTCGCCGGCGGCAAACGGCTGCGGCCAATCCTTTGCCGGGAGGCGGCGCGCATGGTAGGTGCGGGCGAATTACCGGAGTCGATCGAGGACCTGGGCGCGGCGCTCGAGATGATTCACACGTATTCCTTGATCCACGACGACCTTCCCGCGCTCGACAATGACGATCTTCGCCGCGGACAACCGACCTGCCATGTGGTGTTCGGCGAGGCGACCGCAATCCTGGCGGGCGACGCGCTGCAGACGCTCGCGTTCCAGACGTTAGGCGGCATGGCCTGCCCGGCAGCGACGGCGGTGGCTATCCTGCAGGAGGTCTCGACGGCGATCTCGACCGGGGTGGGCGCGGATTTGCCGGGAGGCTTGCCGGCCGGGATGATTGGCGGGCAGGTGATGGACATCGAGTCCGAGGGAACGCCGCCGACGGCAGAGCTCGTGGAACGCATTCACCGGGCCAAAACGGGCGCTCTCTTCACGACTTCCGTGGTAACCGGAGGGCTGCTGGCGCGCGGAGTTCTGGAGTTGAGTGGGAGGGCGGAGCACGATACGATCGCTCGGCTACGGACCTTTGGCGAGAAGGCGGGGCTGGCGTTTCAGATCGTGGATGATGTGCTGGACCGGACGCAGGACTCGGCGCAATTGGGCAAGACAGCCGGCAAGGATACGGCGACGGAGAAGGCGACATGGCCGGCGGTGTATGGAATTGAGACATCGGTGCAGCACGCGCAGGCGCTGATTGAGGATGCGTTTGCCGCACTCGCGCCGTTCGGGGAAGCGGCGGAGCGGCTGAAGGCGCTGGCAGTGTATTTGACGGCTCGGACGAGCTGATCCGTGTTGGATGTCTGTGAGCTCAGCGACTCCCTGGAGCCACCGCGCTATATTCCTGCTCCGAGACCTGTCTGCCCCACGTCACACTGACCCCGGCGTTATCGTTTTCCTGCATAGCGAGGTGAACGAGCGTGTGCGTGGCGTCGGCTCCGTGCCAATGGTTCTCGCCTGCCGGAATCACCACGACATCGCCAGCCCGGATTGCCCGTGCCGGCTCGCCTTCTGTTTGCGCCCAACCCACGCCGGAGACCACGTAAAGCGTCTGCCCGCGTGGATGCGTGTGCCAGGCCGTGCGCGCGCCGGGCGCGAAGGTGACCAGCGCGGCCTGCAGGCGAGCCTCCGCACCGATCGCCGCCGCGTCGACGATGGCGTCCATCCACACCGATCCCGTGAACCACGCTTCAGGTCCCGCTTTGCATGGGCGTTCCTGGTTACTCAGTATCTTCATCACGCCCACTCTACGCCGTACACTCAAAACAGCCAATGTTTACCGAGGACCAGGTGCGACAAGCCTTGCGCGACTGCTACGATACGGCCAACCCATATCAGCAACCGGTCAACGTTGTCGACCTGGGCCTGGTGGAGGCGATCTCGCTGACCCTCGACGAGCAGGCTCCGGGAGCGGGCATCGCCGGCGTTGCTCCCAAGTATCGGCTCTATCTGACACTGGTTGCCTGCACCGCGGACGAAGACGCACGTACGTTGCTGGGGGCGCAGATTGCGAATCGGCTGGCAGGCCTTTACCAGCTCTCTGGCACTTCGATCCGCTTCGTCGACACGCCTGCGTGGACGCCGGCGCGGATCAGTGCCGCAGGACGGCACTTGCTGAAGTTGGATCGCGCCTTTCCGATCCTGAATAATCGTTGAAAATGACTCGATTGGTCGAGCGCCTTGTAGACTGGTCGCTCGATGAGTGAGGCTCAGAAGCAGGACAGCAAGGGCGTAAGCCAGGCGCCAAAAACGAGCTCCGGCATCCCGGTAGACGCGGTTTATGGGCCGGAGGCGATCGCTGCGGACGCGGAGATTGGGCGGCCGGGCCAGTTTCCCTTTACGCGCGGGATTCAGCCGACGATGTATCGCGGGCGGCTGTGGACAATGCGGCAGTACGCAGGCATGGGCGACGCCGAGGAGTCAAACCGGCGCTACAAGTTCCTGCTGGCGAACGGGACCGCCGGGCTCAGCGTGGCGTTCGACCTGCCGACGCAGATTGGCTACGACTCCGACCACCCCATGGCGCTGGGCGAGGTGGGCCGGGTAGGCGTGGCGATCGACTCGATCGAGGACATGCAGCGGCTGTTCGAGGGCATTCAACTCGACACCATCTCGACCTCGATGACGATCAACGCCACGGCGTCGATCCTGCTGGCGCTGTACGTGGCGACGGCGCGGCGCAGCGGGGCGGAGGTGAAGCGGCTTACCGGCACCATCCAGAACGACATTCTGAAGGAGTACATCGCCCGCGGGACGTACATCTTTCCCATCCCGCAGGCGATGCGGCTGGTGACGGATGTGTTTGCGTGGGCGGGGACGGAAGTTCCGGAGTGGAACACGATCTCGATCTCCGGCTACCACATGCGCGAGGCGGGCTCGACGGCGGCGCAGGAGCTCGCGTTTACGCTGGCGAACGGGATGACGTATGTGCAGGCGGCGCTCGGCGCGGGGCTGGAGGTGGACGCGTTTGCGCCGCGGCTAAGCTTCTTCTTCAACGCGCACAGCAACCTGTTTGAAGAGGTGGCGAAGTTTCGCGCGGCGCGGCGGATGTGGGCGCACATCATGCGGGATCACTTTGGAGCGAAGAATCCGCGCTCCTGGATGCTGCGCTTTCACACGCAGACGGCGGGCAGCACGCTTACGGCCGCCGAGCCCGAAAACAACATTGTGCGGACGACTCTGCAGGGGCTTTCGGGCGTGCTGGGCGGCACGCAGAGCCTGCATACCAACGGTTTCGACGAGGCGCTGGGGCTGCCGACCGAGGCGGCGGCGCGGCTGGCGCTGCGGACCCAGCAGGTGATCGCGTATGAATCCGGTGTGCCGCAGACCGCGGACCCGCTGGCCGGCTCGTACTACGTGGAGGCGCTGACCGATCAGCTGCAGGCGCGGGCGCAGCGATATCTAGACATTCTTGCCGGCTTCGACACGAGTGGAAAGGGCATGGGCATGCTCCAGGCGATCGAGCAGGGCTATGTGCAGCGGGAGATCCAGGCCGCGGCGTATGACTACCAGCGCCAGGTCGAGACGGGCGACGCCATCGTGGTCGGCGTGAATCGCTTTGGGAGCGAGGCTTCGGAGACGAACACGCCGGTGCAGCGGATCGACGAAGCGCTGGAGCGGCGGCAGGTCGAGCGGGTGCGGGCGCTGCGGCTGCGGCGGAATCGCGGGCCGTGGGAGGCCGCGTTGCGGGGCGTCGAGAACGCGGCGAAAGGGAAGGAAAACCTGATGCCGCGGATTTTAGAAGCGGTGGAGGCTAAGGCCACGGTGGGTGAGGTGGCGGATGCGCTCAGGCGATGCTTCGGCGAATATCGGGAGCGCGCGGTGATCTAAATCCGCGGAAGCTCAGCAGGCTTGCCGAACTAACCGGCGGATCAACTCCGTGCCGACACCGTACAGGGCGTGCGAGGAGAAGCCTTCCCACTGCAAGACCTGAGGCGTCTCGGACAGCGGGGGCAGCAGCTTCAACGAGGGCAGGATCACGTCATTGCCCGCCGCGAAGACGACGCAGCCGAAGACGGAACCGAGGCCGATCTTGGTCACGGGAAGATATTCGGCGGCGGCCCCGTAAAGTGCGCCGGCGATCGCGCCCGTGGCGTAGTGGGTGATGGGGGTGGCGGTCTTGCGTTGGGCGGAGTTCAGCTCCACCCCGACAGTCCTGGCCAGCACGGCCGCGGTCTTGGCGTGCGCGGCGTGGTAGTTGAGCAGTTGATCTTCCTGTTGCGTGGAGTACGTGTGCTGCGAGCCGGAGACGTCTTCCGCGGCGCGGCTTGCTTTGATCAAGGCCTTCTTGTAGAGATCCATGGCCGCCGTACCGAGGAGACCTCCGATCGCACCAGCGGCCAAGCCGATCCACGGCGAGCGTTTGCCTTGCATATAAGATCCTCTGCTTGAGATGTTCTGCTTTCCACGGTCAGATGCATGCGCACGGACCTCGATTTGCTTGCGTCTACAGACAGCGAAGCGCTAGAGACGCTTTGCCGATCGCCGGGCGACACCCGCCAGAGCCAGCACGACTCCCACTAGCGCCACCCACAGCAAACCCGGATGCCGCTCCAGGAACGGCTTTGTGTCTACCGAAGGCACATAAGCGGGGTTCGCCGTCTCCGGCCCCAGCCGCGCCACGGCTGTCGTTTCCGCCGGCCGGAAGACCCGCGAAAAGTCGTAAACCGGGGCCTTCACTCCTTCTGCACCGGAGTAGAGCGCCAGGCGCATGGCTGGAGCGTCGAAGCAAAGCTGGCGTTGGCGCATCTCCAGCCGCACAGCCCGAACGCCCAGGGGCCGGTCGTCGCCATTCTCGACCGCGACCTCCACCTTGGCCGCACTCTGCAGGTTCGACCCCAGGATCGCGGGAACGCTCAAGGAGCTCTCCCGGATGAGGTCGCCGCCCTGCGCCATGCGCACCCGCGAGATTTCCCCACGAACCTCTTCGCTGGCCGGATCTTCGCCGCCGTTGGCCTTGTCTGCCCGGGCCAAAATGCGCACCGGCCGGCTGAAGTTTGTCGTGTAACCGGGCGACAGCACGAAGCTGACGCGCTCGACCGGCACATGCGCCGGCAGCACGAACTCGGCCACCGACTCGCGCCCGCGCTCTGCCATTGTGGTCGTCTCGGCCACAGGCGTGTAGAGCGTCTGCGCCTCGCGGCTGGGCGGAACCTGCGCGCCTTCGACCAGCTCGGGCGAAACCTCGAAGCGAGCCTGCCCCGGCGCCTGTGAAAACGTGAGCTCAACGTGTAGAAATGGAAAGCTGGACTCAGGCAAGGCCACGGTTGTGTTGCGGCCCAGCCGCTGCCCGCTCAGGTCGAAGAGCGTGAACGTACCCAGCGCGGTTCCGTCGGCATCCTTCAGGCTCCTCAGCCCGGTCACCTTTGCCGCCGCGAGGAAGTTCACCCCCGCCAACTGAAGCAGCAGCCCGCTGTAAAGCCGGTCCGGCATTTGGAGATCGAAGGTGACGGTCTGTCCTCGTTTGCCCAGATTGAGAACCCTTGCCGGCTCGCTCGCGAAGCCAGTCTCGGAGATCGTCAAAGCGTATGGAATCTCCGCTGCGGGGATACCTTCGCCAAGCAGCCGTACATCGGCCAGCGCCGGCGCGGCGTTGGCGTAGGCTGCGCCGTCCAGCACCGCACAGCTCTGCGTCCCGGGCGACACCGCGGCTGGCAGCACCACCTCACGCCGGTAGCGGAAGTCTGCTGATCTCGGCCCGGCGGACCCCGCGGCCATTTCCAGCAGCCAGGCGACCGCCAGCGTGCTCGCCCTCATGGCTTATCCGCCAGGCTCTCGCGAGCGCCGGACGCACGCAGCCCAAGCCAGTTCTTCTGGTAGGCGGAGCGCAAAATCCACTTCCAGCCGCTCCGGTCCTCTTGACCCGCTGTTTGCAAACAGCCATCCTTTCCAACAGATTTACACCGCTCTTCCACAGGAACTTCCACCGGAGCTACGGCACGCAATACAACTTTTGTCGCCTTGGCACTTACTCTATCGTGTCATCGACTCACCCAAGAGGCTCTTTCCCGTCCCCCCATCCCCTGTTACCTTTGTCGGGTGCGAGAGACACCCATTCCCGGCATGCGCCTCATGATTGTCGACGATGACGCGCTCAGCCGCGAGGTTATGACTGTCCTGGCCGTGGACTCCGGCTTCTCGGTCGAAGCGCATGAATCCGGTGACTCCGCGCTCAATGCGCTTGCCGCCTGCCAGGTGTGTCGCCCGGATGTCATCCTCGCCGATGTGCAGATGCCCGGCCTCTGTGGAGAGCCACTCGCCCAGCAACTGCGCGCTGTGTGCGGCAACGAGACTGTTCTACTCGCCATGAGCGGCAGCTCCGTATCCTGCGAGACGATTCGTTCGTTCAACGCCTTTGTCCTCAAACCATTTTCCATGGAGGAGATTTGGACGGCGCTCGACCGCTCCCGCCCTCTTCCGATCAGCTCGCCGCCGCCTGGCCCGAAAGCCACTCTCCCTGCGGAGGTACTCAATCGCACAACGTACACCTCGCTCGCGGAGGTCATGCCCAGAGAGCAGCTGCACAGTGTCTACGCCATGTGTCTGGATGACGCCATGGCACGCATCGAGACCATGCGTCAGGCCAGCCTCGCGCGCGATCTTGACACCTGGACTCGCGCCGCGCACTCGATCAAAGGCGGGTGCGGCATGGTCGGCGCGGAAGAACTTGCGCGCATGGCCGCAGAGATGGAACGTACCGGCTTACCCGTTGTTGGCAACATCGCTCCTTTCGATGAATTACTAGCTGCGTCCAGCCGCCTCAGGCGTATTCTGGACGCTCAAAACTGAGCATTCCTATGGTGACATTGTGCTGAAAACTTTAGAGATCGCCGACCGCATGAAGATGCCCCTCAAACGAACCTCAACGACTCTCGCGCCGACCATCCGTATCGTGGTTGCCGACGACCATCCCGTCGTTCGCTTCGGCGTGAAGAACATGCTGATGCATGAGGAGGGGTTTGAGGTCGTGGGCGAGGCCGAAGACGGCGATGTCGCCATCCAGCAGGCGCTCGAGCTCGAACCCGACATCCTGCTGCTGGACCTGATGATGCCGCGGCTGCCGGGCCTCGAAGCCATGCGCGCCATCATGACCAAGTCGCCGCGGGTGAAGATCATCCTGCTCACGAGCACCATCACGACCCAGCAGGTCATCGAGGCACTGCAGATTGGCGCGCGCGGCATCGTGCTCAAGGATGCCGTGGCCGGCGATCTCTCGCAGGCGCTGCGGGCGGTGCTGCAGGGGGATTATTGGATCGGTGGAGAGCGCGTCGCGAACCTGCTGAAGGCGCTGCATGAGCTGATGCAGAAGGCGGCGGCGGTTCCGGAGCGCAAGACCTACGGCCTCACTCCGCGCGAGCTCGAGGTGGTTCAGTGCATCGTCGAGGGCTGCAGCAACAAGGACATTGCCCGCCAGTTCACGATTTCCGAAGAGACCGTCAAGCGCCATCTATCGAACATCTTCGACAAAACAGGCGTCTCGACGCGGCTCGAGCTGGCATTGTTCGCAATCGCCCACAAGCTGGTCAGCGCCGACGCGTAGGGATCGCGGCTCTAGCTGTAACGGAGCCAGCGCGCAATTTCGGGCAGGTTGGGTTTCTTCCCGTACATCAGGATGCCGACGCGGTAGATGCGGCTCGAGACCCAGAGAATGGCCGCGATCGTCAGACCCATCAGCACGAAGCTGAGCACGATCTCCCACGGCGCCACCGTCGTCAGCGAGATGCGCAGGTTCATCAGCAGCGGGCTGCAAAAGGGGATCAGCGAGACGACCCGTGCCAGCGTCGAGTTAGGCGACGGCACGATGAGAAACGTCATCAGCATGCAGAACGCGAGCGGCAGCACCAGGAACATATTCAGCTGCTGGAGTTCCTGTTCGGAATTAGTCATCGCGCCGAGCCCCGCGGCGATGCTGGAATAAAGCAGGTAGCCGAAGAGAAAGTAAGCCACAAAGAAGGCGATCTGTGTGGGCGAGAGCGGCATGCGCCCCGTACCGAGCAGGCCCGATGCCAGCGATGTGCTGCCCAGCACAAAGGCTGCCGCCATCCACACGCCGACCTGCGTAAGACCGACCGCGCCGACACCAAGAATTTTGCCGGCCAGCATCTCTTCCGGGCGGATGGTTGCGAGCAGCACCTCGAAGATGCGGCTACTCTTCTCCTCAATGATCGACCGCGCGGTATTCATGCCGTAGAGCATGATGACCATGTACATCAGCAAAAACAGAGTCGTCGCGGCGGCGTAGGCTGCCCGCGAGTCGCCGCTCGAGCTGGTGTCGATGGCTACCGGCGCCAGCAGTTCGCTGATCTCCTGCGATCCCATGCCCGCGCCGTTGAGCCGCTCGCGCGTGAGCACCGCCCGGATGGACCCCTCCAGAAGACCGACGGTGGTCGCGTCTCCAGCGGAGCGCGGTGTGTACGTGAAGAGCGGCCGTGTTCCCGGTGCAGTCGGCGTCACCCAGAGGTATCCATCGATCCCCGACTTGCTCTTCACCTCGCGCTCTAGCGCCGTGCGCACGGCCGGGGAAGGTGTGTCGACATCCACTCGCATCCGGCTGCGATTGCCGTTCTCAAGCAGCTGCTTCAGGTCCGCAGCGAACCGCGGGTCTGCGCTCACGATGGCGATGTGCGCCGAGGATTTACTGGTGTTGGCCAGGTACCCGCTGACGAAAACGAACCCGCCCATGAGGGTCGGGATGAGGATGGTGGCCAGCAGAAAGGACCGCGTTCGCACCCGCTCCAGGTACTCGCGCCGCGCGATCAGCCATGTATTCTTCCAGCCGCTAGGCATCGACGTTCTCCCCTATGGTTTCGATGAAGATCTCCTCAAGCGTCGGCTCGGTAACCTCGAAGCGCGTAATGCGCGTGCCCTGCGCAACGGCGTGGTCGAGCACGCTTTGCGCGGCCTGCGCCGGGTCGAGGCCGTCCTGCAGCACAAGCTGCACCTGCCCTGCATACTGCTTGGCCGAGCCGACGACCGGCAGCCGCAGGAAGCTGTCGTCGCCGGTGAAATGCACCTGGATGCGATTGGCCGGGTACTTGGCCTTGATCTCGCGCATGGCACCCTCGAGCACCAGCCTGCCCTGATAGATAATGGCGATGCCGTCGCACAGCTTCTCCACCTGGTCCATGCGGTGCGTGCTGAAGAGGATCGCCTTCCCTTGCCGGCGCAGGTCGACCAGCGTGTCCATCAGCAGCGTCGCATTCACCGGGTCGAGCCCGCTGAACGGTTCGTCCATGATGATCAGGTCGGGCTCGTGCAGCAGCGCCGCGATGAACTGGATCTTCTGCTGCATGCCTTTCGAGAGCTCTTCGGTCTTCTTGCCGGTTGCGTCGGCAATCTGCAGGCGCTCGCACCAGGCCTGGGCGCGCCGGCCAGCCGTCGCAGCGTCCAGCCCATGCAGCTGCCCCATGAAGATCAGCTGATCCATCACCTGCATCTTCTTATAGAGGCCGCGCTCTTCCGGCAGATACCCGACGCGGGCCAGCGCCGCGCGCGCGAACGGCCGGTCGAAGAGCGAGACGGTCCCCGCATCTGGCCGGGTAATGCCGATCATCATGCGAATGGAACTGGACTTGCCTGACCCGTTCGGCCCCAGCAGCCCGAACATCGTGCCTGCCTCGATGCGCAGCGAGAGCCCCTCCACTGCGACCTTCTCGCCATACGCCTTACGGATCTTGTGAAGCTCAACGATGGGCATGCAATCTTTCAAGTTTACGCTCTTACCTGATCGGTCCGGAACAAACCCATCGCTTGGTAGCATCTTTCTGTGGCCCTCGAACTTTCGACTCCCATCAAGTTCGTCAAGCGCGTGGGCGAGCGCGTCGCCGAAAACCTGGCAAAGCGCGGCGTTCAGACCGTCGAAGACCTGCTTTACCACCTGCCCTTCCGCTACGAGGACCGGCTCCATCCGCAGCCCATCGCCGAGAGGAAAGCCGGCGACATGGTTTCGCTGCTCGGCGATGTGCGAGGCTCCTCGCTGCTGCGCACCAAGGCCGGCCGCACGCTGCTGGAGCTGACGCTCGGCCTGTCGGCTCCGGGGGTCGACCTCTCCGGCCCATCCCCGCGCGCCGGGCAGACGACCATCCAGTGCACCTGGTTCAACGCCGCTTACCTGCGCGACAAGTTTCGCCTCGGTCAGCGGATCGCGGTCTACGGCAAGCTCGAGGGCTCGCGCTCCGGCGGCGCCGGCCGCTTCAAGCTCGTCCAGCCGCAGTTTGAGATTCTGCCTGAGCCCAACGCCACCGGCCCGGACGCCGAGTTCGCCATGCTCGAGATGGGCCGCATCGTTCCCGTCTACGAGAGCCTCGGCGGCACAACGCCCTGGGGCGCGAAGCTCACCTCGAAGTGGACCCGCCGCGTCCTGTGGAGCATCTTTGAAGAGCTGACCGAGACCGGCACGGAGGCCGAAGAGACCCTGCCCCCAGCCCTGCGCGAGCGGCTCCAGCTTCCCGGGCGCATGGCCGCCCTGCGCGCGCTGCATTTTCCCGAGGCCGGCACCCCGATGGGCGAACTTCAGGCCGCCCGCACCCCGGCCCACCGGCGCCTCATCTTTGAGGAGCTCTGGTATCTCGAGCTCGGCCTGGAGCTCAAGCGCAAACGCCTGCGCGAGCGCCTCGGCACGCAGTTCGCCACCGGCTCCGAGGTCCGCGAGGCACTCAAGCAGGTGCTGCCCTTTCATCCGACGGCTGCGCAGAAGCGCGTGCTGGGCGAGATTGTCGGCGATATGCGCCGCCCGCAGCCGATGCGCCGGCTGCTGCAGGGCGATGTTGGCTCCGGCAAGACCATTGTCGCGCTGCAGGCCGCGCTGGTCGCGATTGAAAACGGCTTCCAGGCCGCGCTCATGGCTCCGACCGAAATCCTCGCCACGCAACACTTTCTCAGCGCGCGCAAGCTCCTCGCCGACCGCACCTCCCCCTCCACCGGCAAGCCCTATCGCGTTTCCCTGCTCACCGGCTCACTCGACGAAGACCGCAAGCGCGAAGGGCGAAGCCGCATCTTTTCGGGCGAAACGCAGCTCGCCATCGGCACCCACTCGCTCATCGAAGAAAAAGTCGAGTTCGCCCGCCTCGGCCTCGTCATCGTCGACGAGCAGCACCGCTTCGGCGTCCAGCAGCGCTTCAAGCTGATGCGCGCCGGCCACGCCGACCCCGACGTGCTGGTGATGACCGCGACGCCGATTCCCCGCACCCTGGCCCTGACAATCTACGGCGACATGGATTTGAGCGTGATCGACGAGCTTCCGCCGGGGCGCACACCGATCCTGACCCGGAGGACAACCGAAGAGAAGGCCGCCGAGGTCTGGGCTTTCGTCCGCAAGCAGGTCGCGCTCGGCCGCCAGGCCTACCTGGTCTACCCCGTCATCGAAGGAGCGAAAGACGATCAGCCCGAGCTCGACTTCGCGCAGGACACCGCCGAGCCCGAGCCCGAGCCGACGCCCAAGTCCCGCGCCAAACCGGAACGCCTCTTCCCCGCACCCAAGCTCCGCGCCGCCACGCAGATGTACGACGAGCTCCGCGCCGGGCCGCTCGCCGGCCTGCGCCTGGGCCTGCTGCATGGGCGCATGTCCGCCGACGACAAAGAGGTGGCCATGCGCCGCTTCCAGCGCGGGGAGACGGACGTGCTCGTAGCCACCACCGTCATCGAGGTGGGCGTCGACGTTCCCAACGCCTCCGTCATGGTCATCGAGCACGCCGAGCGCTTTGGCCTCGCCCAAATGCACCAGCTGCGCGGACGCGTGGGCCGCGGCTCCGCCAGGAGTTACTGCGTCCTGATGACCGGAGGCAAGGTAACCGAGGCCGCCGAAGCCCGGCTGAACGCAATGGTCCAAACCCAGGACGGCTTCGCACTGGCCGAGATGGACCTGCAGCAGCGCGGGCCGGGCGAGTTCTTCGGCACCCGCCAGGCCGGCTTGCCCGAGTTCCGCGTGGCCAGCCTCATGCGCGACCGCGACCTGCTGGACCTTGCCAAAGCCGAGGCTGCCCGCTTTTCCCGGACTCCCGACCCGGCTCTGACCCCGGAGGAGATTGCCGGCGTCTGGGATCGGCTGAAGAACCAGTGGCAGCGCCGCTACGGGCTGGTGGAGGCCTAGCAAGCCGGCAGAAGAAGTGTATCTACTCTGGACTTCGAGGGTCGTACTCAAGAAATCTACGAAGGTTTTGGCTGCGCCTGAATGACGACTCTCCTTCAAGAGGAACGTCTAACCTCCCATTCAAGGCTCCGCGAATCAGCTGCGTTTATTTGCTTCTCCCCGGCCATACTTCTAGACTGAAGGTTGAAAACCAGCAGCCATCGGTACTGCCGCACTAGAAAGTCCGTTCGCGCGAGAGGCCTTCGCCGCCGAGCCAACGGAGAGGTTTGAAAGGTTCAATGCGTCGTTTCGTCACTCTCGCTGTCCTTATCTTCTGTTCCCTTCCCTTTGGCGTCTCGATCTCCGGCTGCCACCATGCGGCGCCCCCCGTGTACTGTAACGGGCAGAACTCCGGAGTCGTCGTCGGCCAGCTCACAACGCTGCTGCTTCAGCCGCAGCTGACCGGCATCTCGCTGAACCAGGGGGAGATTGGCCAGGTGAACGCGCCCACGGGAACGGATTGCAAGGGAAGCTCCGCCTCGGCGACCGGCGTCGTCTACGGCTCCTCCAATCTCAGCCTGGTCGATATCGCCCCCACCAACGGCCGCCTCTGCGCCGGCACCTGGAACCGCAACACCGGAGGCGGCATCGCGGACTTTACCTTCTGCACCCCGGGCAGCGTAAACGGGATTGCCTACGTCACGGCCAGCGCCAGCGGCGTGTCATCGAACTCGCTTCCGGTCTATGTGCACCCGGTAGTCACCAGCGTGGTCCTGGGGGACGCATCCACCAACTGCGCCACAGACCCCGCCAGTAATTGCTACAACCCGTCCCTGAGCGGAGCCTGCCAAGCCACTCCAGTAGCTCTGTCGGCGTTCAATGGAACGTCCTGCATCTCGCAGGGTGCGTCGACAAATCTGGTGGCCAGGAGCTTCGCGGGCTCGGGTGCCGGACAAGCCAACATCAGCTGCCTGGTCGGCCCGCTTAGCTTCACCGCCACCAATGCCGCCGTCGTAACTATCGCCACGAATGGGCTCGCTACCGCGGCGCAACCCGGCACTACGACCATCAACGCCGCTACCTCCCAGGCCTCGAGTACTGCGGGCTTCTTCTCCACCTGCGCCCCGGCGTCCATCACCCTCGCGCAGGTCGGCAACAGCACCGCGCCCACCGGCCCGATCACCGTCGATCAAAACGTCGCGCAGGCGCTCTCGGCCACGGTCATCGATACCGCGGGCAATCCTATTACCAACATCACGCTGGAGTACGAGTCCACCACGCCCCAGACCATCCCGTCCGGCAGCGCCACCATCACGCCGCTCTATCCCGGGGCCGCCACCATCACGGCGATCTGCCAGCCGCCAAGCTGCAACCCAGCGCCGCTCAACGAGATCGGGCTCGCCCTGCCGGCCAGCACCGGAACCGTCGGCTCCCCGGTCGGGAACGGCACGACCATCACCTCGAATCCGGTCCAGGTCAACGCGGTCGGCACCGGCGTCAATACCGTGCTCTACATCGGCTCGACGCAGTCGCAATACCTGCAGCCCTTCGACTTCACCCTGCCCACCCAGGGTGCGCCCATCCGCCTGCCGTACGTGCCAAATTCGCTCGCCATCTCCGAAGACCAGAGCACGATCTACATGGGAACGCCGAACGAGATCATGATCTTCTCCACCGGCACCAACTCCCTGACCAAGGAGGACACGTCGGTCTCCGGAAATGTGCTCACCGTCTCACCGGATAACGGCACAGTCGTCATCACAGACCCCGTTCGTAAACTGACCTACCTCTACACCTCGGCCAGCGCGATTACCTCTGAGTACGGAGCCGTCGCTACGCACGCTTCCTGGAGCCCCGACTCGCAGACCGTCTACATCACCACCAACGACGGCCGCCTGCTGGTCTACTCCACCTTCACCGGCTGGACTGCCATCGCGCTCGCGAACACAGCTACGGATGTTGCCGTAACGGTTCCCAGTGCCGGCGCCTATCTAGCCGAGGGAAGCGCGGGAGGCCTGCTCGACGTGCGCACCAACTGCCCGTCGACCACCGTCTCCGGAACCGGCATCCAGACCGTGACCAGCAACACCTTCTACCCCGACCTTGGTTCGGTGGCCGCTACGCCCGAGCGCCTTGCGGCGACCAACGATGGCGTTCACATCCTGGGTGCCAACGTGACCAACTTCGTAGACGTGACCACCAACGCCAAAAAGGGAAGCTGCCCTGTGGCGTTCACCAGCGCTCCGGGAACGCCCCTCCCACTTGGCGTAGCTGCTACCGACATCAACACGGTGCTTGCCACAACCGACTCAGCCTTCGCCTTCGTCACCTACCTGGGCACAGGCGGGACTTTGCCCGAGTACACTCAGTCGACCCCTGGGGGACATGGAACAATCACGCAGGTTCCGCTCCAAAGGACCTCGAGCGGCACCCCGGTTGCGCCCGTTTCCTCTACACTCAGCGCGGACAACCAGGTACTTTACCTGGGCACATCAGGCGACAACATCGTGCATCGCCTGAGCCGCGGAGCTACGGGCTTCGCCGACACACTTAGCCCCATCGTGCCGCTGCTTCCGATCGCCAGCGGAGCAGCCGGCGTGGCGACGCCCAACCTGCTGGTCTCACGGCCGAAGAAGCCCACCTCGTAGGCCCAATTAGTCACACGCCTGTTATTTGAGGTTAGCGATCCAGTAGCCGAACAGGCTCAGCGCAAAGGCCGCGGCCAGGAACACGACCTTCTGCCGTCCAAGGTATCGGGCCCGTCCCAGAGTCATGGCTGGGACCAGCCCTGGACCCAGCAGCAGACCGCAGACGAACCCGCCCACGTGAGCCGAGTTGTCGATCCGCACCGAAATCCCTGGGATCGGCAGCGCCGTACCCAGGCCAATGATGAGGTTGATGACTGAAAAGCGCACCACCGACGTACGGAGCCGCTTCAACTCCGACCACGGAATAGGCAGCTTGCGGTTGGTCAGCAGCACGATCAGGATGCCGGCAATGCCGAAGACGGCTCCAGAGGCCCCTGCGCCGACGCCGGCGATCAACTCAAGCGGCTGCCGGAAAAGGATCGCGGCAACGACATCCCAGGCGACGGAGAGCAGGTTGCCTGCAACGCCGGTCAGCAGGTAGACGGCAATCAGTCCCATGGGCCCCAGCAGAGGCTCGCCCAGCAGGCCCAGGTTCCAAAGACACCACATGTTGGTGGCAATGTGAATGATGCCGATGTGAACAAACATCGCTGTAACCAGCCGGTACCACTGGCCGGTCAACACCAGTAGCGCGTTGTTGGCGCCGAAGTGCCGTAGCTGGGCCGGCGTCGGCGAGTTGACCGAGACGCCATGCGTGATCATCCACAGGAACACGCCGATGTTGATCGCCAGCAGAAAGTACGTGCCGGGCGCGGACCGTGGATCCCACTCGCTATACTCGCGCACATCGCGCGGACGAACGGGTGCGTGCTGATCCGGAGCGAGCGGCGACGCGGTCGCCGGAAAGGTCTCGCTTTGCGAGTCAGAGGGCATCGAAAGACACGCCTTCAGGCGTGACGGCGCGTGATGCGCTGGCGAAGGTCGGACGGAATGCGCTGTTCGACCAGGCTATTCAGCAGCGCAGGCAGCGGTGTGGCGATGGCGACCAGCACGCAAAGGATAAGCGATAGCACCAGGCCAGCTACCGCTACCGCCTGGAGTGAGATTGTCACCGGCTCCTGGCGAAGATGCAGCGTCAGGCTACCTGCAAGGTGCGTCAACGCCTCAATGCGGCGCATCACCATCGCCGCCAGCAGAAAGGCCACCATCGAGAGCGCGCTGATGGTAATCAGCAGAACATCGATGGTGCGCGCCACATGTTGCCGGCGGCGGCAGTGCATACACTCGGTCAGGTGCTGTTCGTAGTCGGTTCGCATCTCCGGAGAGATGTTCGAGATGTCGTACCGCCATCCAGAGAGAATGGCTCCGACGATCGGGTCGGTGCAGGCCTTCGAGTGGACCGCGACCGAGGAATAGCTGGGCTGATTGGACATAGATTCGACCCCCATTCTACCGCGTTTGATTCCGGGGAGAGAAGGAAAGGTTCAGATCGTTCCACCCTGGGCGGGGCTGGTGTCTGGCCACAGCCACGCCGCCCCGCGCACCCCGCTCGAGTCTCCGAACCTGGCGGGAACAATCGGCGTATCGAAGTCGCCGCCAAAGACGTACTCGCGCACCAGTTCCGGCACATTCCGGTAGAGGCGTTCTACCCGCGATACTCCGCCCCCCACTACAATCACATCCGGGTCGAGGATATTGACGACGTTGGCCAGTCCACGCGCGAGCCGGCCTTCGAACCGCGCGAACGCTGCCAGGGCCTCGGCTTCGCCCAGGTCCGCCTGCTGGGCGATCTCCCGCGTCGTCAGCCTTCGCCCCGTCACGCGCAGGAAGTCGGCAGCGATCGCGGTCCCCGAAACCCACATCTCCATGCAGCCGTGCAGCCCGCAATAGCAGGCCGGCCCCGGCGACTCCTCCGGCCCCGCCCACGGAAGCGCGGTGTGCCCCCACTCCCCGGCCACGCCGTTCGGCCCGGCATGTACCCGGCCGTCAAACGCGAGGCCTCCGCCACAGCCCGTTCCAAGGATTACTGCAAAGACCATGCGCGCTCCGGCCGCCGCGCCGTCGGTTGCCTCTGAGACCGCCAGGCAGTTCGCATCGTTGGCCAGCCGCACCTCGCGGCCCATCGCCCCGCTTAGATCCTTCTCGAACGATCGTCCATTCAGCCAGGTCGAGTTGGCGTTTTTTATCAAGCCCGTAGCCGCCCGGAGACTGCCCGGCATGCCTATCCCAACTGTGCCCACACGGCCGAGATCGCCCTCCAGATAGCTCACCAGATCCACGAGCGCCGCGATCGTACCGTCGTAGTCTCCCCGCGGCGTGTCCACGCGCCGGCGCGCCAGCTCCGTTCCGGAGTCGTCCATCGCCAACGCCTCGATTTTAGTTCCGCCCAGGTCGATCCCGATTCGCATCCCGTTCCTCAACCCAGCTTTACCGGGCCCGCTCCATCGGCGATCTTGCACACAAACACGGGAGCCTCGACGCCGGTCGCCTCCTGATAACGGTCCGCCAAACCCTTGGCAAACGACTCAACCTTCGCCGTCTCGACCAGCGACACCGTGCAGCCGCCGAACCCTCCGCCCGTCAGCCGTGACCCCAGGCATCCCTCGAGCGACATCGCCAGCCGCACCAGCAGGTCGCAGCGGTCGCAACTCGCTTGAAAATCGTCGCGGTAACTGGCATGCGCATCCGTCATTAAGGCGCCGAAGACTCGAGCATCGCCGGCCTGCAGAGCCGCCACTCCCATGTGCACACGCTCGCTGTCGGTGATCACATGCCGCCCGCGCAAAAACGCCTCATGCGACATCTCGTCCTTGGCCGCGAATAGATCCTTGAGCGTCGCATCCCGAAGCTGGTACACGGCTTCGTCCCTGCCCAGCTTGCGCGCAACCGCCCGTGCCGCCTCTTCCACCTCGTGCCGCCGCGCCCCGTACTTTCCGTCGCCTACCGAGTGCTGCACCATGGAGTTACATACCACCAGCCGCAGGTCGGGGGGAATCGGCGCGAGCTCCGAGGTCAGCGCGCGCGTGTCGATGGCCAGCGCATTCCCCTTCACGCCGCACGCCGCGATGTATTGGTCCATGATCCCGCAGGGCGCACCCACAAAATCATTCTCCGCTTTCTGGCAAGCAAGCGCCACCTGCGGCCGCGGCATCTCCGCCCCGGCCAGAGCCAGCAGCGCCGTCGCGGTCGCCACTTCGATCGAGGCCGACGAGCTCAGGCCCGCACCCAGCGGCACGTTGCCGGAGAACGTCAGGTCTGCGCCTGCTACCTTGACGCCTCGTGCTCCAAGACTCCACGCCACCCCGGCAGGATAGGAGCTCCACTCCTCCTTGCCCTGCCGTTGCAGATCGTCCAGATGAAACTCCGCGGCGTTCCTGAAGTCCAGGGAGTACATCCGCAGCAGAGTATCGCTGCGCGGACTCGCCGCCACCAGAGTGTTGTAGTCGAGGGCCGCCGGCATGCAGAAGCCACCGCTATAGTCGGTGTGTTCGCCCAGCAGGTTCACGCGGCCGGGAGCCTGAAACACCTGGAGCTCTTTCGCTCCCGTGCGCTTCCGGTGCTCATCCGACAGCGCCCACACTCTCTGCTCGAAGCTTTGTTCCTCCACCTCGTTCATCCTTTTCGCCCGGCCGCCTCGCGTAACATTTCGGCCGCCTTCTCTGGCGTAATATCACGCTGTGGCATGCCCAGCATTTCGAATCCCACCATAAACTTACGTACCTCCGCCGACCGCAGCAGAGGCGGATAAAAGTGGCCGTGAAACGTCCACTCCGGATGCGGCTCGCCATCGGTGGGCCGCTGGTGAAATCCCATCGTATACGGAAAACTCGTGTTGAACACCTTGTCGTACGTCGCCGTCACCTCGTGCAAAATCTCCGCGAGACCCTTGCTTTCCTTATCGGCAAAATCGACAAAGCTCCCCAATTGTGTCCTAGAAAGAATCAGTGTCTCGAACGGCCACACCGCCCAGTACGGCACCACCGCCACAAACGCCTCGTTGCTGCACACAATCCGCTCGCCTGCCGCCAGCTCCTGCGCCAGGTAGTCGGCCAGCAGCGTCTTTCCGTGGTCCTGCAGATATGCGAGCTGTGCCTGGCCCTCAAGCAGCGGCTCATCCGGCACATGCCCGGTCGCCCAGATCTGACAGTGTGGATGCGGATTGCTCGAGCCCATCATGGCGCCACGGTTCTCGAAGATCTGCACGTAGCCAATCTCACCCGAGCTCCCCAGCGTCGCCGTCTCTTCCTTCCACTGCGCGACAACCCTCTCGATGGAAGCTACTGGCATCTGCGAGAGCGTCAGGCTGTGATCGGGGTCGAAGCATACGACCCGGCAGCGCCCCACCTCCGGCTCGCTCACCAGAAGGCTGCCCTTGGAAGGCATCGTCGCGGCGTTCGCATCACCCGGAAGCAGCGCCGGATAGTCATTGTCGAAGGCATAGACCCCCGCGTACTTCGGCGTCTGCTTCCCGCCGGCTCGCGGATTGCCCGGACAGAGATAGCACTTCGGATCGTACGTCACCCGCTCCGACGGCACCGGCTTGGTCGTCTGCCCCTGCCACGGGCGCTCGGTCCGCTGCGGGGAGACAAGCACCCATGACCGCCGCAGGGCGTTAAAGCGGCGATGTGGACGGTCCGATGAACTAAGTTCCACGTGACCTCCTGGCTTAGTGGCTCACAAACGAAAAGCAGCAGCTGAGCGATCAGCTGCTGCTTAGACAATTAGTTCGAGTTACTTGCCTTCGTTTGCCTTACCGCGCTTGAATAGTTCATTCACCGTACTCACAAAGTGAGCCGCACCTGCGGGCGTCGGCACGGAGCCACTCAGAACCTTCTCATAGGAGACGTCCTTGCCGTAGTACGCCGTAGTGTCCTTCTGGTTCTGGTTCACTTCATCGCCCGTTACGTCGATTCCGGCGAACAACCCCTTGCTCCGCGAGTAGGACAGGAACTCAGAGTTCGCCAGCTCGGTCGTCCCTGCGGTCGAGTTGCGTCCGACCGGACCGGCCGCCACGGCGATGTCTCCGCCAAGCTTGACCTTATCCTTCAAGAGATCATCCATGCTGCGACGATTCAGTCCGACCAGCACCAGATCCGTCGACTGACCGCCCACCTGGAAGCCAAAGCTGGCACCGGCCATCTGAATGAACACCGGCGCGCTCCATCCCTTGCCGGTCCGGCAGGTTGCCACTCCCTGTCCATACTGGCCGCCCACCAGGAACGCGGCCTTCTTGAACGACGGTACCACTGCAACGCACTGCGCCTTGGCGGCGATGTCCAGAGGAATTCCCTTGTCCTTGGTCCCCATCAACTGATGAAGGATTTCGTGGGCCGAATCGATCCGCCCTTGCAGCTTGGGGTCAGACTGAGCGGCGCCTGCTCCGGTAAGGCTTGCCGCAACAAGGGCGGTCGCAATGAGTGTACGCATAATCTTTCTTTCTCCTGTAGAACTTTCTCGGCTCAAAGCCAAAAATCTTAGCTAACGGATGTCGGCAATAGTCATGTGACGAGAGTCCCCATTGACTAAGTTGTCTAATACCGGATTTTTTGCCGAAGCAAGCCTAGAGTACACCTCAATCCTGCGTTGAAAACTGCAGCACCGTCGTACTCCGCAGCTCTTCACCCGGACGCAACTCGATCGAAGGAAAGTTCGGCTGGTTGGGCGAGTCCGGATAGTGCTGCGTCTCGAGGCAAAGGCCTGACCGCCGTACGTACACGCCTCCCGCCTGGTTCGGCAAGGTTCCATCGAGAAAGTTGCCGGTGTAGAACTGCACTCCCGGCTGCGTGGTCTTCACGGTCAGCATCCGGCCGCTCGCCGGATCCCTCACCTCCGCGATCGCCTTCAATGTCCCCACATCCCCTATCGCCCAGTTATGGTCATAGCCGCCCGCGCGCCGCAACTGCTCGTCCGGCGCCTCGATCCGCGCGCCGATCCGCGTCGCCGTCCGGAAATCAAAGGGAGTCCCTTCCACCGTCGCCAGCTCTCCGGTCGGGATCAGTGTTGCATCGACCGGGGTGTACGCCGCGGCCGGAATCCGCAGTACGTGATCGAGAATCGTCCCGCTGCTCTCGCCCGCCAGGTTGAAATACCCATGGTTGGTCACATTCACCACCGTCGGCTCGTCTGTCACCGCCATGTAGTCGATGTGCAGCGCATGCGCGGTCAGCCGGTACCGCGCCTCGAGCGACAGCCGCCCCGGAAATCCCTGATCGCCTGCCGGACTCACCAGCCCGAACGTCACTCCGTCGCCCTCCGGCCGCGCGCTCCACACTCTTTTGTCGAAGCCCTCCACCCCGCCGTGCAACGCGTTCGGACCGTCGTTGAGCGGCACCTGGTACTCGCGCCCGTCGAGCGAAAAGCGTCCCCCGGCCAGCCGATTGCCCACCCGTCCCACCACCGCGCCCAGATAGCCCTTATCGCGCAGGTACCCGTCCAGCGTCTCGAACCCCAGCACCACGTTGCCGATTCTCCCCGCCCGATCCGGAACCCACAAGGACACCAGCCGCGCTCCGTAATCGAGGAAACTGGCCGCCAGCTCGCCCTTCTGGACCGTATAGAGCGTCACCGGCGTTCCATTCGGCAGCGTGCCGAACAACCTGCTGGAAACGGCACCCGTTGTTGCGTTACCCGCGTCAGACATGCCTGCCAGCATACCGTGAACTTTCGTACCGTGTCGTTGGGCTTGGCGGCCTTGCGCGATCCCACCCTCTGGCTGAAGATGATCACAACATGCCGAACGCTTGCCCGACCCCCTTTGCCCTCGCGACGCTTCGCACCCTCCTGCTGGTCGCGCTCGTCGCTTGTTTGCCGGGCGTCGCGTTCGCAGCTCCAAAATCTGCGCCCGATCACTGGGTCGGCACCTGGGCGACCGCCAGCCTCGACCGCGCCAACACCCCTCGTCCAAACGCGCCGCCTGCCTCGACGCCGGCCCTGGGTTCAGCCGACATGACCCTCCGCGAGATCGTGCACGTGTCGCTTGGCGGCCCACTCGTGCGGATCGAGCTCTCCAATGAGTTCGGCACGGAGCCTCTCACTATCGGCGCCGTCCACCTCGCACTAGCCGCCGCAAAGGGAGACATTTCGCTGCTTTCGGCCAACGCTCTCACCTTCTCCGGTCGCGCCTCCATCGTCCTGCCTGCCGGTGCCGTGGTCGTCAGCGACCCCGTCGCGCTGGCCCTACCGGCCGACACCGACCTGACGATCAGCCTCTTTCTCCCCGCCCAGACGATCTCCCACATCACCTCCCACGACGCCGCCGAGCAGACCAACTACATGGCAGCCGGCAACGTCGTCGGAACCAGGAGCCTTCCGGCCAGCGCCCAGACCTTCAGCCACTGGTACTTCCTCAAATCCGTCGACGTCCAGGTTCCCGCCCCCGATGCCTCGATCGTCGCACTCGGCGACAGCATCACCGATGGCATCGCCTCGACCGCTGACACCAACCAGCGCTGGCCCGACCTGCTTGCCCGTCGCCTCCATCACAACAAGTCGACCGCCGGCCTGGGCGTACTCAACCTGGGCATCAGCGGCAACCGCGTCCTCCACGACGGCGCCGGTCCCAGCGCCCTGGCCCGCTTCGATGCCGATGTCCTCGCCCAGTCCGGTGTCCGCTACCTGATCATCCTCGAGTCCATCAATGACATCGGCCACGCCACCGACCCCAACCACCCCGCGGACGTTGTCTCGGCCGATGACCTCATCGCCGGCCTCACTCAGCTTGCCGAGCGCGCCCACCTCCACCACATTCAGGTCTTCGCGGCCACCCTCACGCCCTACGCCGGAGCCGGCTACATGTCGCCCGCAGGCGAGCAGATGCGGCAAACCGTGAACAGCTTTCTCCGCACCTCGAAAGACTTCGACGGCGTCATCGACTTCGATCACGCCACGCAGGACAAAGCCAACCCAGCCGCCTTCAATCCCGCCTACGATCGCGGCGACCACCTGCACCCCAACGATGCCGGGATGAAAGCCATGGCCGACTCCATCGACCTAAAGCTCTTCGAGCTGAACAAAAAAGAGAAATACGATATCACCCACCAACCCTAGAGGTAGCATCCGGATCGCGAGCCATCCCGTCGCCCCTTCCGCTCGGTCCCCGTCGTAAGCTGGTCGCATAGGAGTGCGAATGGTACGCAGTACATCTCTGGTCGCGGGCGCGCTCTGGGCGCTCTTGCCTTTTCACGCCGGCGCGCAATCCGCCACGGATCTCGCGGCCTGCAAGTTGCTGGCGCCGGTAAGCCTGTTGTCGCACACAGCGGAGGGCAGGGCGGCGCTCGCGGCGAACTATACCGTCACCGGAGGCATCCAGACCGGCACAATTCGGCAAGCGACGCTGCTTCCCTTCGCAGAGCAGCAACAGCAGGCCCTTCGCGACGCCGCCATCACGTCTGGCAACGATGAACAGTTGGCGGATGGACTGGGCACGGCCCTCGGCTCAGCCTATAGAGCGCGGGCCCATTACATCGACCGGAACCGCTTCACGAGTTTGTCCCAACCGGTTGCGGACCTGATTGCCTATGCGAACGGGACCGCGCAGGCAAACTCCAACGCGGGGAAATACTTTTTCGCGAATGGCACAACCGACGGAAAAGTTCCGGTATCGGCCGAGGCCATGGCAATCCTGAAGGAGAAAAAAGGAGAAACCGACGTATTCGGCAAGGCCTATGGACTTCCGGCAGGAAGCGCCGGGGCCGATGCGTTCGGCGATTCGCGTCCCTTTCAGACCGAACCAAGTGTCTCGCCGATCGTCGGCCCCGACTACTTCAATGTTGCGGCAAGCAACACGGCCTACAATCGGGGACCGCTCGCGAACCTGATCAACAGTCCCTCCTACCCCAGTGGCCATACGACCTATGGCTACACGGGATCGCTGGTTCTGGCCATCCTGGTGCCGGAGCGCTATCAGGAGATGGTCGCGCGCGGTGCTGAATATGGCAACGATCGCATCCTCGTGGGTGCCCACTACGCCATGGATGTACTGGCCGGCCGAACGCTGGCCCTCTACGATCTGGCTCATCTGCTGGCGAACGATCCTGCCTACATGGGACGTTCGGTGCGCGGTGCACCCGCGATCAAGGATTTCCAGGCGGCTGTTAGAGCGGCGCGGGCCGATATGACCTCTGCCCTTCAGGCGGCCTGCGGCAAGACGGTGCGGGAGTGCTCGCGCGAGGACACCAGCCGACTGAGCGATCCGGCAGCCAACGAGGCCTTCTATGCCGCCACGCAGACTTATAACCTGCTGGTAATCTATCCCAGCGGCGCCAATCATCTTGAAGACGTGGGCACTCTCGCTCCGCAGGCGGGCTATCTCCTCACTGTAGCGTTTCCCTCGTTGACGCTCGAGCAGGCGAACCGCATATTGACCGAGACCGAGGGGCCGGGCGGCGGCTTTCTGGACGATGGGTCGGCTTTCGGAGTCTATTCGCGCCTGAACCTGTATGCAGCGGCTGGGAGAGCGGCTGCTCTGGCCCACCAGTCGTCTGGAGTGAGCCGCGACGGAGTTCCACGCTAGCGTGTCGACCTCAAAAATATCTGGAAACGAGCACGAAACCAGAGTATGGTGTGAGTAACTTCCGGCGGGCTTCACACCGCCAGAAGGTTATTTCCTGCCTTACCTGACGAGGTAAAGCAGGGCTGCAATCCACCGCAAGGGCAGATGGATCGCAAGGTTGAAGCGAATGCTGATCCGTAGCATAGCTTCTTCCTCCTTTCAACGAGAGATGACGGCCCTGTTTGCGCAGGGCCGTTGTTGCATTTGGCAACCTCGGTTTTTCCGCCCCTGCTGAACCAAGCGCACATCTGTGAAGCCCCGTTGAGAGAACATCTAAAAGATTACGAAGCCCAGCCAAAAAGGGGCATCCCACAAAGGGAGATAGCGCGGCTTTAGCTGACAGGCAATCGCTCGGTTCACTCAGCCTGAAAGCCACGTCCTCCACACCTTCGGATTGGTAAACTCAAACAGTCACCTCATGAACCCCTGGCTCGTCTCCATTCCGCTCGCGTATCTTCTCGGCTCCATTCCCTTCGGCTATCTGCTCGTCCGCTTCGTCCGCCGCGAGGACATCCGCGCCACCGGTAGCGGCAACATCGGCGCCACCAACGTTGCGCGGTCCGGCGCCAAAGGCCTCGCCATACTCACGCTGCTGCTCGACGTGGCGAAAACGCTCGTCGCCGTCCTGCTCGCACGCCATCTCGTTCCCGGCAACTTCGATTTTGCCGTCGTCGCCGCCATCTCGGCCATGCTCGGCTACGTCTTCCCCGTCTGGCTTGGCTTTCGCGGAGGCAAGGGCGTCGCGGGCGGCCTCGGCGTCTTTCTCGCGCTGGTCCCCTGGATCGCTCTCTGTTCTCTCGGCGTCTTTCTCCTTGTCGTCACCACCAGCCGTTACGTCTCGCTTGCCTCGATCGTTGCGTCGGTGTCCATGCCGTTGTTTGCCCTGCTCTTCCTGCGCCATCCGAGCCCTATCACCATTCTCGGCCTCGTCTTCATTCCGCTGCTCATCTGCGTTCGCCATCGCAAGAATATTGAGCGCCTCCGCTCCGGCACCGAAAGCCGTTTCGGCCGCGAGCGCGTCCGCAAGGTGGCCGCATGAGCCGCATTGCCGTCCTTGGCGCCGGTGCCTGGGGCACCGCCCTCACCATCTCGCTCGCCCGCCGCGGAGGCCACCAGATCACCCTGTGGGCGCACTCCGCCCCGCTTGCCGACCAGCTCGCCGAAACCGGCGAAAATCTTGCCTACCTTCCCGGATTCACTCTTCCCTCCGACGTCACCGTCACCCACGACCTGCCCGCCGCCATCTTCGAGGCCGACGTCCTGCTCTGCGTCACACCCTCCCGGCACCTGCGCGAAACCATCGCCGAAATCGCTCCCCTGCTCACCCGCAACCAGATTCTGCTCTCCGCCAGCAAGGGCCTGGAACACACCACTTTTCTGCGGATGACCCAGGTGTTCGCTTCGGTCACCGGAAATCCCTGCGGCGTTCTCAGCGGGCCTTCCTTCGCGCACGAGGTCGCCGCCGGCCTGCCCACGGCCGTCGTCATCGCCTCCACCCGATCTGAGATCGCCCAAACGATTCAGCGCGACTTCGCCTCCCCCACCCTCCGGCTCTACACCAATGACGACGTCCCCGGGGTCGAGCTCGGCGGAGCGCTAAAAAACGTCATTGCCCTGGCCTGTGGCGTCAGCCAAGGCCTCGGCCTCGGCACCAACGCCTCCGCCGCGCTGATCACCCGCGGCATCGCCGAGATCACCCGCCTCGCCGTCGCCTGCGGAGGCCGCCGCCAGACCCTCGCCGGCCTCACCGGCGTCGGCGACCTGGTCCTCACCTGCACCGGAGCCCTCAGCCGCAATCGCTCCGTCGGCATCGAGCTCGGCAAAGGCCGCCGGCTTTCGGACATCCTCACCGGCATGAACGGCAAGATCGCTGAAGGCGTCTCCTCCACCTCTGCCGCCCTCGGACTCGCCGCGCGCTATGGCGTCGAGATGCCCATCACCCAGCAGGTGGACGACATCCTCCAGGGCACCAAGACTCCCCGCGAGGCCATCCGCGAACTTATGTCCCGCCCCGGTCGCGACGAATAGTCAGAGAACCGGGCTGTAACTCGCCTTGAGGTATTCACTTCAACGCCACCATCGTGGAAGCCGCCATCGCGTCACCCCACCTGCACAAATCCTAATCCACATCCTTCGCCCTGGACGACGCTTCTGCATCCAACCTCTGCATGAGCGCACAGGACCCCACCGCGGATTACCGCAAGTACCCCAAAGGCCCAAACTTCCTGGCGGTCGTGATCGGTTTTGCCGTCGCCATTCTTATCATCATCGTTCTCTCGCTTCTATTCCTGAAGCACGAAGCTCCGAAGGCGATGCCGCACAGTCCCAACGCAAGCCCCAACTCGCTCGTCCAGCCGCTTCTGCCCTCCTCTACCCTGCACGCCGCGTAACCGGTTGGTAGACTGGCCAGAACCATGGCCTTCTCGTTTTTCGGACGAAAGAACCCCCAGCCCGACGAAGCTCCCCCCGACCTCGAAGAACAAAAGGCGGAAGAAGCCGCCGCGGCCACACCCGCTCCACCTCCAACCCAGCCTCCAGACGAACCCCGCCGCGGCTTTTTCGACCGCATGCGGCAGGCCGTCACCCGCACCCGCGAGAACCTCTCCGACTCCATCGGCGGCATCATCGCCCTCACCCGCGAGGTCGACGAGTCCACCCTCCAATCGCTTGAACCCCTCCTCCTCGCTGCCGACGTAGGAGCCGCCACGACCGCCATCGTGCTCGAAAACCTGCGCCAGCGTGCCCTCCGCGTCGGCATCGATGGCGGCCAGCAGCTCAAGACTCTCCTCAAATCCGAGCTCCAGAAGGTCCTCGACGGCGTAGCCCAGCCCGTCGCCCATCCGAGCACGCCGCCCGAAGTGATCATGATGGTCGGCGTCAACGGCACCGGCAAAACCACCTCTACCGGCAAACTAGCCGCGCTCTTCGCCTCCCAGCACCGCACCGTGCTCCTCTGCGCCGCCGACACCTTCCGCGCCGCCGCCATCGAGCAGCTCGAGGTTTGGGCCACGCGCTCCGGCGTGCCGCTCATCAAGACCAAGCAAGGCGGCGACCCCTCGGCCGCGCTCTACGACGCCTGCTCCGCCGCCAAGGCCCGCGGCTCCCAGGTCCTCATCGTCGACACCGCCGGCCGCCTCCACACCAAGACCGACCTGATGAAGGAGCTCGACAAAATGCGCCGCACGGCCGAAAAGCTGGTACCCGGCGCCCCGCATCAGACGCTGCTCGTCATGGACGCCACCACCGGCCAGAACGGCCTCACCCAGGCCCGCCTCTTCACCGAGGCCGCCCGCGTCACCGGCATCGTCCTCACCAAGCTCGACGGCACCGCCAAAGGCGGCATCGTCCTCGCGATTGCCACCGAGCTCGGCCTGCCCGTCGTCTACGCCGGCACCGGAGAGAAACTAGAAGACCTGATCCCCTTCGACAGCAAGTCCTTCATCGACTCCCTCATCGACTGACCGCACATGACCCTCAATCCCGAACAGCCGAGCCCTGAACAATATGAGTACCTGCTTGAATTTCTGCAACTCAAGATCGATACCTGCTATATACGTGATTACCGCAACGGCTTTAATCGCTGGATCACATCCACAGGCATCGTTCGCGCAGTCGCCGCAAGTAGCAGCATTGCGCTTTGGGCTGTCTGGCAGAAATATGCGTTCCTTTGGGCATCCATCATCGCCGCATCTCAACTCGCCGATGCACTCAGAGACGTGTTCCCTTTTGTAAAGCGTCGCAAAGCTCTCAGTGCTTGGGTCCGGCAACTCAACCGTCTGTTCATCCTTGCCCAAAGAGATTGGGCAGCAATTGCTGGAGGCCGCTGCACGGAGAAACAGCTTCGCAAACTCCTGCACACCCTCCGCTCCAGAAAGCAAGCCTTGGAGTCCCGCTACGTTCCCGATGGACTCGTGAAGAAGCACAAACTGTTTGAAGCTGCTGAACACGAGGCCGTCGCCTACTTCGAATCTCGATATAATATGGTTCAACTCAGAGGAGCAGAACTCAATGTGGGGCCGTCAACCAAAGAACGCATCCGCGGTACGTGATAGTGCCATTCCCAAAACCAAAATACGTCTTTCCATGCCTCCCGGTGTGAAGCCACCCGCCAAGAGCCCCCAGCCCAGCTCCTCCAAATAACCCATACCGCCGGAACCTGCCGCCATCACCTTCGCAAGATCCGCATGCCGCCCTTCCTCACCTCTGCTCGCCTCAACTTCCGTCACTGGACCGAAGCCGACCTCCCGCTCGCCTTTTCCCTTTGGGGCGACCCCGAAGTGGCCTTCTATCTTGGTGGCACCCTCAACCTCGACGCAACCCGCGACAAACTCCAGGTCGAGCTTGATCGCCAGCAGCGCTTCGGCGTCCAGTACTGGCCCATCTTTCACCGCACCACCGACCAGTTTGCCGGGTGCTGCGGCCTGCGTCCGTTCCGTGACGAGCCCCGCGTCCGCGAACTCGGCGTCCACATCGCCCGCCCTTTCTGGAGCGAGCGCCTCGGCGAAGAAGCTGCCCGCGCCGTCATCGCCTATGCCTTCGACCATCTCCAGCTCGAAGCCCTCACCGCCGGCCACAACCCCGGCCATCTCAACTCCAAAGCCCTCATCGCGCGATTAGGCTTCACCTACACGCACATGCAGCCCTGGGGCCCGCTCAATCTCAACCACCCCTTCTATCGCCTGGAAAGCCCCGCCCGATCCGCTCCCGCGTCTGCCTAGCGCTTAGCCTCGACCGCCGCCTCATACGCCGCCTTCCCGATCCTCGCAATCACACCCTCCCGCACCGCCACATCCGCGGTCGAGTCCGTCACAAACACCGCCACCGCCAGCCGCCGCCCATCCGGCAGCGTAATCAGCCCAATGTCGTTGGTCGCGTGCGCCACTCCGTTGTCCACGTCCGACGTTCCCGACTTATGTGCCACCCGCGTCCCCGCCGGCAGATCCGCCCCAAGCCGCTTCGTATTCGTCCCAACCGTCATCCAGCCCAGCAGCAGCTCCGTATGTTCCGCGGAAAACGGCGGCCGGTCCGCAATCCGGCGCAGTAGCTCCACCGCCCCCGCCGGCTCGAACCAGTTGCGGTACTGCGCCGCGACCTCCCGATGCAGCACGTCCTCTCCATCCTCAAGATGAAATCCCGCCACACCGAGCGACGCCACATACGCGTCCACCACCTTCGGCCCACCCAGCACGCGCAGCACGATGTCCGCCGCGACGTTGTCGCTCAGCGTTACCGAAAGCCGCAGCAGCTCGCGCAACGGCACATCCACCCCGCCCTGCGGATATTTGTCCTGCAACGGGCTGTACACATGCGGCAGAATGCGATCCTCGGGAAGAAAGCGTACCGGCTGGTCGAGCGTCAATTTGCCCGCCTCGACCGCATGGAGCCCCGCCATCGCCACCGGCAGCTTGAACACCGACTGCATCGGAGGATGCGCATGCGGCTCCAGATCGCAGTTCAAACCCGATCCCGGCAACGCGCACGCCACCGTGACCTTGCCCTGAGCCTCCGCGGCAATCGCCCGAATCCGGTGCGCCACGGTATCCTGTGCGAGCACCGGCAGAGTCGCAAACATCCATAAAAAAGCGGTACGCATCGCCTCAGTATAGGCATCCGCCCGGCCGCATAAAGGAGCTCCTGTTGGCAGAGGAGGAACATTGGATGGCGCGCGCGCTCGCCCTCGCCGAAGCGTCGGTCGGCCTCGCCTCGCCCAACCCGCAGGTCGGCTGCGTGCTGGTCCGCCACGAACAGCTCCTGGGCGAAGGCGCGCACGTCTATGGCCTCTTCGACCACGCCGAGATCGTCGCGCTCAAACAAGCCGCAGCCGCCGGACACGACGTCCGCGGCGCCACCGCCTACGTCACCCTCGAGCCCTGCAGCCACCACGGCCGCACCGGCCCCTGCGCCGACGCCCTCATCTCCGCCGGCATCGCTCGCTGCGTCGTCGCCACCGCCGACCCCAACCCGCAGGTCAGCGGCCGCGGCCTCCAGAAACTCCGCGCCGCCAGCATCGAGGTCACCGTCGGAACGCTCGAAAGCCGAGCCCGCACCCTGAACAACACCTTCGCCTGCTCCATCACCCGCAGCCGGCCCTTCGTCACCCTCAAAGCCGCGCTTTCGGTCGACGGCAAGCTCGCCCCGCCTCCCGCCCAACGCACCGCCAGCGAACCCTTTTGGCTCACCGGCCCCCAAGCCCGCGCCGAAGTCCAGCGCCTTCGCCACGCCGCGGATGCCGTCCTGGTCGGCATCGGCACCGTGCTCGCCGACGACCCGCTGCTCACCGACCGCTCCGGCCTGCCCCGCCGCCGTCCTCTCCAGCGCATCGTCCTAGACACGCATCTCCGCACCCCCATCGAGTCAAAGCTCGTCCAGACCGCAGCCGGGGACCTCTGGCTCTTCTGCGGCGAAGACCAGGACGCCCCCGCCGGCAAGCTGCGCGCGCTCGAAGCCCGCGGCATCCGCATCACGCAGCTCCCCACCCCGCTCGGCCTGCGCGAAGTCCTCAACCATCTTCACCAAGCCAAACTCCTCAGCGTCCTCCTCGAGACCGGCTCCACCTTGAACGGCACCTTCCTCCGCGAGCAGCTGGTCGACCAACTCATCCTCTTCTACGCCGAAACCGAACTCGGCCAGGATGCGCTTTCCTTCGCCCACGGTGGTCCAACTCCCTTCGCCCTCGAACAAAGCCTCACACGCGTCGAGAAGCGAACCATCGGCGCGGACGTCGAGGTATCCGGCCTGCTCCGCGACCCATGGCAAAGCCTGCCGCCTCTGAACTAAGCTGGAATCATGTTTACCGGCCTCATCGCAGCCACAGGCGTCATCGTCTCCGTCATACCCACCCGGAACGCCGTCGGACCCACACGTTTTACGGTTTCCACCCCGGACCTCGCCCCACGCCTGGGTACCGGTGATTCCGTCGCCGTCTCCGGCGTCTGCCTCACCGCGCTTGACATCACCCACACCCAGTTCTCGGCCGACCTCGCCCAGGAGACCGTGGAGCGAACTAAGCTCGCCAGACTCAAGCCCGGCGACGTCGTCAACCTCGAGCTTCCCACCCCCGCCGGCTTCCCTCTCGGAGGCCATGTCGTCCAGGGCCACGTCGATGGCGTCGGCACCCTGATCTCAATCGAGGCCATCGACCCGTCGAATGAAGCCGCAAGCGACTGGCGTCTGCGCTTTGCCGTTCCCTCTGGCCTGAGCCGCTACATCGCCCCCCAGGGCTCGATCACAGTTGAAGGCATCTCGCTCACCGTTGCCGCCATCCTTGGCGATGTCGTCTCGGTCGCGGTCATCCCCCACACCTACGCCGTCACCTCGCTGCACGCTCTCCAGCCTGGCAGCTCCCTGAACATCGAGGTGGACGCCCTGGCCAAGTACGCCGAAAAACAGGCCGACGCGCGCCAGACCGATCTGCATGCGCAGATGTGGACCGTCACCGAAGACTACCTGCTCGCCAACGGCTTCTAAGCTGTCAAGTGCCTGAAGCACCTAAGCTACTCAAAGCAAGGCAAATAGAGTTGGCACACCGGTGTACTCGGAAGTTTTAAAATAGACATAGGCGTATTTCTCTCCCGGTCCAGTCGGGATCGCTAAGGAAGCTACGCCGAGACGCTCCTCAGTTTGTCATTCCTAGGCAAGGAAAGCGCCGGGTCAACTCAAAATCCGGACCTCGCGTACTCGAAGTCCGGACCTAAGTTGTCTCATTTGAAGACTTTGCCTGTTTTTGGTGGGGAGGGGTAGTATTAGCTGTTGCTCATGCTGTGCAGAAACTCGGAGTTGTTGCGCGTCTTCTCCAACCGGCTCGTCAAGAGCTCCATCGCCTCTGTCGGCGAAAGCGGATTCAGCACCTTGCGCAGAATCCAGATACGCTGCAGATCGTCTTTCTGAATCAGCAGCTCTTCCTTCCGGGTACCGGAGCGCTGAATGTCGATTGCCGGAAACACCCGCTTGTCGACCAGCTTGCGATCCAGAATCACTTCCATGTTGCCTGTACCCTTGAACTCCTCGAAAATGACCTCGTCCATACGCGAGCCAGTATCGACCAGCGCCGTGGCAATGATGGTCAGTGAGCCACCCTCTTCAATGTTGCGCGCCGCCCCGAAAAACCGCTTCGGACGCTGCAGCGCATTCGAGTCCACGCCGCCCGAGAGCACCTTGCCCGACGGCGGAACGATCGTGTTATAGGCGCGAGCCAGACGCGTAATCGAATCGAGCAGGATCACCACATCGCGCTTATGCTCGACCAGCCGCTTGGCCTTCTCGATCACCATCTCGGCCACCTGCACATGCCGCGCCGCCGGTTCGTCGAAGGTTGAGCTGATCACCTCGCCGCGCACCGAGCGCTGCATGTCGGTCACCTCTTCCGGCCGCTCGTCAATCAGCAGCACGATCAGCACGACCTCAGGGTGGTTCGACGTGATCGAGTTCGCAATCGACTGCAGCAGCATGGTTTTGCCCGTGCGCGGCGGCGCAACGATCAGCCCGCGCTGGCCCTTGCCCACCGGCGTCAGCAGGTCCATCACTCGCCCGGAGATGTGCTCGCGCACTGTCTCCATCTTCACGCGCTCCTGCGCATAGAGCGGCGTCAGGTTGTCGAACAGAATCTTGTTCCGCGTCTCTTCGGGAGACTCAAAATTAATTGCTTCAATCTTCACCAGCGCGAAGTACTTCTCACCCTCATGCGGCGAGCGGACATTGCCGGAGATCGTGTCGCCGGTCTTCAGGTCGAACTTGCGAATCTGCGACGGCGAGACGTAAATATCGTCCGGCCCCGGCAAGTAGTTGTAGTCGGGCGAGCGAAGGAAACCGTAGCCATCGGGAAGGATTTCGAGCACGCCCTCGGCGAAGATGTGTCCTTCCTTTTCGCTTTGCGCTTGCAGAATCTTGAAGATCAGGTCCTGTTTCCGCAGTCCGCTGGTGCCGCCGATGTCCAGGCCGCGGGCCAGTTTGCCCAGTTCGGCTATGTTGTGTTCTTTCAACTCAGAGATTGTCATGGGAGGTATGTTCTTTTCTTTGGGGTGTGTTCGGGAGAGATGGAGGAGGGAAAGTGCAGAGTGCGGAGGGAGTGAGAAAACAGCAGGGCCGGCGTGAAAACCAGAACGATCACGCAGTCGGTGCCGGGGAACTCTGAAATTCGAGGATTGTGTGCGGGGGTTACTGCAGGAATAATACCGCGAAACCAGATACGGTCAAATCAACAAAAGTTGTAGAAGGTGAAGCAGCCGCGCGACTAAGCCGCGCGGCGATGGTCCGTCAACACAATCTTCTCTACCTTCGGCTCCGTTCCGTCGTTCATGGGAACAGTGTCCTTGAACCGGTCCAGAACCTCATTCGTCGTGTCCTGAAGGCGAGTGTTCGGTTTATGCAGCTTGCGGGTCGCTTTTGCGGCCAGTTGGCAAAGCTGATAGCGGTTCGTGACGTGCGTAAGTGCTCCAAAGATCAAATCTGAGCGCATCGTTAAATTCTCCTCGTCTTCTTTCTTCATGGTCGCTCCGATGAGCTAACGCCTGGGGAGGCTCACCGTCACGTCTGATTCGTGCAAAAGTTCAAGTTCAATACTCCAGAGCTGCGTGCGATCTAAACATCGGGTCGCACACTCTATGTCCGATCTGAGTTCTCGTTGTCAAGTGTTAGACGCAAAATCGTTAGCCAGGATGCCATCCGGCCTGCGATTCATCAAAACCGGCGCAACGCCTGGATCACAGGGCCTTGCCGAAAACGCAAAATGTTCTTTCCTGCCCGTTGCGGTCACTTGAGGAAAGAACTCCTGCAGTCCTTCTGGAAGGTAACCGTTGTTAGGGGCCACGTCAACCGCTTTTTGGAAGACGCCGCCTGCTCTGCTATGAAAAAGCGCATAAAACTTGGTTAGGACCAGTAGCTGCGATCAAGTGTCCGGTACTGGATAGCCTCCGCGATATGCTTGACCACGATCTCCGGCGCGCCTTCCAGGTCCGCGATCGTGCGAGCTACCTTCAGGATTCGGTCATGGGCCCGCGCGCTCAATCCCTGCTGCTGCATCGCCCGCTCCAGCAGGCGCTCTGCGTCGCTGGCCAGCTCGCAAAACACGCGAATCTGCTGGGTCGACATCTGCGCGTTGGCATACACCGCCTGCGACGCACTTCGTCCGGAGGGCCGCGTACGCGTCTCTCCGCCTGCCTCCACAAAGCGTGCGTGCTGCCGCTCCCGCGCCGCCAGAACCCGCGCTCGAATCTCGGCCGAGCCCTCCGCCGAAGCCCCGCCGCGCAATTCCTTATACTGCACCGCCGGCACCTCAATATGGATATCGATCCGATCGAGCAGCGGCCCGGAGACCTTCGACACGTAGCGCTGGATCATCGGCGGCGTGCACATGCACTCGCGGCTCTTGTCATTGAAGTAGCCGCACGGACATGGATTCATCGCCGCCGCCAGCATAAAGCGCGCCGGGAAGCTAAGGCTCATCGCTGCCCGCGCAATCGTCACGTGCCCGTCCTCAAGCGGCTGCCGCAGCACCTCGAGCACATTGCGCGGGAACTCCGGCAGCTCGTCCAGGAAGAGCAGCCCGTTGTGTGCCAGTGATACCTCGCCCGGCCGCGGCACCGCTCCTCCGCCGATCAGCCCGGCGTCCGAGATCGTATGGTGCGGCGCACGGAATGGCCGATGCATCACCAGCCCCTCATCGGCATTCAGCACCCCGGCGACCGAATGAATCTTGGTCGTCTCGAGCGCCTCTTCAAAGCGCAGCGGAGCCAGAATCGACGGCAGGCGCTTGGCAAGCATCGTCTTGCCCGAGCCGGGCGGCCCGATCATCAGGATGTTGTGTCCGCCCGCGGCCGCCACCTCGAGCGCACGCTTGGCCACCTGCTGCCCGCGTACATCCTTGAAGTCATGCGGAAAATGCTGCAGTTCCTGGAGCAGTTCCTCTGTATGCGACTCGAGCGGCTGTACCAGCAGATTGCCCTTCGCGAACGCATTCAGCAGGTCGCGCACTTCAAGCAGTGTGCGCACCGGATACACCTTGACGCCTTCAACCACGGCGGCTTCGCGCGCGTTCTCAGCCGGGATGATCAGGTTCCGGATGCCGCGCGCCCGCGCCGCAATCGCGATCGGCAGCATCCCGTGCACCGCGCGCAGCGCGCCATCTAGTCCCAGCTCGCCGATCAGCAGAAAATCCGAGAGGTCCTTGATGTGCAACGCCCCGTACGCTCCCAGGATCCCGATCGCAATCGGCAGGTCAAAGCCTGAACCCTCTTTCTTCAGGTCCGCCGGAGCCAGATTGATCGTGATGCGCGTGGGCGGAATGTCAAAGTTGCAGTTACGGATCGCCGAGCGTACCCGGTCCCGGCTCTCACGCACTGCCGCGTCCGGAAGCCCGACCGTGTTGAACTCCGGCCGCTCGAGGATCACGCCCGAGAAGTCGATCTCCACATCGATGATGTGCGCGTCGATCCCGTACACCGCTGCACTGAAAGCCTTGAAGAGCATGTTTGCCTGAGCCCTCGATAGGGCAGAATGGCCGAAGTCTAGCATCGGCCACAGCACCTACCTATGCAACTTTCAGGTACCCGCCACGCGCCTACAATCAAAACTGCGTACGCATCCCATGAACACCAGCCTCTTCGAACTCTTCAAGATCGGTATCGGCCCCTCAAGCTCCCACACCGTGGGTCCCATGCGCGCCGCGTTGCGCTTCGCCCAGACACTTGTTACCCAGACACTTGCCGCCAAGTCCAACGCTGGTCCGGTCGCCCGCGTCTCCGCCGAGCTCTACGGCTCGCTCGCCCTCACCGGGGTCGGCCATGGCACGGACCGCGCCGTCTTGCTCGGGTTGAGCGGCGAGGCGCCGGACACCGTCGATCCAGCGGCCGTGCAGGGCCTGCTCGACCGCATTCACGCCTCAGGCAAGCTTCTCCTCAGCGGCCTCACCGAGATCGAGTTCCACGAAGAAAGCGACCTGCTCTTTCGCCACGCCGAAATGTACCCTCCAGGTGCCGACGCCGCCGTCTCCCACCCCAACGGCATGCGTTTTCGCGCCTTTGACGCCGCAGGCTCCCTCTTGGTTGAGGAAGTCTTCTACTCCGTCGGAGGCGGCTTCATCCTGACCGCGGCCGAGCTCGCGCCCGATCCCCTGGAGAAGCAGGTCGCGCCTCGCCAGGTTCCCTACCCTTTTACCAGCGCTGCTGAGCTCCTCGCCGCCGGCGCCGGCAGCGGGCTCTCCATTGCCGAACGAGTCCTGGCCAACGAAGCCGCGCTCCTCACCGCCGAGCGCAGCAACCAGCTCGCACCTGCACTGCTCCGGCCTCCGATCCACGCGGATGATTTAGCGCCGGAGGCAGCCGTTCGCGGCGGCATCCTCGCCCTCTGGCAGGCCATGCGCAACTGCCTCGAGCGTGGGCTGGTCACCGAGGGCATCCTCCCTGGCGGCCTCAACGTCCGCCGCCGCGCGCCGCGGCTTTACCAGCGCATCCAGGAGCTCGAGGCGTCCGGCAAGCCCCGCGACCCGCTCGCGCCGCTCGACTGGGTCTCGCTCTTCGCCATCGCCGTCAACGAAGAAAATGCCGCCGGCGGACGCGTGGTCACCGCTCCAACCAACGGCGCCGCAGGCGTCATCCCCGCCATCGCCCAGTACTATCTTCAATTCATCGACACGGATCAGTCCTCGCAAGCCAAGGAAGACGGCCTCGTCCGCTTCTTCCTTACCGCCGCCGCCATCGGCATCCTTTATAAGGAGAACGCCTCCATCTCCGGCGCCGAAGTCGGCTGCCAGGGCGAGGTCGGCGTGGCCTGCTCGATGGCCGCCGGAGGTCTGGTCGCCGCGCTCGGCGGCACCGACGCTCAGGTCGAGCACGCCGCCGAGATCGCCATGGAGCACAACCTTGGCATGACCTGCGACCCCATCGGCGGCCTCGTGCAGATCCCCTGCATCGAACGCAACGCCATGGGCGCCATCAAAGCCGTCAACGCCTGCCGCATGGCCATGCACGAAACCGAGGGCCATAAACTCTCGCTCGACCAGGTCATCGAAACCATGTACCGCACCGGCATGGACATGCAGTCGCGCTATAAGGAAACGTCGCTCGCGGGCCTGGCCCTGAACATCATCGAGTGCTGAGCAAGGACGGCCCTCCACCTCACCCGGCTCTCGCACCACCTCTCGAGCATCTCGCTCCTCGTATAATGGACCGATGCCGTTCCTCTCGGTACGCAAGCTCGCTGATGCCAAGCTCCCCACTCGCTGGGGAGATTTCCGTATCCTGGGCTTCGAGGGCGTGGTCGAAAACCCCATTCCCTGCAAGGCCGACACGCCCGCCCCAGCGACCCGCATCGAGTCCGCGGTTGCCCTCATTATGGGGGACGTTTACCGCGAGCCGCCCATCGTCCGCGTCCACTCCTCCTGCCTGACCGGCGACGTGTTCCACTCGCTCCGCTGCGATTGCCGCGAGCAGCTGGAACTTGCCCTGGCCACCATCGCTTCCGCCGGCGCGGGCATGGTGATCTATGAAAATCAGGAAGGACGCGGCATCGGACTGATGGCCAAACTCCAGGCCTATGAGCTCCAGGAACTGGGCCGCGACACTATCGAGGCCAATCTCGAGCTCGGCTACGCCGCCGATTGCCGGCACTTTGAGCTGCCCGCCGCCATCCTTAACCTGCTCAACATTTCGGCGGTGCGGCTGATCACCAATAATCCCGAGAAGGTCGAAGCTCTTGAGGCCTCTGGCATCCGGGTCGTTGAGCGCATTCGGGCCAACGTTCCCGCCCAACCCGCCTCCGAGCGCTATCTGCAGACCAAGCGCGAAAAAATGGGACATCTGGTCGGTTAGCGGCAATCCAAAACCTGGTTTGTCGCGTAGTATTGCTCTCACCACAATCGTTCCACTTGAGTTCGCGCTGCGATGATGGTTCTGCTGAGAGATGCACCCCATTTTCGCCCTGTTCTGCCCCGGCCCCTCGTTCTTCTCCTGTTTGGGTTTTCGGTGTCCAGTTCGATCGCCCAGGAGTCCGGCTCGCTCAGCGGAATCGTCACCGATCCCACCGGCGCACTCATCCCGCGGGCCACGGTCATCCTGCATCCGCAGAGCGGACCCGACCGCGCCGTTCAAACCACGAGCGACGGGCGCTATCTCCTCCCGCTGGAACCCGGCTCCTCGGTAACCCTGACCGTCCAGGCGGAGGGGTTCGCTCCTTTTACCACCGGCCTCATTCAGGCTACGGGCAGGCCTATTCACCTCGATCTGAAGCTGAAGATCGTGGCCGCTACCCAGCAGATCGATGTCCCGCTCGACACCTCCGATAGCACCGATCCCAACCAGAACGGCGATGCCATTGTGCTCAAGGGCGCAGCCATCGACCAGCTTCCCCTGGACACGGCCGAGCTGCAGCAGCAACTTGCCGCCCTTGCCGGAAGCCCTTCCCCGGACATCTATCTCAACGGCTTTTCAAACGGCACGCTTCCCCCGCGCGACACCATCCGCGAGATTCGCATCAACCAGAATCCCTACTCCGCCCAGAACGACACCAACCCCACCAATGGCAGGATTGAGATCTTCACCAAACCCGGAACCGGCAGCCTTCACGGCAGCCTGTACGTCCGCGGCAACGACTCCAGCTTCAACTCGCTCAATCCCTTCGTCACGCGGGAACCCGCTTACCAGGACGTCTACTACGCGGCCACCCTCAACGGTCCCATCACCCCGCGTACTTCGTTCTTTCTCTACGGCACCCAGGAGACCGAGCAGTCGAACGCCATCATCAACGCCCAGACCCTCGACGCAAACCTGAACCAGACCGCCTTCTCGAACGCGATCCCCGCGCCCACCACCACCTATGGCTTCTCCGCACGGCTTGACAGCAGCCTGGGCGCAAGAAGCACCGTGATCGCCCGCTATACCTTTGACCAGACCCAGCAGATCAACGGCGGAGTCGGCCAGTTCGCCCTCGCGTCGCAAGGCTACACCAACGTCACGACATCGCAGACTCTCCAACTCTCGAACTCGCAGATCCTGTCCAAAAACATCGTCAACGACACCCGCTTCCAGTACATCCGCAGCCGCGTTCATCAGAACCCGGTCTCAAACGCACCCAGCATCGTCGTGGAGGGTGCCTTTACCGGCGGGGGCAACAATGGCGGCTCCTACCATGACAACCAGGACCGCTTCGAGCTCCAGAACTACGTCTCCGAAGCGGCGGGAAAACACTTCCTCAACTACGGCGGACGTCTCCGCTCCACCCGCGACGCCAACAGTTCCTCCGCCAACTACAACGGCACGTACACCTTCGCCTCGCTCGCCTCCTACCAAATCGACCAGCAGGGGGTCGTCCTTGGGCAAACTCCCGCTCAGATCGCCGCCGCCGGAGGAGGGCCCAGCCAGTTCAGCTACACTACCGGCAGTCCCAACGTGGTCGTCTCCGTCGTCGACACGGGACTGTTCTTCCAGGACGACTGGCGCGTCCGCACCAATCTGACCCTCAGCGGCGGCCTGCGCTTCGAGACTCAGGACGCCATCCACGATCATGCCGACTGGGCTCCCCGCCTCGGAGCCGCCTGGAGCGTTCTGCCCGGTAAGAATAAGCAGCCGCGGTATACCGTGCGCGCCGGCGCCGGCGTCTTCTATCGCCGCTTCAACTCAGGAAACTTGCTGCAGGCCGTCCGCCAGAACGGCGTTACCCAGCAGGAGTACGTCATCAACTCGCCGTACCAGGCCCAGCAGCCCGTGCTCGGCTCCACCGTCTTTCAGATCAGCCCCAACTACCACGCGCCCTACTTCGTCAACACCACGCTTAGCCTCGAGCGCCGGCTCGGCACTCACGGCACCATCACCGCCTCCTATAACCACAACCGCGGCTCCCATACCCAGCTCACCCGCAACATCAACGCGCCGTTGCCTGGAACCTACAACCTAGCCGATCCCACGAGCGGGGTTCGCCCTCTCGGCGGCACGCAGAACGTCTATGAATACGATTCGGCCGGACTCTACCGCGATACCCGCTTCAACACCAACGTCAACCTCCAGCTCAAAAGTCGTTTCTACGCCTACGGCTTCTACCAGTACCGTCTGTCTAACACCGACGACAATGGAGGAAACTTCCCCTCCAATCAATACAACCTTCGTGCGGACTACGGCCCTGTCCCCAACAGTCCCCGGCACCAGCTGACTCTTGGCGGAGGAGGCGCTCTGCCGTTTGGATTCAGCACCTTCGCCTTTCTACGCGCGGCCAGCGGCCTTCCCTTCAACATCACCCTCGACTACGACCTCAACGGCGACGCCCAATTCAACGACCGGCCCACCTTCGCCACCGACCTTAGCCGGCCCTGCGTCGTCGTCACCCGCTACGGAGCCTTCGACACCCAACCGCTCCCCGGCCAGCAGACCATCCCCTACGACTTCGCGGAAGGGCCTGCCCTGTTCACCATCAACCTGACCGTGCGTCGCGTCTTTAACTTTGGGCCGCCGCGCAATGCCTCCTCCGCAACCCACGATCCGAAAGATCGCAGGTACTCTCTCGAACTCTCAGCCGACGCCAACAATGTCCTCAATCACGTCAATCTCTCTACCCCGGTCGGCACCCTCGGCTCACCGCTCTTCGGCCACTCCACCGCCCTCGCCAACGGCTTCTCCAACACCGCCAACCGCATCGTCGAAGTGCAGACCTTCTTTCGCTTCTGAGCAGCTCGGGAGTAGCTTCACGCGCTCCGCACAAAGCCGCAAATCTCCATGGCCTGGATTACCTCCGGGTTGCGCATAAAGGTGTTCCACACGAAACCGCTCCGGAGGTTCTCCGCCATGAGCACACCGATTCCCTGGTCGATCCCCAGCACGTCCGGGTTATACCACTGGTCCGTCGCGTTGAACGCGTCCACGTAGCCGTAGCGTCCCCAGGCCTTCGGAAAGTTGACCTTTAACGCCATCAGCACATTCAGGCAATCCTGCGGCAAAAAGACCAGCGAACCCGCGGTCGCGCACGGAACCACGCTTCCGTCGATCCTGCCCATCGCCGGAGGGCCGCCCCAGGCCGAGTAGCCATGCTCGGAGTCCGAAGCCGTGATGCCCCAGTACGTCTCGCTGTACGGCGCGCCCAGCCCGAGGCAAAAGGCCTTGTTCGCCCGAGTCGCGGTGATGGAGTTCTGAAAGTAGTCTACGTACCGGTCGTGCCTGTTCCGGAAATCGAACCATGCATGCGTAAACTGGTGCGTGAACAGCGGGGCCAGGTCCGACAAATATCGAAACCCCTCATAGTTCACATACGGCCGCGCGAACGCGATCCACGTCTTGAGGATCACCGGGTGCGTTGGCGAGCCGATCCCCAGCAGATACATCATCATCAGTTCGGAGTACGTGCTCCAGCGCGACTCGAGAAACCCCGACTCCGGCTTGAAGCCCATCGAGTAGGTCAGCGCATCCGCCTTGCCGCCGGTCAGCATCCACGGCCAGTCCACTCGCTCATATAGCGCCGTGGCGAAGCTGCGAATCTCTTCTTCGAGGCCCGTCCCGGTAAAGTACGTCCGGCACATCAGCGCACCGCACAGAAAGATGGCCGTATCGATCGACGAGACCTCGCATTTCCACGCGCGCACGCCTGTCTCGACGTCCGTAAAGTGATAGAAGAACCCGTGGATTTCCGGCATCTGGTGCAGATGGAAATCGAGCGTCTGATGCACACGCGCCCGTATCTCCGCCGCCGGCAGGTACCTGCGCCGATCCGCGATGCACAACGCGGTCAGCCCAAAGCCTGTCGCCGCCACGCTTGCGATCCGGTGCGCGTCCAGCCCCTCGGCCCGCGCCCGATCCTTCACCTGCCCCGTGCTGGCGCTCGCCTGCTCCCAGAAGTACTGGCATCCGCGCCGCTCCAGGTCATCGAGGAACGCATCCTGTGCCTGAGTCAGCCCCGGCGCCAGCGGATCTAGCGGAGGCGCTTTCTTTTTCTTCCACCACTGCCCCGCCAGATCCTTCGGAAGACATCCAGCAGCGGAAGCCCCCGCCAGCAGACGCAGCGCTTCCCGGCGGTTCGGCAACGACTTCCTGCCCATCATCCACCACTCTCACACAACCAGGGAACCCAGGCAAAGTTTGTACAAACCTGCAGGGCAGCAATCTCAATAAACTTGCGGCGGGTCAATGAAGGCCCTACAAAAATGTTCCGCGCCCGCACGCTCCGCTGTCAAGCGAGCTCCGGGGGGGGGCAAACGCCTTTCAGAGCGAAGCACGCAGGCTCACCACCACCTTAGCCGTCGTGATCGCCTGTCCGCTATGCCGCTGCGTATGTTCTGCGCAATGCACCAGCAAGCCGCCCGCCGTCGACGGCAGCCGTCCACGCCCTACCTCCCGCTTCTGCTCGAAGGTCTCCGGCGCAATTCCCGCAACCCGCTCCGCCGCCCGTCGCAGCCCGGCCCGAAACTCCGTCATCACCCCCGCCGCATCTACACCCTCCGACAGCTCGCTACCCAGCGCCTGCAGCTGCTCAACAGTCAGCTGCCGTCCCTCCGCATACGTCAGCAGACGATCCAGACTCCGCGCCATATGCCGCAAGTGAAACGCCACCGGAGCAATGCCAAACGGCCGCGCAGCCATCTTCACATCCGACAGCCCCGCGCACCACTGGTCTATATCTTCCGCGGCTAGCTCCAGCGCATGCAGCACCTGCCGCCGCACAGCGTCATACTCGGTCAACGTTCCCCGTAACCACGGCTCTGCCATCACAATCCCTTCCCTTCCCGGAAGCGGCGAACCACCTCGCCCACTTCTTCGTGCTTGCCATCGACCGCATCGTTCATCGTCTGCATCTCGTCCGCTGTTATCTTGCCAGCGAGCCGATCCATCGCTGTCTGCATCTCCGGATGCCGCCGCAGCGAGTCCTCCCGCACCAGCGGCACCGCGTCGTACGGAGGAAAGAAGTGGCGGTCATCAGCCAACACCCGCAACCCGAACGCCCGGATCGGCCCGTCCGTCGAGTTCCCCGCGGCAATATCGATCTGCCCTCCGTTGAGCGCGCGATATAGCAGCCCGAGATCCATCAGACGCGGCTGCCCAAACTGCAGCCCGTAGGTTTTCTCGAGCCCCATCAGCCCATCCGGCCGCGCCTGAAATTCATACCCTACGCCCAGCCGCATCGTCGAAGCATGACCCACCAAGTCAGAAATCGTGCTCACATGCATCCGGTCCGCATCCGCCCCGCGCACCACCATCGCAAACGTGTCGTTGAACCCCAGCCCCGGCTCGACCCGCACCTGAAACCGCGTTTCGTAGAGCGACTTCACCGTCTGGAACACCGCCTCGGGATCCCGGTCCTGCGGCAGCGGCTGCTTAAGGATGGCTGTGAGCGCCGTTCCCGTGTACTCCACGTAGGCGTCGATGCGCCCGCTCACCAGTGCCTGCTGACACAGATAGCTGCCTGCCAGATAAAACCGCCGCTCCACCCGCTGGCCGGACACCGCCTCGATCTCCTGCGCCAGCAGCTCGCCCAGCACCACCTGCTCGGTAAAGTTCTTCGCCCCCACCGTCACCCGCGACCCCCGCGGCGGCGCGCAGCCCAGCAGGAAGACCGCCGGCGCCAGCCACAACCACCGCAGCCTAACCATCCCGCCGCACCGAAAGCCGCTGCTCGAGGCCTCCCAGCCCCGCATCCGCCGCCAGCGCCAGCAGCGCCGCCGGAATAGCCCCTGCCAGCACCAGCCCGTTGTCGACCGAAGCCACTCCGCGAAAGATCAGCTCCCCCAGCCCACCCGCGCCGATCGCCGCCGCAATTGTCGCCACCCCCACGCACGTCACCGTCGCCGTCCGCAGCCCCGCCAGGATGACGCTCGCGCTCAGCGGCAGCTCCACCTTCCACAGCCTTTGGCCTGGGGTCATCCCCATCGCCTCCGCCACATCGATCAGCGCCGGGTCGACGCTCCGAATGCCTGCGTACGTGTTCCGCACAATCGGCAGCAGAGCATACCCGGTCAGCGCCAGGATCGCCAGCCGCGCCGCATCCTCTCCCAGCCAGGGCACCGGCAGCAACAGGCCAAACAGCGCCAGGCTGGGGATCACCTGGATGACATTCGTCACCGCAATCACTGGCTTCGCCCAGCGCTCATGCCGGGTCAGCCACACCCCAAGCGGCAGCCCTAATGCCGCCGCCAGCCCCATCGCAAACAACGTCAGCCAAAGATGCTCAAACGTCAGCCGCCCGATCTCCGCCGCATGCGCCCGCAGGAACGCCGTCACGTGCGATCTCCCCGTCGCACCGCGGCCACGTAGCGCTGCACGTACTCGATCCCGCTGCCCAGCACCTCGTCCGACTTGAGGTCCGCGACCACCTTGCCGCCCTCGAGAAAGATCACCCGCTCCGCCAGATAGAGCGCCTCGTCCAGATCATGCGTCACCAGCAGCACCGTCTTCCGCAGACGTCCCAGCAGCTCTTTGAGTGTCGTCTGGATCTCCGCCCGCGTCATCGGGTCGAGCGCCCCGAACGGCTCATCCATCAGCAGCACCCCGGGGTCCCCGGCCAAAGCCCGCGCCAGACCTACCCTCTGGCGCTGCCCGCCGCTTAGCTGCCATGGCAGCCGCGAGCCCAGCCCGGGATCAAGCCCGGCCAGCCTCAGCATCTCCGCCACGCGCTGGCCTCGATCCTTCCTGCCTGCCAACTCCAGCGCCAGCCCCACATTGCGCTCTACCGTCCAGTGCGGAAACAGCCCTGTCTCCTGGATCACATAGCCCACCCCGCGCCGCAACTCCAGCAGGTCCCACTCCGCCACCGCCCGGCCGCCCACCTTCACCGACCCACCCGACGGCATCACCAGCCCGTTCACCATCCGCATCAGCGTTGTTTTACCGCTACCGCTTCGCCCCAGCAGAGCCGTCGTCGTACCGGCAGCAAGCTCCAGCGACACGCCCTCCAGCACGGACGCTCCCGCGACCGGCGTAAAGCTCACCTGCGCGAACTCCACCCCGGCCTCGGTCACACTGCTCCCTCGGTCTTCAGCCTTGGCTCACCGCTTCGCTCACCGGCTCTGCCGCAGGTGGCTCGACTGAGGGCTCCGCCGACGCCGCACCCTCGCCAGCCGGTTCGCCCGCAGCCGACTTCACTCGCACCACGGTGATCTTGTCGAAGCCTTCCTTGAACACCGGGGGCCGCAGCCGCTCTGCCAGCTTATGCATCACCTCGTCAGTCACCTGGCGGTCGCGCTTCGAGTTCCGCTCCAGGCACACCGCCAGCGGTACATCGAAGAAGACCGCCTGCACCTCGTACCCAAAGCTCTTGGCCATCTTGATCCACTGGCGGCGCTCATGTGGACTCAGGTTGGTCGCATCAACATAGTTCCACGGCATCTTCGCAATCAGCCGAGCCCGCAGCAGGCTCCGCAGCGTGGAAAACACCAGGCCCTGGTAGCGCTGATCGGTAATGTCATCAAACAGGATCGTGCGCAGCATGTCGCTTGAAAGCGGGGACACCCCTCGACGCTTGTACCAGGTCGTCTTTCCCGAGCCCGGCAGCCCAATCGTCAGCACCACATATCCTCGCGGACTCTTCGCCGCCACCTGCTCGGCCGGCGGAGTCGACAGCGACTCAGGCTGCGTCTCGACCACCACCTTGCCCTCGGCAGCCGGTGCGAAATCCGCCACGGCACCGTCATCCGTAGACTCCCGCCGCGGTGTCTCCGCCGGGGACTGAGGAGGCGGCATCTCGACCGGCACCTCGTAGTTCTCCGCCAGGCCGGGCTCCGGCACGCTCGGTGCGGACTCAAGTACGGCGGGCTCTGGCTCACTCGCCGCCGCCTGCACCGGTTCAGGATAGGTTGGCCGTAATGGCGCCAGCTGACCTGACGGCAACTCCTGACCACTCTTTCCGGTGGACTCCGATTCATTCGGCCCACGCCTGGAACGTCTTCTCATCTGCTCAAGTATCCAATCGCGCATCTCGCGCTTACTCTCTCTGGGTGGCTCCGCTCCAGCGATCCAGAGCGGGGTTCGAGCCGTAAATGTGTCACCGCGACGACCAAGCTGGTACCGCGGCGTCTAAACACGCTTGTAACACAGCGCTTCCCCCGCCGCAAACTCCCAATCCGTTGCACGTCGTCACCTCGACACCCCGCTTCATTGCGCCTCCCCTTATCCTTTGATAGCCTTCCGGGGAAGCCCATACACCAAAAAGCATTCACGAGGAGAACGCGCGCATGGCAGTCAAGGTTGGCATCAACGGTTTTGGCCGTATCGGTCGCAACGTCTTCCGCACCGCACTGGGCAATCCGGACATCGAGTTTGTCGCCGTCAACGATCTGACAACGCCTGCCACCCTCGCGCACCTCCTCAAGTACGATTCCATCCTCGGCAACCTGAAGAGCGATATCTCCTTCGGCGAAGACTTCCTCTCCGTCGACGGCAAAAAGATTAAAGTCTTCGCCGAGCGCGATCCCTCCAAGCTCGACTGGGCCTCCGTCGGAGCCGAGATCGTCGTCGAATCGACCGGCTTCTTCACCGATGGAGAGAAAGCCAAAGCTCATCTGGGAGCAACGGTAAAGAAGGTGATCATCTCCGCTCCCGCTACCAACGAGGACCTGACCGTAGTGCTGGGCGTGAACGATGACAAGTACGACGCCGCCAGGCACAACGTCCTCTCGAACGCCTCCTGCACCACCAACTGCCTCGCCCCTGTTGTCAAGGTGCTCCACGACACCTTCGGCATCGCGTCGGGGATCATGACCACCATCCACAGCTATACCAACGACCAGGTTATCCTCGACACGCCGCACAAGGATCTCCGCCGCGCCCGCGCCGCAGCGCTCTCCATGATCCCCAGCTCGACCGGCGCCGCCAAGGCCCTCAAGCTGGTCATCCCGGAGATGGACGGCAAGCTCGACGGCTTCGCCATTCGCGTCCCGACGCCGAACGTCTCGGTCGTCGACCTGACCTTTGTCGCAGAGAAGCCGATCACCATCGCGAGCATCAACGAGGCGCTTAAGAAGGCCTCCGAGGGCGAGCTGAAAGGCATCCTCGGCTACACCGACGAAGAGCTCGTCTCGACCGACTTCCGCGGCAACCCGCTCTCCTCGATCGTCGACAGCAAACTCACCAAGGTCGTCGGCAACTCCGGCAAGGTCATCAGCTGGTATGACAACGAATGGGGCTACTCGAGCCGTGTTAAGGACCTGATTCTCTTCCTGGTCGCCAAAGGCTTATGAAGGAATCCGCAAAGCTGTCGGAAATATTACTATCGACGATCCGCACCGGCGGGTAAAATTCGAATAGGAGATTTTATGGAAAGGACTGTGCGCCGGTTTACCGATCCCATCGAGCAACAAGCAGAGACATACCGCTATTGGCGAAGCAGGTCTTCTTCCGAGCGCTTCGAGGCCACTTGGGAATTAAGTCGCGACCTCTATCGCGAATACTACCGCCGGAGGGGCATCCCGGAGTATGTTGAAGGATCAGCGCGATCTATTACTCGAGTTCAACGCTCAGAACGTTAAGTATCTTGTCATCGGCGGTTATGCGTATTCGTACTATGCGGAACCACGCGCTACCAAAGATCTGGATCTCTTCATTGAAGCAAGTGCGGAAAACTCCAAACTGGTCTTCGCGGCCTTAACTGCTTTTGGCGCACCTCTCCAAAATATGACCCCAGATAATTTGGGATGGAACATCCTGGTATCAAGTCGGTGTTTCTCTCAGTCGAGTTGATATTACCCAGAGTATTCACGGCATCGACTTTGAAGCCGCCTGGAACTCGAGTGAAGCAGGCACGGTGGACAACGATATTCCCGTTCGCTATATCTCCGCTGAAGATCTCATCAAGAACAAACTAGCAGTAGGGCGCACTCGTGATTTAGCCGACGTCGAGGACCTGAGAGCAACTATCGTCGCAAACTCACCGCCCATCACTCAAGGCGAGTAGTCTTAACCCAATGAGCCAACGCCAAAACATCCCCGGAACCTCCCCCTACGAAGACGTGATCGGCTTCTCCCGCGCCGTCCGCGTCGGCCGCCACGTCATGGTCTCCGGCACCGGCCCCGTCGGCTGCGATGACGCTGACATCGCCGGCCAAACCGATCAGTGCCTCACCCTCATCGCCTCCATCCTCAAAGAGGCCGGCACCAGCTTCGAGCACATCGTCCGCAGCCGCATCTATCTCACCAGCCGCGACGATTGGGAGGCCGCCGCCCGCATCCACGGCAAGTTCTTCTCGCTCATCCGGCCCGCGGCCACCATGGTCATCGTCGCCGGCCTGCTCGATCCGCGCTGGAAAGTCGAGATCGAAGTCGACGCTCTGCTCCCCGAATAAGCATCTCAACCGCTATGGCAAAGCTCTCCATCCGCGACCTCGACGACAGCGAACTGCACGGCAAGCGCGTCCTTATTCGCGTCGACTTCAACGTGCCGCTCTCGAAGGATGCTGTCCCTCGCATCCTCGACGATACCCGCATCCGCGAGACCGTGCCCACCCTCGAGTACGCCCTGCGCCGCAAAGCCAAGGTCGTTCTTTGCTCGCATCTTGGCCGTCCCAAAGGCAAGGTCGTTCCTGCCCTCAGCCTCCGCCCTGTCGTCGACCGCCTCCGGGAGCTGCTCGACCACCTTCTCGGCCCGCAGGAAAACGTCGGCTTCAGCCCGGACTGCATTGGTGAAATCGCAACCGAACTCGTCTCGCAGCTCGGCTCCGGCCAGACCCTTCTGCTTGAAAATCTGCGCTTCCACCCTGAAGAAGAGGCCAATGATCCAAAGTTCGCCCAGCAGCTGGCCGCTCTGTGCGACGTCTATATCAACGACGCCTTTGGCAGCGCCCATCGCGCCCACGCCTCGACTGAAGGCATCACTCACTTCGTCAAAAATTCTGCCGCCGGCCTGCTGCTTGAGTCCGAGCTGACCCATCTCGGCAAGGCCCTCAACGCCCCAGACAAACCCTTTGTTGCCATCATCGGCGGCGCCAAGGTCTCCGACAAGATCAACGTCATCGAAAGCCTCATGGAGAAAGCCGACGCCATCCTCATCGGCGGCGGGATGGCCTATACCTTCCTGCGCGCACAGGGCCAGTCCACCGGCAAGTCGCTGGTCGAAGAAGACAAAATCGACATAGCCCGCGCCGCCCTCGACAAAGCCAAAGCCAGCGGAGTCCGGTTCCTCCTGCCCGTCGATCACATCCTCGCCGATCGCTTTGCCCCCGATGCGGAGTCGGTTCTCTTTGAAGGGACCGGTGCGTTTCCTGAGGACAGGATGGCCCTCGACATCGGCCCCAAGACCATCGAGCTCTTCTCGAACGAGATCGCCGAGGCCCGCACCGTGCTCTGGAACGGCCCCATGGGTGTCTTCGAGTTTTCCGCCTTCGCCACCGGCACCAACGCCATCGCCAAGGCCGTCGCCCACAACCAGGATGCCACCACTATCGTGGGCGGAGGCGACTCCGTCTCAGCGATCCATCAGTCCGGCTTCGCCGATCAGATCACGCATATCTCCACCGGAGGCGGTGCCTCGCTCGAGTTCCTCGAAGGAAAGGTTCTTCCCGGCGTCGAAGCCTTGTCCCAAATCTCCTGACCTTTTTGCTTCCCGACGTCCCAAAAACTCTTCCCACCGCGTCGTCCGGAATGCCATACTGGGGAACCCATGCGTAAACCCGTGATCGCCGGCAACTGGAAGATGTACAAGACCCCCAAGGAGTCGCTCTCTTTTCTGGAACGCTTTCTTCCCCTGGTCAAGGATCACACGCGGGATGAGATCGTCCTGTTCCCGACCATGTCGTCACTCGGCTACGTGCTGGACGCGACGCAGAACACCAATGTCCGCGCCGGCGCGCAGACCATGCACTGGCTCAACGAAGGCCCGTACACCGGGCAGACTTCGCCAACGATGCTCGCCAGCATTCACTGCACCTATGTTCTGCTGGGCCATTCTGAGCGCCGCATCTACGCGCATGAAACCGACGACATGGTGAACTGGAAGCTCAAGGCAGCATTGGGCCATGCTCTGACTCCCGTTGTGTGCGTCGGCGAGACGCTCGACAAGCGGCAATCCGGGCTGACCGACGCCGTCCTGCGCTGGCAGGTGGCCTGCGCCCTGAACGGCATCGAGCCGGTAGGCTCGGAGTCGCTCATCATCGCTTATGAGCCTGTCTGGGCCATCGGCACCGGCAGCACGGCCACCCCGATCCAGGTGCAGGACGCCCATCGCATGATCCGCAACGAAGTTGCCGAGCGGCTGGGCCCCGAACGCGCTGCCGAAACCCGCATCCTCTACGGCGGATCGGTCAAGCCGGAGAACGCCGCCATGCTGATGGCGCAGCCGGACATCGACGGAGCCCTGGTGGGAGGGGCGAGCCTCGATCCCGAAACTTTCTCGCAGATCGTGCAATACGCCACGCAGCCGCAGTAGCGCCGGCTAAACTAGTGCACGACACCCGCCTGATCCATAGGCCAATAAACAAAGGCCGCCTTGCCGTAGATCAGTTTCCGTTCAACCGGCCCGAAGTCGCGGCTGTCGCTTGAAATCGACCGGTGGTCACCCATCACGAAGTACTCGTCCGGAGGAATGGTCATCTCGGACTCCGACCGCTCGTCCGAAAAGCGGGCCGGTACGTACGTCTCAACCAGCGCGCGGCCGTTGACCAGGACCTGGCCATGATCGATACGGACCCGGTCTCCCGGTAACCCGATCACACGCTTGATGTAGCTTTTGCTCTGATCGTGCGGATAGAGGAAAACGACCACGTCGGACCGGTGGATCTCTCCCACCCGGAAGGCCAGCTTGTTGATAAACAAGCGGTCCTGATCTTCAAGCATGGGCAGCATCGAGGTTCCTTCGACGCGCACCGGCTGGTAGAGAAAGATGATGATGAAGCCTGAAACCGCCACGGACAGCACAAGGTCGCGCATCCACGCAAGCACACTCCAACCCGCCGCGGGTGCGGCTGTGTTCTGGCAGGAAGCGTCGGATGTCTGCGATGGAGAGATGTTCATGCGATGAACCGGTGGCCGTCTGCGGCTGCAGTTCCTTTGTCTTTGCGGCTGCAGCCCCTCTATTTTAGACGCTTGCGAGGGCAAGTTGCACCCGCGGCTCTCTATCGGTTCTGAATCGGCAGTACGCCTTCGCGGACACTCCCTGCCCCAAATGGGGTTGCGTCCTCCACCTCCTGGGTATGCATCCGGCGAGGTGCAGGAATAGAATAGCCAGGTACGTGTAAAAACATATGGCAACTCTCACCATGTCAGAGCAGACACCGTCTGAAAAGCCCGAGAAAGTTTCAAACGGGAACGGGAACGGCCGCAGTTTTCACGATCTCTCAGCCCTCATCACCGAGAGCCCAAACGCCGCTTCACAGGGACTGGATACCAAGAGCGCACTCGAAATTGCACGCATCATTAACCATGAAGATGCCAGGATAGCTTCCGCCGTCAGGAAGGCTCTGCCAGAGATCGCCATTGTGATCGACACCGTGGCTCGGTCTCTGCGCGATGGCGGCCGGCTGATTTATGTCGGCGCCGGCTCTAGCGGACGCATCTCCTCGCTCGATGCAAGTGAATGCCCTCCGACATTTTCAACTGCACCGTCGCAGGTGCAATACCTGATGGCAGGAGGCCCCAAGGCGCTCGCTTCGGCTTCGGACGTCAACGAGGACTCGCCGGAGATTGGTCAGCGAGATATTGCGCGACGCCGGCCTACGCGCAAAGACATCGTCGTCGGCGTCTCAGCGAGCGGGCGAACCCCGTACGTAGTCGGTGCGGTAGAGTATGCGCGCGCCCGCGGAGCAAAGACAGCCTGCATAACCTGCAACGAAGGCACTCCACTGGCCGATGTCTCGGACGTAGCGGTGGTGGCCGATGTTGGGCCGGAGGTCATCTCGGGGTCGACGCGCATGAAAGCCTCAACCGCGCAAAAGATGATCCTCAACATGATCACCACGGGAGCGATGACGCGGCTTGGCTACGTCTACGACAACCTGATGGTGAATGTGCACATGAAGAACGCCAAGCTGGTCGAGCGCGGAATTCGTGTGTTGATGCATCTATGTAACATCGACCGCGACACCGCGATCCGCACGATCAAGTCTGCCGGGAAGTCGATTCCGATTGCAGTCGTGATGCTGAAGGCGAATGTAGACAAGATGGAGGCTGTTCGGCGGCTTACCAAGTCGGACGGCAACGTACGGCTTGCCATCGACGATTCGCGGCTGGAACTCTAACTCGAAACTTTGCCGTAACTCAGGGTTTACCCCTATGTGAGCTGCAGAGCAGGCTCGAGGCAGGAGATCACGGCAATGAAGAAGCTATTTCGACACTCGGTACTGATGGCGTCGCTCGCGGGAATCGGCGCGGCAGCAATGGCGCAAACACAAACCGCCACGCAGCAGCCAGACCAAGCACAGCAGGTGGCGCCTCAGGGCGGCGGCCAGTATCATCACCGGCATGCGCCAAATCCGCAGCGCGAGACCAAGATGCTGACAAGGCGGCTGGGCCTCTCTCCGGATCAGGCGGCGCAGGTCGAGCCGATCCTGGCCGACCGTGCGCAACGCATGGAGGCCCTGAGTTCAGCGCAGGGTGATCCCGCTTCCATGAAGACCCAGCGTCACGCGATCGTGGAGGACACCATGCAGAAGCTCGACGCGGTACTGACACCGGCACAGCAGCAGGAGATGGCACAGATGCGCCACGGTCACGGAAGACATGGTGACGGTTCCCGGCAGACTGCGCCCTCCACGTCCCCCTCGCTCTAAAGCTGGCACGATTGCGACAGGCCACCAGGCTTCTAGCTTGGTGGCCTTCCTTTGTCTACCATCGCTTGCATCTAGATCGGTACTCATTTGCTCAGGCATCCTTCGTAAAATCGTTGGATGGACAAGTTTGTGGTGCGCGGGGGCAATCCCCTGCTGGGTACGATCAAGGTTTCAGGCGCAAAAAATTCGGCGCTGCCATGCATGGCGGCCGCCATTCTGACCGAGGATGAGCTCATTCTCGAGAACGTTCCGCAGGTGCGCGACATCGAGACGGAGCGGCGGCTGCTTGAAAGCATGGGCGCCGCGGTTGAGCTGGGCTATGGGCGCGCGCAGCATCGGACGCATATCAAATGCGCTGTGTTAAGCGATCCGGTGGCGAAATATGAAATAGTCAAGACCATGCGGGCTAGCTCGTTGGTGCTTGGACCGCTCATCGCGCGGACTGGTATGGCCCGGGTGGCGATGCCGGGAGGCTGCGCCATCGGGGGACGGCCGATCGACCTGCATTTGAAGGCGCTGGAGGCGATGGGTGCAGTAATTACTCAGGACCATGGCTACCTCGAGGCAAAGACGAGCCGGCTGCGTGGAGCGCACATCGTATTCGACAAAATTACTGTCACCGGCACCGAAGACATTCTGATGGCTGCCGTGCTCGCCGAGGGCGAGACCGTGCTCGAGAACTGCGCGCGCGAGCCGGAGGTAACCGACCTGGCCCGGCTACTGACCGAGATGGGCGCGCAGATCACAGGCGCGGGCACATCCACGATCAAGGTGCGGGGCGTGAGCAGGCTGCACGGAGCGCGGCACAAGATCAACCCCGACCGCATCGAGGCAGGCACGTTTCTCATCGCTGGCGCGATCACGGGCGGCGACCTGAATATCGACTCCTGCGACCCAACTCATCTGGGCGCGTTGATTGCAAAGCTTGAGCAATGCGGGGTGCGGATTGACGTGGCGAAGGACCACATCCGCGTACGCTCGGGCGGCGAGTTGAAGGCGGCGGACATCTCGACAGAAGAGTATCCGGGGTTTCCGACCGACATGCAGGCACAGTACATGGCGCTCGCCACCCAAACCGCCGGCACGACGACGGTGACCGAAAACATCTTTGAGAACCGCTTCATGCATGTGCAGGAGCTGAACCGGATGGGCGCGAACATCACCGTGCAGGGGCGCACCGCGACCATTCGGGGCGGCACGCCGCTGCAGTCGGCGGCGGTGATGTGCTCGGACCTGCGGGCTTCGGCGTCGCTGGTGCTGGCGGCGCTGGTGGCTGAGGGCGAGACTATCCTCGACCGGGTGTACCACGTCGATCGCGGGTATGAGCGAATCGAGGAGAAGCTACGCGGAGTAGGCGCGCAGATCCGGCGGATGGGGGATGTGTTCGGGAAGAAGTAGCTTCCTACACTCCTCTCCTATGTCCTGAGTCCTTGAAGCAATTGTTTGCTGTAGACGTATGAATCGAGGCCGTTTCCGTAAAAATCTGCGAGGTGCGAGTCGCGGTGGAAGCCGAGCCGCTCGTAGAAGCGGATCGCTTCGACATTGGTGGCGGAGACGTGCAAGCGCAGGAGTGCGGCGTTCGTGGCTGAGGCACGGGCTTCGACTTCGCGCACAAGCGCTGCGGCGATGCCTCGCCGGCGGTGGTCGGGGTGAACGTCGAGGGTGGTGACGTAGGCCAAAGGAAGTGTCCGCTGGTCGTTCAGATTCACGAGCAAGAGGCCGAGCAACTCTGAGCCACTCGTCCGGCCGGCGTAAGCCAGCAGAACGATTGCGCCGGGCTCGAAAGCGTAGCGGCGCATCGTTGGCCGGTCGAAGCGGAAGGGTTCGGCAAAGCAGAGCTGGTCGAGCTGGTGCATGGCTTCGAGGTCAGAGGGAACGGCGTCGCGAAGGTGAACAGCACACGGGACGTTTGTCAAGGACCCCTCAAGGGGACTGCGTGAAGGCGCGGGCAGCGCCATTGCCAAAGCGGAGCTAGACGGCCACGGTGAAGGTGTCTTCGGATTGGCTCCGGGTGACGGCGCGGTAGAGGGTGTCGCGCTCGACGGGCACGCGACCTGCTTCGATAATGAGGCGGACGAGGTCGGCGCGGCGCATGCCTTGCGGAGTAGTAGCACCGGCGTCGTGGTAGATCTTTTCTTCGATGACAGTGCCGTCGATGTCGTCGGCACCGAAGCGGAGAGCGATCTGGGCCATGCGGGGGGAGACCATCTGCCAATAGCTCTTGATGTGGGGGAAGTTGTCGAGCAGGAGACGGCTGACGGCGATCTGGCGGATGTCGAGCATGCCACTGGTTTTGGGGATGTGGGCGAGCGCGGTGTTGTCTGGGTGGAAGGAGAGCGGGATGAAAGTCTGAAAGCCGCCGGTGTCGTCCTGGACGGCACGGAGCCGGAGCAGATGGTCGACGCGGTCCTCGTCGTTTTCCACGTGGCCGTAGAGCATGGTGGCGTTGGACCGAAAGCCCATCTGATGAGCGAGACGGGCGGTGTCGAGCCACTCGGAGCCATCAATCTTGTGGTCGCAAATGATGTGCCGGACGCGGTCGGCGAAGATCTCGGCGCCGCCGCCGGGCATGGAGTCAACGCCGGCTTCCTTCATCTGGGTAAGGAGGTCGGGGACGGAGAGCTTCCCGCGCTTGGCAAGAAAGTTGACCTCGACCATGGTGAAGGCTTTGACGTGGACCTTAGGGTAACGGAGCTTGAGGCCGCGAACGAGGTCGAGGAAGTACGAGACGGGTAGGTCGGGGTGGAGACCGCCGACGATGTGGAACTCGGTGACGGCTTCGGTGAGGCCGGTGCCGGCGGTCTCCCAAGCCTCTTCGAGAGCCATGGTGTAGGTCCCGGCTTCACCTTTTTTGCGGCCGAAGGCGCAAAGGCGGCACGAAGCCATGCAGACGTTGGTGGGATTGATGTGGCGATTGACGTTGAAATAGGCGAGGTCGCCGTGGAGGCGCTCGCGGACAACATTGGCCAGCCAGCCGACGGCAAGGACATCTCCGGACCGGTAGAGGGCCAGACCGTCACTGAAGTCGAGGCGCTGACCAGACTGAACCTTATCGGCGATAGGGTAGAGGGCAGAATCGTCAGTCTGGAACCCGTGGCGGGGGCGGAAGGTCAGCGCGCTCATAGGTTTATTCTAGTCCCGCCGCTTGCGGAGCGAGGGGCGAGGTCAGGGCTGTTGTGGTGGGGTCGAAGGGAGGCTGGCGGCCTGAGTTGGAAGGGGCGAGGCCACCATGCGGGGCTGGGCGACAAGGCCGTCAAAGAAGGTGACAGCGACGAGATGATCGCCGAGAGGCCGGGCGAAGCGAAGATTCCAGCCGGAGTCGGCGTAGGTTATGGTCTTTTGCGGAAGTTGGACAGTGAAGATCATACTGTTCGAGCCGCCAAGGGTGACTGTCATGCGGCCGGAGGACTCGTCGTAGAAAAGGTTGTTCACGCGCTGCACGTAGAGGTTTTTGATGGTGGTCCAGTTAGAGCCGGCGTCGGAGGAGACGAAGCAGCCCTGCGGACCGCCGACCCATACGGTTCCAGTGGGATCGACGGCTACGGCGTCGATCTGAGTCAGCTTAGGGGGGCCTTGAATGGGCGACCACGTCCTGCCCGAGTCGGCAGAGAACTGGACCGAGTGCATAGAGCCGGCGACAACGTTCTGTCCGGCCGCGCCGAGTAGACGCCAGCTCGCGCTATCAGATGGACCGGTGGAGGTCCAAGTGACGCCCTGATCGGTGCTGGCGAGCAGGCCGGTGGACGTGGCAGCGAGTAGCACGCGATCGGCGGTGGTAATGGCGTAAACGCCGCCGTCAAAGCCGTGCGTCGCTGGAAGAGAGGCAGGAGGAAGAGCGGCGACGACGTTTCGTGGGCTGGCCGGGGCAACGTGAGGCGCGACTACGAGCTTGGTGGAGGCTTTCTGCGATGGGAGAGGCTTCTTGTGAGCGCTTGCGGGGAGCGTGGATACGCTTCCTCTGTGCAGAGTAGCCGCCGGCTTATGTGCGACGCTGCTGCTGCGGGTCGGAACGCCGGTGCGCTGGGTGTAGCGATTTGCGGCGACGGCTGCGGGAGGACGAACGGGCAACACTGGGCCGCGAGGAGCGACGGCAATCGGATGAGCAGCCGGTGTAGGTGAAGCGGCGGGGGCGTCCTCGACCTTCGTCCAGGTCTCATCGGCGGCATCCAGGCGGAAGAGGCCGTGAGCGGTGCCGGCGATGAGGGTGCCGTCCGGAGCCTGGCCCAGAGAGAAGACGTCCCGGCCCTCGAGACCGGCGCTGCGCTGAGTCCAGTTGAAGCCGCCGTTGTCGCTTTGAAAGACGCCGCCCCAATTTCTGTCGTTAACGACGCCGACGAAGATGGTTCCGGGATGAAGCGTATCGCGTTTAAGCGCGGTGATCTGACGGGCGGAGAAGCCCGTGTTGGCGGAGTGGAAGGTGTCTCCGCCGTCATCTGAGGCGACCACGCCCCCCTTGTCGGTGGCGAGCAGGACGCGGTGGGTGGCAGGATCTATGGCGACGCTGTTGACGGTGATTTCGGGTCCGGTAGTGCGCTTCCAGGTCTTGCCGGCATCCGTAGTTCGATAGAGGCCTTCGGTGGTACCGGCAAAGACGATCTCGGGATGCTGCGGGTCTTCGAGCAGAACACGGGTGCGGCGGGCAGTCGAGGGGATGCCCTGCACTTTGTGGAAGAGCAGGCCGGCGTCTTCGCTCTTGTAGATGCCGGAGCAGGCGCTGGCGTAGACAATCTTAGGCGAGTCAGGATCCACGATGATCGAGAAGACATCTGAGTCATCGATTATTCCTTGCTTGATGTTGTTCCAGTGTTCGCCGCCGTCGGTGGTCTTCCAAGGCAGGTGCCAAGTCCCGGTGTAGATAATGTTGGGGTCTTTGGGATCGATAGCGACCGACGCGATCTCGTGAATCTCTTTGCTGTCCGGCGGGCTGATCTGGTTCCAGTGGCTGCCGCCATCCTGGGAGCGGAAAACGCCCTGGAGGCTGCCGGCGACGACGATGTGTGGGTCGACCGAAGAGATGGCAAGAGCGCGCACGGATTGTCCGCGCATCTCAGCCTGATTGGTCCAGTGAAGGCCGGCATCGTTGCTGATGAAGATGCCGCCGTCGGGATGATCGAGGACCCAGGCACCGACGATCAGGTGGCGCGGGTTGCCAGGATCGACAACAATGGAATCGAGAACGAGGTCATCGCGCTGGCCGACCTGAGCGAGTCGCTGCCAGCTTTCGCCGGCAGTGTGTGATTCGTAGATCCAGCCGTTCACAGCACCAAGAAAGAGGTGGCGGGAGTCGTGAGGATCGGGGGCAAGGCGGCGCGCGTCTCCACCGTCTGGTCCCAGGGCGAGCCAGGGAGCGGCGTGGAGGGACGCAGCGCAGATAGCGATGCAGAAAACTACGAGTGGTTTCAACCTGCCTGGCATCCTGAGTTCCGTAAAACTTGCTACTACTTTAGACGCAGGATACGAGAGGAGTGACGGCTTCGGGAATAGCACTATTGGATCTAAGGGTACAACGTGTCTGGGATGAAACCAGGTCTGAGGCAAGACCTGAGGCACCCGGGCTACTGATCGTCGTCGGAGCTGGCCGCGTCGGGCTTGGAGTTGGATTCGGGGGGCAAGATGGCGATGGTGATGGGCGGCTGGTGTTTTTGGGCGAGGAGCGCGTTGATCCTGGGTAAGTTGTCGCCGATCGTGGTGTCGAAGGCCTTCTGCTCGGTGTCAAGGCGGCCGGCGAGATCGGTTTCGACGATGTAGGCCTGGGCGGTGGGGGCGGCGTCGCCAGACATGACGCTGCGGCCGAGGGCGCCGATGTAGTTGTTGAGGCGGATGGGAAAGTTCAGGGGATCCTGGTCGCTGCGGTTCTGGACCTGGTAAATGGTTTGCTCAATGGTGGTGAGCTTGCCGAGGAAGGCGTCGGCTTGGGCTTTGAGTTGAGGATCGGGGCTGGCCTTGACACGGTCATCGAGCTGCTTGCGAACTTGGCGAACCTCGCTGACCATGGTGTCGGCCTGCGAGAGCTGGTTACGGAGCTTCCAGGCGAGGTCGAACTGCTTCTGCAGTTCGGCGAGGGAGGTCGGGATGCGGGGGTCGGCCTGGACCACCAGGTCCTGGGTCTGAGTGACTCCGTTGGCGGTGAGGCGGACGTGGTAGGTGCCGGGGACGGCGGCTGGACCCATTTTTGCGCTCGCTCCCCAAAGAACCATGCCCGGGAAGGTGTAGGCACCGGGATAGCGGAGATTCCAGATGAAGCGATTGATGCCGATAGCTGCGGTGGGCGGTTTTGTGCCACCGCGCCGTTCGTCGGAGTCGTCGCCTTCAGGCGCCTTCTTGCCTGCGGGCAGGCTGGTGAAGGTGTCGACCAGCTTGTTGGCGGGGTCGAGAATCTCAATGGTGACCTTTTCGGCGGGCTTGGCGAGAGCGTAGTCGATGACGCCATCGTCGACATTGCGGGTGGCGGGGCGCGGGGCGAAGAGGTGAGCGGGCTCTTTCATGGCGTCGGGAGAGGACTGCCGGAGCCAGTCAATATCATCAAGAATGTAGAAGGAGCGGCCGTGGGTGGCGAGGACGAGGTCGTGCTTTTCGACGGCGATGTCGGCGACCTGGGTGTCGGGAAGATTGTAAGCAAAGGACTTCCAGTGCTGGCCGTCGTCGTCCGAGACGTAGACCGAGTGCTCGGTGCCGGCGTAAAGCAGACCGGGGCGGACGCGGTCCTCGCGGATGACGCGGACGAAGTCGTCGGCGGGGAGGCCGGTGGTGATTTTGGTCCAGTGCGCGCCGTAATCCTCTGTCTTATAGAGATAGGGAGCGCGATCGTCCATCTGGTAGCGGTTGGCGGCGAGGTAGGCGGTGCCGGGCTTGTGCCAGGAGGCGTCGATCATGCCAATGCGGCTGTACTTGGGAAGGCCTTCGGGAGTGATTTTGGTCCAGTTCTTGCCGGCGTCGCGCGTAAGGTAGGCGAGGCCGTCGTCGGAGCCGGTCCAGATCGTGCCCTCTTCGAGGCGCGAGGGCGCGATCGAGAAGATGGTGCCGTAGATTTCGGGGCCGTTCTGGTCCTTGGTGATGGGGCCGCCGGAGTCGCCGAGAGTCTTGGGATCGGCTAGGGTGAGGTCTGGGCTGATGATGGTCCAGCTCTTGCCGGCGTTGGTGGTCTTGAAGAGGTGCTGCGAGGAACAGTAGAGGGTGTTCGCGTCGAGAGGGTCGAAGACGATGGGAAAGGTCCACTGCCAACGCTCTTTCAAGGTGGAGGCGGACTGGCCGGAGAAGAAGAAGGGGTACGGCTGGACGTCCTGCTCCTGGCCGTCGCGGCGGTCGTAGCGCGTGAGCATGGCTCCCTGGCTGCCAGCGAAGAAGATGTTGGGATCGCGAGGGTCAGGGGCGATGTAGCCGCTCTCGCCACCGCCGACGGCGTACAGCCAGAGGCCCTGGCTCTCGGCTGGATTGTGGAAGTTGCGGCCCTGCTTGGAGGCGACGCAGAGGGTGGTGTTGTCCTGCTGGGCGCCGCAGACCTGGTACGGGATGTCGGCGGTGGTGGCTACGTGGTAGAGCTGGGCGGTGGGAAAGGTTTCGGGGGTCCAGGTCTGGGCGTAGTCGACCGAGACAGTGCCGCCGCCGTCGTTGGCCTCGACCATGCGTTTGGTGTTGGCGGGGTCGATCCAGAGGTCGTGGTTGTCGCCGTGGGGCTGCTTGATGGACTTGAAGGTCTTGCCGCCGTCGGCCGAGCGGTAGAAGCGGACGTTAGTGATATAGATGACGTCTTTATCTTTGGGGTCAGCGGTGACGCGAGTGTAGTAGAAGGAACGCTGGCGGACGTTGCGGTCGTCGTTGACCTTGGCCCAGGTGGCGCCGGCGTCTTCGGAGCGGAAGATGCCGCCGTTTTCGTTTTCGACCATGGCGTAGATGCGGGTGGAATCGGCGGAGACGGCGACGCCGATCTTGCCGTCGATGCCGGTGGGCAGGCCAGGGTTGCGGGTGAGGTCCTTCCAGGTGTCGCCGCCGTCGGTGGACTTATAGAGATGGCTGGCGGGCCCGCCGCTCGAGAGCGACCACGGGGTGCGGCAGACGTCCCAGATGGTGGCGAACATGACCTTCGGGTTGCGGGGGTCGATCGAGAGATCTTCGGCGCCGGCGCGATCGTTTTCGTAGAGGATCTTCTTCCAGGTTTTGCCTCCGTCCTGGGAGCGAAAGACGCCGCGCTCTTCGCTCGGACCGTAGGGGTGGCCGAGGACGGCGGCGTAAACCAGGTCGGGGTTTGTTGCGTCGACGCGGATGCGGGAGATGGCTTGGGAGGCCTCGAGGCCGATGTGGGTCCAGGTCTTGCCGGCGTCGGTGGATTTGTACATACCGTCGCCCTGCATGACGTTGCCGCGGAGTTCGGACTCGCCCATGCCGAGGTAGACGATGTCGGGGTTCGACGGCGCGACGGCGACCGCGCCGACGGACGAGCTGTGGATCTTGCCGTCGGTGGTGGGATTCCAGGAGGTGCCGCCATCGACGGTCTTCCAGAGGCCTCCGCCGACAGCGCCGAAGAAGTATTCGTTCGGCCGGGCGGAACTGCCGGCAACGGTGAGGGAGCGTCCGCCGCGGTCGGGGCCGATGTTGCGCCAGATCTGCGGGCCGGCGGGGGGAGCGGCGGGAGGCGCCTGGGCGAGGACCGGGGTGGAGAGGGCGACCAAAAGGATTGGCAGAGCGACAATCGTGCGCATGGATGACCTTTCCAAGAACTGGAGTCCCGGCAGTACTGTGAACTCTAGAGTGAGGACCTGTAAAACACTGAAATATTTGGTTGGTCTTAGGCTGTCACGCGTTGGGGCTCTAAGTCAATCCAGAAGACTAGCACAGAGGACGCGGAGGGACGCGGAGGTTCACAGAGCTTTGACGCCGAGGCGCTGCAGGGTTTCGGCAGTGAGGCTTTGCTGAGTTTGGTTCATTTTGGACCAGGGGTCTCTTTTGAGGCGGCCCTGCCATTGGTCGAAGTTGGCGATGCGGTAATCGGGGCGGTTCTCGGCCTTGAGCTCGGTCCAGGCGAGAGGCATGGCTACGCCGGGGTCTGGGCGGGCGCGCGGGCTGTAGGGTGCGACGGCAGTGGCGCCGCGCTCGTTTCGCAGGTAGTCGAGGTAAATCTTGCCGGCTCGGGCGGCCTTGGTCATCTTGGTCAGATAGAGGCGGGGGTTGGAGCGCTCGAGCGTGACGACGAAGGCGTGGCAGAAGGTCTTGATGACGGTCCAGTCGTGCTCGGGGGCGATGGGAAAGACGATGTGCAGGCCCTTGCCGCCGGTGGTCTTGACGAAGGACTCGAGGCCAATGGCTTTGAGGCGCTTGCGGACGTCTTCGGCGGCGGAGGTGAGGGTGGCCCAAGGGAGGCTCTCGTCGGGGTCGAGGTCGATAACGAGACGGTCGGGGTGCTCGAGGTCGGAGGCGAGCGAGCCCCAGGGGTGGACCTCAAGGACCGACATCTGGGCGAGCGAGGCAATGGCCTCCGGCGTGCTAAGGGCGATGTACTTTTCAACGACGCCAGTCTTCTTGTCGGGGACGTCAACCGAGTCGAAGCCTTTGGGGAGGATGCTGGTGACGTGCTTCTGGTAGAACTGCGGCTTGCCGATGCCCTCGGGGAGGCGGACGAGTGAGAGGGCGCGGCCGGCGATGTGCGGGAGCATGCGCGGGGCAACAGCCCAGTAGAAGTCGGCGAGCTGCTGTTTGGTGAGGCGGGAGGCGGGGTCGAGGAGCTTTTCGGGGTGGGTGAGGCGGACGGGAGGGTGCTCGAGGACAGCGGGTGGAATAGCTTTGGGGGTCGATTTGGTTTTGGGGGCCGCGCCTTTTTCGGCTTTGGGGGTGGGGGCGGCGGTTTCGCGGCGGACCTCGCGCGGGTCCTTGTCTTCGCGGAGGCCGAGGAAGGCGGCTTGACGGAGCTGCTGCTCGGCGGTCCAGGTAGCGAAGCGGACCTGGGCGACTAGGGTGGGCTCGACCCAAATGGCTCCGCGTTTGGCCTCGGCGGACGGGCGAAGGAAGGCGCTCGTTTTGGTTTCGAGCGGCTCAAGGCGCTTGCGGAGCTCAGCGGAGAACTTGTGGGTGAAGCCGGTGCCGGTGCGGCCTGCGTAAATGAGTTTGCCAGCATCGTCGTAGTAGCCGACCAGCAGCGCGCCAAGACCAGGGCCGCCGGCGTTGCCTTTGCCAGGCAGGGTGTAGCCGCCGATAACGAACTCCTGCTCGTGCAGGCACTTGCATTTCAGCCAGTCGGCGCCTCGGGTGGGGGCGTAGGGTTTATCGGCGCGCTTCGAGACGATTCCCTCGGCGTGGAGCTCGCAGGCTTTATGGAACATGGCCGAGCCGGAAGAGGTGAGGTGTTCGGAGAGCTGCAGGTGGTCGGGGTTGGCGGATTTGAGGAGGTCGGCGAGGAGCTGTTTGCGGTCGAGCAGCGGGAGGTCGCGCGGGTTGCGGCCTTCAAGGTGGAGGAGGTCGAAGCAGAAGTAGGTGAGAGGGTTGCGGGCACCCTCCTGAAAGGAGGCCTGCAGGTCAGCGAAGTTGGTGGTGCCGTCCGGGGCGAGGACCACGACCTCACCGTCAAGGGTGGCCGCTTGGACCGGAAGGACGGCGACGGCGGCGGCGACGGAGCGGACGCGGTCGGTCCAGTCGAGGCCGCTGCGGGTGAGCATCTGGACGGTCTTGCCGTCTTTGCGCGCCTGCATGCGATAGCCGTCGAGCTTCAACTCGTGGATCCAGTTCGGGCCTTCGGGGGGGTCTTTTGCTTCCTGGGCGAGCTGGGGTTTGAGGAAAGTGGGTTGGAGTTCCTTGGGTAGAGGGGTCAGGTCAGGGCTAAAACCTACCAGCGCTGAAGCGACAGGCTGCGGGTCTGGCGGGGATTCCTGGCGGTACCAGGCCTGGGGACCGGTGTTGGTTTCCTTGGAGTTCCAGACGTGATCCTGATTTGCGGCGATCTGCTCGAGCGAGCGGCCAGTGATGATGGAGGCGGATTCAGCGTCGGTGACGGCGGGGGCCTCGGGTCCGCGCTCGAATTCGTCATGCTCCTTAATCAGCAGCCAGTTGGGCTTGGTCTCCTTGGGGCGCGGGGCCATGCGGATGAGCGCCCACTTCCCATGCATCTTGGCGCCGTCCATGGTGAATTTAAGCTGGCCGTCTCGCAGGCCGGCGTCCACGTCTTCATGGCCGGGCTGCGGCGCCCAGGTGCCCTGGTCCCAGAGCATGACCGTTCCCCCGCCGTACTGTCCGTGGGGGATGATGCCTTCGAAGCCGCCGTACTCGAGCGGATGATCTTCGACCTCGACGGCGAGGCGGCGGTCCTTGACGACGTAGCTGGGTCCTTTGGCGCAGGCCCAGGACTTGAGCACTCCGTTCCAGCCGAGCCGAAAGTCGTAGTGGAGGTGTGAAGCGGCGTGCTTCTGGATGCAGAACGGGAGCTTGTCGAGGGCGACAGCGGGAGCCTTGCCGGCCGGCTCCGCCGTGACGTGGAAGTCGCGCATGGAGCGATAGCGCGCGAGCTGGGCGTCTACGGCGTCGCCGGAGGACTGGCTGGTCGGAGACTCGTTTGCCGGCTTCTTAATGGAGACGCGGGCTGGGCTCTTGCGGGTCGCCATGCTGAGTCGCGCTTATTCGGCGTGGAAGGAGCAGACGTCTTTGGCGACCTCATCGAGGTTGCCGATTTGGATGGACGCCTGGATGAAGCCGGTCTCGTAGCACTCACCGCTGAGCTGGCCGCCGCGCTTGTCCATGCTCTGCGTGCTGCCCTTGAGGCCGCAGCTCTTGCGGGAGTCGAGGTCGATCAGCTGCTGGGTCTGGGTGTCGGCGTCGATGTAAAAATCGCGGCCGAATTTGCTGAACTGCTCAGCGGACATCGCTTCACGATGCTTCTCCGGGCAGGTGACCGCCAGGCGGCCGCGGTAGACGTCCATGGCATGCTCCGGTGTGTACAGATCGGGGCGGTCGTTCTGGCATCCGGCGGCGGCGAAGGCAAGCAGACAGGCAAGTACGGGTGTAGCTGGCTTCATCAAGAACCCTTTCGAACGTCCCGGATTTGGGAGCGTGTCTTCTATTGTACTTAGCCGGGGAAGGAGAACTACGGAGATTTTGGCTGCGCCAGAACGACGTCGTGCGAAGTAAAACTGGCTGCTAAGCTGACTTGCGTTTCGCGGCTTTCGCCGGCTTGGCGGCAGCCTCGGACTTAATGAGTGTGATGCCCTTCGGCGCGGGAGACGCCTTCGCAGCGGGCTTCTTGCGCGCGGCCGTGTCCGGCTCCGGCTGGGCCGCAGCCTCATCCGACCCGATCGACTTGCGCAGGGCATCCATCAGGCTGATGACCTTGCCGCGCTGCGGCGCAGGTGCTTCATCATGCGGAATGGGTGCGTGCTCGATCTTAGCCTGGACGAGCTCCTTGAGTGCGACCTCGTACCCGTCGACGAACTTGTCAGGGGCGAACTTGGCGGCCTTGCGCTTGATGAGCTGCTTGGCAAGGTCGAGCGAGTCCTCGTCGACCTCGACCTGCTTGATATCGCGGAAGTACTCCTTCGGGTCGCGAAGCTCTTCGGCGTAGCGCATGGTGTAGGCCATCATGCCGTTGTCGGCGGCGGGGGTGAGGGCGACGATGTGCTCGCGTCCGCCGAAGGCTACTTTGGTGAGGGCGACCTTCTTCGTGTCGGCCAGAGCCTGGCGAACAACGGTGTAGGCCTGGGTTTGTGTGTCGTTTTCGGGAACGACGAAGTAGGGCTTCTCAAAGTATTCGGGGTCGATGTCGGCGGCATCGACAAACTGCGAAACCTCCATGGTGTGCTTGGAAGGGACGCGCAGCTCGGCGAGCTCCTTGGGCTCGATGGTGACATAACGGCCCTTCTCGTACTCGTACCCCTTGACGATCTCATCCTTCTCGACGACGGCCGCGGCGGGCGTGTCTTCACCTGGCGCGGCCTGCTGCGCCTCCTGGGCGGAGGCGGTAATCTTCTGGTATTTGACCCGTTCGCCGGTTTTGCGCGAGATCTGGTGGAAGTGGATTTCGCCCTTGGACTCCGTCGCAACAAACAGCTTTACCGAAAAAGAGACCAGCGAAATGGTGATCTGTCCGGACCAGTAGGGACGCGCCATGGATTTGCCTCGTAGGGGCTTGGATTCAGAGCGATCAGTATGAGATGTTTTCGGGGCGAAAGCAATGGTATTCAAGCGGTCGAGGGCCGACGAGCCTTGTACACCACGGCGGCTGGAGCTGCGTGGATCGAACTACGGCGGCTTGGCCGGAACACGTGTCCTACACGAAGGCGGAGCCCTGATCCTTGTACCTTCCCCACCTCAGACGAGAAAGCCGTCTGAGATGGAGCATCCCGGTACCCAAGTTTATTTGCAGCTTCCTTTAGAAGCTGAAAGAGGCTTGCAGGTAGACGCGCCGGATGGCTGAGCCCGTGGTGTAAAGGCCATTGTTGCCGTTACCGGCCAAAGTAGTGCTGACGCCAAAGCTGGGCGAGCTGAGGGTGCCATTGGGCGTGCCGCGGTCGGCGTCGTTGAAGATGTTTTGACCCTGGATGCCGAAGCTGGCGTTATAGCGTTTGCCGCTCGAGGCGCCACCGCCTCCGAAACCACCCCCACCGCCGCCGCGTCCACCACCCCCCGGACCACCGGGGCCGCCCGGACCTCCGGGACCACGCTGACCGCCGCCCTGCTGCTGCCGGTCAGGACGCGGACCGGACTGCGGACCGAAGCCGAACGTCTTTACAATGCGGAGGTTGGTGGTGAAGGCGCCGGGGCCGGTGCAGTAGTTGATGGGAACCTGCCCGGTGCCTCCGGCGTTCCCCGGAGTGGCAAAGGTGCCGCAACCGGCGATCGACTTGACGAAACCCTGGGTGACGGTGGACGGGGTTCCGGCAGGGACGAAGACGGCGCGGCTGTTGAACTGGTTGTCGGAGTAGAGGTCGAGTCCGGAGGTAATGTTGTAGGGCGATCCGGACTGGTAGGCGATCAGCGGGCTGACGCTGATCAGGTGCGGAAGGGTGATGTTTCCGTAGAGAAAGATGCGGTTGCGGACGTCAAAGCTGGCGCGTCCGTAGTCGGCGGCTAGATCGTTGGGGACGGAGGCGAAGCTGGTGATGCCGCTGGTGTCCGATTTGGCGAAGTTGAGCGAGTAGAAGCCGCCAAAGGTGACGCCGTGGAAGTTGCGAACGTTGAGGTTGGCGATCAGCTGCTTCTGGGTAAACACACCGTTTGATTGGAACTGGTAGTCGAGCGGAGCCGAGGTGATGTTGTAATTGGGGGCGTCGGACTGGAACTGGTGCACGCCGCGAATGTACTGATAGTTGACCGACAGGGTCGCATTGCGAAAGAGCTGCTGATCGATGCCGACATTTTCCTGCGCGGTGTAGGGGGCGCGGAAGTTGTTGGCGATGTTCTGAATGGTGAGGCGGCTGGCACCGTTGGCGATGCCGCACCCATAGGGAGCCGCGGCGCTGCCGAAGGGGTTTGAGGGATTACAACCGCCGATGGTGGTGGAGGTGGCATTGCGCGAGGAGAGCGTGTACTGCTGCTGGTTGATGCCGTTGTTCCGGACAGTCGAGAGCTGGTTGTTAATGAAAAAGCGATCGTAGAAGAGGCCGCCGCCAGCGCGGAGCACGGTTTTTTTACCGATCCCGTAGGCGGTGGAGAGGCGTGGCGCCCAGTCGTCCTTGTCGTGGATGTAGTTCTGCGCCTCGTAGCGGACGCCGTAGCTGAAGGTCCAGGTAGGCTTTATCTTCCAGTCATCCTCGGCGTAGAGGCCGACGTCAGCGGTGTTGGTGTAGACGGTCGGAAACGGGATGGCGGTGATGGTGAAGTCAGAGAGGCTGCCGGTGCAGGTGGTGCTCGCGCAGCCAGGGGTCGACTGAAGGTAGGAGTTGATGCTGTTGTAGCTGAAGGTGCCGTTCGATTGCGCGGTAGAGGTGTTGTTTTCGCCGGTGTAGCGCAGACGGCCGCCAAGGCGGATGAAGTGTTTGGCGAGCGCGACGGAGGTGTAGTTCTGGACCTCGACGTGGTTCTGGGTGTCCTGCGAGGCGCCGGAGGGCGAACCGCCAGCGGTAAAGGCTCCCTGCACCATGATCTCGGGCGCCGTGGAGTAGGGCGTGATGGTGCTGACCGGGCGCTGGTACTCGAAGCGGGTCTCGTTGATGATCTTGTCGGTGAGGATCTGGGTGTCGGAGACCTGGACGGTGGTCTCGCCGGAGACGGTACCGAAGCCGTTCTGGGGCAGATCGGTGCCGCCGATTCCCTGCTCCTGCTGATTGTTGTGCTCGTACTGGAAGCGTACGGTGAGGGTGTTCTTTTCGCCGAGCGCGAGATCGATGCGGGGGGAGATGTCGAAGCGGGTCTGCGGGGTGAACTGGCCGAAGCTGTAGCCGTTGCCGTTTTGCGTGGCGTAAACGTTACAGCCGGGAGTGCCGGGAAGACAGAAGACGCCAGAGGTCTGGCTGGTGGCGTAGAGCGCCGGAGGATTGACGATGGTGTCGCTCTGGATGTCTCGGTACGAACCGCCTACGGAGAAGGAAGCCGCGCGGTTGATAGGGCCGGTGAGGCTGCCGAGGAAGAAGAGGGTGTTGTAGCCGGGCTGGGTGGAGTTGTTGATGAAGGGACTGCCGGTATTGAAGAGCTTGTTTTGGTCGTTGAGCTGGGCGGAGCCGTGAAACTTGTCGGTGCCGGGCTTGGTGAAGATCTCGATGCGTCCGAAGCCGGGGCGGTCGTACTGGGCCGAGAAGGGATTCTGGTTAATGCGAATCTCGCGGATGGAGGACTTGGGTGGGAGCTGGCCTCCGGTGAAACCATCTATATATATCTGCCCGCCGCTGGGGCCGGAGGAGGGGCCGGCGAGGGCGGTGAGTTCGCTCGAGAGCTCGTCGGGGTCGTCCGAGAGCGCGTCGAGGTCCTTGCCGGTGAGGACGGTGGCGCTGGCGTTCGAGCCGGAGTCAACCGACACGGCGGCCTGGTCGCTGGTGACGTTGACGACCTGCTCGGCGTTCTGGATGGCCATCTTGGCATTGAGCGTGAGCGGCGCGCCGGCGGTGATGCGAACGCCCTGCCGAACGAAGGCGGCAAAGCCTGGCATGGTGACCGTGAGGGTGTAGGTTCCGGGGGGCACACCGCGGAGACTGTACGTGCCGTCGCCGCCGGAGGTGGTGATGATGGGCTTGCCGGAGGCGGGAGCGAGGGTGATGGTGGCGCCGGGGATCTCGGCGTCATCGGGATCGGCGACGAGGCCACGGAGTGAGACTGAACCCTGTTGGGCAGCGGCGGGCGGTGTAGCGGAAGCAGCGGGTTGCTGGGCGGAGAGAAGAGCGGGAGCGAACAGCATCGCCGAAAGCCAGACCGAAGGCGAGGGGAGACTCACGGAGCGGGACGGCTTCAGATTGCGCGGCGCGGGCTGGTTACGGACAGGCATCAAGACTCCTCAAGGACGATGGTTGGTTCAGGTGCGGGGAGGATGAGAGCGCGGGGGTTTATTGCGGGCCGCCGCCGCCGGCTTCCGCACCGCCGCCGCCGATGTTCCAGGGCGAGAGTGTGAGCTGCTGGCCGCCCTGGGAGTTGGCCGAGAGCAGAGGCTCGACGCCAGCGAGCAAAGTAATGGCGGTAAAGGCGGAGTCGCTGGAGGGCGAGGCGACGATCATAACGGCATCGCCGGATTTTAGATCGGCGAGCGGCTCGGCGGGCAGACGAGCGAGCATGCGTGAAAGATCCATGCCGGCGCGGGCGCGAGAGCCGGGAGCTCCGGAGCCGGCAGCGGACCCGGCGCCAGCGGGACGCGCCGTGGCTGCGGTCGCCTCAGGAGCCGCGGAAACGCCTGCGGCGGGGTTGTTGCGCGCAGCAAAGGCAGCGGCGGCCTGCGGAGGAAGCTTACGCAGATCGGAGTTGGAGGTGACTTTGATGGTGACGCTGCGCTTGGTGGTCAGGTCTTTAAGAGTGATGGTGCCGGCCGCGGCGTCGATTGAAGCAATGGCGCCGGAGAGGTTGGAGAAGGTTCCGGTGACGACCTCGTCGGCCTTGATGGAGGTGCCGTCTGCGGATTTCTCGCCGCGCACGCTGAGCTGGTCGCCGGGGTGGATGTCGGCGAGCTGGCCAGGGCGGGCGTCTTCGAACTTGATGGAGTCGGCGGCGTAGCGACGAAAGATCGTAGTAGCGGTCGTGTCGACCTTGATCTGGCGCGCGCCCGCTGAGATGGTAATGGCCGGGCCGTCGACCGATTTGACCAGGCCGCCGGAGCCGTGCCGCTGCCAATCGGCCTGCTCGGCCTGGCGGCGGGCAGAAATGTCGGAGGACTTCATCAGGATGACGCGGGAGGCGGAGGCGGTGTCGCCGGGCTTGCCGGTAACGATGCGGTCGCCGACGCCGATGTCCGTGAAGGCGGCGGGCGTGGCGGCTTTGAGGTCGGTGCTGCCCGGAGGAAGCTGCAGGACCTTGGCGGCGGGATCGACGGGAACGGTGACCTGCGCTCCGGCGGCGGTGACGAGCGTGACGTTATTGCCGTCGATAGACTTGACGGTGCCTAGCTGGCGAGCGGGGGAGGCGGCTGTCGCAGCCGGTGCGACTGGGGTCTGCGCAACCAGGGCGACAGGGCCAAGCAGCAGGCCGGTGAGCGTGAAAGTGCGGAGGCAACTTGGCTGAAACATCTGTGCTTTCCTCTGGGAAGGACCTGCGTGCTTGGAGACCGAAGGTCTGAGAGGGATACGGAGCGGGAAGGTAAAAGTTTCGGGCGGTGGAGCAAACTGCCCGGACGGCTGAGCTGAGCAAAGGTTGGGCTATTCGGTTTCCGCGGAGAGGATGGCGAGGGTATCCGGGGGAACAACGATGGAGTTGGACTCAAGGCGAACCGCGGGATCGGAGGCCAGGGCGAGCCGGTAGTCGGAGGTGACGTCGAACTCAACCGGCTCGGTGCCAAGATTGGCGATAACGGTGACCTGCCCGCGTTCCAGCCGCAACCAACGTTTTGCGTCATCCCAATGCACGTCAAGGTGGCCGCGGTCGCCGTCGTTCAGGCAGATGGAGCTCCTGCGCAGATGGATGAGCTGCTTGGTCCAGGCGAGCACCTCGGCGTGTTTGCCTTCGTTGATCTCGTCCCACTTCAGGCGCGAGTGGAGGAAGGTGTCGGGCGCTTCGGGGTTGGGAATCTGGCTTTCGTCCCAGCCAAAGGCGGCAAACTCTTTTTTGCGTCCCTCGGCGACCATCTTGGCCATCTCGGGATCTTCGTGGTCGGCGAAGTAGAGGAAGGGGGTGGAGGCGGCGAACTCTTCGCCCTGGAAGAGCATGGGAATGAAGGGCGCGGTGAGGACGATGCCGAGCGCGACCTTGGTACGCGCGACACCGACGATGTGCTCAAGCCGGTCGCCGATGGCACGATTGCCGATCTGGTCGTGGTTCTGGATGAAGCCGACGAAGTGATGCGCAGAAAGTCCGTCAACGGGGCGCCCATGCCTGCGCTGGCGGTATTCGGAGTACTTGCCGTCGTAGACGAAGATGTACTTGAGGCTTTTGGCCAGGCTTTCGAAGTCGCCGAAGTCGTTGTAGTAGCCTTTGCCTGCTCCATCTGCCTCGACGTTCAGGACGGTGAAGAGCGCGTGGTGGAAGTCATCCGACCACTGGGCGTCCATGCCGTAGCCGCGCGCCTCGATCGGGGTGACGATCTGCGGATTGTTGAGATCGGACTCGGCAATGAGGACCAGTTTCCGGTTGACGGTAGCGGAGAGATTATCGACGCGGGCGGAGAGTTGCTCGAGGAAGTGGACGGCGGAGCGGTCAATGATCTCGTGAATAGCGTCGAGGCGGAGTCCGTCGATGTGGTAGTCGCGCATCCACATCAGGGCGTTGTCGAAGAAGAACTGCCGCACCTCGTCGGAGCCGGAATCCTCGAAGTTGATGGCGTCGCCCCAGGGGGTGTGGTGCTTGTCGGTGGTGTAGGGGCCGAATTTGCCGGTGTAGTTGCCGACCGGGCCAAAGTGGTTATAGACGCAGTCGAGAATGACGGCGAGACCATGGCCGTGGGCGGCATCGACCAGGCGCTTGAGGCCGTCGGGACCGCCATAGCAGTGGTTGACGGCGAAGAGCGCAACGCCATCATAGCCCCAGCCGCGGCCGCCGGCGTACTCGGCGAGCGGCATGATCTCGATGTGGGTAATGCCAAGTTCGGCGAGATAGGGCAGCTTTTCGATGGCGGCATCGAAGGTTCCGCCCTCGGTAAAGGTGCCAATGTGGAGCTCGTAGACGACAGCGCCGGTGAGCGGCGGACCCTGCCAGAGGGAGTCGTGCCACTCAAAGGCTTTCTGGTCGTAGAGCGCGGACGGGCGATGAACGCCGTGCGGCTGGAAGGTGCTGCGCGGGTCGGGGTAGGCGGTCGAGTCGTCGTCGAGGAGAAAGGCGTACTCGTCGCCGAACTTGGCGTCCTCGACGTCGAGCTTCCAGTTGCCGTGGCTGTCCGGGCCTTCCATGGGGAGGATCCGTTCGCCGAGCTGGAGAGCGACTTTGTTCGGCCTTGGGGCCCAGACGTGAAAGCTATGCATGGTTCGACTCCTCGCGGACAAGCAGGGCTACGGGAAAGGTGCGCAAGAGGTTTTCGACCGCGACGTTGCCGGATTCGAAGCGTTCACCGGTCAGGCGGTTGATCCAGGCGCCTTCGGGCAGGCGGAGCGAGGTGCCGCCCCAACCCTGGGCGACCGAGACGGTGTGGCGCGGAGCAACGGCGAGGACCGAGGAACCGCGCAGGAAAGCAACGGCGTGGGAGGCCTTCGGGCCGGTTGCCAGAAGCGGAGTGTAGTCCGCCGCGGCGCCGAACCACTCGGGATGTTCGCGCCGGAGCAGGAGACATTGATGGATGAGGTGGAGCTTCGGCGTGCCGGGATCGTCGCGGTCGGCGAGGCGATCCAGTAGCTGGGTGGTGGAGAGCGTGGGGAGTTCCGCGAGCAGGCGGCGGCGGAGGTCGTAGTCGACGGGCCGGCGGTTGTCGGGATCGACAAGCGACAGGTCCCAGAGCTCGGAGCCCTGGTAGAGGTCGGGCACGCCGGGGGCGATGTGCTTCAGCAGCGTCTGGGTGAGCGAGTTGATGCGGCCAGGCACGAGCGTTTTCGCGACGAGGGCTTCGAGGTCAGTGACGAAGGCGGGGTCGTTCAGGATACCTTCGGTGAACTGGCAGAGCGCGTCTTCGTAGTCCTTGTTGTTGGCGACCCAGCTGGTCTGCTGCTTGGCCTCGCGCATGGCTTTGAGCATGTAGGCCTTGGTGCGCTCGAAGTCGATGGGCCAGGCGCCGATAAGAGTCTGGTAGAGGAAATACTCGGTATTGCGGTCGGGAAAGCTTTTGCTCTTGCGAGGCTCGTTCATCGCAGACCAGCGAGCGAGCGCGCTGGCGAAGTGGTGCGGGATTTCGCTGAGCACGGCAATCCGGATACGCAGGTCGTCGGAGCGCTTGGTGTCGTGGGTCGAGAGCGTAGTCATGGTCGACGGGTGGGTCGACTGCATCTTGGCCTGGTAGTTGTGGAAGTCTTCAAGCGAGGAGCCGTCGCGTCCAGGGTCGCCGCCGACCTCGCACATGGCGGTCAGGCGGTTGAAGCAGTAGAAGGCCGTGTCTTCGACGCCCTTGGCCATGACAGGCGAGGTGAACTGCTGGAAGCGCAGAACGAACTCGGCCTCGTTGCGGCCGGCGACCTGGAGGGTGAGCACCTGCTCGAAGAAGTCAAACAGGCCGCCGTCGATCTCTGGCCGGCCGCTGCGCGCGCACTGGATGGCGCGGGCAATGGCGCGGCGGTCTTCGCCGGTGATTTCGTTGCGCTGCGGCACGACGTAGGTGCGGTAGATGCCGAAGCAGGCGGCGATCTCGCGAATGGCACGGCGCACTTCGGCGCGGGTGTAGTCGCGTTGGTTACGGTGCTGCTCGCAGATTTCGACGAATAGGGTGGTCAGGCGGTTGACGTCGGAGCCGAGGGCCTGTTCGGCGACGGCAATCTTCTTATCGTGTGCGATGGGCGGGAAATCGATAGGCTGGCCGGTGAACTCGCCGTAGATGCGGGAGAGCTCGGCCATGCCGTGCGGGCGGACGAGCAGGCGCAACGCGACGTTGAGGAAGTCGTAGCCGCTGGTGCCTTCGATGGGCCAGGAGCCGCGTTTGCCGGAGCGCAGGAACTCACCGGCGGCGAGGATCTTTTCCCCGATAATCCAGGCGTCGGGGGCGGCGTCGCGCAGGCGCTTGAAGTACTCAAGAGGATCGCGAAGGCCGTCAGGGTGGTCGACGCGGACGCCGTCGAGGACGCCGCGCCGCAACCAGTCGAGGATGAGCGCGTGGGTCTCCTCAAAGACGTGGGCGCGCTCCATGCGCAGGCCAATCAGCGAGTTGACGTCGAAAAAGCGCCGGTAGCCGAGCTGCTGATCGGCGGTCTTCCAGTAGGCGAGGCGGTAGTTCTGGTGGTTGAGAAAGTCATCGAGCGCATCGTGGTCCGCGTTGAGTTCGTCGACGGCGCGGTCGATGGCCTCATAGATGGAGGTCTGCTCAGCGCAGAGGCGGGCGACGAGCTGGGTGATGACGATCTTATCGCGGTGCCGGGCAAGGACGGTGCGGCGGTCTTCAAAAGATGGATTGGGCAGGCGGCCGTAAGAGGCGGCAGCGAAGCTGAGCGCGTCGGAGCCGGCGTAAACCGCGGCTTTCGCGAGAATGGCAGGCAGTGAAGTGGGTGCGGCCGGAAACCGTTCTCCGGAAGCTTCGACGACGAAGTTAGGGCCGGTCCGCAAAACCTTGATCCCGCCAGACTCAAGGACGCGGCCGTATTGGTCGCCGAGGATGGGAACCAGGACCTTGTCGCGGAGACGCTCCTCCTGGGGGTTCCAGTCGATGTCGAAGAAGGAGGCGTAGCGGCTGGAGGTCCCGTTTTCGAGCACATCCCACCAAAAGCGATTTTGCATGCCGATCGCCATGTGGTTGGGGACAATGTCGAGGACCTGGCCGAGGCCGTTCTCGCCGAGCGTCTTTGAGAAGCGCTCATGGGCCGCGGCGCCGCCCAGCTCCTCATTGACCCGCGCGTGATCGACGACATCATAGCCGTGCATACTCGAGGGCGCGGCCTGCAGGTAGGGCGAGCTGTAGACGTGCGAGATGCCGAGGTCGTAGAGGTATTGCGCGGTCGCAGCGGCGTCGTCGAAGGTGAAGCCTTTATGCAGCTGCAGCCGGTAGGTGGAGACCGGCACGTGAGGCGTGGACATGCATCTCCTTCCGGGCCTTGTAGGTGATTGGACAGTCGGTTAGGTGCGCCGAGAGGGGGTTGGGTTGCAAACCGTCTAGCGGCGGAAAAAGCCCTTGCGCCTGGTGACCTGCTCGCTCAGTTCAGGCTTCCAGCTCCCGGACATGGCAAACGCGGCATGGGCCAGGGTGATGTGCGAGAGCGCCTGCGGAAAGTTGCCGACCATCCGATTGCCCTCCGTATCCCACTCCTCGGACAGCAGTCCGACGTCGTTCGAGAGGGCGAGGAGACGCTCAAAGAGGGCTTCAGCCTCGGCGTGGCGGCCGATGAGCCAGAGGCAGATCACCATCCAAAAGCTGCAGGCGAGGAAGGTGCCTTCGCCGGGAGGCAAGCCATCTGAGGAAGATTTGGTATCGTAGCGCTCGATGAAGCCGTTCTTGGTCAAGCGCTTGCCAATGGCGTCGATGGTGCCGACGATGCGCGGATCGTCCATGGGCAGGAAGCCGACCAGGCCGATGCGCAGGCAGGAGGCGTCGAGCTCCTTCGAGCCGTAGGACTGGGTGAAGGAGTTGAGTTTTTTGGAGAAGCCCTTGGCGCAGACCTCCTTATGAATTAGGTCGCGATTCTTCCTCCAGGTCTTGACGTCGCCGCCGCCGTCGAACTCTTCGTGGTGCTTGATGGCGCGGTCGAGCGCGACCCAGGCCATGACCTTGGAGTGGGTGAAGTGCTTGCGCCCGCCGCGGGTCTCCCAGATACCGTCGTCGGGCTGAGGCCAGATTCTGCAGAGATGGTCGATCAGCTGGCCCTGGACGGAGCTTGCGGATACCCGGATGTCTTCGTCGGCTTCGGGGGTTTGCGCGAGCGCGGAGGCGACCTCCCCGAAGACGTCGAGCTGGAATTGGGACGAGGCGGCGTTACCGATGTTGACCGGCTGCGAGTGTTCGTAGCCGGGCAGCCAGTCTGCGGTCCACTCGGTGAGTTGGCGTTCGCCGCAGATGCCGTAGATAGTCTGGATCTGGCTAGGCGCGCCGGCAATGGCGCGCAGCAGCCACCGCCGCCAGGCAACGGCCTCCTCCTTGTAGCCGGCGTTGAGCAGGGTAAGGAGGGTGAAGGAGGTGTCGCGCAGCCAGCAGAAACGGTAGTCCCAATTCCGTTTACCGCCGATCTCCTCGGGCAAGGAGGTAGTGGGGGCAGCGACGATACCACCGGAGGGCTCATAGGTGAGCGCTTTGAGCGTCATGAGCGAGCGGCAGACGGCGTCCTGATATTTACCCTTATAGGTGTTGCGCTCGTTCCACTCGCGCCAGAAAGCCAGGGTGTTGTCGAGCTCGGTCGTGGCCTCGATGGGTCGCGGATCCTCGACTGGAGCATTCGCGTCTTTGCCGATGGCGGAGGCGTAGGTGAGGGTGAAGGGCAGCTCCTCCCCGGCGTGCAGGGTGAACTCGGCGACCGTGGTCATGTCTTCGCCCTTAAGGTGCACGGGCGTCCGCAAGAGCACCAGGTCGGGGCCGGCGATAGCGCGCAGGCCCTCCGGGGTGTGAGTGACCCAGGGGATGGTGCGGCCGTAGTCGAAGCGGATGGAGAGGTCCATGCGCATATCGACTTTGCCGTGAAGGCAGCGGGCGATGCGGACGACATCCGAGTTTTCCCCGCGCGGAGGCATGAAGTCGAGCAGGCAGACGACGCCCGAATCGGTGGTAAAGGTGGTTTCGACCACGAGCGAATCGGGGAGGTATCGCCGGGTGATGCCCTTGATCTTGCCGTTGGGTGCGATCTTCCAGTAGCCGTGGTCCTTGGTGCCGAGCAGGGCGGCGAAGCAGGCGTTGGCGGAGAAGCTGGGCCAGCAGAGCCAGTCGATCGAGCCGTTGCGGCCGACAAGTGCGGCGGTTTCGCAGTCGCCGATCATGGCGTAGTCTTCAATGCGCAGGGCGTGCAGAGTGGAATCAGGGGCAGTCTTCGATCGCTTCAAACGAACTCTCCATAGTCGGGCCAGCCACGTTGCCCGCCGGTACAGACAGCCCGGCGTACCTGCAGTGCATCCCTTAGATGGGCCGCGATGGCCGTAAAAGTGCCGGTGAAGGTATAGATGCGGGTTTGCAGGTGATGTATTCTTGCGCGGAGCGTAGCGCATGCAGCCTGGGCGGTGCGCGGTCGAAATCGCAGGTCGAAAGCTGGTTTGGGATGAAGCCTTCCGAAGGTCGAAGCAGGGTCGTAATTGAAGAGGTAACACCGCAGGTCGAGGGCGGGCGGTACCCCGCATGCCGGATCCTGGGGGACGCGGTGACGGTGTCGGCAGCAATCTTCGCCGATGGGCACGACCATCTGGCGGCGCGGCTGCTGTATCGCCCGAAAGCCGAGCGGCGCTGGCGGTCGGTGCCAATGGAGGACGCGGGTAACGATGTGTGGACGGCGTCCTTTGTTGCCGACCAGTTAGGGAGCTGGAGCTTCACGGTCGAGGGATGGGTCGACCATCTGGATACGTGGAACAGCGACCTGAAGAAGCGGCTGGCGGCACAGCCCGATCCCGGCCAGCCGGAGACGGCGGCGCTGGCGCAGAATATTCCGCTCGCTTTACGAACGGGCGCGCTGCTGCTGGAGCAGGCCGCCGGACGGGCGAAAGCCGGGGATGCGAAGAAGCTGACAGGAGCGGTGGCTTCGCTGCGGCAGCTGGCGGACCAGGATGCCGCGATCTATGAGGATCCGCTGAGACCGGAGATCCTGGCGCTGGCGGCGAAGTACCCGGATCTCAGCTTTGCGACCAAGGCCGCGGCGGAACTGCCGTTGTGGGTGGATCGGGAGCGGGCGCGGTACTCAACCTGGTATGAGCTGTTTCCGCGCTCGGCTTCTTCGGTGCCGGGCCAGCACGGAACGTTTGCCGATGTCGTTGCGCAGCTGCCGGAGATCGCGGCGATGGGCTTCGACGTCCTGTATATGCCGCCCATTCACCCCATCGGCACGGCCTTCCGCAAGGGGCCTAATAATTCAGTGACGGCTGAGCCGGGCGATGAAGGCAGCCCGTGGGCGATCGGAGCCGCGCCGACCAAGGACAATGAGGGCGGACACAAGGCCATTCATCCGAGCCTCGGCACGTTTGCCGATTTCGATCGCCTGGTCGCGGAGGCGCAGACGCACGGGATGGAGCTGGCGCTCGACATTGCGTTCCAGTGCTCGCCCGATCACCCGTGGGTCAAGCAGCATCCGGCGTGGTTCATTGCGCGCCCAGACGGCAGCATTCAATATGCTGAAAACCCACCGAAGAAGTACCAGGACATCTATCCCCTGAACTTCGAGTCGACCGACTGGCGCTCCTTGTGGGAGGAGTTGCACGCGGTGTTTGAGTTCTGGATCAAGCGCGGGGTGAAGGTGTTTCGCGTCGACAATCCGCATACCAAGGCGCTTCCCTTCTGGGAGTGGTGCCTGGGCAGCCTGCGCGAGAAATATCCGGACACGATCTACCTGGCCGAGGCGTTCACGCGTCCGCACGTGATGTATTCGCTGGCGAAGGCTGGGTTCACGCAGTCCTACACGTACTTCACCTGGCGCACGACAAAGGCGGACTTGCAGACGTATCTCGAAGAGATTACGCAGCCCCCGGTGAGCGACTTTTTCCAGCCTAACTTTTGGCCAAACACGCCGGACATTCTGCATAAGAGCTTGCAGGAAGGGGGCCGGCCCGCGTTTATGCAGCGGCTGATCCTGGCGGCGACCCTGACCGCGAACTACGGAATCTACGGCCCGGCCTATGAGTTGTGCGAGAACGCGCCGGCCAAGCCGTCGGTGGGTAAGACCGAGTCCGAGGAGTATCTGGACAGTGAAAAGTACCAGATCCGGCAGCGCGACCGCAATCAACCAGGGTCGCTGGTCCCGCTGATCACCGATCTGAACAAAATTCGGCGGGAGAACCCGGCGCTGCAGAAGAATGACTCGCTATCGTTCCATCCAGTCGACAATCCAAGCCTGATGGCCTACTCGAAGTCGGCGCGGGATGCCGATGGCGAGGAGAACACGATTCTGGTGGCAATCAACCTGGATCCGTTAGCGGAGCAGGGCGGCTGGATCGATCTCGACCTGAAGCGGCTGGGGGTTCCGCACGGGGTGAACTTCATGGTGGAAGACCTGCTGACGGGCCAGACTTACACCTGGCACGACCGAAGCAACTACGTCGCGCTGCGCCCGAATGTGCAACCGGCGCATGTCTTTCGGGTGAAGCGGCAGGCGTAGACAGAACGATTGTCAGCGGCCAACGATTGCCTTCGGCTCCTGCGTGGTTGTGCCGCGCTCGGTTGTGAGTCGTCCGGAAACGATGCCGGTGACCCGGAGAGTGCCTCCGATGTTGGTGACGTTGCCGTCAACAATGCCGCGGAGATGCAGGTTTCCGCCGCTCTGGACGACGTTCCCGAAGATCATTCCGCGCATCTCGACGTCCGCGTCGGCGCCAATCAGGAGGTCGCCGTAAATCATGCCGCGAATCAACAGGGCCTCTCCGGATACCTCGAACGGCCCTCGGTGGATGCCCTTCATCTCTCGCATCGCGTGATCCTTTCGGCAACGAATAAAGAGTGCGTAAAAGCTAAAGCTTTCTCAGGAACTAACGATAAGAAGAGAGTCAGACGATCTGCATCTGCGAAGGGTGGCGGCGCGCCCACCAGGCGAGGAGGAGGCGGCGACAGGGGCGCTCGACATAGAGATGCATAAGGATTGCAAGACAGGTGACCAGGAAAAGGTTAAGGCCAGCTTCGGGCAGGCTCTGGTCGTAGCCGAAGCGGAGGGCGAAGGAGTTGAAGATGATGTGGATCAGGTAAAGCGCGTAGCTGGATTCTCCGAGCAGGACAAGAACAGGAGTCGACAGCAGGCGGGAGAGTGCGTTGTTTTCTGCCAGGCCGAGCAGCAGGAGAGCGTAGACCGGGATGAGGAGACCGTTGTGCAGGGCGACATACGGCAGGTGGTCAGCAAAAACGAGAGCGAGCGCGAGCAGTCCTAAGCCGGTGGTGGCGCAAACGGCGGCGGCTCTGGCTGAGGGCCGGAAGCGCAGGAAAAACCACGCGACCGACATGCCAGCGAGGAACTCGGGCAAAGCGAAGATAGGCAGACGGTTGATGAGGAAGACGGTGTCGAGTCCGGGGACGCGGTCGAAGGTTTCGATCCAGGAGGCGTCAGGATATATGCGCCAAAGGGCGAGCGGCGCCGCGATGGCAAGGAGGTAGAACAGGGAGATCCAGGCAAGGGCAGAGCGGCGGGTCCGAGGAAGGATGGCCAGCAGGACGAAGGGGAAGACGAGATAGAAGAAGGCCTCGCAGGAGAGTGTCCAGGCGCTGGCGTTGAAGAAGTTGATCATGCGCATCGACCAGGACTGGAGGAGCAGGAGGTCGGCAACAAAGGCCAGGATGTGGATATGTGAGCGAAACTGGCCGGCGTAGACCAGGCCGGCAAAGAGCGTGGAGACGAGATAGACGGGGTAGACGCGGGCAAAGCGGGCGAAGAAGAACTTGCGGACGTCGCCGCGGCCGCGCTCATATTCGGCGGCGTGGGCGTAGGTGAGAATGAAGCCGGAGAGAAAAAAGAAGAAGCTCACACCGGTGTAGCCGGCGCTCATGGCGGCGGCGAACAAGCCCCAGCGGGCAAATGGGCGGACAAGGTGGTAAAGCGCGACGTGGACCGCGGCGAAGAAACGAACGGAGGTGAGGGCGCGAAGCAGGGGCAGGCGCGGCACGCCAGGCGTGGGGGCAGGGCTGCGCGGATCGGTGAGGGTCTGGGTAGGAAGCATGGGGGCTGCACGTCGGGCCGAACAGCGGCGGGATTGCTGCGATTCTATCTCTGCGCGAGCGCATAGCAGTGCCGGACAAAAGCAAAGCTGGCACGCAAAGATCGCGAAGAAGAACTCACACAGAACGCAAAGCAGCGTTGAACAGGTAAAATCATGCTTGTTTATGCGCGAACGACGGCGCACCAGGCGCACCCATATGGAGGAAGTTAGTTTTGGCGAAACGCGACCGTTTCTTATTTACCAGTGAGTCAGTCACCGAAGGCCATCCGGATAAGATTGCCGACCAGATCTCGGATTCGATCCTTGATGCGTGTCTGAAGCAGGATCCCATGAGCCGCGTGGCGTGCGAGACCTTGACCTGCACTGGGCTGGTGGTGATTGCGGGCGAGATTACGACCAAGGCCTATGTGGACTTCCAGGACCTGGTGCGCTCGACGGTGGCGGAGATCGGGTACACACATTCGTCGTACGGCTTTGACTCAAACACCTGCGCGGTCATTTCGACGATCAACAAGCAGTCTCCGGACATCGCGATGGGCGTAGATACCGGCGGCGCGGGTGACCAGGGCATGATGTTCGGGTACGCGACTAACGAGACGCCGGAGTTGATGCCGCTGCCGATCTCGCTGGCGCACCGGCTAAGCGAGAAGCTTTCCGAGGTGCGCAAGTCAGGGTTGATGCCCTACCTGCGGCCCGATGGCAAGAGCCAGGTGACGGTGGAGTATGCCGAGGTCGGTAAGCCGGCGCGGGTCGATGCCGTGGTCATCTCGACGCAGCATGACGAGGATGTGACCAACGAAACGTTGCGCGCGGATGTGGAGAAGAATGTGATTCGCGCCGTGATTCCGGCGGAGCTGCTCGATGGGCAAACGAAGTTCCACATCAATCCGACGGGGCGCTTTGTGGTCGGCGGCCCGATGGGCGACTCGGGGCTGACCGGACGCAAGATCATTGTCGACACCTACGGCGGCATGGGCCGGCATGGCGGCGGCGCGTTCTCCGGCAAAGATGCGACCAAGGTCGATCGCTCGGCGGCATACATGGCGCGGTATGTTGCCAAGAACATCGTTGCGTCCGGCCTGGCCGAGCGCTGCGAGGTGCAGCTGGCGTATGCGATCGGTGTGGCCGAGCCGGTCAGCGTGCTGGTGGATACCTTTGGCACGGGCACGCTCGACCCGGACAAGCTCGAAGAGCTGGTACGGGCCAACTTCAGCCTGACCCCGAAGGGCATCATCGAAACGCTGAAGCTGCGCCGGCCGATCTTCAAGCAGACCGCGGCGTACGGGCACTTCGGCCGGACCGGCGCGGACTTTACGTGGGAACAGACGGACAAGGCCGCGGCGCTAAAGGCGGGTGCGACCGAGGCAGTTGCGGTGCGGTAAGGTCGTTTGCGGTTGGGCAGGAGGGCGGGCCCGAGTGGCTCGCCTCTCTTGTTTCGACTGGAGGGTGGCAGGAGCAGGAAACTACGGGACTCTGGTTCGCCAGATGACGCCTGAGTCGAGGAGACATTCATGTTGATTCGCAACCAGTTTGCTATTGAGTTCGACATGCCGCGCGAGTCTGCGATGATCGGGCTGCTGCGGCTGCATCCCTCCCTCGACCGAAGGCGGCAGGGCGAGGAAAACCTGCTGGCCGAGCACGTCGAAGCGGGCGTTGGGCAGGCGCTCGAGACGGATGAATACCTGGACGGCTTCGGCAACCGGTGCAGCCGCTTCCTCACGCCAGCCGGGCCGCTGCGGCTGACGGGAAGCAGTGTGGTGGAGACGGCGGCCGAGCCGGACGAGATTGCGACAGAGGCGCGTCAGCATGCGGTTGAGGATCTACCGACCGAGGTGCTGCAGTTTTTGCTCGCCAGCCGGTACTGCGAGGTCGATGCCATGTCGCTAGTCGCCGGAGACCTGTTCGGGCACACGACGCCGGGGTGGGCGCGGGCGATCTGGATTCGCGACTGGGTGCACACGCATGTGCGCTTCGACTATCGCTCGGCGCGGCCGACGAAGACCGCGCTTGATGTCTTCACAGAGCGCGTGGGCGTGTGCCGGGACTTCCAGCACCTGGCAATTACGATGTGTCGAGCAATGAATCTTCCAGCGCGGTATGTGACCGGATATCTCGGGGATATTCGGCGGCCTTCGGGTGGGCCGGGGGATTTCAGTGCGTGGTATGAGGTGTTTCTCGAAGGGCGCTGGTGGACGATGGACGCGCGCCACAACGATGGGCGCATGGGCCGGGTGCTGATGGCGACGGGGCGGGATGCGACGGACGTGGCGATTACCACCAGCTTCGGCGTGGCCAACCTGACTTCGTTCCTGGTGGATAGCTTTGAGGTGGATGCGGAGGGCAAGGCGGTGCCTTTGCCGCCTAAGGTTCTCTAGCCGGCGGTCGAGACAGATCAAAGTCTGAGCGTCTCTGGTCGTAGCTGCTTCTGCTTATCTTTTAGAGTACGAACTTGCTTGGCATACACTTTGCTTTCGCAAAGAACTTGAACTGAACAGGCGGAGGTTCATCGTGCGAGCCGGCAGACTTATTTCGATAGCGGTCGTCAGCTTCGCCAGCCTCATCGTATTAGCGACAACCGCCATCGGCATCTTCCTATTTGGCCATTCTCGGGAAACGATGCAGCAAAATTTCGCACCTCCTGCGGGCGAGGCGGCGGTCGCTCCCCTGAGAGGGGGTACGCTCTTTTCTCAGGCGAGTGGCAGTTCGTCTTTTCTGTATCGCAGGGACCCGTCCAGCGGCAAGGACGTTCGTCTGACGGCTGCCCCGAAGGGAATTGAATCTGAGGCAAGCTTCTCGCACAACGGCAAACTTATCGTCTACTCGTTTGCGACCTCGCCGGAATCTAAGTCCGCGATCTGGTTAGTGGATGCCGATGGACACAATGCACGTATGTTGACTGGAGAGGATGAAGACGCGCTCCATCCCGTCTTTTCTCCGGACGACTCAAAGGTGTTTTATGGAGCCTCAACGTTTACTGGGAACCATTCTCCGATCGCCCGCCCGGCGCGCCATGATTGGGATTTGTTCTCCGTCTCTGTGCAGGCGAGCAAGGCGCTTCACGGGACAGGACGTACGCAGATCACTCATACGTCATTTTACGATTTGCAATCGTTGGACGCCGCTGCCGATGAAATTACTCCAGGCGGGATCAAGCTCCTAATTAGCACTACAGGGTATCCGATCGGAGCACTTATGGAAGAGTTCAACTTAGGTTCAGTAGGTGGAGAAAAGCTGTTTCAGCCGCACGTTTCCGACGAATCCTCCACCGGCCCTGCATACGGCGAGGCTCGCTTTCTCGATCATGGCATGACGATTATCTTTCTTGCTGCTACGGAGCCGGCGCACGGAGGAAACTATGATTACAACGTTTATTCCATGAGTGACGTAACAGGGAAAGAGATCAAGCAGCTTACGCATCTGCGAGGCATGACAGAGGATCTCAGGGTATTGCCCGGGGGAAAAGCTACCTTCTTCAACGGAGGTGCTTTTAAAGAAGTGGACGCCAGCCCACAGACAGTCAAGTCGCACTAGCAAGTGAATCGTAGCGATCAACACAATTCGGTTCTACCTAGTTTGGCTGCAACCTGCGGAGTGTGGCGCGGCGTCAGCAGATAGAAGATACTCGGTATGGCGATGACGATGAGTCACACAACAGGTGCGAGCGGCAAGGTTGCAGTCCCGAGCCTGTTTCCAGGTAAGGCGTGGCAGCAGGTGCTCGAGCGCGATGCACGGGCCGATGGACAGTTTTACTATGCGGTGAAGTCGACCAAAATCTACTGCAAGCCAAGTTGTCCGAGCCGGCGGCCGACGCGCAAAAATGTGACCTTCTTTCCAACGACCGAGGCGGCGCGTGGGGCGGGGTATCGGGCATGCCTGCGCTGTGAGCCGGATCGCACGACGCCCAAGCCGGACCCGCAGGCGGAGGCGATCGCGCAGGTAGCCGACTATCTGCAGAAAAACGGCGGCGAGCGCACACGCCTGAAGGACCTTGCGAAGGTCACCGGCGTGGGCAAGTTCACGATCCTGCGCGGCTTCAAGCGGGTGCTGGGGGTAACGCCCGGAGAATATGGACGCGCGCAAAAGGTGGCCGCGTTCAAGACGAAGATGCGGGAGCCGAGGGTCTCGGTGACCGACGCGCTCTACGACGCGGGGTTCGGCTCGAGCAGCCGCCTATATGAAGGAGCCGCCGCGACGCTGGGCATGACGCCGACGGCGCTCAAGGCCGGCGGCAAAGGGCTGCGCATCCGCTATGCGCTGGCGGAGTGCCCGCTGGGCAGGCTCCTGGTAGGAGCGACCGACCACGGGGTGTGCGCGGTGGCGTTCGGCGACCGCGACGAGGAGCTGATGGAGGAGCTGCGCGGACGGTTCCCGCAGGCGGAGCTCAAGCAGATGGATCGCGAGCTGGAGTATGCCGTTGCGGCAGTCGTGGCGAGTCTCGGCGAGCATAGGGCGGCAATGGCGCTGCCGCTGGATGTGCGGGCGACGGCGTTTCAGCATCGGGTGTGGCGGGAGCTGCAGGCGATTCCGAGAGGCGAGACGAGGAGCTACTCCGACATTGCAGCGGCGATCGGGAGTCCACGCTCGGTCCGGGCGGTGGCGGCGGCGTGCGCAGCGAATCCGGTGGCGTTGGTCGTGCCGTGCCATCGCGTGGTGGGCAAGAGCGGGCATCTGACCGGATATCGCTGGGGCGTGGAGCGCAAGCGCGCGCTGCTCAAGCAGGAAAGGTCGTAGCCGTTGGTCGAGTCGGTGGGCAAGGGATACAAGCCGTGGATCGTGCTGAGCGTGGCGGTGCTGGTCGCTTCCCTGCTGCTGCTGATCGTGACGCTGTTCATAGGATTCGTGTACTACAGCGAGACCGGGCAGCCGCTGTGGGTGGTGCTGATGGGTGTGGCCTCGGTTCTGGGGATTGGCCTGGGGTTTGGCGGATTCTTCCTGCTGATGATGGCGGCCGGTTGGCTTTCTTGGCGCGAGGGTCGAAGAATGCAGGTGCTGCCGCCCGAGCACACGGCGAAAGATTCGCGGGCAAACATTTTGTGAGTCGCACAAGAGGCTGTCCGGGTCCAACGGTGGACGGGTAAAGTAGGTCCATGGCCGCGACGGTAGAACAAACGAGCGAAGTCGACGCGAAGAAGCTGTACAGCAAGATCTCATGGCGGCTGATCCCCTACATCTTCATCCTCTACATTCTGGCGTACCTGGACCGCGTAAACGTGGGGTTCGCGGCGGTGGAGTTCAAGCGCGACCTGCACCTGAGCGACACGGTCTTCGGGCTGGGCGGAGGACTGTTCTTCATCGGGCAGCTGATGTTCGATCTGCCCAGCAATTTGCTGCTGCAAAAGGTGGGGCCGCGGGTGTGGATTGCGCGCATCATGATCTCGTGGGGGATCATTGCGAGCTGCATGATGTTTGTGCGCGGTGAGCATTCGTTCTACGCGATGCGGCTGCTACTGGGGATCAGCGAGGCGGGGTTCTTTCCGGGAATGATTCTGTACCTGACCTATTGGTTTCCATCCGGCGAACGGGCGCGGGCAGTGGCCAAGTTCATGACGGCGACTTCGATCGCGGGCGTGGTGGGCGCGCCGCTGTCGAGCTTTCTGCTGAAGCTCGATGGCAAGGCCGGGCTGCATGGATGGCAGTGGTTGTTTCTGATGGAGGGTGTGCCGACGTTTCTGATGGGGATTTCGGTGCTGTTTGTGCTAAAGAATCATCCGGACGATGCCGGGTGGCTCACGGAGCCCGAGAAGAAGTGGCTGGACGGGGAGCTCGAGCGCGATCGCAAGGAGGGTGGCGCAAGCGAGCGTCACAATCTGCTCGATGCCTTCAAGCTGCCCATGGTCTGGGTGCTGGCGATCGTTTTCTTCCTGGACCAGGTTGGTGTCTACACGGTCAACATCTGGATGCCTCTGCTGTTGAACAGCTTCGCGCATCTGGGTGGGGCGAATGCGGCGAGCGTCATCGCACGGTATGCGACGGTGCCGTATGTGGCGGCGGCGGTGTTTACGGTGATCGTGGGCTGGTCGAGCGACCGGACAGGAGAGCGTCGCTGGCACATCGCGGGGTGCTTTCTACTTAGCGTCATCGGGTTCGGATGGGCGGCGTACGCCCATAGCCTGGTGACGGTGCTGTGCGCGATGACGCTGGCGGCGGTGGGCTACTGGAGCATGATGGGCCCCTTCTGGGCGCTGCCGACGCGGGTGCTGGGCGGACAGGCAGCGGCGGGCGGCGTGGCCATCATCACGATGATCGGTAGCCTGGGCGGCTTTGTGGGGCCGACGCTGACAGGCAAGTTGAAGGATGTGACCCACACATTTTCGGCGGGACTGCTGGTCGTCGGCGGCATGGCGGCGGTGGGCGCGGGGTTGTGCTGGCTGCTGAAGCCGGCAAGTGGAGCCCCGCAGGCATCCCGAACCTAAACAAGGCAAGATCGGCAGGACTGCAAGAGTGTAGACTTCTGGTCGATATGACGATGAGATCCTTTCGCTGCTTTGTTGCGGTTGCCCTTGCTTGCGCGGCTCCCGCGTTCTCTGCGCAGGTAGGCACGAGGCCGGTTCGGGTGGCTATCGTGGGCCTGGTGCATGGGCATGTGCACGGGCTGCTGAGTGCGCTGCCAAAACAGATGGATGTGCAGCTGGTTGCGGTCGCCGAGCCGGATGTCGCGCTGTCACGCCAGTACGCGGCGCAGTATCACCTGGCGCAAAAGCTGTTTTATACGGATGTGGAGCGCATGCTCGATGCGGAGCACCCCGACGCGGTGCTGGTATATACGACGATCGAGGATCATCGCCGGGTGATCGAAGAGGCCGCGCGGCATGGCATCGCGTCGATGGTGGAGAAGCCGCTCGCGACGACGATGGAGGACGCGTTAGCGATTCGCGCGGCGGCACGGCGCTACCACGTGCAGGTGCTGGTGAACTACGAGACGACCTGGTACGCGAGCAACACGGAGGCGCTCGAAGAGGTCGCACAAGGCAAGCTTGGCGAGGTGCACAAGGTCGTCGTGCACGATGGGCATGAGGGCCCGAAGGAGATCGGCGTCGGGCCGGAGTGGCTGCCGTGGCTGACCGATCCAGTGCAGAACGGCGCAGGAGCGTTATTCGACTTCGGCTGCTACGGCGCAGACCTGATGACGGTGCTCATGCATGGAGAAGTTCCGCTCAGCGTGACCGCGGTGACGCAGACCGACAAGCCGTCCATCTATCCGAAGGTGGATGACGACGCGACGGTGATCCTGCGCTACCCGAAGGCGCAGGCGGTGCTGATGCCCTCGTGGGACTGGAGCTTCGCGCGCAAGGATATAGAGGTGTACGGCGTGCGCGGGTCTGCGATCACAGTGGGGGCCGATCAGCTTCGCGTGCGCTATGCGGGTCAGGCGGCGGAATCCGTGGTAAGCGCGCCGGCACTGGCGGAGAACCGGCGCAACTCGCTCGCCTATCTTGCAGCCGTGCTGCGCGGAACCATTCAGCCGGGGGACGATCTATCGTCGCTGCCGACCAACCTGGTGGTGATGCAGATTTTGGATGCGGCGCGTAGGTCGGCGGCAACGGGCAGAACGATTGCCCTGCAGCCGCTTGCTCCCTGAGTACGCGGTGGAAGGAAGTGCGGCCTGTGTGTGTCTCGGTCGTAAAGGATTGACTTTTCTGAAGAAGTAAAATGCCCGATGCTATCCTTAGCTTGCTTTTATTTTGATAATCTCTGAGGTTTTATGGCGACTGCGACAATTGGTCAGGTAGAGAAGACGGTAGCTCAGGAGTACAAGGTAGCGGATATTTCGCTGGCCGATTTTGGGCGCAAGGAGATCGACATCGCCGAGCAGGAGATGCCAGGCCTGATGTCGATTCGGCGCAAGTACGCCGCAGGCAAGCCGCTTCAGGGTGTGCGCGTAACCGGCTCCCTGCACATGACCATTCAGACGGCAGTGCTGATCGAGACGATGGTCGATCTCGGCGCCGACGTGCGCTGGGCAAGCTGCAACATCTTCTCAACCCAGGACCACGCCGCGGCTGCGATCGCGGCGGCAGGTATCCCGGTCTTTGCGTGGAAGGGCGAATCACTCGAGGAGTTCTGGTGGTGCACAAACCAGTCGCTCAGCTTTCCGGATGGCAGGGGCGGGCTGCTCGGGCCGCAGCTCGTGATCGACGATGGCGGCGACGTGACGCTGCTGATCCACAAAGGCTTCGAGATGGAAGATGGGGGCGACTGGGTGAACTCACCTTCGACCTCGACCGAAGAAGGCGTGATCAAGACGTTGCTGAAGAAGATTCATGCCGAGCATCCGACGCGCTGGCACGACGTGGCGAAGGAATGGAAGGGTGTCTCGGAAGAAACGACGACCGGTGTACATCGGCTGTACAAAATGATGGAAAAAGGCACGCTGCTGGTCCCGGCCATCAACGTAAACGACTCGGTGACCAAGTCGAAGTTCGACAACCTCTACGGCTGCCGTGAGTCGCTGGTGGACGGCATCAAGCGCGCGACGGACGTGATGGTTGCGGGCAAGGTGGCAGTCGTGTGCGGCTTCGGCGATGTGGGCAAAGGCTCGGCCGCAAGCCTGCGCGGGCTTGGCGCACGGGTAGTAGTAACGGAGATCGATCCGATCAACGCGCTGCAGGCGGCGATTGAGGGCTACGAGGTCACAACGATTGAAGAGACGCTAGGCCGCGGGGACATTTACGTGACCTGCACCGGCAACGTGGACATCATCACGGTCGAACACATGAAGCTGATGAGGGATCAGGCAATCGTATGCAACATCGGTCACTTCGACAATGAGATTCAGATGGAGCCGCTGAACGCTTCGGGCGCGGTGCGGACCAACATCAAGCCACAGGTAGATAAATACACGTTCGACAATGGCAACAGCATCTTCGTGCTGGCTGAAGGCCGGCTGGTCAACCTGGGCTGCGCGACCGGACATCCAAGTTTTGTTATGTCTGCAAGCTTCTCGAATCAGACGCTTGCTCAACTGGATCTGTGGGAGAAGAAGGACGAGTATAAAGTGGGCATCTACATCTTGCCAAAGCGGCTGGATGAAGAAGTAGCCCGGCTGCATCTCGAGAAAATCGGAGTAAAGCTGACGACCCTTTCCGATAAGCAGGCGAAGTATCTGGGTGTCGCGGTAGAAGGTCCTTATAAGTCGGAAATCTATCGTTACTAAGAGCATATCTGTGCGGTAGTTAGACAAAATAAGTACGGAGAGTTACAAGCGAAAATATAGTTGTCTCTCCATCATCATCTTCGACTTAGAACATAGAAGCCACTTCCTGAGAAGTGGCTTCTATGCGTTTGCAGCGCAGTAAGCATTGATTCAGCGACGTACGAATCCATGGACCAGTCTGGATAATTATTTTGCGGTCATTGGCCAGAGGTTCGATCAGCGACGAAATACAGGCATCGCATATACACAACTAGACACAGGGTGAGTCAGAGTGTTGCGCGAAGGGCAAAAGGTTTATTTCTACAGAATCAAGCGACTTTCAGCTAAGAGTTGGGTTCCCCACCAGGACTGATCCGTAAGTGCTCAATCTGCGGCAGGCGGCTGGTAGTCTGCCGCGGTAACGATCTGTACGCCAGGCGTACTCGTCAATTGCGGATCGATCAACACGATGGTCGATGCGCTGCCAGTGACGTAGGATACGGCCGCTCCGGTGTAGGACGTACTGCCGCTCACGGTGGGCGTTGCACCGGCAGGCAGGGCGACCAGCGTGTAGGTTCCTGCAGGAACACTGAGATAACCGGTGTTGCTGTTGAAGCTCATCCCCGTAGCAAGAGGCTTCTGCGCGACTACGGTCGAGCCAGTCGGGACCAGATAGAGGTCGAGTGCACCTGCACGTACGGATTGGTCGACAAAGCGAAGGTTGACCTGTCCGGGCGGCGAGGCGGTGCTCTGGTCCTTGAGGATAACCTCCTGAAGCGCGTCCAGGTAGTTCCCGATCAGTATGGTGTACTGCGCGTCCGCGGCGAAGGTGCCGGTGGCGGTGATCAGCTGCGTACGAGTTCCGGCTTGGTTCGCAAGGATGTTCGACGTGCCCGGGGTGATGGACACGTAAGACGTAATGGTGCCAAGGCCAAGGTTGTAGGCGAGCACTGCTGATCCCTGGTAGGCATCGAGAGCAGAAGCATCCGGAGATGCATTCAGCAGGCGCACCTGGGATGAAACGGGCGTTCCTATCACGCTCTGGCATCCGGGCAACGCGAGCAGCAGCACAGAGAAGGCGAGTGTGCAGGCGAAACGACGTCCGCATCGCAGCAGACCGCTCGTCGGGCTTTCCGCACCAGCTGGTTGGAGGAGGAGCATCGTAGTCCCATGCTAAACGGCGGCAGCCGAGGCAGACGGCGGGAAAAGCACCGCGCCCTTATTTGAGCATGCCACTTTTGTGGGATGCGCCGGAAAGCTACTTAGCGCGTCTTGCGACGATCATGCCCTGAATCTTCGTGTAGGTGTTGTTCGGGATAATTCCCTTTTGCGTCAACTGATTCTTGGCGGCGTACGGGCGACCCTTGATAATGCGGTCCGCGTAGGCATCTCCGATTCCCGGCAGGGCTTTGAGCTGGTCGCGGGTGGCGGTGTTGATGTCGAGCGGGTCGCCCTGCGGAGCAGCGGAAGCAGGTTTTGCCTGGGCGATAGCTCGGTGTGGCGCTGGCGCCAGAGCTACCGCGAGGACAAACGTGAAGGTCAGGATGCGACGGACAAGGCCCATGATGACAACAGCTCCAGCGGATGCATTCAAAACTGCGGATCCGGATGCAGCCAGAGTACCGGAGGACGGTGTTCTCGTCGCGTTAATTCACTCAGTCCGACTCCCTTTCTCCCTCCTCTTGCGCAGCGTGATTGAGTCAGGTTTGACAAGCGGGGAAGGAGGCAGCTACCGTTGAAGGGTGAGTATCTTTCCTAAGCATCGCAGCCACTGCCACTTCCATCATGCTTCGGCATGTCGGCGGCAGTCTTCGGTGCGGTGAACCAGGCAAGCATACGAAGATCAGAAAGGCCCGCCGGCGCGAACTGCGCGAGCGGGCCTTTTCTTGCGTCAGGCGGAATCCATCATGTCAGGAGAAACAGATGAGCAGAGTGGCGATCGACTTTCAGAAGAGTGACGGACTGGTCCCGGGCGTGGTACAGGACGCGAAGACGGGCGAGTTGCTCATGCTGGGCTTTGTGAGCGCGGAGAGCTATGCGAAGACGCTCGAGACCGGCTATGTGACCTTCTGGTCGCGGAGCCGGGGAAAGCTGTGGATGAAGGGCGAATCGAGCGGCAACCGGTTGCGCATCGTTTCGGCCGCAACGGACTGTGACAACGATGCGCTGCTGTTCCGGGTGGACGTGGAGGGCGATGGTCTGGTGTGCCACGAAGGCGTAGTGAGCTGCTTCACGAAGGATTTGACCGCGGAGGTGAACGTTGCCGGATAAGTTGAGGCTCGGCATTCCCAAGGGCAGCCTGCAGGATGCGACCATTGCGCTGTTTGAGCGGGCGGGCTGGCGTATCTTCGCGAGCGGCCGCAGCTACTTCCCGCAAGTCGATGATGTCGAGATTGAGTGCATGCTGGTGCGTGCGCAGGAGATGGCTCGGTATGTCGAGCACGGTGCGCTGGATGCAGGCCTGACCGGCAACGACTGGGTCCTCGAGAACGAGTCCGATGTGGAGCGGATTACGAGTCTGACCTACAGCAAGGTCAGCCGCGGTACGGTGAAGTGGGTGCTTGCGGTGCCCGAAGACTCGCCCTATCAGAGGCCAGAGGACCTAGCAGGAAAGACGATTGCGACCGAGCTGGTCGAATTTTCCAAGCGCTACTTCGCAGGCAAGAACATACCGGTAAAGGTGGAGTTCAGCTGGGGCGCGACCGAGGTGAAGCCGCCGATGCTGGCAGACGCAATCGTAGAGGTGACAGAGACAGGCTCGTCGCTGCGGGCCAATCGGCTGCGCATCATCGAAACGCTGATGGAGTCCGAAACGCAGTTGATTGCGAATAAATCGGCCTACGCAGATGCGTGGAAGCGCGAGAAGATCAACAACATTTCGCTCATGCTGAACGCAGCCATCGCGGCTCAGGGGCGCGTGGGACTGATGATGAACGTGGCTGCGGAGTTGATGGAGAAGGTAACGGCGGAGTTGCCCGCGTTGAATTCTCCGACCGTGTCGCAGCTCTCGAACGGCGAAGGGTTTGCGTTGAATACAATCCTGGATGAAGCGGTTGTGCGCGAGGTCATCCCGAAGCTGAAGGCGGCGGGAGCGACAGGAATTGTGGAGTATCCGCTGAGCAAAGTTGTTTTGTAACAAGAACGGTTACAGAAGGATTCTGGATGAAACTGGTCAAGACGTTCGGCAGAAGCGCGAAGGCGGCAGAGGCGCTGATTGAGGCGATCGAGCGGCGCGGCGCGGCGAACACGGCCAAGGTAGAGGGCGTGGTTTCGACCATTGTTGCCGACGTGCAGCAAGAAGGCGACGCCGGTCTGCGTCACTATGCAGAGAAGTACGATGGCCTGGCAACGGGCGCTCCGCTGCTGGTCTCGCAAGAGGAGATGGAAGCTGCCTGGGAGGCAACGGCACCGGAGCTGCGCACGGCCATGGACGTGGCGCGGCAGAATATACGGGCCTTTGCCGAGGCGCAGAAACCAGCGGAGTGGATGCTCTCGCCTGCTGAGGGTGTGAAGACAGGGCAGATTGTGCGAGGGCTCTCGGCGGTGGGTTGTTATGTGCCGGGCGGACGATATCCTCTGCCGTCTACGCTGCTGATGACGGTGACACCGGCGCAGGTGGCGGGTGTGGAACGGATTGTCGTGTGTTCGCCGAAGCCTGCGCAGGAGACGCTGGCAGCAGCGTGGCTGGCGGGCGTGACGGAGTTCTACCGCGTCGGCGGGGCGCAGGCTATCGCTGCAATGGCGTATGGAACGGAGAGCCTGGGGCGGGTAGAGAAGATTGTGGGACCGGGCAATCTGTACGTCACTGCGGCCAAAACGATGGTTCAGGGCATATGTGGGATCGACATGCCGGCAGGGCCCACCGAGATCGGGGTCATGAGCGAAACGGGAGATGCTGCGGGGATTGCGGCAGATCTGGTGGCTCAGGCGGAGCACGATCCAGAGGCACTGGCAGTGCTGATCACAAGCAACGAGGCGCTCGGCGTCGAGGTGCTCGGTGAAGTGAAAAGGCAGGCGCGCGAAAATGTAACCGCAAAAGTTTCTCTAAAGGCTCAGGGAGCTGTGTTTGTAACCGGATCGATTGCAGAAGCTCACGACCTCACCAATCGGCTAGCATTTGAACATCTTTCGGTAGATGCGGTGGGCGATCTGGCGTGGGTGAGCAACGCTGGGTCGGTGTTCGTAGGCCGGTATTCGCCGCAGTCGATGGGCGATTATGTCTCCGGTCCAAACCATGTGCTGCCGACAGGACGAGTGGGCCGGGTGCGCGCTGGGCTAAGCGTGATGGACTTCCTGAAGGTGATTACCGTACAGCAGTACAGCCGCAAGGGACTGGCAAAGCTGGGGCCGCATGCGATTACGATGGCCGAAGCTGAGGGTTTGACGGCGCATGCGCAGAGTGTGCGCGTGAAGATGGGGAAAGGACGATGAACGTACCGAGCGGCGTGAAGAGGGTGCAAGCGCGGCGGGCCGTGCTGGAAATGCCGGAGTACCATCCGCCGCTGGCCGGACGGGATGCGCTGCGGCTGGACTTCAACGAGAACACGTTTGCGCCTTCGCCGAAGGTGATGGAGCGAATCGCGGCGATCACGGCGGAGGGGCTGACGAAGTATCCGGAGCGCGAGCCGGTGGAGCGGATTGTGGCGGCGCACGTTGGGTTGGAGTCAAACCAGGTGCTGTTGACGAACGGAGTGGATGAAGCGATCCACCTCATTGCGGTAGCGTTTCTTGAAGAGGGCGACGAGGCGGTGGTTTGGACGCCGAGCTTCTTCATGTACGACGTATCCATCGCGCTGATGTCCATTGGGGGGTTGAAGAAGGTGCAGTCGGACGAGACGCTGCAGTTCCCTTTCGAGCGGCTTCTCGCCGCGATTAACGAACGGACAAAGCTGATTATTGTGGCTTCGCCGAATAATCCTACTGGAGCGGTAGTGGCGCGACAGCAGCTGTTACAAATTGCCGAGGCGGCTCCGCAAGCGGTGCTGATGGTGGATGAGGCTTATTACCACTTCCATGGTGAGACGACGCTGATGGACGTGCAGACGGTGCCCAATTTGCTGGTGACGCGAACTTTCTCAAAGGCCTATGGACTCGCAAACCTGCGCGTCGGGATGGTTGCAGGGAATGCGCGGCTCATTGGGTTTTTGAAGAAGGTGAGCTCGCCGTATAACGTCAATGGTGTGGCGCTGGCGTGCCTGCCGGCGGCCTTGGAAGACGATGCCTACGTGCAGTGGTATGTGGAGCAAATTCGGATAGGGCGTGCGCGGATGATGGCTGGATTGGATGAGCTGCACGTACCATATTTTCCGAGTGAGGCGAATTTCGTGTTGATGCGCATTGGAGCCAGGCATGCGGAGTTGGTCCGAGCGATGCGGACGCACGGCGTGCTGTTGCGGGATCGCTCCGCGGACCCGGGGTGCGATGGCTTTGTGCGGATCACGATCGGGGTGGAGGCGCAGGTAACGCAAGGGCTTGAAGCGCTGCGGGCTTCGCTTGCAGAGATCGGCTGGACTCCTGGCGTGCCGGCGCGAGATGAGCCTGCGGTGCTGGCGGAAGGGCGTGAATATGAGTGATGCGGTGCGCGTGGGTACGGTGAAGCGGGATACGACCGAGACGCAGATTGCGCTGCGGCTGACGATCGATGGGCAAGGCCGCTACGTGGTCTCGACCGGCATACGATTCTTCGACCACATGCTGGAGCTGTTTACGCGGCATGGCGGCTTCGATCTGGACTTGACGTCGAAGGGCGACCTTGATGTGGATCAGCACCATACGGTAGAAGACGTGGGCATCGCGCTGGGCGAGGCTTTTCTTGAGGCGCTTGGAGACAAAAAAGGGATTTTACGCGCAGGATACTTTGTGATGGCCATGGATGAGACGCTGGCGGTGGCGGCAGTCGATCTGAGTGGACGCGTTGCGTATGTTGTCGATGACCAGGTGACGGTGCCGGTGGTTGGCGATTTCCAAAGTGAGTTGCTGAGCGATTTCTTCGATGGCTTTGCGCGTGGAGCAAAGGCGAATGTGCATGTGAAGACGATGTACGGGCGCTCGAATCACCACAAGATTGAAGCGATTTTCAAAGCATTTGCGAGAGCCATGCGAGGAGCTTGCAGCCGGGATGAGCGGATGCGGGAGATGCTGCCGAGTACCAAGGGGCTGCTGTAATGCAGCTCTTAGCAGACGATGCAGCATCTGCGACCGAACGCAACGGTGATATTGAACGCAGGCTCTTCCGCCGCCTTCCTGAGATCTACCTGGCTGTGGCGCTCCTCGTGTGCGGATTCCTCTCCATCCTCACTCCGCCGTTCTTCGCGCCGGACGAGGTAAACCACGCAAAACGCGAGCTGGAGCTGGCTCGTGGCGAACTGCTCGCGCACACGACGGCAGAGGGTGTGGGCGGCGCGGTGGACGCGAACGTTGCGAAGGTGATGCTGCAAAGCGGCGCCCTGCAGGGTGCGATTCTCGCTCGCTTTCCAAGGGTTCGCCAGCGGCCGGACGGACGGATCAACGCAGCGCAGTTAGCCCAGATGGGACAGGTGCGCTGGTCGGGCGTCAGCGTCTTCACCACGTTTCGGAACACGGCGTTGTACCCGCCCCTACTGTATGTGCCGCAGGTGCTGGGCTGGCGGCTGGGTGAGCTGATCGGGGCACCGGTGATCGATAGCTTGTGGCTGGCGCGTCTGCTCGCGAGCGTGTCGGCCGCACTGCTTGGCTGGCTTTCCCTGAGGCTGTGCGGCGGCGGCCGCTGGGCGTTGCTGCTCTGTCTGCTGCTGCCAACGGAACTGGCCTTGAACGCGTCCTGCTCGCAGGATGCCCTGCTTTTACCGGCGGCTTGTCTTGCCGCGGTCCTCGTTGCGCGTACCATTCAGTTGAGACGAGCCGCATCCACGCCGGAGCTGGCCATCCTCGTTGCTTTGCTGAGCGCCTGCATCGGCGCACGTCCGCCCTATCTGCCGATGGCGTTTGCACTCCTGCTTCCGGTGATGAATCTGCCTCGGCTGGAGACGAAAGAGTTGTGGCGTCACACAGCGGCTCTCGTCACCGTTCTGCTGTTGGTAAGTGGCTGGGCAGGCATGGTTCACGGCTTCGGCACCATGACGGATCCGGCGGCCAACCCTGCGCTGCAGACTGCCTTTGTCCTGCATCAGCCATTGCGCGCCGCGGCCTTTCTGTTATGGGGAACGGTAGCCGTTACGCCCGTCCTTGCTGTCATGGGACTGGAGATTCTGGGCGGCAATGATGCCTTTGCACCAAGCTTTATCTACGGCATGCTGGCGCTTGGTTTCATCGCGGTACTGTGGCTTGCCCCGCGTATGCCGAAAGTGCAGCATCGCGCGCGCGGACTGCTCTTTGCCATGCTGCTCGGCACCGTGCTGTTGATATCGCTCTCGGAGTACATCATCTGGAGTCCGGTCGGGGGTCCCGCTGTGCGTGGGCTCCAGTCGCGTTATTATCTGCCCTTGCTCCCGTTTACGCTGATGCTTCCCGTCCGGATAGGAACTCGGAAAATGGCTCCGCGTCTGCGTGGCAGGCTGCTTCTGGCAGGGACTGCTCTTTCTGTACTGGCCGTGATGGCCACTCCCTCAATTGCGGCGCGGCGCTTCTACAACCTGAATCTGGTTGCGGCAACGCGCCTCTTGGAGCGTTGGTCATGATTGCGGTTATCGATTACAAGGCGGGAAATCTGACCAGTGTCGTAAAGACGCTGACGTACCTGGGCGCGGAAACGGCTGTGACGCAGGATCCCGAAATGGTGCGTGCAGCAAGCAAACTCGTGCTGCCAGGGGTGGGACACTTTCAAGCCACCGCGCTCCTCGAAGAGCTTGGAATCACAGACGCCGTACGCGAGGCAGTGGGGAAAGGGTCGTTGTTTCTGGGTGTTTGTGTGGGGCTGCAGTGGCTGTTTGAGGGGTCGACAGAGGCTCCGGGCGTAGCGGGGTTGGGGCACTTTGTAGGACGATGTGAGCACTTCCCTGCTCTGTATGAAGGGGCGGAGTTGAAGTCGCCGCATGTGGGTTGGAACTCGCTCGATATGGTACGGGAAGACTCGCGGCTCTTGCGCGGGATTCGGCCGGGCGGATTCGTGTATTACACCCACTCCTGGCGGGCTCCGGTAGTAAATGCTACTGCTTCGGTTACACATTATGGCGGTGCGTTTACGGGAGTGGTGGAGCAGGAAAATGTGATGGGGGTGCAGTTTCATCCGGAGAAGTCGGCGGAGGTTGGATTGCAGGTGTTGAAGAACTTTGTGGAGATGTAAAGCGGACAACATGGACAAGAACGGACCAAGGCGGATTCTTTGTTGACGAAGAGGATTATTGCTTGCCTCGATGTGCGAGGTGGGCGCGTGGTGAAGGGTGTGCAGTTTGTCGATATCGTCGATGCGGGCGATCCGGCGGAGCTGGCGCACCGGCATGCGGCGGCGGGGGCGGATGAGATTGTGCTGCTCGACATAACGGCAACGCACGAGGGACGCGGCACGCTGCTCGACACGGTGAAGCGCACGGCGGCGAAGCTGTTTGTGCCTTTTACCGTGGGTGGCGGCGTGCGGAGCGCGGACGATGCGGCAGCGGTGTTCGATGCAGGGGCGGATAAAGTGAGCATCAACTCGGCGGCGATTGCGCGGCCGGAGCTGATTGCAGAGATTGGCGGAAGCTTCGGGGCGCAGGCCGTCATTGTGGCCATCGATGCACGTCGGGGCGAACGTGGCGTGGTGGATGCAGAGGTCTATGTGAATGGCGGGCGCAAGGCCACGGGCCTGCGCGTGTTGGATTGGGCTCGGGAGGCCGAGGCTCGCGGGGCGGGAGAGATCCTGCTGACCAGCATGGACACGGATGGCATGCGTGCTGGATTTGATTGCGAGTTGACGGCGGCAATTGGCGCGGCGGTACAGATTCCGGTGATTGCAAGTGGCGGTGCAGGGACGGCGGCGCACTTCGTGTCCGTGTTTGGCGAGGGCAAGGCCGATGCGGCGCTGGCAGCCAGTATCTTTCACTTCGGCGTTACGGACTCGCGGGCGTTGAAGGGAGATTTGCAGCGAGCGGGTGTAAGTGTGCGGCTGCCTTGTTAGGAGCAGGTGGCATGAGCGACGACTAAGATTTGGCTGCGCCAGAATGACGACTTGTACTTGGGAGAACCGGACGTGTTGATTCCTTCGATTGATCTGATGGGTGGACGGATTGTGCAGCTGGTGCAGGGCGAAAAGCTGAAGCTGGCGTTCGATGATTTTGATTACTGGATTAATCGATTCGAGCAGTATCCGCTGGTGCAGTTGATCGATCTCGACGCAGCGATGCGACAGGGTGAGAATACGCGGCTAATTGAGATGATCTGCGGGCGGCTGCCGTGCCAGGTGGGCGGCGGGCTGAAGACGGCGGAGGATGGGCGCAGGCTGCTCGATGCGGGGGCCAGGCGGGTGATCTTTGGGTCGAGTCTGTTTGGTCCGTCACAAAACACCGCGGAGAAGCGGCGGCATAAGGTCATTCGGCTGGAGTTCGCCGAAGGCTTGAAGCAGGCGCTGGGTGAGGATGCGCTTTGCTTCTCCGTCGACACCAAAGGCGGCAAGGTTGCGGTGAAGGGCTGGAAAGACTCGGTGGAGCTGACGCCCGAGGAAGCGATCACGTGGCTCGAGGATAGCTGCGCCGCATTCCTTTATACGCACGTGGATACCGAGGGCACAATGCAGGGTTTCCCAATCGAGACGGCGGCGATCCTGCGGGCGTGTACGGCAAAGCAATTGATTGTCGCCGGAGGGATCAGGGAGCAAGGGGAGATCGACGAGCTGGATGCAATGGGCGTGGACGCGGTGGCAGGGATGGCGGTGTACTCAGGAGCGATGGAGGCGTAAACGCCCGCCGCTTCTACACGCATTTGCTTTCAAGCCGCTTCCTACGACAGCCGTCGATCTTTCGTCCAGCCGCTTTCAAGGGGTGGCAACCGAGCCGGGGAAGTACACCGGCCAGCCGGCCTCGGCGCTCTTCGCCAGCAGGGCCGGCGTTGGATTGACGGGGAACGCCCGGCGCGCAATCCCCAGCATCGCCGCGTCGTGCACGGAGTTGCCGAAGACTGCGTCCGGGCTGGGCAGCCCCACACGCCTCAGCGCAGCCACCTTGCCCTCGTCCGTAGGGACGTCCATCAGCCGATCGGTGATGAGCCCATCGACAACCTGGACCCGTGCGCAAAGAACCCGGTTCGGGGCGATGCCGAAGCGCCGCACGCCTTCTTCAATCACCCAGTCGTTGGTCGAACTCACCGCCCAGATATCCGTGCCCGCATCCTGCAGCCCCTCGATCAGCTGCCGCAGCTCCGGAAAAATGTTCGGCTCGATGTGCGTCTGAAAGAATGTCGCGGCGGCCGTGCGCAGCTCCTGCTCCTGCAGGCCGGCGTAGACTTGCACCATCTCGCCGCAGATCTCCAGCTCGGAGACCTGGCCGCTCAGGTACCCTTGGTACCGGCCGTTCAACCACGCTACCCGCTCGGCAGAGAGCAGCCCTGTCTCGATTGTCCAGCGCATAAAGGTTGAGCCGGCATCGCCTGACCACAACGTCCCGTCGCAATCAAAGACGGCAACGCGCGGCGAGAGCGCAGGTACGGCGGCAAGGAACTCGCCGGTAGAGAGGAGCTGAGGAGAAGTCTCGGTCACTGTCCCATCTTACTTCGGCCTACCGGGTGCCCGCCCGGCGCATCTTACTCGAATGGAGGAACTATGAGCGAGGAAGTGTCGTTGAGTGGAGACGAAGGCCGGAAGAAGATTGGCGAGCTGATCAAAGACATTCACATCTGCATGATGACCACGGCAGGAGGAGACGGCTCCTTCGATAGCCGGCCAATGGCCACCCAGCAAACCGAGTTCGACGGCACGGTCTGGTTTCTCACCCACGGCGAATCCGGCAAGGTGCACGAAGTGCAGAATGACGCGCATGTCAGCCTGCTCTACTCAGATACCAGCAACTCCAAATATGTCGTGGCCAAAGGCCGCGCCACGATCAGCAAAGACAAGACCAAGATTCAGGACTTATGGAATCCCATGTTCAAAGCCTGGTTCCCTGGCGGCGAAGATGATCCGTCTATCTCCGTCATGCGGATCGACGTGACCGAAGCCCAGTTCTGGCAGGCTTCGTCCTCGAAGATCGTCATGGGCGTCAAGTACCTGGCCGCCGCGGTCACTGGCGATCACACCAAAATAGGCGAGCATGGAACCGTGAAGCTCTAGCTTTTGCAGCAAGCCACAGCAAGCCCACCTAGTTCTCGGTGGGCTTTTCTTCTATTTGGTCAATCACCAGCACCGGCATCGGCCGCCTCTCTTTCTTTAGCTTCAGACCAAGCTGCCGATTCACCGCGTCGAAAACCGAAAGCGCTCCGTTCGGGTCAGACACCGTACCCTCGGGTCCAGCCGCCGCGGCGTTTGCAATCCGGTTGACTGAGCTGAAGCTCAGGGTAAAGTCATACCGGCCGTCCAGTTTCGTGCCGTTCAGCACCTTGTTATAAATAAATCCCGACGCAAGCAGCCGAAGCTCGTCGCCGACCTCGTCCATGCTCATATTCGTGCAGGAGACTAGCCGGTTCAGGATAGGGGTCGTGACACGCGGGTCCTTTCCATCGGCTCCGGGGCCCTCTTTGCATACCGTTCTGTTGTTCGGGTCGGCTTTCTGGAGCTTCGGATTCACTGCCAGCAGCGTATACGCCGTTACCGGGCGATCCTCCATGTGGCTCTTGATCTCGAACCGTTCCACCAGCAGCGCGCGCATCATCTCCTGCAGCTCGCTCGGGTCGATCATGCCGTTCGGCGAGTCGAATCCCTGCACCGGCGCACCCGCCTTCGCCAAAATGTCGAAGCGATCCGTATCCAGCCACTTCGGCCCGGCAAGCGACTCACTGTCGTTCTGGTTTAGATCCCAGGCATAGCTCATCATGAAGCGCAGGGTCGCTCCCGTGAGCGTGGCCTGGCCGCCGTTGATTCTTCCGTCAAAATCCGCCCCGGGCTTACTCGGCTTAATCGTCGCCACCTCAAACCGCGCCGGCGGAGGCGGCGGCAGCACCTTTTCCGTACCCGCAGTGTTCGGCGTGGGAACGCGATTCACCCGCATCACTACCTCCACCGGCCGAGGCGCAGTTTCGAGCGCCAGCTTCAAGCCAAGCTGCTTGTCAACGGCGTCGAAGATGGAAATACCCTCGCTGCCCGCCTGCTCCAGCTGTCCCCGTCCCGTCCACTTCACATCGAAGTCCCACGTTCCCGGCAGGTTGGTCGCGTTCACGACGGGCTTGTCCAGGTAGCCTCCCGCCATGCCATGCAGCTGCTGGGCAAAGGTGTCCATCGTCATATTGCGGCAGGCGACCACAATCTGCGTCACCACGCCGGCCGCCGTGGGTGGCGTCTTGTCCGCGCAATCGGACGCACCCTCACCCGCCGCTTCCTTGATCTTCGGCTTGACTTTACCCGCGCTCAGAACGAAGGCCGGCATCGGTTTCACGCCTTCCTGCACGGCCAGCCCGAACCGCTCCACCAGCAGCGCGCGCAGCATCAGCCGCAGCGTAGCCTTCGAAGTGCCGGGCGGGGCCTTCGCCACCAGGTCGAAGTGGTCGCGTTCGATCCACGGCGGACCGCCCTGGATGTTTTCCTCATCGAGCCCATACGCCGTTGCGATCAGGTCCACGATCGTCGCGTCGTGCAGCAGGTAACGGTCGTCGTGCAGCAGGCCTCCGGAGAAATAGTGGTACGTCCGGGGTGGACTTAGGTGCAAGTCCGCCGCTTCGAATACGGGAGACTGGCTGCTTGCACCTTGAGTCAGCAGCAGGGCAACGGACAACAACGCGAACGGCCGGAGGATCATGGTCAACTCCTGAGGAAACCGAAGTACGCGAGTAACCTGGATGTGCAAGGGACGGGCCAGCTACCGGAAGGTTACGCCAAATTTGCTAAATCGGTGCCGCACCGGTTGCGATACCCACGCCGGGAGGCGGAGTAAACGTAAAGTCGGAGTCGCGGGTCAAGACATTCTCCTGCTGCTCGGTGAAGGCGAAGGCGGTCGTCGCCCCATCCACCTCTTCGAGCGTCATCTGAACAATGCTTCCCGCCGGCGTGACCTCGAGCGTAATCTGCCGGACACGGTTTGCCATCCCCCTCGGCACGCCGGAGATGCGAAAGCCCTGCGGCGCGGGAACGACGCTGATCCCGTCGAGTTCCTTGCCAAGCTCCGTATGGCCCAGCAGAAATCGCAGCGGCGTGCGCAGATCATCCATCTGCTTCGCCGGAATCCGCTGTGCCTGCGCGTCGCCCGGCGTATAAAACCAGGCGAAATGCCCATCCAGCACAAACACCTTCCCTGCCGGCGAGTCATACGCCCAAAGCATGCGCCCAGGCTTCTTCAGGGTCAATGTCCCGGACTCGGCACGCGTCAGCCCCATACCCGTGTAGCGCTCCGTGTAGCGCGTGCGCAGGCTGCGCAGGTGGTTGTAGTGGGCATCGACCGCCTTCAAAACACCCGCATCTGCAGGAGCTTGCGCGTATGCCGGCGGAAACAGCAGCGCGAAGAAGGCTAGCCGCCGCACTCCCCGCATGATTACTGCAGCGGCTGCGTGCAGTTAGTACCGCCGGCCGGATCGAACTTAATGAGATTGTTCTCGTCCATGCAGTAGCCGCGATCGCCCGTACGGCCTACAGAGATTGGCACCGCGGTTACTTCGTACCCCGTGTACATGTCCTGATTGTTGACCGTCACCTTGGTGCAGTTGGTCACGTTGAACGTGTACCCGGACTTGTTCCCGCCGGCAAGATCAGGAGAGAGCACCTCGGCGGACTGGGCCGAGGGCGCGGTCCCCGGAGCTCCACCCATGGTAGTCAGCGAACACGAAAATCCATTGGCCGGGTAGGCCTGGTTGTACTGAAGCTCCGCGTTGCCGATGGTGCGTACAGACTGCACGGCGGAGGTCTCGTTGGCCTGTTTGCGCAGCTTCAACATCTGCGGAATCGCAAGCGTCATCAGGATCAAAATGACGGACATGACGATCAGCAACTCGATCAATGTAAAGCCCTCGTCCTCAGCTCGGCCCGTGACTCGGAATGACTCGATCTTCATACTTCCTCTGACGACCTATATCGGAAAAGGTTCACGAAAACTTTAGCAGGTGAGTTCGATCCGCGAAAGCACACCAAAGGGCCATGCGGACGGCAAGCTCAGCAGGCCAGCTGGCTCCGGCTCACCTTCATCGGCCCCAGGTTGCCGAGCAGCGTCAAGGCGATCAGCTCTGGCTGAAAAAGCCGGTTCGCCAGCCGCTGCACATCGCTCGGCGTCACACGGTCGATCTCCCGAACCACCTCGTCCACCGCGAAGAACCGGCCAAAGTACATCTGCTGCCGCGCCAGATTATTCATCCGGCTCGACGAGCTCTCAAGCCCCAGGACAATGTTCGACTTCATCTGGTCCTTGGCGCGCTTTAGCTCGGCCGCCGTCACCTCCTGCTCCTTCATGCGGCGGAACTCGACCAGTGTCAGCTCGAGTACGCGCTCCGTACGGTCGAGCGACATGCCCGCGTACACCGAAAGCGCGCCCGCGTCGCGGAACGGACTCAGCTCCGAGTAGATGGAGTAGACCAGCCCTTCATTCTCGCGAATGCTCTCAAACAGCCTCGAGCTCATGCCGCCGCCCAGCAGCGAGTTCAGCAGGTAAAGCGCAAAACGATCCGGATCCTTGACCGGCGGCGCAGGCACGCCCAGGCACATCTGCACCTGCTCGAGCGAGCGCTTCTTCTTGAGCGTGATGTGCGGCGTGGTCGTAGGATGCGTCTCGGTCGCCGTGGCCTTGACGCCGCCAGGTGCGAGCGCCCCAAAACGCGCCTCCACCTCGGCCACGAAGCGGTCGTGATCCAGGTGTCCGGCCGCTGAAAAAATCATATTCTCGGGCGTAAAGCGCCGCCGATGATGATCGAAGACAACGTTCTGGTCGAACGAAGACACCGTCTGCACCGTCCCCAGGATCGGCCGCCCCAGCGGATGATCCTTCCAAAAATTCTGGGTAAACGTCTCGTGCACCAGGTAGTCCGGATTGTCCTCGTCCATCTTGATCTCTTCGAGGATGACGCCCTGCTCGCGTTCGAGATCGCTGGTCGAAAACTTGGGGTGCAGCACCAAATCCGACAGCACATCGAGCGCGGGAGGCATATTCTCGTCCAGCACCTTAATGTTGAAGCAGACCGCTTCCTTCCCGGTAAACGCGTCGAGATTGCCGCCGATCGAGTCCACCTCGCGCGCGATGTCCTGCGCCGAGCGCGTCGTTGTCCCCTTGAAGACCATGTGCTCGACAAAGTGCGAGAGCCCGTTCTCCTCGGCTGGTTCATCGCGCGAGCCCGAGTCGATCCAGGCGCCCATCGAAACCGACCGCATGTGCGGCATGGACTCGGTGAGGACAAGCATGCCATTCGGAAGAATAGTCCGGCGAATGTTGCGCGTGGGGTGCGTCTCGGAAGAAGCGGAGACCTGCGGATCGGAGGAAACGAGCGTGGCGGACATGCGACTCCTTGCCTGTCTATTCTTTCATATGGGACTGCCCTGAGGGGCGAGCGGCGTCCCGCGGCGTAAACTTGAGTAATGGATGTATCCACGCGAGCGAAGGCGTTATTCGGGGCCTCCCGGGCGGACCTGCGCGCGCTCGTGGAGCAGCTTGGCCAGCCCTCCTACCGCGTCGCGCAGCTTGCAGACGCCCTCTATAAACACGGAACCGCATCGCTCGACGAGATGTCTACCCTGCCCATCGCCATGCGCGAGGCCCTGAAGAGCGCGGGCTACGAGGTCGGCCTGCCCGAACTCGCGCAGACGGCCCGATCGGTCGACGGCACCGAGCGCTACCTCGTCCGGCTCGCGGACGGCGAAACCGTCGAGACGGTCTGGATGCCCGACGGCGATTTGCCCGAGGACGACGCGCTCGAGCTCGGCCGCGACTACAAGCGAGCCACCATCTGTGTGTCGAGCCAGGTCGGCTGCGCGGTCAACTGTCAGTTCTGCCTCACCGCGAAGCTCGGCATTCGGCGCAACCTGACCGCGGGCGAGATCGCCGGGCAGGTCGCCACCGTGCTCACCCGCCACGGCGTCACCGTCGGCAGCGGCAAAGGCCGGGGCCAGCCCGACCGCATCAACCTTGTCTTCATGGGCATGGGCGAGCCCTTCCTCAACTACGACGCCTTCATGGACGCGGTGCGCCTGCTGGTCGGTGAGATCGGCATTCCCGCCGCGCGGATGACTGTCTCGACTAGCGGCATCGAGCCCGCGATTCGGCGCTTCGCCGGCGAGGAGATCCGCCCGCGTCTGGCGCTCAGCCTGAACGCCTCGAACGACGCCATCCGCGCCGAAATCATGCCCATCACGCGAAAATGGAACATCGCCTCGCTGCTCGAAGCCGTGCGCTCCATCCCTTTCGGCAAGCGCGAGTACGTCACCTTCGAGTACGTCCTGCTGGGCGGCGTCAACGATCAGCCGGAGCACGCACGCGAGGTACTCGCCCTGCTCAGAGGCATACGCGCCAAGGTAAACCTGATCGTCTGGAACCCAGGGCCGGGCATTGCTTACCGCCAGCCGACCCAGGAGAGCGCAGACCGCTTCCACAAGCTGCTGGTCGAAGGCGGCATCCCTGCCTTCACCCGCCGCCCACGCGGACGAGACATCTACGCGGCCTGCGGTCAGTTGAAGCGCACCGTCGAGGCGACGCCGGAACTGGTCGCAATCGCCAGCGTCGCATAGCCGTTTACTGTCGCGCTGCCGGATAGAAAACCTGCACCGTCAGGATCTCGTAGGGCTTGATCGGTAGCGACACCGTATCTCCCGAGACCGGCAGATGCGCGCCTTCGACCTTCTCCATCATGTTGCTGGCTGACGCGTACTGCGCGCCCGGCGGAACGTGCAGCTTGACCTCAGACGGAGTGCCCGCCCACTCGAACATGCGGAAGACGAGCGCATCGGCATCCTCGGCCTTCTTGACGGCAGTGAGGGTGACGTTCGGGTTGTCGACGGAAACGAAAGAGTGCGTCGAGCCGAGCGACCCGGTGTGCGGCATCACCTGCATCGCGGTGAGCGGCGTATTGAGCTCATAGCCGCGGTGCATAGTCTGCGCCTGCTTCCAGCCGCCGGCGTGGGGGTAGATCGCGTAGGTGAAGTGCTGCGGACCACGGTCGGCGTCGGGGTCGGGCCAGGTCGGCGAGCGAAGCAGGGTCAAGCGCAGGGTGTTGCCCACGGCGTCGTAACCGTACTTCGAATCGTTCAGGATGGACACACCGCCGGTGGCATCGCCCAGGTCGGCCCAGCGCAGGGCCGGAACCTCAAACTGGGCTTTCTCCCACGAGTTGTTCCGTGTAGTGGGCCGCTCAATGGACCCGTAGGGAATCTCGTAGGTGGCTTTCGGGCCGGTGTGCACAAGAGGAAACGCGGCCTTTAGCAGCACATGGGTCTCGTGCCATTCGACGTCGTTGTCGACGCGGACCGTATCGGCACCCGCGTCCAGCGAGATGTCCTGGACAAAGTGCGACGACTGCCAGGCACGCGTAATGCGAATGCTTTTGCGAAGTGGTCCGTCCGTCAGGACCGCAATAGAGTCAACCGTGTCGACCGGCGTCATCTTGCCGTCGAGAGTGCCCGGGTCGATGTTCCACGCGTCGTATTGCTTGGGGGTGTCGGCGTAGGTCTGAAGCTGATTCCCGCAGCCTCCAGGCGTCATGTATTCGGCTGATTTGCCTTGCTCTCCCGTAGTAGCGAGGCTCGTAACGCAGCCGTTCCTTCTGTCCACCGCAACCCGCAGGCGCGAGTTACTGAGCAGGTACGCAGCCGGCGTCTGTTCCAGGCGTAGCTCGCCAGCCGCTCCGCTGCTTTCTCCCCGGGCCTGCGCATGCACCACGGCGTATCCAAGCGCCGGCACGTCCTCGATCCGCGCCAGTACGGTGAACTCGTGCGTGTTGTTATTGCTTGCAAGCACCTGCGTGAGCAGCGGCCGGTTCTTCCCATCCAGAATCTGGACGCCGCTCGCCTTCTCTGCAAGCTGCACCTTCAGCTCAACGGTCTCCGAGCGAGGCCACGCCATCGGGTTGAAGACCACCAGGGGGGTGTCTCCCTTTGCTCGCGTATCGATCCTGGCGCTCACCGCATCGAGCGCGGTCGAAGTAACATTCCGGTCCGCGTTGAACACTTCCGTAAAGTCCTTCTGCGCGTCGCGATAGATGACCGCAATGCCAGAACCAGCCGCGAGATCATGGAACTGGTTGAAGGTAATCTTCTTCCAGTTCTCGGTCAGCACATCCGCCGGATACTTCGCCCCACCGAGCCAGGCGAGGGAAGCCAGCGCCTCGGCATTGAGCGTGGCGGTCTCGCTCTTGCGCATGTTGTCCTTGTGCTTGGCCTGCGTGGTAAAGATGCCCCGGTGGTACTCAAAATAGAGCTCGTCCTTCCAGGTGGGCAGTCCCAGTAAGCCGGGACCAGACGGCTGGGGCGCGGTATAGCCCTTGGCAATGCGATCGTAGTTCCAGGTGGGCGACTCAGGGCTGAGGTGCTGCTCGACATCGGTGAAGTAATGCTGGGCGGTGTGATAGCCCATCGTCGGGACGGCTTCGTCCGGCTTCTTGTCTTCCGCGATCCAGTGATCGCCCTGGTCGAGCATCGCGCGCGTCGGCCCGCCGCCGTGGTCGCCGATGCCGTAGAGGTCCATCATCTCGGTCGTCCCCGGATTACGCTCGGCAGACTCCGCGAAGTCGGCCGAAATGCGTGTCGGATTCACATTGTCGTGAACGTAGTCCGTGGGGAAGTAGGTCAGCACCTTCGATCCGTCCGGCGACTCCCACCAGAAGAGCCGGAACGGCAGGATATTGGTATCGTTCCAGTGCATCTTCTGCGTCACGAAATAGTCGAGGCCCGAGCGCTTGTAGATCTGCGGCAGCTGCCAGTTGTAGCCGAACGAATCCGGGTTCCACCCGATGCGCGCCGTCACGCCGTACTCCTTCTGGAAGTAGCGCTGGCCGACCAGCAGTTGGCGCACCAGCGACTCGCCTCCCGGCAGGTTGAGGTCGGGCTCGATCCACATACCGCCGACGATCTCCCAGCGACCCTCTTTGATGCGCTGCTTGATCTGGTCGTTGAGCTGCGGGTACTTGTCGGCCATCCACTCGCTGTACTGCGCGGCGGACTGGCTGAAAGTATAGTCCGGGTACTCGTCCATGAGCTGGAGCGCGGTCGTGAAAGTGCGGCGAACGGCGTCAATCGTCTCCGAGCGCGGCCAAAGCCACGCGGCATCGATGTGCGAGTTGCCGGCGAGGTCGAACTTGGCCGCTGCGAGTACCGCGTGCAGTGGCGCGAGGATGGACTGGGCCTTGCGCAGGGAGGCGTCAAAGGCGGCCTGGTTCGCGGACGCGAGCGCCTCGGTGTCGATGGCCGCGACCGCGGATTCAACTGTAGGCAGCAGGTCTTTGCGCGGCGTGGGCAGCGCGGGAAGCAGGTTAGCCGAGGTGATGCACTCGACCCGCAGATCGTCGGGGTTCGGCCGGTGACTGGCCTCGGAGTTCGGTTCAATGCGCAGCGTGACGCCATTAAAGGTCTTATCGTCCACTGTGTGCAATAACTTTACCGCTACCAGAACTTTTTCTCCGGGCCTGGCCGGCTCAAACAAAACGATCGGCTCCAGATCATCCCCCAGAGCAACCCGCCGGCCGTTGAAGTAAATGATCTGCGGCATGGGGCCGTTGGCGCTGGCCTGGAACTGGAACCAGATGCGCGCGCCCGTAAGGTCGTAGCCGTTCAGGGTCTTCGGCACCTCGATGGTGCGGCGATACCAGGCGGCTTCCTTGCTGGCCTTCGTGCGCGGCGCCACCAGCGTCCAGGAGGAGTCGTCAAGCGCGACGGACTCCCCGTGGGGAACGTCGCCGGCATGATAGCGCCACTCGCCAGGAGGCAGCGCATTCAGCGTCTCGAGAATGTGCAGCTTGGCCTGCGCGGCGGGGGATAGATTTTTCTGTTCGCGGACCGGCGTGAAGGACTGAGCGAGCAGGTTTGCCGAGAGAAAAACAACCGCGGGGAGAACGCGCCAAAATCGCATGCGGCTAAGCCTAGCAGCTTAGATTGAATCAGCGCACGGCAAAAGGCCTAGCTCCCGGTCAGCTCGCCGGCCGCCGCAAGGCAAGCTCCAGCACCGCTTCGGTCACACGGTCGTAATCGTGCCGAAGCACATTGCCCTCATGCACGAAGTTGCCGGTGATCGGCTGAATGCCAAGCACACGGATCGCGTCGAGGTCCGCCTCAATGGGAGCCTGACCTTCGAGCGCATAGCGATCCAGCAGCGCGGAGCTGATGGGCGCCGTATTGATCAGGGCGTAGTCAAACAGCGGCCCCTTCACGCCATTGGAGTGCTCCAGAATTTTGTGGATGTGCTGCGACGCGCTCAGGCCGATCGACTCATTGGCCTGCGTCATCAGGTTGCAGATGAAGACGCGTGTCCCCCGGCTCGCCGCCAGCGCTTCAGGGATCGAGCGCACCAGCAGGTTGGTGATCAGCGACGTATACAGCGAGCCCGGACCAAGCGTAATCAGATCAGCATTCGCGATCGCCTCGAGCGTGCCCGGCAGCGGATCGACGTTGGGAGGCACCAGCATCAACTCGAGAATGCGGTGCGGACTAGCCGTAATGTTGGTCTCGCCGTGAACAATTACGCCGTTGTCCATCATGGCGGCGAGCGTAACGTTCTTGTTGGTCGCGGGGAAGATGTGTCCGCGCGTAGCCAGAATCTGCGAGGACATCTGCACGGCCTGCGCAAAGTCGCCGGTAATGTTGGTCAGCGCGGCGACGAACAAATTGCCGAAGCTGTGCCCCTGCAGCTCGCCCTGGTCGAAGCGATGCTGGAACAGCCGCGCCAGCAGATGCTCATCCTCAGACAGCGCGACCATGCAGTTGCGCACGTCGCCCGGCGGCAGCATGTTGAAGTCCCCGCGCAGGCGGCCGGAGGAGCCGCCATCGTCGGTCACCGTGACCACCGCCGCGAGGTCGCGGATAATGCAGGCGGGCTCTCTTGGCTCTGAATCGTTGAGCGGCGGGGAACCCGACGGGTTCGGCACGAATCGCTTCAGCCCGCGCAGCAAAGTCGAGAGCCCGGTACCTCCGCCGATGGCGACCACCTTGAGCGTGCGCTGGGCCGCTCCCGCAACCGCGGGCGGGCCCGCTCTCAAACCCAGCGCAAGCTCGGAGGGGATCACTTCGGACTCAACCATAGGCGCGCCTATCATCCAGGAACCTCTACGATCCTCTAAGCCGCCGAGCAGCCTAGACCTCCGGATACAGCAGGTCGGTGAACCGCGGATCGTCGGCCATGTCCTGAAAGTCCGAATCAGCCCTGGCCTGGATGCGGTTGCGAGGATTGTGCCGGATTGCCTGCGTCAGGTGCTCCAGGCACTGGTTGCAGTCGCCCGTCAAACTGGCCAGCACCGCCAATCCATAAAACGCGTAGTCGGCCGTGGGATGCTCTTCAAGAATCAGCTTGAAGTGGTCCCGCGCATCCTCATAGTGGCCCATGTTGAGCAGCGAGATCGCATAGTCGTACTGCTCCTCGTGGCTGGTGAAATTCGTCTTGCCCTTTGAGACCTGCAGCAGGCATGCATTGATGTACATGCGGATGCGGTCGGCTAGGTCTCCGGGCGAGTTCAGCAGCATCTTGTCGAACGCGGCATGCGCCTTGTCGTATTTGCCCTGCTGCATCAACTGCAGAGCAGCTTCATAGCTGGCGAGTGCCTGAGCGCGGCTCGCATCAAGCTGCGTGGGAACCATGCCGGCCAGCGTCCGCGGAGGACGCTTTGCCGGGACTGCGGTGACTGCCTTCGTTTGAGCCATATCAAACCTGCTTCGTGCTATATGCGAGCGTGGATAAAAGGACGACACGGAGGCTCCCTGCGAGCCTTCTGGGGTTATACGCACTGCGGGAAATACGGTCAATCCCCCAAAAGCGGGAGGCGGCAAACGCCTCTAGCGCGAAGCTGCTTTGGTGTGACTGTAGAGTACAGGATTCAACTCGGGATCGTTGTACATCTTCATCTGCCGGTAGAGCTTGAAGCGGCGCTCGCCGGCCATCACCTGCGCCCACAAGGCCTGCAAACAATCAGCTAAATCCTGCCGCTGCTGCTGCAACACGGACAACCGGTCGCTGTTGCGGGCGCGATGCTGCGCGCTCGCCGAGTCGCGATGCGACTCTTCCGCCGTGTGGTAAATCTTTAACGCCAGAATCGACAGCCGGTCGACGATGAGGCCCGGTGTCTCCGAGTGCAGCGGAGCCTCCTCCGACTGAATCGCTTCGCAGAGGAGAGCGCAGTCGATCTGCTCCACCAGGTCATTGCGCAGCTGGTTCAGCCGGTCGATAGCGTGCTTCACCTCGGCTATCGCGGCGTCGGTCGCCTCCGGATTGCGGGCGGCATCTTCCTGGTGCCACAGGTCAAAGTTGGCCCGGTGCTGCTGCACGGCAAGCCCCTCGAGAAAGTCGCTTGCTTCCGGCAGAGAAGAAAAAGCTCCGTCCGCGTGCCAGGACCGGGTAGCTTCATCGTGAATGCGAATGAGGGACGAAATGTTGAGCATGAACGAGTTCAGCGGGCTGAACGCAACGAACCGAGCAACCTGCCACCCGTAGAATAACCTAATGCCAAGCCAGGTGAAGCGTGTGCTCGTCTACCGGCTGGGAAGCCTGGGCGACACGGTCGTCGCTCTGCCCGCGCTGCATCTGGTCGAGCGCGCCTTTCCCCACGCCGAGCGCCGCATGCTCACCAACTTCCCGGTCAGCGTAAAAGCCCCGGCCGCGGCGGCTATCCTCGCCGAGAACGGCCTCATCCACGGATACTTTCGCTACCCCGTCGCCACGCGCAGTCCGCTCGTTCTCCTGCGCCTGTGGTGGAGCCTCCGGCGCTGGCGGCCCCAAGCGCTCATCTATCTCGGGCCGGTACGCGGCGTGGAGGCCGCCCGGCGCGACGCCCGCTTCTTCCGGCTCTGCGGCATCCAGCGCCAGATCGGGGTCCCCCTCACCGAGTCCATGCAGACGCACCGCGTCCTCCCCGACGGCACCCTCGAGCCCGAGTCCGAACGCCTGGCGCGCAACCTCCTCGAACTCGGCGACGCCCACGTACACTCGCCCGAGGCCTGGGACCTGCGGCTCACCCCCGCCGAGCAGGCCCGCGCAGACCAGGTCCTCGAGCCCGCGGGCGCAACGCCGATCCTCGCCGTCAGCGTAGGCACCAAGGTCCAATCCAAGGACTGGGGCGGGGAGAACTGGCGCGCACTGCTGACGCGCCTCGGCGAGCTCTACCCCTGCTACACCCTCGCCCTGATGGGCGCTGCCGAAGAGAGCCAAACCAGCCAGGCCGCCGCCGAGGGCTGGCGCCAGAGCGCCGCCGCAAACCCCATCCTCAACCTCTGCGGCGTCCTCACCCCACGCGAGACCGCCGCCTGCCTCGCCCGGTCAAGGCTCTTCCTCGGCCACGACTCCGGCCCCATGCATCTCGCCGCGGCTGTCGGCACCCCCTGCGTCGCCATCTTCGCCGCGCGCAATCTGCCCCGGGTCTGGTTCCCCTATGGCGCGAGCCACCGCGTCCTCTACCATCCCGTCGACTGCATGGGCTGCGGCCTCGAGACCTGCATCGTCGAACGCAAAAAGTGCCTCACCAGCATCACGGTCGAGGAGGTCGTATCCGAGGTGCGCGCCGTCCTTACTCCGGGATAGGCTCCGGTATAGTCAGAGGGGACAAAGCGATGATTCCTCAACTCCACTCCGTCCTCCACCTGCTCGAATCCGGCTTTGCCCAGCTGCGCATCCTGGTCGTCGGCGACCTCATGCTTGACCGCTACATCCTCGGCGAAGTCGAGCGCATCTCGCCCGAGGCTCCCGTCCCCGTCCTCCGCCACGCGCAGCGCTATGAGCGGCCGGGCGGCGCAGCCAACGTCGCCATGAACCTCGCCGGTCTCGGCTGCCAGGCGTTTCTGGCCGGCTTCTGGGGCGCGGATGGCGAGCGCAACGAACTCGCCAGCCTCCTCGACCAAGCCCGGGTCGACACCACCGGCGTCGTCACCAGCTCGCTGCCCACCATCTCGAAGACCCGCATCGTCGCCCGCACTCAGCAGCTCCTGCGCCTCGACGTCGAAAGCCAGAACCCCATCCCCGCCGAAGAGCTCGCCCGCTTGGAAGCCCGCGCCACCGAGCTCGTCACCAAGGTTCACGCCGTCATCCTCTCGGACTACGCCAAGGGCGCGCTCACCACCGACCTCTGCGCGTCCATCCTGCGTGCGGCCCACGCAGCCGGCGTTCCCGTCCTCGTTGATCCCAAGACCCGCGACTTCAGCAAATACTCCGGCGCCACCACCGTCTGCCCCAACCTCCAGGAGCTCGCGCAAGCCACCGGCGTTCCCGCGCAGGACACCGACCGCCTGCTCGCCGCCGCCCGCGCCCAGATGATCGAGCACGGCTTCCGCTTTCTTACCGTCACCATGAGCGAGAAGGGCATCCGCATTCTCAGCCGCGACACCGCCGCCGACGGCCAGCCCGAGCTCGACTTCTACTCGCCCGCCCGCGCCCGCGAGGTCTTCGACGTCTCAGGCGCCGGAGACACCGTCATCGCCACCCTCGCCGCCGCGCTTGCCGGTGGCCTGCACATCCACACCGCAGTCGAGCTCGCCAACCTCGCCGCCGGCATCGTCGTCGGCAAGGTCGGCACCGTGCCCATCTCCCAGCATGAGCTCGTCTCCGCCCTCACCCCCAGCACCGGCCTTACCTCCTCCGAAAAGATGCTTGACCTCTCCGGCGTCGAGCGGCGCGTAGCCGAGTGGCGCGCCTCGGGCGAGACCGTCGTCTTCACCAACGGCTGCTTCGACCTCCTGCACGTCGGCCACATCACGCTGCTTGAGGAATGCCGCCGCTTCGGCTCGAAGCTCGTGCTCGGCCTGAACTCGGACGCCTCCGTCCGCCGCCTCAAAGGTCCCACCCGGCCCATCGTCGGCGAGCGCGAACGTGCCCGCGTCATGGCCGCCCTTGCCTCGGTCGACGTCGTCGTGCTGTTCGACGAAGACACGCCACTCGAGCTCATCCGCGCCCTCAAGCCGAGCGTCCTCGTCAAGGGCGGCGACTACCGCGTCGAGACCGTCGTCGGCCACCAGGAGGTCCTCGCCAGCGGAGGCCGTGTCGAGATCGTGCCCACCGTCGAAGGCTTCTCCACCACCAGCCTCGTCCAGCGCATGCTCACGCCCGAGCCCGCGGAGATCGTCCGTTGATCATCGTCACCGGAGGCGCGGGATTTATCGGCAGCAACCTGGCCCACGAACTCAACCGCATCGGTGAGCGCGACATCCTCGTCGTCGACAATCTCGCCCCTGCCGCGAACCTCTCCGGCCCAAAATTCCTCAATCTCTGGGGCGCCGACTACGCCGACTTCATGGACAAGCAGGAGTTCCGCCGAGCCCTCGCCGCCGGCGACTTCCAGCACGTCAAAATCCGCGCCATCCTGCACCAGGGAGCCTGCTCAAACACGCTCGAAGACGACGGGCGCTACATGATGGACAACAACTTCACCTATTCGAAGGAACTGCTCGCCTTCGCCACCGCCCGCCGCATCCCCTTCGTCTACGCCTCGACTGCCGCGGTCTACGGACTCAGCCAGTCGTTCGCGCCCGTCGCCGCCAACGAGCGCCCCCTCAATGTCTACGGCTACTCGAAGCTCGTCTTCGACAACTTCGTCCGCCGCCGTTTTGCCGACCCACGCGAACCTCTGCGCAGCACCGTCGTCGGCCTGCGCTACTTCAACGTCTACGGCCCGCGCGAGCAGCACAAAGGCCGCATGGCCAGCGTCCTCCATCACTTCACCAAACAGCTCAAGGAGACTGGCACCATCCGCATGTTCGTCGGGTCTGGTGGATTTGCCGATGGCGAGCAGCGCCGCGATTTCGTCTTCGTCCGCGACCTCTGCCGCATGAATCTCTTCTTCGCCGGGCTGCTACCGGAGCGCCCCGCCGCACCCGTGCACGCGATCGTTAACGCCGGCACCGGCCACGCCAGCACCTTTAAGCAGGTCGCCGAAGCTCTCATGCAGGTCCACGGGCCCGGTCGGATCGAGTTCATCCCCTTCCCCGGCGACCTGATGAATCGCTACCAGCACTTCACCGAGGCTGACATCGCCGGGCTTCGCGAAGCCGGCTGGACCGCGCCCTTCACCGCCATCGACGAGGGTGTGCGCGAGACCTTCTCCGAGCCAGACATCCGCGCCTGAGCAATCAGCCTTTTGGCTGACGCTCGAAGAACACTTTTGAGGGAGGGGAAGAATGGTGAGCCCGCTGGGGCTCGAACCCAGGACCAACGCCTTAAAAGGGCGATGCTCTACCGACTGAGCTACAGGCTCAAACCACGTCGTCCAGATACGAAAATACCACAGAATGACCATCCATCAAGCGCGGTAGACGGCCAGCTCAGGCTTCGCGTGCGTCCGGCAAACAAGCCCTCAACAGCTGAAGCGTCATTCTGGCTAAGCCAGTCTCTCCGTGGGCGTCTTTGCCGTCGCCTCTTCCGGCTATCCAGCCACTCTTCGACAACACAACCAGAGGACGATGCTAATCCACCTTTCGCTCCACGCACGTCACCCAAAGGACGCATTGACGCGTGTTAGCGCGCCACGTAGCCTCGAGGCACTGCATGACAAAATGTGCACGGCGAGGTCTGCCTCCGAGCTTCTTCCGCAGCCTCTCGTCCATGAAGAGAAACGACTTAGAGGCAAACTGGATTCCTATGGACACACGCGCAACTGAGATCCCGGAAGAAGCCTTGGCGGAAACGCCGGAAGACGTCGCCATCCTCTACTCCTGGGCCAATCTCCATGGAGCCAAGTACCGCGACTTCTCCGCCTCCCGCCGCGAATATCGTGCTCAGGTACGCCATCGCGCCGCCGAAGAGCTCCGGATCGCGGAGTTGAAGGCCAGGCAGCAAGCCGAGACGGCCGCCGCCGAAGCCGAACGCATCGCGCGCGAGGCCGAGCGCGCCGTCAGGATCTCCGACAGTTCCGACAACACCCGCCAGCGGGACCGCGCCCTCCACGAGGCCGAAGCCGCCTCCCGCCGCGCCGCCGCCGAACGCGTCGAAGCGGCCCGCCGCGCGGAAGCCGCCGCCACGGCCGAAGCGGTCGCCCTCCGCGAGGAGCGCGAGATCGCCGATGCCCACGCCTCCGCCGAGCGTCAGGCCAGAAGCTACTCGAACTCCGAGATCCGCCGCGCCCCCATCGGCTCCGGGCCGGGCAGTCCCGCCGCGCCGGTCGCCGATCCCTACGAAGCGCCCGAGCACCCGGGGTTCGACACCGACCGCAACCACCCCGTCCAGCGTATCGAGCTCGACGCCCGCTCCCGCCTCCGCGACGAACTGCCCCTCCGCGTCCCTAACGAACGGCGCGGCGTCCGGCCCGCCGACTCGCGCCGCACCGCCGAGGGCTTTCGCCCGGACGAGGCTTCGAACGTCTTTCCCGCATTCAACGACACCTCTCCTTCGGACAAGCCTCGGGTCGCGCTCCGCACCCGCGCCACCGACTCCCCAGCCGACATCCGCCGCACCGCCGACGCCTATGCCGGCGGCGAGCGGCCAATGCCGATGCCGATGCCGGCCGATCCCGTCTCGCCTCCGCAGCTCCTCCGCGCCGCGCCGCCCGCCTCGCCGCTCCGCTCTTTGCCCCCCGAGCTGGACAGCGCGCCGGCCTGGCTCTACTCAAGCGGCATCCAGGAGGCAGCCTCCCGGAACACCCCCGTCGCAGACACCCTGCAGCACTCGCAGGAGCGCGTCGCCTCGCGCTGGTTCGCGCTCCAGGGCGTCTTCGATCCAGTCCGCGAAGAAAGCTGGAAGGCCCCCGCGGAAACCCCTCCCGCACGCGCCAAAACTCCTCGTCCCCCCGCGCTCGCCGTCTTCTCCCTGGCCGGAGGAGTCGGCAAAACCAGCCTCGTCGCCACGCTCGGCCGCGCCTTGTCCTCACTCGGAGAGAAGGTCCTCCTGGCCGATACCACCTCGCACGGGCTGATGCCCTTCTATTTCGGCGCAAGCGAGCTTCGGCCCGGCATCGTCCGCACCTTCTCCCCACCCAGCGGCAGCGCCGACGCCCCCATCCACCTGGTCTCGTACGAGGTCGATCGGCGCAGCAACGACGCACGCAGCGAAGCCCTCGTCGACGACCTCAGACGCAGCGCCGGCGACACCAACCGCATTCTGCTCGATCTCAACGCAGGCTCCGGATGGATGACGCGCCGTCTGGCCGACCTCTCCCTCACCGTACTCGTGCCCCTTGCGCCGGACATGAACTCCGTCATCAGCCTCCACACCGTGGAGCGCTGCTTTGATGGCGTGCAGAATCCCGAGGGCAAGCCCGTGCTCCCCTTCTATCTGCTCAACGGGTTTGACACGTCGCTGCCTCTGCACCTCGACGTCCGCGAGGTCTTGCGCGGCAAACTGGGGGAGCGCCTGCTGCCCTTCGCGGTGCGCCGCTCGCCCGCCGTCAGCGAAGCGCTCGCCGAAGGCATGACCGTCCTCGACTACGCTCCAGACACACCCATCGCCGAAGACTACCAAAGACTTGCCGGATGGCTGCGCAGCCTCTCGACCGCAGCAACCCAGGGCCGCCGTAACCCGCGCTGGAGTGAACGATGACCCGCTCGCCACGGTGGAGGGAGTTCGAGTCCGGAAACAGCCCTCCACTCAAAGCTCTTCGTTACTTCATCCTCACCGCAGGCCTATTCTTTCTGGTCTTCACCGGGATCCTGGAACTGACCTGGCCGCAGCAGACCCTGCTCGGCCTGCTCACCGTTCTCGTCGCCCTGTGGATGGACCGCAGCTCGAGCTCCTACCTGCTCACCTTGACGCTCATGCTGGTCTCCTGCTTCTCCACCTTCCGCTACGGCTACTGGCGTCTCGCCACCACCATCAAGTTCTTCCTCGATCCCGGCACCCTTTGGACGCCCATCGACGCCTTCTTCATCTGGCTGCTCGTCCTCGCGGAATCCTACGCGTTCGTCATCCTCTTTCTCGGCTACATGCAAACGCTGTGGCCTCTGCGCCGCACCCCGGTCCCGCTGCCTGACAGCCCCGACCAATGGCCCGCCGTCGACCTGCTCATCCCCACCTACAACGAGCCGTTGAGCGTAGTGCGATACACCGCCCTTGCCGCCATGAACATTGACTGGCCCGCCGACAAACTCAACGTCTACATCCTCGATGACGGCAGGCGCGAAGAGTTCCGCAAGTTCGCCGAAGACGCCGGCATCGGCTACATGACGCGCGACGACAACAAACACGCCAAGGCCGGCAACATCAATCGTGCGCTCGAGCGCCTCGACGCACCCTTCGTCGCCATCTTCGACTCCGACCACGTGCCCACGCGCAGCTTCCTGCAGGTCACCCTAGGCTGGTTCCTGCGCGATCGCAACCTGGCCATGCTGCAGACGCCGCACCACTTCTACTCGCCCGACCCCTTCGAGCGCAATCTCGACCAGTTCCGCACCATCCCCAATGAAGGCGAGCTCTTCTACGGCATCGTGCAGGACGGTAATGACTTCTGGAACGCTACCTTCTTCTGCGGCTCCTGCGCCGTCATCCGCCGCACCGCCCTCGACGAGATCGGCGGCATCGCCGTCGAGACCGTCACCGAAGACGCGCACACCTCCCTGCGCATGCAGATGAACGGCTGGAACACGGCCTACATTAATATTCCGCAGGCCGCCGGCCTCGCCACCGAGCGCCTCAGCGGCCACATCAAGCAGCGCGTCCGCTGGGCGCGCGGCATGATCCAGATCTTGCGGGTCGATAACCCGCTCTTTGCCAAAGGCCTCTCCGCCGCGCAGCGGCTGTGTTACTTCAATGCAATGACGCACTTCCTCTACGCCCTGCCGCGGCTCATCTTCCTTACGGCCCCGCTCATCTATCTCGTGCTCGGCAAAGTTAACGTCCCGGGCTACTGGGCGGCCATCTTTGCCTACGCCTTCCCGCACCTGGTCCTCTCCTCGCTCACCAACTCCCGCATCCAGGGCCAGCATCGCCACTCCTTTTGGAACGAAATCTATGAGACCGTCCTCTCGCCCTACATCTTCCTGCCAACCATGTTCGCGCTCATCAACCCTAAGTTCGGCAGCTTCAACGTCACGGCCAAGGGAGGCGTTGTCAATCGAAGCTTCTTCGATACCCGCATCGCACAGCCCTTTCTGCTGATGCTGCTGCTCAACTTCACGGGCATCCTCATGGCCATCCCGCGCTACTTCTACATCCCGGTCTGGCCGCTCAGTATCGCCTACGACGGAACCCATCCCGGAACCATCCTGATGAATCTCCTCTGGACGGTCTTCAACATCGTCGTGCTGGGCGTCGCCACCGCCGTCGCCCTCGAAAGCCAGCAGCGCCGCCAGACCGTGCGCGTGCAGATGAACGTGCCCACCGATGTCGTGCTTGCCGATGGAAACGTCGTCCAGGGAGCCACCTCCGACCTGTCGACCGGAGGCGTCCAGATCGACGTGGACCGCCCCTTCAGCGCGCAGCCTGGAGACTCCATCCAGCTCGTCTTCCCGGTCCTCGACGGCGACGCCACTCTGCCCGCCACCGTCATCCGGGCCGACGGCCGGAACCTGCGCGCGCAGTTCGACTCGCTCAACCTGCAGGAAGAAGAGGCGCTCACCATGGTGCTCTACTCGCGCGCCGATACCTGGCTCGGATGGGGCGAGCAGCGCGAAGCCGACCGGCCGATGAAAAGCCTGGTTCGCATCCTGCGTCTCTCGTTTCACGGTTTGAACATCACGGTACGAGGACTGCTCGCCACCAGGAAAAACAAGGCTCCCAAAGGCCGGCTCGCCGCCAGCGCAGCAGCACCTCTGCTGCTGCTTGCGCTGCTGGTCGCCACCGGAACGCGCCCCGCCTTCGCCGCCCAGGCCACCCCCACGCTCCCGCCCGTCGCCCCGGCCGCAAGCCCGGCACCCGCCCCGCTCAGCTCGGGCATCAACCGCGGGGTCAGCGCCCATACCGTGGCGCCCGGCAACTTCGACAACCTCTTCTCGCTCGCCGACATCGGCGTCCCCGACACCATCGTTCTCCGCGGAGTCGACGCCTATCACACCGTGCCTTTCTCCGTGCCGCAGACCGAGGTCATCAAGACCGCCACCATGCACCTGCGTTACCACTTCTCGCCGGGGCTCCTCCCTTCGATCAGCCACCTCAAGGTAAGCCTCAACGGAACCCTCTTTGCCACGCTTCCCGTCGCCTCCCGGCCCATGGCTTTATCGAGCGATCTGAGCCCGGAAGACAAGACGTCCGCCTCGCAGGCGCTCAACATCACGCGCAACGAAAACAACGCGCTGCTCGAAGCCACGCTCACCCTGCCGGCCGACATGCTCGTCCACCAGAACGAGCTCACCTTCGAGTTCATCGGCCACTACACCTTCCAGTGCGAAGACCCCTCGCACTCCACCTTGTGGAGCCACGTCGACACCAGCTCCACCATCGAGCTCACCGGCAGCCTGCTGCCCCTGCACAACGATCTCAGCCTTCTGCCGCTACCGTTTTACGACTCCTCGGTCAACCTGCATCCCGAGGTATCCATCGTCTTCCTCAGCCCGCCGTCGCCCAGGTCTCTGCGCGCAGCCGGCATTGTCGCCTCCTACTTCGGCATCCTCACCGACTATCGCCCGGTCCACTTCCAGGTCTCCTACGGCACGATTCCGCCCGGCAACGCCATCGTCCTCGGTGAAAACGCCGCCGACCTTCCCGCCGCGCTCAACGTCACCTCGAGTACCGGGCCCACCCTCGCCATGCGCACCAACCCCGTGGACCCCTACTCGAAGCTGCTCGTACTCACCGGAGACAGCCCCGACGATCTCGTCTCTGCCTCCGAGGTCCTGGTCCTGCAGCGGGATCTCCTGCAGGGCGACCAGGTGCGCGGCGTCCTCAAGCCTGGCTCGCTCGCCGACCGCGCCCCCGACGACGCGCCACGCTGGCTCAGCACTGAGCGGACCACCACCCTCGGCGACATCGCCAGCTCCGGCGACATCGAAGGCGATGGCAGCGTTCCGGTCGGCGTCTTTATGCGCGTGCCTCCCGACCTCTGTCTGCAGCAGTGCGGCTCGCTCCAAAACCTGAGCTACCACATGGCCTACCGTTACAACGGCGTCCCGCTGGCCAACGAGAGCACGCTCCAGGTCTACATGAACTCGGCCTACGTCAGCTCGACGCCCATGCCGCACACTGAAAAAGCCTCGGCCGTCCTGGACACCATCGTGCCCGTGCCCGTCGTCGACATGCGGCCTTTCTCGAACTCGCTCATGATGAAGTTCGTCTTCCAGATCGCCAAGAAGGGTCGCTGTCAGGACACCGCGCCGCTCAACCTGCACGGAGCCATCCTCAAGAGTTCCTACCTGGATCTCGACGGTATCCCGCATCTGGCCGTGCTGCCGAACCTCGAAATCTTTGCGAATGCCGGCTATCCCTTTACCCGCAAGGCCGATCTCGCCGACACCTCCATCGTGCTGCCCGACGTCCCTACCGTCGATGAGATCGAAATGTACCTGACCTTCATGGGACACTTCGGCGCGCAGACCGGCTATCCGGTCCTCAACGTCGACATCACCAACGCCGCCGGCATGCAGAAAGGAAGCGGCAAAGACTACCTCGTCCTTGGCACGGTTGACGACCAGCCCGCCATCGAGACTCTGAACCCGTCGCTGCCGGTCAAGGTCGACGGCGCCGGCCTCCATATTCAGGACACCCAGGGCTTCTTCGCGCCGCTCCAGCACGCCTGGTGGAAGGTGCGCAGCTCGGATCACATCCAATCCGGCCAGCTCGAAACCGCCGGCGGCCTCCCCGACGCGCTCATCGAAGGCATCGAGTGGCCCAGCGGCTCCAGCAGGTCCGTCGTCCTCGTCGCCCTGCGCGACCACAGCGTCATTCCCAGGTTCATCAATACCTTCCTCAAGGACTCGCAATCCTCTGACATCTCGCAGTCCGTCAGCGTTCTGCATGACAAGCGCTTCTTCTCCTACCGCATCCGCAACGACGTGTACAAGGTAGGCTCGCTCTCCTTGTGGCTCAAAATCAATCTGCTCTTCTCCGAGTTCCCGTGGCTCATCCCCCTCACTACCGTGGCCATTTGCATTCTCGTGGCTGCGCTGATCCGGGCCTCGCTGCGCCGCAAAGCCCGCGCTCGGCTGCAAGGCAATAACTAGCGCATGGCAATCTCCTCCGGCATACCTCGCAGGGCGAGACAACTCCTCGCTTGCTGCCTCCTCCTGTGCTTGTTCGGCATCGCTCGTGCTCAGCCCCAACCCTGGCCTCTCTGGCGGGCCTACACGCAGCATTACCTCGACACTCAGGGCCGCGTCCTCGACCATGCCGAACACGATCGCACCACCAGCGAGGGCCAGGCCTACGCGCTCTTCTTCTCCCTGGTCGACGACGACCGAACCCGCTTCGACAAGCTGCTCAGCTGGACCGAAGCCAACCTCGCCGGCGGCGACCTGACCCTGCATCTTCCTGCCTGGCGCTGGGGCCAGGCTCCCTCCGGCGAGTGGAAGCCGCTTGATGAAAACTCCGCCTCGGACGCCGACCTCTGGATCGCTTACACCCTCATCCAGGCCGGCCGCCTTTGGCACGAGCCCCGCTACGACAAGCTCGGCCGCCTCCTCGCCGAGCGAATCGCCCGCGAAGAAGTCGTACAAATCCCAGACTTTGGCACTGCCCTGCTCCCCGGCCCGCACGGCTTTCAGACCGGCGCGAACGCTTACCTCCTCAACCCCAGCTATCTTCCACCCTTCCTCCTCACCAGCCTCGCCAACACTCTGCCGCACGGCCCCTGGGCGGCTATCCTCAAGACCCTCCCCCGCCTGCTCGCGCTTCCCACTACGCACGGCTTCGTCATGGACTGGGTCTCCGCAGGCCCGGACGGCATCCAGCCCGCCGCCGCGCCGGCAAAGCCTGTCGAGGGCGCACAGCCAGCCCAGCCGGCCGGCAGCTATGACGCCATCCGCGTTTACCTTTGGCTCGGACTGGCAGACCCCGCCACCCCAGGCCTTCGCCCTCTGCTCGCGGCAGCCGGCGGCATGGCCGATCTGCTGCGAACCGCCATCACTCCACCCCGCAGCGTAAGCGCCCAGGGAGCCGTCCTCGCGCCAGACGCACCCATCGGCTTCTCCGCTGCTGTCATCCCTTACCTCGCCGCCCTCGGCATGCAGACGCAGGCCCGCCTGCAGCAGGATCGCCTCATCGCCCAAAGGGACCCCGCGACCGGCCTCTCAGGTAACCGAAGTCAGTACTACGACGAAAATCTTGTCCTCTTTTCCACTGCCTGGAGCGAAAAACGATACCGCTTCGAACCCTCCGGAGAGCTCCACGTTAATTGGAAATAGCCGCGTCTTTATTGAGGATTTCACTCACTCGCGCACCCTTGAAGCACCCTCCAGAAAAACCGCCACAAGCCCATGGAAAGACGTTACCCTCAGAGGGACAGCCGCATTACTAACTCGATACCTCCGGGTTCGCGGCTCGTCGTTTCCACCTATGAAGACACAGACGGCATTCCGACTTCTAACGTCCGCGCTTCCGCTGACGGCAGGATCGCTCGTACCGCTGGCCCTCTGTGTCTCTGCCCAGGTCGCTCCCGCGCCCATCCAGCCTCTGCTTGAAAAAGCTCATGCGCTCGAGGCTCGCGGACGCATGGACATGGCCGCGCAAACCTGGCAGCAGGTTCTGCTCGCCGATCCCAATAACACCGAGGCACTCGGAGGCCTCGCTCGCGCGGCCAAGCTCAGCGGCAACTCCGCCCTCGCCGGAACCTACCTCGATCGCCTCCGCGCCATCAATCCCAACGACCCAAACATCGCCCGCACCGAAAACCTCGCCACCGAGCTCGATCGCAATCAGCAGCTGCAGAGGGCCGGCAAGCTCGCCCAGCAGGGACAGTACGCGCAGGCCATGGTCGTCTACCGCCAGGTCTACGGCGACAACCCTCCTCCGGGCGACTACGCCCTGGCCTACTATGAGACCGAAGCCGCCACCGAAGACGGCCGCGCCCACGCCATCGCGGGACTCCGATCCATCGTCGCGAAGAACCCCGGCGATGCGAAGTCGCAGATTGCCCTGGGCCGCATCCTCACCTACAACCCAAAGACCCGCGCCGAGGGCCGCAAGCTGCTTGAGGCACATCCCGCCGATCCGCAAGCAACCGAAGCGCTGCGTCAGTCCCTGCTCTGGGACGCCCAAAACCCGGCCAGCACCGCAGCCATCCGCGAGTACCTCGCCCACCACACCGACGCGCAGCTCGCCGGCGCGCTGAAGAGCATGCCGCCCGCGGCCAGGCCCATGACCGCTGAACAGCGCGCCCAGGCCGCCCTCAACGCCTCGCGCTCAGCCGCCGACGCGGTCGCCTACCGCGCGCTCAACGCAAAGCATCTCGCCGAAGCCGAGGTCAGGTTCAAAGCCATCCTGGCCAACACACCGGACGACCCCAACGCCCTGGTCGGCATGGGCTACGTCCGCATGCAGCAGGCGAACTTCGGCGGCGCGCTCAGCTTTCTCTCGCAGGGCCAGCAGGATGGCTCAAAGGATCCCGGCCTCGAAGCCGCCCTCGCCACCTCGCGCTTCTGGTTCACCATGGGCCAGGGCGCCGACGCCCTCAACGCAAACGATTTGCCCGAGGCTGAAAAGCAGTACCGCATCGCCCTCGGCATGCGCCCCAGCAGCGTCGAGGCGCTCGAGGGTCTCGGCGGCACACTGCTGAAGGCGCAGCAGCCCGAGGCCGCCATCCCCTACTTTGCCCAGTTCACCAAGCTCAAGCCCAACGCCGCCCATGCCTGGCGCGGACTGTTCCTCGCCGAGGCCGGAGCCGGGAACGCAGCCGCCGCGCTCGCCACAGAGCAGGCCATGCCCTCAAGCGTACGCGCGGAGCTCGCGAAAGACCCGCTCTACCTGCGCTCGCTCTCCTCCGCCTACGCTTCGGTCGGGCGCGACGCCGACGCCCAGCGCATTCTGCGGGCCGCACTCGACCTTCCCTTTCCCGCCGACACACGCGGCCTCGAGGTCGAGACTGAGCTCCAGTACGCCGGCCTCCTCCAGGCCGCCAACCACCTCGATCAGGCCGCCGGCCTCTACCGCCAGGTCCTGCTCAAAGACTCCGCCAACATCGATGCCTGGCAGGGGCTCATCCGCGCCGAGCATCAGCTGAATCAGGATCCGCAGGCGCTGCAATCGCTTGAAAGCATGCCCCCCGCAACCTACGCCCGCGCCATGCGCGACTTAGGCTTCGAGGCCACTGTCGCCTTCATCTACGAATCCCAGAAGCGGCTCGACGTCGCCCAGCAAACCCTCGAGAAAGCCATCGCGCAGCAGGCCTCCACCGGCCAGAAGTCCTCCGCGCCCCTGCAGCTGCAGCTCGCCGGCGTCTACCTTGAGCGCGACAATCCCAGGCAGGCCTACCCCCTCTACCGCAAAATCCTCAGCGAGTACCCTGACCGCCCCGAGGCCTGGAAGGGCCTGCTCGCCGCGCTCCACAGCACCGGCCGCGATCAGGACGCGCTCGCCCAGGTGCAGCAGATTCCAGCGGCCACGCGCGCCCAGCTCGAGAACGACGTGGACTTCCTCCAGACCATGGGCTCGGTCTACAGCCAGCTCGGCCAGCCGCAGCAATCGCAGCTCTTTCTCCGCCGCGTGCAGCAGCACTACGCCCAGCAGCACACCGCAGCGCCCGCCTCCGTCGACATCCAGAACGCCTGGCTGCTCTTCAACGGCATGAATGACCAGGGCCTCTACCGCCAGCTGCTCGCGCTTGGCAGCCGCACCGATCTCACCGACGCCCAGCGCCGCACCGTCCAGACGATCTGGGCCAACTGGGCCGTTCGCCGCGCCAACCAACTCGCCGCCGCCGGCAATCAGAACAAGGCACTCGCCACCCTGAACGCCACCGCACGCGCCTTCCCCGACAACCCCGGCGTCATCAAGGCTCTCGCTGGCGGCTATACCCGCGCAGGCATGCCCAAGGAGGCGGTCCTGATCTGGAAGGCGCAGGACCTGACCTCCGCCCCCGCCTCCGACTACCGCGCCGCCGCCGGCTCCGCACTCGCGGCCAACGATACCAAAGATGCCGAGACCTGGCTCCGTTTCGGACTCGAGCAATATCCGAAAGACCCCGGCCTGCTGATCCTGGGAGCCAAATTCGAACAGGCCCGCGGCGACACCAAACGTGCGGAGCAGTACTATCGAGCCTCGCTCCAGGCCATGCCCCCCACCGATCCCGGGGTCGAATTGGCTACCGAACTGGCCTCTCAACCGGGCCGTCCCCTGCCAATGGCCGGCTCGCAGCTGCCCTCCACCACGAAGCCTGGTCAGGATTTAGCTACCCTGCTCGCCCCGACGACCAGCGAGAACGCCGCCACTCCGCCCGCCGAGGTACCGCCTCCCGCCGAGCCTTATCTCCCCAGCTACGGCGCAGCCGGCACCGCGCCCACCGAGATCGATCCGAACCGCCTGCCCGCACCGGCCGTGCCCTCCTACATGACCTCCCCGGACTCCGCGCCGCAAAACCCTTCCTTGCCCGCGGGATCCCGGACCCGCCTCCGCGACTATGTGCCCCAGGCTTCCGTGGAAGAACTTCTGCCCGCCGATGCAACCGCCCTGCCCACCGGCGCCGAGGGCCTGTCCGGCAATCTGGTCCTCACCCCCGCCATGTACCAGCAACAACAGGTCACGCGCATCACCCGGCAGGTCGAGTCCCAGCAGGAGCAGAGATATCAGCAGCAGCAAACCCCGGAGTCCGTCGTCTCCTCGTCTTCAATCCGTCCCGGCCCGCTCACCGCACAACCCGTCTCAACCGCCACGCTCGATCCAGCCACCGGCGAAGTCTACGGTCCCTACGTGCCCTACAAACCGGCTCAGGTCCAGCTCGGCGTCACGCAGCCGGCGCCTACGCCTCCGCACTCTCCTCTGACCGACGAACTGCCCACCGCCCGTTACGTCCCGAACGCCCGGACCAAACCGCCCGCCTCCTCTTCTCCCGATCGAGCCGCTGCCATGCGCCGCCAGCAGTCGAACTCGATCCAAACCGGCCTGACCGGCGAGAGCAAACCTCCCGAAGAGCAGTACACCACCGCTCCCATCGAGACCGTCCAGTACCTTCCCTACAATCCGGGCGCCAGCAACGGGCAGGTCGCGCAACCGGCCACCGCCACCACCGGCTCGAGCCAGGCACAGGTCCCGCAAACCAGCGGAGATAGTTACGGGCAGCAGTACCCGCAGCCGCGCACCGGAGCAACCACCCCCCGCAGTCGAGCCAAGACTACCCATCCAGCCCGCACCCCGGCAGTCACGGCCGAAACTCCAGCCCCGGCACCCACGCCCGCGCTTAGCTACCCTGGCATCAGCCAACCCTTGACCTACCAGCCTTACCCGCAGACTGGCCCCGCCGTCCCTCTTGGACCCGCGCCCACCGATGCCGAACTGCTGGCAGAGCACGTTCCGGCTTTGCGCGGCAACTACGCCGGCGCCGTCGCTCCTCAGGTGCCCCTCACCGAGCGTCAGCAGGCCGAGCGCGACCTCGAAACCTTGGAATCCTCTTACAGCGGCTGGCTGGGCGGCACGGCTTCGGCGCGCTACCGCAGCGGCACCGTCGGACTCGATCGCCTCACTGACCTTGAAACCACGGTTGAAGCTTCGGTCACCCTGGCCAACCAGATCCGGCTCAGCATTGTGCCGCGCGCCGTTTTCCTCAACTCCGGCGTGCTCAACGTTGGAGCGTACGCGGGCCAAACAACCAACATCCCCGTGCTGGGTTCGCTTCCGCTCAACGCCGCCACGGCACCCGCCCAGCAGGTCACCAACGGCGTAGGCGGGGAGTTCCAGGTTGCCGGCCGCAACTTTGCCGCAGCCATTGGCTACACTCCCTACGAATTTCTGGTCCATAACTATACGGGCCGCGTCCTCTACAAACCAACCAGCCACTTCACCCTCTACGGCAGCCGCGAAGCCGTCACCGAAACCCAGCTCTCCTACGCCGGCCTGCGCGATCCGAACTCGGCCGGCGGCACAATCGCCGGCAACATCTGGGGAGGCGCCAGCTCCACCGGAGGTGGCGTCCGCTTCGACCTCGGCGACGAGCGCGCCGGCTTTTACATCACCGCCGACGGCGCGGACCTGACCGGCTCTCACGTGCTCGAAAACAACAGATTCGAAGGCTCGCTCGGAGCCTACTTCCTCGCGCATAGCTTCGCGGGCATCGGCCGCATCAACGTCGGAGCCTCGCTCTTCGGCATGCACTACGCCTCGAACGAACGCGGCCTCTCCTACGGGCTCGGCGGCTACTTCAGCCCGGACGCTTACTTCCTCGCCAGCGTTCCCGTCACCTTCACCGGACGCTACCGCAACAATTTTCACTACACCATCGCCGGCAGCGTCGGCGTGCAGACCTTCCAGGAGGCCAGCCAGTCCTTCTTCCCGCTCGACCGCAGCCTCCAAACCACCTACGACACCGCGTTCGGCTGCACGGCAGCGCAGATTGCGGCAAAGACCTGCGGCTACTCGCCCATCAATAGCAACACCGGCGCGAACTACGGCTTCAACAGCGAAGCCGCCTACCGCATCACCGAGCACTGGTATGCCGGCGGATTTCTCTCGGCCAACAACACCAACAACTACAACTCCGTTACCGGCGGCTTTTTCGTACGCTACCTCTTCCGCCCACAGTTTGGCACCGACGACTATCCGACCGGTTTGTTCCCGGTCGAAGGCTTTCGTCCTCTGCGTGTTCCGTAAGGCACTCATCTGTTCACAGAGCAAGATTAATCCAGCCTCCTGGCACAGCAAATAGCGCTTTCGTTGCAGAAGTGGCGCGCGAAAGAGTACTTGCCGACAGCCTCGTCGCGCCATATAACAGAGGAGCCGGCATACGATCTACATCATGGCGGTATACCCGGTCAGCGCCTCCTAGGGTCTTCTGCTTTGCGTTTGTCGGCGATTGTCTGTGAAAGGCGTGGTCCATGTTGCTCCGTCGTCTTCTTCACCGGCTCGCCCTGTGGACCAGTCTTGTCCTCGCCTTGTTCGCCACGCCTGCGTTCGCCTTCAAAGGTGACACCGTGCCCGATTGGGTGCGAGCCGCGGCGGCGCAACCAACTGCTTCCTACGCGCCCGAGACCAGCGCCGTCGTGCTGCTCGACGACACAACGCTGACCATCGGCCCGGACGGGAGAGCAGTCGAACACAATCGCCACGTTCTCAAAATCCTGCGGCCGGCCGGACGCGAACAGGGGCTGGTGCACCGGCCCTTCGATCTGGACCGAAAGCTGCTCTCGCTGCACGTCTGGAGCATTGGCCCCGACGGCCACGAGTATCAGGTCAAAGACAACGAGATGGCTGAAATTGGCTATCCCGGGTCAGGAAACTATTACGAAGACATGCGCATTCGAGTGGCCAATCCGCCCGGGCGCGATCCCGGCGGAGTCGTCGCCTACGAGTACGAGCAGCGCCTGCCGACCTACATGCATGAGGCAACCTGGTTCTTCCAGGATGACCTCCCTCACCAGCGCCAGAGCTTCACGTTGGAACTTCCGCCCAGTTACTCCTCGGTCGCCGTCTGGGCTCACCATGAGACGGTCAAGCCGAACGATCTGGAGCATGGACGCACGCGCTGGGAGATCGCCAGCACGCCCGCCATTAATCTCGATCGGATTCCACTCGCGCCGTCTTTGCCCGGGCTGGCAGGACGCATGACAATCCACTTCGGTCCCAGCAGCCAGACCGGTTCCGCCCTCGGCAGTTGGCAGCAGGTTGGCGCGTTCTACGATCAGCTGGCCCGCGACCGCATGGCGACCACCCCGGAGATGAGCCAGAAGGTCGCCGAGCTGACCGCGGGCAAGACCGACTTCTACGATAAGACCGAGGCCATTGCGGAGTTCGTCCAGAAAGACATTCGCTACTTCGTCATCGAAAAGGGGATCGGCGGCCAGCAGCCGCACCCGGCGGCCGACATCTTCCGCAATCGCTATGGCGACTGCAAGGACAAGGCCACCCTGCTCGCGGCCATGCTGGCCAGCGCCGGCGTGCACTCGACCCTGGTTCTGGTCGATACCGACCGCGGCTTTGTCGACCCGCACACGCCCTCGGTGCTGGGCAACCATGCCATCGGCGCGATCGAGATTCCCCGCGATTACCACTCGCCCAAGCTGCGGAGCGTCGTCACCCTGAAGTCCGGGCGGCGTTTTCTGATTGTGGACCCCACCTGGGATCAGACAGCCTTCGGCCAGCTGGAGCACGGTCTACAGGGAAGCTTCGGTCTGATTGTGGAGGGAACCAATAGCGAGTTGGTGGAGTTGCCGGTGCTCAACCCGGAGTTGAATGTTCTGCGCCGCTCCGCAACGTTTCAACTCGCGGGAGATGGCTCGCTCAAGGGTGAGATCCTGGAGTCGCGCTTTGGCGATCTCTCCGATCGCATGCGTCGCCTCTACTCGGAGAGCGACGAAAAGCAGCGGCAGCGCTACTTCGACCAGCGCATGAGTCAGGATTTCGCTTCGTTCCATGTCTCCGACGTCAAAGTGGAGAATGTTCCTTTCCTCAACAAGGATGTGACCACCCGTTTTCAGCTTTCCGCCGACCACTTCGGCCGTACGATCGGCCCCTTGCTGCTGGTCCGGCCGCGCGTCCTTGGATCGCACGGCTTTGTTCTGGACCACAAGCAGCGTACCTTCCCCATCGATCTTGAACAAACGATGGTCGCCAAGGATGACTTCACAATTCAGCTTCCTGAGGGCTATGCGCTGGATGAGATACCCGAGCCGGTGAACCTGGACGTGGGCTTCGCAGCCTACGAGAGTGCAACTTCGCTCGAGGGCACAAACCTTCACTACCATCGCACCTATACCGTGCGTCAGGTCACCCTGCCGGCGGATCGCTATGCTGATCTGCAGAAACTCGAGACCGCTATCGACGCGGACGAACAGAACCATGCGGTCTTCAAGAAAAAGTAGATCTATCCGAGACTTGCGAAGAAAGGAAACCTTTGTCGTGATTGCCTGCCGAATGTATCCGCTTCTTCTCGCTTGCCTCTTGTCGCTGCCGGCCGCTTCTCTGCCTGCGCAGTGGACCGCGCCCACCCCGGAAGAGCTTTCTATGCAGTCGATTCCCGAGGTCCCGGGCGCCCCCGCCGTGTATCTCTACCGCGAACAAACAACCGAAGACGCGCTCCGTTCCTACGGCTATTACGTCCGGCTGAAGGTGCTGACGGAGGGCGGCAAGGAGTACGCGAACGTGGAGCTTCCCTTCGGCAGCAAGGCCGGTGTGAGCATCGACAACATCGCCGGCCGCACCATTCATCCCGACGGCACAGTTACCCCGTTCAACGGAAAACCCTACGAGAAGCTGGTCGAGAAGGTCAGGGGATATAAGGTCAAGGAGAAGGTCTTCACCTTGCCGGCGGTCGAAGTCGGCAGCATCCTTGAGTACCGCTACCGGCAGCACTACGACGATTCCTACTTCCTTCATCCCGACTGGTATGTCCAGTCCGAACTGTTCACTCGCAAAGCGCACTACAGCTGGAAGCCGAATAATAGCAATTCCTACATCGTGGACGAGCGCGGCAGCGTGTTGAGCAGCGTGGCCTGGACACCAATCCTGCCGAAAGGCGCGCAGGTTATGGAAAGCCACCTTCCGACTGGCGGCTCGCTCATCCAGCTGGACATTGCCGACGTTCCTCCGCTGCCAAAGGAGGAGTACATGCCTCCGCTGGACAGCGTGAGCTACCGCGTCCTGTTCTACTACACCTCCTATAAGACAAGCAGCGAGTACTGGCAGAAGCAAGGCAAGTTCTGGTCCAAAGACCGAGATAAGTTCATCGGGCCAAAGGACGGGGTCAAGGCCGCAGTCAACGGGATCGTTGCACCTGCAGAGAGTTCAGACGCCAAGCTGCGGAAGCTCTACGCCTTTGTCGAAACCCTTGAGAACACCGACTACACCCGCGAGCGGACCAGCCAGGAAGAGCACGCGGTCGGGCTCAAGGACGCTTCTTCGACAGACGACATTCTCAGCCGCAAGCGAGGCACCGGTGACCAGATCACCGAGCTTTTCGTCGCAATGGCGCGCGCAGCCGGATTCAAGTCTTATCTTTTTGCGGTGGCGAACCGCCGCGATCGAATCTTTCTTGAGAGCTACCTCACTTTTCAGCAGCTCGACGATGATCTGGCCATCGTGAACGTCGATGGGAAAGATCTTCTCTTCGATCCCGGTCAACGCTATTGTGCCTACGGACAGCTCGCTTGGCCGCATTACTACACCGGCGGTTTGCGGCAGACCGAAAATGGCGCGCAGGTGGCCAGCACGGGTAAAGCCAACTACAAACAGGAGCACACCAGCCGCATCGCCGATCTGAAACTTGACGAGCATGGAAGCGCTACCGGCTCGGTCGTGCTCCAGCTTACCGGAGACGCGGCGCTGCACTGGCGGCAGGAAGGCTTGCGCGGCGACGACACCAGCTTGAATCGCGATCTCAAGGAGAACTTGGAGTCCATGCTTCCCGGCGGGATGGAGGTACGGGTCACCAACGTCGACAATCTCACCAACGCCGAAAAAGACTTGAAGATCACGTATGAGGTCAAGGGAGCCGTAGGAGCGCCGGCAGGCAAACGTCTGCTGGTGCAGGGCAGCTTTTTTGAAGTCAACGCAAAGCCCAAATTCACCAGTGCCAAGCGCGACCTGGCAGTCGACATGCGCTACCCCGGCAGCGTGCAGGATGCGGTGCGCTTCACCTTGCCTGACTCTCTGGCGATCGAGTCCGCGCCCAACGCGGACGCGGGTAAATACAAGGGCTCAGCGGCTTTCAATACGTCGTCCAAGAGAACCCCCAATACCATCACCCTCTATCGCAACGTGACCGTAGGGGAAACGATCTTTCCGTCCGAGGACTACCCGGAACTGCGCAGCTTTTACAGCAAGCTGGAAGCCAAGGACCAGGAGCCGCTTGTGCTCACACGCGCCGAAGCCGCAGTCCCGAAGCCAGCCGCCGAAAATCGCTAGCGTTCCTCCTCAAGGCAGCTGGCAGACCTTTACGGTGGCGTTCGCGTACGGGCATCGCCAGCCTGTACGGCTGCGCGCTTCCAGAATCGCCCACGTCACTCCCAGCGGCCGCAGAGCCGCTTCCCGCGCCGCATCGCCCTCCTGCTCAAGTCCGGTCTGCGCCGCCTGGCCCTGAACCCACGCCGCCGTCAGCCGCGGCGATACCGCCGCCTCGCCTCCATCCTTCGAGTAATCCGCCAGCGCATCCCGCTCCGCCACCGCCCGAAAGCCCTGCGCATCCTCCCCCTTGCCGCGCGTAATGTAGCGCGCATCGAGCGCAAACAACGCCTCCTTCGGCGTATGGTCCCGCGCCCAGACAAACCCCTGCTCCCAACCGTTTACCGGAGCCTCCCACGGCACCTCCACGTGCGCCGACGCCGGATACGTCCGGCGCTCAGCCACCAGCAACGCCCCCCCCGCCACCGCCACCAACCCGCACCACCGCAGCGGCCGCGTCCCCAGCCACCGCTCCCCCAGCCATGCCCCCACCAGCAGGATCATCACCACATACACCAGCTGCAGACAGCGCAGCGGCTGCAGCCGAGCCACCGCATGCACCTCCGCGCCGACCCGCGCAAACACCAGCGCCACGAGCAGCGACAAGCCCGCCAGCACCAGCGCCGTCCGCACCAGCAACGCTCGCGCCCGCCCTCCTCCCCGCAAACCAAGCAGCGCAATCACCCCCAGCGGCGCGACCACCCCCACCCGCTCATACCCTGCCCACTGGCTCAGAAACCAGTACGTCCGCGTCATCGCCACCCGCACATACGCCGCAGATTCCGGCGAAGTCCGCGCCTGTAGCACCGCCGCCGCGATCATCCCCGCGCCCGCCACCGCAACCGGCCCGCCCACCCGCACCCAGCGCCTCCGCGAGCCAAGCATCGCCAACAGCATCACCGCCAAACCCCCATACCCCGCCATCAGCGGATGCACCAGCGCCGCCAGGCCCAACCAGCCGCCACATCGCACCCACGCCCAGCCATCTTGCCCCACACCCGTCGCCGCGCCCAGCGCCAGGAGCGTAAGCGGCGTCGACACGCTGCGCGCCGTCACATACGGATCCATCAGCAGCAGCGAAGTTCCCGCCACCGGCAGCGCAAACCAGCAAGCCAATAGCGTCACCGCGCCCAGCCTCCCCGGCCCGCTCGCCGTCATGCGCGCCGCCAGCCCCCAGGCCGCGACCAGCGTCAGCCACGCGCTCGCCCCGTATACCGCCAGCAGCATCCACGGCAATCCCACGCCCGTCGCCCGCACCAGCCCCGCCATCAGCGGGGCAAACAGCGAAAAGCGCATCGGCGCCGTCACAAACTCCGCATGCGCCCCGTACAAGCCCGGGTCCAGCACCTTCTTGATCCCGGCCACATACAGCCCGCCATCCTCGGCATACGGATGGTACCCATGCACCAACAGCACCAGGCCGGTCAGCAGCCCAAGCCCAAGCCGAGGGCTTCTCCCCGTCGCCGCCAAACCCGATCCCACGCTCATATGCTTGCGCAAAGTCTAACCCCGGCCTGTCCGCGAAGCCCTCGGGTAAACTGGGAAAGCACGTCATCCTCCCACACCGCGGTGTCCCTCACCCATGTATCGCTCTCTTCAGCAGATGCTGCTGGCCCGGCTCCAGGCCATCCTGCTCGCACGCTACGACCTCACCATCGCCCAGCTCGCCGTCGAGCAGCCGCCCTCGATCGCCCTCGGCGAGCTCGCCCTCCCCATCGCCTTCGAGCTCGCCAAGCGCCTCCGCAAAGCCCCGCGCGTCATCGCCCAGGAGCTCCAGCAAGCCCTCACCGCCGAGCTTCCCAACCTCCCCGGCATCGCTTCCTTCGAGATCGCCGGAGCCGGTTACCTCAATGTCCGCCTCGACCGCGCCCTCCTCGTCGAGCGCATGGCCCACGACGAGCACGCCGACCTCGGCGGCCCCGGCTTCCGCCTCATCGAGCACACCAGCATCAACCCCAACAAAGCCGCCCACATCGGCCATCTTCGCAACGCTATTCTCGGCGACACCTTCGCCCGCCTCCTCCGCCGCGACAGTTACAAATCCGGCTGGGAGATCGGCGTCCAGAATTACATCGACAACACCGGCGTCCAGGTCGCGGACGTCGTCGTCGGCTTCACCCATCTGCTCGGCCTCTCGCTCTCCGGCGTCAACCAGCTCCTCATCGAAGTCATGGAGACCAACCAGCTCATCGACTTCTTCTGCTGGGACCTCTACGCCCGCGTCAGCCAGTGGTACGTCGAGCCCGGCCTCTCCGCCCAGGAACTCGCCCACCGCAAGCAGATCCGCCTCGACACTCTCCACGCCCTCGAGCTCGGCAGCAACGACACCGCCGCTATCGCCGACATCGTCTCGACCGCCGTCCTTCGCCGCCACCTCGAAACCATGCAGCGCCTCGGCATCGAATACGACTTCCTCCCCCGCGAATCCGAGATCCTCTCGCTCCACTTCTGGGACGCCGCCCGCGCCCTCATGATCGAGCGCGGCGTCCTCTACCAGGAGACCGAAGGCAAGAACCGCGGCTGCTGGGTCATGCGCCGCGCCGGAACCGAAGGCGAGACCGAAGCCGGCCCCGACGAGGAAGCCAAGGTCATCGTCCGCTCCAACGGCACCGTCACCTACGTCGGCAAGGACATCGCCTACCACCTCTGGAAGTTCGGCCTGCTCCCCGAAAGGGACTTCTTCTACGAGAAATTCCACCAGTATCCCGACCGCACCTGCTGGGCCTCCACCGGCAACGCCGCCGCGAACGACCCGTCCCACCCCGTCTTCGCCAAGGCCGACGCCATCTATAACGTCATCGACTCCTCGCAATCAGACCCGCAGAACAACGTCATCGCCGCCCTCCGCGGCATGGGCTACACCTCCGCCGCCGACCACTACACCCACTTCTCTTACGAGAAAGTAGCCCTCACCCCGCGCTGCGCCGTCGAGCTCGGCTACACCCTCTCCGACGAAGACAAGGCCCGCCCCTTCATCGAGGTCTCCGGCCGCAAAGGCCTCGGCGTCAAGGCCGACGACCTGCTCGACAAGCTCATCGCCGCCGCCAAAGCCGAAGTCGACACCCGCCACCCCGAGCTCGACGAACCGGAACGCCTCCACATCGCCGGCCAGATCGCCGTAGGCGCCCTCCGCTTCTTCATGCTGCGCTTCAACCGCAACACCATCCTCGCCTTTGACTTCAAAGACGCCCTCAGCTTCGAGGGCGAGACCGGCCCCTACGTCCAGTACGCCATCGTCCGCGCCTCGAACATCTTCCGCAAAGCCGACACCTCCGAAGCCCAGGCCCTCGCCCAGCTCCCCGACTTCGCAGCCCTCGCCGCCACCCTCAACACCGACGAAGGAAATAGTCTCTGGGAGACCTGGCTCGCCGCCTCCCGCCTCACCTTACTGCTTGAGCAAACCATCAGCTCCGCCGAGCCCGCGCTCCTCACCCGGTACGCCTTCCAGCTCGCCCAGCAATTCAACACCTTCTACCACCGCCACCACATCCTCACCGAGCAGGACCCCACCCGCCGCGCCCTCCTGCTCGCCACCGCCGCCGTCGCCCGCCGCGAGATGGTCCGCGCCCTCGGCTACCTCGGCATCGAGGCACCGTCAGTCATGTAAGTAACGGTGTGGTGGCGCAAGTGAAACAAGAACGGCACTGACATTTCCCCACAATAGCCGCAGCTGACGTCCTTGCTACCTGGGCCCCACATCTCGCCTCTGAGATGTGGGTTCGTCGAGGCGTAAACTCCCTCCATGCTCCGCCTCACCCTGCTCGCCTGCGCACTGCTCACCACGGCCATCCAAGCCCAATGGCAGATCCAGCAATCGAACACCACAGCCAGCCTCCGCGGCATTCACTCGCTCGGACAAGGTGTAGCCTGGGCCTCCGGCACCGAAGGCACCATCCTTCGCACCACCGACATGGGCCAGCACTGGCAACGCTGCGCCACTCCACCCGCCGCCGAGCACCTCGACTTCCGCGGCATCCAAGCCTTCGACGCCCAGACCGCCATCGTCATGTCGTCGGGCAAGGGAGACCTCTCCCGCCTCTACAAAACCACCGACGCCTGCAAGACCTGGAAGCTCGTCTTCACCAACCCCGAAAGAGAAGGCTTCTGGGACGCGCTAAAGTTCATTTCAGGCAGCGGGCGTGAGGCGGGACGTATCGGTTACGTTGCAGGAGACCCAGTAAGCGACGCGTTCCCTGACTTCATCACCTACGACTATGGACAGACTTGGGGTCGCATTCAACCCGGGGTGGGATCACTAGGTCCGGCCAAGCGGGGCGAAAGCATGTTCGCCGCGAGCAACTCAAGTCTGCAACTCGTCCGAGATGTCCCCGTCATCGTGACAGGCGGTACTACGAGCAGATTGCGCGAAGAGGCACTTCACGTCAAAGATGATCCACGCATCAGCTACCAGTTCGTCGGCGGAGATCTACCATTCCCGCATACCGGTTCGGCTGGAGCGTTCGCGTTCGAGACAAAACTAGGGCCCGACACGGTGACAGCGCCAGATCTCGCAAACTTCATTGAGAAACCGTTACATCAAGGAGATCTCCTTGTTGCCGTAGGAGGTGATTATGCCAAAACCGACGAATCGTACCAAACTGCAGCCGTAAGCACCGACGGTGGCCTACATTGGACTTCGTCGTTGACCCCACCCCACGGCTATCGCTCCTCCGTCGCCTACTCCCCCGCCCAAAACGCCTGGATCACCGTAGGCCCTAACGGCACCGACGTCTCCACCGACGACGGCCGCAACTGGCGCGCATTGAAACCTCAACCGGGCGAAGCTCCCGATTTAGACCGCAACTGGAACGCCCTCTCACTGCCCTTCGTCGTAGGCTCTCACGGCCGCATCGGCGTCCTCAACTTCTCCGCCCTCTACAAACCATGACACCGCCGCAAGCAGCGCCCAAAGTCCGGGTGCCCCACATCTCGCCTCTGAGATGTGGGCTCTTATCCAACCCCGGACTCCATCCACCCTACCTCCTAAGAATTTAGTTGACACCCGCTCCCTTCCAGGCATACTCTCCTAATCAATTAGGAGACCAGCCGCCCGTGCCCCCCAAGCCCACCCTCACCAAGCTCGAACTCCAGATCATGCACGTCCTCTGGCGGCAGGGCGCCTCCACCGTCACCGCCGTCCAGCAAGGCCTCGAGCAGCAACTTGCCTACACCAGCGTCCAGACCATGCTCAACATCCTCGAGCGCAAAGGCCAGCTCCGCCGCAAGCTCCACGGGCGCGCCTTCGTCTACAGCCCCGCCGTCACCCAGGCCAAGGCCGCCCGCCACGCTGTCCGTGACCTCATCGACCGCATGTTCGGAGGCTCCAGCGAAGAGCTCGTCATGAGCCTGGTCCAAAGCCGAGACCTGGACGCCGCCAAGCTCCGCAAACTCAGCCAGCTTCTGGAGCAGGAGAAAGGCGAAGACGCATGAACACCGTAGCCACCCTCCTGCTCACCTACGTCCTGAACGCCCTCTGGCAGGTGCCTTTGATTTACGCCGCGGCTCTCCTCCTCGCGCGCATCACGCGACCCTGCACACCCACCACCCGGCATCGCCTCTGGGTTGGCGCCCTGGCCGCTGAAATCGTCCTTCCCGCCCTCAATCTGGCCGCCGTAGATGTGCTGCGCACCCTCGTTCAGCGGCTCACCTCGTTTCTCCGCCACGCAGGCCCCACGCGCGAGCCACGCATCCTCGTTCGCATCGGTCCCGGATCCGTCCGCGGCTCCCTCGGCCTGCCCAGGCCTCTACTCCTCGCCCTCGCCGCCCTTTACCTCGCCCTCACCGCTTACTTCTTCGCACGGCTCCTGTGGAGACTCCACCAGACTCAGCGCCTTCTTCTCCACGCCCACGCCGCACCCTGCCTCCCCGCCCATTGGCTCCGCCTCGCGCAGGCCTTTCGCGTCCCAAATGCCAAACTCGCCTTCTCCCCCGACGTCTCCGGCCCCGTCACCCTCGGCATCCGCCACAGACTCTTGCTGCTTCCCCCGAACTTCGCCGCCACCATTTCGGATGAGGACCTTGCCGCCGCCCTCGCTCACGAGTTCGCCCACATGCGCCGTCAGGACTTCGCGAAGAATCTCGCGTACCAGGCGCTCTCCCTGCCCATCGCCTTCCACCCGTTCCTGCACCTCACCCTGGCCCGCCTCTCCGCCACCCGGGAGATTCTCTGCGACGCAAGCGCAGCCGCAGCCGGCGCAGGTCCGGAACGGTACGCACACTCTCTCCTCCGGCTCGCCACCACCCTCGTCCCTAACCAGCGAACCTCCACCCTCCACGCCATCGGAATCTTCGATGCCCACACCCCAGACCGCACCTTGGAGACACGCATCATGACCCTGACCGCGAAACGCTTCCCTCTGCACTGGACCTCCTCCCTCTCACTCGGCCTCTGCTCGGCCGCCCTCATCTTCGGCACCTGCACCTCCGCCCTTGCCCTTCACCTGCAGGTCGCCGGCCCGCCCAGCGCGCAGATCTCCAACCCCGGTCAGCAAACGGCCCGCATCTCCGGAGGCGTCATGGCCGGCCAGATCCTCACCAAGGTCGCGCCCGTATACCCGCCCGACGCCAAGGACGCGAAGGTCTCCGGAGCCGTCGTCCTCCACGCGATCATCGGCAAGGATGGCACCGTCCAAAACCTCACCGTCATCTCCGGCCCCGAGATGCTCCGTGCCTCCGCCCTCGACTCCGTCCGCCAATGGACCTACAAGCCCTACATACTCAACGGCAACCCGGTCGACGTCGACACCACGATCATCGTCAACTACTCCCTCGGCAACTAACGATCTCCGAGTCGTACCTCTTCCATCCAAACTCCATTTTCTTGACACGCTTGATAAAATAAACTTGGAGAGAAACAAGGTCCGGTCTCGCACCGGACCTTCCACTTTAACTACACAGTCCGCACCCGAGGTCCGGACCTAACTCCAATCATTGGAAGACTTTGCACACTTATGTACGGGGGTAGGGAGGGTCATGCAGAAACGTCCAAAGAACACAGCAACCGTCGCGAAAACCACCAGTCCGCGCCGCCGAACGGTCATAGCCCTGACATTTATTTTCACCCTCTCCACCCTTGCCGCCCAGCAAACCCCCACCCCCGCCGCAGCCGAGTGGTGGCGCCTTACCACCGCTCTCTCCAGCGACAAAATGGAAGGCCGCGACACCGGCACCGAAGCCTACGAGCGCGCCGCCCGCTTCGTCGCCGACCAGTTCCAGGCCGACCACCTCAAGCCCGCCGGAGACAACGGAACGTACTTCCAGCGCGTCCCCATGCACCAGGTGGACCTCGACATAGCCCACTCCTCCGTCGACCTCCTCACCCCGGACGGCAAGTCCGATCCCCTCAAGCTCCTCTACGAGACCACCGTCGCCCCCCGCGCCAACCTCAACCCCCTCACCGAAGGCCCCCTGGTCTTCGTCGGCTATGGCATCCCCACCCCCGGCCCAACTCCTGGACCAGACCTCCGCGGCAAGATCGCCGTCTACTTCAATAACCTCCCGGCTGGCCTCACCCCCGCCCAGCGCGCCAGCTACACCGGCGGCCGCGTCGTCGCCCTCGCCGAGGAAGGCGTGGCCGGCCTCATCGCCATCGACAACCCCGCCGCCATCGAGCCCACTCACTGGCCCGCCGCCTACGCCCGCACCGTCACCATCACCCCCACCCCGCCACCCCCCGCCGGCACCAACCTCGTCGGCATCCGGATCTCCGCCGAGGCGGCCCCCAAGCTCTTCGCCGGCACTTCGGTCGACGCCGCAAAGATCCTCTCGGACGCCGGCAAGGGCCTGCCCATCCCCACCCTGCCGCTCGCCCGCAGCATCCGCATTAAGCTCACCATGACGCAAAAGGACATCTCCAGCCCCAACATTCTTGCCGTACTCCCTGGCTCTGATCCCTCCCTCGCGCCCGAATACGTCGCCCTCTCCGCCCACCTTGACGGCTACGGCTTCGGCACCCCCGTCCTCGGCGATCCGCTCTATAACGGCGCGCTCGACGACGCCGCCTATGTCGCCACCCTGCTGGAGCTCGCCCACACCCAGGCCGCCCACCCGCCCAAACGCTCTCTGCTCTTCTGCATCTTCACCGGCGAGGAAAAGGGCCTGCTCGGCTCCGTCTACTTCACCCAACACCCCACCGTGCCCGCCACTCAAATCGCAGCCGACCTCAATCTCGACCAGCTCCGCCCCATCTTCCCGCTCAAAATCCTCACCATGGAAGGCATCGCCGACTCCTCCATCGGCGACACCGCCAAGGGCGTCGCCGCCACCTACGGCATCGAGCTCCGCCCGGACCACGAGCAGGAGCGCAACCTCTTCCGCCGCTCTGACAACTACAGCTTCGTCCGCATCGGCGTGCCCATCGGCAGCTTCATCTTCGGCTACAACCCCGGTACCGACGAGGAGCGCATCTACCGCGACTGGTACGCCCGCCGCTACCACAAGCCGCAGGACGACCTCGCCACTCCCATCGACTGGGCCGCCGCCGTCACCTTCAACCACTTCTACCGCGATCTCGCCCTCGCGCTCGCTAACAGCGCCAGCCGTCCCCACTGGCTCCCCACCAGCGCCTACGCACCAAAAAAATGAGGCAGCAGACGGTTAAGTCCGCTGCCTCTCCCAAGCTCAATAATTTGGCTGCTGCGGAATCGGGATCTGCAGCCAAGGCCCGGCCTGCACCCCCGCTCCGGAAACCAGGGAGCAGCTTCCCGGCAGCACCGGCCCGTTCGGACAGCTCCACCAGTTGCTGCTGGCATCCACCAGCCCCGCCCCAAGGTTCGCCACGCCAACCCCCAATCCCAGCAGCCCATTGAAGTTCACCTGCGCCGGAGAGGGGTCATGCACCACCACATCCAGGCTCTCGCTCTGGATCGAATTTCCGGAGATAATCGTCCCCTTCACCGAACCTGCCGAATAGATGTTGATGCCCGTCGGTCCCGGGGTTGCCGCATCCTCCGTATCCGCGGCGTTGTTCACCACCGTGTTGCCGACGATCATGTTGTCGTCCAGAAACTGCCCGGGTATATGCGCGTGCAGCGCGATGCCAGGCAGGCCGTTGCCACTCACCAGGTTATCGACAATCACGTTGCCATATACCTTTCCAGTCGGAACTCCAGAGAACATGCCGATCCCGGATCCGCCCCCATTGGCTAACCCGTTGTTGTTGGCCCGGTTCCCGTAAACAGTGTTGTGATACACGCCTTGCACCGTCGTCGCGGCAACCGTAGCCGACAGCGGGTGCGACGCCAGCACAATGCCGCACGCGTAAGCGTTGTTCAGCACAGTATTGAAGCTGAGCAGGTTGTCATGGGTTACGCCCGTGTCATCCGTGAGCAAAATCCCACCGGAATTGCCCACCACCGTGTTGCTCGTCACAATCGAGTGGTCGACCGCCTGCAAGTGGATTCCCTCGCCGCAGTCGCCGCCCTCGCCGGGCTCAAACGCCGGCAGCGGCGTGCAGGCGCCGTTCACCAGAGCCTGGTTATTGTTCGTCACCGTATTGCCGGAGATCGTCACCATCGACGCATTCAGCACCAGAATGCCTTCCAGGTTCGCATTCTTGATCGTGAACCCGGCGATGTGAACTGCGCTCAGGCCCGTCGCAGCGGAGCCATTGACGAAGATGCCCCGCATCAGCCCGGAAGCATCGATCGTCGCGCCGTTACCCACCAGCGACAGCGGTTTGGTGATCACCACGTTCTCCTTATACGTGCCCGGGCCGACATTGATCACATCCCCGGCTGAGGCCGCAGCGACCGCGGTCGAGATGGTCGTGGCGCAGCCTGGCACCGCGCCCGTGCTGACGCACAACGTTGCACTCTAGGCAGGCGCGGCAATCGCCACGAAAACAGAAAACAAAGCGGAAGGAAACAAACGCCTAGATCTTCTCCTCGATCTCAAGGGAAGAGAAGCAGGACGGACTTCCTGACACACGCCACGGCGGCTTCTCGTTGAAACACACCCGGCGGCAGGTTGTCAGGCTTGGCGCCTCGCTCCAGCATCTTCCGGCGTGGAGGAGAGACAGCAAGTACCCCGGGCTAGCACTCAAGGGCCCGATGTGCGGAAACTATACACAGACGCCTTCTGACTTGGTGTCGTCTATAGGCGAACGCCTTTTCGAGGAAAACCGCTTGCTCCTCGACAGAGGATGGCGGACACTGATTGCACCAAAAAACAAGCTATTCCCAGACGTCTGCCGGCCCCGGAGGTTGCTCAGTGAAACCCGTCGTTTTGCTTGAATTCAACGAACTCTGCCCAAACCTCATGAATCAATTCATCGATCAGGGCAAGCTGCCCAACTTCAAGCGGCTGCGCGACACGTCTTCGGCCTACACAACGACAGCGAGCGAGCCGCAAAGCCTGCTCGAGCCTTGGATCCAGTGGGTCAACGTCCATACCGGAGTGCCCTACACAGAGCACGGCATCTCGCAACTGGGCGAGAACGACAAGATCAAGCAGCCCGCGATTTGGGATTTGATCTCCGACGCCGGCAAATCCGTCTGGGTCTGCAGCAGCATGAATATCGCCTGTTCGCCCTCGATCAAAGGCAGCGTCCTGCCCGATCCCTGGAGTCGCGACGCCGTGATCAAGCCCGCCTCGCTCCAGACCTTCTACGATTTCGTAAAGAAGCAGGTGCAGGAGCACAGCAACGCCTCGGCTAGCTTCGGCAAAGCCGACTATCTCAAGTTTCTCGCCTTCATGGCTTCGCACGGGCTGAGCGCCGCCACTGTCCGCACCTCCATCAAGCAGCTGATGGGCGAGAAGAAAGAGGGCAAGCGCTGGCGCCGCGCCTTCATCCTCGACCTTCTGCTCTTCGACGTTTTCGCCAGCCTCTATAAGAAGGAGCGGCCCGCCTTCTCGACCTTTTTCCTCAACAGCACCGCGCACATGCAGCACGTGTACTGGCGCAACATGCAGCCGGAACTCTTCGTCCTCAAGCCCTCGGACGATGAGCAGCGCGAGTATGCCAGCGCCATCGAGGAAGGCTACGTGCACATGGACGGCCTGGTCGGCAGATTGATGGACGTGGTCGGCCCAGGCACCACGCTGGTCTTCGCCACGGCCTTGAGCCAGCAGCCTTTCCTGCGCTACGAAGCCGTCGGGGGCAAGCGCATCTACCGGCCCAGCGACATTCCCGCCTTCGCCAAGTGGGCCGGCATCCAGAACCTGAGAGGCTCCAATCCCGTCATGGCCGAGCAATTCTGGCTGGAATTCGAGAACCCCGCAGCCGTCGAAGCCGCGGCCGAACGGCTGGAAGCCGTGCGCATCAACGGCGAGCCGGCCGTCAGCATCAGCAAGGAGGGGAACTCGATCTTCTGCGGCTTCAGCGTGCGCAGCAAACTCGACAAGAACTCGACCCTCTCCACCCCTGAGGCCACCGTCCCCTTCTTCAGCCTCTTCTATGAAATCGAAGGCATGAAGAGCGGGATGCATCATCCGGAGGGCATGCTCTGGCTCCGGGACCAGCGCTTCCCGCCCGCCTCGTACCAGCAGCGGGTGCCGCTTGAGGCCGTCGCGCCCACCATCCTCGATCTGCTCTCGGTCAACGTTCCCGGCCACATGAAGTCGCGTTCCCTGCTGCAGCCCACACCGGCATCCAACTCCCAGGCTGCCTGATTCATCGATCGTAGGGGAGGCACTTCACATTGCCGACGAGCGCCTCTCCTTTCATCCTCCTCATCGAAGACGAAGAACACCTCGCTCAGGGCCTCCTCTTCAACCTCGAAGCCGAAGGCTACCGCACCCGCCACTTCGCCGACGGTGCTGAAGCCCTAGCCTATCTGCTCGAAACCGAAGACGAGCTCGGCGCCATCCTGCTCGACGCCATGCTCCCTGGCAAGGATGGCTTCGAGATCGTCCGCACCCTGCGCGCGCAGCAGCTCTACTTCCCGGTCCTCATGCTCACCGCGCGCTCCCACCCGCAGGATGTGCTCGAAGGCCTCAACGCCGGTGCGGACGACTACCTCCCCAAGCCCTTCGACCTCGAAATCCTTCTCGTCCGCCTCAAGTCCATGCTGCGCCGCGCTGCCTGGCTAAGACCCTCGTCCGCAACTCCTCCGCCACCCAAGCCCTCCTCCGACCTCTACGCCTTCAACCACCGCACCATCCAGTTCGACACCCTCCAGCTCGTCACGCCCAACCGCACCACCCATCTCACCCTGATGGAGGCCGACCTGCTCCGCTACTTCGTCGATCACCAGGGCGAAATCGTGCCGCGCAAGGACATCCTCGAGCGAGTCTGGCGGCTCCACGAAGACACCGACACCCGCGCCATCGACAACTTCATCGTCCGCCTCCGCCGCTATATTGAGGACGATCCCTCCGCGCCCCGCCATCTCCTCACCGTCCGCGGCGTCGGCTATCGCTTTCTCGCTGAGCCCATGCCGTAGCGTCTCTGCCAAGCCCGCAGGCTACACTGAAAGCCAAAGGCCTCTGCACCGGCACGCATGCGCATCCTCACCCGCTACATCCTCCGCGAAGTTGTCTCCCATGCCTTTCTCGGCGGAGTCGCCTTCACCTTCATCATCTTCAGCTCCAAGCTCGGCACCATCCTTGAGATCTGGGCGCGCAACTCCGCCTCGCTCACCGATGTTCTTCGGCTCATTCTCGATCTCCTCCCCGAGGTCCTGATCGTCACCCTGCCCATGGCAGTCCTGGTCGGCATCCTGCTGGGCCTGTCGCGCCTGGCCGCCGACTCCGAGATCACCGCCATGCGCGCGTCTGGCATTGGTGTGGTGACCTTCGTCCGCATCGTCTCCATTGTCAGCTTTCTAGCCCTGGCCGCCGGGCTCTGGAACTCCCTCTCGCTCGCCCCGCGCGCCGCCGATTCCCTGCTCAAGCTCGAAAACTCGCTCAAGTACGCGCAGGCTTCCTTTGAGGTCCAACCCCGCGTCTTCGACGAAGACTTCAAGAACATGGTCCTCTACGTGCAAGACGTCCGCCCCGGCTCCGGAGCCGCCCTCTGGCGTCACGTCTTCCTCGCCGACCTAACCGAACCCGCCGCACCCAAAGTCACCACCGCCGACCAGGCACTCGTCACCTCCGCCGGCCCCGGCAACCTGCACATGCTCATGCGCGACGGCGGCCAGCACCAGATCTCCTCCACCGACCCCAACCAATACAACATCTCCACCTTCTCCTCCACCGACCTGCCCATCCAGAACGGCGCCCAGGACGACACCCACCTCTCCCGCTCCGACACCCGCATGACCGCGCTGCCCATGCGCGACCTCCTGCGCAAGACCGACCCCTCCCGCAACCCTGACCCGTCCCTCTCCCCCGCCGACCGCATCAAGGCCGCCCGCCCCTACCGCATTGAGCTCAACAAGCGCTTCTCCTACCCCTTCGCCTGCCTCGTACTCATGCTGGTCGGCGTCCCGCTCGGGCTGTCGTCGCAGCGTGGAGGCAAATCGACCGGCTTCGTCCTCACCATCCTGCTCGTCTTCGTCTACTACTTCTTTTCGTCGGTCGGCATCGCCTTCGCCTCACAGGGCAAACTGCCCCCCATTCTCGGCGTTTGGGGGGCCAACCTGCTCTTCGCCGTCGCCGGCCTTCTCTTGCTGCAGCAGATGTCCCGCGGCGGCGTCGCGCTCTCCGTCTTCTCCGGGCTCGGGGTCGCACTCGCCAGGGTCCTGGCCCGCTTCAGCAAGGACTCCCGCCGCACCCTCGAACGCACTCCCGAGCCCGAACACAGCCTGCAGCTCACGCAAAAACTTCGCTCCCTGCTTCACATCCGCTTCCCGCTCATTCTCGACGAGTACGTCCTGCGCATCTTCGCCTCGAACCTCGTCCTGGTCCTCACCTCGTTCTCCACCATCTTCCTGATCTTCACCTTCTTTGAGCTCATCGGAGACATCATCCGTAATCGCACGCCACTGGTCACGGTCGGGCTTTACCTGCTCAACCTCACGCCCTTCATCCTCTATCACGTCACACCGCTTTGCGTGCTGGTTGCCGTGCTCATCACCTTCGGCGCCCTCGCCCGCTCGTCCGAGTTCACCGCAATGAAAGCTGCCGGCTTCTCGCTCTATCGCGTCGTAGCTCCGGTCCTGGGGCTCTCTGCCGTCGTTGCCGTCAGTCTCTTCGCCTTCGACAACCTCTACCTACCCACCGCCAACCGCCGCCAGGAAGCTCTGCGCGCCGTCATCAAGGGCCGGCCCGCCCAGACCTTTCTCCGTCCCGATCGCCAGTGGATCTCCGGCCAGACCTTTGCCCAGCAGACCTCGCTTCCTCTGCTCCAGCAAAGCCAGGACCTCGCACCGGCTAGCCCCGGAGCCGCGCCTTCAAGTCTGAGCGCCGTTCCGCCGGCCTTCGCCCGCCGCGCCTCCGAGCCCGCCCGCATTTTCTACTACCAGTTCTTCGACCCCGACCGCGACGTCTTCGCCAACCTTACCGTCTTCGAGTTCGACCCCTCTACCTTCAGTCTGCGACGCCGCATCTTCGCCGCGTCTACCCACTGGGACGCGACCGTCAACCGCTGGATCTTCGAGAACGGCTGGGTCCGCACCTTCGACGGCGAGGCCGTCTCCTCATACCAGCCCTTCATCATCCAGACCTTCCCCGAGATCCGCGAACAGCCGCAATACTTCAAGAAAGAAGACCGGCAGTCGCAGGAGATGAACTTCTCCGAGCTTCGCAGCTACATCGCCGACCTGCAGCAGTCCGGCTTCGCCACCCAGCGCCTCCTGGTCCAGCTCTACAAGAAACTGTCCTACCCTATCGCCACCTTCGTGATGGCGGTCCTCGCCGTCCCTTTTGCCTTCTCCTCCGGCAAGCGCGCCGGCATCACTGGCTTCGCGCTCGCCATCCTGCTCGCCGTAACCTACCTGGGCGTCTCAAGCCTCTTTGAGGCCATGGGCGACGTCAACACCCTTCCCGCCGCCCTCGCCGCCTGGGCGCCTGACGTGCTCTTCACGCTCGTAGGGACCTGGTTTCTGCTGCGCACGGCGACCTAGGTATACCTAAAGGAGCGGCAGGGTTCGTCTGCTGATGGCGCGGTCGACTGGCCCTCGCGACCGCTGAACAATCTTGCTCACCCTTCCACGCGGGACCATACACCCCAGCTAACAATCTGGCTCGATAGTACTGTTATACGGCCTCGCTCATTGCACCGTGATCCCCCAACTGGGGGAGAGCCTGAGTGCAATTAAAACCTAAAGGAAACCAAGTCTCTGCCGATAAGAAAAGTGTGGCGAACTCACTTATAGCGAAATGGCGACGTCAGGGGCGGAGAAAGCGGCCGTCCGCCCACAGCAGTTCACGTTCAAGCATGCCGAGCTCAGTAGCGGTGGACTTTCAGACGCTCGTAGAGCAGAGCGTTGACATGATCTGCCAGGTGGAGCAGAGGGCAGGTGGCCAGATGCAATACGACTATGTCTCGCCGTCGGCTCTGGAAGTGGTCGGCTGGACCGCTGAAGAGATGAAAACAATTAAACACAGCACAATCTATCCGCCCGCCTCGTTGGCTGTCATTGGAGAAGCGGGACAGAGATTGGCAGCAGGAGCACCGTCAACGGTGGTCACAGTGGAAGCGATCCGGAAAGATGGTCGTCGTATCTGGGTAGAAAACCGGGTACGGACGCTGGAGCAGGACGGTCACGGCAATCGCACCGTAGTGGTGTGCATGCGCGACATCACCGAGCGAAAGCTGCTCCAGGATCAACTAGCCAGCCTGGTGCTGGTGGACGCACTGACAGGTGTAGGCAACCGCAGAGCCTTCGATGCGACGCTGGACCGAGAATGGCACCAGGCGAAGGAGCGGCAAAGTGCTCTCTCTCTCATGCTGATCGACGTGGATTTTTTCAAGAAGATCAACGACACCCACGGACATCAGGTAGGCGACGAGTGCATTCGGCTGGTCGCGCAAAAGCTGTGTCAGCTCCTGGATCGACCGGAAGCCTTCGTGGCACGGTACGGTGGGGATGAACTGGCTGTACTTCTGCCGGGGATCCATAAAAGGGAGGCACACGATCTAGGAAACGGGTTATGTCGTGGCATCGCAGCAGCCGCGCTCTTGCCACTTGGTAAGACACAGGATGCTCAACGGGTAACGATCAGCTGCGGTGTGTCAGCAGTGTTGGGGCAAAGAGATCTTGACGTCGTACAAGTGCCGGCGGGACTCGTTGCGGCAGCAGATCGTGCGCTGTACACGGCGAAATGTCTAGGCCGGAATCGGGCAGCAGTGGCCGATTCGCCGTGACAGAAGATCGAACCAACTTATGCGTGATCGTTCAATCAGGTCGCTTCCAGACTTTCTGAGGCGTATGGAAGGAGCGGAAAGCCCGCTGCTGACTTTCAGGGCTGCCGTAGACCGTCGGGGGGTTCGCGTGAGAACAGTCAAATAGCCAGCGTCATGTTTCAGGCTAGCACCTTCATCGGGCTCGCCTTCCTTTCCGCAACAAAGGCCTTCGCCGTATCAGCAATGTAGTCAAGCATGGGCTCGGTAAGCCCAGGAAAGACGCCAAGCCAGAACACCTGGTTCATCACAAAGTCGGTATTCTTCATGTCGCCAATCACGCGGCACTCAATGCCCTGATACGCGGGCTGACGGAGCAGGTTGCCGGCGAACATAAGTCGTGTGCCGATCTTGGCCGCATCGAAATGGCGAGTGAGCTCATCCCGGGTAAACGGCGCGTCCTCATGCACAGCGATGGGAAAGCCGAACCAGCTGGGGTCTGCGCCCTCAGTGGCCTCGGGCAGCATCAGGACATCGGTCAGCGGCTGAAGCGCGGCCTTTAAATAAGCGAAGTTCTCTTTGCGTCGGGCGATAAATCGGGGCAGCTTGGCGATCTGCGAGACGCCGAGAGCGGCCTGCATGTCGGTCGCCTTCAGGTTATAGCCGATGTGCGAGTAAGTGTACTTGTGGTCGTAGCCGCAGGGCAGCGTGCCCAGCTGCCAGTCGAAGCGCTTGCCGCAGGTGTTGTCGACGCCGGGCTCGCACCAGCAATCGCGGCCCCAGTCGCGCCAGCTGTCGATCAGGACCTGGAGAGCGGGCTTGTCGGTAAGCACGGCGCCGCCCTCGCCCATCGTGATGTGGTGCGCGGGGTAGAAGCTGACCGTGGCGATGTCACCGAAGGTACCGACGTGCTGGCCTTTCCAGGTGGAGCCTAGGGCGTCACAGCAGTCCTCGACCAGCCACAGATTGTACTTCTTGCAGAAGGCGGTCACCGCGTCGAGGTCGAAGACGTTGCCGAGAGTGTGGGCAATCATGACGGCCTTGACCCTGGGGCTGTAGGCCTTCTCGAGCAAGGTGACGTCGATCTCGAAGCCGGGGATGGTGACGTCGAGAAAGACGGGTACGAGGCGGTTCTGCACGATAGGGTTGACGGTGGTCGGGAACCCGGCGGCCACGGTGATCACTTCATCGCCGGGCTTGAGCTGGCGGTCGCCGAGCTTGGCCGAGCAGAGCGCAGACAGCGCAACCAGGTTGGCGGAGGAGCCGGAGTTGACCAGCGACGCGGAGCGGACGCCGACGAAGCGGGCCAGTTTGCGCTCAAACTCCTTGGCCCAGCGGCCGGTAGTGAACCAGGCATCCAGACCGGACTCGACGACGGCGCAGATATCCTCGGCGTCGATCACCTTGCCTGAGACCTGCACGCCGGAGATGCCGGGCACGAACGCTTGGGGCGCAAAGGCTTCGGCGTGGTACTGCCGGGTAAGTTCCAGAATCTGTTGGCGCAGCTCGGCCGCTTTTTCCGTCATGGTGAGGTTAAGGATACATTCAAAGCGCTGCCTCATGCATGCGCATGGGTATGATGGTCAGGACGCAAATCGACGTGAAGGATTGACTGCATGAAAGCTGTAATTTTGGCCGGTGGACTGGGCACGCGCCTCTCGGAAGAGACCTCCGTCCGGCCAAAGCCGATGGTTGAGATTGGCGGCAAGCCGATCCTGTGGCACATTCTCAAAATCTATTCGCAGCACGGAATCACGGACTTCATCATCTGCTGCGGGTACAAGGGCTACGTTATCAAGGAGTTCTTCGCGAACTATTTCCTGCACATGTCAGACGTGACGTTCGACATGCAGACCAACGCGATGACGGTGCATAACTCCGTGGCTGAGCCGTGGAAGGTGACGCTGGTCGACACCGGGGACGACTCGGGCACAGGTGGGCGTCTGCGGCGGGTGAAGCGATATCTCAATCCCGGCGAGCCGTTCTGCCTGACCTACGGCGATGGCGTGGCGGACGTGGACATCACCGCGCTGATCGCGTTCCACAAGGCGCACAATAAGGCCGTAACCTTGACGAGCGTGCAGCCGGTGGCGCGGTTCGGCGCGCTGGGCTTGAAAGACACGCAGATTTACTCGTTCCAGGAGAAGCCCGCGGACGAGGGCGGCTGGATCAACGGTGGCTTCTTCGTGCTGAATGCTTCGGCCATCGACGCGGTGACGGACGACAGCCAGATGTTTGAGCGGGAGCCGATCGAGGCGCTGGTAAACGAGGGCGAGGTGCACGCCTTCTTCCATCGCGGCTTCTGGCAGGCAATGGATACGCTCAGGGACAAGCAACATCTGGAAGATCTTTGGGCGAAGGGTAAGGCTCCGTGGAAGACATGGTAGAGGCAGACTCGATCTGGCAACACAAACGCGTCTTCGTGACCGGGCATACAGGCTTCAAGGGCGGCTGGCTGGCGCTTTGGCTGACGCAGCAGGGAGCCAAAGTGCGCGGGTATGCGCTGGCTCCGGAGACGACACCCGACCTGTTTACCGAGGCGCGCATCGCGGACAAGATCGACGACGTGCGCGGCGACATTCGCGACGGCCAGGCTCTCGATCAAGCGATGACGAGCTTTCAGCCGGAGGTCGTGTTTCACTTGGCGGCGCAGCCCCTGGTGCGGCTCTCCTACGCCGATCCGCTGCTGACCTATGAGACCAACGTCATCGGCACGGCGCGGGTTCTCGACGCGGTCAGGCGGACGCCTTCGGTGCGGGCGGTTGTCTCGGTGACGACGGACAAAGTGTACGAAAATCCCGAAACGGGCGAGGCCTTCAAGGAGACCCACCGGCTGGGCGGATACGATCCCTATTCAAGCTCGAAGGCCTGCGCGGAGCTGGTGACGGCGGCGTTTCGGCAATCGTATTTCCCGCTCGATCGTTACGCCGATCATCGAGTGGCGATCGCCACCGCGCGAGCGGGCAACGTCATCGGCGGCGGCGACTGGGCGGTCGATCGGCTCATTCCCGACCTGGTGCGGGGCTTCCTGGCAGGCAAGCCCGTGCCGATCCGCAGGCCGCAGGCCATTCGTCCATGGCAGCATGTGCTTGAGCCGGTGGACGGCTATATCAAGCTGGCTGAGTGCCTGCTTTCGCCGGACGCGACACGCTTTGCCAAGGCATTCAACTTCGGGCCGGCCGACGAGGATGCGCGACCTGTAGCGTGGATAGCCGACCACCTGGCGAAGACATGGGGCGAGGGCGCGTCGTGGTTTCTCGATGGCGACCCCAGCGTGCACGAGGCGGCTTACCTCAAGCTTGATGCGACCCAGGCACACACCGAGCTTGCGTGGACGCCAAGGCTGCGGCTCGCCGATGCGCTGGATTGGCTGACCGAGTGGTACCGCGCGCATGCGGCGGGAGCGGATGTGCAGGCGCTGACCCTTGAGCAGATTGCGCGCTACCGGGCGTTGACATGGTAAATCGATAGCGTGAGATCAACAGAGGATTCCAGCGTCCTGTCTAACTCAGGTACATGGAATTGCATCTACTTCCTAGACTCCCGCCTTTCCTGCAAATGCACGCGGAAGATTATTCCCCATAGTGAGCCAGCATGCCACGCAAGCTTCTGCCTGGACGCCCCTATCCACTGGGCGCCAAAGTAAACTCGAAGGGCACAAACTTCGCCCTTTATTCCGAGCACGCAACTTCCGTCGAGGTCTGCTTCTTTGACGAGGCCGGCAACCAGACAGACTGTGTGCAGCTAAAAGAACACACTGCGTTTGTCTATCACGGGCTGATCCTCGGAGTGAAAGCCGGACAGCGTTATGGCTATCGCGTGGATGGCCCCTGGGATCCAAACAATGGCCAGCGCTTCAACAAGAACAAGCTGCTTGTCGATCCGTACGCGGAAGCCATCTGTGGGCTCGTCGATTGGAAGCAGCCCATCTTTGCTTATGATGTCGCCTCCGGCGATGACCTCAAAAAGGATGACCAGGACTCGGCGGCGGGTGTGCCGAAATCAGTCGTTGTGTCGCACCAGTTTGACTGGACCGGAGACTGCAAGCCGGACACTCCGCTGGCCGACTCGGTTATCTATGAGGTGCATGTCAAAGGCTACTCAAAGCGTAACCCCATGGTGCCGGAACATTTACGTGGAACCTATGCGGGACTTGCGCATCCGGCTAGTATCAACTATCTGAAGCAACTCGGAGTTACAGCCGTGGAGTTACTGCCGGTTCATCATTTTATTGATGATGGCCACTTAGTCGACCAAGGGCTTTCTAACTACTGGGGCTATAACACGCTGGGTTACTTTGCGCCGATGGCGCGGTATAGCTCGTGCGGCGACTCTGGCGGGCAGGTAGAAGAATTCAAGCAGATGGTGAAGGATTTGCATGCTGCCGGGCTCGAAGTTATTTTGGACGTCGTTTACAACCATACCTGCGAAGGCAACCAGTTAGGACCTACGCTTTCCTTAAAAGGTGTGTGCAACACAACGTACTACCGGATGGTAGATGGCGACTGCCGGCACTACATGGATTACACCGGTACGGGAAACACGCTCAACGTGCATCATCCACAGGTGCTGAAGCTCTTGATGGATTCGCTGCGGTATTGGGTCATCGAGATGCATGTAGACGGTTTCCGCTTCGACCTGGCCGCCACACTGGCGCGCGAGTTACATGATGTCTCGAAGCTGTCGGCGTTCTTTGACACGATCAACCAGGACCCAACGCTGGCCGATATCAAGCTGATTGCCGAGCCATGGGATGTCGGCGAGGGTGGCTACCAGGTCGGGCAGTTCCCAATCGTGTGGGCAGAGTGGAACGGCAAGTATCGTGACACCGTGCGGCGATTCTGGAAGGGAGACGAAGGGCAGCTATCTGACTTTGCGTATCGTCTTACAGGGTCTTCGGACTTATACCAATACGACGGCCGCAAGCCATACGCGAGTATCAACTTCATCACGGCGCATGACGGCTTCACCCTGGACGACCTGGTCAGTTACAACGACAAGCACAACGAGGCCAACGGCGAAGACAACAAGGATGGCGCAAACGATAACGACTCCTGGAACATGGGTGCAGAAGGTCCGACGGACGATCCGGCCATCAATGAATTGCGCGAGCGGCAGACGCGGAATTTCTTGGCCACGTTGATGCTAAGCCAGGGCGTCCCCATGCTGGCCGGCGGCGATGAAGTCGCGCGGTCGCAGCTCGGAAACAACAATGCTTTTTGCCAGGACAATGAGCTCACCTGGTATGACTGGAACCTGGACGCTCCGCGCAGACGGCTCATGGAGTTCACCGGTAAGCTGATTCAGCTGCGGCGAAATCATCCGAATCTGCATCGCCGTAAATTTTTCCAGGACCGCGACATCCGCGGCTCGGTGGACGTGGCCTGGTACAACACAGACGGCAAGCAGTTCGGAGATGAGGATTGGGGGCAGCCGTGGAACAAGTCGCTCGCTCTGCTGCTGAATGGTAAAACGCTCGATGTTGCCGATGAGGAAGGAACCCCGGTTGAAGATGATACGTTCCTCATCTTGATCAACGCCGCATCGGATGGAGTGGAGTTCAAGCTGCCTGAGCCCTTAAACGGAACCCCCTGGAAAGTCGTGATGAAGACGGAAAACATCGAGGATCCATTTGCACGCGTGAAGCTGGATAAGAACATCATCGTGGGTGGGCGCTCGCTGGTCTTGTTAAGCGACGAGAAGTAAAGCGGCACGCGCAGCTGCACTAAGGGGAGGGTGGCCCCTTGGTGTACCGAGTGGAAGCCTGACGTATAGAATCAGCGGGTGGATACCTCTGCCTTGCCTGAAGAGAACGAAGATTTCGCGCAGCTCCTGCGGGAGAACGATGCCTCACGCGCCAACGCGGTAGACCGCAGCGGCGGATCGAAGCAGATTGACGCCGTGGTGGTCGCTGTCTCGGCCGATACCGTGTTCCTGGACATTGGCTATAAGACCGAAGGCATCCTGCCCTTGAGTGCCTTTCGCGCGGACGAAAAAGCGGTCGAGCCCGGAGATACGGTACGCGTGACCGTGAAGGGGCGCGATCTCGACGGCTACTACGAGCTGACCCGGCAGCGCGGGTTTGTGGCAAAGGACTATGCCTCGCTTGAGGAGGCCTTCGAAGCCAAGGGCACGGTTCCGGGCACGGTGACCGGAGTGGTCAAGGGCGGGCTGACGGTCGACATTGGCATGCGGGCCTTTCTTCCTTCCTCGCGCAGCGGCACGCGCGATGCGGCGGAGATGGCAAAGCTGGTCGGCCAGCCGGTCCGGGTACGGATCACGCAACTGGACATTGAGGGTGGCGAGTCGGGCAGGCCGGATGCCATTGTCGACCGGCGCTCGGTGCTCGAAGAAGAGGCCAAGGCGCAGGCCGACCAGCGCTTTTCGGAGCTTGCGGAGGGACAGACCGTCGAAGGGACGGTGCGCTCGCTGACCGACTTTGGTGCGTTCATCGACCTGAATGGCGCGGACGCGCTGCTGCACATCTCCGACATGGCGTGGCACAGGGTCGGCAATCCCGCTGAAATCATCAGTGCCGGCGACGTGATCCAGGCCAGGGTCTTGAAGATCGACGAGAGCGACCCGGTCAAGCGACGCATCGCGGTAGGCCTGAAGCAGTTGCAGCCGCACCCGTGGGATTCCGTGGCGGAGCGCTTTCATCTGGGCGACAAAGTGAAGGGAACGGTGACGCGCGAAGCGGACTTCGGGGCGTTTGTGGAACTGGCTCCGGGCATCGAGGGACTCATCCACATCTCGGAGATGGCGTGGGGCAAGAAGGTGCGCAAGCCCTCCGACGTGGTAGCCGTGGGCGACCAGGTCGAGGTGGTCATCCTCTCGATCGACACGGAAGCCAAGCGGATGGGGCTTGGACTGAAGCAGGCCCTGGGCGATCCTTGGGTCGACGTGGTGAAGACGATTCACGCAGGCGCGGCGATCGAAGGTCCGGTCACACGGCTGACCCCGTTCGGCGCGTTTGTGGAGCTGGCACCGGGCGTCGAAGGCCTGGTTCACATCTCGGAGATCACGGCGGAGCGGCGGCTGAATCACCCTTCCGACCTGCTGCGCGTGGGCGAGGTCGTGAAGGCACAGGTGCTCGAGGTGGATCGCGAGAAGCGACAGCTCAAGCTTTCCATTAAGCAACTGGTGCCGACGGGGCTGGACGAGTTTCTCGAAGAGCATACGGCAGGGGATATAGTCTCCGGGCGCATCGTGGAGATCGATGAGGTCTCGCGCGTGGCCCGGGTGGAGCTTGGCGAAGGCATTCTGGCCTTGTGCGCCGTGCCAGTGCTTGCCGAGTCGGTTGCGCCGGGAGCAAGTTTGGGCAGTCCGGTGGATCTCTCGCAGCTTGGGACGCTGTTCGCAAATAAGTGGAAGACCGAGGTTGCGAAGACGCCGAAGCGCACGGCGGAGAGCATTGCTGTGTCGGCCAGGCCATCCGCAGGTCAGGTGCGAAGCTTCCGGTTGACATCCGTGGATGTGGCAGGAAAGAAAATGGAACTGTCCCTGGTCTGATCAGTGTTGAAACCGGGGGCTCTAACCGGGACCAGGATGGATCGACTGCCTCTCGCTTTGTTTCAGGCGGAAGAATTCCGGCTAACGCCGGAGTGTCTTTGTCCGTGGTCTAGTCCGCAAGAGCGATACCCGGTTGGGTTACTTCCATCGATGGTGGGAGAACTTTCCACAAAGGTGGGAAGTACTTACACCAAAGGTGGAAGAACCTGCGAGCAAAGGTGGAATATCGTCCTTCCGCGCCACCACTTAGGTTTCAGACAGCGCCATTCGCGCTCAGGAGCCTTCATGCAGACCCGCCTTCGCGCCTTCGCACTCCTTGCTGTCATGTCCCTCGCTGCAGCACCGGCTCTTCAGGCTGAAACCATGGGCACAAACCCCAAGCCAAACTCCGTTCTCTCCGGTTGGCCCATGTTACAAGACATTGTGGACGCGGCCTTTGCGTATCTCGGTCTTTGACCGTAGACTTCTACCAACCTCTTGAGTGTGGCGACGAGGATGGTTGATCCGGTATGAGTACGACGACGTTACAGAACTTCCTGTGGGCGGCGGGTTTTCTCGGCCACGCCGCCCTTCTTGCTGTTCTGTTTGCACGTTCGCGTTGGCGTATTTTCCCCATTTTCACTTCCCTCATTGCCTACCAGGTCGGGGTGAGCCTGGCCTTGTTCTTCATCTCCAGGTACGCGAGTCATCACGCCTATTTTCTGGGATACTGGATTACAGCCTTAGGCGACTATCTTTTCCAGGTGGCGTTGGTGTTTGAGATTGCCCGCCACGTCTTTCGTTCCACCGGAACGTGGGTCCGGGATGCACGAAAGGATCTTGTCCTTTATTGCGCGACCGGAACACTTTTTGCCGCGGCACTCTGCTTCGCTCTTTCCCCGCCTGCGGTCAAGGGTTTGGACCTATGGGAGTTCAGAGCGACTTTGTTCACGTCTCTGCTTACCTGCGAACTCTTCGTCGCGGTGTCCGCTGCTGCGAATCGCCTGGCGCTCCGCTGGCGAAGCCACGTGATGACCCTGGGAGCCGGCCTGGCAGCCTGGGCCGTAATCGCCGTCATCGGGGACGTTGCGCACTTTGCGACCGGCTGGCACAAAGAATTTCTTCTCTTCGATCAAGTCCGCATGTATGTGTACTTGGGCGTGCTTTTGTTCTGGGTTGTATCTTTCTGGCAGCCAGAAGAAGAGCAGGCCTCCGCACCTCCCGATTTGGACGAGTACATCCTCAGCTTGCATCGGCAGGTTCGACGTAATTTAACTGTGCTCAGGAAAGTGAAGTGAGCCCCTGCTGGGCTTGTGTTTGTTCTGGTCGATCTGGGACCGCAACCCCGAAACGCGTGAATCACCTACCACTTTCGCAGTAGTGCGGCTGAAACCTGATTCTAACAACGGTATGATTGGTCTTACGCAAGGTCCTCGGGTTGGATTGCGTCGCGAGCTTGGTCTGCCCGGTTAAGGAATCTTCTATGGCTACATACACTCTGATTCTTGTCGCTTCCCTGCTTGTCCTCGCTCTATTTCGGGAGGAGCTCAGAAAGTTTCAGTTTGCCCGAAAGACCTGGGGCGAGCTGCTTAGCGAGGTGAGCACGGTCAATATTGAGGGAATCACCTTAGCCGCACTGGAGTGCAACTCACATGTGGCCTTTGACCCGGACGATGTCTGGACGATGATCGGGGGCTGGAATGGCCTCAAGCAAATGCAGGCAAACGCGCATTTGCTCATTGCGCTCGCGTCCCACGCCACGCAGTGGAACTCGGAAGCCTGTGCCGAAATCGCGGAACAGATGCGGAGCGATGCAAGAGAGATCCACAATGCCGTTCGTCGAATCCGGTGGCAACGACTCTTCGGCAAGGGGACCAGCCTGTTTTCCTCCGACACCTTGGGTACTGTGTGCGCGTACTATCGCATGTCAGAGTGCCTGATCACTCTCTTTGAGAGAAGTCCGTCGCGCCGGTACGGCCAGTTGACGGCAGCGGTGTGGCCTGTTCTCGTGAACGGTTGATGCTTGGACCCGGCACAGTTTGAAGCTACCCGGACGTGACAGGGTCGTCGCCGAAGTCTGAGCAGAGTAAGGGAGTACAGACGCCCAACCTTGTGGCCGTTAAGAGAAGAATCGGGAACAGACCTGAACGCGAGCTTACGTGCTCTTCGCTCTCCCAGCTCCGGTACCCGAGACAATCTCCGACTAGCGACGGGTCACGGTGAAGGTAGCAGTCTTCGTAGCAGCAAGAAAGTTCCCGCTGGTCGCCTCGCTCGCGCGAAGCACCACTGTGCCCGTCCCTGTAAGCGTCACCGTGGAACCGGAAAGCACTGCCGGTCCACTGACGACGGAGTAGGTAATCGCTCCCGCGGAGTTCGAGGTAGCGGCCACGACGAACGGCGCATCCGTGACATGATGGTTCGCCACCGTGAAGGCGAGCGTCGGGGCAACAGGCGCGACCACAAGCGAAATGGTGGTGGTCGTGGTCACGTAGTCTGCTGAGACCGCAGGTTTGAAGGTAGCGGTAAGGGTGTGTGTCCCAGCCCCAAGCACCGTGCCGAGAGCAGGGCTGTAAACAAAGGTTCCCGCCACCGGCGAGGATGCGTCAAGCTGCGTCGCACTCAAGGCCGTACCAAAGGAAATTGCAGCCGGGCTGGCCCAGGTAACAGGCGGCACAGCCGGCGTCACCGAGACGCTGTTTGTCACCGTAACCGCTTTGTAGTCGACAGCATCCGCCGGAGTAAAAGTTGCCGACAAGCTCTGACTTCCCGCCGCCAGAACAGTTCCCGCACCCGGCGAATAGCTGAAGGTGCCGGGAACCGATGCAACCGCGTTCAACTGCGCGGCCCCGAGAGCGCTGCCATACGTCATGCTCCCAGGAGTAGGCCAGGTAACCACCGGGGTCGCCTGCGTCACGCTAAGCCGGACCGAAGCCGTGGCGCTCTTGTACGCCGTCGTGTTGGTGGGCGTGAACGTGGCGAGCAGCGTCTGGGTCCCGGCCGCAGGCACCGTGCCCGCAGCGGGCGTGTAGGTGAACGTGCCGGGAACGCTTGCGACGGCGTCGAGTTGCGCCGGCGAGAGAGCCGTTCCATAGGCAATCGCGGCCGGTGCGGACCAGGTAAGGACGGGCGTGCTTTGGGTCGTCGTTGGTCCCGTCACTCCGGCAGCCTGGTAGATTGCGACCAGGGTAGGATCGTTGGCCTGCCAGTAGTCGGCGTGTCCCATCAGGATATCGCCCGCCTTCACCGCCTGAGTCAATTGCGGCTGGTAGGTGGCAAGCGTGCTCGCCGAAACGTCATTGACAAGGTTGGCGCCGAAGGCATTTGGGTAAAAGATATAAGTGGACGCCGGGGTTCCCGTCGTGGTGTGAAAGATGAACGAGTAGAAGGGAGCGCTATAAGCGTAGTAGCGCGGCGTGCTCTCCTCGGGAATAAACAGGAACGCCGGAAGGTCGGTAATCAGCTGCTGGAAGATCGCCGGATCGAGCGTTCCCCCGTTCACGTCTACCGTGGAATCGACATAGAAAAGAGTGGCGCCCCAACGCGTGTTGGCGTACCGCGCCTTGGCTTCAAGGTTCGCGATGATCGCGCTATTGCCGGTGAGATAAATCTGACTCGCGGTGCCGTTTGACGCAAGGGTGAAGGCCTGCGGACGTAAGCAAAGGCCAACCCGCAGGCCGGCGTTCGTCATAATTTTGAAGTAGGCATCATCCAGCTTTTGGCCGAAGTAAGGTGAGTTCGCGTCCAGGATGGCGCTTTCCATCTCGGGAGCGACCGAGGCGATCTGATCCGGCGAACAGACATAGCTCGTCGTCTGCGGATATTGCTCGCCTTCGAGGTCCCACGTAATCACGCCTTGCGCGCTCAACGACGCGGAGGTGGCGGCGTTCGCAGTCGCCTGCGCAAGCATGCGATCCTGAAAGGCCGCAAGGCCCGCTGCGGTGGTGATGTCGACCGAAGGATCGTTGAAGTAACGACGCGGGTTGGTCGGGTACCCGCCAGGCTGGGTGATGTCGCCTGTACCCGCCGGCGAACTCGCCAGGTAAGCAGTGCCGATGATCCTCTTATCCGTCCAGGTCATCTGGCTCGGATATGTAGCGGCGAAGCTCGCGTAAGCGTCCGCGGCTGAGGCTGAGGAGCCTTCAGGAGTGAAGCGCAGCGAGACGGTATACGTGAAGCTGCTGCCTGGCTGCACAGGTACGTTGTTGCTTGGGAGAAAGGTGGCCAGGCCGTCCGGTGCCGTGCTCGTCATGATCGGCGTGTAGGTGTTGGTTCCGGCCGACTTCCAGCCTCCGTACATCGCGATCGCCTCGTTCGGAATCACGGAGGTGACGATGCCTGTTCCAAAATCGGCCGCGCTGACGCCTGGTTCAAGCGTCGTGATGACATATTGCGTGTATCCGAAAAAGCCTGCAGGGTCCTGAGGAAAGTGCAGCGCAAACGGGTAAACCTCAGCGCCGTCGAAAACGATCCCTGAACCTGCGTTGTTTGTTTCCGTAACAATCAGGTTGAGCGTGTTGCCGTTCTGCACAAACTGGGTCGCAATACTTCCCCAGGAAAACGTGTACGTCTCCGTACTTGTGCTCGCATTCCAGGACTCGCCATTATTCGATTCCCCCCAGCCATACTGGCCGCTGCTGATGGAATTCCCCTGAAGGTCGGTCGAACGCATGTGCCAGATATGGAACAGGTCTGCTGGATTCGCCCCTGCATCTTCAAGGACCGTGTTGCCGAAGGAGAGCGTCTGCACACCCTTCGATCCGTAGGTCACGGAAAGATTCTGGGCAAAGGCCGATACTCCGAGGAACAGCAAACAAGCGAGGAAAAACGCGGCCCGAAACGTGCGTGTCGTCATGATCGTTCTCGTTCTCAAAATGCGCCGGACACGAGTCTTCTCGGTTGGCGGACGTGACTGCCTGGCAAACCCACTCACTTTATGAACACGTCAGCGGCAGGTCCAGCCAGCTACAACTTATTCAGCAGAAAAACCTCATAAGTATGTCCTGAGAAGCTTAGCTGTTTTGCGGAGAAATGCTTTTCTTTTTTCTGCTACTTTCGTGGCAGGGCAGGATGCCATTGCACCTCCCGTGAAAATCACCCCACCCGCCTTCCCCGATAGAAGCCGTATCCCACTCCATTCGCCAGCAGCGTCGTTCCAAGAATCTTGGCTGCATACGCCTTGGCATTCACCACGTCCACGAACGGATACGCCGTCAGCAAAAACGTAAACGACGTCGCCAGGAAGCCCACACCCGAGCTCCACGCCACCCACCGTGGCAGCCTTCGCCGCAGCGTCTTCGCCCCCACCACCGGCACCGCGAACATCACCAGGTACGCCAGCGAGTAGAGCTCCGACGACGCATTATTCAACACCTGGAACGCCTCCGCCGCCTTCACGCCCACGCTCGCAAACACCAGCAGAGCCCCAATCACCGCCGCCGAAACCCAGATCGAGTTCACCGGCGTCTGGTAGCGTGGGTCGAGCCGCGTAAACCACCTCGGCACCAGTTCATCCCAGCCCGCCGTCATCGGCAGCCGCGTTACGCCCGCAAAGATAAAGCTCGCCGCACCCAGGATGCGGATCAGCATCAGCAGAATGGCCAGCCCGGCCAGCGCGCCTACCGCCCCCGTGTCGCCCAGCGCCATGCGCAAAGTCTGCGGAATCGGTGCCGTATAGTCGATCGCGACTCCCGGATGCAGCTCGTGAAACGCCACCACAGACCCCGTGCCAAAGATAAACATCGCACAGATAATCGGCGACGCAATCACCACCGACTGCCCGATCGCCCGCCCGGGCGCCTTCGTCTCCCCCGCCAGGATTGCAATGTATTCAAGACCGCACAGCGCCCCGAACATCTGCCCCATCAGCGCCAGCGACACCAGGTCCACATGCGGCAGATGCATCGCCAGCGGGACGTAATGGATCGGCTCGCCATGCAGCTTCGCCCAGAGTGGCGTCGCAATCAGCAGCGCGAACACCGCCAGCATCGCCAACCCACTCAGGTTGAAAATCCACTTGCCGAGCGCCAGTCCCCGGTACGCCGCCAGTGCCAGTGCCAGCACCAGCACCGCCAGAAAGGCAAGCACCGCGACGTGATTTTCCGGCAGCCACGCCACACTCGGCCCGATCATGTAGGCGAACTCTTTGGGAACCTGAAAGAGAATCGCAGCGATGACGGCCAGCCCATAAGCCCACACGTTCCACGCCGTCATAAAGCCGCCGGCATCCCCAAACGCCGTGCGCGCCCACACATACAGCCCACCCTCGAGTGGCATTTCGCGATTGAGGTAATACACCGAGACCGCCATGGGCATGTAAAACAGCCCCATTGCGCCCAGCCAGACCACCGCCTGCGCCCGCCCCAGCCCCGCCGCGATCCCTACCCAGGCACTGCCCACAACCGTAAGAATCTGCGTCAGCACCAGGTCCCGCAACGCCAGTTGCCGCGGCAGCCGATGGCTTACCTCCACCTGCTCCATAGTCCCTGCGCTTATTGGCATAGCTGGATATTCGCACAGACATCCGGGACAGGGAATCTGTCAAGGACCAGAACCTGCCGATTCGCTCACAAACCTATGCCGGACATAGACTTACGCCCGCAAGAAACCTGGCATACTTACCCCCTCCGCTCCGATAGAATAAAGACAGCAGAAATGGGGCCGCCCAGACCGCCAACGTCGTCATTCTGGCGTAGCCAGAATCCCCGTATTTGTCTTTTCGCTTTTGCATCGAAGTCCAAACCGAAGTCCAGACTTAAGCTCTTTGCTCGAAGACTTTAGGTACTTAAAGGGGGAGGGGGCGTACCTAAACCTCGACTGCCACCCGCCCGTACCGCTTCTCCACATACTCATCCAAGATCACCTGGAACTCCTCGACGATATGGTCACCCTTGAGCGTAGTAAACAGCTTGCCGTCGACGTACACCGGCGCCTTTGGCTCCTCAAACGTTCCCGGCAGCGAGATGCCGATGTTGGCATGCTTTGACTCGCCCGGCCCATTCACGATGCACCCCATCACAGCCAGCTTCAACTCCTCAACCCCTGGATAAGCCTTCTTCCACTCCGGCATGGATTCCACCAGGTAGTTCTGGATCCGCTCCGCAAGCTCCTGAAAGTAAGTCGAAGTCGTCCGCCCGCACCCAGGGCAGCTGGTCACCTGCGGCATAAAACTTCGAATCCCCAGCGACTGCAGAATCTGCTGCCCGCAGCGCACCTCTTCACTCCGGTCGCCTCCAGGAGTCGGCGTCAGCGAAACCCGGATCGTATCTCCGATCCCGGCCAGCAGTAGCGGCGCCAATCCCGCCGTCGAGGCCACCACGCCCTTCATCCCCATGCCTGCCTCGGTCAAGCCCAGATGCAGCGCATAATCGCATCGCCGTGCCAGCTCCGAGTAGACGTCGATCAGGTCCCGCACCCCCGACACCTTGGCGCTCAAAATGATCTGATCCCGCCGCAAACCATAGCGCTCCGCCGCCTCCGCGTTGTCGAGCGCCGAGACCACCATCGCCTCCATCATCACGTCCCGAGCCTCGCGCGGCTGCGCCAGCTGCGCATTATCTGACATCATCCGCGTCAGCAGCGCCTGGTCGAGCGACCCCCAGTTCACGCCGATCCGCACCGGCTTCTGATATTCGACCGCGACCTCGATCATCGTGCGAAAATTGTCATCATCCTTGCGCCCGATCGACACGTTGCCCGGATTGATCCTGTATTTGGCCAGCGCCCGCGCGCACTCCGGATATTTCCGCAGCAGCAAATGCCCGTTGTAGTGGAAGTCCCCGATGATCGGCGTCTTCCAGCCTTTGTCCGCAATACCCGCCACGATCGCCGGCACCGCTCGTGCCGCCTCGTCATTGTTCACCGTGATCCGCACCATCTCGGACCCGGCCCGCGCCAGCGCCGCAATCTGCTGCACCGTGGACTCCACATCGGCCGTGTCCGTATTGGTCATCGACTGCACAACCACCGGCGCGGCTGACCCAACCACCACCCCACCAATGTTGACGTTTGCGGCTTCTCTGCGAGTGATCTGTGGCATAGCGTTCGCTCAAGTTTACCACCAGGGCTGCGATACACTAGCCCGAGTGGCCCGGTAGCTCAGTTGCATAGAGCAGCGCACTCCTAACGCGAAGGTCGCAGGTTGGACTCCTGCCCGGGCCACCAACAGCTTTCTGCTTGCATGCTTCTACGCTGCAGTAAGGGTTGCCGAACCGAGGCACTCAGTATCAATAATTTCCAGCAAGCGTTGGCGATCGATCGGTTTCGCCATGAAGCTCCAGTGATGTTCGGCGATTTCAGCCGTAGGCAAATCCTCCGGATCTGAGCCGGAAAGCACCAGCACTGGCAACGAGGCGCGACTCTCTACCAAGGTGCTCGCAAGCGTAAACCCGTTCATCCCCGGCATCTGGAAGTCTGTGATCAGCATGCCGAAGCTGTTTTTTTGGGCCATATCCAACGCGGACCTAGGCGACGACGCCGCGAGAACGTTGTAGCCCACACGGGTCAGGATGATCTTCAGCACAGCCAGCAAGGTCGCGTCGTCATCGACGAGCAACAGCGTCGTGTTCGCTCGTTGCAGTGGGCTGCTGAATGAAGTTAGTTTCGGATTTGAAGCGACCGCTGAAAACATCGGCAACGCTCCTCATGTGGATTTAGCGGACTTTCCTCACAATAAGGGGTGCAGAACCTACAGCGTAACTAGGAAAAGCACTAGCGGCTGATTGTCTTTGGCGCGCATCCCGTGCAAGCTATGCACTTCGATCGCATGCACTCCCACAGCACCCTGGCGATTCGCAGGTTACGACAAAGAAGAAAGCACCTCGCTCTGGCGAGATGCTTTCTTGGCATTTCCTGCTAAATCTTAATTCGCCCGCACTACCTGGTCGGCTTGCGGACCTTTCTCCCCCTGAATTACGTCGAAGTCGACCGTATCGCCTTCCTTTAATGTCTTATAGCCGTCCAGCTGAATCGCGCTGTAGTGAACGAAAACATCGGGGCCACTGTCTCGGCCCAAAAAACCGAAGCCTTTCGCGTTGTTGAACCACTTTACCTGTCCTCTGAACTGTGCCATGGTCTTCCCCCGTATCGGTGTATAGATTGCTGCAAAGTTAGGCTACCGGCTCGACCAAGGGGGAGAAACTAGGAAGATACCTAGGCAGACAAAAATAAAAGGTGTAAGACACACCGGCAGACTTAGATCGTGTCCGTCTGGAAGCGGCCAGCTGCACGTGTTACTCGGTAATTCGGAGCGAGTACGACTACATGTACGAGCAGCTGCGGCGCGGAGCCATGTGCCTACCGGCGCAAAGTATGCGTCAGGCGGTGAGCGCCAGTGTGTTCGCGCGTTCGGCGACAGTCTTGAGCGCGTCCTGCTCGTGTCTACGCTGCGCAATCTCCTGGTCGATGGTGGCTAAGGTCTCCCAGTCTCCAACAGATTTCGCCTGCTCGAGCAAAGTAACCAGCTCCTGCGATTGAGCGATCGCGGCCCACACGGATCGTTCGACCAGCCCGCTCTTCTCCGCGATCATCGTTTTCAGCCCTAGCCGGTGGCCCACGTGGCAGCGATACTCATATAGCCGGCCCAGCTTGTACAGCTTCATCACGCCGCCGCACTCCGGGCACATCTGCGAAACGGTTTCGTCGGTCAACTCAATCGCGTCGGCGCTGCTTTGCGTGTTCCCATCTCCCATAGTGAGCCTCGAAAGTAGCGGCGCCATCTCTGCAAGCCGCAGGATGTATTGCACGTTCAGCCCCCGAATCGCGCTTTGCGGCATGGACGGGTAGGCGGCTTCCTTGGGGTCCTGTACCACGGTCGCCCCACCTTTTTGCTGAATATCCCATAGTCCCGCCGCTCCGTCGTCGAGCAGCCCCGTCAGCAGAACTCCGGCAACAGATGGCCCATGGGCCGCAGCCGCAGAACGAAACATCGTATTGATGCACGGCCGCTGCATGTTCTCCTTCGGACCGTGTCCGACAAGAACGGTGTCGCGGGTCAGGATCAGGTGGTAGTCCGGTGGTGCAACATAGATCCTGCCCATCTCGATCGCAGTTTCTTCCCACGGATGCAAGGCCAGCAAAGGACCGGCGCGATTCAGTATCTCGGGCAGGATACCTTCACTGCGGCCGGCCTGGTGCTGGGTAATGAACACGGCGGCGGCCAGGTCGGGAGGAAAGGCCGAAGCAAGCTTCTGGATGGCCTCGAAGCCACCCGCCGAGGCTCCGATCGCGATGATGTTTCGTTTAGTCATGTGAGTCCGATGCGTCAAGTCGGCATGATGGCGGATGGCAGCGCGGCCGGTCTGCCGAAATCCGCATCTACACGGCGACTCCGGCTGCCAGCAGCGCGCGCTTCAACTCAGCCAGTTTGTCCTCGAAAGTCTTCTTTTCATCTTCGCCAAACCGCAGCCGACCCTGATAATGGATCGCGCTCTCGTAGGCCGTGCGCGCGTTGTCGTGGTTCCGAGCCGCCGAATCCTGGTTGCGCGTGGTCTCTGCCACGCTGAGAAACGTCATCGCTGTCTCTAATTCCGTAAAAACAAAATTGATCCCGGCCCGGTTGGAATCGTTGAGAAGATCGGTAAAGGGCTTCATGCGCTGATACTACTCGGATTGCGGCGCTGACGCTGTCGCCCAGGACACCGGAGCCTCCAGCCAGGACCATCGAACGCCTGAGTGCGGTATCCTTCCTGTACTCCCAGAGGAGTAACTTATGGCGGACAAAATCGACGGCCCGGAAGAGCTGGAAGTCGCTGACGTGGGCAGCGAACATCAAGCTTCCGAAGTCAGCCCTGCTGACACCGCGAGCGCGCGCCCAATAGACTCAGTGGAGGGAGACGAAGGCTCGATCATACGCAGTGACGGCTCGGCGCTTCTGGGCGTCTCGGTCGAGGACAATGCCGAGCAGTTCCGCGAGCCGGCTTTGCCGTACCCCGTCGTTGCCGTGGGCGCTTCCGGCGGTGGATTGGCGGCGTTCCAGGAGATGCTTGAGGCCCTGGACCCGGCCACCGGCATGGCCTTTGTGCTGGTCTCGCACCTCTCCCCGGATCATCGCAGCTACCTGGCCGAGATCCTCAGCGGCTATACGCGCATGCCGGTCTCACCGGCTGAAAATGGCATACGCCCAGCGCCCAACCACATCTACATTCTGCAGCCGAACCAGGTCCTCAAGATTCGCGACGGAATATTCCAGACCGAAGAACGGCAGCAGGGACATGCAGGCTCGCTGGTCATCGATATCTTCATGCGCTGTCTTGCGCAGGACCAGAAAAATCATGCGATAGGCGTTGTCCTCTCGGGAGCGGACGGCGACGGCGCGGCCGGGATGAAGACGATCAAGGGCCAGGGCGGGCTGACGCTCGTGCAAAGCCCCGAGACCGCGGCGCAGCCCTCGATGCCACGCAACTCCATCGCCGCAGACCACGTGGACCTGGTCGTGCCCCCGGCGGAGATCGCTCTCGAGCTGGGACGGCTCGCCTATCATTTCGCCCGGCCTGAGATCCGCTCGCTTGAAGAAGGAAAGATCGACCACGACGACGAGCAGTCCTTTCAGCGCATTCTGCAGCTGTTGCGGACCGTGTCCGGCCTGGAGCTTCGTCAGTACAAGCCGGAAACTCTGCGTCGCCGCATGGCCCGGCGCATGGTCCTTCTGCGCAAGGACAACCTGGCCGAGTACTACCGTTTCCTCCAGCTCAGGGCCGATGAGCTTCGTCTCTTGCAGGAAGACCTGCTCATCAACGTGACCCGCTTTTTCCGCGATCCTGCCTTTTGGGATTCCATTCGCGAGAACGTTCTGCCGGCTCTCCTGAAGGGACGCAATGAGGACCGCCCGATTCGTATCTGGTGTGCAGGCTGTTCAACGGGCGAGGAGGCATACTCGTTCGCCATCACGGTCATTGAGTATCTCTCGGCCAACGGGCTTGAGATCCCGGTCCAGGTCTTCGGAACCGACGCCAGCGATCAGTCAATCGAGATGGCACGGCTGGCAACCTATCCTGATTCCATCTCGGCTGAGCTTCCTCCCGATCGCCTCCGCCGCTTCTTTGTGAAAGTCGAGCGCGGCTACCAGGTTTCGAAGCGGGTGCGCGACACCTGCATCTTCGCCCGCCAAAACCTCTGCAACGACCCACCGTTCTCGCACATCGATATGCTGAGCTGCCGCAATGTGATGATCTATTTCAATCCGGTGCTGCAGCGCCAGGTCATGGTCACCTTCCACTACGCGCTCGAGCCTGGCGGTTACATGCTGCTGGGCATGTCGGAGGGGCTACGAGACTATAACGACATCTTCACCACGGTCGACCGCAAGCACAAGATCTACGGCAAGACCGGCGCTGCCATTCCGCATGGCTACGACGTGCCGCGCGGTTACGCACTCTCGCAAACCTCCGGTTTCGGCCGAGCCTCTGCCGTCGAGGCAGAAAGCCATACCTGGCCGGAGCTGGAACTGCAGCGCGCCGCGGACCGGATCGTGCTGGCCCGCTTCGGCCCGCCCGGCCTGATTGTCGATGAGCGTTTGAACGTGCTGCAATCGCGCGGACAGATCGGCCCCTTCGTAGACCTTGCTCCCGGAAACGTCAGCTGGAACCTGCTCCGTGTCCTTCGCGAAGGGATCGCCGGCGACACGCGGACGGCGGTGCAGCGAGCCATTCGCGAAAATATTCCAGCAACCGCCAACGTGATGCTGATTGACGAGCAGAAGGGCGAGCAACACATTCAGATCGACGTCCTGCCGATCACAAGCGCCGTCGCGCGTGCACGCAGCTTTCTGATCCTCTTCCAGCCAAAATCAACAGCCGGCAGCGGGAATTTCGTCGAACAGACCGCGCTGCCGCAGCTGACGCCGGATGACAAGGACCGGCTGATCGCGCAGCTTCGGCAGGACCTAAGCTCAACACGCTTCCACCTGCAATCGCTCCTGGAGGAGCGGGACGCACGCAACCAGGAACTCGTCTCCGCGAACGAAGAAATACAATCCGCCAACGAAGAGCTGCAGAGCACCAACGAAGAGCTGGAGACGACGAAGGAAGAACTGCAATCCGCCAATGAAGAGCTGCAGACCGTCAACGAGGAGCTGCAGCAGCGCAACAACAGCCTGACCCAGACAGGGAACGATCTCACCAATCTGCTGACCAGCGTAAACATCCCACTGCTGATGCTGACCAGCGATCTCAGCATCCGCCAGTTCACCCCGCCAATGCAGAAGCTGCTGAGTGTGCGCCCGGCGGATGTGGGCCGATCGATCACAGACATTCGCCTGCATCTGAGCATCGACGACATCACGCCCATCCTCCGCGATGTACTTGAAACGCTCGGCACACGGGAGATGGAGGTGCAGGACCGGGAAGGCCGCTGGTACCTGCTGCGGGTACGGCCATACCGCACGGCGGACAACAAGATTGAGGGTCTCGTCGTCGTTCTGCTCGACATCGACCAGCTTCGCCGCAGCCAGAAGCATCTTGTGGACGCTCATCACTTTGCAAGCTCGGTGGTCGAAGGTGTGCCGGTCCCCATCGTCGTGCTGAACCACGAGTGCCTGATCGAGACCGCGAACACTGCCTTTCGCAGCTTGACGGAACTCAACGCACGAGAGCTCGAGGGCCGCTCGCTGCCCGATCTTGTCCACCATCTCTGGGGAATAGAAGGTATGGCGGCGCTGCTGGGCGAGCTGTTGACGACGCCGCTCTCCCACTTTGAGTTCGAGCATGAATCGAAGACGGTACAGAAGAAGACACTGTCGATTCGCTGCCAGGCGATGGGCACAGACGGCAGTCGCGTGCTTCTGCTCATCATGGAAGACATCACCTTGCGGCGGGAAGCCGAACGCCTCATTGCAGGACAAAAAGCGGCGCTCGAAACAGAAGTCGAGGTGGCTGCCAGCACGCTCTCTCGTACCAAGGAAGAGCTTCGCGGACTGACAGGACACCTGTTCACCCTGCAGGAAGAAGAGCGCGAGCGTGTGGCCCGAGAGCTCCACGACGATGTCAGCCAGCGACTCAGCCTGATTGAAATTCTGCTGAGCGCACTAGAACCCGCCAAACTGCCGGCCAAGGGAGACAAGCTCGCTTCCGCGCAGCGTGAGTTGCAGAAGCTGAACGCCGACGTCCGGCAGATGTCTCACCGCTTACACCCGGCCGTCCTCCATGACCTCGGCCTTACGGAAGCTCTCCGGACTCTGGTCGAAGAGTTTGAGCAACGCGAAGGCATGCCCGCCACCTTCACAGCGCAATCGCTGCCCGAGAGCTGGTCGCAGACCGCCGGCACAACGCTCTACCGCATCACCCAGGAGGCGCTTCGAAACGTGGTGAAACACGCGGGGCGGACGCATGTGAAAGTCTCGCTTCAAGGAACGAGTAAAGAGCTCGAATTGAAGGTAAGGGACTTCGGCATCGGCTTCGATCAGGACTACGAATCTGCGCGCCGAGGTCTGGGACTGATCAGCATGCAGGAGCGCGCTCGCATTGCCGGAGGAACGTTCGCCGTTCGCTCCGCCTTGGGAGAGGGCACGACCTTGACCGTTCGCTTGCCGCTGGAGTAAAGCCGTGAGACGTATCTTGATAGCGGACGATCATGCCCTGATGCTGGAAGGATTGACCGGCATTCTCAAACGGGATTTCGAAATTGTCGGGACTGCTGAAAACGGCCGCATCCTCTTGGAAAAGGCAGAGCTGCTGAGACCCGACCTCATCCTGTTGGACGTCTCGATGCCGGAGCTTAACGGAATCGAGGCTGCACGCAGAATCTCAAAGCTTCTGCCCGGGTGCCGGCTGGTCTTTGTCACCCAGCAGCTCAAGCCAGAGTATGTGCGGGCCGGGCTTGAAGCAGGCGCCATGGCCTATGTCGCCAAGCAATCGGCCGGAAGCGAACTCCTCGAAGCCGTTCGATTCGCGCTGGCCGGGCGCTTCTACGTCACGTCCTTGGTAGCCCCGAAGGAACCGACCTCCACCCCGGTGCGAGGATGGACAAGGAATCCGGCGTCGCTGTTCGGAGCCAACCTGACAGCCAGGCAGCGCGACGTCTTGCAACTGGTCGCCGAAGGCAAGAGCGCCAAGGAAATCGCGTCGTCCTTGAACATCTCCGTCAAGACTGTTGACTTTCACCGCAATGCGCTGATGAACGTATTGGGTGTACGCACGACCGCTGAGCTCACTCGCTACGCTCTCACTCAGGGAATCGTCACTGACTGACGAAACCAACGGAATCTGTGATCGTCTTCTGCCCACTCTCGGAGTGCAGTTCCATACTCGCCTGATGCAGAGTCAGATCGTTCCTTTAGACGACACGCTCCTCTGGGCCGTTCCACTCGACAAAATCCAGTTCGAGCGGGTAGCAGTGCTGAATGCTGACCGGATGTCCAAGCCGGCAATCAAGCGTCGGATGGGCGTCCGCAATCATTCGACCTAGCGTACGCCGCGAAGTTTGACCGAAGGTTTGCGTATACCCGACCACCGCGGCCGTGCAGTCCGGCTCGGAGCAAGGTATCTCGACACGCCAGAAGCCTCGTTCCGCCGCCGGGGGCGTCATCCCCGGCCGCTTCTGTATGTCCGAGAAATGAAAGGAGGTGGAGCCGTGGCAGCGGTCGCAAACCCAAAGTAGATCTTCCTGGTCCAAGGGCCAGAACGGGTCGATCACGGCGCTTTGAAGCAGGCTGCGATATGGAAGAACAAAGCTTTGCCTGCACTCGCGGCATGCCAGTGCCGGTAGCAACATCAAACCAGAATAACTGATCTCGTGGGCTACAGGCTTCACCGGAGCTTGTTCAGCTCTTGCTGTCTAAGGGCAACGCGGGATTCTCCCGCTGGCCCCTCTTGTCTTGAGCGAGGTCGTGATCCACGAGCTTGCCCTCTTCCAGCATGTTAGCCGTCTGCGGCTCAACAGTACCAAAGTGGACAAAGACATCCGGACCGTCATCTCGGCCCAAAAATGCATAGCCCTTGGCGTTGTTAAACCAGTGCACCGTGCCCTCGTACCGTGCCATCTCGTCCTCCGGGGTGTCCTGCAGTTGGCTGCTGTTGATCAAAGTAATCAATCCAAGTGCCGCGCCGCTACTAGGAACCTCCCCAGGCCTTTTGCATCCGACTCGTCAAGCCAAGGTAAAGATCAGTGAATGATCTCGTTGCCCAGGCTAAGAGTGAGGGGGTGCGGTGAGACCAGGTCCATCGCCTCCAAATAGTTGATCGTCAACCGGGCCGGGCCCACGAACACATGATGACACCCGCTGATTCTTGTTCCCTCCATCACCACATGTCCACCGCCATATTGCAGGACACATCCGGTCAGAGTGCAGCCGACAAAGTGTTTACCATCCACGTCGAGCACTTTCCCACGAATACGTTTGTTGCGGATAATTCTCATCACGGCCTCATTTCGATAAGGCCAAACGAACCGCACAGACCTTTTGATTGCATTGTTGGATGCACACTGAAGGAAATGCGTCCAGAAACAAAGTGGAATGTCAGCCTGGCCCTGTGCATACCAGCCTATTCCTGGCTGACAACCTCAGTGGGCCCCGGCGTACAAGCGCCGGAGAGCTCTACCACTCCTTCTGCAAAAGCCACACTCGAGGATGGAAGTGCAGAGTTGGATCGAACTGGAACACATACATCTTGTTATCCAGTGCGCTTACAGACCGTCATACGCCAAAACCAGGAACTCCGTAGTCGGTCTGCTGGATTACGCACAGCTCTCAGCCGATCTGCGCCAGAGCCGCCGCCGCGTCCTTGCCGACCTTGCTGTTCGGGTCGATGCTTTCCGCCTTCTTCAGGTGAAGTGTTGCTGACGTTTTGTCTCCCGTCTTGCTGTAAATCATTCCGAGGTGATACTGAACGGACGCGTTCTGCGGTGTAGTTTTGATCGCCTCTTCCAGCAGATCGCGCGCAGTCAGAAACCTTCCCTTGTAGTAGTAAACCCAGGCAAGAGTGTCGGCCGTACTTACAGAGTTGGGCGCTCCGCGTCGAGCGGTCTGCGCCAACTGCAGGGCTTCATCCACATTCTGCCCAGATTCCAACATAAGATAGGCAAGATTATTCGAGGCAACTACCTGTTCTGGCTCCAGCTTCAGAGCCTGTCGGTAATAGTCCTCAGCCTTGGCCTTGTCTCCCTTGCTTTCTTCAATCTGCGCCACAATCGAGAGAGCCACCGCATCTTTCGGATGCTTGTCAATCCAATGTTGCCAAAGCGCAATCGCCGCGTCGGGATTTCCAAGCTGCGTCGAAGCAAGTGCAGCCGCCTGTACCGCGCGTTCATCATCTGGACTGAGACTTAGTGCCTTTTGCGCGCTCGTCGAGGCGCCTTGGAAATCCTTCAAACTCGTCTGAAGCCCGGCAAGCTCTACATACAAGGATCCATTTTGCGGGGTCTTGGCAAGCTGCTGCTGCAGGCGCGCCTGTGCCTTCGCAGGCTGATTGGCGAGCATGTCCGCATTCAGCACCACATTCAGCGCACTCACGGAATTTGGGTCCTTGTCGAGCGCCCGTTCCGCCAATGCCGTCGCCTCGGGCAGCTTGTGCGCCTGAAGCCTGAGCTGAGCAAGCTCCACCAGAGCCGGCACGTTGTCCGGAGCCAGCTTCAACGCTGTCTGGAAGTCCGCTTCGGCTTTGCTCGGATCGTTCTGGTTCGCCTCGGCAGTTCCTCGCCAGAGATACGCTGGCGCGTAGTTCGGTCGAGCCTTGATGCTCGCATCAGCGATTTGTTCCAGCTGGCTGTTGTCATGGCGTAAATTCGCGATCTCCGCCAATCCCTCCTGCGCACTGACGTCGGTCGGTCTAAGCTTGCTGGCGGCCTGATAGCTCGTCTCCGCGAGGTTCAGGTCATTCTTCAAGCGCGCCATCTTCGCCAAGGCGAGCTGCACCTCAAAGCTTTGTGGAAAATCTTTCGCGGCCTTCTGCATCGTCGCCGCCGCGACATCCACCTTGCCGGAATCAAGCTGCAAGGAGGCATTCAGGATCTGAACTTCGGGATTTCCTCCGTTGTTTTTCACCAAATCCGTAACGACGGGAGTCGCCTTGTCCACTTCGCGGTGGCTTAGGAGAATCTTTGCGTAAATGATCTTGAGCGGACCGCTCTTGGGATGATCCGCAACCAGCTTGGCATATGCGGCCTCCGCCTCTCCGGCTTTGCCGGTCTGTAAGTAAAACTCGTTCAGCATGCCGGCCGCAGCATCGGAGTCGCTCATATCTTCCGCGACCTGGCGAAGCGTTTGCTCGGCCCGACCCGGATCGCCGGCCCGCATATAAAGACGGGTCAAGCCTTCTCTTGCACGTAAGTCCTTCGGGGCGCTCTTGATTGCATCCTGATACTGCTGTTCTGCGCCTCCGCGATCGCCGCGCCGTTCGAGCAGCGACGCCAGGGCGAGATGCGGTACCGGCTGTGTCGGATCAAGCGAGATCGCTTTGCGCAACTCATCTTCAGTGTTCGCGGGAGCCTGACCAGTCTGTGACTGGATGAGGGCCAGACTGGTGTGAAAGCCAGAGCGGTTTGGGTCGATTTGCAGAGCGTGCTGGATCTGCTCCAAGGCTCCAGCCGGATCGTTCTTGCGCTCGTCCACGGCCGCCATCAGGGCGTAGGCATCCGCATTGTTCGGATTGCTCGCAAGGACCGCCTTCGCCTGCTCCGCCCCTTTGTCTGGCACGCCGCCGGCAACTTGCAGGTTGCCCAGATCGATCCTTGCCTGCACATTGCCGGGAGCCAGGTCGACGGTGCGCAGCAACTCGGAGTACCCGGCCATGACGCTGCCCATCTTCAAATACGTCTTGCCCAACTCATAATGAGCATCGGGAAAGTTGCGGTCTACCTTCAGGGCGTTGGCGAACTGAATCGTAGCTTCCTTGTACTTCTGGTCTTTTTCGTACCGTTTGCCGCTCTCCAGGTACTTTTGCTTACGAATGTTGGGATCGCGGTTGCAACCGGAGATCAGCAGCAGGCATACCGCCGAGGAGAACAAAGATAAGCGAGGGTGCTGGGCAAATCCTTTCGGCATGGTCAACCTGTCTCTTACACAGTTCTTCGGCAAAATGACTCTACTCTCTATGGTCCTGATGGGGGATTTACATTCCACTTTAGTCCGGAACATAGGCGGGCAACAACGGGGAGGTCTGCTCCACGAAGCTTACCGCACGATTGTGAGCGCTCTCGCGGCTCTCGCCGGGACGCATCGTAGTTACTACTCGTACCAGAGCGGCATCGGTCCGACCGTACCTGATCGAGTCGGCCAGCGTATACAGCTTGGCCGCGTAATCACTTGCGATGCTTCGCCCATGAGCCCGGTACCAGTAGAGCACTTCGTCTTTCGTGCTGCCGTCCGAGATCACGTACTCTCCGACCCGAATGGTTTTGCCGCGTTCATCCGTAATGTCGGTTGTTCCCGACGTCTCAAAGGTCCAACCCGAACCGGGCAGACAGTTCTGCGGAGAGTGGATCGACTGCCCTGTGCGTTGCGTCGGGAAATATCCGATGAAAAGTCCGATGGAACCTTTATCAACCGAGCTTCCGCCCGCATCTGCAGGGGCAGACGACGTATATACCCGGTTGAGGAAATACCCCTTCCCGAGCACGCTTAACACCTCTTCATTGATCGGCACGTCCGTGCTCGACCAGCGTCCAATGTTGCTGGGAAACTGGCTCAGGGGAGTGCTCTTCGGCACACGGTCCTGGTCCCCGCGCACATTGATTAGGGTTGCGGTCCCGCCCAACAAGCAGAGAATTGACCAAAACTGAGGCGATGTCATACCGGCTCACCCGTGACCTGCGGCTGTGCGAGCGCCATCAGGCGGTGCACTATATAGAGGCACGTGAGCGAGACGAGGAAGATCAGCCACCCGGAGAACTCGTGGAAGAAACCCATCGCCTTTTCAGGGTCCCAGTACTGCACACACAGTCCGGTGCCAAAGATGCGCGCCGAATTCGCAACAACCGCAATAGGAATACTGGCCAAGGCCAGAATTACTCGCCGGGAGTTATGTCGCTCAATGAAATATCCATAGATCACCGCAACCGTGAACAAACTCATGAGCGAGCGGATCCCACTGCAAGCCTCCGCTACCTCCAGCTGCATGGCCGGCAGTTGGATGATGTTCCCTTCCTGCAGCACCGGAACACCCGCCAGTGGGAGCAGCCGGCTCGCTACATTTGAGGAAAGGAGCTGGAGAGGAAACGTGATGTGGTTCAAAACCAGCGTTGGTAGCGGAATGCCAAGCAGTGCGACGAACAGCACAAACCTAAGCTGGCTCAGCATTTTCCAACCGCATAGGCTCCAAACGACTCCCGCGGTGACCAGCAAGAAGGAGGTCCGCGATAAAAAGAGATCGGCGCCAAAGATCCCGACCATCAAAATAAATAAGCCTACAACCACCAGCCACATACCCTGCCAACTCGAGCGCTGCAGAATTTCCCGTAATTGCAAGCGCTTATCCCACAGCAGGAACAAGACAAAAAACGGGATAAGCATTCCATGCGAGGAGTCCGGGAACTCGTACCAGTCGTGCGCCAGCTTCAGGGCAATTCGTCCATACAGCACAACCAGGAAGGCCAGCAGAACCGCACCCATGACGAGGCCGCTCCTCCCCATCCCAAGCCCTGGCATGGGACGATTCGGGAGCCGCGTCGACACCATCTGCTCCTCATCCAAACCGGCCTGTGCGCTTGAGGAAGCAGAGATTGCTGTTACACGGAGAGATGGCGATCGCGAGTTCTGGGTAGGAAAGTCAGAAACCACGGCTCGATTTTACCCCTGTCCTGGCGAAAGGTCGACTTCGAAATAGAAAACATAGTCAGTGTCAGATAGACTTTGTCTTCGTACAATGCCGCTTTGGTAGCAGGAACGAACCTTTGGGGGTATGGGGCGGGAAACCGGCTATCGCTTAGAATAACCGGAGCCGACCTGCCGTCGGCGCGATTATAGGCACGCGGCCCCGTCCACGGACATCCACGCAAGAGCAATCCGCAACATCCGCGAACCCCGTACACGGAATGCAGGTACGCAATGAAGTCTTTTCTCTCCATCGTCCTCTTCTCTTTGATGATCCCGCCCAACCTGACGGCGATCGGTCAGCAACCCGGCACGACCCAGCCAGTTCTCGGCGCAAACCCTCCGCTTGGAGCCCCAGCCGCGCCGCCGCCAGCTCCAGACGCCCCCTCCGCCAATCCTGTCTCCCCGAGCTACGTGATCGGCCCGCAGGACGTGATCCAGGTTACCGTTTGGAAGGAGCCGGCTCTGTCCCAGAGCCTCACCGTACGCCCGGACGGCATGATTTCGCTGCCGCTGCTTGGCGACATCTCGGCCTCCGGCCTGACCCCAACCCTGCTTAGCACTGACCTCAGTAGCCGTCTCAAGAAGTACATCAACGACCCGTTGGTCACCGTCACCGTCGTCACGGTCAACAGCAAACGAGTCTTCCTGCTGGGTGAAGTTGGGCACGTCGGCGGAATGGCCTTGACTCCGGATATGACGCCACTGCAGGCCATCGCCGCCGCGGGAGGCCTGTCCCCCTACGCCAACGCGAAACATATCTATATTCTGCGCACGGACAATGGCAAGCAGAAGAAAATCTTCTTCGATTACAAGAAGGCCATCAAAACCGGGAACGAGCAGGGCATCGTTCTGGTACCGGGCGACACCATCGTGGTGCCATGAGTGGTGTCATGATCAGACTTCTTTACCTCGGTCTCGCCGGCTCGTTTCTCCTCACGCTCTCTCCCCGCGCGCATGCTCAGGCGGTACCCGCGGTCACCCGTGCCGGCGGATACCTCGGCTTTCAGCTGCCGACCGTGCAGGGCTCGCTGCAGTACTCTCTCAGCGCTTCGGAGATCCTGACATTTGGATATGGCGGAGCGGACGACAACGCGCATGCATCGAGCGTCGCGGGCAACCTCGCCTTCCTCTCAAAGAGCAATCAGCACCCGCTTAATGTGCTCTACTCCGGAGCGTACCTGTTCGCCGCTTCCAATGAACCATCGACCTTTGTGCAAAGCCTGACCGCGTCGCAGGTCTACAAGTGGGAGAAATGGAGTGCCGTTGCAACAGACGCCGTAAGCTACTCCCCGGAGTCGCCAAGCGTGGGACTCTCGGGCATTCCGGGACTCGGTGATCAAAACCTTTTCCCCGTCACAGGAACAGGCCCCGCCAGCCAGGGCCTGTTGAGCGGCTACGCCCCGCGCGTGACCAACTCCGCTTCGGGCACACTCTCCCGTTCGCTGACCGGAAGCACCTCCCTGCAAGGAACCGGGACGTACTCCATCCTCCGCTTTGTAGGGGTCGATGCGAGCGAAGGCATTGACGACAATCAGCTCACCGTTGGCGGTGGCCTCAATCACCGGATCAATGCGCTTAACAATATAGGTGCAGTGGCCAACTACTCGCGGTACACCTTCAGCGGAACTTCCACGTCGGTGACTACCGAGACTGCCCTGTTCACCTTCAACCGTCAACTGAACCGGAGACTCTCGATGACGCTTGGTGTTGGACCGCAACGCACGACGAGCTCTGACACGGCGCTCTATCCGCCCTCCACCGGCATCAGCGTGGATGGGTCGCTTACCTATGCGGCTAAGACCTACACCAGCTTTCTTTCCTACTTTCGCGGAACCAGCGCAGGATCGGGCGTGGTTACGGGCGCTCTGGCTAATAACATCACCGGCGGAGTGTCGCGGCGGTTCAGCCGCAGCATCCAGGGCACCGCCAGCGTCAGCTACTACAGCACTCAGAGTCTCTTCCCCGCTCTCTCTGGGCTTCCCTCGGGCAACGCCTTGTTTCCTGCCACCAACATCAACTCGCTCATCGGCAGCGCCCAGGCCAACTACCGGCTCAGTCCGACTTTGACCGCCTACGCCAGCTATGCCGCGCAACATCAGCTCACGCAGGGCCTCTCCGTCTCCGCGATCGCCTTGAACGGCCTGACGCAGACGCTCGGCTTCGGCATCACCTACTCTCCCATTGGCAGACGCTTCGGCCATAACGACTAAGGAGCAACCATGCTGGGTCACCGCGCTCTCAATCTCGACGACTATCTCTTTATCCTGAAGCGCCGCCTTTGGATCATCGCCATCCCGGCACTTTTGCTGCCGATCCTCGCTTACGCGTTCAGCTTCACCATTCCGTCCCAATACCTTTCGCAAACCCTTGTCCTGATTGATCAGCAAAAGGTGCCGGGCGACTACGTCACGCCGATCGTCTCTTCCGACCTCGACAGCCGCCTGGCGTCGATGCGCGAACAGATCTTCAGCCGCTCCCGCATTCAGCCGATCATCGAGCGCTACAACCTCTACGGCAACGGAAAAATGAGCATGGACGATCGGTTGGAGATGGCGCGCAAAAGCATCAGCATTCAACCCATTCACTCCGTGATTGCGCATTCCGGAGGTCTGCCCGGCTTCTTTATCTCTTTTACTGCCAACGATCCGCACACCGCGCAGGCCGTCTGCGGCGAGATCACCTCGCTTTTCCTGAGTGAAAGCGCCAAGGCCAACGAGGACTCCGCCGAAGGCACCACCGAGTTCCTCAAAGGCCAGCTAGCCGATGCAAAGAAAAGCCTCGACGAGCAGGACGCCAAACTCGCCGCCTTTCAGCGTCAGTACGTCGGCAAGCTGCCTGGGGAAGAGACCAGCAGTGTCCAGATGCTCACCAGCCTCAACACCCAGCTTGAGGCCGCGACGCAATCGCTCGCGCGCATGGAACAGCAGAAAAGCTATGACGAGTCCATGCTGGCCCAGCAGACGGCGAGCTCTCAACCGGCTTCGCCCGGCCAGCCCGCAGGACCGCCTCCTCCGTCCGCAGCCTCTCAGGCTCAGGAGCTACAGATGCAGAAGCTGCTCGCGCAGGAGGCTGACCTGACCGCGCACTACACTGCCGACTATCCAGACGTCATCACCATTCGCCGAAACATCGCCGATCTACGCAAACAGATGGCGGTTGGACCTGCACCAAGAGCCTCCGTCCCGGGGGTCGCACCTCGCGTCGTCGAGTCGGCCGCCGTTCAGCAGCTTCGTGCGCAGATGCGAGCCCTCGACCTTGGCATCAACGACGCTCGCCGTGAGCAAGGCAGCATTCAAAACGCGGTTCGCGTCTATCAGGACCGCATCTCCTCAAGCCCTCAGGTGCAGGAGGAATACAAGCAACTCACGCGCGACAACGCCACCGCAAAAACCTTCTATGACCGGTTGCTCGGTGAGATGAACAACGCCAAGATGGCCACCGATCTCGAGCGCCGCCAGGAAGGGGAACAGTTCCGCGTCATGGATCAACCAAATCTTCCTGACGCGCCGAACTATCCCAAGCGGCCCATCTTTGCCCTGGGAGGCTTAGCCGCTGGACTTGCCTTTGGACTGCTTATCGTCGGCATACTGGAGTACCGCGATACCGCCCTGCGTACCGAGCGCGACGTCTGGGCCTTCACCAAACTTCCCACCCTGGCCATCATTGCTCTGACGAGTGAAGAGGCAGCCATTCCCGGTCCTTCCAAGCTACGCGGATTTTTCCCCTGGAAAACAGCTGCAAAATAAGACAGACTATGCGCACGTACAGGTCGACCTATGTATAAGAGCTTCTATCAACTGCAAAGCAATCCGTTCGGGACCAGTCCCGACCCGCGCTTTCTCTACATGATGCCGCATACCCGCGAGGCCCTCGCCTGCCTGGAGTACGGCATCTCGGCACACAAGGGATTTATCGTGCTCACCGGCGAAGTGGGCACCGGTAAGACTACCCTGCTGCGCCGCGCGCTCGCCTCCTTCGACCAGACGCAGGTGTACACCTCCTTCGTCTTCAACCCACAGTTGGAAACGCTCGACTTCCTCGAGTTCGTCCTGAGCGACTTCGGCCTTGTGCCCGAAAGCCGCACCAAATCCGGCATGCTCATCCAGCTCAACCGCTGGCTCATTGAGCGCTATCGCAACCGCGAGACCTGCGTCATCGTCGTCGACGAAGCCCAGGGACTCTCCCTCGAGCTGCTCGAAGAGATTCGGCTCTTGACCAATCTCGAGACCTCCTCCGAGAAGCTTGTGCAGATCGTGCTCTCCGGCCAGCCCGAGTTTGAGGAGAAGCTGCGGCTCCCGGCTTTGCGCCAGCTGCGGCAGCGGGTCGCGCTCTGGAGCCGCACCCAGGCCATCACGCTCACGCAGACCTCCGCCTACATCGTTCAGCGTCTCAGCGTAGCCGGTACGGACCGCAAAATCTTTTCAGACGACGCCGTCTCGGCCGTGCACCGCGCCAGCCGCGGCATCCCCCGCGTCATCAACCTGATCTGCGAGCACGCCTTGATCGTCGGCTACGTCGACCAACTCGATCAGATCTCCGATGCCGTTATTCAATCCGTAGCCAAGGACCTGGACCTCGAAACCCAGCCGTTCATCGTTGCCTCCGCGCAGGAGAGCTTCAGCGGACTCCGCACCGCGTCCGATCGCGAGAGCAGCATGGATGGTTCCGCCGTCTATACCGCGCATGGTGAAAAATCAGGAGGCTACATCCGATGAGCAAGATCTACGAAGCCCTGCTGCGCGCCGAGCGGGACCGCGCCGAGACGCCCCCGGAGCCGCACGCTGCAGATGCAGCAACTGCGGTCCTACCTTCCGCGGAGCAAGCGTCCACCGACTGGCAGTCAGCCTCAGCTGTGGAATCAATCCTGCCGCGCCCAGCCTACCTTCCTGCTGGAGCGGCGGCTCCCGCACCCGCAAGCGCCGGATCCCCTGAACGCGGCTCGAGGTTCACTCCGCGTGTAGCTCCTACCGCCGGCGTCCCTTCCAGCGCAGCCAGACCCGGCGAAAGTGCCGCCTTCGACTTCAGCCAGGTGCGGAGCAGAACCTGGCTCCCGCTCTTCGCCCAGCTTCCCTCGCTCGAAGAACGGGGCAGCGCCGTCGAACAGTTTCGCAGCCTGCGTTCCCGCATGTTTGAGTTCCGTGACCTGAACAAACTCAAATCGATCCTCGTCAGCAGCGGGCTACCGCAGGAGGGCAAGAGCTTCATCACCGCGAATCTTGCTATCTCCTTCGCCAAGCATAAGGCGAGCCGCGTCCTGCTGATCGACGGCGACATGCGCCGCAGCTCGCTGCACAAGATGCTCGGAGCTCCCAACGATCTCGGCCTCTCCGACTACCTCGGCGGCAAAGCCACCCTGGTCGAAGTCATGCAGCGCGCCGCCATCGGCGATCAGCCTTTGCCTCCGGGCCTCGCCTCGCTCATCTTCATCTCCGGAGGCACGGAAGCGGAGATGGCCGCAGATCTTTCCGGCAACCACCGCTTCGATCAGCTCATCGCTACGCTCTCGCCTCATTTTGACTGGATTGTGGTTGACTCCTCGCCCGTCAACCTGGTGGCGGACGGAGTCAACCTCGCCCGGTCCTGCGATGGAGTTCTGCTGATCGCGCGCGGCGGAACCACGAAATACGAGACCGCCCAGCGCGCTCTGCTGGAGCTCAAAGCCTCACGAATCCTCGGTTTCGTCCTCAATGCGATCAAACGGCCGCTGGTCACCGGAGGCTACTACGGTTATGACAGGTATGACAGCTACGACCCGCCGAAACGCGAGCCGGAGCTGAGCGCAAAATGATTCGTTTTCTGAACGTGTACTACCCCACGCGGACGGTCATCCTGCCGGTCTTCGAGGCGATCATCGTCGCGAGCTGCTTCTTCCTTGCTGCGTTGATCGCCATGGGGCCGGGCGACGCCTATATTGCCCTGAACTACGAGCGCGGCTGGTGGGAGATCGGCGGAGTGACCGCTCTGACGCTCATCCTGTCCTACTACTTCGACCTCTACGAGCCGCAGCTCGTCTCTTCACGCTTCGACGTCTTCTTCCGTGTGCTGCTGGTACTCGCCTTCGACTGCTTCATCGCGTCGGCGCTGATGTACTTCTTTCCCGAGATTGGTATCGCGAAAAATGTGCCGCTCATCGGCTTCGTCCTCCTAACACTCGCGCTGATTGCCTGGCGTCGAGCCTACGACTGGATCGTCTGGCTCAAATTCTTCCGCGAGCGCGTGTACGTCATTGGCTCGGGAGAAACCGCGCGCGCTACCGTAGACCTTCTACGCACCCGGCCCGACGTTGGCATGGAGGTCGTCGACTGGGAGGACCTTCAGTGCGATCAAGCCGTCCGGCGGCAGTACTGGGTCGAACAGTTGGAACGGATCTCCACCTCCCAGCCCGACATCCATCGCATCATCGTCGCCATGGACCTTCAGCGCGGCGAGCTCCCCGTGCGCGAACTGCTCGACCTCCGATTTCGCGGCGTGATCGTTGAAGAGGTTGGTAGCCTGCGCGAGCGGCTCTCCGGCAAAATTCCCCTCGATGGTCTGCGCCCCAGCCACTTTCTTTACAGCGAAGGATTTCGCGTCCGCCCGTCGCAGCAGTTCACGCGGCAGATCGTCTCCATCCTCGCCGCTGCCGTGGGCCTGCTTCTCTTCGCGCCTTTTTTCCCCTTCGTGGTTCTCGCCGTCCGTCTCTCCTCGCAGGGCCCCATTTTCTTCAAGCAGATACGGGTTGGTGCCGGCGGCCGCAACTTCGCCGTTTACAAGTTCCGCACCATGCGTACCGATGCCGAGGCCTCTGGAGCCAGGTGGGCCACCAAGAACGATCCACGCGTCACCCCCGTTGGCCGCTTCATGCGCAAAACCCGCATCGACGAGGTGCCTCAGCTCTGGAACGTGCTCAGGGGAGATATGGGTTTCGTCGGCCCGCGTCCCGAGCGCCCCGAGTTCGTCCCGATGCTGGCCGAGCAGCTCCCCTTCTACAACCTGCGCCACCTCATCCGCCCCGGCCTTACCGGCTGGGCCCAGGTTCGTTACGGCTACGGAGCCACGCTTGCCGAGACCAAGGAAAAACTGGAGTACGACCTCTACTACATCAAGCACATGTCGCTTGGCCTTGATCTGCTGATCATGTTCGAAACTATCAAGATCATCCTGCGCCGCCGGGGTGCGCAGTGAAAGCGCTCTTCTGGGTCTCCCTCGTTCTCGTTCTATACACGTACGCGGGTTATCCGCTGCTGATCGCCCTGCTTGCGCGTCTTCATCCCCGCCCTTGGCTCCGCGCACCATGGCCCATGCACCAGCCGCCGCCGGTCAGCATCATCATGGCTGTGCACAACGGCGCTTCCGCCCTCAATGCCAAACTCGACCATCTGCTGAGCCTCGCGCGCGACCTCGTACGCGAGATCCTCGTCATCTCCGACGGCTCCAACGATGACACTTCCACTCTGCTTGCCCTCCGCCAAGACCCACGCCTGCGCAGCATTCGGCTGGAGCGCCAGGTCGGCAAGGCTGCCGCGCTAAACCACGGCATGGCCGCTGCTACCGGGGAGATCCTGCTCTTCATCGACATTCGACCGCGGGTGGGCAAAGGCGCACTCGCCGCCCTGCTCTCGAACTTTGCCGACCCCAAGGTCGGTTGCGTCGCAGGGGAGCTCCTGCTCTCGACCAAGGGCCATGAAGCGACTGCCTCCGCCGTAAGCGGCCTGTACTGGCGCTACGAGCAGTGGATTCGCAACTGCGAAGCCGCCTGGGACTCGCCCGTCGGCGTCTACGGTGGCTTCTACGCCATTCGCCGATCGCTCGCCACCAGCTACCCTCCCGGCACCATTCTCGATGACATGTTCCAGCCGCTCTCGATCCTTCGCCAGGGCTATCGCAGCGTAGTCGACCGCACTGCCCTCGTCACCGACATCTGGCCGGGTAAAACCGCCGGCGAGTACACCCGCAAGGTGCGCACGCTTGCCGGCAACTTCCAGCTGCTCTCGGTCGCGCCGTGGCTGCTGACCCCGAAGAACCGCGTCCTCTGGCAGCTCGTCTCGCACAAGCTGCTGCGCCTGCTCGTCCCCTACTGCTTCGTCGCCCTGGTTGTCACCTCCATCTTTCTCGGGCTAACCTCCAACAGCTTTGCCTGCTTCGCCGCCCTGCAGATCGGCTTCTGGCTCATGGCTTTGACCGCGCTTCGCTTTCGCATTCCCGTCCTGCATCGGCTCGCTACTCCCGCCAGCGCACTGCTGGTCCTGAACGCCGCCGCGGTCGGTGGCTTGTATAAGTTCCTCTTCACCCGGGGCCCGCTGTGGAAAATCTGGTCCGCCACGCCCATCTCCCAGCAACAACCCTGACCCAACGTCAAGACTGCACATACAGCTTCATGTACTCCGCCTCCATTCGCTCCAACGTAAACTCCGCCTGATACGCCCGGCGGCCACACTCCCCAAACTGTGCTCGCATCTCCGGATCTTCGGCTAGACGGACGATCTCCCCCGCCATCGCCCGCCAGTCGCCAACTGGGGCCATCAAGCCACATTTTGCCAACCGCACCACCTCCGCCATCCCACCCACATCCGTCACCAGAGCCGGCACCCCCACCGACATCGCCTGCAGCAGCGACATCGGCAAACCCTCCGACACCGACGACATTGCAAACACATCTGCCGCCGCGTAGAACTGTGCCGTCTGCATCTGCCGGCCCCAGAAGCGCACAGCCCCCGAAATGCCCAGCTCCTCACTCAGCGCCTCCAACTCATCCCGAACCGGGCCATCGCCAACGATCCAAAGCTCCAGTTCCCTCACCTGCTCTCGAGCCAGCGCCACTGCCCGAACTAAAGTCCCTAAATCCTTCACAGCAGCCAATCGCCCAATAAAGACCAGCGTAAACCCGCGCTTCTCCAGCCGCTCCGTGCCTACAAGCTCGATTGGCGCAGCCCCGTTGTAGACCCGCACCGTCCGGCTCTTCCGCGCGAGAGGCGCGCCCCGAAGATTCAAGCACGTCGCGTCACAAATCCCCACCACCCAATCGCAAAAATACGAGAGTAGGCTGAACTTAATCTCGGCCGCCGTATCGTACGGGGGAGCCACCAGGCTGTGCCTCGTCGCGATTATGCTGCGCGCCCCCGCCAACCGCGCACCGATCGCCGCCTGCAGGGTCGGAGCCGGATTGTGGCAGTGAACCACGTCGGGCCGCAGTGCACGGAAGTGCCGAAAATACCGGAGCATCGTCAGCGCAGGCCGCGCCTCTCCCGGAACATAGATTCCAAATCCCTCCGCTTCCAACTCCTGCCCCACCACGCCCAGCGACGAATACGCGCACACCGACACGTCGTGCCCGTTCGCCCGCTGCATCCGGCAAAGCTGCGCAACCAGCACCTCCGCACCGCCCAGTTCCAGGCTGTACACGACGTGAACGATCTTCATGAAGTCCTTATCGGCCAATCCAAATGAAACTTGAGCGATGTTTTGACGGCAATCCATCCTTCGGGGCATACCGTCCGCCTGCCGCCAATGCCATACTAGGGCAAAGCGCCGAGTCTCTCCGCGTCAGGACGGTCGTGAACTTCCCCAAAAACGCAAATCTTTGGCTGCCCGGCTATCTCCGCGACCGTGCTCGCCGCCTCGCCCGACCCTCGCCCGCCCGGCGCGCCTGGGTCGCCATCACCGATCATTACGAGCCGCTCGCGGGCAATCCTCTGGCCACCGCCCTCCGCCGCGTTCAGACCTGGCGGGACCTCTGGCCGCGCATCGCCGAGGACGCCCCGCGCGATGCAGCCGGACAGCGCCCCTGCTTCACCTGCTTCTACCCCCAGGAGGAGTACCGGCCCGAGATCCTCGACGCCCTCGCCGCGCTCTGCGGCACCGGCACCGCCGACGTTGAAATCCACATCCACCACGATCACGACACCGCCGCCGGCTTCCAGCAGAAAATCGCCGACTTCCGCGACTGCCTGCACGAGCGCCACGGCCTTCTGCGTCGCCAGGATGGCCGCATCGTCTTCGGCTTCATCCACGGCAACTGGGCGCTCGACAACTCCCGCCCCGACGGCCGCTGGTGCGGCGTCACCGGCGAGCTCCAGCTCCTGCACGACCTCGGCTGCTACGCCGACTTCACCATGCCCTCGATTCCCTCCCCCACCCAGTCGCGCATCCTCAATCAGATTTACTGGACCACCGGCGATCCCACCCAACCGCGCGGCTTCGACTCCGGCATCGAGGCCAGTCCCGGCGGCGGAGTCCGGGGCGATCTCCTCATGATTCCCGGCCCGGCCGGCCTGCGTTTTCGCGGGCGCCTAATGCCGCGCATCGAAACCGGCGAACTCGCCCACTACGACCCACCTACCCGCGCCCGCGTAGACACCTGGCTCGCCCTTGCGCCACGCATCGGCGAGGACATCTTCCTGAAGCTTTACGGCCACAGCGCGCGCGAGGACAATGCCGGCGCCCTGCTCGGAACCGCCACGCAGCCCGGCACGCTCGCCCCCATGTTCCGCTGGATCGCGGAAGCTGCCGCGGAGCAGAACCTCGAGCTGCATTGGGCTAGCGCCTGGCAGATGTACCAGGCCGCCCGCGCCCTCATCGAACCTCCGGCAGGCGCGCGTGGCTGATCGCAAGCGCCTGCGGGTCGCCGTCGTGACGCAGTACTTCCCCACCTCCACCCAGCCCTGGGCCGGTCATTCCGCGCACCAGACCCTGCGTCCGCTTAGCCAGCTCTGCGATCTGCAAGTCTTCTATCCAGAAGCGAGCTACCCCACGTGGCTTACCCCGAGCGGTGCCCGCCGCCCCGCGCTCGACCGCAGCTGGTGCCCGCCTGGGGTCTCCGTTACCTACCTTCCTTACCCATTGCTCCCGGTGATCTCGCGGCCGCTCAACGGTTGGGTCATGAGCAGGCGCCTACTCCCTGCCGTTCGCGCCTTCGCCCCCGACCTTATCCTCAATTACGTGGTCTACCCCGATGGATTCGCCGCGCTGCGCATCGCCCGCACCCTCGGGGTGCCGGTCGTCCTCACCGCCATCGGCTCCGATCTAAACCGCATGAGCGATCGTCTCGTCGCCTCGCTCACCCGATTCACCCTTCGCCACGCCGACCGAACCACTACCGTCAGCGATGACCTCCGCAAGACGGCTATCCGCCTCGGCGCTCCCGCCGCGCGCACCCGAGCGATCCTGAATGGCTGCGACACTTCCGTGTTCTATCCGCGCGACCGTGACCAGGCCCGCCAGGCTCTCTCGCTCGCTCCCACCGCGGAAATCGTCGTCTACGTCGGCCGTCTTGACATCCGCAAAGGCCTGGTCGAGCTCATCGAGGCCATGGCCCAGCTACGCCACACACGCCCAGCCGCGCACTGCTACCTTGTCGGCGACGGACCTGACAAACCCATCCTCACTGCCGCCATCGCCCGCCATAACCTTGCCGCTCAGATGACGCTGGTTCCTTCCTGCCCAACCCAGGCAGTCGCCCAGTGGATGGCCTCAGCGGATCTGGTCACCCTGCCCAGCTACCGCGAAGGCTGCCCGAACGTCGTGCTCGAGGCGCTCGCCGCAGGCCGGCCCGTCGTCGCCACCAACGTCGGCGGCATCCCCGAATTGATGGACGAGACCTGCGGCCGACTGATCCCGGACCACGACGCACCGGCCCTCGCCCAGGCGCTCGACGAAGTCATGGCTCAATCCTGGAGCGCGCAAGCGATCTCATCCCGGCACAGCCGCAGTTGGGCCGACGTTGCCCAGGACCTCCATCGAGTCCTCCGCGAGTTATCCGATCAGGCTAGCCCGGCTGGCTAAGATACCAGGCGATCGTCCGTTCCAACCCATAGCGGAAGTCTGCCGTAACGCGATACCCGAAGGTGTCTCGAGCCAGCGAAATATCTGCCAAGGAATGCTGGATATCTCCCGTCCGTTCCGGCTCGAAGTTCACCGAACCGGTATACCCGACCACGCGCTTGATCTCCTCATACGCGTCGAGCAGCGTCGTTTGCCTGCCGGTCGCGACGTTGAAGACCCTACCTGCCACCGGCGCCGTCGTCTTCGCCGCCAGCAGATTCGCGCAGACTATATTGTCGATGTACACGAAATCCCGGCTGGTCTGCCCATCGCCGAAGATGGTTGGGGCCTCGCCCTTGGCCATCTGCGAGATAAATCGCGCCAAAACGCCGGAGTACACCGACTTCGGATCCTGCCGCGGACCAAACACGTTGAAGTACCGCAGCGCTACCGTCTCGAGCCCATACGTCCGGTAGTAGCTCGCGAGGTAATGCTCGCCCGCAACCTTCTGCACCGCATACGCTGAGATCGGCGAGGGAAGCATGGACTCCGTCTTTGGTAGTTCCGGACCATCTCCGTACGCCGCTGCCGACGCCGCGTACAGCACCCGCTTCACCCCGGCCTGGCGCGCCGCCTCGAGCACGTGCAGCGTCCCGTCCAGGTTCGTTCGATTCGTCCCCACCGGGTCCGCCACCGACAGCGCCACGGATGCGATTGCTGCCTCGTGGAACACGTAATCCACGCCACGGCAGGCGTGCTCGACGGCCTCTCGATCCGCAACATCCGCTTGGCGCAGCTCAACCTGATCGGCAATGCCCTCGAGATTCTCAAGCTTGCCCGTACTCATGTTGTCCAGGCCCACCACCGTCGCGCCGTCAGCCACCAGCGCGCGCGCCAGGCTCGAGCCGATGAAACCCGCCACACCCGTGATCAAAACCTTCGCCATACGTCCCAAACCCTTGTCACTAGATAAATTACCACTCCATCGCTGCCCCTCCTATGCCACGGAGTGTGTACCCGCCGCCCAAGGGTGGACTACAGTTTCGCCATCTGGCCAGCTATCCTGAGTGCATGCCCGTGCCACGACCCTCCGTCGCCAGCCGCATCCTCAAGAACTCGGCGTGGTATGGCCTGGAACAGGTGCTCGAAGCCGTCATCTTCTTCGGAACGTCGATCGCCGTAGCCCGCTATCTCGGCCCGGCAAAGCTGGGCTACTACCAATACATCAACTTTTTCGTGCAAGTGGTTACACGCACAAGTGGTTCCGGGCTTGCTGGCGCAACTCGAAAATACATGGTGGAGTTCCTTGCACAGGGCATACCCGGTACTGCCCACGCCGTCTATAAACTCGCCTACCGCTTTCAGCTCGCCGGCGCGCTGCTCATCACGGCTCTCGGGCTCGCCGCGGTCGCCTGGTTCGGCCAGCCCGGCTATCGCCTCATGGCTTCACTGCTCATCCTGTCCATCGTGCCCGGCATCATGTCCTGGATCCCGGCAATGGCCAACCTCGCTTTCGAGGATCTCTCCCGCAACACACTCAGCGCGCTGGCCTACATCTTTTCGTACACCACGACGCTCGTCCTTACCCTTTTCTTCCACTGGGGGCTGGTCGGCATCGCCTCAGCACTCCTGATCGGCCGCACCGTGGAGGTCCTGCTTCGCACCGGCCCGCTCAATCGCCGCCTCGCTGCTCTTCCGCTCGACACCCTCAACAGCGATCTCAAGCTGCGTATTCGGCGTTTTTGCCTTGAGGCGCTCGGCCTGCAACTACTCATGTCCGTTGTCTGGGATCGCTCCGAGATGGTCTTCCTGAAGCATTTTTCCGGGCTCGAGCAGATCGCCTTCTACTCTGTCAGCTACAGCCTCACCAATAATCTGCTGCTGGTACCGCGCACCTTCGGCGGAGCCACCTCCGTCAGCCTCATGGCCGAGGCCTCGCGCGACGATCCCGGCCGCGTCGACAGCATCATCAAAAACGCCGGACGCTATCTGCTGTTGGTCTCCCTGCCGATCCACGTCGGCGCAGCGGCCATAGCCGGGCTCGCCGTAACCTTCACCTACGGCGCCAAATATGCGGCCGCCGTCCCGGTACTCGTCATCGCCTCGCTGCTTGCCATCCCGCGCGCCTTCCAGGAGATGCCCGAGACCCTGCTCCGTGCCGCGGACCGCCAAAAGCAGCTGCTTGTCTGGTACAGCATCACTGGTGTCCTAAACATAGCGCTCGACTTCCTCTTCATCCCTCGTTTCGGAGCGGTCGGCGCGGCCTGGGGAAACGGCCTCGCGCAGGCTGCCGGAGTCGGCTTCATCTGGTTCCAGGCCCGCCGTTTCTACACCTTCAGCCTGCCTCCGCGCGCCTTGCTGCGGCTTGGCCTCTCCGCCTGCATCATGGGTTCCGTCGCTTATTCGATCACCCGAGCCCTGCCTACATTCCCAGGGCTGGTGTTGGCCATGGCCGCCGGAGCGGCGGTCTACATGCTCGCGGTGAAATCCCTGCACGGCCTTGAACCCTCCGACCGGCAACGCCTCGCGCCCATCGGCAACCGCTTTCCCGACCCGATGCGCAGAGCCTACCTGGCCACGCTTACCTTCCTCATCCCCGCCAAAGCCTAAGTCAGCGTGCCGCACCACCCTTGCTCGCATAGCGCTTCATCACCAGCGGATCGACCCGCGCCGACGACGACGTCATCTCGAGCTCCGTCTCATCTACGGCCTCGAAGTCCGAAGCCTTCATCGCATTCAGGCGGTGCAAATCGTCATCATCCCAGTGCTTGTCCGGAGCACCTGTGATGAACATGGCACCGCCATTATCGGCCAAAAACATCCCGTACCGCTTCAACGCGACCATGATGACCTGGTTTGTCTTGGAAAACCTCGACATATCGAAGTTCGCGCGCAGCCGGAAGCGCTCTCCCATGGGCGGCAGGTTCGGGCTGGCATCGCGGGAGGCCATATGCCGCGCCGGCCATACAAACTCGTTCCGTGTATGCGGCACCGTAAAGCGCAGTGCGTGGCGGATTTCTCCCGCAGCCACCTCGTCGTAGCGCACCAGTCCCGGCAGAATCGGCAGTCCTGCCGCGTCTGCAGAGGTCCAGCCCTCCGGCCGTAAGCCCTGGCTGGTCATGTCGATCCGAATGCCCGCACCCGCCTTCCACGACCCATCCTTCTGTGGCTCGGCCGCAAAAACCTCGAACAGCAGACAGCGGCGCGGGTCCAGCAGCAGAATATGGTTGTCCCCACCCGGCACGCCTCCACTCTCCACCGGAGCTCCGGGTGGAATGGGATAGTTCGCCAAGTCGCTCTCGTCCCTGTACTCAAAACGTGTCACGGCCGGTCGCGTGCCAGGAGGCAGGATCATGTAAGGAATCCCGTACAGCGGGTCCGCTGAAAAGTCCGGATGCACCGGCTTGGCCGCGCCTATTCCCGCAATGTAGGCGTCCGACTTGGGGTCTTTCGGCAGGCCGTCGATCGCCACATTCCAAACATTGTCCGCGGGAAACATCGGGCAGCCAGCGAGCGTCGGCCCCCTGCCCGGCTCCGCAGCCTGCGCCTCCACGACCACGTTTCCCGGCGCGTCACGCTCGACCCACGCCATCTTCGCCACCCAGAGCAGCGCGACCGCAAGCACGGTCGCCGCTCCCAGCCCCATACCTCGTACCAGCACTGCGTGCGCCGTTTTCTCAACAGACAAGCCTGAATCTCCTCAAGCACTTCTACTTACCAAACAGATTGACGAGGCGCAGGAAGACATACATCATCACGATCCCCGCCAAACACAGCAGCGCCGCCTGCCTTGCGGTATAAGGCGTCGTCAGCGGAGGCGGAACGATCTCCTGCGCCAAACCCATGCGATAGAGCGCCTGGATGATGCCGCCAATTAGAAAAAACGTCATCGTAAACGCCCGCGACAGGAACCAGCCCGCTGCCAGGAAACCTGCGATCGACACCAGCATCACGCCGCCCAGCCGCTGGATCTCGGCCGGCGCAAGCGGCTTTTCCTCAAACTCGCCCGCAAACCCTGGCAGCCCAACCGCCGCCAGCGGCCCCGCTGCGGCGGTCGAGGCAGTCTCTGCCGCGCCTTGTCGAAACTGCAGATAGGGGTTTCCCATGCCATACTGCGCCGCCCCGGCCGGAGACAAGCCCAGCTCAGCGGGCAGGTAAACCGGACGGTCCCGCTCGTCATTCGCCTCCGCGCCCTGTTCGCCGGATGCCCGTTTGCTGGTCACCAGACAATCCCGCAGCGTAGGAAACAGGAACAGCATCCAGCAGAAAAGCCCAAAGGAGCCTAGCTCCGCGGCGCACACCACCAGCGTATTGTGCGCCGTAATTGTGTAGTACTCCGCGAAGCGCCCATACCCAACCCCGAACAGCGGATGTGCCTTGAGCAACTCCAGTCCCGCGCCCCAGGCGTCCGTGCGATCCGATCCGCTGGCGGCGGAGACCTCCCGCCCACCCGTCCAACCCGTCGCCGTGAGCCCGACAAACAGCAGCCCCGCACCGATCGCCGAGGGCACAAGGCCCAGCTTCTTTCTTCCCGCCACCATCGCCACGATCAGCAGCGCGATCATCGCACCGCGCGAGTGCGTCAGGTAGAGCCCAAACAACAGCAGCCCCGCCGGAAGGCACACAAACAGCAGGTTGCGCGCCGAACTGCCCTTCTTCCAGAAGAAGAACAGGCAGGGCAGCAGCGCAATCAGCATCTGCCCGAAGTCGTTCGGGTCCGCCAGAAACGTTCGTGCCTGGATGCGCGCGAACGCTCCATTTGTGCCTTGCATCATGATGATCCGCTTGCCGTCTTCATCCCCCAGCCGAACCGCCTGGTACCCCGCAGCAACATTGAACAGCGCCGTAAACAACAGCACCAGGATCAATAGCTGCAAGTGCGACTTCTTCCTAAAGTTGATCGCAACCATGAAGTAAACCAGCACGTTGGGTAGAATGCCCAGCAGCGCATCCAGAACTTCACTCTTCAGTCCAATGAAAAGAAACGAGAGCACCACCGCCATGCTCAAACCGAGCACCGCCCATGCCTGCACCGGACGAAACGCCTTGTACTCTCCCATCGCCAGCACCGAACCGAGCATCGCCAGCACCGCGATCACGATCTCGACGTGGTACTGCGCAAGCTCCCCAAAGAGAGTTTCAGGGCTCAGATAGGCGCAAAGAGTAAAAAGCAGTGTAAAGAAAATTCCCATGCAGATCAGTTTCGTGCCCCACGATTCTACCCTACGCGGCAGCGGCTGCCTTATCCCACAGTCGAGGCAGTGCCCTGCCCCAGACGTTCGTCGTACACTCCTCAAGTCACCAGCGGACGGCCAGTCGCCCGCCGAACGGAGCTCTTAGCGTTTGAACGTTCTGCTCATTACCTTCTCGTTTCCCCCCGCCGGAGGCGTGGGGGTTCTGCGCGCGCTCAGCCTCGCCAAATACCTGCCGGAAAACGGCATCCGCCTCGACGTCCTCACGGCCCGCAACGCACCTTCGGTCGGCAGGGATCTCTCGCTGCTTGAACAGGTGCCCTCGGGCGTCACCGTCCACCGCACCTGGACCCTCGACCTGCCCTTCACTCTGCGCAAAGCCGTCAAAAGCCTGATTGGCGGTGCAGGACGGCCCTCCGCACCAACTGCCACCGGCACTGCTCCGCCCGCCGGCCGCTCCCTCAAGCAGCGCCTTCGCGCCCTCGTCGCCAATCTCCTGCTTCCCGACCCCCAGATCGGCTGGCTCCCCTTCGCTCTTCCCGCCGCCAGCCGCATCGTCCGCCGGCGCAGCATGGACGCGGTCGTCATCACCGTCCCACCATTCTCTACCGCGCTGCTCGTCGCCCGCCTGCGCAAGCGCTTCCCCGCCCTGCCGATCGTCCTCGATTTCCGTGACGAGTGGCTCTCCACCACCCTCGACCTCGTCAGCTTCAACAACAATCAGCGCGCCCGTGAGGTCGCGCAGCGCGCCGAAACCGAAGCCGTCCGTGCCGCGACCTCTGTCGTCGCCGTCACCGAGGCGGCCCGCCGCGAACTGCTCGGCCGCTACCCCGACCAGGACCCGGCCAAGTTCGTCTGCATCCCCAATGGCTTCGACACCGCCCTCCCGCTGCCCACGCCCAGCCGCCCCACACCTCGTCCTGACCGCATCGTCCTCACGTACATCGGCTCGGTCTACAACTCCACCGATCCCACACGGTTCGTCGACGCCGTCCTCACCCTGCCCGAAGAGCTCCGCCGCCGCCTGCACATCCGCTACATCGGCCATGTAGAGACGCCCATGCTCCGCGCCTCGCTTCTCCGGCTGGGCGACACTCTTGAGCTACAGGGCTTCGTCCCGCAGGCCGAAGCCTTGCGCGCCATCCACTCCACCGACTACCTCCTGCTCATCACCCACGACCGCATCAACGTCGCCGCCAAGTTCTACGACTACCTCGGCGGAGGCAAGCCGATCGTCGCCGCCGTACACCCCGAAGGCGACGTCCGCCGCCTGCTCGAAGAGACCGCGGCCGGCATCTGGGCAGACGTCACCAGCGTCGACGCAATCCGCGCCATGCTCCTCAAGCTCCTCGCGGACGATGGCCCAACGTCCCTCCCCACACCGGATCGGGACCGCATCGCCAGGTATCACCGTCGCCCTTTGGCCGCCCGCTATGCCGCCCTGCTCCAAGCCATTTACTTGCCGCGGTAGGCCGTCTTGATCAGCTTGCGCGCCATCTCCGCCTGCGACTGGTCGCCACCCGCGGCCCCGGCCTTCTGGTACTGCACCACCGCTCCCGTGTGGTCGTGCAGCAGGTCCAGCATCTCGCCCGCATTCAGCTGCGCCCGCTTGCGCAGCCAGTCGGAAGGATCAGGCTGATCTGCTGCCTCGAGATAATGCTTCGCCGCATCCTCCACATCGTTCTGCCCCCGCTCCGTATCGGCCAGCCCGAACCACGCCATCTGCAGCCGTGGATCGACGAAGAACCCGGGCCTTCGCGCATCCGCCAGAACCGCCCGGTAGATGGCGATCGCCGCCGGCCCGTTACCCTCATCCTTGGTCAGGTTGGCCTCTTCCAGGCGAAAGAGATAGTCGTGCGGAAACTGCGTCGCGAGCCCATGCTGCACCGCCAGCGCCTCCGGGTAGCGTCCGTCGTGACGCAAAAATAAAGACAGCGTCGTGCGCGACTCCACGCTGGTGATGACGCCCTTCTCGGCCGAAATCTTCAGCAGATTCAGTCCCTTCTCCTTGTTGCCGCCCACCCCCGCAATGCCCACCATCATCCGTACCATGCGCGGCAGGCTCGCTACCGCAAACTGCTGGATGCCGATCGCCATGTCCGCGTCCGCATAGTCGGGGTCGATCTTCAGCACGGCCTCCGAGTCGCCCCGTGCCGCCAGCCCCTGCCGCGCCGCCGCGAAGAACGAGTGGTCCGCCAGCGTGATGTACGCCGCATGCAGCCCCCGCGCATAGCCCCGCGCAAACAGCGCATTTTTGTCCTGCGAGTTGTTCTTCAGGCGTCCCTCGGCCAGGGTCGCCACCTGGTTGGCCAGGAACTCGATCCTCTGCCGGCTGGCCTCCGGGATGTCCACCCGCCGCTGCGTCGTCAGAAAGGAGTCATGCGCATAGTAAGTGGTGTCGAGCAGGTCCTGGTGGTACAGCTCGCGGAAGATCATCGCCTGCAAGGCATACGCGTACGCGATCGGCTCCTGTGGATGAGCCTTGATCACCGCGTCGAACTTCGTCAGCGCCCCGTCATAGTCCAGGTTGTAGAACAGCGTGTATCCCTGCCGCACCACGGGATCGAGGTTAAGCGGATCGGTGTGCGGGTTCGGCGCGGCCGCCTGGGAAAGCAAGGGCGGGGCAGCACCCAAAGCCCGGCCCGCAAACTCTGACGACAGACAAGCCAGTACGACACTTACCAGGCAGAAGCGCATAAAAATGAACGACCTAGTTCCGGACCGAAGATGCACAGTCAGCCCCACAGCTTTGCGGAAAGACTCTCCGCATCCCAAATTGGATGCGCCGTCCTCCCGCCCGGACGGACAAAGTGCAGCGAAGTCGAAACGCCGACCTTGCTCGTACACTGGAGGCGAGCGTTCGCCTGCACAGAGCCTATCGTGAACGCTCGAAGGTGGTTGCATGACGCGATTTCAGCTCCTTCAATTGCTGTTGGGCCAGGCACGGGAAAACGGTTTCGAGTTTCGCAAGTGGTACACCGCACGGCTCGGCATGGCCTGGACCAACGGCCAGCAAGCCATTGAAACACTTGCTTCCGAACGGCGCTATTACGCCTTGCTCTTCTCGCATGAGTTTGCCCGCAACTTCTGGAAGGCGGGAGAGAAGATCACCTTCCAGGTCTCGGCGCAGACGTTTCAGCGCACCCGGCCTGACGGCACCATCGGCACCGTCACACGCAAACCCTACACCCGGCGCAGCGGACGGGAAGATGCCTGGAAGTACCACCTGCGCGAGCTCGCCCTCGCCGAAGAACCGTTGCGCTACATGCGCCGCTACCTGCACGTCGAGGACGAAATGGAGGAAGACGGCTAAGTCGTTCTCACCAACCTACTTCGATCCAAGCTGCGCCAGTTCCTTCCGCACCATCTTCGATTTCGGCCCATCCGGATCAAGCTTCAGAAACGCGCCATACTCCGTCACCGCCTCGTCCCGCTTTCCCAGCCGCGCCGCGCTCTGCGCCAGTGCCAGGTGAGCCGCCTCATCATCGGCATAAATGGACACTGCATCCTTGGCGCGCAGATACGCCGCCTTGAAGTCACCCGTCGAAAAGTAGTAACGCGAGACCTCCACGTCCGTCGACTCCCGCTTATCCATGTCCTCTACCTTCGGCAGATGGCGGCGGCTCGACCTCGTCGACCCAGTACTCCCCTCATCTTTTAGGGGCGAATCTTCATCGGTCGAGTTATCGGCCGGCGCGCCGCTCGACGAGGAGCTTGAAGACGAGGAGCTGGACGAACTGCTGGAGCCGGAAGAAGCTGCAGGCGCGCTCGGAGGCTCACCCGGAAACGGAAACGCCGCTCCGGAGCCCGGTAAAGCCGAAGGCGGCGCGCTGCCGGGTTGACCGGACCCGGACGGAGCAGCCTTTGGAGCAGCCGGAGCCTCACCCGGAAACGGAAATGCTTCAGCCGGGCTGGACGCAGGCGCAGCCGGTTTTGTCTCTCCCGGAAAAGGAAACTGGTCCGCCGTCGCTGGCAGCGAGGGCGCCACGGCTGGAGGCGTACACGGATCTTTCTTGGTCGGCTGGCAAGGTGTTGTCGTCAGCGGCGGAGGAGGCGGCGTGTACTGCGCACACACGCCGGGCAGCACGGCCAGCATCCAGCCGCCCGCCGCCAGCCAGCCCACGCCAGGCCGCCTCCGCCGCCGTACCCGCTTTGCTATAGTCAACTCCATCGCTCTCTAGTCTAGTTGGACGGGCATCGCGGCGCAGGGGTTTTCGCAAAAAGCGCCATCGAAAGAGGTCTCTTTGAGCAACGGCCTGATCGTTCGATCCTCCGACATCCACGCCGCCGGCTGCTACACCACCCGGCCCATCCGCCAAGGCCGCCGCGTCTGCGAGTACGACGGCCCACGCATGTCCAAGAAGGTCGCCGACCTCCGCTACGCCGACCGCGTCGTCACCTATCTCTTCGGCTACGGCGAAGACAACATGGTCATCGACGGCTTCGGTGCCGCCATGTTCATGAATCACTGCTGCGAGCCAAACTGCGAGACCCGCGAAGAGAATGAACGCATCTTTGTCGTCGCCCTGCGCGACATCGCCGCCGGCGAGGAGCTCGTCTACGAGTACAACCTCTGGGACTCCGACGACGCCACCCAGGACTGTTTCTGCGGCAAGCCCGCCTGCCGCGGCACCATGTTCGCGCCGGCCGAGGTGGAACGCCGGGCTAGGCTGGCGAGACGCAAGAAGTAAAATAGTGCGGAGGCGGATCATGGAAAAGCCGGTATTTAAGGACCTTATTGACTGGCACGGCTGCGACGCAGTCCAGTTCAACCCTGACAAGCTCAGCGGTCGAGCCACGGTCGGCAACACAAGAATGGATGCCGATGGAATTCTCATCAACTACGAAGGTGGCCTCACGGTTGACGACATCGTCGACAGCTTTGGCGTGGAGAAAGCCGCCGTCGAGGAGATTCTCCGCTTCGCCGCCACCAAACGGACGAAAGCCCTCGCTTGAGGGTGCTGCTCGACCACAACATTCCTGCACAGCTTGTTCCTCTCTTGCGCGGTTACGAAGTGAGCACAGCTCGCCAGATGAAATGGGACCATTTGAAAAATGGCGACTTGCTGAAAGTAGGCGAGCAGGGCGACTTCGATGCCATGGTAACCGCCGACCAGAGCATCTTCTATCAGCAGAACAACAAACGCCGGAAGCTCGCCTTGGTTGTTGTTACCACAAACTATTGACCGGCGCTCGAACGTCACGCGACCAAAGTAGCCGATGCCTTGGCCCGGTCCACCGTAGGCAGCTTTGAAGTGGTCTAGATCCCCACCGGGAGCGAAGCTCTCAACGCGAAGAATAGTCCCTGGCTCGCATCGCCGATCTAGCCGTCTAAGATCCATTGCCAGAAGTAGAATGGTTGCGGAGGCGACCATGAAAATGCAAATAATCGAAGATCTCATCGACTGGCATGGCTGCGACGCAGTCCAGTTCGATCCCGAGAAGCTGAGTGGCCGAGCCACGGTCGGCGACACCCGACTCGACGCTGACACCCTCATCCTCAACTACGAAGACGGCATGAGTGTGGACGACTTGCACGATCACTTCCACGCCGACAAGAATGCCATACGCTCGATCATCCATTTCTTTGAAAGCAAGAGATTGAAGATCACCGCGTGAGGGTTTTGCTCGACCATAACGTAAGTGAACACCTGAAAGTCTTGCTCGTCGGTCATACCGTTTTCGCTGCCATCGATCGGCGTTGGGATGGCTGGGACCGTCTCCGCACGGTCTCCTGCTTCGCGCGGCAGAGCTCGAATTCTTTGACGTGCTGGTCACAGGAGATAAAGGCATCTTCTATCAGCAAAACAATAGAACCAGACAGATTTCTCTGGTAGTCCTCGACACGACCAAGTGGCAGATCCTGAGGCGGCATGCAGACACCATCAGTGCCGCTATATCGCGAGCTTATCCGGGAAGTTATGAGTACCTGTCGCTCCTGGCTGCCCCTCAGAACCCCACAGGGTGAAGCGATAGAATAGCCATAGAACACCCATGGCGTACCAGGTCCTAGCCCGCAAGTACCGTCCCCAACTCTTCGCCGACGTCGCCGGCCAGGATCACGTCACCGTCACCCTGATGAACGCGCTGCGCCAGAACCGCATCGCCCACGGCTACATCTTCTCCGGCCACCGCGGCATCGGCAAAACCACCATCGCCCGCATCCTCGCCTGCGCGCTCAACTGCCGCAACCCCATCGGCTCCCCGCTCCGCCCCACTCCCGAGCCCTGCCTGGTCTGTGAATCCTGCACCGAAATCCGCGCCGGCAACTCCGTCGATGTCATCGAGATCGACGCCGCCACCAACCGCGGCATCGACGAGATCCGCGAGCTCCGCGACGCCGCCCGCTACCGCCCCTCGCGCGATAAGTACAAGATCTACATCCTCGACGAGGCCCACCAGATCACCGACGCGGCCTTCAACGCCCTGCTCAAAACGCTCGAAGAGCCGCCCGATCACATCGTCTTCATGATGGCCACCACCCAGCCTGAGGACATCCCCCAGACCGTCCGTTCACGCTGCCAGCACTTCAGCTTCCATGCCGTCAAGCTAGCCGACATCCTCACCGAACTCCGCGGCATCGCCGCGCACGAGGGAGTCGACGCCGACGAGTCCTCGCTCTCCATGCTCGCCGAGGCCGGCGACGGCTCCATGCGCGACGCCCTCTCCATCATGGACCAGGCCATCGCCTCCGCGCCCACCGAGGACGGTAAGCCGCGACTCGACGTCAGCCAGATCCGCGAGCTCATGGGCACCGTTCCCAACACCGTCTTCGAGCGCATCCTGCAGGCCGTCGACGGCAATCGCTCCGCCGAGGTCATCACCTCCGCCAACGAGCTTCTCGACGCCGGCAACTCGCCCGCCCAGCTCGCCCGCCAGGCCGTCCGCTACCTGCGCAGCTGCCTGCTCGCCAAGATCACCGGCCTCCACCCCGACGCCGAACCCGGCACCGAGCACAGCACGACCGAACTCCTCCAGATCTCGCCCGAGGAGCAGCGCCGCGCCGCCCGCACCGCCGCCCTCTTCAGCGAGGAAGAGCTCACCCGCTTTCTCCAGACCATGCTCCGCACCTTCGACGAATTAGGGTATAGACAGGAACAGCGCTTCCACTTCGAGCTCGGCCTGCTCAAGCTCGTCCATCTGCGCCGCCTGCTGCCCATCGAAGAGGTCCTTAGCGGGATCGGCACGCCCGCCGCGAAAGCTGCCGTCTCTGCACCTCGTCCTGCGCCCAGCCCCGTGGTGCTGCCCCGGCCGGCCATCATCGCCGCCACGCCGGCCAAACCCGCTTTCTCCCCCTTCGAGCAGAACAGCAATCGCCGTAAGTACGACGGCATTCCCGCCGGCTCAAACGGCTCTCCCGCCCGGGTCCCCGAGTTGCCGGTCCAAGCCACGCCTGTTGAAGGCGGTGCCGCCGTCCAACTGCCGGAACGTGCCCCCGAGCCGCTGCCCGTCGCACCAGCTCCTCCCCCCGCAGCAGCTGCGCCTCAGCCAATCATCGCCCAGCCAGTCCTCGAACCCCCGGCTCTCGAACCTGAACTCGCAACGTTTGCAGACGCTTCCGCCGCCCAAAAATCCGCAATTGACGTCCTACAATCCGCCCGGCAATCCTCTGCAGCCGACGCCCTCGACGTCGCCACCTGGACCCTGGCCGACGGCGAAGCCCGCGTCCAGACCGAACTCTCCCCCACCATGCTTCCTGCCGTCCTCAACCCCGAAGCCGAGAAGATCATCCGCACCGCCCTCCGCACGCTCGGCATCCCCAAGCTCACCCTGCTCCCCCGAGCCTCCAACACCAAGGCCGCTGCACCCAAAAAACCACGCACCGTTCGCACCGGCTCCGCCCAAGCCAAGGCTCTCGAGCATCCCATGGTCCAGCAGGCCCAGAAGCTTTTCAACGCCGAGATCCAGACCGTCATCGACCTGAGCGGCGACAACTAACACCATCCACGTCGTCATTCTGGCGAAGCCAGAATCCCCGCATTTGCTCTTTCACTCCAACTCGCGCAGGAACCCCTATGAACTTCTCCGATCTCGGCAACATGAAAGACATGATGTCCCAGGCCAAGGCCATGCAGGACGAAATGGAGCACAAGCTCTCTGAGACAGTCGTCGAAGCCCAGTCCGGCGGAGGCATGGTCACCGTCCGCATGAACGGCCGCAAAGAGGTCCTGCGCCTCCGCATCGAGCCGACCGCCATGGGTGCCTCGGCCAGCGACCTCGAGCTGCTCGAAGATCTCATTACCGCCGCGGTCAACGAGGCCGGACGCCGTGCCGACGAAGCCATGAAGTCGTCAGTCGCCGGCATGATGGGCGGCCTCAACCTCCCAGGACTCACCGATTGAGCCTTAACTCAACCCGTTTCGCCGAGCCCATGGCTCGCCTCATCGAAGAGCTGCGCAAGCTCCCCGGCATAGGCACCAAGACCGCCCAGCGCCTCGCCTTCCATGTCCTTCGCTCCCCTGACGGCGACGCCGACCTGCTCGCCCACGCTATCCGCGAAGTCAAAAAGCACCTCCGTCTCTGCTCCATCTGCAACAACATCACCGACATCGAGCCCTGCAGCTTCTGCACCAACCCCACCCGCAACCAGCGCCTCGTCTGCGTCGTTGAAGAGCCCACCAACATCGCCACCATCGAGAAAACGCGCACCTACAACGGCGTCTACCACGTCCTCCACGGCACGCTCTCCCCCATCGGCGGCGTCGGCCCGGAGCAGCTGCGCATCGTCAACCTCCTCACCCGCCTCGCCGAGGTCGAAGAGGTTATCCTAGCCACCTCCCCCACCACCGAGGGCGAAGCCACCGCCGTCTACCTCAGCGCCGAGCTGCACAAGGCCGCGCCCCACCTCCGCGTCACCCGCATCGCCACCGGAGTCCCCGCCGGCTCCGACATCGAGTACGCCGACGAGGTCACCATGACCCGCTCACTAGAAGGCCGCCGCGCCTTCTAGCCGGTGCAGGGTAAGCACAGTCGACGCAGATCAGAAATTTTCGCAAATTGGCTAGTCTCATCTCAACCGCGGAGTCATACTGGAGCGACACATCCTCCAAATCCTCTCGTGAGCAGCATGATCGCGCAAACAGATTCGAGCGCCACAGGTCCCTCAATCCGCATAGCTTTTTGCCATCTCATCCTATTAGCGTTGAGCTTCGCCTGCATGAGTTCAAGCGCGCGAAGTCAATCGGCAAAAGCTCTGCTGCCCGCCGCAACCGTCGATCTCCAGGCAGATCGGCAAATGATTACGCCGGTCTCCAAGGTCTGGCGATTCGCAGGCGGAGACGATCCGCGCTGGGCCGATCCCGCATTGGATGACTCGACCTGGAAGCTGCTGCAGCCGCGCACCCCCTGGGCCGACCAGCATCTTGCCTTGGTCGATAACCTCGCATGGGTTCGCTTCCGCCTCAGAGTGCCGGCCGGCATGCCCGCGCTTGAACTGTTGGTGCCCCGCTTCAACAAGGCCTATCAGATCTTTGCGGATGGTCAGCTGGCCGGACAGGCCGGCGCTCTGCCTCCAGAAAAGCCGGTAGTGCTATCGCAGACACCACGCATCTTTTCCTTACCCTTGAACAGGGCGAGACCGATCCCCGGTTCGGAGTTGAAAGAAGTTGTCGTCGCAATCCGCATCTGGCAGGATCCGAAGCTCGTAAGGGTTGTCCCAAAGGCCGTCTCCGGGGACGTGTACGCCGGCAGCCCCGCGGCTATTGAAAGCATGTTCGCGCTGACCAAAGCTCGCACTTTGCTTGCTTCCGGCAACGACTACACACAACTCGTCATTTCGCTCATCGTCGGCGTCGCCAGCCTGTTGCTCTTCCTTCTCACCCGCCGCGGCTTGTACACCTGGTTCACGGCCAGCATGCTGCTGGGTACGCTCAGTCTTCCGCTGCGCCTCGTCTCACAGCATTTTGGCTGGGGCTACATGAACCGCGTCTATGGGTACGCCGTCCTTGACTTCCTTTCGGTCATAACCTACACGCTGTTCGTCTTCGCCGCGATCGGTGTGCGCCGTTGGCGCTTGCTGGCCACGTTGATCCTGCTGCTGGTCCTTGCAGAGCTTGGGCTCGTCTCCTTTATCCTCGGAATCACCTCCCAGGCCAGCGCCGATGGCATCTACTTCTTCGGAACCACGATCCCGGATCTGATCGTCCTCTTTCTCTTGGTGCGCGGCTGGCGCGCCCGCAACTCCTTTGCCCGCTTGTTAGTCTTCCCCTACGCTCTCGGCGCATTGATCGGATCTTCCGGCAACCTCGGCCATTTTCTAGTGGATCTCGATGTTCCGCACGCGTCCTTACTGCTCACCGCCAACGTTGAGATTCTGAACGCACCCTTTGCCGTAAACCTGATCGACGTAGGCAACGCCATCACCAACCTGGCCCTGCTTGCAGTCCTCGTCTACCAGTTCGCGCAGAGCAGCCGCGAAGAACAAAGACTAAAGTCTGCACTGCGGACAGCCCACGATATTCAGCAAAGCCTTGTGCCTGTCGACATCCCGACCCTGGGAGGTCTCCACACGGAGATCGTCTACCTGGCCGCGGAAGAGGTCGGGGGGGATTTCTGCCAGGTGCTGCCCCGGCCCGACAACTCCATCCTCGTCGTCATCGGAGACGTCAGCGGCAAGGGCCTGCAGGCAGCCATGGTCGGCACCCTCGCCGTCGGCGCCCTCCGTTCCATGGCCGATGAAGAGATTGGTCCCGCCGAGACCCTCAAGCGCTTGAACAATGTCCTGCTCCGAACTCCCAATCGCGGCTTCATCACCTGTCTTTGCATGGTTATCACCGGAGCAGGCGAGGTCCTGCTCGCCAACGCCGGCCATCTCTCCCCCTACCTCGACGGAGTCGAGATGACGACGGTACCGGGGCTTCCGTTAGGGTGCATTTCCGGGATGGAATACGATCAGACCACCTTCTACCTACCCGCCACGGGACGCCTTACCCTGCTGTCAGACGGCGTAGTCGAAGCGCGGTCCGCATCGGGCGAGCTCTACGGTTTTGAAAGAACCAAAAAGATCAGCCGCCTGCTTGCCCGCGAGATCGCAACCGAGGCTAACCGCTTCGGCCAGGCAGACGACATCACCGTCATCACCCTCGACTGGCAGCTTCCCTCCATGGCCATGGCGTAAAAGATCCTGAGCAGTCCGGACAGCTATCCCACAGGAGGCTTCACGGAGCGGGATCCGGAGCCGGAGGCGCTGCCGTAGGCACCGAGCAGCACGGCTCGCGCGTCGGCTTGAACTCCATAAACTCCACCCGCGACTGGTCCGGATCAAACACATTCAGCTGCCACTTGCCATCCCGACCAATCTGCGACTTCCGCGTTGCCGCATCCGTCCAGCCATTCGCAATCAGCCGGTCCGTCACATCTGAGATCTTGTTCACACCCAGGCTCACATGATCCATCCCACCCAGCTGCCGCAGCGTATCGTGCGCCGGGTCGAAATCCAGCATGTATTCCAGCCAGTCGGAGCCTTCCGGCACTTGCAGGCTCACCCAGTCGATCTTGTCCGGGTCCCGGCCTCCGTACCAGTACGGCCGAAACCCTAGCAGCGTAAGGAAAAACTGATTCTCCGTCGCCCGATCCCGCACCCCATAGCCCGCATGGATGATCCGGCGGCTCGTCTGCACCGGAGCGGCACCTCCTTCCTGCTTCACAACCCCACCCGGAACATGGTCCTGCACAAACGCGACCGGGTTGCCCTCCGGATCCCGCAGCCTTAGCACGCCTCCCTCCATGTGCGACGGTACCCCATGCGCCCCGAGAAACCGCTGCATCCCAGCAAGATCCGAAGTCCGAAACGCCACCTCCGCCAGGCGGTTCGGCGGAGCGGGTGTAGGCAGCGGTACAATCTGGATCGTCTGCCGCACGTTCACCACAAACACGGACAGCCCTCCAGACAGGTCCGCCTCCGGCAGCCCAAGCCGCTCCGCATAAAAGTTCTTTGACGCCGGGATATTGGACTCGAAGAACCGAACATAGGCGATCCCGGTAATTGCCGGACGCCCAGCCGCCGGCTGCTGGGCCACACCGTACTTCGCGCCAAGAACACAGGCTGTCAGCAAAAGAAATCGAGCGACGCGCATCCCGGGAAAATACCCCATCCAAACAAGGTTCGTCAAAGCAGTCCTCACCCTGCACCCGGCTCCGCGATCCCCTGCGTCATTCCTCGGCGCCCTCTGCGTTCAGCTTTGGTTTATCCTTCCGTCCCGACCCGCAGATCCCCACCCGTCATCTGCCCCGGCTGCTCGATCCCCAGCATCCCCAGCAGCGTAGGCGACAGATCCCGCAGACTCCCACCCTCCCGCAGCCGCACATCCTTCGCATCGGACACCAGCAGAAACGGCACCGGGTTGGTCGTATGCGCCGTATGCGGCCCACCCGTCGCCGGGTCGATCAGCATCTCCGCATTCCCATGGTCCGCCGTAATCAGCATGCTTCCGCCACTTCGCTTTATCGCGCTATAGATCCGCCCCAGCTGCGTATCCACCGTCTCGACCGCCCGAATCGTAGGCACCATTCGCCCCGAGTGCCCCACCATATCCGCGTTCGCAAAGTTGACGATGATCACATCGAACGCCGTATCCGACACCGCCTTGATCACCGTATCCGCAATCCCCGCCGCCGACATCTCCGGAGCCAGGTCATACGTCGCCACCTTTTGCGAAGCCACCAGCTCCCGGTCCTCGCCCCCAAACGGCTTCTCGATCCCGCCATTGAAAAAGTACGTCACATGCGCATACTTCTCCGTCTCCGCCACCCGCAGGTTGCGCAGGTTCGCCACCGCCATCACGTTCGCCAAGAGGTTGTCCATACTCTCGGCCGGGATCACGATCGGCAGCTTGTACGCCTTGTCATACTGCGTCATGCAGACGTAGTGAATGCGCGCCGGCAGCGTCTGTGGAGGGATCGCCGCATCGAGCTCCGCCGCCTTCGCCAGGTCACGCCCGCCCGTCTCGCCACCCAGTCCCGACGTCCGCGTCAACACCCGCGTAATCTGCCGCACCCGGTCCGCCCGATAGTTGAAGCACACCACAGCATCCTCATCCCGGATCAAGCCCGCCGGCGCACCCGCCGCATCGACCACCGTAAACGGAGGCGCAAACTCGTCCGTCACCCCGTTCGAGTACAGCTCCCGCACCCGCCCCAGCGCATTGGCATACACACCACCCTCCGCCTGCCCCGTCACCATCGCGTCGAACGCTTGCTTCGACTTCTCCCAGCGCATATCCCGGTCCATGGCAAAATACCGCCCCGAAACCGACGCCAGCCGCCCCACGCCGATCTCCCGAAACTGCTGCTCCAGCTCCTCCAGATACCCCAGCCCACTGGTCGGCATCGTATCGCGCCCATCCAGGAACGCATGCACAAACACCCGCTCTACGCCCTGCTGCTTCGCCATCCGCAAGAGCGCATACAGGTGCCTCTGGTGCGAGTGCACGCCACCATCAGACACCAGCCCAATCAAGTGCAACGCCCGTCCATCGCGACGCGCCTGGTCCATCGCGTAGAGCAGCGTCGGATCGGCAAACAAGCTCCCATCCGCAATCGCCGTATCGATGCGCGTCATATCCATCCGCACGATGCGTCCGGCCCCCAGGTTCAGGTGCCCCACCTCGGAGTTCCCCATCTGCCCATCCGGCAGCCCCACAAAGTGCTCACTCGCCCGCAGCAGCGTGTTTGGATAGTCCCGCAGCAAGGCGTCATACACCGGCTTACGAGCCTGCGCAATCGCATTGCCCTGCGTCTCCGCCCGGTACCCCCACCCATCCAGAATCGTCAAAACAATCGGCTTCGCCATGCCTTTAGGCTAACGCATTCACCTATCAAGACCGCGCCGTACGCGCTCGACGCAAACGGCTCGATGTAAAAGATGTCGGGAGTACGTTCTTAGCGCAATCCGTCTTTCCTGCAGCTATCCTCTTGTTCATCCACTACAACTTCGCCGCGTTCACGAGACGCTCCGGATCACCCGGGTGGTGGCGGCTGGTAAAGCGGATCACGTTTGGACCTTCGAGAAGATCGCAGAGCTGACTCAGTAATAGCATGGCGACATGACTCCTCTTTGTTGGCTTGTTCTCGTACTCGGCTTTTTTTGCCTGTGGCTCCTCAGCAAGATCCAGAGCACGCTGGTTTACATCTCTCGTCAATTGCGGGACTGGGACGTTTCTTTTCCTCAGTCTCTTCACGCGCGGAACAATCCACATGACCCGCATATTCCTCCGAGCGATATACCGACAGATTCCAACCCTCGGATCCAAAACTGAGACACTACCCGGCTCTGCTGATTAGTTCTCTGCTAGATTCCTTGCATGCCGAGAAACGAAAGTCAGATTCACGACAGTCCCGCAGAACAGCGGGGAATCGTTTTTGGAGCACCAGACAAAATTGGTGGTTTCGATCGCGTCAGTTGGAACCGAACAACGCCTGGAATGACTCAGGCGTTTCAGGAGGCCCTTGACAAGGCCAAGGATGAGAGGCCGTTACAGAAGTTCTTCGAGGCCTTCCCACAAGCGCTGCTGACCAGTCTTGTGCGTCCACATATTGCCTGGGTTGTGCCAAAACCTAAACTGTCGATTCCTGGTCGGTCTCCAATAGAGCCCGACTTCATCGTGTGCGAATGGTCATCCGTTGGGCCAAACTGGTACATAGTTGAACTGGAAAGCCCTCTGAAAAGCCCACTTCGACAGGACGGCCACACGAGCGGGAAGCTAAATTACGCAATCGGCCAAATTGGAGACTACCGAAGCATTCTCCAGCAGCACGGGCATTTTCTTTCTGAGAGTGGCTGGCCGAAACTCCACGGCAAGTTCAAAGGTGTAGTTGTGATTGGCCGTAGGGCCGATCCGCTTCGCGCCAACTTCCCAAACCGCTTAAAGCAATTTGAAAAATTCCGACATTCAGGTCATGTCCTACGACCGTCTCTTTGAGGATTGTGAAAACTTTCAGAAGATGATTGAAGCCAACAGTGCGCGGACTGCTGAACTGGAAGCCAGGATGCAAGATTCAAAGTGAGACAATGACAAAGGCTAGCGGTCCGACCCTTACTCAACTGAGGCTCCGGATCTCGCTCGCGTGCTCAGCCGACTTATCAAGCAAGCACGCTGAAAAGTCACTCCAGCATGTGCGCGTCAATAGCTCGTCTGTGCTCGACCGGCGCCCAGGCAATCCTCGCCTGGACGCTTGCTCAATCTTCGGCAATCAACCCCAGGACCATCTACCCGCCGTAGTTAACACTCTCAATCCCCAAAAACTCCGCCGACTGCCCCAACTGCTCCTCGATCCGCAACAACTGGTTATACTTCGCAATCCGGTCCGTCCTACTTGCCGACCCCGTCTTGATCTGCCCCGCACCCGTCCCCACGGCCAGGTCCGCGATAAACGTATCCTCCGTCTCGCCCGACCGGTGCGAAATAATCGAAGTAAACCCAAATCGCCGCCCCAGCTCAATCGCCTCCAGCGTCTCCGAGATCGTCCCGATCTGGTTCACCTTGATCAAAATCGAGTTCCCACACTTCTCCTCGATCCCCCGCTGCAGCCGCGCCGTATTCGTCACAAACAGGTCATCGCCCACCAGCTGGATCTTGTCCCCAATCTGCTCCGTTAGGTACTTCCAGCCGTCCCAGTCATCCTCCGCCAGCCCGTCCTCGATCGACACAATCGGGTACTGCCGCGTCCAGTCAATCCAGTAGTCCGCCATCTGCTGCGAGTCCAGCTCCCGCCCGTCCGACTTCTTGAACGTGTACTTGCCCGTCTCCTTGTTGAAGAACTCCGAGCTCGCCGGATCGAGCGCCAGCGCAATATCCTCTCCCGGCTTCAGCCCCAGCTTCTCAATCGCCTCGAGGATCACCTCCACTGCCTCCTGATTCGACTTCAAGCTCGGCGCAAACCCACCCTCATCGCCCACCGCCGTGTTATAGCCCCGCTTCTTCAGCACGCCTTTCAGCGTCTGAAACACCTCGACGCCCTGCCGCAGCCCGTCTGAAAACGTCTCCGCCCCCACCGGCATAATCATGAACTCCTGGAAGTCCACGTTCGAATCCGCATGCGACCCGCCATTCAAAATATTCATCATCGGCGTCGGCAGCAGGCACGCGTTCACCCCACCCAAATACCGATACAGCGGAATCTTCAACGCCAACGCGCTCGCCCGGCACGCCGCCATCGACACCGCCAAAATCGCATTTGCCCCCAGCCGGGACTTGTTCTCCGTCCCATCGATCGCAATCATCGTCGCGTCCAGCAGCCGCTGGTTCGTCGCATCCATCCCCACCAGCTCCGGCGAGAGCACCGACTCCACGTTATCCACCGCGCTCAGCACCCCCTTGCCCAGGTAGTGCTCCATGTCGCCATCCCGCAGCTCCACCGCCTCATGCTCGCCCGTCGAGGCACCCGACGGCACCGCCGCCCGCCCCATCGCTCCCCCCGAGAGCAGCACATCCGCTTCTACCGTGGGATTGCCGCGCGAATCCAAAATCTCGCGTGCCGTGATTGAAACAATGTCGGTCATGTCAGTCCTTTGCGTCGTCGAAGGGTCGGAGCTCGCCATAATGCGGTGCCGCAGACGATCGTTCAGCTTCGGCCGGCGATCGACCGCCACCGCCGCATCCCCAGGGTTTGCCCCCGCGATCGTCTCCACCAGCTCCACTTTGCCTTTGCTCACTGAAGCGGATTCTAACAAAGCGCATCACCCCCAGCCGCCACGTTAGTCCATCGGTTCCTCCCGTCCGATTCGCACCGCTGCGCACCACCGCATCCGCTACGCTGGTAAAGTCACACGTCCCGAGCGCCCCAGCCGCCGGACAGGGAGTGCCATGAATCAACACCGCCGCCTCGCCACGCTGCTCTTCCTCCTCCCCACCTCCGCGCTCGCCCAGGCCACCGGAATCAGCCACCCCGAGGCCGTCCCCGACCAGCCCTACACCACCCAGGAAGCCGCGCCGCCCGCCTCCCAGCCGCAACCCGCGCCCGCCCTCCAGCCGCGCCCCCGCAGCAGCGCCGACTACCCGCCCGTCCCCTACTCCCCCACCGCCGTCACCGTCATCGCCACGCCCGTCGCCTCCGCGAGCCCCGCCTTCGACCCCGACGCCCACATCGTCACCCGCGTCGAAGGCCCCGCCAACCAGCTCCCCGCCGGAACCTTCCTCAAGACCCGCATCGGCCAAAGCGTCTCCACCGACACCACCCCCGAAGGCACTTCCTTCACCGCCTCGCTCACCGAGCCCGTCCTCCGCGAAGGCCGCGTCCTGCTCCCCGCCGGCTCCCTCATCACCGGCCGCGTCACCGAGGTCCACAGCGGCAAGCGCATCTCCGGACCCGCCGCCATCCACCTCCAGCCCCAGACCGTCACCCTCCCCGACGGCACCCGCTACAAGCTCCTCGCCCAGGTCATCGACACCGACCTCACCCACTCCACCAGGGTCGACGACGAAGGCACCATCCGCTCCCACGGCTCAAGCGCCGTCCAGAAGGGAGCCTTCGCCCTCGCCACCGGCTCTGGAGCCGTAGCCGGTGCGGTCGTCGCCGGCCCCGTCGGCGCGCTTGTCGGAGCAGGCATCGGAGCCGGAGCCAGCACCGTCGTCTGGCTCCGCGAAGACCAGCACGCCACCCTGCCCGCCAACACCGGCATCGTCTTCTCCCTCCTCGAACCCCTCACCTTCGCCACCCCCGGCGAAGCCCTGAACACGCCGCAGCCCGTCGTACCTCAACCCTGACCCGCTTATCGCCTGCCGCTCGATCAAGGCTTCACCGCAATCCAAGCCGGCTCAACGATATCTCCGGGGATGCCGCCGCCAACGGTAAGCGCTTCGTCGGCGTCCCCGGCTACCTTACCGGCTTCTACACCGACTACCGCATCCCCGGCATCGCCCGCCTCAACGTCCCTGGAGCCTGGGTGTTCCTTGGCCAGCGTCCGCAAGACGACGAGAATCTGCACAAACGTCCGGCAGCAGCGACTTCGACCTCGGCTTCCGCTACTCTCACCTCTCTTCAAGAAGCTTGTCACTCTCCGCTTCAACACCCAAACATCACCAACATCCACTACTTTCCACAATCTCCGCCTGAGACATCACCGGCACCAACGCCAGCAGCAACACCGCCCACCTCGGCCTGCCGCGCACCATCTCCACCTCCCTCCAGTTCGCCTTCTAAGCCACTCTCTTTCGCTAATTCTTGTCGTCTCGACCGAAGGCCGCACTTTGCGGCCGCGGTGGAGAAACCCCTTTCAAACTGGCGAAAATGAGAGTTTGTTCTAGGGCTATCTAATTACGGCACTACATACTTGACACACAACCGCTGAGAAGGGGATGATGGCGCATGCTCTCCCCCTTAGATCACTTCGGAACATTTTTGTATTCCGTCTGGGATCACGCTTTCACCCTTGCTGCTGGATGCGTGGTGACGGTAGTGATAAACCTCATCGAAAAGCATTTGTTGAAAGACAAGAAGTTGCCGCTTAAGGTTGATGTGGGCATTTTGCTGCTCTTCGTGCTATTTGCCTGCTTTCAAGCTTGGCATGATGAGTACGAGCGAGCGGAAGTTTTGCGTGCAGATCTTGAAATGAGGCCGACTGCCCCTACGGTTCAAGTCAACGTTGCGCCAGCCCCAGTAAATGTTCCCTCTTCGCAGATCATTCTGGAACAACCTGCTGGAGGAAATACACCGGTCAGCTATTTAGAAATAAAGAGCATTAATGTTGGAAATGAAAAGCGAGTCATTCAGGCAGACCGCGTGTTCGCTGTAAACATCTTCTTTGAACAAGTTGGTGAAGCAAGATTAGAATCAGTACGAAATTTTGCGACTCTAACCGTGGGTTCCGAAAAGGAGGAGACCAATATAGTCAAACACTTCAGGACGCAAGTTCTAGCGGCAGACAAGAGAACAAGTTTATTATTCGGTCAAGCGACTGGAACTCCGGTCTATGGCCGTAAGTTTTACGGCTCCGCTTTTACGCCCGTACTCACAGCGAATCAAGCAATAGGAATACTGGACGGGACGCAGCGTTTATATCTAAATACTTGGGCGTCATGGAAGGACCCCAATGGCAGCAAGGGACGAGTTGGTGAATGTTCATGGTTTGTGAAACCTGTATCGGCGGAAGTAGCGCCTGGTTCACTAGCTTTGCATTCTTGTGAGGTCCAACCTTGAAGAATGAGTATAACGAAGGCCCAGAGGCACTGAAGAAATTTGAGGACGGCATGAAGAAGTTGTTTCAGGCAACGAAGCCTAAGAGCCCATTCAAGCCGTCTCCTGCGAACCGAAAGATGAACCAGCAAGGACTAGCGCTTGCGCTTGCCTCGTCCTTGCCACGGTCTAGTGAGAGATTGCGGCTCCCGTGAGCCGGAATAAGTGAGACAGTGATCCCGCAACGTTGCTCATAGCCGGTTCGAAGCGACCTTAATCCTCCGAGCTTTTGCGATGTTGTAACGGAACGTCTGCTCGTCGAAGTAACGGAAGAGATGGAACGGTTGATGCTCACATAGATATCATTGATGCCACGCTTCAACAACGACCAGAAGTTCTTAAGGCCCTTGGTATGGATGCGACCGTTAACGTTTCAACCGCATGATCAACAAATTGCATGAGCGTATTGGCTGGCGAGTCCTCGTAGGACAGCAGCGCTGTCGATTTAGAGAGCCGCGCCAGCCAACATGCTTCTGTACTGCAGCCGGAAGGGCGGTCTTCTTACGGTTAGGACAACGGTCTTCACTACCTTGCCGCTACGCTCAAGGATGCCCATAACGGCAGCCTTGTCTTTGTACCTGTGCCGGTGATGCTGTACCTGTGCCGGTGATGCGGCGAGCCTTTTTCGCCAAGTGCATGTTGCGGACTTTGCCACCGATAAGTGTTTCGTCGGCATCGACTTCACCAGAAAGCTTGATAGTAGAGTCGTCATGCAGGGTGGTGCGGATGCGATGAAGCATAAACCACGCCGACTTTTGGGTGATGCGGAGGCTCCGGGCCAACTCGCAGGAGTTAACGCCGTTCTTGCTGTTGCAGAGAATCCAGTAAGCGCACATCCACTTGTCGAGTCCGATAGGGGAATCCTCGAAGATCGTTCCCACTTTGAGGCTGAATTGCTTTTTGCATCCGCCACAGAACCAGATGCGACGAGTCTTGATGAAAGAGTGCTTCTCAGAGCCGCAACGGGGGCAGGTCACTATACCATTCGGGAAGCGCAAGTTGAGCGCATACTGGAAAGCACGGTCATCGTCCGAGAAGTAGATGATTGCTTCTTGTAGTGTGTGAGGCGCTTTCATCTTTAGAATCTACGCTCAGCTGGAATGTGTGTCATATATGTAGTTGGCACCCAAATGCTTACCAACGGAAGAAAGCCCTTTGTCACTACGCAGCGTAGGAGTAAGAGTGCTATCAGGCTTGCCACTCTATTACGATGAGAACCGCTCCGCCACAGCCCGCCCAAGCAAGAGCGCATCTCCTGGACGACCGCCGTCGGACTGCCACAGGCTGTCAAGCCCCCGAAGCTATTAACTTCAAGGAAGTCATTCAATCTAAGCGACTTACGACCTCGGAAAAATTGGCATAATACACCTGCTCAACCTGCTATCCTGAAAGTACATTAAAAAGCAATCAGCACAGGTCTCAGGCAGTCGAAGCACCCCTCCGTTCGTTCGAGTCCTTCTGGTTTGTCATTCCGCAGCGCAGCGGAGGAATCTGCTGTTGTCCCGCGAGGATCCGACCATACCGACTTGGTCGTTCTGAAAGCTTTGCCGGTCTAAGTCCAAACCGAAGTCCAGACCTAAATTGTTTGTTCTGAAGACTTTGGGTACTTTTAGGGGGGAGGAGGGGTACCCCTCAAGGTACCCCCGGAGAGACGGCTAGTCCCGTACCTGCGCCAGCAGCCTCCGCCAATTCTTCTGGTTGCGCCGCCAGCTCTTCTTCAGGTCCTCGAGAATCCGCTCGAAGTCCGCATGGCCGCCCAGCTTGCGCCACGCCGGATTGATCGAGAACCACGGATAGTTCTCGTTGCCCAGGTAGATCGCCCGCCGAAGCCAGTGCAGCGCCTCGGACTCGTCGCCCTCAAGCGCAAAATACGTCGCCAGCCGGTACGCCATCTCCGAGTCCGCCTCCGCCGCCGACAACGTCTCGTCGACAATAAAACTGGCCGCCTTGTCCCGCTCGCCAAGCTGGACGTAGCACAGCGCGATCGTCGGATACACGATGCGCAGCGACGCCTCCTCGCGCGTCACCGCCTCCAGCGTCACGATCGCCTGGTTCAGATCGCCCTGCCGCATCTGCTGGTAGCCGAGCGAGATGCGCAAGAGCGGCTGCTTCGGCTCAAGCGTCAGGCCCTTCTCCAGCTCGTCGGCCGCCAGTTCCAGCTGGTTCTGGTACTGAAACACCCGAGCCCGATTGTTGTAGATCAGCGCCGCATTCGCCGGATTCAGCCGCAGCGCCGTATTGAACTGCTCGAGCGCCTCGTCGTACATGCCGTCGATGCGCAGCGTCTGCCCAGCCACAAGATGTACGTTCCAGTCGTTCGGCGCACTCTGCAAGAGCGACTCGATCCCGTGCCGCGCCGACTCCTTCTCCCCGCGCGACAGCAGCATGTACACGCGGTAAAGATTCGACTCCACCGACCCCGGATCGAGTGCCAGCGCCTTATCAAACGCCCGCCGCGCCTCAAGCACATGCATCTGCCCGCCGAGCCCATGCGACGCATACTGCAGATGCGTAATCCCCAGCCCCGACCACCCTGGAGCGAACTCCGTATGCTCCCGCGTCACCGTCTCAAACAGCTCCCGCGCCCGATCGAGATCCTCCCGGCTTCCCGTCCTCGACATGAACGACGACAACACCGCCCGCGCCTGCAAATAATCCTCCGACACATCCTGCGAGAGCCCCGGCGCTTGGCTCGACAGAGCATGGACCGCCTTCAGCCCGCCTAGGCCCTGCAGTGTAGCGAACACCTCATTGCAGATCTCCCCCTGCACAGCCACCAGGTCGAAGCTCGCCACGTTGATCGACCCCCCGGCCCGCACTGACTGCGCCGTCACATCCAGCAACTGCCAGTTCAAATCGAAGCCCTGGTCCGAGCGCAGGAAATTGCCCGCCAAGACAAAGTGCACCAGCAGCTTGCGCCCGATCGCCAGCGGGTCGAGCTGCTGGGTCGGGATCGAGACCAGCGTCGAAGATGGCCTCACCACCAGCGAGGGCATTCGCGCCAGCCGCGCCGCGATCGCATCGGCCAGCGCATACCCGTAGAGCGGCGAAGGCTCCTGAAACGCCTGCGGAAGCGCCGGGCCCTCTGCCGCGCGGGCCGGCAGCCCGAAGTTGATGAACGGCAGCACCACGATCGTGTTCTGGCGGCTCTGGCTGTGCGTGCCGGACTCCCGAAATCGCTCCGCCAGCATGGAGAGAATGCCTGTCGTGCGCTTTTCCTCTTCCGGCGTCTCGATCGCAGGAGGCCGCTGCGACGGCAGCAGCGCGATGGCTTCGCCAGGCAGGCCGACGCTATCGAGATGCATGGCCATCATGATGGTTTTGAGCGCCTCGCGCACATCGGCCGCCGAGGCAAAGCGCGCCGAGGGCTGCTTCTCCAGACACCGAAAGATCACCGACTCAAGCTCTCTCGGCAGGTTCGGATTGATCTCCCGCAACGGCGTTGGCTGTGCGAACTGGATCGCCCGGATTGACTGAAACTCCGGCGCATCCGGCCTGTGGAAGGGATGCCGCCCCGTCGCGAGTTCATACAGAATTAGCCCAAGCGCAAACAAATCCGACTGAACAGAAGATTGGCCGGTGACAAACTGCTCCGGTGCCATGTAGGCGACTGTACCCCCGCGCGCTGTATACGTCGCGCCTAACGGAGGCGCAGCGCGATTTGCCGTATGGTGCGACGGATCAAACTCGACCGCATCAAGGTTCAGCCGACGCGCCAAACCAAAGTCGAGAATTTTGATCAGTCCTCCTTCGGTCAGCATGACATTGGCTGGCTTCAGGTCGCGATGGAAGATGCCCAGCATGTGCGCCGCGGAAAGTCCATCCGCAATCTGCACTCCAGCCGACAGCACCAGTTGCAAATTCGCCGGTCCCTCGGCAATCATCTTGTCCAGCGCCTTGCCCGGGATGTACTGCATCACGATGTACGCTTCGGCTTCTTCGCCATCCTCGGCCGGTGCTTCGCCGACCTCGTAGATCGCGCACACATTGGGATGGTCGATGGCCGAGGCCAGACGTGCCTCTCTCAGCTGCGTCGTCCGTACCTGATCGAGAGTCAACGAGCCGCGCTTCAACAGTTTCAATACAACAGGCCGCTGCAGACGCGTATCGTTGGCCAAGAACACCACGCCCGACCCGCCGGCCCCGATCTTGCGCACAAACTCGTAATGGCTGATGGTGCGCCGCTTCATGGCTTCATTATCGCTTGCCGGGCTGTTGGGATCGCCTCACGAGCGTCGATCCGATTCGGCGCGGATGTCTCCTGCTACTTCTATCGGCACAGACCTCCAGAACTTTAGTTTTATTACGGTTCAAATTTCAGAACACGAGCACGTTCCATTTCAGCCGTTCAGTGTCCTCGCGGGGCTTGGCTTTCGCGTTCCCAGGGTCGGGGCGTCACGGGGTCATCCTGCCAACGCTGCCGACGACCGACCACAAACATGACGAGGCCGAACACAAACATGATCAGCCCCCAGCTGAGATTCAGATTAATTCCCATTGATCGTTGGTAGAGCGCGACATTCCCGCGCGTGAAGAGCCCGTAGCCACTCATAATGCCACCTGTGATCAGGAAGATCAGGCCGAGCGGAATGCGTATGTCGAGTCCCATAAAGCTCCCTTCAAAATGTGCTGTCTACGCGAACACCAGGTTCAGTACCACCAGCATGGCCAGCACCGCAATCGCCAGCGTAGCGGGCTTCTGAAACCACGCCAGATGCGTATCCACGGGCTTCGGGGTGAGAGAATAGACAAGCCCAACCAGGTCCGCCTCCGCACGCGGCTCCGTGGCGAGTGACACGACGACCGTGACTAGCAGGTTGACCAGGAACGCGAAGATCGCCGTCCAAAAATTCTGTGCCATGTCGGATGGATAGGTGTGGACCAGGTGCAGCCATGCTCCGTGGATGCCCGGCCTCGCATCGGCCGGCAACGTTAGGCCATGGTGCAGGAGCGCGGCGCCGGTCCCGGCTAGCAGGCCCGTGAAGGCGCCATGTCCCGTCGTCCGCTTCCAGAACATCCCCAACAAAAAGGTGGCGAACAGCGGAGCGTTGACAAGCGAGAAGATGAGCTGCAGCGCATCCATGATGTTATTGAAGTTGGTCGCAAGATAGGCCGCGCCAACCGAAAGCAGCACGCCTCCAACGGTTGCCGCGCGTCCCATCCATAGGTAGTGCTCATCGGTGCCGCGTTTGTTGATGTATGCCTGGTAGATGTCGTACGTCCAGACCGTGTTAAACGCAGTCACGTTGCCCGCCATGCCGGACATGAAGCTGGCCAGCAGCGCCGTAAGACCGAGCCCCAGAATGCCCGTCGGAAAAAAGTGGAGAAGCATGACCGGAATTGCCAGGTCGTAGTTATAGGTAGGCGTGCCGTCGGCGTTGAAGACCTGCTTGCCTGACTGCGGATCGTACTTGAGCGGGATGATGCCGGTCGGATGCGCCTCATCGAGCGGCACCGGAGTCGCCACGTTGCCGAGCGTTAGGACCTCGCGGCCATGCTTGTCCTGGGACTCGGCGGCCGTCAGCGGCTGAACGGCGTCCCGCGCGGCAAGGGTCGCGGCCATCATTTCCCCGCTCGGCACGGAGGCCATGTGGCTCGTCACCGTGACCGCGATCAGCCCCGGCAGAATAACCAGAAACGGGAAGAACATCTTTGGGATCGCGGCGATCAGCGGCACCCGTCGCGCCGAAATTTCGCTGTCCGCTGCCATCGCGCGCTGAATGACCAGGAAGTCCGTGCACCAGTAGCCGAAGGAGAGGACGAAGCCCAAACCCATCGCGAGTCCAACCCACTCAACGCCCAGTGAGTTCGTACTCGCATGCGTCATGCCGCGCCAGGATTGCGTCATGCTCGCGGGTAGCGCCTGCTTGATTCCCTGCCAGCCTCCTACATTGCGAAGCCCAATCCACACCAGGGGGGCAAAGCCCGCCACGATAAGGAAAAACTGCAGAACCTCGTTGTAGATCGCGCTCGTCAAGCCGCCGAGAAAGATATAGCCCAGGACAATGACCGCACTCAACAGAACGCTGACATGAAAAATGTATGCGTCGGGAATGATCCCGTGAAACAGGCCCAGCGTCTGGATCAGCAAAGCCATCGCGTACATGGAGATGCCGGAGGAGAAGACAGTCATGATCGCAAACGAGAACGCATTGACAGCGCGCGTTTTCTCGTCGAACCGCATGCGCAGATACTCCGGCACAGACCGGGCCTTCGACCCATAGTAGAAAGGCATCATGAAGATGCCGACGAAGCACATCGCGGGAATGGCCCCGATCCAGTAAAAGTGACTGGTGATGATGCCATACTTCGCGCCCGAGGCGCCCATCCCGATCACTTCCTGCGCACCCAGGTTGGCCGAGATAAACGCGAGCCCGCAGACCCAGGCAGGAATGGACCGCCCTGCCAGAAAAAAATCATTGGACGTGCGCATGTACCGCTTGAGCGCAAACCCGATCCCCAGTACGAACACGAAATAAACCAGCATAATAAGCCAGTCGATCCCGGTCAGGTTTGCAGCCTTAGTTAGGTCCATGAACTCCCTTTTTCATCCGATCCAAGTGGGACCGGGCATAGCAAGTCTCCCACAGCTTCCGGCCCGAAGCCCGAAGAAATCTCTTCGGGCACTGTACTTGTTTCCCGCTGCATCGTCCACCATCGGCGTTTCCTGCTCGATCGTTCGATCGAGAGTGAACCACAGGGGGCTGCCGTGCATCAGATTTCGCAGCAACTCTGCGGCCGCTCATAGATCAGGAGACGTACACCATGGCCGGAAGCGAACCATCCGAGCAGGAAGCCAGCAAGGGCGCTTCCTCCGCGATTTTGCTGATCGACGACAATGCCGTGCAGGCGGCCACTCGCCAGGCCATCCTGAAACGCGCCGGCTACTATGTCTTCGCTGTGCTCAACCCGGTGCGCGCTCTCGAACAGTTTCAAACCAACGACTTCCCGGCCGAGATCTGCATGGTGATCACAGACCACATGATGCCCGGCATGACCGGCGCTGAGTTCGTCCGTGCCCTCCGGGAGAAGCATAAGAATCTTCCGGTACTCGTCATCAGCGGGCTGGAGGAAGCCGAACAAGAGTACCAGGGCTTGAACGTACAGTTTCGCGTCAAGCCTCTTATGCCGGATAACCTCCTGGCCAGCGTGCAGCGGATGCTTTCGCTGCCCGAAGCCAGCCAGGAACGCGCTTCCTCTTCGGCGCGATAAGGTCTGCCATGCCTTTGTGAGACGAAGAACATCACGCCAACTCTGTGCGGTAAGCGGCTACGGCATCCGAAGATCGGCTGCAGAACCTGAGAGAATACAGGGAGAGGCTTCGGACGCACCATGAATCAGCACCCCATGCCCGAGTTCGGCAGTTTCTCGCTGCTCATCGCGCTCATGCTCAGCGCCTACACCCTGTTCGCCGGGGGCTTCGCCTTATGGCGCTCGCGACACCAGTTTGCCGGCACGGCTGCGCTCGCGCAGTCCTCCCGCCTGCAGGAGACGGCGCGCCGTGCCGGAATCTGCACTTTTCTTGCGGTCTCCTGCGCCGCCTTCGCGTTAGTCTACGCGGCCTTCACCAACGACTACTCACTCAGCTACATTCTCCACCACACCAATCGCGAACTTCCGACGGCCTACAAGTTTTCCGCGCTCTGGTCCGGACAGGAAGGCTCGCTGCTGCTTTGGAGCTGGCTGCTGGCCACCTACGGCTTCGTGCTCCGCATCCGCCACAAGGTAGATGTGCGCCTTTCCGCCTACGCGTCCACGATTCTCTCCTCCGTCCAGGTCTTCTTCCTGCTGTTGCTGGTCTTTGCCGCACCCCCGTTCGCGCTTGAGCCTGGACCGCTCGCCGCCAACGGCTTCGGCCTCAATCCCCTGCTGCAGTATCCGGAGATGGTCATCCATCCGCCGATGCTCTACCTCGGCTATGTCGGCTTCTCCGTTCCCTTCGCCTTCGCGCTCGGGGCGCTCATGATGCGCTACCCCGGCGAGAAGTGGATCGCCATCACCCGCCGCTGGACCATGGTCACCTGGATGTTTCTGACCTGCGGCATCTTTCTCGGCGCACACTGGGCCTACTCGGTCCTGGGCTGGGGCGGCTATTGGGGCTGGGACCCGGTCGAGAACGCCAGCCTCATGCCCTGGCTCACCGGAACCGCCTTCCTGCACTCGGTGATGATGCAGGAAAAACGCGGCATGATGAAGTCCTGGAACGTCTGGCTCATCTTCACCACGTTTCTGCTAACCCTGCTCGGAACGCTGCTCACCCGCGCCGGCCTGGTCAGCTCCGTCCATGCCTTCGCCTCGTCGAACATCGGTAACTGGTTCGTCGGCTTCATGGCACTGGTTCTCGCGGTCTGCCTCTTCACGTACTTCAAGCAGCGCGACCATCTCGCAACCGAGAACCGCCTGGAGTCCGTCGTCTCCCGCGAGTCCAGCTTCCTGTTCAATAACCTGGTGCTGCTGGCCGCCTGCTTCGTGGTGCTCTGGGGCACACTCTTCCCCGTGTTGAGCGAATACATCGACGGCACCAAAACGACGGTGGGTGCACCCTTCTACAACCGTGTCAACATACCCATCGGCCTGTTCCTGTTGATGCTTACCGGCATCGGCCCTCTGCTCGCCTGGCGCGCGACGTCTCTTCGTTCCATTCGGCGCAACTTCATCCTTCCCGGCATCGCTTTTGCGGTCTCCGCCGCCGGCTTGATGATCGGCGGCGTGCGCCCGTGGACAGCCGGCGACGCCTGGCAGTCCACCTTCTTCTCGCTGCTCGCCTTCTCGCTGGCCGCCGGCGTCATCACGGCAATCTCGGCCGAGTTCCTGCGCGGAGCCAACGTCGTCCGCGCGCAGACGGGAGCCAATCTTCTCTCCGCCACCGGCATCCTGATGCGCCGCAACACCCGCCGTTATGGCGGCTACTTGGTCCATTTCGGCATCGTGGTGATGTTCATCGGCATCGCAGGCGGAGCCTTCAACCAGTCGCATGAGCAGGAGATGGGCTTCAACGACGCGATGAACATTGGCCCTTATCATCTCGTCTGCCAGTCCTATACCCAGGACTCAAACGCAAACTACGACACGGACTTTGCTCTGCTCGACGTGACCAAGCATGGCAAACACATCACTCAGCTCGCTCCTGAAAAACGCTTCTACCATGCCAGCGAAACCAGCTCGACCATGGTCGCGCTTCACTCCACCGCACAAGGTGACCTTTACGTCATCTTTGAGGGCCGCAATCCGGACACCAACCGCCCCATCATCAAGGCCTTCCTCAACCCGCTGATCTCCTGGATCTGGGTTGGCGTCCTGATCGTCATCGTCGGTACGCTGTTCGCTCTTGCCCCGAGTGTCGCGGCTCGCCGCCGTGAATCGCTGGTTGCCGCCGCGATCCCCGCCCATGCGGAGGCCCAACATGTTTGATCGCACAGTTCGCCGCTGGCTGGCTTCCGCTTTCGTCTGCCTGCTGGCCGTGGTCATGCTCGGTGCGGATGGCTCCTCCGACCCCAGCGCGCGCTTCGGCCGCATTGGCCATAACATGATGTGCGTCTGCAGCTGTGGCCAGGTGCTGCTCGAGTGCAACCACGTTGGCTGTCCCGACTCCGCGCGCATGATCAATGAGCTCCAGGCGCAGCTTGCCGGACCGAACGGCACCGGTGCCGACTCGCTCATTCTCAACTGGTTCGTGAACAAATACGGCGCGAGCGTCCTGGCAGCACCCATCCGCGGAGGCTTTGATAACGTCGCCTGGATCGTTCCCATTGCCATCTTCCTCCTTGGCACCGTCGGCACCGCGCTGCTTGTTCGATTCTGGTCGCAGAAGCAGCGCCTGGCCGTTGCCGGAGCACCACAGGCGTATGTGTCCAGCTCGCCCAGCGCGAATGCCCTGCGCGACCGTATCCGCCGCGAAACGGAGTACCGATGAGCCTGATCGCCGGCCTTACTTTGACCCTGGTCTGCTTTCTCTTTATCTTCTGGCCGGATCGCAATCCGTTCATCCAGGCAGATAAGACTCGCGCCGACTCACTTACAGAGCGCAAAGATGCTATCTACGCCAACCTGCGCGATCTTAATTTTGAGTACCTCGCCGGCAAATATCCCGAGCAGGACTATGCCGAGCAGCGTCATCTACTGGAAAGCGAGGCGGCCGGGGTGCTCGCCGAACTGGACGTGCTGGAAAGTCACGGCATTCACCGGGGCCGCTAGCTTAGAACAGCAGTTACTTCTATGCAGCTTGCTTACATAGTCATTGTTCCGAAGCCAAAGTCTACTGCACAGGTTCGATAACTGCTCAATAATTTAGTTACTAAAGGAGCTTGCCAACCTCACCGTAGACTTCGACGCGGTAAGAATAAACAAGCTCCTAACTATCAGCGACGAAGGCGTCGTTTGCTTGCAAAGAGAGAGAGATGCGCCAACTTTAGGAAGTGAGCTGCAAGTAGTTCAAGGCTTCCCTGCGCGTCCAAGGCAAACAAGAAAATATCAGTGCGGCATTTGTGTCAGAGCCAGTTCCTCGCCACTGTTTGCATGCATCGAGTCGGTATTGGCCGCCAGTTGCAGCTGCTTCTCTGCCTTGGACGGAAGCGTATGCACATGACTCGTGCTGTCGCCCACCCAAACCTCCCGAAGAAAGTACTCTGACCCATACCGGTGAAAGACGACCTTACCGATCTTGGCAGGCTCAATCGTCATGTCCGGTACGTACATCATCTGACTCGTCTGGGAGTTTCCGATAATCTGCATGAAATGGAAGCCATGTTGGATCTGGAAGGTGTAGATGCCAGGCTTATAGTGCTGTTGATCGGCCTGAAAGGCGAACGGTATGTTCACTCTCACACCAGTAGATTGAGCTGAACAAGGTGGTGCTGCTGCAAAGCAAGCAAGCGCTGAGAGAATGGCGGAAATAAGGACATTGAGTGAAGCAGTCGACAGCTTGAACATGACGATCCTCCGTGAAGGCCGTCTTAGGACCGCCTTCACTGAATAATGCGGAACCGTCAGAATAAAGAGGACACGTGCTACACCAGATCTTCCGCAGGAAGTTTCTGATCCGGCCGCATCTGCTGAAACAGCCAGATCCTCGCAAGCGCCCAGTCCCGCTTCACCGAGCGCGAGGAAACCTCAAGCAGAGGGGCGATCTGGTCGAACGACAAGCCTCCGAAGTAGCGCAGCTCCACCACCCGGGCCTGCCTCGGACGATCCGTCTTCAGCCGCTCGAGAAGCTCATCCACCATCAGCACGTCATCGATATTTTCAGCCGTAATGGCGAGACCTTCCTCGAGTTCCACGCGTTTGCGCGCGCCGCCTCGCATCTCCGCCCGATGTTGCCGCGCGTAGTCGACCAGCACCCGCCGCATCACGTTCGCCGCCACCCCGATGAAGTGCTCGCGATTGGCCCAGTTCACGTCTCCATGGGCGAGCTTCAAGTAGGCTTCGTTCACCAGCGCCGTCGCCTGCAGCGTGTGGTCTTGTCGTTCGCGCCGCATATACGATTTCGCCAGCCTGTGCAGTTCGTGATACACCAACGGCAAGAGCTGTGCGGTAGCTTTCTCATCTCCCGCTCGCATCGCCTGCAGCAGGTGAGTCACGTCATGCGGGTCATCCATGCTTGCCTCTCCCTAGTTGGCGAACGGATTGGCGAACGGCTGCGATGGTAGTTAGCAGCTGTCGGGCATCCTCACCCTTCAGGTCAGGAAGTGCGCGGCCGCGGAAGAACGGAACCAGCGCAGGACACAGCGCCTGCAAGGCCCGATACGATCGATGCGGGAAGTATAGCGCTCTCAATCGTTCAATCAACGCGACGCGGTCTTCCTCTTCAATCACCCCTGCTTCCACCGCGAGCTCGAGCGCGTAGCGCAGATTGACGAGCGGGTCGGAGAGCGTCCTGAACGTCATCGGATCGTACGTCAGCGCGACCTCATCGTCCGCATCGAGTACGCCATCCCGGTACATCGCAAAAATCTTTCCCACGCCCACCATGCCGAAGCCACACGTCTCCGCCGCTCGCAGTGCGCCCATGCTGGATGCACCGAAGACACTCACCCCGCGTCGCAGCAGGACCAGGATCTCCTTGGTGGACACGGCCAAACTCTGGTAGAACTCGCCATCCACGATGCCGACAAAGCGGACCTCTTCTGGCAACGCGGCAAGATCGCCGCGACGAATCGGCGGCAGATAATGGGCTTTGAGAATCGAAGCAGCTTCACCTCGGGGCAGGCTGGGGCCAAGAAACACGACCGTATCAGACATGCGCCCGCCAGTATGCGTGCGCGCGCGGGCCAAGTTTGCCGCGATCCGTCGCCCAAAGCTCGATGCCCGGAACGATCACCCGAACCACCGAGTAGTTCTCCGCATGCGGCGTGAAGTCCACAACGAGAATTTGCTCCAGGCCGTTTGCGGCGAAGCGTTCGATCAGGAAGTCGAGATCTTCTCTGATTGAGTCAAAGCGATGTGATGTCACCTCACTGAGCGAGCGCATACGCACGGAGGAAGTAATGCACCAGCTGTTCCGGTTGATTTCGGTAAGCCGGCGCGTATGCAGCGCGAAGGAGCTGCGTTTCGCGTCCGGAGGCAGGATGTCTTCGCGGGTAGCCTGGATGTCGACGCAGCGCGACTGCGCAACTTCGGTCAGCGAGCGGCGTAGCGCCACCCGCGCATCGGGGTGCGTTCCCAGGCCGCTGTGCGCCATCGGAGCACCTTCGATGCTTTGGTCGACAACCGACGCGAAGAACGTGGGTATGCCAAGGCTCGAGGTGATGTCGCGCACCATTGGCGCAAGACCTGCCTGGCGGAACTGTTGCAGAAGTGGATCGTCGCTGGGAAGGTCGAGGCAGGGATACAGCTCAAAGTCGTCCGGCCCATCCTTGTGGTCGATGCCGAAGGCCAGCGATCGCCGTTCCCGCGGAAGCTGCCGCGCGCCTAACTCCGCCATCGTCCACGCATCGCGTTCGGCGAGCTCGCAAAGCGCGTGACAGACCGCCTCTTCAAACGTGTTGCCGGAAGCGAGGCCGGTCGTGTCGTTGGTTACGAACGGAGAAGGATGCGGGAGCTCACGCCACAGATAGCCGGCATACTTTGAGGGTACCCAGCATCTCTCCTGAGTCACCAGATCGAATGCCTCGCTCCAGCAGCAAGTCGCATCTTCGAAGTAGTTATCTCTGAGCCGCTGGTTGATGCTGCGAGGATCGAGGGTTGTCCCAGTCTGGCACAGGTTGACAAAGCTTGCTTCCACGAAGGGAAGACGGGTGCGAATAGAAGTCTGCCGCTCGACTGCTTCCATCATTGCGCCGGTTTTGGCATCGATCGGCCTCGCTCCTTTTCCGGAGTAGACAGAAAGCATGTCAGGCGAGTCAGGAACTACGGAGGAATAAACCGGGATACCAACACGATCCAACCCGGTAATGTCCGCAAGCCGAGTTCCTCCAAGCGAACGAAAAATAGGACTTATTCTACTCAGAGTGTCGGCTGCGGACACCAAACGGTCTATGCCGTCTATTTTTTGCTCCATACTGGCCTCAACGGGACCGCTTAATTACCACCAGCGCCATCAATTCCTTGAAAATAGAATTGAACTACATCCTTATCGCGATCTGGATCTAGGCGGAACAATTCGTTTAGATCCTCGGCCGTAGGCCCCAACGATCTAATAGCTTGATCAATGTTTGGGAGAGAGCGAAGGACAACTTCAAGCTGAGCTGAATTTAATTCACGCTGAAAGCTAATAAATTTTCGAAGAAGATCTTGCAAATCATCATTGTCAAGACCTAAGTTCCTAAGTAGCGCTTCACGGTCCATTGTTTTCCTTTCATCGCAGTTTCATTGTTTCTAAAAGGGTTTGAAATCTCGGTTCGCCTCGTAGAGGAGCTAGCAGCGGGTCAACATTAAGAAAAACCATGTCAGAATCTCGCTTTTCGTAGGCTAAATCAAGCATGTCGAGAGCCTTCGAGTGATCCGTCAGTGCGGTGTAAAGAATCGCGGTCTGATAGGGCAAATCTTCACCCTCTACCATGCTGGTTCGTGAGGACTCAAGTAAAGCCACTGCATCAGCATTCCGTCCGCTTTGCGCGTATGCCATTCCTAACAACAGGTATCTGATTCGTTTTTGATGTGCCGAGGCCTGGAACTTAGCCAACAAGTTGAAAACAGCTTCATTGTTGCGTTGAGCTAAGTAGTCCGACGCAAGAACCGAGATCGCCGGCTCAAACTCAGGCGAAGTTGTCAGAACTGCATCAAGCAATCGAATAGACTCATCAAAGTGACCCGCAAAATAATCCGCGGTTGCGATAGCCATAGTTGTGGCGAGTGCATCCGGGTCGGCAGCATGCACGTAGGCCATCTGAGTCGCCGCTTCTGAGTGTCGGCTCATAGGACTAAGCAGGAGCAGTCCATACCAAGCGTGAGCTGGAAGATAAGTTGGGTTCAGTTCGATCGCTCGCCGATAATCGGCTTCGGCTCCTTTCCAGTCGAAATTGAGGTGAGTGCGGGCCAAGGCTCGTGATGCGTAGGCTTCCCCCAACGTACTGTCGAGTTCGAGCGCCTGCTGAGACGCGCTGATTGCACTCTCTAAGAGAGGAATCGTTTTTTCCAAGCCGTAATACGCCATTTGGCTATAGCAGTCAGCAAGGCCGGCATACGCGGGTGCATAACGTGAGTCAGCCACTAATGAGCCTTGGAAATCAACCACCGCTGCACGCAAGGCATCCGGCGTCCTTTGCGCGAGATGGAACCTACCCTTGAGGTAAAGATCATAGGCACCACCGCTCGCGGAGTACTGCCGCTCCAGTCGCGCCGCCGTATTGGCGTCGAGCGGAACCTTCAGGTGATACGCCACGTCGGTCGAGATCTCATGCTGCAACTCGGCGATGTTTGCAGGATTGCTCTCATAGATCTTGCCCCACACCTGCCGCCCCGTCCGCACATCGATCACCTCGATCGGTACGCGCAACACACCATGATCCTGGGCGATCGAGCCCTCGACCACCGAGTGAACATTCAGTTCCCTGCCCGCGGTCCCCGGATCGACGCTCTTGTCCAGGTAGCGCTGCGCGATGCTGCCCGCCGTGACCTCGAGACCCGGCATGCGCGCCAGGTCGTCCGTCAACGCCTCGCTCACACCTGCGCTGAGGTAATTCTGTGTCGCGTCGCCCGTCTGGTTTCTCAGCGGCAGCACAGCCAACGAAGTCGCCTCCGTGCGACTCCCCATGAAGGATCCAGCCAAGAGAACGAGAGCAATACAGGACAGCATAAGGTACCAGCCTTTGTGACTCGAACGTTCTTTCGTACGCAGAAGAACCAGTAGCTCTTCCAAAGAGTCGAAGCGATCCTGCGGCTCTACCTGCAGGCAGCGGCTGACGATCTTGTCCCAGGGAGCCGGCAGCGGCCCTGGGGCGAGACTCCGTTCCTGCTTTGTTCCGCTCCGCTCCGACTCCCGCCGCGTGACCCGCGACCCAGTGAGCATCTCGTGCACAATCACGCCCAGCGCATACTGATCCGCCTGCACCGTCACCTTACCCGTGGCCCGCTGCTCCGGAGCCATGAAGGCAGGCGTTCCCTGACCCGCACGCTCCTCGAGACCTGCATCCGGACGAAGCACGTTCAGCGCAAGGCCAAAGTCCGTAATCACGGCGCGCAGACTACCCGGGCCGCTCGTCACCAGCATGATGTTGCCTGTCTTCAAATCCCGATGGATCGCTCCAACAGCATGCGCCGCGATGAGGCCGTGAAGAATCTGCCGGACAAGTTCACCAGCCCTATCCGGCGCAAACGCACCGTAGTGCCGGATGTGTTCGCTCAACGTATGGCCGTCGAGGAACTCCATACTGAAAAACCAAACCTTCCTCGCCGTCGAACCTTCGTCACAAAACAGCTCGTGAACCCGGCAGACGTTGGGGTGAGAGATCGCCCGTGCCTGCCGCACCTCGCGGCGAAAGCGTTCGATCACCTCCGCGCTCGCGGCCAGGTCGGGGCGAATGATCTTGATCGCCACGCGCTCCTGCAAGTCCTGGTCCCAGGCTTCATACACCTCGCCCATGCCGCCGCGGGCGAGAAAACGGTTCAGCGTGAAGCGGCCGACAAGCACACGACCCGTCGGGAGCGAGGAGAACGCGCTCCCAGAGACTTCCACTCCGGGCAAGGACCCGTTCCCTTCCGGCAGGAGCGGCGTGCGGAGAAAGCTGCCCGCCTGTTCGTCGAGCGCCAGCAGCTCTTCGACACTCTTTCTCAACTCAGCGCAGTGGCCGCATGCCTCCTCCAGGAAGACACTCCTCTGTTGCACAGGCAGAGCCAGTGCCGCTTCGAAGACCTCTTCGATCGTCTCCTGGGAACTCCCCATCGCCACCGTCCTGCTCCTTCGCCGGAGACACGCGCTCCTTGATTTGTGAAACACGACAGGGGCCCGGGTGTCAGCTTCAATCGAACGATTCTTGAGCGAATATCTCGAAGATTGATCCCACTACAAGAGAGGATTGCCTCATACCGACTTATGGAACAGCACAGAAGCAGAGAGCGATGACAAGAGAACGTAGCCATTAGCTTAAGCGCAGAACACAACAGTGATTCTGCTTTCCCGGGTTTGTAGGCGATAGCCGCAACACGCTTGCTCAAGCATTCCTGCCGCTGGCCGCCTACTTCTTCCACCATTCGGCAAGCAGCGCGGAACTTTCGCGGAAGGACTGCGAGGAGGAGGAGCTCTCATCCCGTTGATCCTGCCGATGCCATACGCCGCACGCAAAGCCCCACGCAATCAGCGCTCCGACAATACCCAGTGAAAGAAAAAAAGCAACGACTTCATCCAACATGGCTACCTCCAGGGCCGGTTGTGCTCGCTTGAACACACCCCGGTCAACCATCAGCAAAAGCTGAGAAAGTCAGACACAACAGAGTGCCTGCTGATCGGGAATGCGCGATTGGAGTGGAAGAAGGGACACCGGCAATGCGGCGGATCAGGCGTGCTCGAAGTGAAAGAGCAGCTCCTGCTCACTCGGCACGGCGACGCCGTCCTTGGTGGCGGGCTTAAAGGTCCAGGTCTGGATGGTGGAGAGCACCGAGCTGTCGATCGCCTGGCCCATGCTTTGGGCGACCTGCGTCTCAACGATTCTGCCTTGCTGGTCGATCGTAATGTCGACAACAACATCGCCACGGGTACCGTGAGGGAGGACCGAGAGGTCGGGCCGAGGCCAGGGGAAGTACGTCGCCAGGGCCACGGTTACGTTTCCTGCGCCGAGAGCGTTGTTGCCCTGCGAAGATGCCGCAGCGGTGCTGGGAGAGGCCGCCGCCGTGGAAGCCGGTTTTGCCGGAGCCGGCTTCAACCTCAGGTGTCGCGACAGGGGTGTTTCAACAGGCTGGACGGCGGCTTGCGCCGTGGCCGCGGCGGAACGGCCCGGTTGATAGACGAGGGCGAGATGCGTGCCTTCGCGGGTGCCGGGATGCGGGACGGGCGCAACGCGAATATGGCTCCCGCGCAGTACGGTCGCGAGCACGAGCGCATGAAGCCCTGCTGAGACTGCAATCCATCGGCTTTGCCTGGTCATGCGCGCCTCCTCTCTTCATTGTGCCGCAAAGTGTCTTCGATCGAGCTTGGGGTATCGCCAGCGTCCTCCTGCGTACGACGTTGCTGCGGAGAGAACATCACTGCATCGCCGAGGCCGGATCGGCGATATTTTCCTACGTCGAGGATTCGGGGATCGCCGCGCCGCTGTCGAGGCCGCGGAGGAGCGGTCTATGGGAATCCTGGTGAGCGAGTCGCAGCGACGATGCCGTACTTCTCAGCGAAAAAGGTACGCAGCCTAAGCGGGAGGGTAGCGGCGATCTCCTGCCACGTCAGCACGCGAAGGCGGGCCTGCAGGGTGGGGCTGCGAACGGCGCGCATGACACTGTACCAGTCCTCGATGAGGTCAGGTCGGCGGGCATCGAGAAAGACGCAGAAGAGCGCGGCTTCCTGTTGTGCGATGAGGACACCGCGGAGCAATTGATAGGAGCGAATGCCGCGCCGGGTGAAGTGGAGCAGGTCGGGGTCGAAGACTTCCGCGAAGCCGGGATAGCGCTCGATCAGGCAGGCAGGCGCGAACTGGAAGTCGGATTCGGTCAGCTTGGCTTCAACAAGTAAGGAGCCGAGACGCATATCGATCTCGGTGCGGTCGGGGTGCGCGTCATCGAGGTCGATGCGGGGCTTGTAGCCAAAGGTGGGCATGTCGCCTGAAGCAACTCCAAGGAGAGTGCGAAGCCGAGGAGCGTGAAGAACGCGAGGGTAGCAGAAGATGTTCATCAGCAGGGCGTCGGAGCTGGTGGCCGCGTCAAGCTCGCGCCAGGCGCGAACCTGCTCGTCGGGACCGGTGCGGCGGGCCTGGCGTTTGGCGGGGTGGGCTTTCGTGAGGCGGTTTGCCCAGGCCGGATGGGCGAGAATACGGCGGTAGGAAGCGTCAAGAAAGTTTCCATGGCTGAGGACGTCTGGAGCATAGATGACCGAGGGCGTGGCTCCGTGCGTGAGCTCGTGCGGTCTATCTGCGGCGCGGGTGCGGTTGCGTCGACTGAGGTCCTCGCGCAAACCTGTGGCTAGACCTAGTCCGCGGCGAACAGGAGAGGCGACGGGAACTTGCCGCATCTCTTCTTCGTTCCATTCGGTAAGAGTCAAAGGAGCAAGCATAGATGTGTCGTTCGGAGTATCGAACTCTTCGATGCTACCGCAACGGCCCGCTCAGCTGACACATGCCTTACTCTGGAGTACAAGCCATGGGAAAGACTGCCTAGCGATGAGATTTGCAACAACAACCACCCGCTGCACCGTCCACCGCCAGATAAGTCGGCAGGTCTGGTTACCTCTTCGGTCTTGCAAGCTCTTATTCTTTTCTCTGTGCCTCTTGTCTTGTCATCCGGCAACCGCGCAAACTCCAGGTCCCGCCTTTGAAGTCGCCGCGGTCAAGTCTGCCCCGCAAGCCGACCCCAACATGGGCAGTTGGAGCCCTCCCGGCACGGGACGATTTACCGCAACCCACGTCTCTCTCACGCTTCTCTGTCAGCTGGCATACGGACTCGATAGCAGCCAGATCGCCAACCAGCCTGGCTGGTTTGAAACTAACCTGTACGACATCGACGCCAAGCCCGAAGAAGGTGTGAAGTTAAGCCGCGACGAGCTCAAGCCACGTTTACAGAATTTACTTCAGCAGCGCTTCCATCTGATCGCTCACACCGAAACGCGCTTGAGCCGCGGATATGCTCTTGTCGTTGCGGAGGGCGGCTCGCATCTCACTCCTACCAAGGGGAATCACTTCCCCGGCTTCCGCATCAACGTCAGCCCGGGCCAGATGCGCGGAGCGAACTGGTCCATGGATCAGTTCGCGAAATATCTCACTCCTGCGGCCGGCTTCCCTGTCGTCAACCAGACCGCCATCCCTGGCAGCTACGACATCGAATTCGTCTACAAGCCCGACTCCGACGCCGACAGTACGCTTCCCTCACTCGACACAGCCCTCAAGCAGGCGACAGGGCTCCTGTTGAAGCCGCAACGGGTAACTGTAGAAACCCTGGTCGTCGATTCCGTAGAACGAGTTCCCACGCCAAATTGAGAGGAAGCAATGCACCTACCAGGTGTGCCGGCTCAACCCGCGGCCGCCGCGACTCTGTCGCCCTCGCCAGGAGCCAAAAACAGGTTCATCTCCAGGCCATGCTGCCGCGTATACAAATCGAAGTAGCGGCCGCCTGAGGCATAGAGCGTTTCGTGGGTGCCGCGCTCCACAATGTTTCCCTGCTCCACCACGAGGATTTGATCTGCCTTGCGAATCGTCGACAGCCGGTGCGCGATGACAAACGTCGTTCGGCCTCGCATCAGGAAGCTCAGTCCGCCCTGAATCATGGCTTCCGATTCGGAGTCGAGCGAGCTGGTCGCCTCATCGAGAATCAGGATGCGCGGATCGGCCAAAATCGCCCGCGCAATCGAGATGCGCTGTCTTTGCCCCCCCGAGAGCTTGACTCCACGCTCGCCCACAATCGTGTCGTACCCCTCGGGAAAACGCTCGGCAAACTCATCTACCCGGGCAATCCGACAAGCCTCCAGCAACTGCGCTTCAGTCGCGCCTGGCCGCGAGAACCGCACATTCTCCGCAATCGTTCCATCAAAGAGGAAGGTCTCCTGCAGCACGACACCCAACTGCTCGCGGTAGCTGCTCAGCTTTACTGTCGCGAGATCGATCCCGTCCACTTCGATCACTCCACCGGACGCGGTGTGAAAACCGCAGATCAACGAAATGATGGTCGATTTGCCAGACCCACTCGAGCCGACCAGCGCGGTCACCGTACCGGGCTGCGAGTCGAAGCTAATGCCATGCAAGACTGGCTTGCCCGCCTCATACTCGAACATTACGTCATCGAACCGCACTTCCCCGCGCAGGGTACCAAGCTCGATGCGTCGCTTCGGATCTGCATCCTCTTCGCGTTCGCCTAGGATCTCGGTCGTTCTGTCAAGACCCGCCAGCGCCTCCGTCAGCTGCGTTCCAATCGACACCAAGCCCGCGATCGGCGCAACCATGAACGCCAGGAACGCTACGAACTGTACATAGCCGCCGGTAGTCAGCCTGTGCGCCACCACCTGGTGCGCGCCGAGATACATGATCAGCGCGCCCACCACGCCCAGCACACTGGTTGACGCCAACGCCATCATCGACTGCGCCGTCAGGGACGAGATCACGTTCGTCAGCAGCCGGTGCGCTCCCGTGGCGAAGACCTCCGCCTCGCTCTCTTCCGCGTGATAGCCCTTCACGACACGCACGCCGCCGAGAGACTCCGTCAGCCGGCCCGTCACCTCCGCGTTGATCTTCGACCGCTCGCGGAAGATCGGTCGAATCGTCTTGAACGCTCGCTGCAGAATGAGCGCAAAGACTGCCATGACAGCGAACGTCAGCAGCGTCATCTCCACGCTGAGCCGGATCAGCACGCAAAACGCAAAAACCGCCGTCAGCACGCCGCCAAAGAAGTCCAGAATGCCTGTGCCGATCAGGTTGCGCACGCCTTCCACGTCCGTCATGATCCGGGCCACCAGCGTGCCGGTCCGGTTCTCATCGAAGAACGACACCGAGAGCCGCCCAATGTGCGACTGCACCTGTTTGCGCAGGTCCGTAATCAGCCGCTGCCCGGCTTTCGAAAGCAGCTGCGTGAGCGCATACGAGGTCAGGCCTTGCAGGATGGTTGCCGCTACCACGACGCTGACGATGATGGGCAGCAGGTTGAGCTGACCCTTGTTCATCACGTTGTCGATCAGATACTTGGTCGAGCCCGGCAGGACAAGCGAGGTGGCGCGATTGACGATCATGATGAGGAAGCTGCCGCCCAGCAGCCACTTGCGCGGCTTAACCAGTTTCCAGACTTCCGGCATCACCTTGCTCAGTTTGGGCTTTGGGCGCGCCGCAGTCAGGGCCGCCGTAGTCGCCTTTCCCGTGCCACGCGAAGGCCGATCCCCCGCGGGTACACCTCCACCGAAACTAAGCGAGCCTGCCATAACCTTCCCTTCCTAACCTTATCGACCGCATGTGTATTTTCTTTAGCCTAAAAATAATTCTAAGTTCCGAGCGCACGCAGCCGCCGAGCCTGAATAAAAGAACGCACGCACAGAAGCACGAAAGCCAGGCAGATCGCGCCCATGATGGCCTGCACCCGCGCCGCATCCGGCCGCGCCGTTGCATGCCCAGACAGCGTCTGGACAACCCCGATAATCCCAGGAATCGTGCCCAGGAAGCCGAGCAGCCCTACCGTCACCGCGATATGCATGAACAGCATCCGCCGCTTGGCGTCGGGCGAGTTCGCCAACGTGCCCAGGACGACCAGCACCAGTCCGAAGGCAGCAGGAATTAGCGTATGAGGATGCTGGCCCAGCACGACGAACGCGCCTGCGCCCACCAGCACCAGCAGCGCTCCGAATACCATGGTCAACTTGCCCATCTTTCCTCCTCCAAGCCCGTGTACAGATCAGAATACGCGAGCTCAGGCAGCCGCGGCAGCCTTCAACTGCGCCAGCACCTCGGCCACCTTCCAATCGTTGGTCGGGTACCACGCGACCACCTTGCCATCCTTGCCGATCAACACCGTCGACAACGAGTGCTGAATAGAAGACGGGTCGATCGAGTCTCCTGTGACGCCCACATCGAAGTATTGCTCCACCTTGGGCAGCTCAGGCACGGACGGCGCGGCAAAATCCCAGTGAGCAAATTCCTCGTCTGTGAAGCGCCCGGTGTGCGCGCCACCGTAGCTCCGCAGTACGGTCGGTGTGTCGTATTTTGGATCGAAGCTTACGCTGAGCAGATGCGTTTTCTTGTAGAGCGGCGGGTCTGCAGCGAGAGCCTTGTCGATCTCCGAGAAGTTCGAGCTCATGCGTGGACAAAAATCCGCCAGCGGACAACGCGTGTAGATGAACGTGAGCAGCACCGCCCGCCCGCGAAACTGGGCCAGGTGAATCTGCTTGCCGCTTTGATTGAGCAGGTGGAAGTCGGGAACCACATCTCCCGGCGCGGGCACGTGATAGGTCACGGCCTGCTGGTAGTCCGGCCGCGCCTGCGCCACGATGACGATATTGTCCAGCCGTGCATTGGTCGGCCCGTCGGGGCTTTGATCGACCAGAACGCGCGCCGTGATCACGTCTCCCGGATGCAGTTCGCTAAGCGTGCTCGGGTCCGTCACCTTATACGGCATCGTCATCGCGTCCATCAGCCCGGGAATGGCCTGGTGATTGACCGTGACGCGCGCCGTTGCCGCATCAGTTGACACAATTTTGCCCCGCAGATGGAAGCCCTTCTGTTCCGTGTGTCCGGCACCGCTTCCCTCCTGACCCGGCGAGCCGGACCGGCATCCGGCCATCGCACCAGCCAGCAGAACCCCGAGCGTCCACGGCACAACTCTCATTCCGTGATGATAATGGCTGCATGCCGCCTGCCGAGCGCGACCCGTTGACCGCACCGGAAACCGCGCGCGCGGCCTCTCTCCCGACGCTGCCGCTCTTGCACGCAACCTTCCTGCTGGCCGGGCTCGGGACGATGCTGCTGGGGCCGATCCTGCCTCTGCTCAGCCGGCGCTGGCACCTGGCCGACGCTCAGTCCGGGCTCCTCCCTCTGGCCCAGTTCTGCGGCGCAACCCTCGGTGGAAGTACCGTCTCCGCGCGCCTCAGCCGCAGCCTGGTCACTGGCCTGGCAGCGGCCTCCATCGGCTTTTTCCTCTTCGCCGTCGCGCCGCAATTTGGCCTGGGTCTGGCCGGACTGCTGGTGGGAGGCTTCGGCATCGGCCGGACGATCGCCTGCACCAACATACTGGCCGCGCGCCGGCCGTCCGCTTCCCACAGCACCAGTTCGACACTCTCCCGGCTGAACTTCTCCTGGAGCTTCGGTGCCCTGCTCTCACCGCTCTCCGCCGCGTGGATCGCCAGCCGCTTCGGCGTGGCCGTGCCCTTGCTCAGCCTGGCCAGCTTCGCGCTGTTTCTCGGCTTAGCCTGCGCCGTGCAGCTCCGCAGTGCACCTGCTCCTGCTGCCGAGACCACGCCAGCCGCCCCGAGTTTCCTGGGCCGTCCCGCCTTCGTCTACTTTGCCGTCCTACTCCTCGTCTATGGAGGCCTCGAGACCAGCCTCAGCGTGTGGCTTACCACCTACGCCATGCGCTACGGCCAAAGCTCGCTGATTCTTAGCGCGTACACCATGGTCCTGCTGCTCTGCGGGCTTACGGCCGGACGAGCCTTCGCCGCATGGCTGCTGCTGCGGCTGCCTGACCGTATCGTTCAGCGCGCGGCTCTTGGCCTCGCGATGGCCCTTGCAGCTGCGCTTGCCCTCGCGCACACCGCCGCGACAATCGCCAGCCTGGCCGTGCTGCTCGGCTTTGCGGTGGCGCCCGTCTTTCCAGCCACTTTCGCGCTCGTCATGAAGCAAAGACCCTCAGCCAACCAAGCCGGCCTCATCCTTGCCGCGTCCGGAATCGGAGCCGCAACTCTGCCCTGGCTCATGGGCCTTGTCTCCACCCACACGGGCTCGCTGCAGACCGCGCTTACCCTGCCAATCGCCGCCGCGGCGATCCTTCTCGCGCTCACCCTGCGCACGCCGACCACCGCCTCGCACGCAGGATCGGTACCCCGATTTCCAGTCCGCCCCGGCGTATAACGGGACTATGCAAGCCGCTCGCACGGCCGGTCCTACTCCCGGCATGCCGGCCGCCGTCGCGGACGCTCTCCGTCGCGGCGCACTGGTCCTGACCGCCAACCAGCGTGCTGCCCGCAACCTTCGGTTCGCGTTTGACGCCGCTCAGAAAAATGCTGGACACACCCACTGGGACGCTGCCGATATCCGGCCGCTCGAGACCTGGCTTGAAAGCCTCTGGAATCAGCTTCTGCTCGACGGCGCGGACTCGAGGCTCCTGCTCAATTCCACCCAGCAGCACATGCTCTGGCGCGAGACCATCGCCGCCGACGCGGAACTCTCCATCCTGCGCTCCACCATGAGCTCCGAGGATGCGCTAGCCGCGTTCGCTGAGCTGGCCTCCCGCGCCTGGCGGCTGCTGCATCTGCACGCCGGAAGCCTCGACGACGCCGATTTCCAGACCTCCACCGACACCCGCGCCTTCAGCCGTTGGGCGCGCCAGTTTGCCCGCACCTGCAGCCGCGAGCTCTTCCTCACCTCTGCCGAGCTGCCCTCAACGTTGCAAACAGCATTCACCAGGCACCGTCTTTCACTGACTCAGTCCGAGCTTTTGCTGGTCGACTTCGATCACCACCCGCCAGCCCACCGGTTCTTCTTGGAAGCTCTGCGCAAGGCCGGCATTCTCGTTGAGGCGACCGAGACATCGGTCGCCCACACCTCCGGCTCGCTCCACGCGGCTGCGGAACCGCAAGAGGAATTCCACGCCGCCGCCCACTGGGCCCGGGAGCGTCTCGACGCCAATCCGACGGCCCAAATCGCCCTGGTCGTTCCCGATCTGGCCAATCTCAAGCCGCTGCTCGAGCGAGTCTTCAATGAGCATTTGAACTCGGCTTCCGAGGCCGCTCCGCCGCTGTTCGAGTTCTCGCTCGGCCAGCCGCTCGCCGAGACAGGGCCCGGAGCCGCCGCGCTCGATCTGCTCGCCTGGTCGCTTGGCCCCTTGTCGCTCGACCGCATCAGCCACCTTCTGCTCTCGCCCTTCCTGACGCGTCCAGAGGAGCTCGACTCCGTGGCGCGTTTCGACGCCTTCGACCTGCGCACCGCGCCTTTGCTGCGGCCCGAACTCTCGCTCGACCAGACACTCTCGCTGCTGAGCCGGTCCGGCGTCGCCCCAGAGCTTCTCCGGCTTCTGCGAGCAGCGAAACAGGAGAGCCTACCCGCCAGCCTGGAGCAGTCCTACGCCGCGCACGCCGAGCACTTCGCCGTCTTGCTCGATGCGGCCGGCTGGACCCGCGCCGTTCCCGCTGACTCCGTCGTGGCCCAGATCCGCCGCCGCTGGGAGAGCGCCCTCGATGAGCTAGCCACGCTGGACTTCCGCCAGAACACAGCGCAACCAACGGCCGCCGCGGCCCTCGAAGCTCTCACCCGCATCGCCCGCCAGTCCATTTTCGCCCCGCAATCGCGCAACGCGGCGGTGCAGATTCTTGGGCCTCTGGAACTGGGCGGCCTGCCCTTCGACGCACTCTGGTTTCTCTCCGCGGACGATCGCACCTGGCCCGCCCGCCCCACCCCGCACCCGCTGCTGCCGCAACGCCTGCAGCGCCGCCTGGGCATACCTGGAGCCAACGCAACGGACGACGACCGCAACGCCAGGGCGCTCACCCGCCGCATCGCGCACTCGGCCCCGGAGGTCGTCTTCAGCTACGCCCAGCGCGTCGAAGACTCCGACCGCCAACCCTCACCCGTGCTGCGCGAGCTTGGCCTTACGCCCGCCGCCGTCGCCTCGCCGCTCCCCGAACCGTCCCCCGCGCCGTACCTGCGCATCCCCGAGGCAGCCGATCTGCCCGCCCTGCCTGATGCCACCCTCCGCGGCGGCGAGCGCGTGCTCAAAGACCAGGCCGCCTGCGCCTTCCGCGCCTTCGCCGAGCACCGCCTCTGGTCGACCAAACTTCCTACGCGCAACCCCGGCCTCGACCCGCGCGATCGCGGCTCGCTAGTCCACGGCATCCTTGAAACCTTCTGGGCCGAACTCCACGACCAGGCGACGCTCCGGGCGCTTCCACTCTCCGAGCGTCACGCTCTGCTCGACCAGGCCATCGATCTCGCACTCGAGCAACCAGCCCGCCACGTCCGCTCCCCCTGGGATTCGGCCTACCTCGACATCGAGCGCGAACGCCTCCGCATGCTCCTCCGGCCCTGGCTCGAGATCGAGCTCGAACGCCCAGCCTTTCGCGTCCAGCAGCAGGAGCAGCGGCTCTCCGAGGTCGCCCTTGGCGGCGTGCGCCTGAATCTTCGCGTCGACCGCGTGGACGACACAGCGGCCGGTCCGCTCATCCTCGACTACAAGACCGGGGCTTCCAGGCCTTCCGAGTGGCTGACCGATCGCCCCGACGCGCCGCAACTTCCGCTCTACGCCGTCTTCAACCCCGCCGAAACCCTGGGCGGCGTGGCCTTCGCACTGCTTCGCGCCGGCAACAATCTCTGCATGAACGGCTTCTCGGACCACTTCTCCGCGGTTCTCCCGGGCAAGCCCGCCCCCATGCCGCGCACCCTCGCCGAGCAGCGCGAAGAGTGGCTCCGCGTGCTGACCCGTCTCGCGTTCGCCTTCGCCAGCGGCGACACGCGCGTCGAGCCGAAAGCCTATCCCGGCACCTGCCAGTACTGCGCCCAACGCCTTCTGTGCCGACTCGAGCCTTCCACGTTGACGGCCACCGAGGACGACAACATTCGCGAGGAGGAGGCCGCCGCGCATGGCTAACCTGCTGCTCTTTCCGCCACCAGACATAGACCTGCCGCCACCGCCGGCGCTCGCGCCCGACCACGCCGAACGCGAGCGCGCCCTCGACATCCGTGGCTCGTTTATCGTCGAAGCTCCCGCCGGCTCTGGCAAAACCGGCCTCCTCATCCAGCGCTTTCTCAAGCTGCTCGCCACGGTCGACGACCCCGCCCGGGTCCTGGCCATTACCTTCACCCGCAAAGCTACAGCCGAGCTCGCCGACCGCGTCCTCCGCCAGCTCAGGGAGTCCGCCGCAAGCCGCGCGCCGGCAAATTCCTTCGACGCAGCCACTCGCCCGCTGGCCGAAGCCGTCCTCACCCGCGACGCCCAGCTCGGCTGGAACCTCCTCGATCAGCCCCGCCGCCTAAACATCCGCACCATCGACTCGGTCTGCGCCGACATCGCCGCGACCCTGCCGATCCTCTCCGGCAGCGGCGGCGGACAATCCCCGTCAGACGACGCCGCCAGCCTCTACGCCGAGGCCGCCCGCCGCACCCTCGGCCTGCTCGGCGGCCCAAATCCCGCGCTCAACCAGGCGCTCCGCACCATCCTTCTCCATCGCGACGGCAGCCTAAGCAACTGCGAAGCCCTGATTGCCTCCATGCTCGGCGCGCGCGATCAGTGGGGCGAACTCGTCCCGCTCGCCGACCCGGCCCTCGACGACGCCACCCTTGACCGCGAAGTACTCCCGCGTCTCGAAAAAGCCCTCGATCTGGCCATCTGCCAGGGTCTAACCCGCCTGAACAAAGGCCTTCCCGGCCCCATGCTGCAATCCCTCTGCGCCCTGGCCGCGGAGATGGGCCACGCCGAAGGCTACAAAGGAGCCAGCTCCCCGCTCGCCGTCTGCGCCGGCAAGTTCACCCCGCCCGACGAAAAAGCCGCCCACCTCGACCATTGGCTCGCCCTGATCGACCTTCTGCTCACCAAAGATGGCGAGTTCCGCAAATCACTCAACCGCAACCACCTCAAGTTCCTCATTGAGAAAAACCACAAGCAGGAACTCGCCGACCTCATCGACCAGGTCCGCCACGACGACAAGCTCTGCGAGCTGCTATGCAGCGTCCGCGCGCTCCCTCCCACGCACTACCCGGCAGACCAATGGCGCGTCGCCAAGGCGCTCTTCCAGGTGCTCAGCCGCGCTCTCACTGAGCTGCAAGCCGTCTTCGCCGCCCGCACCCAGTGCGACTTCCCTGAGATCGCCCTGCTCGCCAAAGCCGCCCTGCGCACCGACTCTGCGCAGGTCGACCTCGCCGCCACCGGCCCCGCGCTTGAGCACCTGCTGGTCGACGAGATGCAGGACACCTCCACCACCCAGTACGAGCTCATCCAGCTGCTCACCCGTGGCTGGGACGGCCTCTCCCGGACCGTCTTCCTGGTCGGCGATCCCAAGCAGTCCATCTATCTCTTCCGCCAGGCGCGTGTCGAGCGCTTCGTCCAGACCATGTACCGCGGCCGCCTCGGCGACCTGCCCCTCGCCGCGCTGCACCTCACCGCCAACTTCCGCTCCCAGGCCAACCTAGTCCACGCCTTCAACCGCGACTTCGCCCAGATCTTCCCCTCAGCCACCGACCCCGCCGAACCCGCCTCCGTTCCCTACCGCGCCGCCGACGCCACCCGCGATCCCGCTTCCGCAGCCTCCGTCGTCTGGCACCTCCACCCGCTCCCCCCGGGCGTCACCGCCGCCGAACGCAAGGAGCTATCCACCCGGGACGCACAGGCGATCCGCGACATCGTCGAAGCCTGGCGCACCCACCACAGCGGGCCACACCCGCCGAAGATCGCCGTCCTGGTCCAGTCACGGACGCACCTGCTACCGATCGTCCGGGCGTTCAAGCAGGCCACCCCGATTCCCTACCGTGCTATCCGGATCGAGCCTCTCGGTGAGCGCCAGGAGATTCTCGACCTCGTCGCGCTCACTCGCGCGCTGCTGCATCCCGCGGACCGCACGGCGTGGTTTGCCCTCCTGCGCACCCCGCTCTGCGGCCTCACGCTCGCGGACCTGCATCTGCTCGCCGGAGCCGATGACCATGCCTTCGCCCAGCACACTGTGCTCCAGTTGCTGCAGCAGCGCGGCGACCTCCTCTCCGCGGACGGCATAGCCCGCCTCGAACCCTTCTGGCAGATTCTCGAAGCGGCCCTCCACCAGCGCGGCCGCCTGCCACTCTCCCAGCTGGTTCACCGCACCTGGCGCGCCTTCGGAGCCCACCAGTTCCTCGATCCCGACGGCCTCCTGAACGTCAACCAGTACCTGAGCCTTCTGGAAGAACTCGAAACGTCCACCGGCGTGCTGCCGTTGGAGCGGCTCGAAAAGCGCCTCGGCAAGCTCTACGCCGCGCCCTCGTCCCAACCCGACGCCGTCGACCTGATGACGATCCACAACGCCAAGGGCCTGGAATGGGATCTAGTCTTGGTGCCCTCGCTCGAGCGTTCCGGCCGCTCCAACGAAACCCGCCTGCTCGACTGGATCGAGACCGATGCGGACAACGAGCTAAAGGACGCGAGCGTCGCCCACGGCATCCTCGCGCCCATCCAGAGCAAGGGCGGCGATAGCGGACGGCTCAACCAATGGATCCAATCCATCTATAAAACCCGCGAAGCGGCCGAACGCAAGCGCCTCTTCTACGTCGCCTGCACCCGCGCCCGCGAGCAGGTCCACCTCTTCGCCGCGCCGCAGACCAAGGTGGATGGAGCGCTCAGCGCCGGCTCCCGCAATCTCCTGGCAGCCGCCTGGCCCGCGGCCCAGGCTCACCTCAGCCAGCCAGAGCCGGCGGACAACCTTCTCTCCATGCCGGGCCGCCCGCAACCGCAGGTGCTCGACACCGTCGCCGCCGTCGCCCTGCCGGAGCGATCCATCGATCGCATTCCAGTCATTGCCATGAAGCTCCCGCCACGATCCCCGGCCCCGAGCGCGGACGAACCTCTGTTCGCTCGGCCGGAAGGCAGCTTCCGCGCCCGCGTCTTCGGCAAAACTCTACACACATTACTCGAGAAAGCAGCCACAAGCATCGCCGCCGGCAGCAGCTTCCCCGCGCTGCTTAGTGAGCTTCCCTCCTGGTCCGCGCGAGTCGCCGCCGTGCTCCGCGCTGGCGGCCTGGCCGGACGCGATCTCGAGGCGCTCACCCCGCAGGCGCTGCGCGGACTGCAGAAGACCCTCGCCTCAGCGGAGGGCCGTTGGCTGCTGTCCGCTCATCCGCAGGCCGCCTCTGAGCGCGGGCTCAACGCTTGGGACGAGGCCGGTCAGGCCCAGACCAGCCTGCGCCTGGACCGTACGTTTCTCGCCGGCCCAGCTCCGCTCGCACCTGGCGCGGACCACCTCTGGATCGTCGATTACAAGACCTCGACCCACGCCGAGACCGGCCTCGACGCATGGCTTGACCAACAACGCGAGCTCTACCGCGAGCAGCTCGAAACCTATGCGCACGCGCTGGCCGGGCAGACGCAGCCGCTCCGCCTGGCGCTCTACTTCCCGCTGCTTTCGCGGCTTGTCTGGTGGCCGGCTTAGGCAGTCACGCTACGGAAACGTTATGCCGCACATCTGCGCCGCGCACCCAGAAGATCACGTCCTCGGCAATGTTGGTCGCATGATCCCCCACCCGCTCCAGGTTGCGCGCAATAATCAGCGCATTCAACGATTGCGGCGTCAAATCCGGCTTTTCCCGAATTAGGGAGCTCAGCGCATAGAATGCCGCATCGTTCATCTCATCCACCTCGTCATCGAGCCGCAGCACCGACGACGCCATCTCCGCATCGCCCTCGATAAACGCCTGCAGCGACCGGCGCACCATCGCCGCCGCCAGCGACGCCAGCTTAGGAATATCGACCGGCAGATCGATATTCGCAAACGCGCCCATCTCTCGCACCCGCACGGCGATGTTCACCGCCTGGTCGCCCACCCGTTCGAGGTCCGCGTTGATCCGAATCACCGACAGGATAAAGCGCAGATCGATTGCCATCGGCTGCTCCATCGCCAGCAGATCGAGAGCCATCTGGTCGATCTCGCGCTCCAGCCGATTGATCGCCGGCTCCGCCCTGAACACCAGCTCGCAAATCGAGAGGTCGCGCGTCCGATATGCCTCGATCGAACGCTGGATCGCCTGCTCGGCCATGCCGGCCATCACCAGTAGCCGCTCCTTCAGGTCGTCCAGACTCTGTTGAAATTTGATCCGCGTCGCCACTAGCCGAACCTCCCGGTAATGTAATCCTCGGTCCGCTTGTCGCTCGGATTCGTGAAAATCTTGTGCGTCGAATTGAACTCGACCATCTTGCCGTTCAGAAAGAAGCCCGTATTCTCAGCCACACGAGCCGCCTGCTGCATGTTGTGCGTCACGATGACGATCGTGTACTGGGTCTTCAGCTGGAAGATCAGGTCCTCGATCTTCGAGGTCGACACCGGATCGAGCGCCGAAGCCGGCTCATCCATCAGCAGCACCTCGGGGTCGACGGCAATCGCCCGCGCAATGCACATGCGCTGCTGCTGCCCGCCCGAAAGGCTCGCCCCGGATTTCTTCTTCAGGTCGTCCTTGACCTCGTCCCACAATGCGGCTGACTTCAAGCTGCGCTCGACCGTCTCGTCCAGAATCTTGCGATTGCGAAAGCCGTTCAGCTTCAAGCCGCTCACCACGTTGTCGTAGATCGACATGGTCGGAAACGGATTGGGCCGCTGAAACACCATGCCTACGCGGCGTCGGATCTCAACCGGCGAAGCATCGTTGTAGATGTCGACATCGCCCATCTTCACCGTGCCCGTCGCGCGCGCAATCGGGTTGGTCTCATGCATCCGGTTCAGGCACCGAACAAAGGTCGACTTGCCGCAACCCGAAGGCCCGATCAGCGCGGTCGCATGGTTCGCGGGAATGTGCAGGTTGATGTCCTGCAGGGTGTGCGTCGTGCCATACCACGCGTTCAGTTGCTCAACCTGGATCCCGACTCCCACTAACTTCCTCCCCGAAGTGCTCCGCGGCTGGCGAAGATGCGCACCAGCGTCACGGACACCATAATCAGCACGATCAACACCAGCGACCCGGCCCACGCCAGCCGATGCCACTCGTCATACGGCGAGATGGCGTACACATAAATCTGCAGCGGCAGCGCGCCAATCGGCTCGTTCAGCTTCACGCTCCAGAACTGGTTCCCAAATGCCGTAAACAACAGCGGAGCCGTCTCGCCCGCCACCCGCGCAAAGGCCAGCATGCAGCCCGTGATGATGCCCGGCGAGGCCGTCTTGAGCGCTACCGAGATCGTCGTCCGCCACTTCGGCACGCCCAGCCCCAGCGCCGCCTCGCGGATCGAGTGCGGCACCGTCGCCAGCATCTCTTCGGTGGTCCGCGTCACCGTCGGCACCATCATGATCGCCAGCGCCACGCCTCCCGCGAACGCAGAAAAATGCTTCTGCTGCATTACGATCAGCGAGTACACCGCAATCCCCATCACGATCGACGGCACGCCGTTCAGCACATCGGCAGTAAACCGCACCGCGTTGCCGAGAAACTTGCCCCGGCCATACTCGGCCAGGTACACGCCCGCCGCGATACCGATCGGAATCCCCATCAGGCTGGCCAACGTCAGGATCAGGCCCGAGCCGACGATCGAGTTCGCCATGCCCCCGCCCTGCTCGCCCACCGGCGCAGGAGGCTTGGTGAAGAAGGCTACGTTCAGTGAGCTCGCGCCCTTATAAATCAGGTAAACCAGAATCGCGATCAGCGGCGCAATCACCAAGAGCGTTGCCAGAATCGCGAGGCCCACCACCAGCAGATTGGTCGCCTTACGGAGTCCAAAGTGCATCCGCATGGACCGCGTGCTGAAGTCCATCGGGCTATGCCTTGTGGGCGATCTCACCGGGGGCGTCAGCTCCGGAATGTTGGCTTGTGCACTCATCTCAGGCCACCCTTGCCGGCGCGCCGCGTGTCACCGCCCACACCAGCACACGCGCAATCGCGTTCACCACGATCGTCACCAGGAACAGCGCCAGGCCGATCTCAATCAGCGCGCTCAGATACAGGTCGCCCGTGGCCTCTGAAAACTCGTTCGCAATCGCGCTCGCCAGCGTATAGCCCGGAGCAAACAGCGACTTCGTAATCACCGGATGATTGCCGATGGTCATCGCGACCGCCATCGTCTCGCCCAGCGCGCGACCCAGCCCCAGGATGATCGCGCCCACAATGCCGATGCGCGCATTGCGCAGCACACCGGTGCGGATCATCTCCCAGCGCGTCGCGCCCAGCGCCAGCACCGCCTCGCGCTGCGAGGTCGGCACCGCCGTCATCATGTCGCGGGTCAAGGAAGAGATGATCGGCAGGATCATGATCGCGAGAATGATGCTTGCCGTCAGCAATCCCACACCGAAGTTCGTTCCTCCGAAGAACCCCGTCCAGCCTAGGTACTTCACCAGAAACGGCCCCAGCTGATCGCGCACAATCGGCACCAGCACAAACACCGCCCACAGCCCATACACCACGCTCGGGATAGCAGCCAGTAACTCCGTCAGAAACGAGATCGGCGCGCGCAGAGCCCGGGGGCACAGCTCCGTCAGAAAGATTGCAACACCGAGCGCCAGCGGTACCGCCATGCACAAGGCCAGCAGCGAGGTCGCCAGCGTGCCAAAGATAAACGGCAACGCGCCAAAGTCGCCAGAGACCGGATCCCAGTTCTGCCCGGTGAAAAACTTGAAGCCAAACTGCGCCAGGCTCAGCTTCGAGCGCAGCACCAGGATCGTCGCAATGAAGATCACGATGGCAAAGATGCTGCACGCGCATACGAGCATCACCACGCCAAACGACCGGTCCGCCAGCGCCCCGCTGCCGCGCCGGCTGAGAAACTCTCGGATCGGCGACGGCGCGGCCGGAGCAGACGTGGCGGTCACCGCCGCCGCATCCGGCCTGAGTGCCGCCACGATCGCTCGCTGCGAAATGGGAGTGGAAGGATTCATGACACGATCAGCCATACAAAGGTACTTTCTCTTCCTTGTCTTCTGGCAAGGTCACACCGCTTCAATCGCCTACCGCAACGTGCCAATCGTCTGCTTCACCCGGTCGGCTACTGCCTTCGGCAGCGAAGCATACGTCAGCCCTGGAGCCTCGCTTTCGCCATGCTCAAGCATCCAGTTCAGGAACCCGACCAGCGCTTTGCCTTTCGCCGGATCCTTGGCTACCGTGGGAATCAAGAGCCACGTGAAGCTTGAAATCGGATACGAATCCGGCCCCGCCGCATCCGTAATCGACACCCGGTAATCCGCCGGAATCGTCTTTGCATCGGCCGCCGCGGCCGCCATCACCGTATCGGTCGAGGCCTTCACAAACTTGCCCGCCTTGTTCCGCACCAGGCCAAACTGCATCTTGTTCTGCGCCGCGTAGATTAACTCCACATACCCGAAGGAGTACTTGCTCTGCCGGATCATGCCCGCTACGCCTTCCGAGCCCTTCTGCCCAATGCCCACCGGCCACTTCACCGCCGAACCCGCACCCACCGTCGACTTGAACAGCGGACTAACCTTCGAAAGGTAGTCGGTAAAGATAAACGTCGTGCCGCTGCCCTCTGACCGGTACACGGGAAGGATCGTCGCGTCGGGCAGGTTCACGCCCGGGTTCTCCCTGGCGATGTACGGATCGTTCCACTTGGTGATTTTGCCGAGATAGATGCCGGCAATCGCATCGTCGGTAAACTTCAGCTCCTGGTTTATCCCCGGCAGGTTATACACCGGAACCACCGCGCCTAGCACCGTCGGGATGGCCGTCACCTTGACCTTCGCTTCCCTGAGTTGCTGGTCGGTCATCGTCGCATCGCTCGCGCCGAAGTCTACCGTGCCTTCGGTGACCTGGCGAATGCCGCCGCCGGAGCCGATCGACTGGTAGTTGATCTTCACATCCGGATGCATCTGGCTGTACTCACTGAACCACTTCGAGTAGATCGGATAGGGAAACGTCGCCCCCGCTCCGCTGATATTCTGGGCCGTCGCCGCGGCAGCACACAACGCCAACAGACCCGATGCAATAACTTTCCGTCTCAAAGCTCCCCCTCAAATGAATGCACGTCTTGAGTTTGGGTGTCGATTGTTACGGGAAGGTTACATACCCGTAAAATGCGGAACAATGACTCGTTCCAGGTCAGTCTGCCGGAAACTGCGCCTTCGGCAGCGTGAATAAAAAAGTGCTGCCTGCCCCCATCTCGCTCTCGGCGCGGATCGTTCCGCCTTGCGACTGCACCATGTGCCGCGCAATCGACAACCCAAGCCCCGTGCCGCCCGACTCCCGCGACCGCGTCTTATCCACCCGGTAGAAGCGCTCGAAGATGCGGTCCAGATGCTCGGACCCGATGCCCATCCCAAAATCCCGCACGCTGAACTCGACCGCATCGTAGGGCTCTGACACCTCGCGCGCGCTGATCAGCACCCGCGCATGTTGCTCGTTCCTGGGCTGGCCGTACTTGATCGCGTTCTCGATCAGGTTTCCCAGCACCTGCATCACCGCATCCGTGTCCGCAAACACCTGGCACTCGGTCACGGCACCCAGCTCGAGCGCAGCCTCGTTCTCCTGCACCAGGCCACTCATCGCCTTGACCGCGTCGCGAACCAGCACCTTCGAAGACACCGGTGCCGGGTGCAGTTCCACGCTCGGCGCCTCCACCCGCGCCATCACCAGCAGATCCTCGGTCAGCCGGCTCATGCGCGTGGCGTTTTTCAGGATTGTCTGAAGAAATTCGCGCGCCGTGGGGCTCAGCCCGGCCTCATGATCGAGAAGAGTTTCGACGTAGCCCGAAATCGAAGTCAGCGGCGTCCGCAGCTCATGCGAGACGTTCGCCACAAAATCCCGCTGCGTCCGCTCCACCTCTTCAATCCGCGTGACGTCATGCAGCACCGCCACCGCGCCTCCCCCCGGCATGGGCGAGGCATTCACCTCAAACTTCCGCCCCGGTACCAGAGAACTCGCCAGCCCCACGCTCACCGTCTTTTCTTCGAGCGCCCGCCGCATGCACACCAGCACATCCGGGTCGCGAATCGTCTGCACCAGGGCATGCCCGATCCGCACTGCGCCGTTTGCCACGCCGCGCGGAGTCAGCCTCTGCATCCGTTCGTTCGTCCACTGGATGCGGCTTGCCGCGTCGACCGCCACTACCGCATCCTGCATGCTGTCGAGCAGCGCCTCAAGCTCGCGCCGGCTCTCCGCCGCCTTCATCAGCGAGCGCTCGACCTGCTCAGACGCCGCAGCCAGCGCAAACGCTAACCCGTCGAAATCCCGGTAGCGCGTCGGCCGCGGCGCCTGCTGGCCCTCCATCAAGGAGTCCGCCGCAGCCTCAAGCGGCGCTAGAATCCGACGCAGCGAGTACGCCGTCCACAGCGCCATCAGCAACGCCCAGCACACCACCAGCGCCAGCATCCAGGGCAGCCGGAGGGCCGGCAGCGCCTGCCCGATCAGCAGCACAACACCCGCCGCCAGGGTCAGCCGCAAAAACAGCTTAAGGAACAGACTTCGCGTCACAGCGTCCCTCCCAGACCGGCTACACCTGCGCGGAGAGAAAAGCAGCTGTCTTGGGGATCTCAAACCGATAGCCCGCGCCGCGCATCGTCTTCAAAAAACGCGGCGTCTCCGCGTCCTCTTCAATCTTCTCGCGAATGCGCCGTACGTACACGTCCACCGAGCGCGGCGTCACAAACCGCGCGTCGCCCCAGACCGCATCGAGCAGATGATCCCGACTGAACACCCGCCCGGGGTGCCGCGCCAGGTAGTCGAGCAGCCGGAACTCGGTCGCCGTCGTCGTCACCAGCTCGCCGCGAACCCGCAGCTGCATCGCGCTCGCGTCAATCTCGATGTGCTCGAACCTGACCACCGAGGGCGCGCTCGGCCGCTCGAACCGCCGCAGGACCGCCTTGACCCGGGCCACCAGCTCGCGCGTCGCAAACGGCTTGGTGATGTAATCGTCCGCGCCCAACTCGAGGCCATGCACCCGGTCGTTCTCAGCCGCGCGCGCCGTCAGAAAGATGATCGGCACTACGCTCAGCGCCGGATTCTGCCGAAGTCTCCGGCAAAGATCCAGGCCATCCCCACCCGGAACCATGATGTCCAGCAGAAACAGCGCGGGCGGCTGGCGCTCGGCCTCGGCCACAATATTCCCGATCGCCGCAAATGACCGGACATTGAAGCTCGAAGCCTCCAGGTGGTACTGCACCAGGCGGGAGATGTCCGGATCGTCCTCAAGAACAAAAATCGTCTGACTCAAAGCTCCACACCCCGCGCCAGCTTTTCGATCAGCTCGCAACAATCCATAGGTAAGTGCAGCCTAACCCAACATCCAGAAGCGCTGTGCAAACGTACGATGAATCGTTATTAAAGTAATCCTGGCGGCTTCCCGTGCGTCTCATATACCGTAGTGCTATGTGTGAACCGTGGGGAGCGGCACATCATGAACGGGATTTCCCCTCTCATATTGTGTGTGGATGACGAACTGGTGGGCCTCGAGGTGCGGAGAATGCTCCTGGAGCGCGCCGGTTATCGCGTCCTGACCGCGCTTAGCGGAGCCGCGGGGCTTGATCTCTTCGCGCGCGAGCCCGTTGAAGCCGTGGTGCTCGACTTCTCGATGCCTGGCATGACCGGCGATCAGGTGGCCCGCAACATGCGCCAGGTGAAGCCGGCCGTCCCCATCCTGATGTTATCCGCCTACACCAGTCTGCCGCCGGAGGTGACCCGCCTGGTTGACCTCTACATGACCAAAGGCGAAGGAGCGCCGGCGCTGCTTGAAAAACTGGGAGGCCTTCTGCCCTCGAGTGCATCCTAGGGAGGGAGAGCGGGTGAACGGGGTCCTGTGAACTCTTCAAGCTTCGACCAGATCCTCCGGCAGGTTTTTCTCGTTCCGCTTCTGGTCATTCTGCTCGGCGCCGGAGCTCTTGCCTGGCAGCTGCGGCAAGCCTACCTTACCGTCGCCTCGCTGCAGGAGACAGACCAGAGTGTAGCCGAAGTCCTTCTCATCGAACGCCTGATCGTCGACCAGGAAACCGGTCTGCGCGGTTTCCAGACCACCGGCGATCCACTCTTCCTGCAACCGTACCTCGCCGCCGACCAGCAGCTGCCCGCCGAGTTCGACCGCGCCCGCGCCTTTGCCCACAACAGCACGCGCGAGTCCGCCATCACCGACATCCAGAACGTCCACGACACCTGGGAGCAGGCCTTCGCCCAGCCGCTGATCGTCTCCATTCGCGCCGGAGCCACCACCTCCGATGTCGACCTGAACCTCATTGGCAAGCGCCAGGTCGACGACATGCGGCAACGCCTCCAGGCCTTGATCGCCTCCCGCGAGCGGCAGAGAAACGACTCGCTCGAGCGCTGGCGGAGCGAGGCCCACTTCATGACCCTCGCCCTGCTTCTGTCCGCCATCATCATCGGACTTACGATTGGGCTGTACAGCCGGCGCCAGCTGCAGGACGTCTCAAGTGCCTTTCGCCAGTCGCACAACGTGCTTCGCCTGCGCGCCGAACAAACCTTCCGCTCCGAGCAAAAGCTCCGCACCACGCTGCAGTCCATCGCCGACGGCGTCATCACCTGCGACGCCCAAGGCCGCGTCGACACCATGAACGACGTCGCCCAGCAGCTCACCGGCTGGTCTGCCAGCGAGGCCTTCAACCGGCCCATCGACACCGTCTTCCGCATCCTCGACTCGACTACCCGCGAGCCCGTTGAAAATCCCGTCGCGAAGGTCCAGCGGCTCGATCAGGTCACGCAGCTCATCAAGCACAGCATCCTCGTCCGCAAGGATCAGCAGGAGCTTCTGGTCGACGAGTCCGGCGCGCCCATTCGCGACAAGACAGGCAAAATCATCGGCATCGCGCTCGTCTTCCGCGACGTCACCATGGCCATCAAGAGCCGGGAAGCGCTGCTGGCCAACGAAAAACTCGCCGTAGCGGGGCGTCTCGCCGCCACCATCGCCCACGAGATCCATAACCCGCTCGACTCGGTCTCAAACCTCCTCTTCCTCATGGACGGCGAGTCCACACCGGAAGAAAGCGCGCGGTTCCTGCAGCTCGCCAAGCAGGAGATCGGCCGCGTCACCCAGATCAGCCGCGCCATGCTCTCGCTCTACCGCGAAGCCAAGGCACCCATCGCCATCGATCTCAAGGAGATGCTTGAGTCGATCCTGCTCCTGATGGACCGCCGCTTCCTCTCGCTTGGCGTGACCATCGAGCCCGACCTCGCCCCCGATCTCATCATCCACGGCTTCCCAGCCGAGCTTCGCCAGGTCTTCACCAACCTGCTCACCAACGCCGCCGAGGCCTCCGGATCCCAGACCGTCATTCAGTTGCGCGCCTCACCCTGCCCTGCAGGCCTCGCCCCAGACGGACTGCGCCGCGAGGCGGGAGCCTTGGTCACCATCGCCGACCAGGGCCCCGGCATCGCCGAAGAGATCAAGGCCGCGCTCTTTCAGCCCTTCCACACCACCAAGGGCGAACGCGGTACCGGCCTGGGACTCTGGGTCTGCCGTGGAATCGTCAACAAACACGGCGGCACGATCGACCTCGAAAGCAATTACGACTTCGTGCACCACGGCACGACGGCCCGCGTCTTCCTCGCCACCAACCCCGTCATCAACGCCGGCGGCGATTAGAGCCTGGTACTCCCAGCAAGTACACCCACCCGCGCCGCCAGCACCTCGACCGCGACTTCCGCCGCTCTCCGACAATCCTCCTCGGTCACGTCGAAGTGCGTCACAAACCGCACCGCATCCGGCCCGATCGCGCTAGCCAGCACGCCCTCTTCCTTCAGTCGCGCACAGAAGCCAGCCGCATCCCCACCCTTCAGCCGAAAGATCACAATGTTCGTCTCGACCGCCGGCAGATCGATCTCCACCTCCGGCACCTCCGCCACCGCCTCCGCCAGCAGCCGTGCGTTCGCATGGTCTTCCCCCAGCCTCCGTGGCATCTCGTTCAGCGCAATCAACCCCGCCGCCGCCAGCACGCCTGCCTGCCGCATGCCGCCGCCCAGCGCCTTGCGGTACACCCGTGCCTTGGCAATCGCCTCCGCACTCCCCACCAGCATCGACCCTACCGGCGCTCCCAGCCCCTTCGACAGACAAAACATCACCGTGTCAAACCCGCGCGTCAGCGTCGCCACATCCACCCCCAGCGCCGTCGCCGCGTTGAATACCCGCGCACCATCGAGGTGTGTCGGCAGCCCCGCCGCCCGCGCGCCCGCCCAGATCTCCTCAAACACGGGCAGCGGCGTCACCGTCCCGCCCGCAATGTTGTGCGAGTTCTCCAGCCACACCAGCCCCGTCTGTGCCCGGTAGTAGATCTTCGGCGCAATCGCCGGCGCAATCAGCCCCCATGTCAGGATGCCGCGCTCGGCAACGACCGTCCGTGGCACACACCCGCAGAACGCCGCGACCATGCCCATCTCCCAGTCCAGGACGTGCGCCCGCGACTCGCAGATCACCTCCTGCCCATGCTGGGTGTGGATGCGCGCCGCAATCAGGTTGCCCATCGACCCGGTCGGCACAAAGATCGCCGCTTCCCGCCCAAACACCTCCGCCGCCCGTGTCTCCAGCTTGTTGATCGTCGGGTCTTCCCCGTACACGTCATCGCCCACCTCGGCCTCAGCCATCGCCCGCCGCATCGCCGCCGTGGGCCGCGTCACCGTGTCACTCCGCAAATCGATCACTGAATCTCCCTCAAACAGAAGCAGGACCTCGGAATTGCGAGGTCCTGCTTCTAATCCTAAGCTACGGAACAAGGAAGGTTCAGCCGGGTCACGACCTCGCCTTATTCAGTTGAGCGAAGAAAGCGTCGAACTTCTCCTGGTTGAAGTCGCCGGCAAAGCGCAGCGGATAAACTCGTTTCACCAGAATCTCCTTGGCCTCGGGCTGCGTGTTCAGCAGCTCCATCGTCTCAGCGAGGAACTCCTCCAGCGGCATGGCGTTTGGATCGCTGGCCTGGTGCGCGCCCATCAGCTCGGTCTGCACGTAAGGCGGAGCCAGCTCGATGACTCGCACCGACGTATCCCGAAGCTGGTAGCGCAAAGATTCGGACCAGGAGTGAATGGCCGCCTTCGTGGCACAGTAGGTAGGCGTCAGCGCCATCGGCACGAACGCCAGCCCGGAAGTTACCGTCATGATGGTGGCTTCCGCCTGGGTCTTCAGGTGAGGGAGCAGCGCCGCCGTCAGCTGCAGCGGCGCGCTCAGGTTGGTCGCGATGGTGCTTGCGATCGTCGCCGGATCGAGCCCCGCGGAGGCATCCTCGACCTTCATGATGCCCGCATTGTGGATCACCACATTCAGCGCCGGATACTTCTCTGTCAGCTGGCCGGCGAACTTTGCCAGCGCCGCCGCATCCTGCAGGTCGACCGCCTCGGCCTGCATGCCTGGGTTGGCGGCGACGACCTCGTCGAGCACCTCCTTCCGGCGTCCCGCCACGATGACCGTATTGCCTAGCGCGTGAAACGCCTCCGCCAGTCCCCGGCCAATCCCGGAACCGCCGCCTGTAATCAAAATCGTATTCTTGCCCTTGGTTTGCATGAGAAACTCCTTCTTCAGCTACGATAAGAGAGTCACTCCCTTTCGGGAAGTAGGCACTTCGAAGTACCGTACGCACTGCGAGGTTAGAATTGAGCGAAGCTATCAAAAAGGCCTCGGATTCCGGCTTCTATCAATCGCCTGAGGGCAAGACACTCTCGCCAGAGATCGATCGTTTGGTCGAGGAGGTCATCGCCCGCGTCGCCGATAAGTGGACCATGCTTCTGCTCGAGGCGCTTGCCCAGCACGGCACGGTGCGCTTTAGCCGACTGGCCACGCTGGTCGGCAACATCAGCCAGAAGATGCTGACCCAGACGCTGCGCCAAATGGAGAGCGACGGCTTCGTCACCCGCACCGTCTTCCCCGTCGTGCCTCCACGCGTGGAGTACGCCCTGACTCCCCTGGGCCATAGCCTGGGCGCGGCTTTTTGCGGAGTCTGGACGTGGGCCGAAGCAAACTACGAGGAGTTGGCCCGGCAGCGCGCGGCCTACCGCCAACGCATGCGCCTCGAAGCGTGACCCTGCGTCAGGCGCCTACCGGCTCCAGCAGCAACCTTCCGAACACCTCGTTCGACACCAGCCGGCCCGCAGGCGTAAGCCACACCCGGTCTCCCTCGCGCTCGAGCAGCCCATCCATTCCGTCGAACTCCACCTCCTCCAGCAGCCGGCCGAACTCCCGGCGCAGCCCCGCCAGAGAAACCCCCTCAACAAGCCTCAACCCGGTAAAGAGCGCCTCCTCAAGCGCCGCCCGCTGCCCTACCCAGTCCACCGTCCGCTGAAACCCACGCTCCCCGATACCCGCCCCCACATAGCCGCCCATCTCTTCCGCATTCGCCCACCGCACCCCACCTGCCCCATCGCGCAGCATCGAGTGCGCGTCCAGCCCAAATCCCAGGTACGGCGCGCGCTCCCAATACTTCCGGTTGTGCCTCGACTGCCCACCCTTTCGCGCGAAATTCGAGATCTCGTACTGCTTCACGCCCGCCACCTCCAGCCACCCACACGCCGCCTGGTACCAGTCTGCCGCCCGATCTTCCTCGGGCAGCGCCCCCGCCCCATACCGCGTTCCCCCGGCCAGCGCCTCCCGCCCCAGCCGCGAGTCCTCATCCACCTCGAGCAGATACACACTCACATGCTCCACCCCAGCCTCGATCGCCTGCTCCACCGAGTAGCGCCAGCTCGCCTCGGTCTGGTGCGGCAGCCCCACCACCAGGTCGAGCCCCAGCCGCCCCACCCCCGCCCGCTCCACCCGCACCAGTTCCTCCCGGCACGCCTGCCCCGTATGCAGCCGCCCGGTCGCCGCGCACTCGGCGTCTACAAAGCTCTGCACCCCGAAGCTCAGCCGGTTCACTCCCGCCCGCAGCAGCGCCTCAAGCGTCCGCTCACTCACCTGACCCGGCGCGCACTCGACAGTAATTTCTGCATCGCGCTCGACCGCAAACTCCCCCCGCAGCTCCCCAAACAGCCGCTCCACGTCACCCGGCTCGAGCAGCGAAGGCGTCCCGCCGCCCAGGTAGATGGAATCCACTCGCCCCGGCAGCTCTACCCCGAGCTGCTCGGCGAACCCACGCGCCTCCCGCATCTCCGCCGACAGCCGCTCCAGATAGCCCGGTATCGCTCCCGAGCCGAACACCCCCGAAGCGAAGTTGCAGAAGCTGCACTTCGCCTTGCAGAACGGAATCGAAACATAAATCCCCAATGTCGGCTCGCCGCTCACGCCCATGCCTTGAATTCTTTCACGCCCAGCACACATTCGAAGCGTCGCGAAATTCATCGCATCTACTATAGAGAGACGCATGAGCAATCGCACCGAAGACAGCAAACCTGACCCAAAACCCGCAGACGCGTCCGCCGCCAAAGCGCAGGCTCCCAAGCCCGCCGGCTCGGACGACGACGTCGTTGGCAAGGTCTACGATGGCGTCCTCATGCGCCGCCTTCTGCGCTATCTTGGTCCGTACAAATTGCAGACCGCTATCTCCGCCGTCTCCATCTTTCTTAAATCCTCCACAGACGTAGCCGGCCCGCTCCTCATCAAGGTCGCCGTCGACACCTACCTTTCCCCCGACCATCACCCCTCCTGGCTCGGCCGCCATCTCTCCCCCGCGCCCATGACCGGTGTCACCCAACTCGCCGGCCTCTACTTTCTCGCTCTCGTCATCTCCTTCGGCCTCGAGTTCGTCCAGACCTACCTCATGCAGTGGACCGGCCAGAAGATCATGTTCGATCTCCGCCGGGAGATCTTCCGCCACATCCAGGACCAGGACGTCGGCTTCTTCGACCGCAACCCTGTCGGCCGTCTCGTCACCCGCGTCACGTCCGACGTCGACGCCATCAACGAAATGTTCACCTCGGGCGTCCTCGCCATCCTTGAGAACGTCGTCACCCTGATCTATATCGTCGCCATCATGCTTTGGATGTCCTGGCCCCTGGCGCTGCTCACCTTGTCCGTCATCCCGCTCATCATTCTCGCGACCAACGTCTTCCGCAAGTTCGTGCGCATCAGCTACCGCGCCCAACGCGCCGCCACCGCAAAGATCAACGCCTTCACCCAGGAGTACGTCTCCGGCATGAGCGTCGTCCAGCTCTTCAACCGCGAGCAGCGCGCCTATGACGACTTCTCCGCCGTCAACCAGGAGAACAAGCGTGCCTGGACCGACGCCATCTTCGCCTACGCCCTCTACTATCCAGTAGTCGAGTTCCTCTCATCCCTCGCCATCGCCCTCGTCCTCTGGCGCGGAGGCATCGCCGTCATCGACCACCTCGGCGTCCCCACCGGCCACGTCTGGCTGCGCGGCATGTTCTCGACCGTAACCCTCGGCGTCCTGATCGCCTTCATCCAGTACGCCCAGCGCTTCTTCCGCCCCATCCTCGAGCTTTCCGACAAATTCAACATCCTCCAGGCCGCCATGGCCGCCTCCGAGCGCGTCTTCAAACTCCTCGACCAGGCCCCTGAAATCGTCTCGCCCGCGCAGCCTGTCGCTCCCAAAACTGGCAGTCCCGCCTATGGCCGCATCGAGTTCAAGAACGTCTGGTTCACCTACCAGAAAGTGGACCAGGGCTTCTCAACTTCTGACCCGTCCATCGAGTGGATCCTCCGCGACGTCTCCTTCACTCTTGAGCCCAATGAAACCGCCGCCATCGTCGGCCACACCGGAGCCGGCAAGACCACCATCACCGGCCTCATGATGCGCTTCTACGACATCCAGAGCGGCCACATCCTGGTCGACGGCATCGACATTCGCCAGCAGGACCTGACCGCTCTCCGCCGGCGCTTCGGAGTCGTTCTGCAGGACCCGTTCCTCTTCTCCGGAACCATCACCGACAACATCCGCCTCGGGACATCTTCCATCAGCGAGAAGAGAGTGGAGCAAGCCGCCGACGAGGTCAACGTAGGCGACTTCATCCGCTCGCTTCCCCTCGGCTTCAACGAGCCTGTCCGCGAACGAGGAGCCGGCTTGTCGACCGGCCAGAAGCAGCTCATCAGCTTCGCCCGCGCCTTGGCGCATTCGCCCGGCATCCTCATCCTCGACGAGGCCACCAGCTCCGTCGACACCGAAACCGAGCTACGCGTCCGTCTCGCCTTATCACGCATGATCACCGGCCGCACCTCGGTCCTGATCGCCCATCGCCTCTCGACCATCCAGTCGGCGGACACCATCCTAGTCATGCACAAGGGCCAGCTCCGCGAGCAGGGCACCCACCAGCAGCTCCTAGCCCAGCACGACCTCTACTACAAGCTCTACCAGCTCCAATACCAGGACCAGGAAGGCGGTACTACGTTAGCCGACCTCCAGTCGGCAGCTGCCACGCGTTAGCTTCCCCGTCCTTCCCAGCACAGTCCTAAGCACGCAAGAGCTTCCATTCACGCTGGTGCTATCTTCACTCATGCCAAATGATGAGCCAGCTATCTCAGACACATCTTCCGCACCCGTCCTGCCCTTCCACTCCCCCGTCCAAGAGCACCACATCGACTTTTTACTGGAAGAAGAGTTCGGGGTAAACCCGGCCTTTCTGTCGTTCTTTCTCGAACACGCGAACCAGCATTTTGAGGCCGTCTGGACGACCGAAGAACGAAGCGCGCTGCTTACTTCAGCTTCCTCGTGGAACTGTCATGCAATCCGTTCTGCAACCACCAACGCCGGGGAAACTGATGTCCTGGTCATCTATCAGTGCGAGCAGGATCCGTCGTCCAGGGTAGCCATCCTGATCGAAGACAAGATCTACGCCGGCTTCCAGAAAGATCAAGCAGTCCGCTATAGAGTTCGTGGCGAGGCCGGCAAGCTGGTCGGTCACTGGAACCACTTCTTTACATGCCTCGTCTCTCCGGAGAAATACAGCAAAGACGCTGCAGGTTTCGACACTCGCGTGCCGCTGGAATCAATCTCACATTTCTTCCACAATGTGGCGGAACCGAACGATCGCACCCGCTTTAAAGCCGCTGTAATCGACCGAGCCCTGAGCAACTTCGCAGCCACGAGCCTTCAAAATATCGATCCCGTCATGACCGCGTTTCGCGCGTCCTACGCAGATCAGGCGGCGAACTTTTTCGCGCAAACGCTGGTCCAGTGGGAGCCCGCACGAGATGCATGGTATGACGACAGCTGGTTCAACTTCACCCATCCCGATCTCAGCACAAAAACGAAGATCATACACAAGACAAAGAAAGGATCGGTCGAACTCACCCTACTAAAGAGCGAAGCCGATCAAGTTGCTGCCTCTGTCTCAGAGATCTCAGCAGGCGTGACCTATCATCGCAAGGCTCCCGAAGCGGGCGCGACCTTCTGCATCTCGGTCAGCAGTATCTTCGACTTCGTCGATTATCAAGCTGCCCTTCCCACGTTGCTTGCCGCCTTCAGCGCAGTGAACAAGTTGATCGAGCTTGACCATGCCCTCACCAGCTAGTCTCCCTCTCACCGACAAGCCCAAACAAAAACAAACAACGAAACAAACGAAAACCCAATGCGCCATCGATGAAGCAAGTCCCACTTTCTGAGTTGCATTTCCCAATCGAACCCAGCCGCCCCCGTATCCTTCGCCAGCTGATTATTGATCGGCACCAAAAGCGCAAGCGTGTAAACAATCGTCAGCAACCACACAACAGCCGCGATAAGAAGCGCAGACCCGGTCGGCTCATGGCGATGCACGACAGCATCGGCCATCAGCAACAATAAATTTACGGCATACCAAATCGGCATTACCCCGCCCAGCGTCGCAGCCAGATCACTCGCCATAACCCTCGCGTCTCGCTTCCAGATTGCCGGGTTCACAAACAGCGACACCGAAAGTTCCACGCCAATCATCACCGACGTGACGATCATCGTGCTTTTGTCCAGAATGGTCAAAGTATGCCTCCGCACGTGCCATACCCTTTGTGAAATGCGTTTAGGTTTATCCAGTAAATCCAATCCCAGCAGGCCTTCAGCTTGACGCCGTTAGGGACATTTGATCTGGAACGATCTCCATTCTGCTACCCTAAGCCCAACATGATCCATCTCGACCTGCAACCCGAAGTCGAAGCCGAGCTCGCCGCTCAGGCTCTGTCTCACGGCCTCCCCATCGAACGCTACCTCAAGAACATGGTCACCGACCGCCTCGGACAGGTTAGGGTTGGGGCCTCTCGGCTCGCTTTCGTAATCTAACGTCGCTGCCAGCGTCGGGGGTTACGCTTCCCGTGAAAGCACGCGATGACTAAAATGCGTTCGGCTTCGATTTGGTAATACAAGCCATAGGGAAACCGTTGCACCCCCGCCCGCCTTCGCTCCCGATAGACAACAGGAAATCGTGAAGGGTAGTCGGCGATAAGCTGGGCGGTCGTTTCAACCGCCTGCACGAATCGCTTTGACAGCTGGACGCTGACATCGGCGTACCACTGCTCGGCTTCGTAGAACTCCGCTTTCGCTTCGTCTGACCATAGGACGGGCAGACTCACCGCTTCGGTAATCCAGCCTTGACCTGTTCCCACGAGGTTCCGGCGGCCGGGTTCTTCTCGTAAGCGGCAATACGCCGATCAAGCTCCTCGGCGTGCTCGGCGCTCAACGCTGGCGGATGTGCTTCGAGGTCCTGCCAAAGCGCGTCGATAAGATCGAATTTGTCGGCAGCGGAAAGGGTGCTGATGTTGTTCGGGAGTGTCGCCATGGAATGAGGGTAGGAAGCCGGGAGCGGGAAGTCAATGATGTGCGGCCAACCGCCTGATCGCCGAAGGTCCGCCATCACCGTTAGCAGTGCCGCTAACCCAATCGAGACTGATCTTGAGTCACCACGTCCTCTACTCCGATCTCTGTTCTGGCCGCTCGAGTTGGCCACCCAGCCAAGCAGCGCCTTGAGATACATTAGACACACCGCATTTACCTAGAGCACCCAGGAGACCACGTTGCCCTCCGCCCTAAAACCCACCTGCCTCGCCGCAGCCGCAACCCTCCTCTGTCCCCTGCCCGCCATGGCCCAGGCCCCCCGCGCCAATATCTCCACGCCCAAGCAGATCATCGGCTTCAACATGGGCGACGACTACATGCTCGCCAACTACGACCAGATCACCACTTACATCCAGAAGCTCGCCACCGAGTCCGACCGCATGAAGCTGGTCGACATCGGCCCCACCGCCGAGGGCCGCCGCCAGTACATGGTCATCGTCTCCTCGCCCGAGAACATCGCCAAGCTCGACCACTACAAAGAAATCTCCGCCAGGCTCGCCCATGCCGAGGGCCTTACTCCCGACCAGGCCCACGCCCTCGCCGAAGAAGGTAAGTCTATCGTCTGGATCGACGGCGGCCTCCACGCGTCCGAAACCGTCGGCCAGACCCAGCTCGTCGAGACCATCTACGAGCTCAACTCCCGCACCGACCCCGAGACGATGCGTTTCCTGAACGACGACATCGCGCTGCTCGTCTTCGACAACCCCGACGGAGACGACCTCGTCGCCAAGTGGTACATGCGCGAGCCCGACCCCACCAAGCGCGTCATGGACGGCCCCGGCCAGGGCACCCCGCGCCTCTGGGCCAAGTACATCGGCCACGACAACAACCGCGACTTCTACATGAACAACATGCCGGAATCCACCAACATCTCCCGCGTGCTCTTCCGCGAGTGGTATCCGCAGATCATGTACAACCACCACCAGGCCGGGCCGCCGGGCACCATCATCTTCATGCCTCCCTTCCGCGACCCCTTCAACTTCCACTACGACCCCCTCATGCCGCTCAAGATCGAAGCCGTCGGCACCGCCATGCATGAGCGCCTGGTCGAAGAAAACAAGCCCGGCTCGGTCATGCGGTCCGACGCCCCCTACAGCACTTGGTACAACGGCGGCCTGCGCACCATCACCTACTTCCACAACAGCACGGGCCTCCTCACCGAGATCATCGGCAGCCCCACGCCCATGCCGATCCCGCTCATTCCCGCCCGCCAGCTTCCCAGCGGCGACCAGCCCTACCCCATTGCCCCGCAGACCTGGCACTACGCCCAGTCCGTCGCCTACGAGCAGACCAACAACCGCGCTGTCCTCGACTACGCCTCCCGCGAGCGCACCCACCTGCTCTACGACATGTACGTCATGGGCCAGCGCTCCATCGATCACGGCAACGAAGACAGCTGGACCGTGACCCCCAAGCGCATCGAAGCTCTCGAGGAAGCTGGTGCCGCCGCCGCTCCCGGCGCCCGGAACCGCGGCGGCCGCGCCACCACCGGAGACTCACCCGCCGCCACCTCCCCCACCGCGCCCGGAGCCGGAGGAGCCGCCGGAGCCGGAGTCGCCAGCAACCCCACCCCCGCTCCCGGAGGCCCCGCTCCCGGAGTCGTCGGCGGAGGCCGCAATCTCGGCGGCGTTCCCGCCAGCCTCTACACCTCCATCCTCCACGATCCCGCCCACCGCGATCCCCGCGGCTACATACTGCCCTCCGACCAGCCCGACTTCCCCACCGCCGTCAAGTTCGTCAACACCCTCATGAAGTCCGGCGTCACCATCGAGCGCGCCACCGCCGCCTTCGACGTCGACGGCAAGCATTACCCCGCCGGCTCCCTCGTCATCTCCTGCGCCCAGGCCTACCGCCCCCAGATCCTCGACATGCTCGAGCCCCAGGACCACCCCAACGACTTCGCCTACCCCGGCGCCCCCCCC